>CAXHZO010000006.1:0-103484 GCA_964022095.1 uncultured Arcobacteraceae bacterium
TAAAGCTTAAATTTATCTAAAATTAGATATAATCCGCCAAATTATACACATTTATATACCCCCATTCTACTTTGAACTCATTCAAAGATTCATTTTTAGATAAACTGACTTACTTGCAAGACTGAAATAGCGTTTTAATCGTACATTTATGGGAGATAGTATCAAACTTTATATAACCGTGTGTATCATTTTATAATATATACTAAGGTAAAGAATGACTTTTAACGAATTCAATTTCAAAGAATTATTGCAAAAAGCAATAGATGAAGCAGGTTTTAAAGAACCAAGTCCAATACAAGAACAAGCAATACCAGTTGTTTTAGATGGTAAAGATATGGTTGGGCAAGCTCATACAGGTACAGGAAAAACAGCAGCATTTGGTCTTCCAGTTTTAAATAAAATGAAGGGTAAATCAGGAGTTGAGGCAGTAGTTATTGTTCCAACTAGAGAACTTGCAATGCAAGTATCAGATGAATTATACAGATTTGGTAGATTTTTAGGAATAAACACTGCAACAGTTTATGGTGGACAAGCTTATGCTAGACAAATCAAACTTATTGAAAATGCAGGAATCATTGTAGCAACTCCAGGAAGATTTTTAGATCTTTTAAGAGGAAATAAAATCAATATCAAACCTGATTATGTAATTTTAGATGAAGCAGATGAAATGCTTGATATGGGATTCTTAGACGATATTAAAGAGATTTTTACTTTCTTACCAGAAAATAGACAAACTTTATTATTCTCTGCAACAATGCCAATGGCAATTAAAAAACTTGCACAAAATATTTTAAAAGAGCCAGAATTTATTACATTAACTAAAAAAGATGTAACTAATTCTAAAATTACACAAACATTCTACGTTGTAGAAGAAAAAGAAAGAGATGATGCTTTAATTAGATTATACGATTTCAAAAACCCTGAAAAATCAATCATCTTTTGTAGAACAAAAAAAGAAGTTGATAGATTATCTACTTTCTTAGTTTCTCAAGGATTTATGGCTAAAGGTCTTCATGGTGACATGGAGCAAAGACAAAGAGAAGAAGCTATTAGAGCATTTAAAACTTCTAAATTAGAGATTCTAATTGCAACTGATGTTGCTGCTAGAGGATTAGATGTAAATGATGTAACTCACGTATTTAACTATCACTTACCATTTGATAGTGAGTCTTATGTTCACAGAATCGGTAGAACTGGTAGAGCTGGTAAAGAAGGTATGGCAGTTTCAATTGTTACTCCTCATGAATTTAGAATGCTTCAAAAAATTGAAAAAAATATTGGTACTAAACTTGAAGGTAAAGAAGTTCCAAATATTAGCTCAGTTAAAGAGAAAAAAGTTACTGATTTATTAAGTAAAATTAAAGAGCAAGATATTCAAGATTACGCTTTATCTTTAGTTGAAGAGTTAAAAGAAGAGTTTGATATTTCTACAATTGCTTATAAATTAGCTTCAATGATTTCTTCATCAACATATGTAAAAGGTAATAATACAATTGGTAAATCTGAAAAAGATATTCTAAGACTAATTGAAAATGCTGGTAAATATGCTGGAAATGACAGTAGAGGAAATGGTGGAAGAGGTAGAGGAAGAGGAGGATCAAGATACGGTTCTAGAAATAGAAGCGGTGGAGGAGACTCAAGAAGAGGAAATTCTAATAGATCTAGAAGTGGTGGAGGAGACTCTAGAAGAAGAAGAGATTAATCTCTTCTTCTCCACTTTTTATAAAAAACTTACAAATATATTTTCAGACAATTTTAACCCCTCAAAACTACAAAAACAATCACAAATTTTACAGAATAAATTATAGAGATATCATATAATATAGATATTTTAGTAATAAAAAATTTAAGCTATATCTAAGCTTTTAGTAAGTACTTTCCCACTATAATCCTACAAATTTTTAGTTACAGAATAATTACAAAGGATTACCTTGGATTTTAAGACAATCGAAAAGATTGATAAGGCAAATGAAAAAACTTTATCAGGTCTAGCAAAAGTCTCTTTAGCACTACTTTTTATGGTTCTTGTATTTTTATGGTCATATACTTCTCATGGAAATATACCTAATAATACATTCTTAATCATTGGTGCAGTATTTGGTGCATATATGGCTATGAATATTGGTGCAAATGATGTTGCAAATAATGTAGGACCGGCTGTTGGTTCTAAAGCACTTACTCTTATGTCAGCTATCATAATAGCTGCTATTTTTGAGGCAATGGGAGCATTTATTGCTGGTGGGGATGTTGTAAAAACAATTAAAAAAGGAATTATTGATCCTGCTTTAATAGATGATCCTCAAATCTTTATATGGGCAATGACTGCTGCATTGTTATCTGCTGCTTTATGGCTTAATTTCGCTACTTCTATTGGAGCTCCTGTATCAACTACTCATTCTATTGTTGGTGGTGTAATGGGTGCTGGTATTGCAGCTGCTGGTTTTGCAATTGTTTCATGGGGAACAATGGGTAAGATTGCTGCTTCATGGGTTATCTCACCAGTTCTTGGGGGTTTAATTGCAGCAGGATTCTTGTACTTGATAAAAACCAAAATAGTCTTTAAAAAAGATATGATTAATTCTGCAAAAGTTGTTGTTCCTTATTTAATTGCAATTATGTCTTGGGCATTTGCTACTTATCTTATTTTAAAAGGTATCAAAAAAATCATCAAACTTGATTTCTTTACTGCTGCTGGAATTGGTTTAGCTATTGCTATTGGTATTTATGTACTTGTTAAGCCAATGATTGCAAAATCTGCAAATAAACTAGCTAATGATAGAGATTCAGTTAATAGTCTATTTACTATTCCTTTAATTTTTGCAGCTGCACTTCTTTCTTTTGCTCATGGTGCAAATGATGTTGCAAATGCAATTGGACCATTAGCAGCTATTAATGATGCCATTATGAGTAACGGTATTAACTCTAAAGTTGATATTCCTTTATGGGTTATGGCTGTTGGAGCACTTGGTATTGCTGTAGGTCTTGCTTTATTTGGTCCTAAGTTAATTAAAACTGTTGGTTCAGAAATTACAGAATTAGATCAAATGAGAGCCTTTTCTATTGCAATGGCTGCTGCTATTACTGTTATTATTGCATCTCAATTAGGATTACCAGTTTCTTCAACTCACATTGCAGTTGGTGGAGTATTTGGTGTTGGATTCTTAAGAGAGTATCTTGATTCAAATGAACAAAGATTTTTACAAGGGCTTAGAAAAAAGTTTAAAAAGCATAAAAAAGAGTTAGATAAAATGCAAACAGAACTTTCTGAACTTGAAGTTATTGAAAATAAATCAAAATCTAATTATCAAAGAATTGTTGAATTATATAAAGATATTGAAGATAAAGAGACTTTAGTTAAACAAGAAAAGAAAGATGTAAAAGAAGCAAAAAGAACTAAATATGTTAAAAGAGATGCAGTTAAAAAAATTGTTGCTGCTTGGATTATTACTGTTCCTGCTGCTGCTATGCTATCTGCTGCAATATTCTTTATGATCAAAGGTATAATGGCAGCATAAAAGCTAAGCCTGCAATTTAATATGATAAAATATCCTTTTTATTAAAGGATCTTTTATCGAAGCTTTACTCTCTGTAGCTACAATCTATCTATTTATTATCATAGGTTTTTTATTTAAATTAGTTTTCAAAGAACAAGTAAACGAAAAAACAATTGTAATACTAAACTTATATTTCTTAGCCCCTATCTTAATATTTTGGGGATTAACAAGAGCTCCTATTAATAGTGAATTTATCACTGTTCCAATTGTTTATTTTATTGCTGTTTTTATCAGTCTTTTTATTGCACTTATTTATGCAAAAAAAGTATTTAAAAAACAAGTACAAGACAAGTCAATATTTTTAGCTAGTTCTTTAGTTGGTAATACAGGTAACTTAGGAATTCCACTTGGAATTGCACTTTTTGGTGTACAAAGTGTTCCTTATACTTCTTTAATAAACATAGCAAATGTTTTTTATATCTATATATTTTCTGTTTATTTTTTTGCAGGAGATAAGTTTAGATTTATTGATGCATTAAAAGAGATATTTAAAATTCCAGCAATTCATGCAGCTGTTTTTGCACTTTTATATAATTATATGGGATATTCCTTTAATGCTGATTTTGAAAAGTTATTTACTATGGGAGCATACGCTTCTATAGTTATGCAATTAGTTATTTTTGGTATTTTTATGTCGCAGGTTAAAATAAGAACTGCAAATTGGAAATTATCGTTTAATATTTCATTTTTCAAACATATTATTTTGCCTCTTATTGGTTTATATGTAATCTTACAATTTAATTTAGAGCCAATGATTGCTGCAATTTTATTTTTAGAGTTTGCTGTTCCACTTGCTGTTAATAATGTGAATCTTTCGTCCTTATACAATTGTAAACCTATTGATACTACATTTGCTGTATTAGTTAGTTCTATTGTATTTGTATTAATTGTATTTGTGTATATTCTAATAATCAATAACTTTTTTGGATTGTAATTATGTGTGGAATAATCGGTAGTAATTTTACTAGTGAAAATTTCACTAGTGCTTTAGATCATATGAATAATAGAGGGCCAGATTTTAAAAGCTCAATTAAAATTAATAACAAAGAATTTGGTCATACAAGATTAGCAATCATTGATTTAGATGATGAAGCTAATCAACCAATGGTATTTGATGATTTAGTTTTAGTTTTTAATGGTGAAATTTATAATTATAAACAGTTAATAAAAACAGAGAATTTAGACTGTAAAACAAAAAGTGATAGTGAAGTAATTTTAAGACTTTATCAAAAGTATGAATATGATTTTTTAAGTAAATTAAATGGTATGTTCTCTTTTTGTATTTATGATATAAAAAAGAATAAATATTTTTGTGCTAGAGATAGATATGGTAAAAAACCATTTTTTTACTATTTTAAAGATAGTAAATTTATTTTTTCTTCTTCTATAAAATCTGTTTTAAAACTACTTGATTATAAACCAAATTTAAATAAAGTTGCAGTTAATAAATTCATGCAATATTTTGTTTCATATGGAGAAGATACTTTCTATCAAGACATAAAAAAGCTTGAAGCATCTACTTATATGATTTATGAGCCAAATAAAGCCTCTGAGCTTCAAAATAAAAGATATTATAAGATAAACACCTATAAAAATGTTTCATGTGAAACAACAGCTTTAAATACAATTGAAGAACTTTTGATTAACAGTGTTGAACAAAGATTGGTTAGTGATGTTGAAGTTGGTTCACTTTTAAGTGGTGGAATTGATAGTTCATTAATTTCTGCACTTTATACAAAGTTAACTGGAAAAAAAATAAATACTTTTTCAATTGGTTATAACGAATATAAAAATTACTGTGAATTAGATTATGCAAAAATTACAGCTGATCACATTGGTTCAAATCATAATCCAATTGAAATATCAAAAAAAGATTATATAGAGTATTTTGAAGATAGTTTAGATGCCTTAGAAGAACCACATGGAGATAGTGCTGCAGTTCCATTAAATATCATGACAAGAAGAATTCATGATATGGGAATCAAAACTGTACTTTCAGGTGAAGGTAGTGATGAGATTTTTTTAGGGTATGATAATTATGCTAAGTTTTTAAAATATTATGAGTTTGAAAAAAGTTTATCAAATGGTCAAAACAGTTTTTTAAATGATATTATTGGTGCTTTACAAAACAATACTAAAGAGAGTGAATATCTTAGAAGAATAGTTAAAAAGCAAAATCTATATAACTCTTTTGGTGAAATTTATACAGATATACAAAGAAAAAGATTATTTAAAAAACTTCCAACATACAAAAGTGAAAAAGCAAAAAAAGATCCAGTGGATTGGATGAGTTATATTGATTTAAAAATTTGGTTAGGGGATGGTCTTTTATCAAAAGTTGATAGAATTTCTATGCATAATTCTCTTGAAGTGAGAACACCATTTTTAGATGTGAATTTAGTAAACTATATGTTTAGTATAAACTCAGATATAAAAGTTGGAAATACTAATAAATATTTATTAAAGAAAATTGCTAAAAAATATATTCCTGAAACAATAATCAATAGAACTAAAAAAGGTTTTAATTCTCCATTTAATGAGTGGCTAAATGAAGAGTATAAAGACTCAATATTAACAACTATTTTAGATGTTAATAAGTATACTGATTTATTTAATGTGGAGTACATAAAACATATTTATGAGCTATCAAAAAATAGAAAGTTTAAACAGCATTTATATTCACTATATGTTTTTTCACTGTGGTATAAAAAAGAATTTTTATCTTAAGATAAAAAATAGTAAAATCAAGTAAATTTGAATGATTTATAATATTAAAATAAGTGAGTAATACATGACAATATTAATACCTGTAGATTCAAGAGATAGACATTTATGTGTAATAAGTTCTATTGAAGAGAATAATGCATGGGCTTTTGTTACATTAGATGATGGAAAGATATCAAATGTAACTTTTTATGATAGAAGAGAAGATATAAATGAATGGATAGATTCAGTTGTTGTTATTAATGAACTTGAATATGTTTGGCCATTTATTGATGAGGGAATGATTGCTTTAATTGCTCCAACTCAAAAAAGTATAGATGAAATCGTAGAAGCATTTTTATTTAAAGATCTACATGACTTTACTGTTTAATTAAATATTTAGCCATTAGTTTAAACTCTTAAACTAATGGTTTCACGTGAAACCTAACAATTATCTAAAATACAATTTTAAGAATTATTACATTTTCTTTTTAATATAATCAATGAATTTATAAAAAGGGAAAGCATGAACAATATGATTAAAAAACTATTACTATTAGTTTCTATTTCATCAGTACTTTTATTTACTGGTTGTACAGAAGAGAAAAAAACTGTATCGGTAGTTAAAAAAGATCTAAAAGAAGACAAAGTTTACAACTTAAAACTAGCAGCAACATGGGGACCGACTGCAAGTCCACTAATTGATGCAGCTGAAAATATGGCAAAAATGGCAAAAGATATGTCAAATGGAAAGTTAATTATTAGAGTTGATACTGCAAACAAACATAAAGCACCTCTAGGGATTTTAGATATGGTTAAAGGTGGACAATATGATATGGGGCATAGTGCATCATATTATTGGAAAGGTATTGATATAAATACTTTACCGTTTACTTCTATGCCTTTTGGTCTAACTAGTCCTGAGCAGTATTCATGGTTTTATCATGGTGGTGGTTTAGAACTTATGCAAAAAGTTTATGCAAAACATAATGTACTTTCATTTCCAGGGGGTAGCACTGGAGTTCAAATGGGAGGATGGTTTAGAAAAGAGATTAATTCATTAGAAGATTTAAAAGGTCTAAAAATGAGAATACCTGGATTTGCAGGAGAAGTTATGGCAAAACTTGGAGTACAAGTTACAAATATTGCACCAGGTGAATTATTTACTGCATTAGAAAGAAACTCACTTGATGCATTAGAATGGGTTGGCCCATCAATGGATATAAAAATGGGATTCCACAAAATTGCACCATTTTATTATACTGGATGGCATGAGCCAGCTTCTGAAATGCATTTTATAATTAATAAAAAATCATATAAAAAATTGCCAAAAGAGTTACAAGATATTTTAGTATATGCAATGAGACTAAGTGCATATGATATGTATATTCAAAACTATGATATGAATGCTAATGCATGGGAAAAGATGAAAACTGATTATCCAAATATTAAAGTAAAGACATTTCCTAAGAATGTAATGGATGAAATGAAAAAAGCAAATAAAGAATTAAGAGATGATTTATCATCTAAATCTGAATTATTAAAAGAAGTACTTGATTCTCAAAATGAATATATGAAGAAAGTTAGAGAGTGGACTAAAGTATCTGATTACTCTTATTTAAAAGATAATTTATAATATTAAGAGCATAACTGCTCTTAATTAAAATCCATTAGGATTAAATCCTCCAAAGTCATTACTTCCAAAATCCATGTTAAAACTGTTTAAATTAGGATTATCAAAACCATTTTGTACAGCTATGTTTTGTAATTGCATTATGTCATTCTTTGGATCAATATGTTGTGGACATACAAGTGTACAAGCGCTACAAAGTGTACAATCCCAAATTCCATTTGATTGAATAGAATCAAGTACTTTTTTATCACTTGTATTCCTTTTATCCTTTATATATCTTAATGCTTTAGTTAAAGCAAATGGACCAATAAAATCTTTATTAACTTCATACACTGGACAAGAACTATAGCAAGAGTTACATAAAATACAGTTGCTCTGTACATCAATCAAGTATATATCATTTTTTGATAATTCAACATCTGAATCTGTATTAATACTATTAAGTACTTTATTTAATTCATTAGTTTGTTCACTATTATTAACAACTAAATCTTTTATTATTGTTCTATATTTTATTGGCTCTATTAAATCACCATCTTTTATTTTAGTTTTACAAGCAAGTTTTTCTATTCCATTTACTCTTATTGCGCATGATCCACATACTCCACTTTTACATCCACATCTAAATGCTAGAGTTGAATCTATATTCTCTTTTATTTCAATCAAAGATTTAAGAGCGTTAGTATTGCTTACAGTATAAAATCTAATACTTTCATCTTTTGAATCAAATCTTTTTATAGATATTTTCATTTGATATCCTCATAATAAACACAGTCAATTCCATCATTTAGTTTTATTGTTGTTATTAAGTTTAGTTCTTCATCAGTATTTTCATAATCTACTCTAAAGTGTGAACCTCTAGACTCTTTTCTATGAATAGCACTTAATATAGTAACTTTAGCAATATCAAGAGTATTTTTATATTCTATATAGTCAATTAAGTTTTTGTTATAAACTTTTGATTTATCATTAATTCCAATATTATCAATATTATCTCTTAGTTTTCTTACCTGATCTAATGCCTGATATAAAGAATCTTTTGATCTAAATAATCCAACTTTACTAAAAAGCATATCAGCAAGTCTATTTTTATCTTCATAAAAATTCAAGCAATTATCATTTGTTAATAGAGTATTTATTTGTACATTTAAATCTTCTATATTACTTTTTATTTGATATTCACATTTAATATGATTTTTTGCTGCATAAGCTCCTACAGTTTTGCCCATAACAATAAGTTCTAATAAAGAATTCCCTCCTAATCTATTTGCTCCATGAATATTAGCTTGGGCACACTCACCTAAGGCATATAAATTCTTTATATTTGTTTGACCGTTTATATCTACTTTGATTCCACCCATACTATAATGACTTGCTGGTTCAATTGGAAGAATCTCTTCTTCAATTAAAATGTTAGAAAACTCTTTTGCCAAATCCCTTTCTTGTGGCATAATCTCTTTAATTTTTTGACTACCTAAATGCCTTAAATCTAGATATACATCATTATTATCACTTTGTTTTTTATATATAGCTCTTGAAACTTTATCTCTTGTAGTTAACTCATCTATAAATCTCTCTTTATTACAATCTAATAGAAAGCCACCCTCACCTCTAGCACTTTCACTAATTAATATATTTGTATGTTTAAGTGTAGTTGGATGAAACTGTACGAACTCCATGTTAGATAATTCAACTTTATTTTTATATGCAATTGCAAGACCATCAGCTGTATTTGAAGTAGAGTTTGTAGTTTTATTAGAATATATACCAGCATAGCCACCAGTTGCTAGTATAATTGATTTTGCATGGATATCTTTTAGTTCACTACTTTTTATATCTAGTATTGTAACACCTGCACATGATATTTTATATTCATCCATAATTAAATCTAGGAGTATGTGCTCTTCTAAAAATTCTACTTTTTCATTTAGGCACTTATCATAAAGTGTTTGCAGAATTTTTAATCCTGTATAATCACTAGAATAACATGTTCTGAGCATTTTAGTACCACCAAATTTTCTTTGGCTTATTTGATTATTTTCATCTCTACTAAAAGGAACACCAATTTTATTTAACCATATTATTGCATCTTTTGCATGCTCACATAGGTACTT
Source organism: uncultured Arcobacteraceae bacterium (assembly GCA_964022095.1). Taxonomy (GTDB): domain Bacteria; phylum Campylobacterota; class Campylobacteria; order Campylobacterales; family Arcobacteraceae; genus Malaciobacter_A. The sequence continues at coordinate 10,005 of CAXHZO010000006.1, forward strand.
AATATTCTGTTTTGATGCTAGATTTAAACTTGCTTTATATGTATCATTTATATGTTGTTCAATGCTATCTTCATTTTCATATAAAACTGCGTTAATACCACCTTGTGCTTGACATGTTTGTGAATGTGTCACTAGAGTTTTAGTTATAACTAAAACTTCTTTACCCTCTTGTTTTGCACTTAATGCTGCAGTTAGTCCAGCACCACCTGAACCTACTATTATCACATCATACATATTATTCCCAAAAGTCTTTTAGTTGTTCTTTTTTATCTTTTTGAGATGTAGGTGTTTCATTTGTTGTATTTAATTCTAATTGATCAATTTGAGCTAATGCTTTCTCTAATTCGTCATTGTTTATTTCTGAATTACTGTTTTCATTTTTTTCAATTCTTTTTTCAACAGGCTTAGAAATTGTTTCATGTGAAACATTTTTAATCAAAGGTTTTTCTTTCATTGTATTTTTCATTTCTAAATATTCATTAATTAATGCTTCATATTTATTAAAATCCATTAACATAAAACTAGGTTTTCCATCTCTTAATATTACGGCTTTTTCTATTTCATCATTTTGAAGCTTATCAAAAACCATTTTACTTTTTCTAATAAGCTCAGTTGATGAAAACATCTCTTTTGATGTATATTGTAGTAGTGACATTCTTACTCCTATACGTATTGTAGTTTGTATTTTATTTATTATTATAATAGATTTTTTAGAAATATGAAATAGTTATTGACCTATTTAAAGGCTTTTTTGAATAAAAAGTTAAATATTATGAGATATTAAATACATATTTAAGTATGTAGTGAGAATATTATTATAAAAGGTATTAAGTAGTTGATCAAATGATTCAATACTATATCTTTACAAATTTAGATTTGTAAAGATATAAGTAGTTTATTTTGAAAATATCTTTTCAGCCCATTCTGTAATTGGACCTCTTAGAACTTTTTGTAATTTAATTGCAAAATTGTTAACAAGATCACTTTTATGTTGAGTTGATTTTAATAGAGTTGTTAATGCATTTGTGTATTTATTAACATAGAAGTTATCTATTTGTTTATTCGATCCAAGTATCACAACTTTACATGTATTATCAATTCTTGATAATACCATTTGCATAGTTTTATTTGACATATTTTGTGCTTCATCAATAATTATAAACGCATTAGATAAAGTTCTACCTCTCATCTCTCCAACCCACATAGTTTCAATAGCATAGTTTTTGATTAATTCTTCTATTCTTATAGTTACTTCTGCATCATCTAGTTCTTGTATGAAATCATTATTCTTTTTAGATTTTTTCTTTTTATAATCACTTCTAATAATGTAATCTAAACTATCCATTAATGGATGATTGTATATTGCAAACTTTTCTTCAAGCCCAGGTAAGTATCCAACATCTTCACCTTTATCCAATGATTCAATAGAGTTTCTAATATAAATAATTCTTTGAAAATGTTTTTGTCTAACAAGTTTTAAAGCGCCACTTAATGCAAGCAAAGTTTTACCAGAACCTGCTTTTGCTTCTACTATTAGAACATTATAAAAATGGCTAAGTATTGCATTTGAGAAAAATAGTTGTTCTTTATTTAAGGGTGTAATTATTTGATTCCTAATTTCACCTTCATCTAAAAGTATTATTCTATTGTTTTGTACTGTTGCAAGGATAATTTGATCAGAAGATTTAACTTTAAAACAGTAGTTATAGTTATATGGTTTATAAGCTTCATCAAAATCAGTTATTAAAGCATTGTCTAAAAATTCTGTATCTTCAAAGCTGACTTCAACTTCTTTTACAAATTCATAGTTGAACTCTTCTTTATTACCAACTAAAGCATCAGTTTTAATATCTAGGGATATTGCTCTTGTTCTTGCCATAATATCAAGAGATAAAAATTCTATTTCTACTTTATAATAGGTATTTGCAAATGTAGCAATCTCTAGGATTTTTCTATCATTTATGATATTAATTGGAACATTCTTAACATTTACATCATAATTTTCTTTTGAGATTACATCTATAATTGCATTTAATTTATCATTAATTTGAAGTCTAATGATTTTATACTCACCTTGCTTTTTTGATTCTATAATATCAGCACTTTCCAATATTCTTGCAAACTCTCTTGCTTGAAAGTTTATTTCATCAAAACCACTTTTTTTACTATCAATTTCATCAAGTACTGTTTCTGGTAAGATTATAAGGTTTTTTGAGTCATCTGCTAATTTGTATATATTAGAAGCATCTTCTAACATAATATTTGTGTCTAAGACATAATGTTTATCAAAACTCATTTTGCATCTTTTGGAGTTTGTTTTAATACTTTATAGATAATAAAAGCACCTACAAGTAATGTAATGGCTGTAAATAAAATAGAAAAAGTTTTTGTAATTACATATCCAACAATTAATAAAGATAAGACAGTTGGAACTTCATTATATGCTCTAAAGAAATTACCACTTTTTTCGTAGTTTTCTTTTTCTAAATCTTTTCTATATTTTTCTAATGAAAAACTATAAACAATTAAAAAAAATGCTACTAATAGTTTTGCATGCATCCAGCCTCCAGCTTCACCTGAAAGCATATAAGGATTTAAATAAAGCATAAAAGCACCACTTATAATAGTTGCCCACATTGCTGGCATACCAATATACTTATATATTTTAAACTCTTGTATCTTAACAATATCAACGTAATCTTTTTTATTCTTATTCTCTACATGGTAAACATAAAGTCTAGGTAAGTAAAAAAGCATTGCCATCCATGACATAAATGCCATAATATGAAAAGTAAGTATCCATGAGTAGTATTCCACTAGTTATCCTTGTTTTTTATTTTGCTGATCCAATCATTTAGAGTTTTTTCAAAACCAATATTTGAGCTTTCATAAAGATGTAAATCCTCTTTTAGGTACTCTTGTTGTATATATCCACCATAATCATGGGGATATTTATATCCAATATGTTGTGAATCAAGATGCTTTGGTATCTCTAATATTCTACCACTTTTAACTTCACTAATTGCTTTATTTATTGCCATATATGCACTATTTGATTTTGGAGATGAAGCTAAATATATAACACACTGCGATAACATGATTCTAGATTCAGGGTACCCTATTTTATTACAAGCTTGCATTGTACTTACTGCTAAATTTAAAGCATTTGGATTTGCATTTCCTATATCTTCACTTGCAAATATTACAAGACGTCTAGTAATAAAATCAACACTTTCTCCACCATTTATTAATCTAGATAGATAATATAGTGCTGCATCAATGTTAGAGCCTCTCATTGACTTAATAAGAGCACTTGCTAGGTCATAGTGAGTGTCAGAAGATGAAACTCCATCTCCTATTGCATTTTCCCTTAACTGTTTTAAATGTTCAATTGTGATTTCGCTTGTAACTTTTGTTGAAAAATTTAATAAAGTTAACATAGCCCTAGCATCTCCAGAACTAGAAATGATTAAATACTCTTTAGCTTCTTCATCTAATAATATATTTGTATCACTTAAAACTACATCTAAAATTTTTGTCATATCCTCTTTTGTAAAAGCTTTGAATTCATATAAAAAAGAACGTGATCTAATAGCATTTGTTAATGTGAAAAATGGATTTTCTGTACTAGCACCAATAATTATTGCATCATAATTTTCCATTATTGGAAGTAAAACTTCTTGTTGATTTTTTGATAGTCTATGTACTTCATCTATAAAGATTAAAGGTTTAATTAAAGCATTTTTATATCTATCAAATACTTTACGTAAATCTTCTACTTTGATTGAAGTTGCATTAAAATAGTAATAATCAGTTCCTATTTCTTTTGCAATAATTTTAGCTAAGGTAGTTTTCCCAGTTCCAGGTTTTCCATAAAAGAATAGGTGTGGAATGTCTTTTTGTTTTATGAGTTTATATAAGGTTTTGTTTTTTGAAATTATGTGAGATTGGCCAACAAAAGTTTCTAAACTTGTTGGCCTAAATTTATTCGCTAAGTCTTGCATCTTCTTCGTTCATAAAGATTTTTAAGTTTCTATACTCTTCTCTTGAAAGGAATCTTGATTTTCCAGTTGGTAGATTATTTAAAGAAATCCCACCAAACTCTAATCTTTTTAAGTCCATAACATCTAAACTAAAGTGAGCAAAAAATCTTCTAAGTTCTCTATTTTTACCTTCATTTATAACTACTTTAATTCTAGAAAAATTTGTATCATTTCTTTGAATATCATAAGCTAAAAATGGAGCAAATTTCATACCTTTGATTTTACTATCTTTATGTGCACCATTTGATGCATCTTCAAGTTCTAAACCTTTTTGCATTGCTTCTTCAACTTTTTTAGTAATAAAACCATTTACTTTGATTTTATATACTCTTTCTAAGTCAGAATGAACAATGTTATTTAAAACGTCTACAGAGTCTGTTAAAAGCAGAACTCCTTCACTTGCATAGTCGAGTCGCCCTATTGGTAAAAAGTGTTTATATTTGCTTCCTAGTGTATGAAAAATAGTTCTTCTGCCTTGAGGATCACTTTTAGAAACTATTTCCCCTTTTGGTTTGTTATATACAATAACTGTTACCATTCGGTTTTTATCTTCTTTAATGATTTTTTTACCTATATGAACTTCGTCATTAGGTGATACTTTTGTAGATAGACTTTCAACTAGTTTACCATTTATAGTAACTTTGCCCTCTTCTATTAATTTATCAGCTTCTCTTCTTGAGTAGCCACTATTATGAGAAATAAATTTATTTAATCTAACTCTCTCTGGTTTTTGTTCGTTTGTTCTTTTCATTATTTAATTCCAGCTTCTACTAAATCATGAATATGTAAAACTCCAACAAGTTTATTATCCTCTTCTGTTACAACAAGAAGCTGAATTTTATAATCTTCAATAACCTCTAATGCATCACTTGCTAATAGGTTCTTATTATTCAATGTTTTTGGATTCATAGTTGCAATATCTTCTACATTACAATCTATTGAAAAATCATTTTCCATAAGTGCTCTTCTTAAGTCACCATCACTTAAAAGCCCAAGAACTTTGTTCTGTTCATCGGTAATAATTACACTTCCAAGTCTTCCAGCACTCATAGCTACAATTGCATCTTTTAGTTTTGTTTCACGTGAAACGATTGGTAAATCATCTTTTCTAAGTAAATCATCTACTTTTACAAAAAGTTTTTTACCTAAACTTCCACCTGGGTGGAATGATGCAAAATCTTCTTTTTGGAAGTTTCTTTTTTTCATTAAGCAAACTGCTAGTGCATCACCCATTGCCATAGTTAAGGTTGTAGATGAAGTTGGTGCAGTATCTAAAGGACAAGCCTCTTTTTCTACTGAAATATTAATAAATACATCAGAGTATTTAGCAAGTGTAGATTTTTCATTTCTTGCCATTGCGATTAATGGAATATTAAATCTTTTTAAGTGAGGTAAAATTTGAACTAACTCTTCACTTTCCCCACTATAAGAAATTCCAAGAACAATATCATCTTTACTAATCATTCCTAAATCACCATGCATAGCTTCTGTGGGATGTAAGAAAAAAGAGCTTGTTCCAGTACTTGCTAATGTTGCAGCAATTTTAGTACCAACAAGTCCAGATTTCCCAACACCAGTGATTATAAGTTTTCCCTTTGAATTAATTATTAAATCAATTGCTTTGTCAATATCAAAAGAGATATTTTGTGCTGCTTTTTCAATCTCTTTTGCTTCTGTTAATAAAACATCTTTAATAACCTCTTTAAAGTTCATGCAAATCCTTAATTATTGTACAAAGATAGTTGGAACTATCATTGGATATTTCTTGTATTTTCTAATACAGTGTTTTCTTACAACTTTTCTTAATTCGTCTTCTAAGATTCTACTGTTTTTGAAAATTCCAGGTTTAACATTTTCTAGGAATGTTGATAATAAGTCTTCTATTTCTTTAGAGAAGAATTTATCTTGTTTATCAGGAACTAATCCAAATGAAGTAACTTTAGGTCTTTGTGCTAATGTTCTATCATTTTCATTAATTTGAGCAACAATCATTACAACACCCTCGTTTGCCATAGTTTGTCTATCAATAACAATATCATCAGAGATTTTATGGTTAAGTTGATTATCAATATAAACTTTACCAGTTTTAACTGTTTTAACTTTTTTAAGATATTTAGGAGTTACTTCAATTTGTTCTCCATCACCCATAATATATACATTTCTTTCTAATACTCCACACGCAATACCTGTTTGCCCATGTTTTAATGCATGGTTATACTCACCATGAACTGGTAAGAAGAATTTAGGTTTTACAAGTCTAAGCATTAATTTTTGCTCTTCTTGTGCAGCATGTCCTGAAACGTGAATATCTCCATACTCTTGGTATGCTACTTTAGCCCCAGCTTTTAATAAGTGGTTAATTATTCCAGAAACACTTGCTTCATTTCCAGGAATTGCTTTTGCTGAAAGAATAATTTGATCATCTGGTTTAATTTTAATATGTCTATGCTCATGAATTGCCATTCTATAAAGTGCAGACATTGCTTCACCTTGAGAACCAGTTGTTACAATTAAAACTTCTTTATCATTATATTTATTAACTTCATGTGCATCAATAAATTGATCTTTTGGGAACTTTATATAACCTAAGCTCATTGCTAAGTCTAAGTTCTTTTCCATTGATCTACCAATAACACAGATTTTTCTACCAAATGAAATTGCTCTTTCAATTGCTTGTGCAACTCTGTGAATATTTGAAGAGAAAGTTGACATAATCACCCTACCCGTAGCTGTTGAAAACAGTCTGTCAAATGTAGGTCCTACAGTTTTCTCAGTTCTTGTAAATCCTGGAGAATGTGAGTTTGTTGAATCTGATGTTAAAAGTAAAACACCCTTCTCTCCGTAATGTGCAAGTCTGTGTAAATCTGTTGGGAATCCATCATATGGAGTATGGTCAATTTTAAAATCACCAGTATGAATCATAGTTCCAGCTTCAGTTGTAACAGCAATTGAAGATGAATCAATAATTGAGTGAGTAACATGCATCCACTCTACTTCAAATTCATTACCTATTTTAATAGGTCTTCTTTTTTGAACAGCTCTAAATAAAGATCTATGCTCTCTCATTTTGTGCTCATCAAATTTTGAACCAATCATTTCAAGTGGTAATGATGTTCCAAATATTGGGAATTGCATCTCTTTAAATAAGTATGGCATTGCACCAATATGATCTTCATGACCATGAGTAATAATAACACCAACGATTTTATCTTTGATTTGTCTAATATATGTGAAATCAGGAATTAAAATATCAACTCCATGCATATCTTCATCTGGGAAACTCATCCCAACATCAACAATGATAGCTTCATTTTCAGTTTCGATAACCATCATATTCCCACCAATTTCACCTAATCCACCAAGTGGAGTAATCTTCAATTTAGCAGTTGTATTTAAGTTTAATTTATAGTGAGGATTTAATCTATCTCTATGAATTTTTTCGTTTATAACGTAAGCTTTTTTTAAATCACTTACCCATCCCTCTTTTGGTCCACCAGCAGGTCCCTTTTTTATATTATTATTAGGTCTTGGTTTTCTTTTATTTTTATTAAAAGGAGGTTTTTTCTTGTTCTCTGTGTCTTGAGTATTTGGGTTGTTTTGAGAAGTTTCCTTTTCTTTAGGAGCTTCATTTTGTGTATTTACACTAGTATTTGTAGTTGGCTTTTCTTGAACTACAACAGTTTCCTCAGTTTTGATCTCTTCCATTTCTTACCTTTGTATGCAATTGGCTATACAAAGATGAACTTACTTCATGAGGTCTAATATTATCATTTATATCAAGCTCTTTAAAAAGATCGGATATTAAATTTTTGTCAACTATTGATGAAAGATTTTTTGAAAGCTTCTTTCTTGGTTGTGTGAAACAGGCCTTTAAAAAGTCTTTAAAACTCTTATCAATAGTTTTATTTAAATCTTTTCTTATAAAAAGAATTGAAGACATTACCTTTGGAGGTGGATCAAATGATTCAGGAGGTACATCAAATAGTAACCTTGAATCGATTGATAAACTTTCAGCAATAATACCTAAAGAAGAGTACTCTTTCTCTTTTACTTTTGCAGTAAATTTTTGAGCTACTTCTTTTTGCACCATTACAATAATGTGTTCACAGTTTTTATCTTCAAATGCTCTTAATATAATATTTGTCGCAATATAATATGGTAAGTTTGCAATCATGTCATATTTACCATCATGAAGGCTACCTTGTTTATCCCAAGCTTCTAAAACGTCAGTGTGGATCAGTTTTAGTTTACCATCATTCATTTGTATTGCGAATTTAGACTTTAGAATACTAATTAAATCAGTATCCACTTCATAAGCAGTCATATCTTTGTACTTGACTAATTTCTCGGTCAAATCACCTAATCCAGGCCCAATTTCTACGACGTAGTTATTGTTGTTGGGCATCGATTGGATGATTCTATCCAATATTGTTGAATCTTTTAAAAAGTTTTGTCCGAATTTCTTTTTTGCTTTTACATTTTCCATTAATGCAAGAGTATATCTGTATTTAACTTACAATTAGATAAGATATTAGTACATATTATTAAGGAATTTATTTGAGTAGTTTTGCAAAAAGAATAATACCATGTTTAGATGTAGATAACGGAAGAGTTGTAAAAGGTGTAAACTTCGTAGGTTTAAGAGATGCTGGTGATCCAGTAGAAGTTGCAAAAAGATATAATAATGAAGGTGCAGATGAAATAACTTTTTTGGATATCACTGCAAGTCATGAAAATAGAGGAACAATAGTTGATATTGTTAAACAAGTAGCAAAAGAGGTTTTTATTCCCTTAACTGTAGGTGGTGGAATTAGAAAACTTGAAGATATTTATTCACTATTAAATGTTGGTTGTGACAAAGTTTCAATTAACTCTTCTGCTGTAAGTAACCCTGATTTAATAAATGAAGGGGCAAAAAGATTTGGAAGTCAATGTATTGTAACTGCAATTGATGTAAAAAAAGTTGCTGATGGTTCATATCATGTTTTTGTAAAAGGTGGTAGAGAAGATACTGGCCTTGATGCAGTAAAATGGGCACAAGAAGTATATGATAGAGGTGCAGGAGAAATTCTTCTAACTTCAATGGATACAGACGGTGCTAAAACTGGATTTGAATTAGAAATTACTCAAAAGATTTCTAATTTAGTTGATATTCCTGTTATTGCCTCTGGTGGAGCTGGAACTATGGATCATATGAAAGAAGCTTTTGAACATGGTGCAAGTGCAGCCCTAGCAGCTTCAATCTTCCACTTTAAAGAGATTGATATTATGGATTTAAAACACTACTTAAAAGATAATGGAATTCCAGTAAGGATATAAAATGAAAAAAATAATAGTAGCTTCAATATTTTGTTTATTACCAGTTTTTTTATTCTCATATGAAATAAATTTTAATAAAGCATTTTCAAAAAAGGTTAGTCCTGATTTATTAACAACTTATGTAAATATAAATATTTCAAAAATAGATGAATCAGATGCTAATAAAGAGATTGAAAAGTTTAATGATTTTATAAAAGACTATGATGATGTAAGTGCAAAAGATGGTACATATAATTTAAGTCCAAGATATAAATATGTAAATAAAAAACAAATATTTACAGGCTATGTTGGAAGCTTAAGGTATAAAATTGAATCACAAAATGCAAAGAAGTTAAATAGATTTATAAGTAAACTTTTAGAAGTAAAAGAAAAAATAAATAGTGAAGATGTAAAGTTAAATATCTCAAATATCTCTTGGGTAATAAGCAGCGAACTGTATAATAAAAGTGTAGATGACTTAAGAATTGAAACAATTATTTGGGCAAATAAGTATGCCAATACTTTATCTGCAAAAATTTCTAAGAATTGTGCAGTTGAAAAAATAAATATAAACTCAATAAATAGAAGAAATTTAGTTTATTCAAGAGAAATAATGGCTACAAGTTCAAAAGTAGCAGCAGACATTTCACCTCAAAATAATGATGAAGATATTACAATCAACCCAAATTTTGTATTGGAGTGTAAGTAATGATTATTTGTGCAGGAAGAAATGAGACTTTTCCCTTTGCCTCTGCAATGGGAGTAGGCTTAATTGAAACAGCAATAAATTTAACAAAACAATGTCTTTTTGATAAACCAGATTACTTACTATTTGTAGGTAGTGCAGGAAGTTATGGTGAGAAAAAGATTTTTGATATAGTTGAATCAAAAAGAGCTAGCAATATAGAACTTGGATTTTTAACTTCAAGTGCTTACACACCACTTGATAATGTATTAGAATCAGAAAATAAATTTGCAAGAAATGACACGATTGTAAATAGTTCAAACTATATTTCAACAAACAAAGAACTAACTAAACAGTTTTTAGATTATGGTGTTGGAATTGAAAATATGGAGTTTTTCTCAGTATTAAGTGTTGCAAAACAGTTTGAAATACCAGTTGCTGGGATATTTGTAGTTACAAATTATACTGATAATAATGCCCATGAAGAGTTTATGAAAAACCATGAAAGTGCAAAAGAAATACTAACAAAATATCTAGTAGAAAAAAATATAATTAAATAAAATTGGATTAAATATAAATGGCAAAATTTGAAGAAATATCAATATATGATTACTCATTAGATGAGTTAAAAGAAAAGTTAAAGCCATCATTTAGAGCAAAGCAAGTTTATAATTGGCTTTATAAAAAATATACAAACTCTTATGATGATATGAAGAATATTCCTAATGATTTAAAAGAGGAATTAAAAGAAAACTACCCAATAGATATCATGACTATTGTAAAAAAAGAGCTAAGTAGCGATGGTAGTATTAAATATCTTTTTAAATTAAGAGATGGACATACTGTTGAAGCAGTTTTACTTTTAATGAAGAAAAAGAAAAAAGATGAAGATGGAAATATTGTAAGAAGTGAACAATATACAGTTTGTATTTCCTCTCAAGTAGGCTGTAAAGTAGGGTGTACTTTTTGTTTAACGGCAAAGGGTGGATTTGTTAGAAACCTAACAGTTGGAGAGTATATTGCACAAATTGTAAATATCAAAAGAGATAATGATATTCCTGAAAATAAATCATTAAATATAGTTTATATGGGAATGGGTGAACCTCTTGATAACTTTGAAAACTTTGTAAGTGCAGTACAAATATTCTCAGAAGAAGAGGGCTTATCTATTAATAGAAGAAGACAAACAGTTTCTACTTCAGGAGTTGCTAGTAAGATTAAAAAACTAGGTGAAAAAGACTTAGGAATGCAACTTGCAATTTCTCTGCACGCAGTTGATGATGAATTAAGAAGTGAATTAATACCTATGAATAAAGCTTATAATATTGCTTCAATTATTGAAGCAGTTAAAGCATTTCCAGTAGATACTAGAAAAAAAGTAATGTTTGAGTATTTAGTAATTAAAGGTAAAAATGACTCTGTTGAAGCAGCTAGAAAACTAATTACATTATTAAATGGAATTCAAGCAAAAGTAAATTTAATCTATTTTAATCCATATCCAGGTACTACATATCAGAGACCTGAAGAAAAAGATATGATAAAATTCAGAGATTATTTAAATGATAGAGGATTGATTTGTACTATTAGAGAGTCAAAAGGGCTTGATATATCAGCTGCTTGTGGCCAGTTAAAAGAGAAGGAATCAAATGGGAATTCTTGAGATGGCATTACTGATATTCATAGCAGTTGTGGTGATAGTATCAGGCGTAGGATTTTATATATTTAATAAAAATGAAGAGGAGAAGTAATTAAATGGCAATTACAAGATTTGCACCAAGTCCAACAGGATATCTACATATAGGTGGATTAAGAACAGCACTTTATAGTTATCTTTGGGCAAAAAAAACTGGTGGTGAATTTAAATTAAGAATTGAAGATACAGATTTATCAAGAAATAGTGAAGATGCAGTAAAAGCAATCTTTGAAGCTTTCCAGTGGGTTGGAATGCCAAGTGACTGTGAAGTTGAGTACCAATCTAAAAGAACAGATATTTATAAAAAATATATTGATCAACTTTTACAAGAAGGTAAAGCTTATAAATGTTACATGAGTAAAGATGAACTTGATGCATTAAGAGCCGCTCAAGAAGCAGCTAAAGAAAATCCAAGATATGATGGAACTTGGAGACCAGAAGAAGGAAAAACATTACCTGCAATTCCTGAAGGTATTGAGCCAGTAATTAGAATTAAAGCTCCACTTGAAGGTAAAATTGAGTTTGTAGATGGTGTAAAAGGTTCTATGAGTTTTGAAGCTAATGCCGTTGATGATTATGTAATTGCTAGAGGGAATGGAATGCCAACATATAACTTTGTTGTTACTATTGATGATGCATTAATGGGTATGACAGATGTTATTAGAGGTGATGATCACTTATCAAATACTCCAAAACAAATTGTTATATACAATGCACTTGGTTTTGATATTCCTAAGTTTTATCATATTCCAATGATTAATAATCCATCTGGAAAAAAACTATCTAAAAGAGATGGTGCAATGGATGTTATGCAGTATAAAAAGGATGGTTTCTTACCTGAAGCTTTATTAAACTTTTTAGTAAGACTTGGATGGTCAAATGGTGATCAAGAGATTTTTAGCATGGATGAGATGTTAGAACTTTTTGATCCAAATACTATTAATAAATCAGCATCTGCATATAATCAAGAAAAATTATTATGGTTAAATGCACACTATATAAAAAATGTATCAAATGATAGACTTGCAAAAGAATTAGAATATTTTGATTGTCATTTAGAAGGACATGATAAAAAAGAGATGTTATTAGATTTATCAAAAGAGAGAGCTCAAACTTTAATTGAATTAAAAGATGCAATCAATAAGATCGTAGAAGTACCAACTTCATATGAAGCAAAAGGTGCTAAAAAGTTTGTTAAAGAAGGCACTATTGATATGTTAAATAATTATATATCAATGCTTGAAGAGAATAAAGATTCTTTACATTTAGCCTGTGACTATGAAGCAGTTACAAAACCATTTATTGAAAAAAATGAATTAAAATTTCCTCAATTATTCCAACCAATTAGGATAGCTTTAACAGGTGGAACGCAAGCTCCATCAGTATATGACATAATTGCAATTTTAGGTTTTGATGAAACAAAAGATAGAATAAATAACGCAATAAATACAAATTTTGGTAAAGAATAATTCATTTTTCTTGCTAATTATAAAATAATAGGGCATAATAAATGTACATTTACAAAGGATTAGAAAAATGAACATTTACGTAGGGAATTTATCATATAGAATGGATGATAAAGCATTAGAAGAGGTTTTCTCAAAATTTGGTGAAGTTAAAAGCGCTAAAGTTATTATGGATAGAGAAACAGGAAGATCTAAAGGATTTGGATTCATTGAAATGGTAGATTCGTCTGCTGGTTCTGAGGCGATTGAAGCTTTAAATGGAAATGAGTGTGAGGGAAGAACACTTAGAGTAAATGAAGCTAAACCAAGAGAAGAAAGACCAAGAAGACAATTTTAATTTTATACTTTAGTAGAACTTCTACTAAAGTATTTACTACTAAAACACTACACAAAACTTATGATATAATCTTCAAATGAAGATTTTACTACTTGAAGACGACTTAATTTTAAATGAAATTATTGAAGAGCATTTAATATCACAACAACATAATGTAATTACAACTTTCACAGGCAATGAAGCCCAAGATTTACTATATTCTCAAACATTTGATTTACTTTTGCTTGATGTAAATGTACCTGATATAAATGGTTTTGAATTATTAAGTGATTTACGAGCACAAAATATAAAAACACCCGCTATTTTTATAACATCATTAAATATGGCAGATGATATGCAAAAAGGTTTTGATAGTGGATGTGATGATTATATAAAGAAACCATTTGAATTAAAAGAGCTTGATTTAAGAATTTCAAATATAAAAAGATTAAGAAATATTAGCTCTTCAAATATAATAAAAATAGATGAAAATATACAATTAAATATTGATACATTAACAGTATTAAAAAATGAAAAAGAAAACCACATAGCAAAAAAAGAGTGTGAGGTTTTACAATACTTTATTCAAAATAGTAACAAAAATATTAGTATTGATGAATTAAGTTTAAATGTATGGGCATATGAGGATACTCCAAACTCTTCAACAATAAGAACATATATAAAAAACCTAAGAAAGATTTTAGGAGAAGAGAAAATCACAAATATAAGAGGAGTTGGTTATAGATTTAACAGCTAGTGAGAAAAGTACCTTTTATAGATTTTTAGCCCTTTATTTAGGCTCATCTTTTATACTTATGATTATTGTCGCATTTTTATATTTTCAAAATGAAAAGACTTTATATATAGATCTAACAAAATCAAAAATGCAAAATATCACATCAAAAGTATCAAATGAAATAATATATTCTCATATGATGGGAGCAGATTTTGATAAAGAGAAATATCTATTATCAAGTGAATATCAGATCTCTTTTTATGATTTTAAGAAAAACAAAATAGATGGAACACTAAATGATAAAATTGATTTTTCAAAGAAGTTTATATCAAATGATGAATATATAATAATAGTAGATAACTCAACAGTAGGGCATTTAGGTGTTGAGTATGTAGTACTAAAAGATACAAGCTTAGCAAAAATGATAAAAAGTTTAAAAATCTCTATTGTTGTGTTGTTTTTAGGTGCTTGTATTTTTGTATTTTTTATTGGTTTTTATTTAGCAAAGCTATTTTTAAAACCAATAAAAGATGAAAGAGAAAAGATAAACAACTTTATAAAAGACACCACACATGAACTAAATACTCCAATTAGCGCAATTATGATGTCAAGTGAAAATGAAAATCTAAGTAGCAAACAAATTGCAAGAATAAGACTAAGTGCAAATAGGATTTCTGAGATATATAAAGATTTGACATTTTTATTTTTAGAAAATAAAAAGAAAACAAAAGATATACGAAATATTTATTTAGACACGATTATAAAAGAGCAAATAGATAGTTTTGATCCACTATATAGTAAAAAAAGAGTTGAAGTTATAACTTCACTTGATAAATTTGAGTATAAAATCGATAAAGATGACTTTATAAGACTTTTTAATAATCTATTTTCAAATGCAATTAAGTACAATAAAATGAATGGAAAAATAGAAATAATACTTCAAGATAATATACTTATTGTAAAAGATGAGGGAATAGGTATAAAAAAAGAGAAATTAAAAGATATATATACAAGATACTATAGAGCTACAAGTGTTAGTGGTGGTTTTGGACTTGGATTAAATATTGTAAATAGTGTTTGCAAAACATATAATATAAAAATAGAAGTAAACTCCCTTGAAAATATTGGAACTACTTTTAAACTAACTTTCTAAACTCCACACATACTGCACATAAAATTCACTAAAATACCTTCATAATAAAATTCAAGGAGAAATTATGAAGGTTATATTTAAATCTTTTTTAGCACTTTTAATTACAGTTGGCTTTTTAAATGCAGAACCAATAGAGCAAAATGGAACTAAAAATGGCTACGATGTTAAATTAACATCTCAAAAGTCACTTGTAGTTGGAGATAATGATTTATTTGTGCAGTTATCAAAAGATGATACAGCAATTACTGATGCAAAGGTAAAAGCAAAGTTTTTTATGCCAGAAATGCCTGGAATGCCTTATATGGAATATATAGGAAAAGCAAAGTTAGTTGATGGAAAATACAAAATGATGATTAACTTTTCTATGGGTGGAACATGGCAATATCATCTTAAATTCAAAACATCTGATGATGAGGTTCATACTCTTAGAGGGAGTGTAAACTTATAATGAAAAAGATATTACTAAGTGCTTTTGCAACATTTTGTTTAATTCAAGCACAAACACTAGATCAAATAGTTCAAGATGCACTTAGTAATAATTATGAGCTAAAGAGTATAGAAAAATCTATAGATTTAGTAAATGAACAAATAAAAATATCACAAAACTGGAAAGATCCAGTTTTAAGTTTTGGAGTAAATGATATTTGGTTTGATAGACCATTTGATAGAGATAATGAAGCTATGCAATCACAATATATAGGTTTGTCTCAAGTGGTTCCTATAACTAATAAGTTGGATTTACAAAAAGATATTTCACATAGTGATAAAAAGATAAATGAAGTTTTTTTAGAAGATAAAAAACTAGAACTAAAATCAAAAATATATGAGTATTCTTACACAATAATAGTTTTAGAAGAGAAGTTAAAACTATTAAATAAGTATGAGCTTAATATTAATAAATTAGAAAAACTATTTAGCGCTTTATATAAGTATCAAAAAGCAGATATAAATGAAATTCTAAACAGTAAAGTTTCATTTGAAAATATTAAACTAAAAAAACAAAATTTAAGAAATACTATTGAAAACTTTTATTTAAAGTTACAGCAAATCACATTTTCAAAAATAGAAAATATACAAGAGAGTATAAATATTCAAAAAATAAACTTCTCTAAAGTAGTTTCAAAACATCCTAAAATAAAGCTTTTAGAACAATATATTGAAAAACAAAATTCTATATCAAAGTATGAAAAATCTAAAAAATACTCAGATATAAAAGTAAATGTTGCATACTTTCAAAGAGATTCAAAATTTAAAGATTATGCAAATATAAGTTTGAATATACCATTGAGTATTAATAACACTCAAGATATAAAAAGTATAAGTGCAAAGATAAAAGCAAATGAAATAAAAGATAAATTAGAAAATTCAAAAAATAATTTACAACTTCAAATATCAATTTTACAAAACAATCTTGATACATCAGTATCAAACTATGATTTAATTCAGAAAAAAGTAATTCCATTACAAAAGAAAATACAAAAGAATTTAGAAAACTATAATAGCTTTGATAAGGTAAAACCAACAAAAAGTATAGAGAATCTAAATAAACTAATTTCATATGAAATTAAAGCACTAGATGAAGTACAAAGTTATTATGAGAATTATTCAAAACTACTATATATTACAAAAAAGGATAACTAGTGAGTGTAAAAAATATAAATAAAGCATTGATTTTATTGATATTGAGTTTTTCTTTTTTAGATGCCAAAATTATACAAGCCGAACAACTTTTTAACAAAAAATTAATAAAAGTAAAAAAAGAAAGTATAAGCATATCAAAGAGTTTTTATGCAAAAACTATGATAGATGAAACAAGTGTTGAAGATATAGTAACAAGATTTGATGGTTATATTACAAAACTTAATGCAAATAAAACATATATGCGCGTAAAAAAAGGCCAAACACTTTTTTCAATATATTCAGATGATATTTTAAGTTTACAAAATGAACTACAAATAGCTAAAAATTTCAATAAAAATATATATAAAAGTACATTAGTAAAACTAAAAAGTCTAGATATTTCAAATAGTGAATTAAATAAAATAAAAAGGGGTGTGATTAACTCAAAGGGAATTAATATCACTTCAAATTCAAATGCAATAATACTGAAGAAAAATATCAATAATAAAAGTTCAGTAAAAAAAGGGCAACTATTATTACAACTAGCTAGTTTAGACAAAATTTGGGTAGTAGCTTCAATATATCAAAGTGATTTGTCTTTTGTAAAAAAAAGTATGGATGCAAAAATAAAAATTGATGGAGTTGCAAAAACAATAAATTCAAAAGTTGATTTTGTTTATCCCATATTTGATGAAAAGAGTAAAACAGTAGATGTTAGATTTATTATTGATAATAAAGAATTGAATATATTCCCAAGCATGTTTGCGAAGGTAAATATAACTAAAGAGCAAAAAAGTATGCTAGTTTTGCCTAAAAGTGCAGTACTTAAAAAAGGTAATGAATACTTTGTATTTAAGCCTATATCAAAAAGTGAATTTGAACCAATAAAAATTAGTGCTACAAGAATATCATCGAATAGATATGAAATCACAAGTGGACTAAAAGAGGGTGATGAGGTTATAAATAATGCCTTATTCTTATTAGATTCAGATGCCCTTACTAATGCACTATATGAATCTGATGATGAGGATTGGTAATAGTTATGGTTGAAAAATTAATATCATATAGTATAAAAAACAAATTCTTAATACTATTTTTAACTCTTGTATTAACAGTTGGCTCTTTTTGGGCAGTTAAAAATACAAGTTTAGATGCTCTGCCTGATTTATCACCTCCTCAAGTAATTGTACAAGTTAAATGGGCAGGTCAAAGCCCTAAAACTATTGAAGAGCAAGTATCATATCCTCTAATCTCAAATCTAATGAGTTTACCAGATATTGAGACAGTTAGAGCCATGAGTTCTTTTCAAAATGCTTTAATCTATGTAATATTTAAAGATGGAACTGACCTTTATGACTCAAGAAATAGAATCTTAGAGCAACTTAGTCAGCTTCAAGGAACATTTCCTGATGGTGCAACTGTTGCCATTGGTCCAGATGCAACGGGTGTTGGCTGGGCTTATGAGTATGCTTTAAAATCCGATACAAAAAGTTTGGACGAACTTAGAACCTTACAAGACTATTATTATAAATATGCACTTTTAGGTGTTGATGGAGTTAGTGAAATAGCTTCAATTGGAGGTTTTGTAAAAAGCTATGAAATTACACTTGAGCAAGATAAAATGGTGCAATATGATTTAAGTATAAATGAAATCAAAAAGGCCATAACCTCAAATAATGATGATAAGGGTGGAAGAATCATACTTGAAAATGGGTTTGAACATATGATTCAAGCAAAAGCATATTTAAAGTCTGTTAGTGAAATTGAAAATATTACAATTAAAACTGCGAATAATATTCCTTTAAAAATAAGTGACATAGCGCAAGTTAATATCACAAGTTCAAATAGAAGAGGAATGGCTGACTTAAACGGGCAGGGTGAAACTGTTGGTGGAATAGTTGTTGTTAGATATGGTGAGAATCCATATAAAGTAATAAAAGCTGTAAAACAAAGACTTGATACATTAAAAGTAGAAGGTGTTGAAGTAATAGAGACTTATGATAGAACATCACTTATTGATAAAGCTATTGATACTCTAAAAAATACTTTAGTTGAAGAGTCTATTATTGTTATGATAATTACAGGATTGTTCTTATTTCACTTTAGAAGTGCACTTATTATTATCATTACTTTACCAATTACCGTTTTAATTACTTTTTTACTTATGAAACTATTTGGAATAGGTTCAAATATTATGAGTTTAGGTGGTATTGCAATTGCAATTGGTGCAATGGTTGATGCAACTATTGTAATGGTTGAAAATGCTCATAAATATTTACAAGGTAAAGAAAATATAAGTAATTCCCAAAGAATAGAAATTATAATAAAATCTGCAAAACAAGTAGGGCGACCAATATTTTTTGCTTTGGTTTTAGTTGTTGTTTCATTTTTACCAATATTTGCCCTAACTGGACAAGAGGGAAGATTGTTTACACCACTTGCTTTTACAAAATCATTTGCAATGGCAACTGGTGCAATACTTTCAATTACTCTAGTTCCAATTTTAATGATATTTTTTATCAAAGGTAAAATTCTAAGTGAAGATAGAAACCTATTAAATAGATTTTTTATCAAACTATATTCTCCATTTTTAAAGCTTGCGCTGAAACTTAGATATTTAGTTGTTTTAGTTTTCTTTGGAATAATAGTTTTTGGATATATAACATATCAAAAACAAAACTGGGAATTTATGCCAATGATGAATGAGCAAACTTTTATGTATATGCCAGTAACTCCTTATGGAATAGGGATTGATTTAGCAAAAGAGTTAACTCAAAAGACTGATAAAGTTTTAAAATCATTCCCAGAAGTACAAACTGTATTTGGAAAAGCAGGGCGAGCTGATAGTGCAACTGATCCTGCACCTCTTGCAATGATTGAGACAATAGTTACTTTTAAACCTGAATCTCAATGGCGAGAAGGAATGACATATAAAAAATTAATGCAAGAGATGGACGATGCCTTAAGGGTAAATGGACTTATTAATTCATGGACATATCCAATTAGAGGTAGAATTGATATGCTTCTAACAGGTATTAGAACTCCACTTGGAATAAAACTATATGGAAATGACCATGTAAAACTAGAAGAAACAGCAGGAAAAATAGAGCAAAAGTTAAAAAAGTTTGATAAAACCCTATCTGTTTCAACAGATAAGATAAATTCAGGATACTATTTAAATATTGAAGTAAAAGAAGAGATGATTGCAAGGTATGGAATATCAAAAGCAGATGTTTTAAGTGCAATTAGTTTAGGTGTAGGGGGAGCTAAAATTTCAACTTTTATTGATAAGTTAGAGAGATACCCAATAACCCTAAGATATGATGCATCAAATAGAGAAGATATTGTAAAACTCAATGAAATTCAAGTAAAAACAAAATTAGGAATGCAACCACTAAAAGAGTTTGCATATTTATATTATAAAGAGGGACCAAGTGTCATAAAATCAGAAAAAGCATTAAATGTAAATTTCATATATATAACTCCTAAAAATGGTGTCTCTTCAAAAGAGTATAAGGATCAAGCAGTAGAACTTTTAAAAGATATGAAATTACCAAGTGGTTACTATATGGAATGGGCTGGGCAGAGTCAATATTTAGAATCAGCAATGCAAAGATTGGTTTATATTATTCCTTTAACATTTATGATAATATTTATTTTAATCTACTTTGCACTAAAGAATCTAACATACACAATGATAATATTTTTTACTCTTCCTTTTGCAATTATGGGAGGAGTATTTTATTTAGAGTATTTAAACTTTAATATTTCAATTGCAGTAATTGTTGGTTTCTTAGCCCTTTTAGGAGTGGCTGCAGAGACTTCTATTGTCATGCTTGTATATTTACATGAAGCAATGGTTGATTTGAAGAAAAAGTGTGAAACCTATACTAAAGAGCATATTGCACATGCAATTTATAAAGGTGCAGTTTTAAGATTACGTCCAAAACTTATGACTTTATTTGCTATATTAGGTGGTTTAATACCTATTATGTATATTAATGGAGTTGGAAGTGAAGTAATGCAAAGAATCGCGGCACCAATGATTGGTGGAATGGTTACCTCTGCTTTTTTAACATTGATAATAATACCAAGTATATTTTATATTTTAGAAATAAAAAATAACAATACACATTAACTAAACAAAA
Organism: uncultured Arcobacteraceae bacterium; assembly: GCA_964022095.1. Lineage (GTDB taxonomy): Bacteria > Campylobacterota > Campylobacteria > Campylobacterales > Arcobacteraceae > Malaciobacter_A. Next base: position 31,163 of record CAXHZO010000006.1, read on the forward strand.
ATAATATAAACTTACATTATCACAAAAAAGGAGTGACTTATGAAATTGATAAGTAAATCAGTTCTAGCCTTAGCTATGACATTAGGTTTAGCAAATGCAAGTGAATTTACACTTGATGATTCTCATACTGAAGTTGGGTTTTCAGTAAAGCATTTAATGATTACTAATGTAAAAGGTGAGTTTAAATCTTACGGCGCTGATATTGATTTTGATGCCAAAACAAAAGTATTTAATAAATTTAACGCAACAGTTGATACTGCTTCAATTGATACAGGTATTGAAAAAAGAGATAATCATTTAAGAAGTGATGATTTTTTCCTTTCTGAAAAATATCCTAAAATGACTTTTGAAATGACTTCATACACTGCTGATGGTGATGAAGGTAAAATGAAAGGTAATTTAACTATAAGAGGGATTACTAAGCCAGTTACTTTAGAGGTTGAAGATATTGGAACGGTTAAAGATTTTCAAGGTAATACAAGAGTTGGTTTTACATTAGAAGGTAAAATTAATAGAATGGATTATGGTTTAAAATGGAATAAAGCTTTAGAGCTTGGTGGTGTAGCAGTTAGTGAAACTGTAAAATTAGCTATTGATGTTCAAGCAATAGAAAAATAAATAAAAAACTAAATTTAATTAAAGGAAAAAATTATGAGTAAGAAAATGAAATTAGCTGGAATGGTATTAGGAGCAGCATTAAGTACAACTGCAGCATTTGCAGGAAATGGTTCTTGTGGTGCAGGTAAATGTGGTGGTGAAGCTAAGAAAATGGAGAAAAAAGGTTCTTGCGGTGCTGGTAAGTGCGGTGGAGACATGAAGAAAAAAGACATGAAAGGTTCTTGCGGTGCTGGTAAGTGCGGTGGAGACATGAAGAAAAAAGACATGAAAGGTTCTTGTGGAGCTGGTAAGTGTGGTGGTGAAATGAAGAAAAAAGCTGAGAAAAAAGCTTCTGGTGCTTGTGGCGCTGGTAAATGTGGGTGAAATGGAGAAGATGAATAAATGATAAATTTAAAAGGTTGTGGATTAGGTCTTAGAAGCGATTTTCTGCTTGATTTAAAGCAAAATGATTTTAAACCAGACTTTTGGGAAGTAACTCCTGAAAACTGGATGCATATGCCAAAAGTTTTTGAAAAAGCTTTTGAAGAAGCAGTTTTCCAAAGACCTACTGTAGCCCATGGTTTATCTTTATCAATTGGTTCTGTTGACAAACTTAATAAAAAGTTTGTCAAACAGATCAAAATTTTTTTAGATAGATACAATATCGAATACTATTCTGAACACCTAAGTTTTTCATCATTAGACAATAAACAGTCTTATGAGCTTTTACCAGTTCCAATGACTAAAAAAATGATAGAAGTAATTGCTGATAGAGTAAAAGAGGTTGAGGATATTATTCAAAGAAACTTGATACTTGAAAATGCAACTTATTATTTAATTCCATATAGTGAAATGGCAGAAGTTGATTTTATAAATGAAGTTATGGAAAAATCAGGTGCTAAAATGCTTCTTGATGTAAACAATGTTTTTGTAAACTCAGTAAACCATGGATTTAAAGCAAGAAAATTTATAGATGAAATAGATAAAAGCAAAGTTGCATATATGCATATGGCAGGTCATTATTTTGATGAAGAATCAAATATGAAAATAGATTCCCATGGAATGCCAATTGATAAAGGTGTGTGGAAACTTTTAAAGTATACTTTAAATCAAGTAGATGCACCAGTTATGATTGAAAGGGATAACAATATCCCTCCTTTAGATGAACTAATTTCAGAGTATAATGAAATGAAAAAGATATATAAAGAAGTTAAAAATGCCTAAATTAGAAAGAGATGTAGAAGATAGATTTTTTGATATTATAAGTGATCAAGAAAACAATCCAAGCTCAAATGCTTATGGTGTTTATCAAAAGCTTGTATATTATAGATTTGAAGAGATAGTTAAAAATAGTTTTCCAGAGTTTATAAAACATATTTCCCAAAAACAATTAGAACAATCAATTTATACATTTTTGAAAAATCCTCCTTCAACTCCATTTGTGTGGCAAATTGCAAATGATTACAGAAAGATGGTAAAAAAGCAAAAGCTCTTTTCTAATAAAAAGTACTTGTACGAATTATTGTATTTTGATTGGATTGAGATTGAAGTACTAATGAAAGAGTATAAAGGCTTAAAAACTGGAAAGTTTTCATGGAATAATAGTTATAAACTATCTTCTAGTGCTAGAGTTAAAAAGTTTGACTTTGATATTATAAATGGTGATTATGAATCAAAAAGGCAAAACTACTTAGTAATCTATTATGATTTTAATGGTGATGAAGTTTTATTTAGAGAGATTAATGAATTTTTATACGTTTTATTAAAAAAGTTAAATAAAAAGCAAAGTATAAAAGAAGTATTAAAAACTTTATGTAAAGAAAATGATATAGATTTTAAAGAAGCAAAAAATATATTACACGATGCCCTTGGAGAACTTTTATTAAATAAAGCAATAGTTAAATCATAAAACTTCGATAGTTTTATGACAAACTTTTTTTAATAGCTTATTTGTATAAATATATGCAAAAACAGCAGCACTATAAATCATAACTAAAATCCCAAACCATAAATAAATAAACTCTAAATCAAGTATTTTTACTATGATATAAGCAACTAAAAATTTAGCAATAATTTGTCTGTATAAAGCAATATAAACAATCATTTTTGGTTTTTTAATTCCTTGTAGAGTTGATACACATATAAATAAAACTACATATGCATAAAAAATCCAAATTTCAACAAGTAAGTAATCAACTCCAAAATCAACAACAGTTGTATTTGAGTCAAATAGGGATATTAAAAATCTTCCAATAAGTGTTAAAGTTATAATTCCAACAGTTGATAAAATAAATCCATACTTTAACGCTACTTTTAAAATCTCAATTACTCTGTCATATTGTTTTGCTCCATAATTATTAGATACAAGAGTAAGCACAGCAGTACTAAGACCTAAACAAGGAAGTAGCATTAGTTGTTCAACTCTAAAGGCAATTCCATATCCAGCCATTGCTTCTATACCATAGTGAGCTACAAAATATGTAAGCACTAATGAGCCAATAGACATAATAAGCATATTTAAACTGGCAGGAAGGCCTTGGGCTAAGAATAGTTTGTAAACTCGTAAGTTTGGTAAAAAGTATTCTAATTTTTTAAAATGAATTACATCTGTTTGTAAAACTTTATAAAGCATATAAAACATATTTATTATTTGAATTAAAACTGTTGCTATTGCAATACCTTGAAGTCCCATTTGGGGTATAAATAAAAATCCATATATAAACATAGGATTTAAAATTAAGTTTGCAAAAAAACCAAATATTAGGGTGTTTCTATATGTTTTTGTATCTCCAAGTGCTACTAAAACAGAGTTTAGTGAGAAGTTAAACATAAAGAAAATTGTTCCATATAAAATCGGGTTTATATATGTAATTGCATCTTCTAAGTAGCCATCACTAGCACCTAGCAATTTAAATAATTCAGGGGAGAATATTAAACCTAATATTGAAAGAAATATTCCAATTAAAGGTACAAAAATCAAACCTTTATGGGCATGTATTGATGCTAAGTGATTTTTCTTCTTACCAAAAGAGTTTCCTAATATTGCAGTAATAGCAGATGAAAATCCATATCCAAAACCAACAATTACAAAAAATACCATAAATGATAGTGTTAATGCAGATACTGCTTGAGTTGAGATAAGTCCTGCGTAAAATGTATCTACAACATTGTACATAGTATTAAAAAACATTCCTGTACTAGCAGGAATAGCAAGTTGTTTAATTAATGATGATACATCTTCTTCAATAAGTTTGTTTTTATTCAATTGATTTCCATTTAAAATAGTTTAGAAGTGATTATAGTCAAAAGAGTATAAAAGAAGATAAAAGAGGTCTTAATTAGAATAGAAAATTAATCTTCTATTCTAATCATTGCAGGTTTTTGTGTAACTACTTTTTCATCTTCAAAAGCTTTAATAGCTTCATTGATATCTTTTTCAACTGAAGTATGAGTAGAAAGCAAAATATGAGCACAAGTAGTATTTAAAGGCTTTTGAATCATTTTTTCTATTGAAATATTTTTTTCACCTAAAATACTTGCAACTCTTGCTAAAACACCAACTTTGTCTTCAACTCTAAGTCTTAAGTAGTATTTAGATTCAATTTTATCTTTATTCATTAGATCAAATTTTTCACCATAAGATGTTTCAAATCCTAACATTGGTGAACCTTTACCACGTCTTGCAATATCTACAATATTTGCAATCACTGCACTAGCAGTTGCATCACCACCAGCACCTGGTCCATAGTACATAGTTTCACCAACTTTATCTCCAATTACAGAAACACCGTTCATAACACCATCAACTTTTGCAATCATTTCATCTTTTGGAATAAACACAGGATGAACTCTTAATTCGATCTCTTTTCCAACTTTTTTAGCAATAGTTAAAAGCTTGATAGAGTAGTTAAACTCATTTGCAAACTCAATATCTTCAGGTCCAATATTTTCAATACCTTCAATTAAGATATCTTCAGGTTTTGCATCAATTCCATATGCAATAGAACCTAAAATTAGTAATTTATGTGCTGCATCAAATCCACCAACATCAAAAGTAGGATCAGCTTCAGCGTAACCTAATTCTTGTGATTCTTTTAAGATAGTATCATAATCAACACCTTCATTAATCATTTTTGTAAGCATGTAATTACACGTACCATTCATGATACCTCTAATTGATTCAATATGATTTGCAGTTAATCCATCTCTTAGGGCATTAATAATTGGAATTCCCCCAGCTACTGCTGCTTCGTATTCAAAAGCAGTATCTCCAGCAAGCTTTTGCAGTTCATATCTGTGATAGGCAAGTAATGCTTTATTTGCTGTTACTACTGCTTTACCTTTTTCTAAAGCTCTTTTTACAACTTCGTATGGTTTTTCAATTCCACCCATTAGTTCAACAACAATATCAATTGAGTCATCATTTAATACTTCATCAACATTATCTGTTAATTTAATAGATACATCTCTTTTTTTATTTAAGTTTGAAACTACTCCAATCGTAGGTTCTATTTCAATTCCAGCCCTTGCAGTAATAATATCTTTGTTATCTTTTAAAATGTTTGCAACACTAGCTCCAACAGTACCTACTCCAATAATTCCTACTTTTAACATCTGTTATATTCCTATTTCTCTAAAGTTTTTAAATATCTTTTTATATTTTTTGCAGCTTGTCTAATTCTTTTTTCATTTTCAATTAGAGCAATTCTTACATACTGATCACCATAATGACCAAATCCAATTCCAGGACTTACTGCAACATCAGCCTCAGTAAGTAATTGCTTTGAAAACTCCATACTTCCTAAATGAGCTGCACACTCAGGAATTTTTGCCCAAATAAACATTGAAGCATTTGGAGTATTCATTTTCCATCCAGCATCTTCAAATGCCTCAAGCATTACATCTCTTCTTTTTCTATATTTTTCAATATGTTCTTCAACACACTCTTGTGGACCATCAAGTGCTACTGTAGCTGCAACTTGAATTGGTGTAAACATACCATAATCAAGCCAAGATTTAATTCTTTTTAAAGCACCTACTAGTTTTTCATTACCAGTAATAAATCCAACTCTCCATCCTGCCATATTATATGATTTTGATAGAGTAAATGATTCAACCGCAACATCTAAAGCACCTTCGGCTTGGAAAATTGATGGAGTTTTATATCCATCAAATGTAATATCAGCGTATGCAATATCAGAAATGATATAAAATCTCTCAGTTTTTGCCATATCAACTAATTTTTGATAAAAATCAACAGTTACTGTTGCACATGTTGGGTTGTGTGGGAAGTTCACTACGATATATTTTACTCTTGGAATTGACTCATCAATAGTTTTTTGTAATCTTTGGAAGAAAACATCTTCATCAACTTTAAATTCATCATCAAAAGAAAGTTCAAACTTATGAACAGCAGCACCTGCTAGCATAAATGCATATGAGTGAATTGGATAAGTTGGATCTGGAACAACTGCTACATCCCCAACATTTACCATTGCTTCAACTAAGTGAACATATCCTTCTTTACTACCCATTGTAGCAACTGCGTGTTTATCAGGGTCTAAATAATCAACACCATATTTTCTTTTGTACCAATTACAAATAGCAAGTCTTAATTTATAAATACCTGCACTTGCACTATAACCATGGTTTTTTGGTTTTTGAGCAGCTTCAGTTAACTTATCTGTAATATGTTGTGGTGCAGCACCATCTGGGTTACCCATAGAAAAGTCAATTACATCTTTACCCGCTCTTCTTGCTTCCATTTTGATATTATTAACTTCTGCAAACACATAGTTTGGAAGCCTCTTCATTCTTTCAAAGTCTATTTCTGGAAACACTATTTACTCCTTAGTAATATTAATCCCTCGCTTTAAATTAGCAAGAGTATATAAATCATCAATTTTGATATATTTTGTATCATTAGGCACATCAACTCTCAAGCTCTTGTGCAAACTATCATCTTTGTATGTATCAATAATATTTAAATCATCATCATAGAAAATAATTTTTGGATGCCATCTGTTTCCATTGTTTGAATTAATATTTAATGCATTTGCATTAGATACTTTTACCATATATGGTTTAGAAGACTTCTTTACACTTTGTGACGAATTAACTGTTAAATCAATACTTTTGTCAATGTTAGAGTTTCTAAAATCAATATAATAACTCCAACTATATGAACTCCCTCTTTGGATATCTATAATTCTACAATTGTTTTTTTGTAGTTCTTGAGATAATCTAAGAGGGTTTATGGCGGATTTAGTTTTCAGCTTTATAGTCCATTTTAAACTATCATTAGATCTTTGTGCACTTTTTGTGAAAAAGTAATAATGACCAACTGCTTTTAAACTATTTTTTAATATCTCTAAAGATTTTTTTGGATTATCATTTAAAGTAAATGTAACATCGATATATCTAGTCGTTCCGTATCCTAGTCTTAGTAGTCCATTATTTTGAAGTGCAGAAGTTACTTTTACGTAATTTAATTTTCCATTAGTATAGTATGCAGATTTATTTTTAAAAATATAGTTTATTAAATTCTTGTGTTTATTATAGGCATTATAGCCTATAATATTTCTAACTTTTGTATTTAAACTTGCATTTAAAACAACACTTAATGATAAGATTAAAAATAATACTTTACTTCCCATAATTAAATACTCACTATTTTATTTTTTTAGATTATAAATTAAAATACCCGCTGCTACTGAAACGTTTAAAGAGTTAAAATCGTGTTCCATTCCTATTGAAACTTTAAGATCAAGTTTCTTTTGAACTTTTGGAGATATTCCTTCTCCTTCACTTCCTAAAAATAAAGCAACTTTATCTTCTTTTTCTATCTTTCCATATTTCTTTAAATCAGTACCATCCATTGTTGCACCAATTAAAGCAAATCCGAATTGACTTAATTCATTAGCTAAATCAGCAGATTTAGGGTATATGGTAAATGGCATGTCAAGCATTGCCCCAGCACTAGTTCTTACTATCCCTTGGTTATTTAAAGTCTTAACATTTGAAGCAATAATACCTTCAACTCCTAAAGAGTAAGCAGTTCTTATAATTGCTCCAATATTTCCAACATCAGTTAATCCATCTAATACAAGAATAAAATTCATATCTTTTATATCTTTAACTGGAGTGTAGTTAAACTCTGTTAGTTTTAAAAAGAATCCTTGATGATTCCCGCCTTTTGAAAGTCCCTGAGCTTTTTTATTATCAAGCTTTATAATCTTTTTACCAAGTTTTAGGAACTTTGAGAAAAGTTTAGGTTCGATTTCTTTTGAGAACATTACTTCATCTATTAAATGAGGATGTTTATCTAGTACGTAAAGTACAATTTGTTTACCATATATTATCATGGCAAGAGTATATCTAAAAGTTGTTAATATTCATCTTTTACAATTTATATAAATTATTTTTTAGAATTTACACTAAAAATATATACTGATGCTACACTTTTAATGTATACTAACAAAATTATTAATTTTATTAAATGCCTAAAAAAAATAAAAGGTTCACATTATGAATGAAAATATTAGCGAATATATCAAGGTTTTAACTACAGATGAAATGAATCTAAATGATTCAACTGTCAAATCACTATTTTTTGAAGATAAGGCACCAAGATTAGTACTTGGTTTTGTTTCTCCACATATTAATTTTGATTCAACAGCAAGAAAAATAAAATCTATGTTTCCTAATGATACAAAAGTGATACTTACTACAACGGCAGGTGAATTGTGTTCTTTTGATTTAGAACAAAAAAGAGAATCTTTGTATTTAGATGCAAGTTCTACATGGAATAATATAATTCTTCAAGGTTTTAGTTTTGATATGATAGAAGATATTGAGATACTTTCCATTCCATTATTTAGTGAAAATATAACAGAACAAACAATATCTCACCAAGAGAGAATCAACAAAATTAAAAATGAAATTGATAGAGTTCAAGTTCCTTTTAACTTTAATCATGAAAATACATTTGCATTAACTATTGTAGATGGTTTATCAAATAGTGAAAGTTTCTTAACAGAAGCTATATATGAAAGTGGTAAATTGCCATGTTTACTTGTTGGTGGAAGTGCTGGAGGTAAATTTGATTTTAAAGATACATATATTTTTAATGATTCTCAAACAGTAAGACATAAAGCTATTATTGCTTTAGTAAAACTAAAATCAAATATCAGATATGGAGTATTTAAATCTCAAAGTGTTGAAAAAACAAATATTTCTTATTTGATTGCTCAATCAAATTTACTAAATAGAAGTGTTCAAAGTGTTTTAGATGAATCTTCAAATAGTATTCAAAACTTTGTTGATGTTTTATGTAGCCAATTTAGATGTAATCTTGAAGATTTAGCTACAGTTTTAGCTGATTATACTTTTGCGATTGAAGTTGATGGTGAATTATTTATTAGATCAATTGCAAATATTGATACTGAAAATAAATCAATTTCATTTTTCTGTGATATATCTTTTGGGGATGTTTTACATTTAGTAAAAAATAAAGATTTTGTTGCTCAAACAGATGCAGATTTCAGAAAGTTTAATTCAGGTAAACCAAGCGCTCCAATTGGAGGGATATTAAATGATTGTATTTTAAGAAGATTGTTAAATACAAATAGCTTAAATTCATTAAAAACATTTAGTGATATCCCAGTTGCTGGATTCTCTACTTTTGGAGAGTTATTAGGATTAAATATCAATCAAACTTTAACTGCACTATTCTTTTATGAAGTTGCAGAAAATGAATCATTCCATGATGAATATGTAGATGGATTTGTACATAAATATTCTAATTTTAGTAAATATTTTACTCAAAGAGAGATTCATAAATATCAACTAATAGCAAGAGTTAGATCAGCAGTATTAGATTCTTTAAAAGGTGCATTCCCACTAATTAAAGATATGGTAAATATTTTAAATCATGTTTATCATGATACAACTGAAGGGAATAAAATTATTGTTGATGTAACAACAAAGTTTGAGAAGTTTGTACAAGATATTATGGGAAATGTAGAAATAAATACTTCTTTAGTTGGAGATATGGAAGACTTAACTAAGAATGCTTCTGAAATTAAAACTGTACTATCATCAATTTCAGGTATTGCAATTCAAACTAACTTATTAGCACTAAATGCAGCAATTGAAGCTTCAAGAGCTGGAGAGTTTGGTAATGGATTTAAAGTTGTTGCCGATGAGGTTAAAAAACTTGCTGCAAAAACTCAAACAAGTTTAACTGAAAGTAATCATTCTGTAGATGTTACTATTAAAAATATTGATACAATTTCTCAAGATATTACTAGTTCAAGTCAAAAATTAGAAACAGTTTCAAATGATATGAAAATTATTAATGAATCTATTGAAAAAATCTATAACTCTTCTAAAGAGAGTAATAATTATATTGAAAACAAAAAAGTTAGTTTTGACCAGTTAATTGAGAGTATTGATCATATTGAAAGAATACATAATCAATTAGAATTATTAAAAGAAAACTTTTCTAGAGATTAATTCTCTAGAAGTTCATTATAAATATCTTTTACTTTTCTTCCTGTCATTTTAGAAAGTAGTTTTGCTTTTACTTTGGGAGCTAAATCTAAAGATTCAATATCTTTTAGATTTAGATTTTGGCCTTCTGTTTTTAGTGGTTCTATTACTACAACCCATTCACCTCTTATATTTTCACTCTTAAATTGTTCATAAAGGTTTTTTGAACTATCTTTAAAAGTTGCTTGGTGAAGTTTTGATATCTCTTTTACTAAAAATATTGTTCTATTTTCATCAGCTTTTGCTAATTCTTCTAAAAGTTTTAGAAGTCTGTGCGGTGATTCATATAAAATTGCTAATTTATTATCGTTTAAAATCTCTTGTAATTTTGATGTTCTCTCAGCACCTTTGTGAGCTAAAAAACCATAAAATGAAAAAGTAGTATGGGTAAATCCACTCATTGCATATGCTGTTAAAACGGCATTTGCTCCTGGTATTACATCATAGTTAATTTCGTTTTTTATACAAAAATCAACAAGTGTTGCGCCTGGATCACTAACACAAGGCATTCCTGCGTCACTTACATAAACAACATTTTTAGAAAAAGTATCTTTGTCTAAAGTTTTTAATATTTGATTTTCATTGTGTGAATGAAATGATTTGTATTCTTTATTTGAAAAGTCTAGGTTATATCTTTGAGATAGTAAATTTAGAAGTTTTTTTGTGACTCTTGTATCTTCACAAAATATTAGTTCTGACTCCAGTAGTGCATCTAAACTTCTCTTTGAAGTGTCGTCTAGATTTCCTATTGGAGTTGGAACTAAAGTAAGCACTTTTAAGTATTAACTTATTTTTGTGCGTATTTAGCTTTGAATTTCTCAACTCTACCAGCAGCATCAACAATTTTTTGCTCACCAGTAAAGAATGGGTGACAAGCATTACAAATGTCAATTCTCATTGTTTCAACATTTGATTTTGTTTCGAACGAGTTACCACAAGCACAAGAAACAGTACAAGCTTTGTAATCTGGGTGTATATCTTTTTTCACGCCATATTCCTTAATATAATTAATGTAAAATAAAAGGTCAAGTCTGTGCATGCCCTTTATTAAACTCTTTTGGAAACGGGATTATATCTAAAAAAACTTAAGAATCTCTGAATTTAAGTTTTTTATAATATTTGAAGTTTTATTTTGAAATTGACCTTTATTAAAAGTGTTTTGTCTTTTGGCTAGTTTTGAAGTATTTAGTGCAATTTTTTCTTCAAGAATCTCTTTTGATATTTTGCCATCTAAGTACTCAAGTGTTTCTACAATACCAATAGAGCTCATGCAATTGGGTTTCCTTGTATATTTTGATTCAAGATTTATTACTTCATCAATAATACCTTCTTCAATCATCTGTTTTGTTCTAAGTTTAATTCTTTGTCTTAACTCTTCTTTTTCCCATAAAATTTCAAAAATTTTCAAATCTTTTGCAACTGGAATTTTTTGGTTTTCTTCAAAGTATTGACTTGGTGTTTTATTTGTAACTTTAAATATTTCATAGGCTTTTTGAATTCTATATGTGTCATTTCTTTTTATATTTTCCATATAAGTTTTATCTAAATTATAAAGTAAATCATATGCTTCTTCTTTTGGAATATCTAAAGGAAATTTCTTTTTTATACCTTGTGATAAGCCATCAGTTAAGGCCTTTAGATAAAAGCTTGTACCACCTACTATAATTAAATTCTTATTATTATTTTGTGCAAATTGTTTTGCTTGTTTATATAGATTTATAAATTGTGTTACATCAAATTCATTATTTGGATATACAACATCAATCCCAAAATGAATAATATCTCCTCTTTCCTCTTTTGTAGGTTTTGCAGATGCTATATCAATCTCTTTGTAAACTGATAAAGAATCAAGGGATAATATAATTGAATTTGTTTTTTGTGCTATTTCTATAGATAAAGCTGTTTTGCCTGAAGCTGTTGAGCCTATTATTGCGATTTCTTTCATAGAGATATTTTATCTAAGAAATAGTGAAATAGTTCTTATTTTGAAAGGTTTTGTTTTTTACAATCTTCTAGTTCTCTAGTAAGGTTGTTTATCTCTTTTTCTTTTTGAATTAAAGTTTTTAGTAGTTGAGAAATATCTTGAGTATTAGAATCAATCATATCTGTTTGTGATTTTGAGCTACATCCTGTAAATAAAATGGCCATAAATATTGTAATTGTTGTAATTTTTAGTATTTTCATTGTCTTTCTAATGTATGAGATAGTTAAACAAAGAAGTGATTAAACACTTCTTTGTTTTGGAAAAGATATTATAGTCCTAAAGACTTTAATGTTTCTAAAGTTAAAGCACCTTGGTTTAACTTTTTGTCTTTTTGGTATGCATTAACTGCAGCTTTTGTTTCAGGTCCATATACACCATCAATTTTTGTAATGTTGTATTTTTTAGCTTTTAAAGCTGATTGTAAGTTAGAAATAACATTTGCAGTTGTATTAGTTTCACATAAGATTGGTTGCCATCTTAAGTAAGACTCAGCAGTTTTAACTTTTGTTGGAACCATAGTATATACAGCTGGAACTTCAGTTTTAACTTCTTTTGCAGGAGTTGCGATTTCTCTTGTTTTTACAATTTTGCAAACTGCAGGAATTTTAACTTCTTTAGTAGTAGCTGGAGTTGCTACAACTTGTTTAGTTACTGTTTTATATACAGCTGGAGTTACAACTTTTTTAGTTGTTGGAGGAGTAGCAACTACTCTTCTAGTAACAGTTTTGTAAACAGCTGGAGTTTTAATTTCTTTAGTTGATGCAGGAGTTGCAATAACTTTTTTAGTAACAGTTTTGTAAACAGCTGGTACTTCAACTAAACACATGATATCACCTGTAGAGTTGTTAACTTTTTCAATTTCACCTCTACCTTTTTTCCAAGTTGTGTATGCATCACTGATTTTGATTTTTTCAGTTACAGTTTTATATGTAGCTGGCATAGTAACTAATTTAGTTTTTTCTGGCTCAACCATAATTTTTTCAGAAACAGTTTTGTAAGTAGCTGGAACTGGAATTAATTTTGTTGCTTGAGGTTTTACTAAAATCTTTTCAGTAATTGTTTTGTATGTTTCAGGAACTTCAACTAATTTTGTTGATTCTTCTCTTAAAGTTACTTTCTTTTCAACTAATTTGTAAGTTGCAGGAATGATTTTAATGTCTTGTTTTGACTCTTTAACTAATTTTTTGATCATTTTAGTTTCATATTGTTCAGGAACTAAAACTTTCGCATAACACTCACCAGCTTTTGCATTTGGTGGAACTAATGAGTTAGCTACAGCATTACCATCTTTTGATTCTGCGTTCATTGCATTAATTGAGTTTAATGCTTTTGTTTTGTCTGCCTCTAATTGTGAGATTTGAGCATCTTTAGCCTCTAATGCTTTTTGTAAATCTGCAACAGAGCTAGATACAACTTCTTCTTTTGAAGAACAACCACTCATACCAATAATTGCAGCAGCCGCAAGAATTGCTGAATTTCTTAAATATTTAGTCATAATGTTTCCTTTAAAATTTATGTTATCGATGCTATAATATCAAAATAATCATAAAGCTCACTTTAAAATAATAAATCTTGTGATATAATTATTCAAACACAATAAAACTTAAGGAGACAAATTTGAAAAAATTAGTATTATCAACAGTATTAGGATTAACTGCAAGTGTTGCATTAAACGCAGCAGATTGTATTATGGTAAAAGAATTAAATGTAGAGTTTAAAAATGCTTCTACTGTATACGCAAACAGTGCAGAATATCAAGAAGTTAAAGATTATGCAAACTTTTTAAAGCAAACAGGTTTATATGCATTAATTGAAGGGCATACAAGTTCTTTATCAGGTGCAAAATACAATTATGATTTATCTACAAAAAGAGCTGCAAAAGTAAGATCTACATTAGTTTCTTTAGGTGTTAATCCATCTCAAGTAAAATCAATGGGTTATGGTGAATCAACTCCTTTATATAATAACAACACTGCTGAAGGTGAAGCTAAAAATAGAAGAGTAAGAGGAGAAGTATTTAATAGTGCTTCTGAATTAAGTACTTACATCTCTTCAGAAAAAAATAGAATCTCTTCAATCAAATTCCAAGAACAATAATTAATTAAGTAAAGAGGGAACTCTTTACTTATTTTTTGATACAATCCAAATTATGGATAAATTGTTAAAAAAATTAAACGACTTTAATGAACTAGTAATGTTCAAACACTCTATTTTTTCTCTACCTTTTATATTTATTGCAATGATAGTTGCAGCTGATGGTTGGTTTGGATTTTCTTTACTTATATTAGGTATTTTAGCTGCATTAACTGCACGAAATTTTGCAATGGGATTTAATAGATATTTAGATAGAGACATTGATGCTTTAAACCCAAGAACTGCTTCTCGACCAAATGTAGATGGTAGATTAAGTGCAAATCAAATATTGATATTTACTTTAGCTAATGGCTTAGGATTTATTTTTGTTGCATATTTTGTAAATGATTTAGCTTTATTGCTTTCATTACCTATATTAATAGTTATTGGTTCTTACTCATATTTTAAGAGATTTTCATTTCTCGCTCATTTAATATTAGGTGTTTCTTTAGGACTTGCTCCAATTGCTGGGGTAGTTGCTGTTAGTGAAACTATAACTTTATGGTCAGTATTATTAAGTATTGGTGTAATGTTTTGGGTTGCTGGATTTGATTTATTATATTCACTTCAAGATATAGATGTAGATAAAGAGTTAGGTTTACACTCTATTCCTTCAAAGTTTGGTGCAAAAAATACAATGAATATCTCAAAGGTCTTTCATGTATTAACAGTACTTTTTTGGTTACTTTTTGTAATTCAATCAAACGGAAGTATATTTTCATATTTAGCAATTATTATTAGTGCTGTGATGTTATCTTATGAACACTATTTAGTAAATAAAGATTTTAGAAAAATCGACAGAGCATTTTTTACAGTTAATGGATATTTAGGAATAGTATTCTTTTTCTTAATATTATTAGATACAATTTTTTACTAAAAGTTTAAGTTAGTATTTGATAATATTCCAACTCTAACGCGTCTATGGCTCAACTGGATAGAGCTCCCGGTTTCGGCCCGGGTGGTTGTGGGTTCGAATCCTACTAGGCGTGCCACTTATTTATAATCCAATCTTTATTAAACATTTATAAAAAATAGCTTAACTGTAAAATAAATAATTCTTATCATTAAATAACACATTAATATTATTATTAGGTAAAAAAACTTATTAATCCCCATTTTAAAGTATATTAAAAAGTATAAAATGATCTGCTAGTTGCTTTTTTAAGTAAAATAATCAAGTTATTAATTTAAATATAATTATGTATTAAGCTAATATTTATAATATTTTATGCTATAATAAATAAGCAAATAAATTCAAAATAGAGATAAAGGATGTAAATGCCTTATATAGTGGCTTCAATTATAGCAGCAGTATCTGCTATGATAATACTCTTTACAAGATATGAAGCTGATGATAGTGCAATTATGTCTCAAATTGAAAAGATGAAAACAATGCTTTCTATGGTAGATGGTTATGTTAATACATATATCGAATCAGGAGGAGCTTTAGCTGATATTAATTTTCAAGTATTAGATGATGCTGGTATTTTGATGAACGTAGGGACTGGACAGAGTAATACAAGATTAAATCCAAGTGATGATTCTGGTACTATTGAAACAACTATGCGTTTACCAAATGATGATGTAATTTGGCATATAATTCCAAATAAAGCAGATACTAGCTCTTATAAGCTTTTAGTTAACATGAGTGGTGATTCTTCTTTGATGAGTAAAGCTATATTCTCTGAAGGATTTGTAGGTAGAGAGTATTGTGAAAAAATGTTATTTGGAGAACTGCAAAGAACTCAAAATCAGTTTGATGGTACAGATGATTTTGAAGATGATTCAGGCTCAAATGACGATGGAATATTTGTTTGTGTTGTATATAAATAGATTTTCTTTGTTGTGATTTAAATCACATTTATGGGTAGGTAGGTAGGTATCAAAAAATTTAATATAAAAAGGGTCAAAAAATGCCACAACTGATAGCAATGGTAATAGTAGTAGTTGGAGCTATGATATATATGTTCCAAACATTTGGTGGAACTGGTGATAAACTTGAAGGTGTTGCACAAAAATCAAGTATAATTACAGAAATTAATAATATAAAAGATGGGTTAATATATGCATCAGAAGCAGAACAAATAGCACAAACTGCAAGTGCTGCAACTGATACATTTAACACATTATCTGCTTTAGGTGGTTTAAAGTATTTTGATGAGCAAATTAATGAGCAAGTTGTAGATAATGCAAATGCTACTGATTATCCTACAACTAATGATGATAATGCTTATTATGGTATTTCTTTCGGTGGCCAAAATCCTGATAATCAAGGTGGAGTAGTTTTAAAACTAGTTTCAATTCAAAATATGGTTCCTGGAATATTTGTTGATTTATCAAGTGGAAATTTAAAAGATAATGCTCCATTTTTAGAAACACAAATAGCAAAAGACTTAGAGGTAATTGCATATATCGATAGAGGAGCACAAGATGAGACTGATGTTGGATCTACAGCTCAAGATACAACTAGCACAACTGGAATACTTACAAGAATTCCTGCCGATAAAGATGCAGCAACTGATGCACAGAGAACTGACGGTAAATTTATTGTTTACTTCAAAGATTTTGGGCCAGATAAAATAGTTAAATAATATTTAGGCTTTCGCCTAAATATTATATTCTTTATTTAAAACAAAAACTAAGTGCTAAATATAGCATTTAGTTTTTATTTTTACGAAAGGTTTTATAAATGTTCGCGGCAAATATATGGCTAACATCGGCACTTATTGTTACAGCTATATTCTCTGCATCAGCGATGTATAAATCTTATAGTGACCTAAATGAAGCAAAGCAAATTCAAGAGCACTTTGAAATAATCACTGATATTAAAATACTACTTGCAAAACAATACAATAAAAATCCAAATGAAATTACAAGAGATGAAATAATAGCTTATCTACCAAAAGGTGGTAACTGGGATAAGGTTTTACTTTTAGATAGAAATAACGATAGTACATTAAGTGAAGACGAACTTGTAAATGATGATGGACAAATAGAAATTGATGAAAATGAAAAAGTAAAACTTCTTGCATTAAAAGCTAAAATGAATAATTCTTTGGCAACTGCAAATATGAGTGCAACAGATGGAAAATATACCTTTGATATAGCACACAATAAAAGTATAAAGCAAAAAGATAAAACCATAGAAGATAGTTTAAATAAAGCAATCTACTATGCAATACAAGAAGCTATTTATGGCACGCAAACAGATTATACAACCTTATCAGCTGATATGGTAGATGATTTTATTCCTTTATCAGATATGTATCATGATTTAAGTGATATAGGTTTAGTAGATGATGATGAAATAACAAAGAAAAAAATATATTTTAAAGCTTTATTAAAACAAAGATTAGAAAAGAGTCTTAATCCCCAAGAAGCAAAGCTTTATAAACTAATGAAAGATGAATTATGATTAGACTATTTTTAGGTTCTTTACTATTTATTTCAAGTTTATTTGCTCTAGATACAACTTTAGATTTAACAAATTTTGAAGATAGACAAGCTGTAATTCAAGAAGTAAAAAAAATAGTTCTAAAAGAGGAGCAAGTTGCAAAATCATATGAAGAGTATATTTTAGAAAACTATAACACTCCAAGTATGCTAAATCTTTTAGATTCTAATTATTTAGGAACATCTTTTTTAACACAAATTGATACAAACTATTTTAATAATATATCTATAAGTTCAACTTCAACACTAAGTTATGCTTTAAAAACACAATTTAAAAGTGATGCATATATAAAAAGTCTGTATGAAAGTAATACTTTTAGAAAAAGAACATTTTATTCTAATAATAAAATAAGTTTTATTTTAAAAGATGATTTTGCTAAGCACTTAGTATATTTGATTCTAAATCAAACAACTGGCTTTGCAGGTATTGTTGATTGTACAACAATTGGGAGTAAATACTGCAAAAAAGGCGAAGATATTTATATTTATGATGATAAAGATAGAACAAATAAATTAATGTATTACTACAAAGGCAACTTTAAAACAGGTCCTATCATTATAACTTCAGATAAAACTTTACAAACAACAAATGAAGAGTTCGATTTTTTACCAAAAGGTGCAATTCTTTATGATGAACTTGGACTTAAGTATGTAAAAACATCAACTGGAATTGAGGATATACAATGAAAATACTCATAGTACTTTTTTTATTTTCATCAATACTTTTTGCACAGCAGTCACAAATTATAAGACAGCAAAATGTTTTATTTATTCAAAAAATAATTGAAAGTGAAGAAAAAATAGCAAGAAATTTTGAGAAGTATCTTCTTGAAAACTTCACTATTCCAACAATGGCAGAATTAAAAGTAAATGAATATTTAGGTGAAAATTTCTCTTTAGATAACAGATTTGGAAGCGATCTAGCTTTTAAAAATAGTTTAAATCTTCAATTAACTTATGCAATAACAAGTGAAAAAGATGCAAATGATTATAAAAACCTTTTATATAATAGAGATTTATATAGAGAAAATACAGTTGTATATTTAGAAAAAAACAGTTCAAATGAAATTAATTATACAAACTCATACACTGAAATTTTACTTCAAAGCAATGAAGCTAAAACTATTTTAGAAATTTTAAAAAGTGGAAATTCTATAGAATCAAGTTGCACAGATACGCTAATAAATAAATACTGTAATCAAAATCAAAGTGCTATAAGATGGTACAATAGTAGTTCACAATGGATTGAATACAACAAAGAAGGATTTGATAAAGCAAGTGTTACAATCTCTACTACTAGTTTATTATTAGATAGTAGATTAAGTGTATTACCAATTGGTACGTATATTTATTTAAATAATGGCTCACAATATGTGAAATTAAAAGATAGTATTTTAAAGGTGGATTAAATCAAAAAGTTAATTTTTTTAATATCAGTTTTCTTCTTTAATATTGTTCTAGCAAACTCTCAAAATGTAGCGATGATGAATAGCATAAAAAGTGTTATTCAAAAAGAAGAGTTTATTGCCATTGCTTTAAATAAGTATATTATTCAAAATCTTGAAATACCAAAAAAAGAAAATATTGTTACAAGTAAATATGAATTAGACTGGGATAAGATGTTAGTTGATGAATATTTAGGAACTAACTTTAATAAGTACAATCCTATTTTAAAAAGTGATATATCAATTGAGTTTGATAGTAATAATAATGCATTTATTAAAGGTGCAGTATCACAAGATAGCCAATATAATGAGAAGTACAACTATTTATATAATTTTTATATAAATAAAATATTTAGAGTAAATACAATTGCACCGGTTGATAATACTAAAGAAAACTTACTTAAAGGCTCTGAAGTTATCTATTCAGATTTTCAACAAGAGATTATAAACTTACTAAATGCAAATAAAACAGTTCTTTATCCAAGTCAAAATTGTACAGCTGGAGAATATTTTTATGAAGTTAATGATAATAAGTTGATTTATAAATATTGTAAATCATCATCTAGTAAAATACAAGTATATCAAGAAGCTCCGGTATATGTTGAAGATGAAGCAGATTTAAATTATATAAAAACAAAAATTGGTTCAAAAGGTTATGTAAAGAAAAATGGATTTTGGTATGAATATTATTATCAAGCTGATACAGCTACTCCATGGTTACCAACAGGAAGTGGAACTGTCTTAACTCAAAACTCAGAAGACACAACTATTGAAGATAGAGTTTTATCATATATTCCTGATTCAAAAGCAATAACAATAAAAGAAGCAGGTGGCTGCATGCTAGCAAATGGTGATATTTTTTGTTGGGGAGATAATAGTTATAAAAGAGCAGGTATAGAAAACTATGGACAAATAGATACATCACTAAGTCCTGATTATATAAATACACCTGTAATGTTAAAAGTTCAGATAAATGATACCCAAAGAGCAAATAAAAAATGGTATAACAATCCATATAGAATCAAATTTGAATCAATGTTTATGAATGGTAAAAATGTATGTGGTACCTCTCCTATTTATGATATTATTGGTACAAATGAAAAGTATGGTGGTGATTTATACTGTAATGGTAGTGTAGATGCACTATATTATGAAAATAATACGGGTTCAATCCAAACATCAATTTTAAGTAAGAATAGATATTTTGGTTGGGGTAAAGATGACTTTGAAGATAATGATCCAATACAGATAAAAGATGAAGAAGATGGTGGCCCAGATTCAAATGATAAGTTTATAAGAGATGAAATATATCTAAAAGATGTAGCTATGACTTCAGACACAATTGCTGTTTTATCTGATGATGGTAAAATTTATACTTTAGGTAGAAATTATAATGGTACTTTGGGTCTTGGAAGTGATGATAAATTTATAAATAATTATGAACCAAAACAAGTTGATGTAAATTCTGACGTATTTTTTGATCAGATTTTTGTACTAAGAGATATTGATACTTTTGGGGCAATTGATAATAATAAAAACTTTTGGATTTGGGGTGAAAGGGAAGATGGTTACTTAAATAAACCAACAAGATTAAATGATAGTGGTTTGCAATTTGATCCTGATAAAATTTTTGTAAATAGTAAAGAGTTTTTATTGCAAAGTTTATCTTCAAAAGTTTTTTATAGAACAGATGCTCAAAAAGATATAGTATCAATAAGTTCAAGTAATATTGCACAAACAGCAATTAGTGCCACATTAATTGAAGAAAATGGTACTTGGAAATATTTATATGTAGATGAAGATTTAGATTTAAAAGGTTCATCATCACTTTTAGCATGTGGAAGTAACACTGATACTTCATGCAGCACTATAGAAAGTAGTTTATTTACTTTTGCACTAGATACATTAAATACTGATTCAAATTTTTTAAATGTATCAACATATAAACTTGATGCTACAGTAGATGAAAGGTCTGAAGATTTTGAAGGATCAAGTACTAATGACTGGAAGGTAAATACATATAGTGATGATGCTTTTTCTACTTTAATTTCAAATGATAATCCAACTTTATATAATCCAACTGAAAGTAGTTCTTCTGATGAAAAAGTAAGAGTTGATCCCACACAAATCTTAGGAAGATTTCAAATTGGAAATCAATCAGTTGATAAAGTATATGATTTTGGAATTTCAAATGCAAATAGAAATATTGTTTTTGAATTTGATTTTTATGAAATAGATTCTTGGGATATGGAAAGGTTTAATGTAATACTAAATGGTGAAGTATATACAGATGATGGATTCATTCATGATGATCACCCTGACTTTGCAGATGGTAATGATACAGGTATTTATACTTTAAATTTAGGATCAATGTATGGAAGTAGTGAAGCGGCATCTAAAAATAATGATGAAAAATACCACTATAAGATAAAAGCTAAACTTGATAGTTTAGGTAAGCTAGATGTAAAACTAAGAGTTAGAAACTTGCAAAAAGGTGAATATGGCTATAACAAGTGGGCTTATGGTCAAACTTTAGGTGATGAGTCTTGGGGAATTGATAATATTAATATAAAAATTAAAGAGATAAATAAACATTTTACCTGTGCTGTAACTGGATTAAATACAGATTCTCAGATGTATTGTTGGGGTGTTGTGGGACGAAGTATACCTATTTTAAGTACTTCATTATATAATATGGGTAAAATAAGTAGTTTAAATAAATTATTTATTTCAACTAAAGAAGATGAAAGTAAACAAATGTCTTTTGATCGTTATGATATAAATGGAAGTTTGTTTTTAAAGTTCCCTACATACATAGGTGGATTTGACTATCCGTTTTATTTTAAATAAGGAAAAATATGCATAAAGTATTAAACGTCACTCTTGTTATATCTATGGTTATTTCTTTTATAGGATGTAGCCCCAAAAGTTATCATAATGAAATGATTGATAATGCAAAGAGAAGTTTAGATAAAAAAGATTATGAGAACATTACAGAATCATATACAAAAGGTTTAGTAACTGAAGTTCCAAAACAAAAAGAGTATATATCAATATTAGAAGATAAATCTTTAGGAGATATTTTAAAAGAAATGGAACTTCTAGATAATAACTTTTATTTTCTAAAAAGTAGTGATATTCTTATTCCCAAAAGTAGAATCAAAATTCATAGTATGAATGAATTAAATCAGTATTTAAATGCTGTTTTAGATAAAGAGCTATTTATTAAAAAAAGTGGGTCAATTTATCTTGTAAAGCTTTTAAATGTAAGTGAAACAAAAAAACTTTCTCTTGATAGAATTCCTTTTAAATTAGATGGTCAAATTTCAGTTGAAGAATTAATTAAATTAATAACTTCAGAATCTGGATATGAAGTATCAATTGGAAATTATATAAAAGATAGATTTGGTTTTCAAAATAGTATTGTAAATATTAGATCAAACAGTTTAAAAGATGCATTGAACTCTTTAGCCTATGCAAAAAATGTTTATGTTGATGTTAATTATGACCAAGAGATGATAAATATTAGTAGATATAAAGATATGGTTGTTGAGTTAAATATTCCACTACTAGATATAAAATCAACAAATGAAACATCAAGTCAAGAAACATCAGGTGAGAGTAGTATTAAAAATAGTTCACAAATTGTTTTATATGATGAGCTAGATAAAATGTTAAAAAATATTATATCGACAGATATAATTTCTACTTATCATATTGATAAAGCTAGTGGATTAATATTCTTAAAATCAACAAGAAGTGTTGAAAATGCAGTTAGAACTGTAGTAAAAGCATATGAAGCAAGTTTTGCAAAAGAAGCAACTATAGAGTTTGAAAGAATAGAGCTTGCTTTAAATAAAAGTAGAAAATATGGAATTGCTTCAATTACTGATAATAGACAAGGAAATACTGATTCTGGAGTATTAAAATCTCTTACAAGTGAAGGGGCAATTAGTTTTGCAAGTGATAATGCAACTAGACTTCTTCAAGTAGCTGCAACTGCAAATAATGATATCGGTAAGGTTTTAAATTACAGTAAAAATGTTATTGTATTAAAAAATAATATTCCATCTGTTCAATCAATTAGTCAAAATACTGATTATATAGAAAAAATAGAAACAACAGTGACAGAAGGTGTTAGTACATCAGAAGCTACTGTTAACACTATAAAAGATGGAACTTCTGTAACTGCTATGGCAAAAATTTCTAGAGATAAGATTTTTTTAAATCTTACTCCAACAATTAAAAGATTAATTAGTATCTCTGAAGCAAAAGTTGGAGATTCAACAATTCAACTTCCAGAGTATAATGACCAAAGTTATAACATTTCAAGAGAAGTTAAACTTGGTGAAACATCTATTGTAGGTTCTATTATTATACATGATGATGCAAAAGAGTATCAAGGTATTTTACCTTTAGAAGGTTTTGCGGTTGGTGGAACAGATTCTAAATCATATGTAAGAAGAGAGATTATTTATATAGTTACATTAAAGAATATTAAAGGCTTTTAATAATGAGTATGTTCTCTGATCCCTATGAGTCTTTTTTATTAGATTATTTAATCACAAAATTAGAAAATGGTTCTAATACAAGAAGAGCTTTAATTTTATATGGTGAGCAAATAACAAAAGAAACAAAATTTAAACAAAGACTAAAAGGTGCAATCAGAGATATGGAGATTGGTAAGCACTCCCTTGAAGCAATCTTACATAAGCATAAATTTTTAAATGCATTTCAATATAGTTTAGTTGTTAATAGTACTAGTACTATTGATGGACTAAAACTAGTTCAATCTTTTAAAAAAGCTAACTCAAATTTATTAGCAAAAATGATCAATCCAATATTTGTTCCTCTTGGAATTATAATTGGTACTTTTTATGGATTAATTTTATATTTAGGGATGTTAGAAAAAGAGGTGATTTCTTTAAAAAAATTAAACCCAGATGTTGAACAGTTTTTAGGAATACCTGGATACTTTACATATAATGTTGCTTATATTGGCTTAGGTTTATCCATATTTGTTACTGCGTTTATATTTTTTGGATATATATATTGTGAGAAGTATAGACCAGCATGGCTTTATGGGGTCTTTAAAACACAAGCTTTTTCAGATGGAAGATTTATGTTTAGAATCTTAAATGGTATGTTAAGTGCTGGTATTTCATTTCATAAAACATCATTGATATTATCAAAAGATTATTTTAAAGTTGGATTAAGACCTTTTTTCCATGAACTATCAGATATTATTAGTAGAAATAAAAAGCTATTTCTAGTGTTTGAAAAATATAATTTTCCCACAATTATTACTGCTGATATTAAGCTTTCAGAATTAAGTAAAACTAGTTTTGCTGAAGTAACAAAGGCTTTATATGAGACTTGTGATACAATGTATGAAAAAAATATCAATTATATGGTGTTACAGTGGAAGTTTTTCTTTTGGTTAATTGCTATGTTAATAACAGTAATTATTGGTTCTGATGTGATTAATCTTGTGATTAGTACATTTACATTTAAAACTTTATATCAGTAGGCAGAAAAAGTATATATGTTAACAGATTTTTTTAAAAATAAAACATCTTTAAAATTGTTAAAAAAATTAAAAGGTAATAAAAAAACAATATCTCCTAAAAAAACTTTTAATACAAAAACATTAACACAAGTTTTTAATGAACAAAAAGAATCACTTCTTAATGTTTTCAAATCAAAAGAAGATGCAGATGCAGATCTTGGGGTATTAATTGAAGATGTAATTAAAAATAAATTTGAACTTTCAGGTGGTTATGGAGATTTAATTGCTAATGAAGATAAGTATGAGGATTTTGTTAGAAGTTTAGGTTACGAATACTATGCAACATATAATGAACTATCAAAATATTATCAAGATACATCCTTTCAATTAGATGAAAAGAAACTTGAGTTTTGTACAACTATGTATATTATTACTTTAGAAGATAAAAAAACTAAAAATAAGATCTTAGGTATAAGAGATGTTGTTAACTTAGACTTTGATGTATTAAGTAAGTTTTATTTTACAAAGATTGTTGTTTTAGGTGAGGGCGTATTATCTTCAGTATTTGGTGAAGATAGAGAGATTATTTTTGGCTCAAATGCTGATACAGATAATGATGATGAAATCAATAAGTATTTTGATAAGATGATGGGGCAAGCTATTTTATTAGGAGCTTCAGATATTCACATCCAAAAAACAAATAGATATGCAACATTGTGGTTTAGAATTGATGGTGTAAAAGTTGATATGGGTACTATGCCTATTGCAATTGCAAAAACATTAAAAAGAAGACTTGTAACTATGGCAGACCAAGAAGATTCAGATTATGAATCAATTAATGGTGTGATTAATTATGAGTATGGTAAAAAAACTATTAAGTTCAGACTTGGTTTGATTAACTCAAAACTAAACTTCTCTTTAGTTATGAGGATGATCGGTGGAAAAGGTGTTGTTTCTCATAAACTAGAGGGATTAAACTATCCAAAAGAGTCAGTTGATATTCTAAAAAACCTTACAAGATATGCCAATGGTATGATTCTTATTACGGGTCAAGTTGGTTCTGGTAAAACACACTTAATGTACGCACTTTTAAAACAATTAGCACAACAACAACAGTATGTAGTAACAATTGAAGATCCAGTTGAGTATGTGGATGATGCCTTCTTCCAAATTGATCTTTCAGAGTTTGCAAGTGCAAGTGATGAGTTTAAGTATGGTTACCCAGAAGCAGTTGTTGATATCTTAAGACAAGATTCAAATATCATCCTAATTGGGGAAACAAGAGAACCTCAAACTGCATCACAACTTGTAAATGCATCAAACTTAGGTCAGTTAGTATTTTCTACTATGCATACCAACTCAGCTCCTGCAACAGTATCTAGAATGACAAGTTCACTTGGAATAAATGAAGGTGATATTGTCGATAACTTAAGAGGTATTGTATCTCAAAGACTTGTAAGAAAACTGTGTGGCTACTGTAAAGTAGAAGATGAAGAAGGTGGTTATAAAAAAGTTGGATGTGATGAGTGTAATGATTCAGGATTTAAAGATAGGGTTCCTATTGCAGAAGTTGTAAGATTTAAAATTGGTCATGGTGGAGATTTTGAAAACCCTGCTGAGTATATGACAGTTGAGAAAGCATGTATGGCTCAATATCATGCTGGTCTTATTACAAAAGAAGATGCAATGGCAATTATTAGAGGGGAGGAAGTATGGTACGATTAGTAATAACTGATTTTGCTACAAAAGAAGATAATGAATCATTTTATTTAAATGACGAATTTGATTCGCAATCTCAAATCTTTACATACGACTCCTTTAAAAAAAATAGTGTATATCTTTCTAAATATGATGTTCACGATGATATATACTCTTTAAATTTGCTATCAAAGAAGCATCTAGATAAAAATCAATTCTTAATTCATATAGCTAATGGCGAGTTTATTATTTTATTTAATCACAAGACAGTTTATTCTGCAAAAATAAATCAAAACTTTATTACAGATGATATGATTAAATCAATTTTAATTACTAAACATATAGTAATGCTTTCAAGTGGTGGTTCTATTGATAAGCTATACTATGTAATTAATTCTAGATATAAAAGTGCCATTGAAAATATTTTAAAACAAAACACAAGAAATGAAAAAGGTCAAATTGTAGCTCAACCCCTTGGTGAAATTAAAGATTTAGTTAAACCTTTAGTTGAATTAGACAGTATGAAAGGCCATGTTTTAAAAAATACCTTTTCATTAATTTTTGTTGCAGGAATTCTATGGACGATGTTTTATGGATTAGATATTCTTAGTAACAAGTTTTTAGGAAAAGAATCATTAAGCAGTCTTACACGAGAGTTAAAAGTTCAAAATAGATTAGTAAAAAGACAAGAAGTTTTATATAACAAAAGTATAAATGAGTATAAAAAACTAACTGAATGTATAACAACAGAAGGTACAAAATAAAATGGTTAGTATCAGTAAAAAAACAGTATCTTTAGTAGTAAAAATAGGTTTTACGGTATTAGTTTTATATACTGTTGGATTTATGTTTTATAAAATTGGAAGTTACTATAAAACATATTATGAAAAACAAAAACTAATGCAAGAACTGCAAATTAAGAAAAATGAAACAAGTAGTTTAAAAAGACAAATAAAAATCAATAAAGCTAGAATAGAAAGTGTTAAAAATAGTTATATATCAAAAGAGGAATTAGGTATAAAAATAAAAGATATTTTTCAAAGAATGTCTGTATTTGATTATGATTTAAGATATTTAGATGCAAAACAAATGTGTGTAGATAGATATATATTAGTAACTCAATTAACTTACCAAAGTGAAAATGGTAAAACTGCAGGTGAAGGTATTTTATCATATATAGGAGAAGTTCAAAAAAGTGATAAAAACGAAAGTTTATATTTTGTAGATTATATAACAAAACCAAAAGGTAATAGAAAATGAGACTAGTTGTTTTATTTATTTTAACTTTTAATATTTTAATTGCCACTGCTTTAGACCCATTAACTCTTGCAAAAGTAAAAAAAGCAGTACAAAAAGAAGAGTTAGTAGCTAAAGCATACAAAGAGTATTTATATGACAAGGGTGCAATTCCTTCAATAAATACTTTAATTTCCAATAATTATTTACCAAAGGGATTTAGTAGTATTAATCCTTTTGGTAAGCAAATGATAATTAATGTTAATATAATCGAAAATACAATTCCTGATAGTGTAAAAATAAATGCATATGATTATTACTATACAAGTAAGTATAGAACAAATACTGTTGAACCCCTAAATTTAGATAGTGATGAAGTAAAAATCAAATTAAGTAAAAAAGAACAAATTATTTTTGAAAAAAGAAGTGAAATTGATAATGCTAGTCCCGTAAGTGAATATAAATTAGAAGATGGAGTTCTAAGTTGGTATGATTCAAATGGAAATTATATGTTCTCTTATGATGGAGATAAACTTATTGTAGATAGTACCGTAACAATTTTAGATGCAGCTTCTAACTTTGCTTCTAACTTTGATACTATGACTTCAGGTTTTAGGCATGCTGGTCAAACAATACTTCAAGAAAGTAATGGTGTAGTTGAAGATTATATAACTCTTGAGGAAGGTGCAGTTGCTTTAAATGAGTTTACAAAAAGTTATGGAGCTACTAAAATACAGTTTACAAGACGTGCTGGGGGTATGATTGTAAATGGAGATATTTATACTTGGGGAAATAATGAAAATAGAATTACAAGTATAAAAAGTGATGATTTAACAGGAGATAGAAGTGATACAGCTCCTGTTATTAATGCTTTAGTAAGAGTAAAAGCTAATGTACCATCTCGCAGTGTAGATGGAGTAAATTTAGGAGATGTTACTTCTGTGAAATATTTTTCTTCTCCTATGCGACCAAGGTTTGTTGATTTTCATGCAACTGTTTATTCTAGTGTTTGTGGAGTTACAAGTAAAGGTGAGCTTTTTTGTGGTGGAACAACAGGAAAAGATCAATCTTTTGGAACAATGTTTACTCACCTAGATAAACAGGGATATAACGATGAAATGTTATATCGAAGTACATTTTTTGATGGAGCAGCTGATTCACCAAAAGCTAAAAAAGTATTTTCAAATAACCAGATATGGCATATCTTAAGTGAAGAGGGAGATATTTATAGATGGGGTTATGATCATTCTGGTTTTGCTGGAACAGGAAACAAAAGATGGAACTATTATAGTAGAAATACTCATCTTGACCCAGAGATAATACCTGATACAGGTGCTAAATTTGATGATATAACTTATCTTTTAACTATTGGATACAGAAAAATTGGTGCATTATCAACTACTGGTGATATTTATATTTGGGGTGTTGAAACTAAAAACTCTAATAATTATGATTGTACTGAAACTTGGGAATATAAATATTATAATTTATGTGAACCAACTAGAGTAACAACATCAAACTCTACAATGACTGAAGATCTTACTTTTAAAAGTATTAAAGGTGGTCTTGAGGCATTTATAGCTCAAGCAACAAATGGAAACTATTATAAAATATATCATCCTTTAAGAAAGAAGATTCAAGTTGAGTCTTTAAATGAAAAGATTAAAACCTATTCTGAGTATAATGAAGCAGATGATAGTAGTATTTTATCAATAGATTTATCAAGTAAATTAAATGGTTCTACTTTAGAAATAAACAAAGGAATTGTTTGGGTAAATGGAAACAATGAATTAAAAGGTGATTATTTTACTGCTGATAATAGTATAGATAGTTTATTTAAAGATGCAATATCTAAAATAAAATGGAAAAAAATAAAAGTAATTCAAGATGATAATGGTATGTGTGGAATTGATGTCAATAATCAAATGTATTGCTGGGGTGTAATGTCATATTATAGAGGAGATACTCCTAGTTCTGATGATATTGATAGAATGGGTAATACTTTTATGATACCTGTTTTTAATTCTAATTTATATGATTTAAAAAAAGATTTTTTAGTGGTTGAAGGTGGTCTTGATGGAAGTAGAGGTTATCTTACAAATATGACATCAGATGAATGGAAAACTACAAATAGTGATGGATATAGTGGAGCATTTTTTATGAAATACCCTACATATGTTGGTGGATTTAATTTTGAATTTGAGTTTAAATAAGGAAAAAGAGGAAACATGAAAAGAAGTATAGTTTTTATTAGTTTATTAATGATTTTAAATACAGGGATGTATGCAAATGAAATGGAAAATGTTGATAAACTAGATGTTTTAGATAAGCAATCAAAAGAGTTTTTTAAAGCAATTACAGGTTTAGAAAAAGATTATCTAGAAGAGCAAATAACTAGTATTGAAAGCAAAAAAAATCAACCTGTACAAAATAATAATACCACACAAAATAGAGCAATTACTCCTTCTATTCCTGAAGTTACAAAAGAAGAAAAAGAAAAAAATATATTTAAACATCAAAATGAAATAGCTAGACTTACAACTGATTTTACAAGAACAAAACAACTAAAAGATATTAGAATAAAAAGTATGTACTCTTTTAATGGAAAAAGTTATGTAGTTTTAAAACTTGATAATAAAACAGCAAACACTACAGGTGAATTAAGCTCAAGTATCGAAGGACGATATCTAAGTGGAGATTATATTTTAGGTCATAAAATTACATCAGTAAATGTTAGAACAAAAAGCATAAAACTATATAAAAAACTTGATAAAGAGTATGGATACAATATATATTTAAGTAATTATGGTATTAGTGTTAGTGATTTAATTAAGTATGAAATTGATGAAAAAAAACAGAAGAAAAGTAGTAAAACTGTACAAAGAGAAGAGAATAAAGTAAAAAATGCTTTTGCTAATTTAGCTGAATCAAGTGTTGAGGTAAATACAAATGAAACTTTAAATATACAAAATTTATCAATGCAAAAAGATTTAGTTGATAAGTGTTTATATACAGTAAAAGTTTCAAATCTAAATGTTAGAAATGCAACACAATTAGATGCTAGAATATTAAGAATATTAAGAATTGATGATCAATTTACAATTGTACAAAAAAGTGGCCAGTGGGTTGAGCTTGATACAATATATAAGAAAAAATCAGGTGATGTAATGCCAGTAGAAAATAAAAGTAACTGGGTAAATATAACAACTCAAAACGTAAAAGCAACTAATGAAAGTTGTATATAGGATAATATTTTGGAATATATAAATAGTTGTAAAGAGGAAATATCATTACGTTTAAATAAAATAGAACAAGAAATAGTTCCTTTAATAAATGATTACGAAACATTTTTTAATATTGAAAAAGTTTTCTCAAGTGAAAATGGTGGGAAAACTAGATTAAATAGACAACTATTTAATGAAAATCATGAGTCTATTGTTGAAAAAATAGTACAAATAAATGATATTTTTGATGATGCATTAGATATTATAAAATCAAATATTCAATCAATATTAGGTGAATTTAAAGAGTTTAATAAAGTAGATTTAATTAATTTAATATTTGATGACTCAAACTTTTTAGAGATATTAGAATTAGACTTAAATAATCAAGTTGTAACAAAAGCAAAAAGAAAGCAAGTTGTAAATGAAATAGGAGCTTTATTAGCTTTAAAAAATAGAATTTTTAATTTGAAATATTATTTAAGTATGTTTGATACAAGTATTTTTGATAAACTATTAAATAAGTTAGGTGTTGAAGACTTGATAAATAGCTCTGTGATATTTGAAATTATTGATTCATATGGCTTACAGTTTGATGAATTAACAAAATTTAAAGAAGAGCTAAAAACACTTCAACCAATTGAGGAAAAAGTAATTAGTTTTCAATTTTTAAACTCTATTTTAGAACTACATAAAAGAAGAAGTGAAAACTTTATTTATGCAAATACTAGATATAAAATTACCATTGATTATAACAATGAATTAGAATTAAGAAAAGCTATTTTAGTAAATAAAGCTTATTTAGAAAATATCATTTCTTATTTTATTGAACAGTCTTGTATGGATTTAGTAAAACAAGAGTTAAAAAAAGGAAAAATCCAGAAGTTTATTGATATTTCTATTCAAAAGATTAAAGGGAAATATATTTTAACTGTAAAAAACAATGGATTTGAAGTTAAGAATATTTATAATCTTTTTGTTTCTGATGTTGATAATAAATATATATTAGAATCTAAAAACTTAGCAGATTCTATGAATGGAAATATTGAAATATATCCAATACCTGGTGAAGGAATGGTTTACTCTTTTATTTTTAAACCATAACTAAAAGCAAATGCTTTTAGTTATCTGCAAAATTACCAATAATCTCTTTTGCTTTTTGTAGGGCTTTATCGCTACTATCTTTGTCAAATGTTAGTGCAACAGCCATTCTTCTTCCTACATGGCTTTGAGGCTTACCAAATACTCTAATTAAAGAATCTTTTGTAAATGATGAATCAAATATATCAATTTGTGGATTAAAGCTATCAGCACTTGCTTTATAAGCTGCACTTGCACCTGCACCATAATCAATATAATCTAATGGAAGACCTAAAACTGCTCTTACATGAAGTGCAAACTCACTAGCACTTTGAGTAATCATAGTAACCATGCCAGTATCATGCGGTCTTGGAGATACTTCTGAGAAGTATACATCATCACCTTTTACAAATAGTTCAACTCCAAAAATACCTCTACCACCTAAACCATCAGTAATAGTTTTCGCAACTTCTTGAGATTTGGCTTTTGCAATTTCACTCATATTCATAGGTTGCCAAGAGAAGATGTAGTCTCCATCTTGTTGTATATGTCCAATTGGTTCACAAAATACTGTCTCTTTTTCATTTCTAGCAGTTAATAGTGTGATTTCATAATCAAAAGTGATAAACTCTTCAACAATTAATTCACTAGCATCACCTCTAGCTTCTTTTGCTAACTCCCAAGAGTTTTTTAAATCATCAGCACTTTTTGCAATACTTTGTCCATGTCCAGAACTACTCATAACAGGTTTAATAACACAAGGAAAACCAATATTACTTGCTGCACTTTGAAGTGCTTCAAAAGTAGTTACAAATTCATATTTACTAGTTGGAAGACCAAGTTCTACAGCTGCAAACTCTCTAATATTTTTTCTATTCATTGTTTTGTTAACAGCATCTGCATTTGGAATTACATGAAAACCTTCATCTTCTGCATCAAATAATGCATCAATACTAATTGCTTCAACTTCTGGTAAGATATAAGTAGGTTTTTCTCTTCTAATTACATCTAATACTTCATTTTTATCTTTCATATTAATTGTATAAGATTTATTAGCAACCAACTGTGCTGGTGCATTATTATAGCTATCTACAGCAATTGTTTCTATTCCTAATCTTTGTGCTTCAATAACAACTTCTTTACCTAATTCACCACTTCCTAGAAGCATAATTTTAATTGAATCAGATTTTAGTGGAGCTGGAAATTTCATTTAGTTCATCCTTTATTTTGTATTTAAGTTCGTATAAAAATACGTATCATAGTTTGTAAGATTATTTGTTTTTATTACATTTTTTAGAATATCTAAGTATTCATGGGCAATTCCTGAATAGTTTATCATAGTTTGTGATAGAGCAAAACCGTCTAGTTGTTTATTGTTTACCCTAAATTCAAATCTCTTTTTTCTAAAGTTCTTATAGGCATTATTTCTATTTAAATTTAACATATAAGCACTAATAGAGTCTTGTAAGGATTTGAAAACTCTAATAAAATGAGTAGCTTCAATTTCTCTTCTTTTGGGAAGCATTCCTATTCTTGGATTATATGTCCAATGCCCAAATATATTATTAGCTTCTTTTATAAATCTACTCTTTCCCCAACCACTCTCAATTGCTGCTTGTGCTAAAGCTTGAGAAGGAGGAACAATATCGATTTTTTTTGAATATTCACTATAAGTGTAAATATTTTTTACTCTATATCTTTTTTTTATTTCTAAAAGTTTTTTAAACTGTATTGATGAAAAATTTAGTGAAAGAATATTTGAATTTAAAATACTTTTTACAAATTTTCTTTCATTTAAAATTTTTATATTTTCTTGTTCTACCATGTTATATATATAATCAAAGAAATACTTTTTTGATTTATCTGTATCTTTGATTTTGTAATACTCTTTTGGCATTCCCTTAGCAAAAGTAATATCAGTAAAAAATAGTAATGAACTTGCTAATAAAATTTTCTTAGAGTATTTAGATATTAAAGTAATCATAATTAAACTTCAGTAACAAATACTTTTTTAACTGCACCTTTGAAATAAATAGTGCCATTTTTCTTACTTAAAGTTAGCTCTTCATTGCTTTTAGGATATACAAATGTACTATCTTTTACTAATCCTAAATCATGTGCTCTTAAAAAACAAGCAGCCATACCAGTTCCACAAGCTAATGTTTCACCTTCAACACCTCTTTCATAAGTTCTAACATAAATTTTACCATCAACAACTTTTGCATAGTTTACATTTGCATTATGTTCATATCTCATTGTTGAACTCATTTTATGATCATAAATATCTAAATCATCAACAATAGTCACTAAATGAGGAACTCCAGTATCAACTAAAAACCAAGTAAGTCCATATTGCGAAAATGGTTCTTTTACTACAGCAGGAGCTGTTAATTGTGACTCAACAATATTTTCTTCAACAACTGATTCAATAATCCCTGCACCTGTTAGAAATTTTAGATTTGAAGAGGCTAAACCATTATTATATGCATAATGCGCAACTGCTCTTGAAGCATTTCCACACATAGCAGCATCACTTCCATCACTATTATAAAATAGCCATTTAAAATCAGCATCTCCACAAGGAACTACAACAACTAAACCATCTGCACCTATTCCTTCGGTTCTATTGCATAGTTTTATTGCATCTTGTGAAAAATCTTTTTCTAAAAAAGTGTGAAAAATTACAAAGTCATTTCCACTTGCACTATATTTTGTATATGTCATATAATCTCTCCAATGATCTTTTCAACTTCATTTTGTAAATGCTTTAAATCTTTTGAATTGTCAATAACCATATCAGCCATCTGTTTTTTCTTTTCAATGTCCCATTGATTAGAAATCTTCATCAATGCCTCTTCTTTTGATATATTATCTCTTTTCATCAATCTATCAATTTGAATATCCTTTGGAGTATAAATCACAAGGGACCTTGGAATTGGATAGTGCATTTTTTCAAAAAACAGAGGGATGTCTACAAAATATGGTTTATTTTGTAATTCAAATACTCTTGATTCTTTTACAATTTCATCTTTAATTAAAGGGTGTAAAAGTCCTTCTAGTTTTAATTTATTCTCTTCATTTGAGAATATAATTTTTCCTAATTCTTTTCTAATAACTTTTCCATTTTTATCTACATATTGGCTGCCAAACATCTCAGCAATTTTTGCAGAGTTTTCATCTAATAATTTATGTGCAATTTTATCTGCATCAATTGTTAGAAAACCATGTAATTTGAAAAGGTTACAAGTTGTACTTTTCCCTGTGGAAATTCCACCTGTTAAGGCGATAGCGTTTTTAAATAAATCGTTACTCATAGTAGATATTCTACTAAAAGTAAGATTTATTTTGAGTTAATGTAAGTTTTTATCTTTTTGCAATACCAGTTAAAGCTTTATGCTCTGAAGCTGGAAATACAAATGAAGCAGTGTGAATTTCTGAACTATAGTAGTTTAATCCATCAATTAAATCTGCTCTTTGAAGATTTAAATCTGCTGTTGGATGATAGTTTTTAGATGCAATGATTGAAGTGTTATGACCAAATTTAAATGGCATAGCAATCCAGAATTTTGTTCCAACTAACTCTAAGTCAGCTTTTAATTTTGCTTCATCTTTTGAAAATGCAGATGTTGCAAGACAGATAAGTCCATCATCTTTTAAAATTCTTTCAATATTTGCAAGTAGTAATTCATCAACTTGTACATCTGTAAAAATAATTACGTCAATATTTTTCTCATTTTTAGATGTTAAAAGTGATGCATCACCAAATTCAAAACTTGAGTTAAGTGAGTGTTTTTGAGTTTGAACTTTAAATTCTTCATCAACTGTACCTATTACTAGAACGTTTGATGCTTCTTTATGTGTACATAATGGTATATGTACCATCATTTCATTAAATGCGTTTGAATCTCTCATAATATATAATCCTTAATATTTATAAACATTTCGATATAATACCAAAAAAATTTTAAATCAACTTAGATAAAACAACAAACAATGAAAAAAGGTGAATAATGAGTACAGTAAGTTACAAAGATGCTGGTGTTGATATTGATGCAGGTAATCAGTTTGTAGAAAATATTAAACCACACGTAAAATCAACTTTAATCCCAGGAGTACTAGGTGGTATAGGTTCTTTTGCTGGTGCATTTGAATTACCAACTGGATATAAAAACCCAGTATTACTTTCAGGAACAGATGGTGTTGGAACAAAATTAAAATTAGCAATCGATTCTAAAAAATTTGATACAGTTGGTATTGATTTAGTTGCTATGTGTACAAATGACTTATTATGTAACTTTGGTGAGCCATTATTCTTCTTAGATTATTACGCAACTGCAAAACTTGAAGTAAATGAAGCAACTGATGTTGTAAAAGGTATTGCGCAAGGTTGTATCCAAAGCGAGTGTGCACTAGTTGGTGGTGAAACTGCAGAAATGCCAGGAATGTACAAAGAGGGTGATTTTGATTTAGCTGGTTTTTGTGTTGGAATTGCAGAAAAAGATGAATTAAACAGAATTGAAAAAGTAAATGCAGGTGATGTGTTAATTGCACTTCCTTCTTCTGGTATCCATTCAAATGGCTTTTCATTAGTTAGAAAGTTACTTTTAGAAAAATTAGGAATGAGCTTAGATGATGACTTTAATGGTAAGCCATTAAAAGATGTATTATTAGAGCCAACAAGAATTTATGTAAAAGAATTTAAAGCAAACAAAGATAACATCAATGCTTTAGCTCATATTACTGGTGGTGGTATTACTGAAAACTTACCAAGAGTTTTACCTGATAATTTAAAAGCAATTATAAAAAGAGACTCTGTAAGAGTACTTCCAATTTTTGAATTTATGGGTAACCATGTGGAAACTGAAGAAATGTACAGAACATTCAATATGGGTGTAGGTATGATTTTAGTTGTAAATCCAGATAAAGTTGATGCTGTCTTAGCTAATACTGATGGTTATGTTATAGGTGAATTAGCAGATGGAGAAAAAGGTGTAGAGTACATCTAGTTTATTAGATTATTACATATTTTAAAGGTAAGTTCATTTTGAACTTACCTTTTTTTATGCCTTTTTTGAGTAAAAATCTAAAATATCAACTACTTTTGAAGCATATCCCCATTCATTATCATACCAAACTAAAAGTTTAATCATATTTTTGTTTTTTACATCTGTATATCTATGATCTATAATAGTTGTAAATCTTTGCTTTTTAAAATCACTTGATACAAGTGGATCAAAATTATTTAAGAGAATTGTAAACTTTTGATTTTTTTCATACTCTTTTAAAATATTTATAATTTCTTCTTTGGATGTTTCTTCTTTTGTAAACAAAGTTACGTTTATTGCTCCCACTGTATCTGTTGGAACTCTAAGTGAGCTTGATGAGATAAGCTCTTCATTGAATTTTTCGAAGACATATGAACAAGCTTTAATTGTAGTTGTTTTATTAGGAATTATATTTTGAGTTGAGGATCTACCAAATTCGAAGTTATATTCTACATCTCTAGTTGCACTTGCCACATAACTTCCATCTAGTACTCTTTGATGATTCAATAGGGGATGGACAGTTACTATGTCTCCACATATAATTTTTTTGTTTTCATCAATTATTTTAAGTGCAGGAAGAAGGGCTGTCGCATTACATGAACTAGTAGAGATTATTCTATGAATTTCTTTATTTATTTTATCTTCATTTACTCCTAAAATTATATTTATATGAGCATCTTTATTTGGATGTGTTAAAAGTATAGCTTTTATTGGTAGGTGTTTTAATTTTTTTTGATCATGTTTTAATCCACTTGAATCAATTACATAATCAATACTTGATAAATCTATATCAAATATTGATTTATGATTTAATATTTTGATTTTACTAGTTGAATTTTCTATATAGTGGTTACTACTAATTGTAAATTTATCATCTAAACTTCCATATGTTGAATCATAATTGATTGAATAAACAATATTTTCTATATATGGATTAATTTCATTTATAGCAATAATTTCAAAGTTTTTATTTGAAATTAATTGCTTTAAAACAGCCTTTCCAATTCTACCTACACCATTGATTAATACTTTTTCTTTCATAATCAAATTGTAGCATAGTTTATTTTATACTAAATGCTATACTTTTGGTAGTTCAATAAATAAAAAGTGTGATTTATTATTAGCTTTTATTAAGATTTCTCTTTCATTTATGATTTCAGCTGCATCGTGACTGTTTAAAGTTGTTTTATTAATATCACTTGAGCCTTCAATTTGCACAAAATATACTTGTTTATTATCATCGATTTGATATGTTACTTCTTTATTATCATCTAATTGACTAACAAAAAAATTAACATCTTGGTGAAGTTTAATAGGACTATTTCCATTTTGAGAAGATACAATATTTAGTAATTTGTTCTTTCTTTCTTCTTCTTTATATTTATGTGAGCCATAAAGTCTAGGTAGACCTTTTTTAGGAGGAACTATCCAAATTTGAAGAAGTGTCAAATCTTCACTTTTGTGCATATTATGTTCACTATGATATATACCATCTCCTGCACTTAAGTATTGAACTTCACCTCTTGTTAGAATCTCTTCATTTCCCATTGAATCTTTATGTGTTAACTCGCCATTTGTAATATAAGTTACAATTTCCATATTTTCATGGGGGTGTGTATCAAATCCACTTTGAGGGTGAATAATATCATCGTTAAGTACTCTTAAAACACCAAAATTTACATTCTCAGGGTTATAGTATTGAGCAAAGCTAAAATGAAAACGACTTTCTAGCCATCGAAGATTAGATGTACCCATATTTTCTTTTGAAAGTTTTTTTATCATAATTCACTCCTTTACAAATAATTGGAGTTGATCTAGAATTTTTACTAAACTACTATCTTCAATAGGTTTTGTGTAGTTTGTAATAATATCTCTAGGCATTACAATTGAGCCTAGTTTTGTTAGTTGGTTCCTAAATGTATTTAAAAAATCAACTCCATTGGCTCCTGAATGTGTTGCTAATTGAATTGTTTTTAGGGTAAATAAAGACCTAAAATCATCTCCTATTCTTGATATCCAGGCAATCATATTTAATAGTACAGGAGGTGCACTATAGTTGTATTCAGGTGTAACAAATACATAAGCTTGAGCATCTTGCATCTCTTGAGCTAAATCTAAAGCTTTTTTGGGAATGCCGTTTGTTTGTTCTTTATTAGTATCGTACATTGGTAAATCTAGTTCAACCAAATTAACAATTTTAGTTTCGTAATTTTTATTGTTTAATTCTTTTTCTACTCTTTTTGCAAGTTTTACATTTTCATGTAAACTAGCTACAAATATAATAATCATTTTTTATCCTTTAAAGATATAACCTTGCATACTTAGAGTTTTGTTTAATATTTCATTATTTACTGTTTTTGCAATTTTGTCATGACTACTTCCTATTACTATGTATATAGGTAAAAAGTGTTCATGGCTTGGGTGCATATAATTAAATTCTTCAATATTTGAGAAATCTAACATTTGTTTAAAGTTACCATCTTTTAATCTTTTTGTAATTTCATCTTCAAATTTTTGAACTTTAGGACTTGGTTGCTCTAGGGCATCAAAAGATATAGTATTTAAGTTATGTGTTAAAGAGCCACTACCAATAATCAAAGCATCATCTCTAATGCTTTGAAGTTTTTCTCCAAGAGTTAATAGTTGTTCGTTTGTATAATCAATTGGAAGTGAGAGTTGAATAACTGGAACATCAACTTCTTCATATAACATATGTAAAATAGTCCAAATCCCATGGTCGTACTTTTCTCTGTTTATGTCAATCTCTACATGAAAATCTTTCAGTATTTGTAATAATTCATTTGTATACTCTATGCTACTTGAAATAGGGTACTTAACATTATAAAGTTCTGGTTCAAATCCCATAAAATCATATAGAAGTTCATTAGATAAAGGATTAATTATCTTTAATCCTCTTGTGCACCAATGTGCTGAAACCATCACTATGTACTTAGGTTTTTTTAAACTATTTCCTAGTTTTCTAAGGTTCGTTTTGGTGTCTACTTTTTTTAAAATTGTATTGGGTGCACCATGTGATAAAAATAGTGATGGATTCATAATATTATTTCTTTAAAATACCTTCAAGTTCTACAATTAGTTTTACTTTTTCACCAACTGCAACTCCACCTGCTTCTAAAACAGAGTTATATTTAATTCCATAATCCATTCTATTTACAGTTCCACTTAATGCAACACCTGTTCTAGTATTCCCCCATGGATCTTTAATTGTTCCACCAGCAGTTTCTACATCTAAAACTACATCTTTAGTAACACCTCTCATAGTTAATTTACCATAAGCTTTATCATCTTC
Organism: uncultured Arcobacteraceae bacterium; assembly: GCA_964022095.1. Classification (GTDB taxonomy): domain Bacteria; phylum Campylobacterota; class Campylobacteria; order Campylobacterales; family Arcobacteraceae; genus Malaciobacter_A. Next base: position 71,426 of record CAXHZO010000006.1, read on the forward strand.
AATTTTATCTACATTAAAAGTGATTTGTGGGAATTCGTCAGCTGCAAAGAAATCTGAATCTCTTAAGTGCTTATCTCTTTTTTCATTATCTGTGTCAACAGATTTTACTTCAACTACACCATTTAAAGATGTTAAAGTATTAGTTTTTTCGTCATATTCAAATGATCCTGTAAAATCATTAAAATTTCCTGTAACATTTGAAATCATCATATGTTTAACTTTAAATCCAACATTTGAATGACTTTTATCTACATTGTATGTTCCTGCATATAATGCACTTGCTGCTAATAATGATACTAAACCTAACTTTACTAATTTCATATTTTGTCCTTCTAATTTGTTTTATATAGTTTATTTACTAATTCATATAAAGTATCTAATTCTTCATCACTTAATACTTCACAAGATTTATTTAAATTTTGTGCATGTTGTGGAAATATATCTTCTATAATATCAATACCTTTTTGAGTGATTGTTTGAATAGTTGATCGACTATCATTTACATCTTTAATTGAGGTAATATAACCATCTCTTTTTAAATTTTTTACTACAACTGTAATATTTCCAGGTGTGCTCATAGTAAGCTTTGTAATTGCGCCTATTTTTAAATCACCTCTGTGATAAAGAACTTCTAACACTTTAAATTGATTAAATGTAAGGTTATTTTGAGATAAATAGTTTAGCGTCTTAGCAAAAATTTTATTGTGTGCTTTTTCTAATCTAACAACAGTTTTCATAGCTTTATCTATTCTTTTTCCATAAGATTTTAAACTTGTTTTTACCATAAAATATTCCTTGTATTGAAATATTACTACTAATTAGTAATAAATGTCAAATAAAATTTGTTTAAAAATTATACTAATTAGTAATAAATTGCTTGTAAGCATTATTTCATAGGCTTTTATGAATTTTAAAATTTATGAAAAATAAATTATAAAAATAAATTTTTCTATAGAGATTATAGCTTAACCAATTAATAAACTACATTTAGATAAAATATCCCGTTTTGCTATAAAGAAAGAATTGTAAGGATACAAATATGTTATTAACTCCAGGTCCTACTCCTGTACCAGAATTTGTTAGAAAAGCAATGGCTGACATAACAATCCACCATAGAACTCCTGAGTTTGAAGCAATATTTGCTGAAACTAGAGAGCTATTATTTGATTTATATGGTATGGATGAGGTTGTAATGTTAGCTTCAAGTGGCTCAGGAGCAATGGAAGCATGTGTTACAAATTTAACTAAGAAAAAAGCTTTAACTGTAAATGCAGGAAAGTTTGGTGAAAGATTTGGAAAAATTTGTAAAGCATTTAATATAGATTATACTGAAATTAAAAATGACTGGAATACTCCAGCGTCTGTTGAACAAGTACTTGATGTAATAAAAAATGATTCAGATATAGATTCAATTTACATTCAAATTTGTGAAAGTGCTGGTGGATTAAGACATCCAGTTGAGCAAATTGCAGCAGCAGTTAAAAAATTAAATAAAGATATTACAGTAATTGCTGATGGAATTACTGCAATTGCAGTTGAAAAAATTGATACAACAAATTTAGATGCAGTAATTACAGGAAGTCAAAAAGCACTTATGTTACCACCAGGTTTAGCAATGGTTGGTTTCTCAAATGCAGCAGTAGAAAAAATTGAAAATAATCAAAAAGGTTTTTATTTTAATTTAGCAACTGAAATTAAAAAACAAAGAACTAATACAACTGCATGGACAGCAGCTACAACTTTAATTATTGGATTAAAAGAGATTTTATCTTACATCAAAAATGAAGTAGGTTTTGAAAACTTATATGAAAAAACAGCTATCAGAGCTAAAGCTACAAGAGAAGCTTTAACAGCTATTGGATTTGATGTTTTCCCTCAAACTCCTGCAAATTCAATGACTACTATTTACACTGAAGATTCAAATGAAATTAGAAAAATATTAAAAACAAAATATAATGTAAATATAGCTGGTGGACAAGATCACCTAAAAGGTAAAATTTTTAGAATTAATCATATGGGATTAGTTGAAGATTATGAAGCTTCATGGGTTGTAAATGCCGTAGAATTAGCACTAGATGAAATTGGTGTAAGAACATTTGATGGAACAGCAAATAAAGTATTTGCATCAAATATGTTTAAAGGAAACTAGAGATAATGATTTTTGAACACGAAATCCCAAAAGGAAGTCGATTATATTTTGGAGCGTCTGCTAAAGCAAAAAGAGTTTTAGAAAACAAAGTTTGTGATATATTAGATAATGCAGATTTCGAAGAAGTATTAACTCCAAACTTTTCATATTCTCAACATCAAGCTATTGGAAATGATAGAAAACTTATTAAATTTTCAGATGAAAATAATGAACAAGTTTCTCTAAGAGCAGATTCAACACTTGATGTTGTAAGAATTATTACAAAAAGACTTGGAAGAACAACTGCTCATAAAAAGTGGTTTTATATCCAACCAATTTTTACATATCCTTCAAAAGAGGAGTACCAAATTGGTTGTGAGTGGATTGACCATGATGATATTTCTGATATCATGAATTTAACAGCAGATATACTAAAAGCTTTAGAGATTGAGCCAATTTTACAAATATCAAATATCAATATCCCAAAATTAGTTTCTAGTGAACTAAATATTGATATTGAACTATTAAAAAATGGTGAAATAGCATCACTATTTGAATTAAATTGTGATTGGTTAAACAAACTTATAAAAGTAAAAGATATTGATAGTTTAAAAGAAGCTATTAATGTAGTACCACAAAGTATAAAAAATGAATTAGAAAAACTTTTAGCTAGATCACAAAAAGTTGATTATACTAATATCATTATTGCACCATTGTATTATGGTTCATTAAAATACTACAATGGTATTTATTATAGAGTTATTCATAATAACTCAACATTATGTAAAGGTGGAATGTACTCAAGTGAGGGTATTAGTTCACTAGGTTTTGCACTTTACACAGATAACTTATTAAAAATATTAGAGGAAAGCAAATGAGCGCAGACGTTATAGTTGGAATTCAATGGGGAGATGAAGGAAAAGGTAAGATAGTTGATATGCTTGCCCAAGAGTATGATATGGTATGTAGAAGCCAAGGTGGACATAATGCTGGACATACAATTTGGGTTGATGGTGTTAAATATGCATTACACTTAGTTCCTTCAGGAGTTTTAAATCCAAAAGCAATCAATGTAATTGGAAATGGAGTTGTTTTATCTCCTGAATCTATTATAAAAGAGATGAGCCAATTTGAAAACTTAGTGGGTAGATTATATATCTCTGATAAAGCTCATTTAAACTTACCATACCATGCACAAATAGATCAAGCTAAAGAGAGATTAAAAGGTGATAAGGCAATTGGTACTACAGGAAAAGGAATAGGACCTGCTTATTCTGATAAAATTAATAGAGTTGGATATAGAGTAGGTGAGTTATTAGATCCTTCTAAATTAACATCTTCTATAATTGAGTACTTTGAGCAAAATAGAGCTATTTTTGATGTATTACAAATAGCTACGCCAAATGAGAAAGAATTATTTGAAGAGTTAAATGGGTACAAAGAAGCATTAGAGCCATTTATTACAAATACTACAAATATGGTTTGGAAGGCACTTGATGATAAAAAGAGAGTTTTATTAGAAGGTGCTCAAGGAACTATGCTTGATATTGACCATGGTACTTATCCATATGTAACTTCATCTTCAACTGTTAGTGCAGGTGCTTGTACAGGTCTTGGATTAAATCCAAAAGATATTGGTATTGTAACAGGTATTACTAAAGCATACTGTACTAGAGTAGGAAATGGTCCTTTCCCAACTGAAGATTTTGGAAAAGATGGCGATACTATGGCAGATGTTGGGAAAGAATTTGGAACAACAACTGGTAGAAAAAGAAGATGTGGTTGGTTTGATGCAGTTGCTGTTAAGCATGCAGGAAGATTAAATGGATGTGACCAATTAGCATTAATGAAACTTGATGTTTTAGATGGATTCGATAAAATAAAAGTTTGTGTTGCTTATGAATTAGAAAATGGTGATAAAATTGATTATGTACCATCTAGTTTAGAAAATTTAAAAGCAGTTTATGAAGAAATTGATGGTTGGGATAGTGTAGTTGGAATTAGAAACTATGAAGATCTTCCAGTAAATGCAAAAAAATATATAGAAAAAATAGAAGAGGTTACATCTGTAAAAGTTGGAATTGTTTCAACTTCTCCAGAAAGAGATGACACAATTATAAGGGGTTAGTAAATGAGATTAAAATTACACCATACACCATATATCTCAAGGAGAATTACAAGAGATCTTGTTAATTGTGACTTTGTAGAGATGAGAAAAGAGAAAAATTCAATTGAAGCGGAAATTGAAAAAATCTTAGATGATGATATTGAAAAAGAGTTTACACTTGATGAAAAAGTGGATGAAATCTTAGACGAACAAGAAGAAGAGATCGAGTTCTTAAATGCAGATAGAAGACAACTTTTTTGGATGACAAAAAAGAGGTTAGCAAATGATTTTGGTATTATTTTAAATAATGAAGATAGATTTTCTGATATTGCTCACAAAATAATGGATTATTTATGGGAAGAGGATTTCATTCATTATACTTGTTCTGATAACAAGATAAAAAATGTAATTTTCGCTTCTATTGATGAGTTCATGAAAGGCTTTGAAAAAGCTGATTCAGAAGTATTAGAAAAGTTAAAAAATTATAAAAGAAAGTTAATACCAGGAACTGAGGACTATGATTTAGTTTATCATAGATTATATGAAGAGGAATTAATTAAAAGAGGGTTAATTTAATATGCAAAAAGTATGGATATATTTAGAAAATGGAACATTTTTAGAGGCTAAATCTTTTGGTGCAACTGGAACATCAGTTGGAGAAATCGTATTTAATACTTCTTTAACTGGATATCAAGAGATTATTTCTGATCCATCATATGCCGGTCAATTTGTTACATTTACAATGCCAGAAATTGGTAATGTTGGAGTAAACGAAGATGATATGGAAAGTAGAAACTGTCACTGTAAAGGTGTATTAGTAAGAAATTATCACTCTGAGTATTCAAACTACAGAGCACAAGGTGATTTAGATACTTTATTAAAAGAGCATGGAGTTTTAGGTATAACTCAAATCGATACAAGATATTTAACAAAAATGATTAGAGATGAAGGTGCAATGATGATGATTGCATCAACTGAAATTAATGATAAAGATGAATTAGCAAAACAATTAGCTGCAAGTCCTAGAATTGAAGATATAAACTATATTGAGCAAGTATCTACAAAAGAGACTTATGTTCATAAATCTGGTGCTTGGAATCATGAAAATAAAGCTTATAATAAAGCTGTAATGAGTGATAAAAAAATTGTAGTAGTTGATTTTGGTGTTAAAAGAAACATCTTAAATGAACTAGTTGAATCTGGACTTGAAGTAGAAGTTGTTCCTTCAACATTTAAAGCACAAGATTTAATTGCAAGATTTGAAGCTAAAGAAATTGGTGGAATATTTTTATCAAATGGACCAGGTGATCCATTAACTTTAACTGAAGAGAAAAAAGAAGTTCAAAAACTAATTACTGCAAATATCCCAATGTTTGCTATTTGTTTAGGACATCAAATGTTATCTATTGCACATGGTTTTGATACATTTAAGTTACCATTTGGACAACATGGAGGTAACCATCCTGTTGCAAATCCTGAGAGTATGATTGTAGAGATTACTGCACAAAATCATAACTATAATGTTCCTGATAGTATAATTGAAATTGCAGAAATTACTCATAAAAACTTATTTGATAATACTATTGAAGGTGTTAAATATAAAAATAAAGAGATTTTCTCAGTACAACATCACCCAGAAGCAAGTCCTGGACCACATGAATCTAAATATATATTCGACGAGTTCGCAAAAATAGTGAAGTAATTCACTATTTTTTAGATTGAAAATAATAGACTTTATAAGAAGTTTGCAATAAGTTGATAAGTTCCAGCTGCTGCAACACCACCTGCGATACCTGCAACTATATCATCACCCATAACTCCCCATCCTCCATTAACTTTTTCATCTATTTTACCGATAATTGAAGGTTTCCAAATATCAAAAAGTCTAAAGTAAATAAAAGCAAGTGCTGACATTACAACAAAATTTTCACTAGTTATTCCACAAATTGATAGGGCAATCCACATACCAGCAAGTTCATCAATAACTATCTCTTTACTGTCATGCTCTCCAACTTCTTTTTCATAAATATTAATTTGTTTTACGGCAATTACAGTAATTAGTAGTGCTAGTAAAAACAGAGTTGAAGGATGTAAAAATTGAATTAAAATCATTCCTAAAAGAAGAGATACAAAAGAACCCACAGTTCCAGGAGCCTTAGGACTTAATCCACTAAATCCAACTGTTAAAAAAAATTTTCTAAAATTCATTTATGCCTTCTTTTTTTCTATTCCAAGTTTTTTTCTCTTTTCCCAAAGAGATTTTCTTGAAATTCCTAATTTTTTAGATAACTCAGTATCTGGATATTTAGTTTGGTAAGAAAGAACCATAAGTTTTACATAATCATTAATTGTCATAATATTAGAATTACTCATTAGTTGATTCTCATCGTTAAATTCAACTTTTCTATATGGAAATTCCTCTTCTGATTCTAAAGTAGAAACAACTACATTTTTGTGATCGATTAGTTTAATTAAGTTCTCTTTTGCATTTTTCTTTAATGTATGATAATCAGTTAAATAAATAATTGTTTTAGTGTTTACTAAATTTAAAGTCTTTTGCCAGTTTGGATTTGAAAGTGAAATAAATTTTATAGGCATATCTAATCTTTTTGCAAGATCAAATACAAGCTTATCTGCACATTTTTGTGAATTTGATTCAATTAGTGTTGGAAAAGATGGAGGTAAAATAGTATCAGTTGTATCTATGTCATTCATAATAAAATCAATATACTCTCTTAATGTATTTAACTCTCTTCTCATACTTCTACACTCTTTGTAGTGATAGATTTTTCTAACTAATTCATCCATAATAAATGGCTTCATAATATAATCTTTTGCACCCTCATTAATAGGATTAGTTACAGTTTCATCAGATATGTAAGATACTAAAAGTAAAATAATTGAAGTTGGACTATACCTTCTGATTATATTGTTTACTAATGCTGAAGGTAAAGAAGTAGAAAGTAAAATAATATCATAATCTTTAGTTAGATTATCAATATTAGGTGATTCAATATAATCACAACTATGTCCATCATCAAGTAGTCTAGATACTACTTTTTGCGCTAGGTAAATTTCGTTTTCAATAATTAATATATTCATTTATTTTTCCAATTATAATATTTCAATGTTGCTATACTTTGAACTGCAACACCTTCTGATCTTCCTATAAACCCCATTTTTTCACCAGTTGTAGCTTTTATGTTTATAAACTGTTTTTTTATTCCTAGTAAGGAACTAAGTTGAGACTTGATTTCATTTTTATGAGGATTGATTTTTGGTTTTTGTGCAAGAATCGTAAGGTCAATATTTACTATTTCATAACCAACACTATATACAAATGCAAGAATTTCTTTTAGTAAGTATTTCGAATCAGCACCTTTATACTTTTCATCAGTATCTGGGAAAAACTCTCCAATATCTCCAGCTCCACAAGCTCCTAAAATGGCATCAATTACCGAATGAATTAATACATCTCCATCGCTGTGAGCTTTAAATCCATATTCACATGGAATTTCAACTCCACCAAGATACATTTTTTTGCTATCTTCAAACTGGTGAATGTCAATACCAGTTCCTGTAAAGAAGTTATTGCAAGGAGCTTTAAGGCATGGCATGTCATTTAACTCATCACCAAAAGTTAATTTCTTGCTTTCAAGGCTACCTTGAATGTATTTAATAGTTCCACCATTTGCTTTAATTGCAGAGCTATCATCTGTATATTCAATATCTGTATTAATAGCTTTCTTTAGTGTTTCAGTGCATGATAGTTGAGGAGTTTGAATTAGTTTTACATCATCTCTATTAATAGTATCTTCTTGGTAAGTTACAGTATCAGATACTCTTAAAGTTGGAACTATACAAGAAGCTTCATCTTTATCCATGATTAGATTATTTATAACTTCTTTAGGGATACAAGCTCTAGCTACATCTGTAATCATTACTTTTTGTGATTCTACATAAGCTAATGCATTTTTGATAGATTCTTGTCTAGAGTTGCCACCTTTTACAAAAGTAACATCATCAGTGAAGTTTTTCATGTAGTTTAGTTCATCTTTGTGAGAAACAACTATAACATTGTCAAAATTAGCATATGAAGATAGTCTATTTGTAACATTTAGCCATAAAGGCTCATCTTCAATTCTTAACCATTGTTTCTTTGTTTTATGCTCAAAGCGCGATGAATTACCAGCGCAAAGCACTACAAGTGTAACATTTAACAACAAAACTCCTCTTGTGTAAAAAAGTTACATATTATATAGTAGCTACACTTATTATAAAGTTAAGAGTTTTGCGAAATCACTTCTTTAATTACATCAATTGAGTTTAGTAGATGTTCAATATCAAATCCATAAAGTGATGCTTTATTTACTGCTATTTCAATATTTTTTTCATCTAAAGGTTTTCTAATATCACATAAAATTTTTACTACTTCTAATATTTGAGCATGTTTTTTAAATGATTCTGGACATACATCTATATCATCAACAAAAGCTATTGGGAATATAATTTTATGGCTAAATGACCAGTTTTTAAATATATTAGCTGTTATTCTAGAACAAGTAAAACCTGTAAATTTTTCTTCTACTAAAGCTGGGTCATTAGTTTCATTTAAGTCTTGTAAAAACTCTTCGGTTTGTTTATTTTCTTGTATAACATCAGAAATAACATATTTCCCAATTTGTTGTAAAAATGCTGGAAGTAGAAGTTCGTTTTTTAAGTCAAAATCAATACTTGAAATCCAAGTATTAACAATATTTGTAGCTAAAGAACTTGCAAAAATAAACTCATCATTAGTAACTGCATATGCTAAAAGATTTGAGTCAATTGAATTTTGAATTGCAGAACCAATAGCAATAGAAATTGTAAAGTTAATTCCTAATAAGTTTATTGCTCTACTTAGTGTTTCAACTTCACTTCTAAACCCAAACATGCTTGAGTTTGCAACCCTTAAAATCGTAGTAACCATTAGAGGGTCTTTGTTTATAATTTTGATTAATTCATCAATTTCATAACTCTCTAATTGTCTAAACTTCTCAAGCTCCATGATACTACTTGGTAGTGGAGGTAAAGAATTGATTTTATCTACTAATATTTTTTTCATCATTTCCCTATAATCATTTGTTTATTTCGTTCATTATAACTTCATCCATACTTTTAGCAGAAGAAAACAAAATTCTATCTTTTCTATCTTCAGTATAAGACAAATAAGAATCGATTTTTATATAATCATTCTTGTATTTTACAACAAGATTTTTTATCTCATTAATAAGCTCTTTATGAGTACTTCTATTATTCAAAAGAATACCAATTTTAGAGCCTTCAAGTTTGTATGTACCAATTTGATCTTTTGATATAGTTTTTATTTCATTGGCAATTAATTGAAATATCTCTTCATTTTTATCAAAGCCATATTCTCTATTTATTTTGTCAATAGATTTTATAAAGATTTCAATAAATCCAAGTTTAGTATCTTTGTGATTTCTTATTGTCTCTTTTAGTTTATCAATATTATAAAGTCCTGTTGCTTTATCAACTAATTGTTTGCTGTTTTGATTTAATGTATTTAAAATATTATTGATATTAGTAATTAAAAATGTTTTACTAGTATTTAGCACTTCTTTAAATCGTTCTTCTACTATTAATGGAAAGTTAAAATGTAAAGCATAGTTATTATCTAATTCAATAATATATTGTTTAAATCCTATATCTTTGAACTCTTTTTTTTCATTTTGATTCCCTACAATAGAAACTTGTGCTAATCCATAAAAAAGCTTATTTTCAAGTGTGTATGTTATATGGTTATAAATATCATTAAATTCACTTAAGGGATTATTTAAAATTTCATTTGAAAGCATAGAAAAATCATTACTTAACTCAAGTTTTATTTCTAAATATTTATTTTTTTTGTATGTATTTAAAAGCTTTTCACTAAATTGTATGATTTCATCTTCTGCATATAATTCAGTATTTAATTTTAAATCTTTTTTATAGTAATTCCCTAAATTGAGTAAAAACTCTTTGTTTGCTTTTTTATGATGTGATGTTAAAAAAGAGTTACTATTTGTATATATATAACTAAAATAATACTCTTTTGCAGTATTCATAGTTTTATCTTCTCTTGAATAATAAATTGCTAAATCTAAGTATATATGAGTGTACAATTCAATAAGATGTGAGGCTGTTTTATTTTCATCAACATATTTTTTTATTAGTTCAAATAACTCTAATGCTTCATAGTTTATATTATTATTTGAATAATAAGTAATAATTAAATCTAAGATTTTTAGTTTAAAATATTCATGGTAGTCATTTGTAATCTTTTTTGATTTAGCTAAAGTTTGCCCAATATTTAGATATTTGAAATTTTCAATTGAGTTTGCATATTTTAATATTAGATAAATAGTTTTTAAATTTATGTTTTTAAACTTTTTATCTGAAAATATAAAATCACTTAAAATAGTTTTGTGATTTATTGTTTTTGTAAAATCTTTATTTATTTGATATTCATAAATTAGTGAATCTAATAAAGTGTTTCTAAAATTATCAATAGATTCAAGTTCATAATTCTCTTCAAACTCATAATAAAAGTGATCGCTATAGGTTTTTAAAACTTTTTTAAATGAATCAAGTTTTTTATAGGCATTTAAATTAATATTTAAAGTATCAAGGTCTTTTAATAAGTCTAGAATTAAAACAGAAGCGTTACTTTTAAAAATCAAAAACTCTTGATTTTCATCTTTATAATTATTCTCCCCTCCAAAGTTTGAGTTCTTTGAAAGGTAGTACCCATCTTCTAATCTTTCAATTTGATAATATAGTTTACTAAAAACCTCTTCAAGATTATCATTGGAAATCTCGATCTTTTTACTATCTATAAAATAGTAAAGATGAGTACCTTGAATATGATTTAGAATCATTAAGTAAGTCTGTTCTAGTTGAATATTGTATTTAAGTATATTGATACTTTCTCTCATGAGTTCTAAAAATATATTTATTGAATCTCTTCTTTTGTGATTTGTAGAGTTTATTAAACACAATTGGGTTAAAGATTCTAATAATAGTACATAAGATTGAAATTTAATCTCAAAAAGTTCATTGTCTTTTTCATTGAATAGTTTGATTAAGTCATTTTCAATATTTCTTAATAAACTCGATAAATCTTTATAGTTATAGTCATTATATGAGTTAAATAAATTATATGGAGTTGATATAGAAAAGATTTTAAACATTAAAGATATATCTTTAAAAAAATATGTTGAGTCATTGTTTGTTAGACTCTCTAATTTTTTTACTAAATACAAATTAACATATTTTATAAAAGAGTGATTTTCTTCAAATAGTTGCACTAAATCTTTTTGTATAGCTAACTCTTTTTTTGATAAATCAGCAATATGGTTGATTATAAGAAGCGTATTTTTTTCTAAAGAATTAATTAGTTCATTTTCATCTTTAGATATTCTATACTTTTTTAGGATTAAATCTATCTTCTCAATATCTCTTATTTCTTGAATTTCTTCTTCATCATACAAAGAATACATAGATGAAACAGTTTCTAACTCTTTTTTCATGGCTTAACCTGTCTTGTAGTTGTATAAATTATATAGAAAAGAAACTTATACAAATAATAATTTGAAAAAATTAGCATACTTAAGCTTCTCTAAATATATTTAGCTATAATCGAAATTACAGTTAAAATATATTATGAAATATTAAAAAGATTATAGGAATTTATTATGAGAAATTGGTTAGAAAATCATAAAGACGACGCAGTTAGAACACAAATGTATTATGCAAAGCAAGGTATTATTACTCCGGATATGGAGTATGTTGCAAAAGTAGAAAAGTTAGATCCTCAATTAGTTAGATCTGAGATTGAAAGAGGAAGATTAATTATTCCTGCAAATGTAAATCACAAACACTTAAATCCAATGGCTATTGGTATTGCTTCATCTTGTAAAATTAATGCAAATATTGGTTCTTCAGCATTAGCTTCTGATGTTTCAAAAGAAGTTGAAAAAGTTGACGTATGTTTAAAATATGGTGCAGACACTATCATGGACTTAAGTACTGGTGGTGATCTGGATATGATTAGAAGTGCTGTAATTGAGCACTCTACAGTTCCAATTGGTACAGTTCCAATTTATCAAATTTTACATGATGTAAATGATAAAATTGAAGACTTAACAATTGAAAAAATGTTAGAAGTAATTGAAAGACAAGCACAACAAGGTGTTTCTTACTTTACTATTCACGCTGGATTCTTATTAGAATTTATGCCTCACGTTGCAAAAAGAAAAATGGGAATCGTTTCAAGAGGTGGTTCACTTATGGCTGCATGGATGATGCATTACCATAAAGAAAATCCTTTCTATGAAGCATTTGATGATATTTTAGCAATTTGTAAAAAATATGATGTTTCTTTATCTTTAGGAGATTCATTAAGACCAGGTTGTTTAGCTGATGCATCTGATGAAGCACAGTTAAGAGAGTTAAAAGTTCTTGGAGAACTTACTTTAAGAGCTTGGGAACAAGATGTTCAAGTTATGATTGAAGGACCAGGTCATGTTCCATTAAATCAAATTGAAAGAAATATGAAGTTAGAAAAAGAGTATTGTCATGAAGCACCATTCTATATCTTAGGACCATTAACTACTGATATTGCTGCTGGTTATGATCATATTTCATCTGCAATTGGTGCAGCTGTTGGTGGATGGCATGGTGCATCTATGTTATGTTATGTAACACCAAAAGAGCACTTAGGTTTACCTAATGCAGAAGATGTTAGAAATGGTATTATTGCATATAAAATTGCAGCACACTCTGCTGATATTGCAAGAGGTAGAAAAGGTGCAAGAGATATTGATGATGAAATGTCTGATGCTAGATATGCATTTGATTGGAATAAACAGTTTGAACTATGTTTAGATACTGAGCGAGCAAAAGAGTATCATGATGAAACACTTCCTCAAGATGTATTCAAAGAAGCAGAATTTTGTTCAATGTGTGGACCAAAATTCTGTTCATATAAAATTACACAAAAGATTGTAAAAGAACATGGACAAGAAATGGTAGATATCGCAGGTTAATTAAGACAGTAATTATCCTAATTAAATTATAATACCGAAAATGAATATATTTTAAAGGAATTTTATATGAATATTGAAGATATAAAAAAACAACTTGAAAATATCAAATACCCAGGCTTTGCAAAATCGATTGTGGAGTTTGGATTTGTAAAAGATATCCAAGTTAATGAAAATAATGCTTCTATTACACTTGATATTACATCAAGTGCAGCAGAAGTTGAAGAACAATTAAGAAAAGAAATTACTGAAGCTATGAGTTCAATTGGAGTTAATGTAACATTATCTTTTAATAAGCCTCAAGCTCCAAAACAACAAAGTAATTCTACGAGTGGTCAAAACATGGCTCCTCAAATTAAAAAAGTTGTTATGGTTAGTTCTGGTAAAGGTGGAGTTGGTAAATCAACTACAACAGTTAACTTAGCAATTGCAACTGCAATGCAAGGTAAAAGAGTTGGTATTTTAGATGCTGATGTTTATGGTCCAAATATTCCTAGAATGATGGGACTAAATGGTCAAGAACCTGAAATTGTTGGAAATAAAGCTAAGCCATTAAACGCATACGGTGTTGATGTAATGTCAATGGGTGTTTTAATGGAAGAAGGGCAAGCTCTTATTTGGAGAGGTGCTATGATTATGAAGGCAATCCAACAATTACTAAGAGATATTTTATGGGAAGAGTTAGATGTACTTTTCATTGATATGCCTCCAGGAACTGGTGATGCTCAATTAACATTAGCTCAAAGTGTTCCAGTAGCAGCTGGTATTAATGTAACTACTCCTCAACATGTAGCACTTGATGATTCAAGAAGAAGTTTAGATATGTTTACAAAACTTCATATTCCAATTGCTGGTATTGTTGAAAATATGAGTGGATTTATTTGTCCATCATGTGAAACAGAATCAGATATCTTTGGTATGGGTACATGTGAAGAGTTAGCAACTCAATACAATACTCAAGTATTAGGTAACTTACCAATTGAACCTGCTATTAGAGAAGGTGGAGATGCTGGTAAACCAGTAACTTATTTCAATCCAGAATCAGTATCTGCAAAAAGATATATGATGGCTGCAGAGAAATTAATTACATTTATTGATAATCAAGAAGAAGTATCAAATGATGCAATTCAACCAACTATGCCTGCAGGTGTTAGTGCTTGTTCTACTGAAGGACAAAAAATTAAAGCTGAACAAGAAGCTGCTAAACAACAAAGTGGCGGTGGATGTGGTACAGGATGTGGTTGTCACTAATTTATATAAACTAGGAAATCTTCCCTAGTTTATATTTTTTAAGTAGTTAATTTAACTACTTATTTCTTGAGTTTTTCTCTTCTATTCCAGACATATTAAATCTTCTAGCAAGTTCTTGTTTTACTCTATCAGGACTTATGTTTTTAGAAGCAAGTGCTACTAAAACGTGATATGTTATATCAGCTGCTTCATAAATGATCTCTTCAGTATCATCATCTTTAATTGCAAATGTGAATTCACCTGATTCTTCAACTATTTTTTTAAGCATTGAGTTTTGCTCACCTTTTAATAGTTTTGCTGTATATGATTTATTTGGATCATCATTCTTTCGCTCTTGAATTACATGGTATAAAGTGTCTATTACTCCATAAGCTGCTGTTGTATCAATTTCAACTTTTTCTACTTCTTCATTTGTATCAAGTTTTGTAAAGAAACAAGACTTTCTTCCTGTATGACAAGCAACACCTTCTTGGTTTACTTTTAATAATAGTGTATCATTATCACAATCAACTAAAATATCAACTATCTCTTGAGTGTGATTTGAACTTTCACCTTTTTTCCAAATTCTTTGTTTTGTTCTACTAAAATAGTGAGCAAAACCAGTATTAAAAGTAAGCTCTAAAGCTTCCTTATTCATATAAGCAAGCATTAAAACTTCATTTGTTGTAGCGTCTTGAGTAACTACTGGAAGTAGGCCATCAATTTTTTCCCAATCAATTTTTTCTAGTTGTTTCATATTTTCCCTTAGAAATTTGTTCCCATATCAAGTTTTAGTTTATCAATGGTTTTTGATTCTTTATTAACATCTACATTAACATCTATGTCAACATCTGATTTCTTTTTTTCTTTTTGTATTTCTTTATAACTTTTAGTCTCTTGTTTATACTTCATATTTTCATCATACTCATATGAAGGTTCAAGTTCTAATTTTAATTCAGGCTCTTTTTTTAGGGTATCTGATAGTAATA
The DNA here is from genome assembly GCA_964022095.1 of uncultured Arcobacteraceae bacterium. Classification (GTDB taxonomy): domain Bacteria; phylum Campylobacterota; class Campylobacteria; order Campylobacterales; family Arcobacteraceae; genus Malaciobacter_A. The sequence goes on from CAXHZO010000006.1 coordinate 86,966, forward strand.
AAGATGTAAATATTAATGTAGATATTATAATTAGTTTTTTCATAAGTAATAAAGAGTAGAAAATTCTACTCTTATATTATTGGCTAATAGCCGCGTCTCTTGTTTTATCTTTAGTATCAACCCAGATATTTGGAGTTGAACCACCAGGAGTTAAGAAAATTTTAGCATCTTTGTTTTCTCTAAGTGCGTCGTTGAATTTTCCTTGTACATCAATTTGTTGCATATGTAATAACTTATCAGTTAAAGATTGTGCAATAGCTTTATTTGCTGCTGCTTGAGCTTTAGCTTCAATAGTAACTGCATCTGCTCTACCTTGTGCTTCAATTCTATTTTTGTCAGCCTCACCTTGTGCAAGTGCAGCTTTTTTCTCAGCTTCTTGTTTTGCTCTTAAAACTTCGTATCTAACTCTTTCAGATTCTTGGTTTGCTATTTGAACTCTTTCAATTTGCTCTTTGATTTTTGTAGGTAATACAATTTCTCTTAATTGAACTGATTCAACAGAAACAGGTCTTCCTTCTAAAGCTTCAATTTGACTTCTGATACCATCTTCGATCATAGTTGCAATTTCATTTCTTTTTGTAGGTAACTCTTCTGCGTTAAATCCACCAACTACATTTCTTACAATATTTCTTACAACTGGGTTAACAATTTTTTCTTCCCATGCTGGTCCCCATGTTGCAATAGTTGTTGGTGCACCTGCTGCTGTAAGTCTATATTGAACAGTAAGTTCAATAGAAACAGGTAATCCTCTAGCATCAAGAATATTAATTGCTGGATTACTTCTAATACTTTGATCGAATCCTCCACTTGTTTCAACAGAAGCATAGTTCATAAGTCTTACTTTTGTATCTACTACAATAACTTTTTGAAATACTGGCATATAAAAACTAATACCAGGATTTAAAGGAATATCGCTATATTTACCAGTAGTTGATTTAATACCAACTTGTCCTGATTCAATAATTACAAATGGTTTAAAGATAAATAATGCAGCTATTAAAATAATAATTACATATAAAAATCCTGCTTTTTTACCAAAGTTTTTGAAAAATTCAGGCGGCTCAAAAGGTGGTTGGTAGTTTCCACCACCACCATTGTTATTATTAGAACCACCACCGTTGCTCTGTTGTCTTTTTTTAAAATAGTCGTTATCTATTGGCATATTTTTCCTTGTAAAAAGTATTAAATTTAGTTTATAATATTATATATTAGTTAACGTAAGTTAAATGCTTTAAATATTTTTCGTTTTTACCTTGAACTACATCAAAGTAAGCTGTTTGTAACTTTTCAGTTATAGGGCCTCTTGAACCACATCCAATTACTCTTGCATCAACATCTCTAATTGGAGTAAGTTCAGCAGCAGTTCCTGTAAAGAATGCTTCATCTGCGATATAAATCTCTTCTCTTGAAATTCTTCTTCTAATTACTTCAATCCCAAAGTCATTTGCTAAATCAATAACAGTTGCTTGAGTAATTGATTCAAGTGAATTATCATTTGGAGGAGTAATTATTTTCCCATCTCTAACAATAAAGAAGCAAGCACCACTAGCTTCAGCGATATAGCCTTGGTCATCTCTTAATAATGCTTCATCATAACCAGCTTCAACTGCTTCAAATTTTGCCATTTGAGAGTTTAAGTAATTAGCTACTGCTTTTGCTTTACCCATTCCTGAAGTATTAGGAGTTCTTGTCATTGAAGAGATTTTAACTCTTACACCTTTTTTAAGACCTTCTTCACCTAAGTAAGCTCCCCATTCCCATGCTGCAACAGAGCATTTTACAGGAGCATCTTTATGATACAGTCCCATAACTCCGTAACCTAAGTATACTAATGGTCTAATATAAGCACCTTCAAATAGTTCATTTTTTTGTAATAATTCAATTTGTGCTTGGTTTAATTCATCTTCTGTAAATGGAACAGTGATTAACGTCATTTTTGCTGATCTTATTAATCTTTGTGTATGTTCATGTAATTTAAAAATTGCACATCTTCCATCAACAGTTTTATATGCTTTTGTCCCTTCAATAGCACCATTACCATAGTGTAGTGTATGACTTAAAACATGTACATTAGCGTCATGCCAATTTACAAATTCTCCATCCATCCATATGTATTTTGCTTCAGTCATTTTATAAAATCCTGTTTTTTAAATTTTAGGTAATATTTTATCTAACAAATGTTTAAAAAACACACTAAAACTTTATATTGATGAATAAACTTGTTAGTTTGATTATGATATATTTACAAAATTTTTTAGGGATGTTCAATGAGAAATAATATTTTAATTCTACTTTTATTAACACTTTTTTTTGCTGGTTGTAGTGTTCAAACCAAAAACTTAACAACAAAGCAATTTAATGATGTAAAAAAAGCACATGAAAAAAAATTTTATGAACAAACAAGGCCTGAAATATCAAATGAATTAAAAATATTTATAAAGAAAGTAGTTAGATCTTTAGTAAAAAAAGATTTACAAACTATAAATAAAGAGCTAATAAATCCAAAAGTAGGATTTTATAACTTAACTAAAGTAGAAGGAATCCCTAGCTTCTCACATCAAGATGTAATTTATAATGTAATAGAGAGTCATACAGAAGAGTTAAGTCAACTAATGAGCTATATTTCTAAAAATGCAGTTAATTATGTGATTATTGAACAAAATTTAAAGTTCAATTGTAGTCCAAATAATGATGCTTTTTATGGTTGGAATGGTGAAGGTTTATATTTAAGTGATAAAAGTGATGGCTATTTATCAAAAATGTTAGAAGAAAGTACTATAACAAAAGATAATAAGTATAAAGAAGATATTAAAATTGCTAATTTTATTGAGACACAAAGTTATAAAGTAATTTTAACTCCTGATATTGTTTTTTATGTAAATAATATAGATGGGAAGTGGTACATTACACTATTTGACAGAATAACAACTGATTGTAGTAGCCCCGATATAAAATTAGATAATTAATTATTAACTAAAAACCCATTAGTGCAACTAAGTTGCAAGTAAGAATAAACTGATAAAATTCTTTTAAAAAAGAGAGTTAAACTTAAGATGTCTATTGAAATATCAAACATAGCCAACCTTCCAACACAATATGGTAATTTTAAAATACAATCTTTTAAAGATAATGGCTTAGAACATTTTGTAATATTTACACCGACACTTCCATCCATTCCACTTGTAAGAATACATTCAGAGTGCTTAACAGGAGATGTATTTAAAAGTAAAAAATGTGATTGTGGAGAACAACTTGATTTTGCAATGAAAAAGATTAGCAAAGAAGGTGGTATGGTAATATATCTAAGACAAGAGGGGAGAGGAATAGGTCTTTTTAATAAAGTCAATGCTTACTCTTTACAAGATATAGGCTATGACACAATTGAAGCAAATGAAAAGCTTGGTTTTAAAGCAGACCTAAGAGAGTTTGCAATAGTGGATAAAATATTAAATCAGTATGAAATAAAAAAAATAAAACTAATGACAAATAATCCCAAAAAAATAGCTTCCTTAAAAGAAATAGAAGTTGTACAAAGAGTGCCAGTTTTAGTGAATAGTTGTGAATACAATTATGAATATCTAAATGTAAAAAAAGAGAAAATGGATCATTTATTAGTTTAGAACCTTTTCCTTATTGTGGTTTAATAAATAAATAAGTATAAATAGAAAAAATTATTAGGATATAGCATGAGCCAACAAGAGTTCTGGAATAGTAAGTTTTCAAGAGATGGTTACTTATATGGTACAAATCCAAATGAATTCTTAGCTTCAAATACAAACAAGTTAAAAAAAGATAGTCGTATTCTTTGTTTAGGTGAGGGTGAAGGAAGAAATGCAATATTCTTTGCAAAAAATAACTTTAATGTAACAGCAATGGATGCTTCAGATATTGGGCTTTCTAAACTTCATTTTAGAAGTATTGAAGAGAATGTAAAGATTGAGACTATTTGTATAGATTTAAATGAGTGGGAAGTTTTAGAAAAGTATGATGCTATAGTAGCTTCATATTTACATATGTATAAAACTGATAGAGAAAAACTATTTAAAAAGATAGAAGATTCATTACAAAAAGATGGTTATTTTATAGGGGAGTTTTTTTCAACAAAACAGTTAAACTATAATAGCGGTGGACCAAAAGATGTTGAATTACTTTATACAATAGAAGATTTTGTGACATGTTTTAATTCATGCAATAAAGATATAAAAGAAGAAGTTGTAGTTTTAAATGAAGGGAAAGGTCACCAAGGTGAGGCTTGTGTTATTAGAGTTGTTATTCAAAAAAGATAGTTTAACAGCTTTTTAACTACTATTTAAATATACTATTTACTTAATAATTAATATCAAAAAGAATTTATAAATAAAATTAGAGAAAATAATGCAAAAAACAATTAATGATTTAATAGAAAAAAAAGTTTTAATAATCGATGGAGCTATGGGAACACAGCTTCAATTAGCAGATATAAAACAAAGTGAGTGGGAGTTTGAAGGTCAAGACTTAGATGGTTGTAATGAACTTTTAAATTTAACTGCACCACATATTTTAGAATCAATTCATGATGCTTATGCAGCTAGTGGAGCTGATTTAATAAGTACAAATACTTTTGGTTCAATGCCATGGGTTTTAGATGAGTACCAAATACCTCAAATGTCTTATGAACTTTCACGCCTTGGTGCAGAGCTTGTAAAAAAATCTTGTGATAAATACAGCACTCCTGAGAAACCAAGATTTTGTTTAGGCTCAATTGGTCCTGGTACAAAACTTCCAAGTCTTGCTCATATCACTTATGATGAGATGTATGATGGTTATAAGATCATGGCACAAGGACTTGCTGATGGTGGATGTGATATTTTCTTACTTGAAACTTGTCAAGATCCATTACAAATTAAAGCAGCCCTTCATGCCTTAAATGATGCAGCACCTCAGATTCCAATTATGGTTTCAGTAACTATTGAAATGTCTGGTACTATGTTAATTGGAACAGATGCGATGACTATCGCAGCTATTTTAAAACCATTTAATATCTTATCATTAGGATTTAACTGTGGTACTGGACCTAAGCAAGTTCATAAGCATGTTAAAACATTAAGCGAAGTTACAAGGTTTCCAATTTCCGTTCATGCAAATGCGGGACTTCCTCAAAATAGAGGTGGACAAACTTATTACCCAATGGGTCCAGATGAATTTAAAGATTTACAAAAAGAGTTTTTAGAAATAAATGGTGTTAGCTTTTTAGGTGGTTGTTGTGGTACAACTCCTGAACATATTGAAGCTTTAGTAAAAGAAGTAGAAGGAATAACTCCTAAAAAACCTAATGGGTTTTTAAAAGCTTCACTTGCAAGTTTATTTAATACTGTTCCACTAAAGCAAGAGCCAGCTCCTTTATTAATTGGTGAGAGAAGTAATGCTACTGGTTCAAAGGCATTTAGAGAGTTATTAAAAGCAAATGATTATGAAGGAACACTAACTGTTGGGCAACAACAAGTAAGAGCTGGAGCTCATGTTATTGATGTATCTGTTGGATTTGCTGGACGGGATGAAAGAGCTGATATGGATGAGGTTGTAAAACTTTATTCTCAGAAAATTTCACTGCCACTTATGCCAGATTCTACACAAACACCTGCACTTGAAGCTGCCTTAAAACAAATTGGTGGAAGATGTATTATCAACTCGGTTAACCTTGAAGATGGTGAAGAAAAGTTTGATACAGTTTGTAAATTAGCCAAAAAATTCGGTGCTGCACTTGTGTGTTTAGTTATTGATGAAATTGGTATGGCTAAAACATGTGAGCGAAAACTAGAAGTTGCAGAGAGAATCTATGATTTATGTGTAAATAGACATGGGTTTGACCCAGCTGATTTAGTATTTGATATGCTTACATTTACTATTGGTTCAGGTGATGATGAGTATAGAACAGCTGGTGTTGAAACACTAGAAGCTATTAAAGAATTCCAAATTAGACATCCAGAAGTTGGTACTACTTTAGGGTTATCAAATATCTCTTTTGGACTTGATCAAAAAGCAAGAGTTTATTTAAACTCTATTTATTTAGATCTTTGTGTAAAAGCTGGACTAACATCTGCTATTGTAAATGTTAAGCATATTTTACCACTGAATAAAATCAGTGAAGAAGACAAAAAAGCTTGTGAAGATTTAATTTTCAATAATCAAGAAAATGGTGATCCTCTATTTAAGTTCATTGAACACTTCTCAAATGTTGCAGACCATGAAGAACAAAGTGATGAAGAATACAATGCCTTAACACCAATTGAAAAAGTAAAACAACTATTACTTGATGGTGATAAAGAAAGAATGCTTCCTCTTGTTGAAGAGTTAAGACATGAAGTTAGTCCTGAAATTATTGTAAATGAATGGCTAATTGATGGTATGAAAATTATTGGAGAGTTATTTGGTAGTGGTCAAATGCAGTTACCATTTGTACTTCAAAGTGCTGAAACTATGAAAGCAACTGTTGATGCTCTTAATCCGTATTTACCAAAAAAAGAAAAAGAAACTGATACAACTTTAGTACTTGGAACTGTAAAAGGTGATGTACATGATGTTGGTAAAAACCTAGTTGATATTATTCTTTCAAATAATGGGTTTAAAGTTGAAAATATCGGTATTAAAGCTGATTTATCATCATTTATTGAAAAATTTGAAGAGAGTAAAGCAAGTGCAATAGGTATGAGTGGTTTACTTGTAAAGTCAACTGCTGTTATGAAAGAAAATCTTGAAGAATTAACAAAACAAGGTATTAAAGTTCCTATTTTACTTGGTGGAGCTGCACTTACTAAAAGTTTTGTTGATGATTATTGTAGAACTATTTATGAAGGTCCGATTTTTTATTGTAGAGATGCTTTTGATGGTGTTGTTGCAATGCAAAGAATTGAAGATGGAGATGAGAATAATACAGCTTTAGCCGCTGATTTAAAGCCAGTTATTGATACTAGTGCAAAAGTAGAAAAAGAAGTAGTAGAAATCCCTCCTTATGAAGAAATACCAATGCCTGAAGAGACAAAATTTACTTTCCCACCAATTTGGGATAGAGTAAGTTTAACTGGTAGAAAAATTGATAAAGAGTTAGTATTCAAATGGATTAACCATAGAGTATTATTTAGACAAAGATGGGGATATAAAAGAGGAAAACAAGCAAGTACTGATTTCTTAGAGTATGAAAAAAATGTTGTTGAGCCTATGTATGAAGAGTTAAAAGCTGAATTAGTTGATAAAGATATCTTTGATCCAATCGCTATTTATGAGTACTACCCTTGTATGTCTTATGATAATAAGCTTTATATCTTTGATAAAAAGTATCTTTTTAATTCACAAAAAGAAGCAATTGAAAATAAACCAAGTTTAGATGAAGCAATCAAAGTATTTGAGTTCCCAAGACAACAAAGAAAACCATTTAGATGTATTGCTGATTATTTTGCAAGTGATAGATTAGATGTAGTTGGATTTACACTTGCAAGTGCAGGGCTTAAAATATCTGATTATGAAAGAGAGTTTTATGATTCTGGTGAGTTTAATAAATACTACCAAATTCATGGACTTGGAGTTGAATTAGCAGAAGCCTTAGCAGAGGTTTTACATAAGCAAATGAGACTTGATTTAGATATTGTTCCAAAAGAAGGTCATACATTAAATGATGTTCAAATGAAACAATACGTAGGTTGTAGATACTCTCCAGGATATGCAGCTTGTCCTGATTTAGCGATGAATAGAGATATCTTTGATTTATTAGAGCCTGAGAAGTTTGGAATTGAATTAAGTGAAACATTCCAAATGCATCCAGAGCAAACAACGTGTGCAATCGTAGTGCCACATCATGAAGCTAAATATTATAATGTATAAAAAAAGAAATTAATATATAAGTATAATAATTAACACAAAATTATAAAAAAGTAAGATAGAATTGTAGTTATTAATAAATAGGAAAATTGATGCCTAAAGAGAAAACATTAAAGAAAAAAATTTTAGATTATATTTACAATACTTCAAAGCAACCAATACTTTTAAAAGATTTATTGGTTGCAAATAGACAATATAATGAAGGTATGCATGTAGAACCTGCAAAGCTTGGATTTAGGATTAAACTTGCAAAAGCTTATTTAGTTTATATTTTGTTAGTAGCAGCTGTATTAGTTCCAATATCTTTATTAACTCATAAACCACTTGCGAATATTGATCCACATATTTCTATACTTGGAGCTATGGTCATAACAGCTGTTATATTCATAGGATTTAATTTTTTTAGGTCATTTATGAGAGATGCTATTACAAAAGAGTTAATCAAAAAATCTTGGATTTTACATTTTCCCTATTTTTCATATGAAGAGTATTCTGAAAAAATAGATGAAATTTTTGGAAATGCCATGAAAGATGAGATTTCTAAAAGAGATTTAGAAAGATATATTTTAGATAATCTTTCTAAATAGAAACTTGTTATTGGCAAGTTTCTTGACACTGATTTAGTGTTTCAAAGGGAACATTTTCACCGCAACCACCCCAAATAAAACTTTTACAAATACCGCTTTTATAATCAAAGTAGTATTTATTGAACATTGCTTTACATTTTCCTGTTTTTGGAAGAGAGTAACATTTTGAGTCAAGTTTTTTATTTGTAGTTGCACAAGCAGAAAATAAAAACACAGCACTGATAATTAGTAAAAAGTTTCGCATAGAGTATCCTTAGTAATATATTTTATACTTATGCTTTTTTAAAATAGATTAATTATTATAGATTTTATATACAAAATTAAAAGGTTTAATAAAATTGAAATATGAAAAAGAGATGAAAATAGCTTTTAAAGTCTCAATACCAGTAATGATGGGATATGCTGTTTTAGGATTTGCATTTGGGTTATTACTTGTTTCTTTTGGCTATGCTTGGTATTTTGCACCTTTAATGAGTCTTTTTATTTATGCAGGAGCTTTACAGTTTGTTGCTATAAATTTTTTTAATGTAAAAGCAGGTTTGATTGATATTGCTATTGCATCTTGGTTTGTAAATTTAAGACAATCTTTTTATGGCTTATCTTTATTAAAAAGGTTTAAAAAAACTGGTAAATTAAAGCCATATTTGATTTTTGGTCTTACAGATGAAACTTATGCTCTTCTAACAACACTAAAAGATGACGAGCAGTTAAAGAAACCTTGGTATTACTTCTTTTTAACAGCTTTTAACCAAAGTTATTGGTTTATAGGTTCAACACTTGGTGCCATAATTGGATCTAACATCAAGTTTGATACAGCAGGCTTAGAGTTTTCATTAACTGCATTATTTGTTGTTCTTTGTATAGAGCAATATAAGAATTTAAAAAATCCAATACCATTTTTGATTGGAAGTATTGTTTCAGTTATAGCTTTAGTTTTAGTACCATCTGATAAGATGCTGGTAACTTCTATTTTACTTTCGTTATTACTATTATTTACCTTTAAAAAAAGGCTTGAAACTGATGAATAATATTGAAATATTACTTGCCATTGCAGTTATGAGTGCAGTAAATCTTTTTACTAGAGTTTTTCCTTTTATGTTTTTTAAAAATAAAGAATTACCTAAGTCCTTGGTATTTATAGAGAAATTCTTTCCTCCTACGATTATGACAATACTTATTTTTTATACTTTAAAAGATATTGATTTTAGTTTGTATCCTCATGGAATAAAAGAACTTGCGGGAATTTTATTTACTATTGCTTTACACTTAAGTGTGAAAAACTATTTAGTTTCAATATTCTTTGGAACAATTTTTTATATGGTATTAGTTCAATATATTTAAAGTTTTTGGTCGTAAATAGCTTTTAAAGTAGTATTTCTAGTCTTTTTTAAATCCATATCAATATATTTACCAATAGTATTTTGCTTTTGTTTGAAACTTAGAGTGATTTTTCTTTTTGCAGGTCTGTATTCATATATGAAGAAACCAGCTTCATTCATAGATAATCTTACGGGTGAAGCAATAGAATAAGTACTCATAATACAATCATCCCTTGCAATATAATATAAGTCATCAAAATACTCTTTTGTCCATAATTCCATATTTACTTCACTTGAAAATGCATCTTGATAAATTATGTCAAAAAAGTTTTTAGGCAGTGATTTTAAATAGTTTCTTGCATCACCAATAAATATTTCTATTCTAATATTTCCATCTTCATATTTATTTGTTGTTGCTAGTGAATTAATAATCTCTTTTAGTTCACTAAACTCATCTGGGTATTTGAAATCTTTTAGTGAAGCAATAAGTTCTCCATCAAGTTCTGGAGAATAAATATTTATTATTTTATGTATATTATTTTGTCTTAAATACCAAATAGTCGTTAAAGTATTGTATCCAATCCCAAAACACATATCTAAGATATTCAACTCTTCTTTGCTTTTATGATAGTTTATCGTTGGAATGATGTGCTTATTTAAAGACTCATTTATAGCACCATCATCAAGATTGTGAAAGTGCTGATTGTATTTTTGTGAAAAAAGTGTATTTGAGCCATCGATTGTAGGTACTACACTGTTTATATTATCTTGCATTAAAGTCCATTCATTTTGTTTGATTGAATTATATCATATTAGAAAAAAGCACATAGGTACTCAAATATATATTTTTTTATTATTTATTTGTAATCATTTAATAAGTTTAAGAGTTACTTAATGATTGTTTAATTAGAATCCAATATCAAAATAATTAAATATATTATATATAAAGAAACATAATATATTTGATAAAAATAAAGGAAACAAGTGAAAAAAAGAATTTTAGGCACTTTAGTATTAACAGCTGCGATATTCACAGGATGTGGTGGAGGAGGTGGAGGTTCTTCTTCAACTACTTATGATATGTATAGTTATTTAGTTAATCCAGAAATATTAACAAATGATAAAGTAGTATCAATAAGTCACCACTATGTAGAATATTTAGATGGTGTAGAAAGTTTTTCTACTGATGATCATACATTGCATCAAAAATACGATGATGATAGTATTGAAGAGTATCTCTCTTCTCCATCATTTATATCGAATACTACAGAGTATAATAATAACATAGGCTCAATGACTCCTGATTATCAACTTGATATAAGTGATACAAAGATTATTGAAACATATTTAGCTGGAAGTATAGATTATGAACTTAAAAGAGTATTATCAATTGGAGATATGATCTATTCTGAACTTACTTATACAGGAAGTACATATACTTGTAATTTAAGTAAACATTATGAATCTATTAATATAAAAGATAGAATTGAGAGTTTTTATAATACTACTAGTTACTCTTCAATCGATAAAACATACAATGATGTAATAGAGATGATCTGCACTGATAGTTTTACAAATGAAGAAAATTATACTTACTATGCTAAAAATAAAGGATTGATTCTTGAAATGTATGATATAAATCTAACTTCAGGTGTAAAAGAGCATACTATGACATATATGACAAAAAATTTAGTTATAGATAAATAATGGGTTTTACAACCCATTATCCCAATGGTGCATTTTTTTTGCTGTTAGTAAATTAAAACCATCAAATAACTCAATATTATTTGGTGCTTGAAACCCTGTTTGCTCAAGTAAGTCTAGAAGTTCATATTTATTATCATTTGATTTTTTTTCTAAAATTATGATATTTCCAGAGTTTTCAATAGATTTATAAACAAGTTTTAATATAGCTTCTTTATTTGGACAGTAGTTTAAAATATCACCTAAAACTACATATTCATACTCTCTTGCTGTTCTAAGTCTAGCGCTTGATTCATCAGTAAAAGGAATATATTTTATATTTCCTTCATTTTTATCTTTTATTTCTTCAAGTGAGTCTGTTACTAAATCTAGATTATTGTTAATATGTAAAATTGCAATATTTGGATAAGGAGCAAAAAGCTCCTTGAATAGCTCTAGTTCTTTGGACAAACTAGTTCCCTAAAGATTTTAGTTTTTCTTCACTTAAAAATAACTCTTCATTTGACATAACACCAATATCAGAGTTTAAAATATCTTGAGCGATTTCTTTTGCTTCAGGAAGTGAGTGCATAGCGCAAGTTCCACATTGATAAATGTTTAATTCTGGAATGTCTTCTTGTTTTTCTACATTTAAAACATCTTCCATTGCTGCTCTCCAAGCAATCCCTACTTGCTCTTCACTTGGACTACCAAGTAAACTCATATAAAAACCAGTTCTACATCCCATAGGTGAAACATCGATGATTTCAACTTTATCAGAGTTTAAATGATTTCTAATAAACCCAGCAAAAAGATGCTCTAATGTATGAATACCTTTTTCACTTAACATTTTTTCATTTGGTACACAAAATCTTAAATCAAAAACTGTAATAATATCCCCCGATGGTGATTTCATAGTTTTTGCAACTCTAACAGCAGGTGCTGGCATAATAGTATGATCTACTCTAAAACTGTCTAATAATGGCATAATAATTCCTTTTTAATTGTTTATAAAATTTATTCAAATCTTTGTTTTTTAATAAGTGATGATTGTATCAAATTTTTGATGAATAGGTGGTAAGAAAGTTTTTAAGAAAACTCAGGATGAATATTTTTCAACTCTAGCTTATACCCAATTCCTGAATAGTTTTTTATCATACTTTTAAAGGTCTTTTTTCTTAAGTCCCTTATTAGAGATTTTAGTGCAGCATTTGTACACTCATTATTCCAAATATGATATTCTATTTCTTCGTATGTGATTACTCTTCCTTGGTTTTGGATGAGTAGGTTTATAAGTAAACTCTCTTTTTTATTTAAAACAAATGATTCATTATTTTTAATAATACTCTGAGTTTGGAAGTTGAAAAAAACACCATCAGTTAGTTTAAAATTACTGTATATCCTTCTTTCAATGATTTCCATACATTTATTTAAAGCTTCTATCAAAATCTCATCACTAAAAGGTTTTATGATATATTTTGTGATGTAAAGTTCAAGTAGCTGCGTTAGGTATTGATTATCTTTGTTATTTGATAAAACTATAAAGGCAGTTTTTATATCATCACTTCTTAATTCTACTAAAAAATCAATGATTTCTTTATTTTTAAAATCACTATCAATAATAATTAAACAAGGGGATTGTTTGATGTACTGTTGTTTTGATTCAAGTATTGTTGAAGTACAAGTTACTTTATTCACAGTGTTGCAAAGAAGAGAGAAAAGTTTCTCTTCTTTTTCTTGATTATCCATGATATAAAGTACAGATAAATCACTTAATTCCATTTAATGCCTTATAATAATTCTAAAATCTCATCAGTTGTTTCAACTTTTGCATAAGCAAATTGAAGTGCTGCCATTAATACAGCATGAGCTATTGGTGCTTCAACTTTAACACCGTTAAACTCTACATCACTTGTTGTGCAAGCATCATGGGCTACAAAACAGTTATATCCAAAATCACTGGCTGCTCTTGTAACTGCATCAATACACATGTATGACATTGCTCCTACGATTATTACATTTTCAATATTAGAGTTATCTAATATCTCTTTTAGATTTGTATCTTTAAAGGCATTTACATTATGTTTTAAAACTTGTGATTCGTTTTCTTTTGGTGTTAAAGTTTTGTGAATTTCTGCACCTTTTGTATTAGGAGCAAAGAAAGGCGGGTTTTCCATGTCAAATTCATGTCTTACATGAACTATTTTCATCTCTTTTTCTCTAAATTTATTTAATATTTTCAACGCATTCTGTGCTACTTTATCTGTCTCATGTAGTTGCCATTTTGCACCTTCAAAGCTTCCAAAGTAATCATTTTGTAAATCAATTAAAACTAATGCTGTATTTTCCATTATTTTCTCCTTTTTTGTTTATATCAAAGTATATAAATATATAGAAGGAAAAAAGAAGGATTAGAAAAAAACTAACTTATAGTTTCATAATCTTTGATTAAAGACTCTAAATATTTTGTAGCTTTTTTCTTTTGCAAGTATGCATATCCTGCTACAAATATAACTCCAATACCATATGTTAATAAAATTGCTAAGATGACAAGAATTGTTAAAATAAGAGTATCGTGAAGTTCTGCATTTATGATTAGCTCATTTTCCCCTTGCGTTTTTTGAACAGTCACGTTTGTATTGTATTTTAATAAAGTATCTAAATGAGCTTTTGAAACTTCTAATGAACTAGTTTGAAGTGTTGTTTCATACTCTTTTTCTTTTAAGATTCTATTTTTTAGAAACTCTAAAAACTCTTCTTTTGTGGTTTTGATTTTGATTTTTTGTTTTAAACTAGCATCAAATATACCCATATTTAGCCTTTATTTTTTGATTTAGTATATCAAAATAAAGAGCTGCAATGGGGATATTTATTGTATATAAATTATACTACTGTATCTTTTATAAACCAAAAGTCACTAGAAGTTCTGAGTTTTCTATTTTAATATCTTTTACAAAAGAACCTTTGAAAGAGTTTTTATCAATTTCATAAATCGGCATTTGCTCAAAGATTGTATCAACTACTGGTTTCATATTTGATAGAAGGGTATTTGCAAATCGTTTATTTAGATTTAAATCTGTGAACTCTAAATCTTCGATATTAATATCTCTTAAAAATATTGCAGATTTCTCTTTGTTAAAATAAGGTTCTCCTGATATCTCAAATGTACCTTTTGAAGTAGGTATAAAAATAGCTGATAGATTTAAATCCATTTTTGCATTTAATTTATTTGATCCATTTTTAATATAGATTTTTGGTTGTTTTATATCTATGTTTGCAAAAACAAAATTCTCTTTTATTGGAAACTTATCTGATTTTTTATTGAGTTGACTTTCGTTTAGTTTTAAAGTTAATCCATTTGAATCTATATTTCTAACACATCCACTTGATAAAAGTAAAAGTAGAAATAAAACTAATGTAGAGATTATTTTTGACATATAAAAACCTTCTTGATTATTTATTATAATAATAGCTTAAAGTTTCTTAGCAAATATTGGAGCAAGGTTCATCACTATAAAAAGTCTTACTATATGATGTAGGGTTATATATGGAACATTTGCTACAACGAGAATAGCTATTAGATTTATTTCAGCTTGTCCACCTGGAGAAAAAGCAAGTAAAGTTGAGATAATAGGAAAACCAAATAAGTTATATGCAATGATTATAAAAATTGCAGATATGATAACTAGAATCATAAAGTGCCCTAAAGTACTAATTAAAACTTTTTTAATAGTTCTAAAATCAACCCCTTTAAAAGTAAATCCAATGATAGTTCCAAATACAACTTGCACAAATTTTAGTAATTCATCAGGAACTGTTGTAGTGATAATTCCACTTGCGTGTAAAGCAATACTTATAATCATAGAACCAATTAAATACGCAGCTGAAAGCTTTACTTTTTTTGCAAGTATTCCACCTATGAAACCTAAAGTAATTAAAATTGAAAGTTCAAATAAATCTATATTTTTAATAGGAGTAGTTATTAATTTATTTCCACTAATATCCACATGAAAAATATACTGAATAATAAAAGGAAGAGTAATAACTATAAAAAATAGTCTAGAAGATTGAACTAATGTGATTTTAGAGATATTTGCTTTTATCTCTTCTCCTATTATTACCATTTCTATTACACCACCAGGCATAGAGCTTAGATATGCTGTTTTTTTATCAAATCCTTGATATTTGTAGTAGTAATACATTCCTGCGATTATAGTTATTATAGTATAAGGAATAACAAGTAATAAACTATAAAAATAGATATCTAAATACTCTAAAATCTCAGGAGTAAAAGCACTACCAATTGTAAGTCCAATTAATACTCTAGCAGGTGAAGAAAAAGTTTTTGGGCTTTTTATTGGTAAATTTTCAAACCGCATTGCAATACTACTTGCAAATATAGATCCTAAAAGCCAAGGAAGAGGAAGATTTAAAAATATAAAAAGAACGGAACCACAAGCACCAATAAAAAGTGCAAGTAACATATTTGAAAAGTTTTTATAATTCATTTATTCATTTTATCTAAAAAGTTAATATATAATGGCATAGGCACTAATAATTTTCAGTTAAAATAAAAAAAGAATCCCCCATCTTGAATTTAGGAAGCAAAAAATTCAAAATAGAGGTTTCTTAGAATAATTGTTAGTATATTTTATTTGCGGGATTACTTAAATTTAAAGAAAGTCAAAGCACAGGAGAGTTCTAAAATTTAAGTATAAAAAATTATACTGAAAAAGAGTGTAAGAAAAGTGTATGCTTATTGATTTTGGTAATTAATTTTAAAATTTGTAAATTGCTACTTTAGAAGGAGCCCTTCTAAAGTTAGCAATAAAGAAATTACATTCTAATCTCTTCTCTTTTTTGCAAGAATGCCCATCTTTCATCGATTCTTTTTTGCCACTCTTCAATTAAGTATTCATTCTCTTTTTTGAATAAGTGCTTAAATCTTGGTTGCGCACCTAAATAGTCTCTTACAGGAATTATATTTTTTGGTCTATATGTAATATTTAATTCTCTTCCATCAATGATTTCATATAATGGGAAAACAAGTGAATCAACTGCTAAATCAGAAACTTCAAT
>CAXHZO010000007.1:0-89526 GCA_964022095.1 uncultured Arcobacteraceae bacterium
GAAGAATAAAAATGGCAAAAAAACACTTAGTAATTGATCCGATTACAAGAATTGAAGGACATCTTAGAATTGAAGCAATCATAGATGAAAACAATGTTGTAACAGATGCATACTCTTCTTCTACTATGTTTAGAGGTATTGAAACGATACTTCAAGGTAGAGATCCAAGAGACTGTGGTTTATTAGCAATGAGAATTTGTGGTGTTTGTACTGGTACTCACTACCAAAGATCTATTGAAGCAGTTGAGCATGCATTTAATGTAACTATTCCTAAAAATGCAAGATTAGTTAGAAACTTAATTCAAGGTGCATTATACTTACATGACCACGTTGTACATTTCTATCACTTACACGCACTTGACTGGGTAGATATCACAGAAGCTTTAAAAGCTGATCCAAAAGCTGCAGTTGCTGAAGCTCAAAAATGGGCAGGTGTTTCAGGTGAGCGACCATGGAATGCAAATGAAGATGTTTATGCACAAGTTCAAGAAAGAGTTACAAGATATGTAAAACAAGGAAGACTTGGTATTTTTGGAAATGCTTATTGGGGAAGTAAAGGGTTTAAGTTAACTCCTGAACAAAACTTAATTGCATTATCTCACTACTTAGATGCACTTGAAATTCAAAGAGATATGGCTAAAATGATGGCTATCTTTGGTGGGAAAAATCCACATCCACAATCATTTGTTGTTGGTGGAGTAACTTGTGTTCAAGATATAAAAAACCCAGCAAGAATTGCAGAATTTAAACAGTTATTAAAGAAAAGTAGAAAGTTCATTAAAGAAGCTTACTTACCAGATGTTTACATGGCTGGAACTATGTATGCTGATGAAGCATTAGAAGGAATTGGTGGTGGTTTAGGTAACTACATGACTTATGGTGACTTTAGATTAGATGATTTACCATTTTATGAAGCTTCAACTTTATTCCCATCAGGTATTGTAAAGAATAAAGATTTATCAAAAGTATTTGAAATTGATCAAACTAAAATTACTGAAGATGTTACACATGCTTGGTATGAAGGTACTTCTAACTTACATCCATATGATGGTGAGACTAAACCAAACTATACAGGTTTTGGTAAAAAAGAAGACAATATTGCATATTTAGATACTGAAAATAAATATTCTTGGATTAAATCACCATTATATGATGATGAAAGAATGGAAGTTGGACCACTTGCAAGAATGATTGTTGGTGTTGCAAAAGGTGATGAGAGAATTTCTAAATATGTTACAACATTCTTAAAAAATGGTAACTTACCTACAAAAGTATTATTTTCAACTGTTGGTAGAACAGCAGCACGTGCAATTGAATCAGACTTAATGGCTGATGTAATGATGGAGTGGGTTGATGAATTAGCTTCAAATGTTGCACATGGAGATTTATCTACATGGACAGAATTTGATTTTGATACGGTTGCTGCTGATGCACAAGGTTTTGGTATGGCTGAAGCTCCAAGAGGTGGTTTAGGACATTGGATTAAAATTAAAGATGGTAAAGTTGAAAACTATCAAGCCGTAGTACCTTCAACATGGAATGCAGCACCAAGAGATTATAAAGGTAGATTAGGAGCTTATGAATCATCATTAGTAGGTACAAAAGTAGCAAATCCAGATCAACCACTAGAAATCTTAAGAACAGTTCATAGTTTTGACCCTTGTATTGCCTGTGCAGTTCATATTATAGATACAAATGGTAAAGAATTAGGTGTATATAAAGTAGACCCAATTGGAGGAACAAGCCGTGCCTAAAATGAAAAAGGTGGAGAGAATGACTCCAATCATGCGAACGATTCACTGGCTGAATGCGATTTGTATGATTGTTGCAGTTATCACCGGGTTATATATTGGTTATCCATACTATCAATCATTTATTGCAGATCCTGCAGTTGATAAGTATGTTATGGCTTGGAATAGATGGGGACACTTTATTGCTGCAATTATTTTTGATGTTACAGCAATTTTAATTGGTTACTTATATCTATTTTCTAGATTTGAAAAACCATATAAGAAAATTTTACCTACAAAGAAAAACTTTGTTGAGTTTTGTGAAGTTTTCTTAAATTTAATTACATTTAACAGAAGAAAGAAATTTGATTCTAGTCATAGTGATTCTTATAATATTATGTTCTTTACTCTTTTTCATATTCTATTAGTATTTATGTTATTAACTGGATTACAGCTATATGTTCATGGACTTGCATCTGGTGAGAGTTCAATTGGTACTTGGTGGCCATGGATGCTACACTTAGTTACTGACTGGACTTTAGATGTATTTGGTGGAAATATGGGAGTTAGAATCGCTCATCATACTACAATGTATATCATTTTAGTTTGGGTAATGTCTCATATTTATTATCAAATCTGGAGAACTATTTTCTGGAGAGAGGGTGATATTAACATCGTATTTGGTGGATATAAATTTGCTAAAGATGAAGATAAAGAAGAGAGTAAAAAATAGTCTTAATTGATTGAAGTATTTTGCTTCAATCAAGTTTTAATCAATAATTGAAATAGGAAAAAAAATGAGTAAAAGAAATATTGTAGTTGGTGTAGGAAATATGCTTTTCAAAGATGAAGGTATTGGAATTTATGCTAGTGAATATATTAGACAAAATTATGAATTTGAAGGTGATATTGAAGTTATTGACGGTGGGACATTAGGATTTAAACTAATGACATACTTTCAAGAGTATGACAATGTTATTATTTTAGATACTGTGTCTATTGAAGATGAGATAGGTGGAATCTACAGATTACCATCTGATGTATTATTAGGACTTGGTAATTATAGAAAAACTGCCCATGAAGTTGAAATCGTAGAAATGCTTGAAATTGTATCAGTTCTTGATTCACATGCAAATGTAACAATTATCGGAATTATTCCAGAAGATATTATAAGTGTTGGTATTGGATTAACTGATATTATGGAAGAAAAATTCGAAGAGTTTACACTTCATGGAATAAAAGAAATTGAAAGTCTTGGAATAAAAGCAAAAAAAGTAAATAACATAGCTGTTGATGATATAGTAAAAAGTATGATTGGTAGTTATAACGGTAGTCACTTAACAAGAATCCCAAATGAAGAAGATTTTACACATGAAACTAATATATAAAATAGAGTTTAATTCAACAAATTTTTATTATAAACATATAATAGAGAACCTAATAGATCTTGCAAAAGTTAACGCAACTTGTAAGCAATATGAAGGTTTTATTTTAATTACACTTGAAGAAGAACCAGAAAGAATAGAGTCATTTTTTAAGTTTTTAGAAACAAAATTACCAATATCAATTTTTGTTGGTAAGTCTTATGTTATAGAAGAGTTTGATGATAGTATTGAGCAGTTAGAAGAACAAGATATTAAACAAAACTTATCTCTTCTTACAAATGATGCAATAAAAGAGATTATTGATAATAATAGTATAGATTTTTTAAATGATATTTTAAAAATCTCAAAGGGTGAAATTTCAAGATTTGAAACTCATAATGGCTTAAAAGATCTTTTCTTAGCAAATAAAGAACTTAGAGAAGAGTTTGAGTCTAAAGGTTATGAAGTAAAACTTTTAATAACAGATATTACTAAAATAAATGAAATATTTGACATTAATATGAAAGAGATGCAACTTTTATGTTCAATTGAAAGACCATTAGTTAAATTAAAATTTAAAATGCTAAAAAATGCAAATAAAGAGTTTTCATCAACAAACTTTATTTATGCAAAGATACCTGATGATAAAGAGACTGTACTTTTTGCACAAGCTTTAAAACAAAAAGATATTGATTGTGTTTTATATGTAAATGATGAAGTTTATCAAGATGGATTAAAGTTAACATACTTTAACAATGACAATATGATTATTAGAGGTGAAAAAGGTTTATTCCCTAAGTTTGATTATGTTGCAAAACAAAAGTTCAATACTTCAAAAGAGTATTTTGATACAAATGGTGGAGTATATAAAGCTATTTTAGCTCAGCATGCAAAAAGATTAGTTCCTTCAATTGGAGTATATTTTTCACAAAAAAGTGATAATAGTTCTATCTCAATTAATATACCTACAAAGGGTTTAAAAGAGGTTATTTCTATACCAAATATTATCAATGATTTAGATAACTGTATTGAAGAAATATATGAAATAGATGAGCATTGTGAAAGATTAATTTCAAATTATAAAAATAAATTCCCAGATTTACTAAAAGGAAGTGTTCCACAAGATACTAATGGATTTGAATCTATTATTAATATGTGTGCAAAAGTTTTAGGAATAAATGGAGCAAAAGAGTTTGAAGATTTAGCTTTAAGTGCAAATATTAAAAGTGGACTTCAAATTGATACAAAAATTATAGATATCGATGGAGTTAACTATTTAGATTATAGAAGAACTGTTCAGTCTTTGATGTCATATAAAATGGCAGACGTTGATAATATGACTTTAGCATACTCTTTTTATGAAAGTTTTAGTGACTTTATTAACAACTATTGTGATGAAATAGCAAAAGATACAAAAGCAAAAGATATTGTTTTATGTGGTGATATGTTTGCAAATTCAATTTTACTATCAAAAACACATAAAAATTTAAGTAAAAATTATAATATTATACTTCCTAAAAGATATCCACTAGATTATTAATCTTAAAATATACTCAAAGAAAATCAATATTTAATTGGTTTTCTTGACTTTTGTCAATAAAGCTTTACCTTTTTTATAATAGAATACCTTATAGTAAATGAATAATCATTCATAATTTGTAAAGGACTCATCATGGAGAGTAAGTTATACGATAAATTAAAATCTAGATTAGATGAACTAGAGAAACTTCCAAGATTAAAAAAAGAAAATAGTTTAGAAGATCATTTAGATCAAAAGGGTATTGATAGAAGAGGTTTTATAAAGTGGGCTGGCTCAATTACTGCAATGTTAGCACTACCAGGTTCATTCACACCTTTAGTAGCACAAGCGGCACAATTAGCTGATAGACTACCAATAATATGGCTTCATATGGCTGAGTGTACTGGATGTTCTGAATCACTACTTAGAACTGATGGCCCAACTATTGATTCATTGATTTTCGATTATATTTCATTAGAGTATCACGAAACATTAATGGCAAGTGCTGGATGGCAAGCTGAACATAATTTAGAGCATGCAATTGAGACTTATAAAAACCAATATATACTAATGGTTGAAGGTGGAATTCCCTCAGGTGATAGTTCTTATTTTCTTAAAATTGGTGGACATGGTGCAACAGGTGAAGAAAATGCAATAAAAGCTAGTGAAAATGCAGCAGCAATATTTGCTATTGGCTCATGCTCTTCTTTTGGTGGTGTTCAAGCTGCTAATCCAAATCCAACAAACTCTGTTAGTCTTTCTAAAGTTACAAGTAAACCGGTTATTAATGTTCCAGGATGTCCTCCAAGTGAGAAAAATATTGTAGGTTCATTAATCTATTATATTTTATATGGAAATTTACCAGCACTTGATAAATACAATAGACCAAAATGGGCTTATGGACTTAGAATTCATGACTTATGTGAAAGAAGAGGACATTTTGATGCAGGTGAATTCGTAGAAGAGTTTGGTGATGAAGGTGCCAAAAAAGGATATTGTCTTTACAAAGTAGGATGTAAAGGGCCTTATACTTTTAATAACTGTTCAAAAAATAAATTTAACTCTCATATGTCTTGGCCAATTCAAGCAGGACATGGTTGTATTGGATGTAGCGAACCAGATTTTTGGGATGTTATGGGACCATTTGAAGAACCAACAGCAAATAGGTTATTTGATACACCATTTGATGGTTTAGGTGCTGATGCAACTGTTGATAAGGTTGGAGTAGGGTTATTAACTTTAACTGGTATTGGAATTGGTGTTCATGCTGCAGTTTCTAAGTTTAAAAATCCTAAAGAAGGAGAAGAGTAATGTCTAGTAATAAAAGAGTAATCGTAGATCCTATCACAAGAATTGAAGGACACTTAAGAATTGAAGTTGAAGTTGATGATAACAATGTAGTTCAAAAAGCATATTCAAGTGCAACTTTATGGAGAGGATTAGAAACTATTGTAAAAAACAGAGATCCAAGGGATGCAGGTTTTTTAATGGGAAGAATTTGTGGGGTATGTACTTATTCACACTACAGAGCTGGAATTGAAGCAGTTGAAGATGCTTTGGGAATTGAGCCACCTTTAAATGCAAAACTAACTAGAACTTTAATGAACCAAGCTTTATTTATGCATGACCATATTGTTCATTTCTATCATTTACATGGTTTAGATTGGGTTGATATTACAAGTGCACTGCAAGCTGATGAAGCAAAAGCTTCAAAGTTAGCATTTAAATACTCTGAATATCCAATAGCAACTGGTGAAAATGATTTAAAATTGACTAAAAAAAGAGTAAAAGAATTCGTTGATAGAGGTCAACTTGGACCATTTGCAAATGCATATTGGGGGCATAAAACTTATAGATTTACTCCTGAGCAAAACTTAATTGCTTTATCTCATTATTTAAAAGCATTAGAAATCCAAAGAGAGATGGCAAAAATGATGGCTATTTTTGGAGGGAAACAACCACATCCACAAAGCTTAACTGTTGGTGGAGTTACTTGTATTATGGATTTATTAGATCCAACAAGATTGGGTGAATATATGACACTATTTGAAAAAGGTGCTAATTTTATTGAAAATGCATATCAAGCTGATGTTCTTATGGCTGGAGAAATGTATGCACAAGAACCTACAGTTACAGCACAAGCTGGTGTTATGAACTTTATGGCACATAATCTTATGCAATTAGGTAGAAATGATTACTTATTTGATAATGGAATTATTAAAAATGGTGATTTGTCAAAAGTATTTGAAATAGATGAAGCTTTAATCACAGAAGAAGCAACACATGCTTGGTATGAAGATGATGAGCCTTTACATCCATATGATGGCAAAACAAACCCTAAATATACAGGACTAGTTGATATGGATACAGTTGGAATAAATAATGAAATGGTTCACTCAAAAGCTATTGATCCAGCTGGTAAATATACTTGGATCAAATCACCTAGATATGATGGTGAAGCTATGGAAGTAGGTCCATTATCTTGTATTTTAGTTTCATATGCAAAAGGAAATAAAAGAATAGTTCCAATAGTTGATGAGTTTTTAGCAAAAACTGGTTTACCAAAAGCTGCACTATTTACAGCCCTTGGTAGAACTGCTGCTAGAATGCTTCAAGTTAAAGCTATAGCACAATATGGAATGGAAACATTTAATAACTTAATTGAAAACTTAAAAGTAGATGACAGTACTTATACTACTTATAAAATTGATAAAGAAAAAGAGTATAAAGGAAGATTTATTGGTGATGTTCCAAGGGGTATGTTATCTCACTGGGTTAGAATTAAAAATGGAGTGGTTGAAAATTATCAAGCTGTTGTTCCATCAACTTGGAATGCAGGTCCAATGGATGCTAGTGGAAATGTAGGTCCTTATGAAGCAAACTTAGTTGGATTAAAAATTGAAGATTTATCTCAACCTTTAGAAATTATTAGAATTATTCATAGTTTTGATCCTTGTATTGCTTGTGCTGTTCATGTAATGGATAAAAAAGGTAATGACTTAGGTGTTTTTAAAGTAGATCCTAATTATGGAACTACTTGTTAAGGAGTTTGTTATGATTAAAAAACATTATGAGTTTTCTTCACTTTTAAGACTTACTCATGGAGTAAGAGTGATTGCAATAATTGCATTGACTTTCACAGGATTTTATATAGCAACACCATTTATAGTTCCATTTGTAAACTCTGAGCCAACAAATTTCTTTTATGCATTAATGAGATCTTGGCATGGAATTTTTGGGTTTTTATTAATCGGACTTACTATTTTTAAGTTCTATTTGTTTTTCTTTGATAAACAAAGTAAAATAGAATTAAGGTCATTTTGGGATTTCTTAAGTCCAAAGATATGGTTTAAACAAATAAAATACTATTTATTAATAGGAAAACATCCCCATATGAAAGGAGCTTATAATCCCTTACAGTTTATGGCATATGCAGGTATTTATTTATCTTTAGTATTTATTTGTTTAACAGGACTTATTTTATACATGCATACTTTTCATGATGGTTTTGGTGGCTTTATATACGATATTTTAAGACCAATTGAGGTTTTAATTGGCGGTTTAGCCTGGGTTAGACAACTACATCATATTTGTATGTGGGTATTTATTATATTTTTACCTATACATATTTATTTATCAATATTTAATTCTGTTTATGGAAAACAAGGGGCAATTGATTCAATTGTATCTGGATATAAATGGGAAGAGAAAAAGTAATGAATATTCTAATTTTAGGAATAGGAAATGTCCTATTCCAAGATGAAGGTATTGGAGTTCATTTTATTCATTATTTAGATGAAAAATATGAGTTTAAATCTAATAATTCAACTGTAAATATAATAGATGGTGGAACACTTGCACAAAGATTAATTCCCCAAATTGTTCAATATAATGAAGTGATAGTTGTAGATTGTATTGCTGCTGATAATTCAAAACCTGGTGATGTATTTTTCTTTGATTATAAAAAAGCACCAAGTTATATTGACTGGCAAGGAAGTGCTCATGAAGTAGAGATGCTTCAAACACTAAATATGATTGATATGCAGTATGATTTACCAAATACAAACGTTTTAGGAGTTATTCCAAAAAGATTATACACAGAAGATACAACTTTTGATTTAAGCAATGAAATTATTGATGCTGTAAAAGTTATGGAAAATGTTGTGCTAAAACATCTAGAAAGTTTAAAAATAGAAGTAATTACTAAAAATTCTGATACTACAATTCAAGAAATTTCACTAGTTTCGTTTAAAAGAGATATTGTTAATTACTTTGATATTAACTAATTAAGATAGGTTTTAATATACTATTTAATTAGTTATAACAAGGGATTTATATTTGTATAGTGAAATATTTTTAATATCAAGTAGTGATAATGGTCTAAAAGAAGAAGTTTCTAAGTACTTAAGTGAAAAGTATAAACAATCTATTAAAGAAGAAAACTATTTAAATAGTTTTGATGATATAAATGCTTTATATCTTTTAAATCTAAAAGATGAAGAGATAAAAACTTTTTTTATCAATCATTTACATTCAAATATAAAAATAGCAATAATCCCAAATGAAGAAAATCCAACAGCAATATCCAATTATGGCTTATCAAAAAATCTAAATGACGCTATTGATGATGCTTTTAATGAAAAACTATTTAGTTGTATAGACATACTAAAATGTAATGACACAATTGCTTTTAATAAAATTGAAATAGGTGATATGCATGGAATTAATTGTTGTGTTGAAAAAAGCTATTTAAATAGTTTTAAAAACTTTCTTAGAAATCTGAAAAATATTAGTTTTAAACCCTATACTTTAACAACTTCTAAAGAGCATTGTTTAAATACAGTGGCTTCTGGTATTATTATCTTAGAACACTCTGTAAAAAATGATAAATCTGCATTAAAAGATGATTTATCATTGCATGATGGAAAGCTAAATGCCTTTGTTTTATCTCCAACTTCTTTAATATCGTATTTTTGGTATTTAATTACTATTTTCTTTTCACATAGAGTTTCAATTTTATCACTTCCTAAAAGTTTAGGTTTTATAAAAAGTTCCTCTTTAAAAATAGAATCAGAAGATGGCTTTGATTGTATGGTAGATAATGAACATTTAGAAAAAACTACACAAATAGATATTGAAGTAGTAAAAGATAGTATTTGCCTTTATTTAGGTAGAGGTTTAGAAGAAAAAATTCAAAGTGATACAAATAAAAATGAAGAAAAAGATAGTATAAAATTAAGTTCACTTCCTAAAGGAGAGCTAAACGAATTACTTTTAAAAGAGAAATTACCTTTTTTCAAAAAAGCTAGTGAAGATGATTTTAAAGATTTATTTCTAAGTTTAAATAGTAGTGCAAAGTTTTCTTATATATTTTTAACACTAATGGTTTTAAGTACTTTAGTTGCAACAACTGGACTTTTTGCAAACTCTAGTCCTGTAATTATTGGTGCTATGATACTTGCACCTTTAATGTCACCTATTATTTCACTTTCTATGGGTGTTATAAGAGCAAACAACTATTTGATAAGCCAAAGTCTTAGAACACTTCTTATTGGTGTTGTGATGGCCTTATTTGTTTCTTCATTATTTACATTTATGATTCCACTTCATGATATAACAAATGAAATGCAAAGCAGACTAAATCCTAATTTATTAGATTTATTTGTAGCAATATTTTCAGGAATAGCAGGAGCTTATGCAAGTTCTAAAGAGGAAATTGCAAAATCACTTGCAGGTGTAGCTATTGCAGTTGCCTTAGTTCCTCCATTAAGTGTTACTGGTATTGGTATAGGATTTGGTGATTTAAGCGTGATATATGGATCTTTTTTACTATTTATTACAAACTTAGTGGGGATTACACTTAGTGCAGCTATAACATTTATTATATTAGGGTATTCACCTATTAAAAAAGCCACAAAAGGGCTTATTTATACAGGTATTATGTTAGCTTTAATAACAATACCTCTTGTGTCATCTTTTTATTCAATGGTTGAACAAAAACAGTATGTATCTGTACTAAATAAAATCAAACATATTAAATTGGAAGATAAATCAATTGAGCTAAATGTTTCATCTATTAAAGAAGTTGATAATATACTTTATGTAGATATTCAAGTAATTAGTGAAAAAATTACTAGTCAAAATGATTATAAGAAAATAAAAAAGCTTATTGAAGAGAAAACTCATAAAAAAAGTATTTTAAATATCACTCCTAAAATCATTATAAAGTAGTTAAATGAAGTGCTATAAAATAGAAGTAAAAGGTATAGTTCAAGGAGTAGGGTTTAGACCATATGTTTATAACCTTGCTTTGCAAAATGATATAAAAGGTTGGGTAAATAATGATGATAAAGGAGTAAATATTGTTCTTTATTCATCAAAGCAAAACTGTGAAATTTTTATTAATGAACTTAAAAATAACCCTCCAAAATTAGCAAAAATAGATGATATTAAAATAGAAGAAATAATTTCTAAAAAAGAGTATAAAAGTTTCGAAATTATAAAAAGTGCTAACACAAATAATAAATCAACAATCATAAGTCCAGATATGGCTATATGTGATGATTGTATTGAAGATATAAATGATAAAAACAACTTTAGATACAATTATGCTTTAACAAACTGTACGAACTGTGGTCCAAGATACTCTATTATAAAAACAGTTCCATATGATAGATGTAATACTTCTATGAGTGAATTTGAATTATGTGAAAAGTGTGCAAAAGAGTATATGGATCCAACAAATAGAAGGTACCATGCACAACCAGTTTCTTGTGAAGCTTGCGGTCCAAAAGTTACTTTGTATAATAAAAATGGTGAAGTTTTATCATATGAAATTAAAGCTATAAAACAAATATCAGATTTAATCAATAATGGTAATATCGTAGCCGTTAAAGGATTAGGTGGTTTTCATCTAATTTGTGATGCAACGAATGAAAATATTGTAAAAGAGTTAAGGCAGAGAAAAAACCGACCAAATAAGCCTTTTGCTGTTATGTTTAAAGATTTAAAGAGTGTTAAAAATTATACAAAACTAACTTTAAAAGAAGAAGAGATAATAAACTCAAAAGAAAAACCAATACTACTCGTTGAAAAAGCTGAAAATACAAATCTAAGTGAGTTAGTTTCTCCATGTATTAATAAACTAGGGAGCTTTATAGCTTATACACCATTACATCATTTGTTATTTAGGTATTTACACAATCCTATTATCGCAACAAGTGCTAATTTAAAAGATGAACCAATCATAAGATTTAAAGATGAAATCATAGAAAAACTTGGGTCTGTAGTTGATTATATTCTTGATTTTAATAGAGATATTGTAAATGCCTGTGATGATTCTGTTATACAAATAGTAAAAAATGATATAAGCAAACTAAGAAATGCAAGAGGGTATGCTCCTACCCCTATAAAATTAAAAAAAACAACTTCTAAAAATATACTTTCTCTTGGTGCAAACCAAAAATCAACTATATCTCTTGCTTTTGAAAATAACTTAATTTTATCACCTCATATTGGTGATTTAAACTCTATAGAATCTGTTGAATATTTTGAAAGAACAATTGATACATTTAAGAGTTTTTATGATTTTGAACCTGATATTATAGTTTGTGATAAACATCCAAATTATGAGTCAACAAAATTTGCTTTAAAACTAAAAGAGCAAAATCCAAAATTAGAACTGGTTCAAGTCCAACATCACTATGCTCATATTCTTTCAACTATGGCTGAATATAACTTAGAAGATGAAGTTTTAGGAATAGCTTTTGATGGGACTGGTTATGGAGATGATGGAAATATTTGGGGTGGAGAAGTATTTATAGCTTCTCAAAAAAAGTATAAACGAATAAATCATATCAAATACTTTAGGCTTCTAGGTGGAGAAATGGCAGTGAAAGAGCCAAAAAGAGTTGCATTATCACTACTATTTGATAATTATAGTTTACAAGAGGTGTTAAATTTAGATACCCCGGTTGTAAAAGCATTTAAAACAAATGAAATACAAATGCTTCATAAAATGTGGGAAAAGCAACTAAATGCACCTCTTACAAGCTCTATAGGACGTCTTTTTGATGCAGTTGCATCATTTGCTAATATCTCTCATACCCAAAGTTATGAAGGTGAAACTGGACTACAAATAGAACAGAGTTATAATGCTTCAATTAATGATACATATAATTATGAAATTACAAAAGAAGGTATTGAAATATCACCTATGATAAAACAGATTTTGCAAGACAATAATAGTGAAATCATATGTTCAAAATTTATAAATACATTAGTAGAAGTTGTACTTGAATTTTCAGCTTTAAATGAAAAATTACCAGTAGTTTTAAGTGGTGGAGTTTTTCAAAATAAAACACTTCTAGAATTAGTTTTAACTAAATTTGAACAGCAGAGTAGGGAAGTATACTACTCAAAAAACATACCATTAAATGATGGTGGAATTAGTGCTGGTCAAATCTATCATATTTTATAGATTAACTTATACAAAATATATTATGTATTAACTAGTTAAAATATCTAAAATATGTAATAAAAATAATCTATATCTACTTTTTTTTTGGGATTTTTTGAAAAAATAATTTTTTGAAAAAATCTGCTTTTTATTAAGGCTACAAAATTAAATTAAAGATTATATAAAATGTATAATATTTAATATCTTAAAATATTAACATGATGATTGTGAGTTTTTGCTACTTAATCTATTTTTCGTTAGAATGCAAGAAAAATTTTAGGAAAGTTTATGATTAAAACTACACATGAAATCTCTAATGAAGATGGCTATATTAAATACAATTTTTTTGAAATTCATGAAGATTTACAAGGCATTGTTGCAGATGATTATTATACATATAAAACAGATGAATTTAAAAAAGAATCTTATTGTGAGCTGATGTACAAAAAAAACTTTTATGATAAGTATGATAAAGATTCATATAAAGAAGTTTATGAAAAATATATTGATAATGAAAAGTTTAAAGAAAAAGCACTTTTTATTTATTCAGTTATTGATTATGATAAGTATGTAAAATTTGTAGAAGAAAATCCTACTATTGATAATCCAAATGATCTAACTATTTCATATAGTATTTTGGATAGTGTTGGAGTAAAAGTAAATATTTACAATATCTCTATTACTGATATTTCTTTTGTGTTTTAGGTTTTGTGATGTTTAAAGATTTTAAATCATACACTTTATTTCCTCTTGTAATGATATTTGCAAAGACTCTAAAGGGTAAAAAACTAGATTATATAGAATTTATTAGTGAAAACAAAAATGAGCTAAAAAATAAAGTCTTATTAGAAGTTGATTGTGTAGATAATCAATTCTCAGAGAATATCAAAAAATTCTTTGATAAAGAATCACCTATTTTTGATAAAACGCTAGTAAAGTTTAAAGTTGATCTATCAGTTGCACCAGAACTTAGAAGAGGATTAACTCAAGATTTTTCAAAAACATTGGATATATACTATGCTATGTCAATGTTAGGAGCTAAAATACCAAATGAAAATATTTATATAGAACTTGATTTAAACAATCAAAAAGTAAATACCTCAAATATCAATAACCTTCTAAGATATATCTTATTAGCTTATGGATCTAAAAAAGTAGATAGAGTATTCATAGACACGTCAAAGTTTGATTCAAGGTCTTTAAAAGCTTATGAAACACTAGTTTCATATTTAAATAACTCTGTAATAGAAAACTATACAAACTCTAAAAGTCTTCATGTAATAACAACAACTTCAAATAAAAAAACACTAGACATAGTTTGGTCTAGTAAAGAAGATATTGAGTTGACAGATTTTAACACTGTTTATAACAGATTTGGAGAAGAGTTAAAAGAGGGAATTAAAATCTCAGTTAACCCAATTTATGCTTATCACTAGTCTTGTCTAGGCATAGAGATAAGTTTATTTCTCATTTTTGCGATATCTATTGTTAGTCTTTCTTTCATAGCAGGAGTGAATTGTTCATTTTGATTTAAAACTTGTTGAACAATCACTTCAAACTCACTAGTTGATAACTCTTTAGTCTCTTCTATAAGTTTTAAAAATAGAGTTCTTATTTTTTCGTATTGTTCTTCATTCATATTTCACCTTTTAAATAAAAAATTTATTATGTCAAAAAGTTATATAGAAGAAAATAAAGCAACAGTAATAATTATGATATAGGAATTGTAATTACAAATTCTGCACCTTTGAATAAGCTTCCTTCATATGTGTATTCTACATTAGTGGCTTCAAGTTTTCCATTCATATTATCTTCAATGATTTTTTTGCTCATATGTAGACCAATACCTGTATTGTCAATTTCATTTTTACAAGTAAAGTATGCATCAAATATTTGGTCTAGAACATCAGCTCTTATTCCACCTGCATTATCTTTTATTTTTATGATTGCATTGTTGTTTTGTTTATAAACATTAATAAAAAGACAATGTTTTTTATTTGAATTCTCATTTTTTGTAAATTCATCTTTTGCATTTTTTATAATATTAATTAAAACTTGTAATAGTTCATTTTGATAAGCAAATATTTTAACATCAGAAATATCTTGAATGATTGATATATTAAGGTTTTTAAATTCAGAATCTATTAGATTGAAGGTCTTCTTAAAAGTATCTTCTATACTAAATTCACAGGTGTCTTTATTTGGATTAAAGAAATTTTTAAAATCATCAATTGTATTTGCTAGATATACTACTGAATCATCAATCTTTTTAATAGCATAATCGATATCTTCTAATTCCTGTATATTTTTATCCTCTTTTTCAAATTTTATTATTTGATTTGACATTCTAATAGTACTTAAAGGTTGTTTCCATTGATGTGCAATATTCCCTATCATTTCACCCATCATTGCCATTTTAGATTGTTGAATTAGAAGTTTTTCTTTTTCTAGAATTTTGTTTGATTCTTTTTTTAATTCTTTTCTATAGTTATTAAATTTTTTTGCAATTATATTTGAAATGTAAAAAGACATTAAAATAAGAATTATAGTAAGTATAAAACTAATAAGTAAAATTTTATTAATCAAATCATTGTTCTTTTTTACTAATTCTTGTTCTTTTTTAGTAATTTCTTTATTTAATTTATCTAGGTAAAACCCTGTTACAATAATCCATTCCCAATTGTTAAGATATTGTATATAAGAGATTTTATTAGATGAGGCATAATTATTATTATATGATGATAAATAGTTTATATAACCTTTTTTATTCCTTTGTGCAAAAGATAGTGCATCTTTTAAAAATAGTCTTCCATTTTTATCTTTTATATTTAGTCTATTTACTCCTATATACTCTTTTTTAGAATGTAACAGACATGTTCCATCTATGTTATAAACGAATATATATTGATTAGAACCCGATTTTATTCTATCAAGCCAAGAGAGTACTTTTTCTTTCAATTTAGTTTCAAAATCAACTACATATTCACCAATCCCTATTGAAATATTATATGGTTCAAAATATTTATAAAAACTAATTTTTTTATATGTTGTTTTTTTATCATTGGGTTTATACCAGTAATACTCATCAAAAGATTCTGATTTATTTTTAATTACTTCAATTCTTTTTTGAATAAATTTATACCCGTTTGCATCAGTAAATTCAGAAAAATTTTTTCCTACAAATGATTCATTAAATGGTTGCATTAATTTCACACCATTAATATCATCCATAAAAAAATATCCCCTTTCATCTTTATATGACATTCCTGTTAAAGCAAATTTGATTAATTCGAAAGCTTGTTCTTTTGAAAGTTTTTTATCTTGGTCTTTTTGATTTATTGTTTGATTGTAAATAGTAGTTGCTACTTCGTGAGCTTCATAAACTCTTTGTTTTAGAAGTTCCTTTAAAGAGTCTTCAGATTTTGTAATTTCAAAATTTATTAAATTAACAACTTTATTAATTTCATTTTTTATTATGATTTTATTTTCTTTTAAATATTCATTTTTAATGTACTTTATACTGTTAGATAAGTCTTTTTTTGTTTGATTAATTAATGTAAGTGTGATTATTAAAGATAAAAGTAATAAAGGTAAGACTGGTCCAAATTTAATAATATTTAATAATTTTTTTTCACTGTTTAAAAACATTAAAATCCTAAGGTATCTAATTGTTGTATATCAAATAGTATTACATATTGACATAAAATTAATTTAAAGAGTAATTTTATTTTATAATCACACAAATTTAATAAAGGTATTTAATGAAAATTTGTGGAATGGAACTAAAGTCGAGTAATGCAGTTTTAGTAGTATTAGATGATACTGAGTTTTGTGATTTAAAAATCAAAAAATTAACAATTGATAATGATGAAAGCCAAGAAGATATAAGACAGTTTTGTAATGAATTTTTACTATTTTTAGAACAAAATCAAATAGAAAAAGTAGTTATTAAAAAACGTGCAAAAAAAGGAAATTTTGCTGGTGGTGCAGTAACTTTTAAAATGGAAGGTTTGATACAACTAAATCCTCAGTGTGAAGTTGAATTAATCTCTTCTCAATCAATTTCTTCTTTTGAAAAGAAAAATATAGTGGAGTTTCCCTCTAGTTTGAAAAAGTATCAAGAACAAGCATATTTAGCTGCTTTAAGTAGTATTTAAAAATCTATTTAAAACTCTTATGTTATAATCGCGACAATATATAAAGAGGGCCAAATAAAAAAATATGACAAATGTAGAAGTTAAAACTCAAAAATTTATAATTAAGTTTTTCCCAGAGATTATGGTAAAGGGAACAAAAGCAAAAAGACAGATGATAAATCAGCTGTATACGAACTTGCAGAAAATTCTTTTTGCCATTTCTAAAGAGACTACTATTACTAAATTTTTTGACAAAATTGAAGTTGTATGTTCTGTTGATGTTGTAGTTGAAACAAGACAAAAGTTACTTGATACTCCAGGAATTGAGTTAGTTCTTGAAGCAGTTCAATTTGATAATATGACAACAATTGATGAAATTAAAGAGAAAGTAAATGAAGTAGCAGCTAGCCAAATAGTTGGGAAAACATTTAAAATAAATGCAAAAAGAGTAGGTGAACAGCCTTTTAAATCTCCGGATATCGAAAGAACAGTCGGTGGGCATATGCTTGCACAAAATAGTGAGCTTACAAAAGGTGTTGATGTAAGAAAGCCTGAGGTTGTAGTGAATTTAGAATTAATTCATAAACAACTAAATGTCATCACTTTAAGACATAAAGGTTTAGGTGGTTTTCCTATTGGAACTCAAGGTGCTATTTTATCGCTTATGTCTGGTGGGTTTGATTCTACCGTTGCTAGTTATTTAACTATGTCAAGAGGTATTAAAACTAATTTTGTATTTTTTAATCTTGGTGGAGTAGCACATGAAATTGGTGTTAAACAAGTAGCTTATTACTTATGGAAGAAATTTGGAACTTCACATAGAGTAACTATTACAACTATTCCTTTTGAAGATGTTGTAAGTGAAATTTTTAGAAGCACTGGTGAGTCATACATGGGTGTAACTTTAAAAAGATTAATGCTAATGGCCAGTGAAAAAATTGCAAATAGAATGGATATAGACGCACTTCTAACAGGTGAAAGTGTTGCACAAGTATCTTCTCAAACTTTAAGAAATCTAGCTTTAATTGATCAAGCTTGTAATAAATTAGTTTTAAGACCACTTTCGACTATGAGTAAGCCAGATATTATGGAAATTGCAGCAAAAATTGGTACAAAACATTTTGCAGAATCAATGCCAGAATATTGTGGAGTAATATCTAAAAATCCAATTACTCATGGAAGTTACAAAAGAATGGATGAAGAGTCAAAAAGATTTGATTATTCTGTATTAGATGAAGCCGTTCAAAATGGAGTTACTGTAAATGTAGATGAAATAGATTTAGATGTAGCTCAAATTGGGCAACTTGATGTTATAAGTGATTTATCAAGTGGGGAATATACAGTAATTGATATTAGACAAAGTGATGATTGTATTGAAACTTCAAGTGAAACAATTAAAATTCCATTTTATAAATTAAAAGGTGAGTTTAAAAAACTTCCTCAAGATAAACAGTATCTATTCTATTGTGAAAAAGGTATCTTAAGCCAACTTCATGGACAATACTTAAGAGATAGCGAAAACTATACAAATATTAAGGTTTATAGACCTTAATATTATGAAAAAACAAATTAGATTAGTAAGTTTTATTTTAATTGTTTTTTTATTAAGTGGGTGTGCTATAAAAAGAACAGATAGCCCAACTACAAAGATACTTAAGCACACTGCAAATGCTCCTTTATATCTTTTAGCTGGTTCAGTTATATTATTAAATATCTTCTATTACAGACCTTATTATACTCATGGACATAGAATTAGGTATCATGGTTATTATACAAATAGTCATAGGTATTACAGGCACTAATTACTTAAAGAACAAATAAAAATAAATAAAGTAGTACTCCCATAAAAGAAGATAGGCTCATAAAAGCAAATATTGCTTTTCCTATTTTTTTATGTTTGCTATTTATGATAGATTTTATGTCGTTGTTTCTATATGCTTTTAATGAAATTATATAAAGATATAGCCAACCCCCTAAACTTGCAGTTGCAATAATAATATGTATTACTAAATATATTACTAAAAACTCAAATGAAAATGAACTATTATCAGCATACATCATAAAGCCACCAAAAACTCTTGCACTAACTTCAAAGTATAAAATTACAAGTAAGCTAATAGTTAAAAGAATTGTTTGTGTTTGTAGATGTAGTTTATAGTTTTTTTTGATTGCAAAATATATTGTTATTGCAAATAAAAATGGAAGAATAGCAAAGTATATTGCCATTACATCCATATAAATAGGTGAGTTTATCACTCAAATTTACCTTTTGGTAGTTTTTTTAATAGTTTTTCAATTACAAAAAAACCAAATGGAATTAAAGATAATACAAATAATTGGAAAGTTAATCCAGTATCCCATTTATATCTTCTTTTAGCCAAAAATAAAACTATCATAAAAAGTATAAATAAAACCCCATGAGTCATTCCTACTATCTTAACAGGATATGGGTTTTCTCCAATATATTTTATTGGCATTGCTATAAATATAAGTATAAGATAAGATAATCCTTCAATATATGATATCAATCTAAATCTTGAAAATGCGTTATTTAACATAGGCTTCCTTTTTAATAAAAAAAGATTATATAAAATTTTTGTTAATCAAGGGTTAATTTGCTAAGATAACTCTATGAATTATAATAAAATTATCTTTGCTTTACTAATGTTATATATCTTAGCAGATATGGCTAATACTTACTTTTTTTAATCATTTTAGAAAATAGTGGTATTACTTTTACTGCAATATATCCAACTATTCCACCAAGAATAATTTCACTTAAAAAGCCTCCTAAAGGAATTGTATTTAAGATATTCTCAATTGAATAAAGTACATGCGTTTCATGGGCTATAATTCCACCACCAACAGCTAACATTGCAATTGTTCCTACTATTCCAATTACTTTTATAAGTTTTGGCATTGCTTTTACAAAAAGTGTTCCAATAGCTTGAGATAAAGCACTTTTTTTCTCTTGCAAATAAAACCCAATATCATCAAGTTTTATAATAAATGCAACGATACCATATACAAATATAGTAGCTAAAATTCCAATTAGAATTAAAACAGAAAGTTTAGTTATAAAATCACTTTGCACAACTAAGTTTAATGTAATAACAATAATTTCAAAAGATAAAATAAAATCTGTTTTTATTGCACCTTTGATTTTCTCTTCTTCAAGTTTTTCTGTAGATAGTTCTTTAATAGTATCTTTATCTTCATTTTTTTCATGATGATGTCCAAGTTTTTCTAAAATACTCTCAACACCCTCATAAGCTAAATATATTCCCCCAACAATTAATACAGGTGCAATAAGCCAAGGAACTAAATAACTCATTAATAAAACAATAGGAATAATTATAAATTTGTTTTTAAAACTACCTAATGCAATTTTATAAACAATGGGTAATTCTCTTTTTGCAGCATTTCTTTTTGCTTCATTTATAGCTTTTACTCTAATTTGTTCAAGCTCTTTTAGTACTTCTTCTTGTTCTTGTTTTGAAAGTTTTTGGATATTGTCTTTTAATTCATTTGCATTCTTTGCATCTCTTAGCTCTTTTTTTAATATATCAGATGTAGTTTCATTTGTAAAACTAGCAATTGCAGCTAAATCATCAACTACAAGTCCAGATGACTTAACACTTGCAAGTTTTGTGTATGTTACAATATCATCAAATAATACTCCTACATCATCAAGTGATGTTGCAAGAGAAGTTGTTGCAGTTGATACAGACTTACTTGCTAAAGAGCCAATATCATCAGCTAATAAAGATAAATATCCTAATAAACCAGCCATTTGTTTCCTTTAAAGAATAATTTTTTATGACATTTTATTCAAAAAGCTTTTAGGAGTATATTATTTTTAGTTAATTTTTTAGTTCAATTATAAATTCACTACCATTGTTAGATGTAATAACACTTAGTTTTCCATTCATATTTTGTTCAATAATAGTTTTAGCCATATATAAACCAATACCTGTTCCATTGTTATTTGATTTAGTAGTAAAGTAAGGTTCAAAAACTTTATTTAAGATCTCTTCTTTTATTCCATTTGCATTATCTTTTACTGATATAAATACACTATTTTCTTGATTATATGTACTGATTTTTATTATAGGTTTTTTGATTTTATTTTCTACAAGAGCATCTTTAGCATTTGATATAAGGATTAAAAAAACCTGAGAAAGTTCGTTTTCTAGTGCAAAAACTTCAGGTATTTTTTCTTGAAACTCTTTTTCAATAATTATATTAGAATTTTGTAAAGTTGCATTTATTATTTCTAAACTATTTAAAATTGTAGTATTTATAAAAAAATGATTTTTCATTTTTGATGGCTTGAAAAAGTTTCTAAAGTCATCAATAGTAGTTGACATTTTTTCTATTAGTAATTTGGCTTTACTTTGATTTTTATTCATAAATTCATCATTTAAATCACCTATTTTATAGGCAAACTCTAAGTTTTGAATAATCATCGATAATGCATTTAATGGTTGTCTCCATTGGTGAGCAATATTTCCAATCATTTCTCCCATACTTGCAAGTTTTGATTGTTGTATTAATATTTGTTCTTGTTCTCTTCTTTTATTTAGCTCTTTTTGTATTCTTTTTTCTAAGTCTTTATTTATTTTATCTTGAAAAGAGATGAATCGTATAAAAATTAAATACATTATTAAACTTAAAATTGAAATTATAATATTGTATATGATAATCTGTCTTTTACCTTCTAAATAAATATCTCTACTTTCTATATAAGAAAGAGTCATTAAATCTTTTCCACTACTACTTAAAAAGTGTATATGATTTATAATTTCTTTATTTGAGTATGAAATATCAATATATAGTTTTTTGAAATAATCATTGGATAAATCAATATCGATTATTCCTTCATATGGTATTTTATTATCTACAGTAATTTTTTTCTTAAATAAGACATTTAATTCATCAGGTTTCAATCTTGTTCCTGAAATTATGAATCCTTGTTCTAGTCCAGTTTCATTAGATTTAGTAATTTGTGATTTTGATATTAAATATACTTTATTATTTATAGGTAAAATTAGATCATTTGATTGTTTTTTTAAATTAGTTACTAGTTCTTCAATAATTTTATTTTTTGTTTTTACTTGTATTTCATTTAAAAAGCTAGAAAATACAATATCATTTTTTTTATTTATAAAAATTATAAAATCAAGATCTAAATTTTCAATAGTTGATGAGTCTGCAAAATTATTAGTAATATATTGTAAGTTTTTATTTTGAATAAACTCATAAGTATCATCCCATTGAGCATAATCAATAGTTATAGAATTTATGTTTTCAATTTTTGTATTTATTTTGTCAATTATTGATTTAAGATCTTTTGTATTTTGTTTTAACTCAAGATCAGTATAACTTTTTATAAAAAAATTAAAACTAATTACATTAGTAAAAATTATAAAAATAATAATAGCAATAAATAAAAAATATCCATTATATAGTTTTTTTAAAATGATAATATCCTAATAATAACTTTTAAATGATTATACAATATTAAATTTAATAGTACAAATATAAATTTAATTGTAAAATAATCCAATGATTATACAAAGGAGAGAGTTATGAATAATACAGCTAAAATTTTGTGGACAACAGATAATAAAGAAACATCCTTAAATATGGTGTGTTTATACGCACACAATGCAAAAAAATTAGGATGGGTAGAAAATGTTCAAGTTCTTATTTGGGGAGCTTCTCAACAATTAATTGCAAATGATAAAGAAATGCAAAAAAAAGTTAAATCAATGATTAATGATGGAGTTGAAGTAATTGCTTGTCAAAAATGTGCAGAAAATCTAGGAATAGTAGATGAACTTAAAACTTGTGATATGCAAGTTTACTACACAGGTGAGTTATTAAGTTCTTGGGTAAAAGAAGGTAGTAGTATAATTAGTGTTTAAACTGACAAATAATAGCTATTAAATTTACAAATCTTTTAGTAAAATAAAAAAAAATTAAAAGGTTTGTAATGAAAAATATAATTAAAACTATTCTTTTATCTTTTGTTGTAGTTTTATTTACTGCATGTTCTCCAAAATATCCAGATTTACCAACTACAAAAAATGTTGATCTAAATAAATATTTAGGTACTTGGTATGAAATAGCAAGATATGAGCATTTCTTTGAGAAAGGCTGTAAAAATGTTACAGCTAATTATTCTTTAAGAGAAGATGGAGACTTAAATGTTATAAATAAATGTACAAAGATTGAAACTAATAAAGAAACAAAAGCAACAGGAGTTGCTTACTCTACAAATGATGTAAATACAAAACTAAAAGTTAGTTTTTTTAGACCATTTTGGGGTGATTATTGGATATTAATGTTAGCAGATGACTACTCTTACGCAGTTGTAGGAACACCTTCAAGAGAGTATTTATGGATATTATCAAGAACTTCAAAGATTAGTGAAGATTTAAAAAATCTGATTTTAACTAAGCTTCCAGATTTAGGATTTCCAACTAATAAACTTATTTGGACAATACAAGATTAAAAATAAAATCAAAAAGCTACGTTATTGTTACGTTTGTTTTATATAGTGTTATTAACGGTTTCATCTGAAGGAGAGAGCTGATGATTCATTTGATTAAGAAGTTTAAATAGCAAGTTAGAGATTTTTCAAAATCTCTAGTTGTTCCTCTTTTGAATAGTTAAATCTAAATTCACACTCTTTTAAATAAAAGAAAAAATACTCATAATCAATTCCCTTATACTTTTTCAAAGATTCCTCTAAATATTTCCAAAAATCATATAGCTTTGTTTTATAAGACTCTTTAGAGTAAATTTTATGCCAGTTTAAATACTTCTCATACTCACTACCACTTAGGGATTCTCTTCTATGTTTTAAGTTTGGCATTAATAGTGTGTATACTTTACTGTTACTGTAAAAGCCTATTATATTTATAGCTTCATAAAGTGATTTTATTTTTTTTAGTTTTTGTTTTGAGGTGAAGTAATAGTACTCTTCATAATCACTATAATCTTTTGGTAATGAGTTATACTCATCTTCTAAGAACTGAGGAAGTTTTCCTCTTAATTCATCATATCTGTTTTTAACAGTTTTATAATTTAGTTTAAGTTCATTTGATAACTCTAGAGCTGTTTTATTTTTTATAAAACCATTTATGATTTGTTCATTTCTTTTTAGTTTTTTTAAGGAATACTTTTTTGCACATTTTTTGCATTTTATATATTCATTTGCTAAAGTATAAAAAGTTTGATTTTTACAGTTTTTACATATCATAGTGCTATTTTATCATGATTTATATACTTTTTGTTCTAAAAGTACATAAGTAAAGGATAAAATTTATAATGGTATAACATCATCATCAATATAATCTAAATTATTTTATTACAAAAGGTCAAAAATTATGAAAAAACTTTTATTATTAACATCATCTGCTATTATTACTTTAAATGCTCATTTTTTAACATTTATTCCAAGTAGCGATAATATTACAAATAAAAACCAATCAAAAATACAATTTGATATATCATTTATTCATCCCTTTGAACAAACTGGTATGACACTAGAAAAACCTGAAGTTTTTGTAAATAGTAAAGAAAATAAATTATCTTTAACTCAAGCAAAAAAATTTGATCATAAGGCATGGAAAAGTACTTATGAAGTTAAAAGACCAGGAGTTAATAAGTTCTTTGTTCAGCCACAACCATATTTTGAACCAGCAGAAGAGAAGTTTATCTCTCATGTTCCAAAAGTAATTATTAGCTCTTTTGGATTAGAAGATGGTTGGGATGAGCCTGTTGGCTTAAAGTATGAGATAATTCCTATGACAAAACCATTTGCTCTTTATAGTGGAAATTTATTTCAAGGTAAGGTATTACATGATGGCAAACCAGCAGCTAATACAGAAGTTGAAGTAGAGCTATATAATGAATTTGGACTAAAAGCACCAAGTGATGCTCATATTACACAAGTTGTTAATACTGATGATAATGGTGTGTTTTCATTTACAATGAATCATAAAGGATGGTGGGGCTTTGCTGCACTTATAGAAGAGGGTGAATTAGAACATAAAGGAAAAAAATATCCTGTAGAAAATGGTGCATTAATGTGGATAAAGGCTTATTAGTATGCATATATCAGATGGTGTTTTAAGTTTAGAAACAACAGTAATTGTTTCAGTTGTTTCTTTACTGGCTTTAATAAAAGCAATAAAAGATTTAAAAAATGAAGATATATCACTAACAGCAGTAGCTAGTGCTATGTTCTTTATAGCTTCTTTTATACATATACCTTTTGGCTTAACACAAATACATTTGATTTTATTAGGTGTTATAGGAATACTTATTTCATGGAGTAGTTTTGTGGCTATTTTTGTAGCCTTATTGCTTCAAGCACTTTTATTAGGTTATGGAGGAATTACTAGCTTAGGGGTGAATTTATTTATTATGGCAACACCTGCACTTATAGTGTATTATTTATATAACATGCAAATCGTAAAAAAAATAAATGAAAAGATAAAGTTCTTTTTAGTTGGATTTTTGGGAACTTTTTTTGCTACGCTTTTCCTAACTTTAATATTATATTTTTCAAAAGAAGAATATAATTACGCTGCATATACAATATTTTCTGTAAATATTGTAACAATGATTATAGAAGGTTTAGTAAGTATGTTTTTATTACTATTTATTAAAAAAGTCTATCCAAAAATATTGAAGGATTAATTTGCGATTATTAGTAATATTACTTTTTATAATTACATTTTCAAGTGCACATAAAATCAATCTTTTTGTAACAACTCTTGATAATAAATTAGAAATATATTCATATTTTGCAAATGGTTCACCATGCAAAAACTGTAGTTTTACTATAAAAAATAAAGAAAAAATTGTATTTCAAAATACTCTTAATGATAAAGGAATATATTTATATACTCCAAAACATGAAAAAATAGAAATTACAATTGACGCAAATAGCGGACATATTACAAAACAAACGGTTGTTGTTGATAATATAAAACATGAAGATATCAAAAAACAACAAAATAAAGAAGAAAAAGATAAGTATTTTAAAATACTTATTGGATTAATTTTGATATTTATTCTTTTCTTTTTGTTAAAAAGATTTAAAAAATGAGTAAAGAGTCAATAAATTTAATAAGTGCTTTTCTTTATTCTTTAGTCGTAGCTTTTTCCCCTTTAGAGTATCTGTTTTTATTACCAGTTTTAATTGCATTAATTATTGAAAAACAACATATAAAAGCTATTTTACAAAAACTATTTTTTCTGAATTTTTTTATATTAGTTTTAGTTTTGTTTGTGTTGTTTCAAAATAAGCAAGAAGCTATAGATTTACTATTTAGAACAAACTTAATTTTATTTTTTAATCTTGCAATATTTTATAGCTCTAAAGGTTATGATATTGTAAGAGGATTAGATAGCTTAAATTTTCCATCAAAAGTAGTTAGTGTATTTTATTTCACATTATCTCTTATAGATTACTTGCTAATGGATTTAAAAAAAACAAAACAAAGTCTAAAAGCTAGAAGTTTTAGTGCAAATACATCACTATTTACATACCAAACTTATGGTAATATTTTTGCAATGATATTTATAAAAGCACTTAAAAAATCAGAAGATATGAAATATAGTATGAGTGCTAGGGGATTTGAAGATAAAATTTATTTTTTAAATTCAAACAAAATTGAAGTGTCTCAAAAACTATTATTTAT
Organism: uncultured Arcobacteraceae bacterium; assembly: GCA_964022095.1. Taxonomy (GTDB): domain Bacteria; phylum Campylobacterota; class Campylobacteria; order Campylobacterales; family Arcobacteraceae; genus Malaciobacter_A. The sequence goes on from CAXHZO010000007.1 coordinate 26,930, forward strand.
ATCAATTTGTCTAATAATTTTAAAGGTAACCTATGAGTTGTTCAGTTAATCTACGATCAATATCTTATAAAAATGATAAGAAAGAGCTATTTAAAAATATAAATTTAAATTTAGGTCATGAAGAAAAAATAGCGATTATTGGTTCAAATGGTAGTGGTAAAAGTACATTACTTAAAATAATTGCAGGATTGATTGAACCTACAGATGGCTATTTAGAATTATTTCATAATAAAATCAATACTTTAAAAGAGTATAAAAAGTATAGAAATGAAATAGCTTATTTACCTCAAGATGTAACAAATCATTTTTTATGCCCAACTGTTATGGAAGATGTAATATTTACACTAAGAGCAAAAGGTGAGTCAAAAGAAATTGCTTTACAAAAAGCAGATGAGATTTTAAATGATCTTGAAATATCTCATTTAAAAAATAGGGTTATATTTGATTTAAGTGGAGGTGAACAAAAAATTGTTGCACTTGCAGGATTATTAATTTTAAAGCCAAAGATATTATTACTTGACGAACCTACAAATGCTTTAGATGAAGAATCTGAAAGAAAAATTGTTAAGATATTAAACTCAATAAAAAAATCCATGATTATTGTTTCACATCATAAAAGTTTTATTGAAAGATTAACTCCTACAATTTGCAAGCTACATAATAGTAGTTTAGAAAACTTATAATAAAAGAGAAATATTTGAATAAAATTTATGATGTAATAGTTATTGGTGGTGGACCTGCTGGAATATTAGCTGCTATTAGTGCAGCTAGTGAGAACAAATCTGTACTACTTTTAGAGAAACTTTCCAAAATAGCTGCAAAATTAAAAGCAACTGGTGGTGGAAAGTGTAATCTTACAAATACTTTATCAACTGATGAATTTATGGGTAAGTTTGGTAAAAATGGAAGATTTATGAGTGATGCATTAAATCAATTTAATGCAGATGATTTAAGAAAATTTTTTTCTAGTATAGGAGTTGAAACAATATCAAGAGATGGCTTTAGAGTATTCCCTTTAAATCATAGTTCAAGTATTATTTTAACTGCATTAGATGATGAGATACAAAGACTTGGAATAGATGTTGAATGTTCAGTAAAGATTGATAAAATACAAAAAGATGAAGAGATATTTACTTTATATTCAAATGATAAGACATATACTTCAAAAAATATCATAATAGCAACTGGTGGTTTAGGTTATCCTGTTCTTGGAGCAACTGGTGATGGATACTCATATGCAAAAGAGTTTGGTCACAAAGTAACTGATACTCATCCTGCTATGATGCCTCTTTTTACAAAAGAAAAGAACTTTGCAGCTTGTAAAGCAGATACTATTGCAAAAGCAATACTAAAAGTTGATATCCCAAAATATAAGAAGTTAAAATTAACAGGGGATTTAATCTTTACAAAAGATGGTCTTAGAGGTCCTGTTATATTAGACTTCGCAAGAGAGATAACACCAATTCTTGCAAAATACAATGAAGTTCCACTTTTAATTAGTTTTTTAAAAGGTATGAATGAAGATCAAATATTCTCACATATTAAAAAACAAATTGCAAACAAACCTGAAAGTACTATTTTAGAAAATTTAGAAACCTTACTAGCAACTAGTGTTGCAACACAAATTTGTAATATCAGTGAAGTTGATACATCTTTAAGATTTAAACAAATTGAAGGTCAAAAAAGAGAGAAACTTGTAAAAACATTAGCTTGGACACCATTTACAATCACTGGACATGATGGTTTTAAACATGCCATGATTACAAGAGGTGGAGTTGATTTAAAACAGATTGATCCAAAAACTATGCAAAGTAAACTAACAAATGGTTTATATTTCTGTGGAGAAGTTGTAAATATCGATGGCCCTTGTGGTGGATACAATCTTCAATGGTCTTTTTCAAGTGGGTTTTTAGCAGGTAAATTAAAAAGTTAATCTCAGTACATATTTACAAGGAAAATAATATAATCATCACTAATATAATAATTAGAAAAGAGAATCTATCCTAGTGAATAATTTTAACGACAAGATAAATCTAATATGGCAAATAGCAGAAAGTTTAAGAGGGGTTTATAAACCTGAAAAATATGGTGATGTGATATTACCAATATGCGTGATTAAGAGATTTGATGAAATAATAAGTGAAAAAAAAGATGATATAGAAAAAGCTTACAATTTATATAAAGATATTCCACAAGAGTCACAAGAAGAGCTTATAAAAACTGAACTTGATGGTTTAGACTTTTATAATATCTCAGTTTTTTCCTTTGATAATTTATGTGATGACCAAGATAACCTAAAAGAAAATTTTATAAACTATTTACAAGGGTTTTCTTCAAATATCAAAGATATTATAGCTCACTTTGATTTCAACAAAGAGATAGACAAATTAGCAAAAAACAATCAACTTTATCATGTAATAGATGAGTTTAACAACGTAGATTTACACCCAAATAGAGTAGATAATCAAACTATGGGTTATATTTTTGAAGAGTTAATTAGAAAGTTTAAAGAAAATGCAGAAGCAGGAGACCACTACACTCCAAGAGAAGTAATCGAGCTTTGTATGAGAATGCTTTTTATGGGAAAAGAAAAACAAATCAAAACAAAAGGTAAAGTTATCTCAATAGCTGATTTTTGTTGTGGTACTGGTGGTATGTTATCAGTTGGTCACAAAGATATACTAAAACAAAACCCAAGTGCAAAAGTAGAGCTATACGGACAAGAGATAAATGACGAATCTTACGCTATTTGTAAAGCTGATATGCTTATCAAAGGACAAGATACAAATAACATAGCCTTTGGAAATACACTTACAGATGATGGGCATAAAGGTAAAAACTATAGATTTCTTATCTCAAACCCACCTTTTGGAGTACAGTGGAAAAAAGAACAAGCTTATGTAAAAGCAGAACATGAATCTTATGGTTTTGAAGGAAGATTTGGAGCAGGAGTACCAAGAGTTAGTGATGGTTCACTTCTTTTCTTACAAAATATGATAAATAAGATGTATAAAGATGAAGAGGGAAGCCGTCTTGCTATCATCTTCAATGGCTCACCACTTTTCACAGGTGATGCAGGTAGTGGTGAGAGTGAAATAAGACGATGGATTATTGAAAAAGATATGTTAGAAGGAATTATATCTTTACCAACTGACCTTTTTTACAATACGGGGATTTCTACATATATTTGGGTTCTTAGCACATCAAAAAGTGATGAGAGAAAAGGCAAAATACAGCTTGTAAATGGAAGTGAGTTTTCAAAATCTATGAGAAAATCACTTGGAAGTAAAAGAAAGTTTATAAGTGATGAACAAATAGAAGAGTTAGAAGCATACTATAAAGAGTTTGATAACTATAAAGATTCTAAATACTCTAAAGTATTTGATAATAGTGATTTTGGTTTTACAAAAGTTACAGTGGAGCGACCAAAGAATCTAGCTGAAATACTTGAAGATGAAAAAGACAAAGATAAGTTTTATACAATTGCTCCAACGGTAAGAGAAGTTGTAGAAGAAAAGTTATTGGAAATAGAAGAAAAAAGATTAGAGTTTAAATCTAAAAAAGAATTTCTTTCTTTTCTTGGGGTGACTTTAACTGCTTCAAGACAAAATGTACTAATATCAAAAGATAGTGAATCAATACCACTTAAAAAAGATATACAAGAGTACTACAAAGAAGAGGTAAAACCTCATTTAGTTTCATCATGGCTTGATGAAAGTACTTTTGATAACATAGGTTATGAAATACCTTTTACTAGACACTTTTATGAGTATAAAAAGCTAGATAGTTTTGAAAATATCATGGTAGATATAAAAGAGCTAGAATCTAGTATAAATGATAATTTAAAAGAGTTGTTAGCCTAATGCAATATAGAGTAAGAAAACAAAGTGAGCTTAAGCCAAGTGGTGTTGAGTGGCTTGGAGATATTCCAAATACATGGAGTTTTTCTAGACTAAGTTATAATATAAAATTATTAAATGGTTATGCATTCAGTTCTACAATACATCACGGTGATGGCATTAATATTATCAAAATGAGTAACTTAAAGGATGGTAATATAATCTTTAAGGATAATAATCAAAAGTTTAATATTACTGATAAGTTGAGTAAATTTCTTTTAAAGGAAAATGATATTTTAATTGGATTATCTGGTAGTATTGAAAACTTTGCAGTAGTAAAAAACAACCACTTACCAGCATATTTAAATCAGAGAGTATGTTCTTTGAGGGCGACAAATAATATATTAAATCAATTTATATGTTATATTATTCTTAGTAAATATTTTAAAGAACAGATTCAAGTTAATATAACAGGTTCTACAATTGTTAACTTAAGTACTGAATCATTAGAACGTGTAAAAGTTTTAGTTCCCAATATTTCTAAACAAGAGAAAATAATATTCTTCTTGAATAAAAAAACACAAATATTCGATGACTCTATCTCAAAAAAAGAGGAGCTTATCACTAAACTTGAAAAGGCAAAACAATCTTTGATAAGTGAAGTAGTGACAGGAAAACTAAAAGTTATCGAAAAAAATGAAAAACTACAAACTATAAAAAGAGAAAAAGAAGAACTAAAACCAAGTAAGGTTGAATGGCTTGGGTATATTCCAAAAGATTGGCAAGTTAAAAAATTAGGATATGTCTTCAAATTTAAAAATGGTGTAAATGCTGATTCCTCAAGCTATGGAAAAGGTTTAAAGTTTATTAATGTAAAAGAGACTATTAATACTGATTTTATTTTAGAAAAAGATATAGAAGGTTCAGTTAATGTTCCTGAATCTATTATAAAAGAAAATTTACTCCAAAAAGGGGATGTACTTTTTAATAGAACATCTGAAACAGCTGAGGAAATAGCTTTAAGTACGGTTTATTATGATGATGCAAAAGCTTTATTTGGTGGCTTTGTTATAAGAGGACGACAAATTACAAATGATTTAGATTTGGATTTTAAAAGATACTGTTTTCAATCATATGAAATAAGAAAACAAATAATATCATTTGCTAGTGGAAGTATTAGAAAAAATATCGCACAAACAAATTTAAAAGATGTATATCTTACTTTTCCAAATATAGATGAACAAAAACAAATATCAAAATACCTTGACGAAAAAATAAAAACATTTGATAACACAATCGAAAAAACAAAACAAAGCATAACAAAACTAAAACAAGCCAAAGAATCACTTATCAGTGAAGCAGTGACAGGAAAAATTGAGATTTTATAAAGGAAAAAGATGAGCGAATTAATAGAAAACAAAAACTTACTAAATGAATTAAAACTTTTAATCAGTGATACAAAACAGAAAGTAACTATTAGTGTAAACTCATCTTTAACACTTCTTTATTGGAATATTGGTAAAAAAATTCAAGATGATATTATCAAAACTGATAGGGCAAATTATGGAGAGCAAATTGTGCAGACAGTGAGTGCACAATTGGTCAAAGAGTTTGGTAAAGGTTATGCCAAAAGAAATATTTTGAATATGATTAGGTTTTATAAGGTCTTTTCTGATGAAAGAAAAGTGCATTCACTGAGTACACAATTGTCTTGGACTCATTTTAAAACATTGATTTATATAGAAGATGAACTAAAAAGAACTTTTTATATAGAAATGACAAAGCTTGACAAGTGGAGTACAAGAACTTTACAAGATAGAATAGACTCACAACTTTATGAAAGAACAGCTTTATCTAAAAAAAGTGATGAGCTTATATCAACTGAACTTAAAAACCTAAAACAAGGTGAAGTAAAAACAAATATGCTTTTAAAAGACCCCTATGTTTTAGACTTTTTAGAGTTAAAAGATAGATATTTAGAAAAAGATTTAGAAGATGCTATTTTAAGAGATATAGAGAGTTTTATATTGGAGCTTGGACATGGTTTTACTTTTGTGGCAAGACAAAAAAGAGTTCAAATAGGCGATGATGATTTTTATATTGATTTACTTTTTTATAATAGAAAATTAAAAAGATTAATAGCTATTGATTTAAAACTAGGAAGATTTAAAGCTGAGTATAAAGGTCAAATGGAATTATACTTAAAATACTTAGAAAAATATGAGATGGAAGAGGGTGAACAAAGCCCTATGGGAATCATACTATGCTCTTCAAAAAATGAAGAGCAAATAGAGTTACTTGAACTTGAAAAAAGCTCAATTCATGTGGCAAAATACCTTACGATACTTCCACCAAAAGATGAGTTTGAAAAAAGACTTCATCAAGCTATACAAAAAGCAAAAGAAAAATATCAAATCAAGGAATAGTTTATGGCTCAGATTTTAGAAAAAGACATAGAGGAACTTATAGAAGATTCTCTTATTGACAATGGATATAGACAAACAAAAAGTGAAGAGTTTGATAAAAAATATTGTTTTAATAAGCTTGATATGATAAAGTTTTTAGAGGAAACTCAAAGTGAACTATTAGAAGAGTTTAAAAGCTCTCGTCCTCAAAACTGGCAAGAAAAACTACTTGATTTAATAAGCTTGGATATTAAAAGAAAAGGCTTGATAAAAGTACTAAGAGAAGGAGTTGAGGATTTTTCTTTGTCTTCAAATCTAAAGCTAGTATATTTCAAACCAAACAACAATAAAAACCTAGATACTGTAGAAAGGTATGAGAAAAATAGGTTTTCTATTACTAGGCAACTTTACTTTGAAAATACAGCAAAAACTTCTATTGATTTAGTACTGTTTCTAAATGGACTTCCAATAGTTGTAATGGAGCTAAAAAACAAATACACAGGTCAAAACACAAAAGAAGCAGAAAAACAATTTAGACTTGATAGAAGTTATAAAAATACACTAACACAGTTTAACCAAAGAGCATTGATATATTTTGCTTTAGATAATGATGAGGTATCAATGGCTACAGAGCTTAAAGGAAAAGATACTTTCTTTTTACCTTTTAACAAAGGTTTTGAAAATGGATCAGGAAATCCAATCGTTAAAGGTAAGTTAAAAACACATTATTTATGGGAAGAAATACTTTTAAAAGACTCTTTACTTGATATATTCAGAAACTTTTATTTTATTCAAGAAGATACAAAAACAGATAAAAAAATAGCAATATTTCCAAGGTTTCATCAACTAGATGTGGTGAAAAGTTTAGAGAAAACAGTTAAAGAAGAAAAGTCAGGACATAAGTATCTTCTACAACATAGTGCAGGAAGTGGTAAGACAAACTCTATTTCGTGGCTGGCTCACAGACTTTCAAAACTGCATGACGAAGAAGAAAATCCTATCTTTGATAGTGTATTAGTCCTAACTGATAGAAAGGTATTAGATAAACAGCTTCAAGACGCTATTTATCAACTTGATAAAACAAGGGGAATAGTAGTAAAAATAGATAAAAACAAAACTTCAAAAGATTTGGCAGAAGCTTTAAAAAAAGGCTCAAAGATTATTATTACTACTATTCAAAAATTTTCACACGCATATAAAGAACTAGATAAATTAGATAAGAAAAAGTATGCCATTATCATAGATGAAGCACACTCAAGTACAAGTGGTGAAAATATGAACTATCTTAAGCTTTCCCTTGCAGGAAAAACACTAGAAGAAGCAAAAGAGTTAGAAAAACAGTATGATGAGACAAGTGAAGATAAACTAAATAATATCATAGATGCTATTACAAATACAGGACATTTGAGTTTCTTTGCTTTTACTGCAACGCCAAAAGATAAAACTATGCAAATTTTTGGAAGAGAGGGCAAAGATGATAAGCCCCATGAGTTCCATCTTTATTCTATGCGACAAGCAATTGAAGAAGGATTTATCTTAGACCCTCTTAGAAACTATATGGTAAGTGATACTTATTTTAAAATTGGTAAAAAAATCAAAGATAATCCAGAGTTTGAAAAAACAGCAGCCAATAAAGCTATAGGTACATTTATAAACCTACACGAACATAATATTGAACAAAAAGTTGAAACTATAGTAGAAGATTTTATGGCAAATAGACAAGGATGGTTAAAACAAAAAGCAAAAGCTATGATAGTTACTGGTTCAAGACTTCATGCTTTAAAGTATAAGTTGGCTATGGATAAGTACTTAGCTTCAAACTACCCACATATCAAGTCACTTATAGCGTTTTCAGGTGAGCTTGAAATGGATGAAGAAAAATACACAGAAGAGAGCGTAAATCACATAAAAGAGAGTGAATTACCTGAGGTATTTGATACAGTAAATGAAGTAAAGTTTTTAATAGTTGCTGATAAATACCAAACAGGCTTTGACCAGCCAAAACTTTGTGCTATGTATGTTGATAAAATGCTAAATGGCGTAACATCAGTCCAAACACTATCAAGACTAAATAGAGTTACAAAAGGCAAAGATAATACTTTTGTATTAGACTTTGTAAATGAAGTAGATACGATACGGGAATCTTTTGCTAGATATTACACAGCTTCAAATATACAAAAAGTAACTGACCCAAATATCGTGTTTGAGTTCTATCATAAAATTGATGAGTTTCATATCTGTTATCAAGATGAGATAAGTGAGTATTGTAAATTGTACTTTAAAGATGAAAGAGATGTTTCAGATATTGCAAATATGGATAATCTCGTAAATTTTGCTATTGAGCGATTTTTAAAGCTTGATGATGAGAAAAAACAAGAAGAGTTTAAAACATATGTGATTAAGTATTTTAGGTCATATAACTTTTTGATGCAAATTTATGCATTTAGAAAACTGAGTTTATATGAAATGTATATTTTCTTAGGCTCACTAATCAAAAAGTTCCCTAAAGATAATACCTTTACAAAACTAGAATTAGATGAATTACTTAGCCTTGATTTTTATAAACTAAAAAGAATGAATGGTACAGAAACAAAAGGTGAAGATATATCACTTGAAAGAGGTGATGAAAAAGAGTTAAAAGGCTTTTCAAGTGGTGGAAGTAGAAAAAAAGATAAAGTTGAAGAGGATTTAGATAGTTTAATTCAAAGAATAAATGACCTATTTGGGATGGATTTAAGCGAAGAAGATAGACTGGCTTTCTATGACCAACCTTTACAATCTCATATGGCAAATGAAGAGTTAAAAGATATTGCAACTGTGAATAACTACGATGAGTTTGAAACACAGTTTAAAAAAGACTTTTTCTTAAAAACAATAGTAAATAAAAAAAGTGTGAATGAAGAGTTGTTTCATAAGATATTTACAGATAGTAGTTTTAAGTCATATTTGATTGAAAATATGTCTAAGGAGTTATATAGACATTTTAATAGTTAATTGTAGTTTAAAATTATTTTGTTCTAAAAATACATAAGAAATTAAAAAAATTATACTTCCTTTAGACTTTTTGAGTTAAACTTTATAAAATGAATAGAGATTCACAAAAGACTTAACAATAAAAAAGGAATAAAATATGTGTAAAGATTGCGGTTGTAGTATAACAGACCATCACCACCACGATCATGACCATAGTCATGACCATGCACACTCACATGATAGTGCTTCACATCAAGCAGCTCATGAAACACTTCATCATAACCCTCAATTAAATGATGCAAAGACAGTTTCAGTAATCAAAAAAATTCTTGATAAAAATGACCATGAAGCTTCTCACAACAGAGCTCATTTTGATAACCACAAAGTTTTAGGAATAAACTTAATGTCAAGTCCAGGTAGTGGTAAGACTACTTTACTAGAGCATATGGCTGATTTAGTTGATTTTAAATATGGTGTTGTTGAAGGTGATTTAGAAACAAATAGAGATGCTGATAGATTAATTGCAAAAGATATTAAAGCAGTTCAAATTCAAACTGGTAGTGCATGTCATTTAGATGCGTTTATGGTCCATAAAGGTTTACATGATATGCCTTTAGATGATTTAGATGTATGTTTTGTAGAAAATGTAGGAAATTTAGTTTGTCCCGCTTCTTATGATGTAGGAACGCATTTAAATATAGTACTTGTAAGTGTACCAGAGGGTGAAGATAAGATTGCTAAATATCCAGTTATGTTTAGAGCAGCAGATTTAATACTTATTACAAAAACTGATTTACTTCCATACTTTGAATATGATATAGAAAAAGAAAAAGCAGAAGCTAGAAAACTAAAACCAAATGTAGATATCTTAGAAGTAAGTACAAAAGATAAAGATTCAATGCAAGCAGTTGTTGATTGGATTAATTTTAAAAGAAAGATGAGATAGTAATATGTGTTTATCAATACCTTCAAAAATTAAAAGTATAGATACGCAAATGAATACTTGTGTAGTAGATACTATGGGAGTTGAAAGAAGTGCTAGTTTAGATTTAATAGATAAAGAAGTACAAATAGGGGATTATGTATTAATTCATATTGGTTTTGCTATGAATAAGATTGATGAAGAGGATGCCTTAGAGTCACTAAAAGTCTATCAAGAGATAATTGATAAGATGGAAGAAGAAGATCGCTTAGCAGCAATTGAAGAATCTGATAATTGTCCCAATAGATAAGTAGAAATATTATGGAAAAAGAACTACAACTAAAAGATTTGTATGATGGTTTTAGAGATCCTAAAACTATTAAAGCATATAAACAAATAATAGATAAAGATTTAGAAAATTATGATGGAATCATAAATATTATGGAAGTATGTGGTGGTCATACTCATACTATTATGAAATATGGTATCCCTCAATTGTTAAATAAAAAAATAAACTTTATTCATGGACCAGGATGTCCAGTTTGTGTTATGCCAAAAGATAGAATTGATAGTGCATACGAATTAAGCTTACAAGAAGATGTGATACTTGTAACACTTGGGGATATGATTAAAGTACCTGGTAGTAAAGGAAGCTTACAAAAAGCAAGAAGCCAAGGTGCTGATGTAAGGTTTGTTTACTCACCTATGGATTGTATTAAAATAGCCCAAGAAAATCCATCTAAAACTATAGTATTTTTTGCAATAGGATTTGAAACAACTACACCAATGACTTGTTCTTTATTAGAGCAAGTAATAAAACAAGAAATTCCAAATATTTTATTTCATATAAATCATATTACAGTTCCAGAAGTAATGAGAGTATTAGTTCAAAGTGATGATTGTAAAATAGATTCTTTTTTAGGCCCTTCTCACGTAAGTGTTATAAGTGGAAGTAAGATATATGAAGAGTTCCCTAAAGATTACAATAAGCCAGTTGTAGTAGCAGGGTTTGAGCCAGTTGATGTTATGCAAGCTATATCTATGACAGTTAAGCAGTTTATTGAAAATAGAAGTGATTTAGAAGTAGAGTACAAAAGGCTTGTATCATATGAGGGTAATTTAAAAGCTCAAGAAAAAATAGAAAAGTTCTTTAAAAAAGTACCTTTTAAATTTAGAGGTGTAGGTGAAGTTGAAAATAGTGGTTATGAACTTAAAGATGAATATAGTAAATATAACGCAAAAATAGTTTATAAAGATGTATTACCTACAAAAGAAGTAAAAGAAAACAAAGCATGTAAATGTCCAGAGATCTTAAAAGGGGTTGCAAAACCTACAGATTGTAAGATATTTGGGACTGTATGTACTCCTACAAATCCAATTGGATCATGTATGGTAAGTAGTGAAGGTGCTTGTAGTGCTTATTATAAATATGGAAACTTAATATAGTATTTAAAAATAAGTACTTTTAATATATATTTTATATGACCAATGTTAGAATACTAAAAGTACTAAAAAATAAATACTAAGGTATAAAATGAAATCGCCATTTCCATATGAGACAATAGCTCAGAGTTCAACCTTCTATGGCAGAGATAAAGAACTAGAATCTTTAGGTAAATATATCAAGACATCAAACAATATATTAATTCATTCAAAAAGAAGAATGGGTAAAAGTACACTAATACAAGAGTTGTTTAGAAGAGTATCTACTGATTATTCTTGTATATACTGTGATATATTTGATATTACTTCAAAAGAGGATTTTGCGAAGTTATTATTAAAATCAATATCTAATATAGAACAAAATGATTTTAAAGAGATGTTTAGAAAGTTTAGCTTACTTTTTAAAAGAGTAAGAGTAGAGCCATCATTTGATCCAAATAGTTCAAAGTTCTCTTTAAAGCCAGTTGTGTCAACTCTTAGTTTTGATGAGATGATGGAAGATTTCTTTATAGCCTTAGAGCAAATATCTAGTGAAAGAAAAGTAATATTTGCAATAGATGAGTTTCAGCAAATATCACTTATTGGAGATATTAAAATAGATGCACTTTTAAGAAAGTATATGCAAAATACTCAAAATGTATCTTGGGTATTTTTAGGTTCAAAAAGACATCTATTAACTTCACTATTTGAATATAAAGCACCACTATATGAAATGGCAACTCATTTTGAATTACAACCTTTAGAAATAATGGAAGTATATGAGTATGTGTCAAAGCATTTAAATATCAATTATGAGTTAGTTAAGTATATATATGAAAGAAGTGATAGTGAAACAAAATTATTACAAAATATATGTCATATCTTGTGGTTAGAACAAAAAGATAAAGAGATAAAAAAAGAGTTCATTGATGAGGTTATACAACAAATCATAAATTCTAAAGAGTCAAGCTATAGACTAATATACGATATGTTAAATAACAATCAAAAAATAGCACTTAAAATTCTTGCTAAGTATAAAAAGAAAATATACACACAAGAGGTATTAGATGAGTTTAATATCAAAAAACAAACACTACAATCATCACTAAAAGCTTTATTTGATAGAGAGATTGTAGATAAAAATAGTGAAGACATATATATACCAGATAGAACTTTAGAGTTATGGTTAGAAAATAGATTTAATGATTAAAAAGGAAAGATATAAATGAAGACTATTACATTAGCACATGGTAACGGAGGTGCAGAAAATAATGAACTTATTAGTAAAGTATTTTATAATGCCTTTAAAAATGAGACCTTAGAAAAAAGTGAAGATGCAGCTGTTATTCACAATGGTGAACTTGCTTTTAGTACAGATTCATTTACTGTTAGCCCACTTTTTTTTAATGGGGCTGATATTGGAAAACTTGCAGTTTGTGGAACTTGTAATGACTTAACTATGATGGGAGCAAAACCTAAATACCTAACTTGTAGTGTAATTATAGAAGAGGGCTTTGAAATAGCACAATTAGAGAAAATAGTTGACTCTATGAAAACTGAGCTAGCAAAAAATGAAGCAATAGTTGTAAGTGGAGATACAAAGGTAGTTCCAAAAGGCGCAGTTGATAAAATCTTTATAAATACAACTGGTGTTGGAGAGATTTTATACAAAGGTATTAGCTCAAATAATATCACAACTAATGATGTGATATTAGTAAGTAGAGATATCGGAGCTCATGGTGCTACAATATTTACTGCACGTGAAGGAATGGATATAAATTCAAATCTAAAAAGTGATTGTAACTCTTTATATCCACAAGTAAAAGCTTTAATTGATTCAGGTATTAAAATAACTGCGCTAAGAGACGCTACAAGAGGTGGAGTTAGTGCAGTTTTGAATGAGTGGGCAAAGCAATCTGATATTTGTATTGAAGTAGAAGAAGAAAGTATTCCTGTAAGTGATGAGGTAAAAGGAATTTGTGAGATGTTAGGTTTTGAAGCTACAAATCTTGCAAATGAAGGAACTTTTGTACTTGCAGTTCCTAAAGATGATGCATCAAAAGCAATAGAAGTATTACATACTTTTAATGAAGCAAAAAATGCATGTATAATAGGAAAAGTTACAAGTCAATATGATAAAAAAGTAGTATTAAACTCTTCATGGGGTACAAAAAGATTCTTAGATACACCAACTGGTGAATTACTTCCAAGGATATGTTAGATGCACGAATACTCAATAGTTCAATCTCTTTTAGAGTCTTGTGAAGAACATGCAAAATCAAATGAAGCTTCAAAAGTTACAAAAGTAGTAGTTAAAATTGGAGTTTTAAGTGGAGTAGAACCAGATTTATTAAAAACTGCATTTGATACTTTCAAAGAACAAACTGTTTGTCATAATGCAATCTTTGATATGAATATACAGAAGGTTCAAATACTCTGTCATGATTGTCAAACTACTTCAATACTAGATAAAAATGAATTTTCATGTCCATCTTGTCAAAGTGTAAATGTAGAAGTAAAAGACGGTGAAGATATGTATCTTATGAGTTTGGAAATGGAATAAATTGACCTTACTATTATTCGATAATTAGAATCAATTTCTTTTCTTTTATTAAAATATGCTACTATAACATGATAAGACCTTTAGAAGTAGGTGTGTTATGAAAAAAATAACTTTAGAAAAATTAATATATAAAAACTATTTGAAAACTTCTTTAGCTTCAATTATATTTATTGAACTAGTTTTAGTCATGACTTATTTTATTGTAAATAATCACATGATAAATAAAACTATTGATTTTATATTAGTAGATTTAAAAAAAAACCACTAATAATATAGTTAATGAAAAGTCCAAGATTTTAAATAAAAAACTAGAAAATGTTGAATCCTTATTGTATATTGTACAAAAAGAGCATCAAAACTTTTTTTCAAATAAAATTAATTTGGTACCTAAAAAAGAGATTGAATATAAATTTGCAAAAAATGGGATGTATTATAAACTTATTGATAATGGTGGCTCTTCTGTTGTTGTATCAAATGAGACTAAAATAGATGACTCTTTAAAAACAGAATTACAAAACAGTGAGTTTTTTGATACTACATTTAAAACAATAGTTAATCATGATAAAGATTTTGTAGCAATTTATTTTAATTCTTATAAAAATTATAATAGATACTATCCTTTTTTAAATAATGTTTATGAAGTCTTTCCATCAGATATAACTATGACAGACTATAATTTTTATTATTTAGCTAATGAAATAAATAATCCTGAAAAAAAAGTTATATGGACTGATATATATTTAGATCCGGCAAAAAAAGGTTGGTTAATTAGTGCCATTGCACCAATTTATGATAACAATAACAAACTTCAAGGGGTTACGGGCCTTGATATTACTTTAAATAACTTTTTAAACAGTTTTTTAGATTTAGATTTACCTTATGATGGGCAAACTTTAGTAATAAATGAGAATAAAGAAATCATTCTTATGCAAGAAGGTTTAAATAAAATTTTCGATTCTAATTTTATTAAAACATACAATTATAAAATTGATGAAAAAGTTTCTCAAACAATAATAAAAAAAGAGAATATAGATATAAATAGTGAAGGTTTCAATGAGTTTAAAGTATTTTTATCTAATCTTGGAAAGAATAAAAACTATAGCAGTCAAATAAAAATAAAAGATAAAGAGTATATTGTCTTTTCTGAAAAAATAGAAAAAGCACCATGGCATGTTATTTCATTTTTACAAAAAGATAAAATTACTTCAAATGTAAATACTTTAGAAAAAGATTATAAAATGATTGGGATAAGTATGATACTACTTATAATTGTATTTTATTTAGGATTTTTTGTTTTCTTAAGCAAAAAGGCAAAAGAGTTTGTTCTAATGATTGAAAAGCCATTGAAAGAGATAATTACATTAAGTAATAAGATACTAGAAACAAACAAAATAAAGAGATTCAAACCAACTGGAATAATAGACTTAGATATTTTAATTAATAACTTTAATAAATTAGTGATATCTCTAAATTATAAAACTAAAAAACTAATTGAAGAAGAATCAAAAAGAATTTTTAATGAAAAACTAGCCAATACTGATGTTTTAACTGGTTGTTTCAATAGAAGGTATTTAATTGATTTTTCAATTGAATATTTAAAAATTGTAAAAAGAAAAAAACTTTCTATGAGTATTATGATGTTAGATTTGGATGATTTTAAATATATAAACGATACTTTTGGGCATAGCACAGGAGATAAAGTTTTAATAGATTTTGTCAAACTAATTAAACAAAATATTAGAGAAAATGACTTGATAGTTAGATTAGGAGGAGATGAGTTTTTAGTTTTACTACCTAACACAAATATCAATGATGCAAAAATTGTTGCACAAAAAATATTAAGTAATCTTAGTAAAGAAAATATCAAGAGTGAGTTTAAAGTTAATACTAGTATTGGAATTGCAAAATATGAAGGAGATACTACAATTAATACAATTATTTCAAGAGCTGATAATGCACTGTATCAAGCTAAAAGTTCTGGTAAGAATTGTATTGTTTAGTTTAATATATAATTTATGAACAACTTATATTCTTTTTTCATTTTATTTATAGTTTTTTTAAGATAAAATATTATTATAAAAATATAAAGGATTATTAATGAAAAAACTTTTAAGTATTGCTCTTGCATCTGCTTTAACCTGTTCATTTGCTATGTCAAAAGAAGTTAAGATTGGTGTTATTATGCCAATGTCAGGACCAATTGGTGGATTTGGACAAAGTGCTGTTGAAGGTTTGAATGTTGCTCATGAAATGCAACCAAAATTAAAAAATGGTGATGATATTAAATTAGTTTTAATTGATAACAAGTCTGATAAAATTGAATCTGCAAATGGAGTAAGTAAACTAATTTCTTCAGATAAAGTAACTGCAATTATAGGTGCACTTACATCTACAAACACAATGGCAATGACTAAAATTGCAGAAAATGCAAAAGTTCCAGTTGTTGCTCCAGTTGCTACTAATATTTTAGTAACAAAAAGAAAAGATTTTATTTCAAGAGTTTGTTTTTCTGATGCATTCCAAGGTGAAGTTGCTGCAAATTTTGCAATAAAAAATTTAAAAGCTAAAAATGTTGTTTTAATCACTGATGTAAAACTTGATTATTCAATTGGAATTTCAAAAGTATTTAAAAGAGCTTTTAAATCATTAGATGGAAAACTTTTACAACAAGCAAGAATTAACTCTGGCGATACTGATTTTAAGGCAATGTTATCTAATATTAAAAAGTTAAACCCTGAATTGATTTTCTTCCCAATTTACTCTGCTGAAGCAGGACTTATTGCAAAACAAGCAAAACAATTAGGAATTACTGCAAAATTCTTAGGTACTGATGGTATGACTGCTGATGATGTATTTTTTAAAGTAGGTGGAGATGCAGTTGAAGGATTCTATGCAACTGACCTTTACTCTCCAAGTGCTCCAAAAACAACTGACCTTTCAAAAGAGTATGAAAAAGCATACAAAGCTAAGTTAAATAAAGATGTTCACCCATTTGGTGTATTATCTG
Organism: uncultured Arcobacteraceae bacterium; assembly: GCA_964022095.1. Classification (GTDB taxonomy): domain Bacteria; phylum Campylobacterota; class Campylobacteria; order Campylobacterales; family Arcobacteraceae; genus Malaciobacter_A. The sequence continues at coordinate 44,061 of CAXHZO010000007.1, forward strand.
CTGATTCTTACAATGTAATTGTATCTGCAATGAACAAATGTGAAGACCCAACTGATTCTGTATGTGTTAATAAAAACATTAGAGCAACAAAAGACTTCAAAGGTGCATCTGGTGTGATTACATTAGAAAATGGTGATGCTGTAAGATCAGCTGTAATTAACCAAATCAAAAATGGTTCAAAAACTTATTTAACTACTGTTAATCCTTAATATTGGTATTAAATAAAAACTTAAAAGGCTTTATATTTTATAAAGCCTTTTTTTCTATAAAAAATTAGGAGACAAATGGATTTTTTAACACTTATTCAACAGTTTATAAATGGAATAAGTCTTGGAAGTATGTACGCATTAATAGCTATTGGTTATACAATGGTGTATGGAGTTCTAAGACTTATAAACTTTGCTCACGCAGATATAATGATGGTTGGTGCTTTCTCTGCATTTTTTGCAGCAAGTACTTTTGAATTATCATTTAGTGTAAGTATTCTTTTTGCGATTGCAACATCTGTTATTATTGGTATTTTAACTGATAAAATCGCATATAAACCACTTAGAAATTCTCCAAGAATTTCTTTATTGATCACTGCTATTGGTGTATCTTTCTTTTTAGAAAATATTGTAAATGTTACATTTGGAGGTACTCCAAAATCTTTTACTGCACCAGAATTTTTTGATCAAACATTTACAATTGGAACAGCTATTTTGACTCCAACAGTTATTATAGTTCCTGTTATTACAATGATTTTATTAGCAATACTATTATTTATATTATTTAAAACAAAATATGGAGTTGCAATTAGAGCTTTAGCTTTTGACGTAAAAACAGTATCACTTATGGGTGTTGATTCAAATAAAATTATTATGCTTGTATTTATTATTGGATCTGCACTTGCAGCTATCTCTGGAATATTTTGGGCTATTTCATATCCTATCTTAACTCCATATATGGGTGTTATGATCGGTCTTAAAGCCTTTGCAGCAGCAGTTTTAGGTGGGATTGGTTCAGTTTCAGGGGCAGTTTTAGGTGGATTTATTTTAGGGTTTACAGAAGTAATGTTTGTGGCACTTTTCCCTGAAATGGGTGGATATAAAGATGCAATTGCATTTATATTTTTAATTTTTGTATTACTGTTTAAACCAACAGGTATTATGGGAATAAATTTTGAAAAGAGTAGGTTCTAATCATGACTATTAATAAAAATTTTCTAATCTACACATCTTTAAGTGTTTTGTTTTTATTTATAGCGCCATATCTTTTTGATGATTATGGAATGAGAATTATAAACAATATTTTTATATTTATAATTTTAGCAGCTTCATATAATCTTATTAATGGTGTTACAGGACAGTTTTCATTAGAACCAAATGGTTTTGTAGCAATTGGTGCTTATGTAACTGCTATTTGTTTATTAAGTGAAGATTTAAAGTGGGATTTATATCAACTAGAAGATCCAGCTCCTTGGGTACTTGCACTTAATACTTCTTTAGTTCCAGCACTACTACTAAGTGGTATTGTTGCAACAATAGTTGCTGTTTGTTTAGCTGCCCCTGTATTTAGAGTAAGGGGAGATTATCTAGCTATTGTAACTCTTGGTTTTGGTTTCATTATTAAAGTTATTGCTATTAATCAACCAGAAATTACAAATGGTAGTATTGGATTAAATGAAATTCCTGAATTAATCAATGTTTACTGGACAGGTGGAATTGCTATTATTACAGTAATTATTATGTTAAATATAGTTTATTCAAAGTTTGGTAGAGCTATGAAAGCTGTAAGAGATGATGAAGATGCTGCAAGTGCAATTGGTATTAATACATTTAAAATTAAAACAATGGCATTTGGTACAAGTGCATTTTTTGAAGGAATTGGTGGAGGACTATTAGCAGTTCTTCTTACAACAATTTCTCCTGATTTATTTACGTTCTTCTTAACATTCCAACTTCTAATTATAATCGTTCTTGGTGGACTTGGTTCTATGACAGGTGCAATTATAGGAACAATATTAGTAATTGGTGGAAGCGAATGGTTAAGATTCTTAGATGCTCCAATGAATCTTTTTGGATACCAAACAGATGCTCATCCTGGACTTAGAATGGTAGTATTCTCAATAATCTTAATTTTAGTTATGTTATTTGCACGTGAGGGAATTATGGGAAAAAGAGAGTTAAGTGATATTTTTAAAAGGAAATCAAAATGATTTTAGAGATTAAAAATATTACAAAAAGTTTTGGTGGTGTTGTGGCTATAAATGACACAACATTTCACATAAACAAAAATGAAATTTTTGGACTAATTGGACCTAATGGTGCAGGTAAAACAACAATGTTTAATATTATCACAGGTAATTATAAACCCACTTCAGGTGAAGTTGTTTTAAATGGAAAAAGAATTACAAATAAAAAGAACTATAAAATCGTAAAAGAAGGAATTGCAAGAACATTCCAAAATATTAGACTTTTTTCTTCAATGAGTGTTTTAGATAATGTACTTATTGGTTTAGATAGTAGTGCAAAATATACTTATTTAGAGTCTATTTTTAGGTTACCACGATTTTTTTCAAAAGAAAAACAGATTAAAGATAGAGCAATTGAAATTTTAGATTTTCTAGGGATTGCTCATCAAAAAGATGAATTAGCAACTTCTCTATCTTATGGACAACAAAGAAAGGTAGAAATAGCAAGAGCATTAGCTACTAATCCTAGTTTACTTTTACTTGATGAACCAGCAGCTGGTATGAACCCAAATGAAACAAAAGAATTAGCACAACTTTTATTTGATATTAGAGATAAGTTTGATATTACAATTTTACTCATTGAACATGATATGAAGTTTGTAAACCACTTATGTGATAGGGTTATGGTTTTAGATTATGGTAAGACTATTTTTGAAGGTCATATTGAAGATGCCATAAAAGATGAAGAGGTTATTAAAGCCTATCTTGGAGATTTTAAACATGCTTAAAGTAAAAAATTTAGAAGTATTTTATGGTTTGATTAAAGCTGTAAAAGGAATCGATTTTAAAGTACAACAGGGGCAAATAGTTTCACTTATTGGTTCAAATGGAGCAGGTAAAACATCAACTTTGCAATCAATTGTAAATGATGTTAAGAAAAAAGGTGAGATTTTATTTGAAGATAGAAATATTTCTAAATTCAAAACTCATGATATCATCCAAGAAGGAATTGCATTAGTTCCAGAAGGTAGAAGAGTATTTATTAACTTAACTATTGAAGAAAACTTAAGAATGGGTGCTTTTAATAATGATGATAAGTATGAAGAACTACAAGAACATATGTTCAAACTTTTCCCAAGATTAGTGGCTAAAAAAGGTCAACTAGCTGGAACAATGAGTGGAGGGGAACAACAAATGTTAGCAATTGCAAGAGCTTTAATGAGTTCACCAAAACTTTTAATGCTAGATGAACCTTCTTTAGGACTTGCACCAAAAATTATTGGTGAATTATTTGACACTATTAAAAGACTAAAAGAAGAGGGCATCACAATTTTACTAATTGAACAAAATGCATTTGCAGCTTTAGAAATATCTGATTGGGCTTATGTCTTAGAAAATGGTGAAGTTGCCTTAGAAGGTAAAGGTGAAGACCTTATTGGCTTAGATGATATTAGAGCTAAGTATTTAGGTGCTTAATATTTATTAAATACGGAAATTTCATAGTTTTATAAAGTTATTAATAATTTTATCTTATAATTAAATTATTATATTAAAAGATAAAACTATGAAAATTTTTCTCTTATTCTTTCTTATCCTTTCTTCATTATCTTTTTCTTATGACAATAATTTTGTTAATAAATTATATTTTCATATTGATAAACAAAATAATTCATTTGTGAATATTAAAAATAAAGCTTTCGAAAACTTAACTAAAGAGCAAGTAAATTATGGTCTTACTCAAAATACTTCTATTTGGATTAAACTAGAACTTCAAAATAATTCGAATAAAAATATAAACAAAGTCTTAGAAATAAACAATCCTTTACTCGAAGAACTAGTACTTTTTAATGAAAAAGAATATATAAGTAAAAGTGGTATGTTAAATATTTCTTCAAATAGAAAAACCATAAATCCATACTTTGAACTAAATTTAGATGCAAATTCTAAAAAAACATATTATTTGAAAGTAGTTAATAAAACTACTGCTTTGCAGTTTTCTATAAATTTTGTTGATAAAGATATATTTTTTACAAATGATATAAATAAACAATTTATGATTATTCTTTTTTTAGGAATAATCACAGCTTTTTTTGTTTATGCTCTTGTATTGTTTTTTTATACAAAAGATAAAAGTTATCTATTTTATTCATTATATATAGTTTTTTTACTTTTCCAACAATTAACATATGTTGGATTCTTACCTTTATATACTTCAGATAGGTTTACATATATTGATAATTTAATAGTAGTTCCTAAAGTTGGTTTTTTAATTATTGCAGGAATTCTTTTTGCAAGAAGTTTTTTAAAAACAAAAATATATAAAAAAATTGATAATATTTACAGATATATACTATATTCAGTTGTCTTCCAAATATTATTTTTATCAACTCCTTGGTTTTATTATCCTGAATTTACTATTTTAACTGGACTTATTTTTATTTGTTTTAATATGTATACTGCAATTTACGTATATAAAAAAGGAAATAAACAAGCAAGATTTTTCATTGTTGGGTGGTCATTTTTAATTATTGGTTTCTTCTTATCTATTGTTGATGCTTTAGGGGTATATTCAATTATGTATCATTTCCCTATCTTAGTATTAGTCCTTACTAGTATTGAAGCACTATTTTTATTATTAGCTTTTGTGGATAAGATAAATATTTTACAAAGACAAAAAACTATTTCAGATAAAAAATTATTTAAAGAATTAAAAGAGAGGAATTCTATAATTGAAAAAGAGGTTGATTCTAGAACTAAAATGTTAAATGAGTTATATAAAGAATTACATCATAGAGTAAAGAATAATCTTCAAATTATTCTTTCAATTATAAGACTACAAGGTGAAAAATTCCAAGAAGAGGTTTTAAAAGAACAATTTATTAAATTAGAAAACCGTATTAAATCAATATCTAAAACTCATGAAATTTTATATTTAAATGATGATATTGAAAAAATAGATATGTACGAGTATATTTATAGTTTATGTGAAGATATAGAGATGTCATTTGATAGAAATGATATTAAAGTCATAATTGATACAAATACTAAAATGCCTTTAAAAGAGGCTGTTTATGTAGGTATTATAATAAATGAGTTAGTTTACAATAGTATGAAGTATGCATTAACTTGTACAAAAATAGATATAAATCTCTATAAAGATAAAAAGTTTTTTACGCTTAATATTTGTGATGATGGAGTAGGGTATGATTATAATTTAATCTCAAAAGATTCTTTAGGATTAAAGCTTGTTAATAATCTTGTATCTTCACAATTAGAAGGAAACATACAAATAAATAGTGAAAATAAATGCGAATATAATATAAGGTTTAAAATATGAAAATACCAGTGTTAATTGTTGAAGATGAAAGTATTGTTGTAATGGAAATAGAGAGTTATTTAAATAGTATAGATTTTGAGGTAATAGGTACTGCAGATAATTTTAAAGATGCTTATTCTTTGGCAATAGAATATAAACCTCATATTATATTGATGGATATAAAACTAAAAGGAAATATTGATGGCATTGACACAGCAAGTAAAATATTAAATGAAATTGATACTACTATTATATATTTAACTGCATATTGTGATGAAGAAACACTACAGCGTGTAGTAAAAACAAACCCTAGTGCATATCTTGTTAAACCTTTTAATAAAAAAGAGTTATTTGCATCACTAAAAATTGCATCTTTTTCATATAATAAAAAGAACCAAGAGTGCAATATTGAAAAAGGAGATTTTATCCTTGATGATGAATTTAGTTTTGATAGTAAAAACCAACAGTTAATTTGTTGTAATGATTATTTACATCTTACAAAAAGAGAGCAAGAACTTTTAAATCTTTTACTTAAATCAAAAAATTCTATTGTTTATATTGATGACATTGAAAATGAAATTTGGCCAGATAAATTACCAAATGAAAATACTAGAAGAGCACTAGTTAGTAGATTAAGATCAAAATTAAAATATAAGTTTATAGAAACAATTCCTTCTATTGGATATCGAATTAATGTTAATTAAGAGAAAAGTTTTTTTTGCTTTTCTCTTTTACTTATTAGTTATCTCTTACACATCTGATTAATAAACTATCTGTTTTAGGAAAACTATCTGCTCCTCCTGCTCCCCAATAATAAATCCCTATTACATTACTTATATCTAATTCTTCATCTGTCCAATATGCAGTATTTGTGTCTACAATTTGGAATACTGATTCAATGGCAGGTGTATCTGAACTATCAATAGTTGTATTTAATTCACTTTGTGTTGGAACTCTCCATGAACTATTTGAATTATTATCATCTAAATTAACTTCATTTGAACAATAATTTGAAGCATTATCAAATACTCTTTGATTCATAAAACTTGAGGTATCTACCCATTGTAGATTATTATCATAATCTGTGATAATGTTTAAATAGTCACTTCTTAAATAACCTGTTACATTTTGAGGTACATCATATTGTTGTTTTTTGATTACTACATTAGAACCATCAGCGATATTTGTATTAATCATATTTCCATAAACATTAGCTCCTATATATAAAGAGTGTTTATTTGCATCTGAAATAATATCTGCGGATGTAATATTATTATAAGCAGTAGTACCGGCTTCCCAAGTATATGAACCTAAAACAACTCCATCTATGTCATTCATTACTTTCATATGCATATTTCGAGGTGCAGTTGTTGAAGAATTATTTCTTTGTGTGTATATTACATAAGTTATACCATCAATTGTCGTAGTTCCACCTGTTGTAATAAGATTACCTTCTCCTAGTATTTTACTCCACTGGTAATTACCATTTTTATTTCTTTTTATTATTGTTCCATGATATGATGAATCTAATACTTCTTCATCAAAAAGTTTTAATTTTGTTTGACCAGTTGTATAAATGTCATTAGTACTATTTGTATCAATAGTAAATAATCCTGTCATATTATAATTTGCACCTCCAACATTTCCTCTTGAAAATTGAAAGTCTGTATTTAAATCTAATTTTGAGATATTTTTATTTATGATTGAAAGATGATTATTTTCATTATCTCCTATAAATTTCGTATAATCATCTACTAAACTTTTATTTGAAATAGCTATTCCATTTAAGTTATATGTATATATAAACGACTCTGAATTTTGATCAACATAAAGATTTATTCCACTAGCTGTTTTAGAAACTCCAATAGCTAAATCATCATTTATATCACCAACTTGATTTGCAAAAATTAAAGAACCATCAATAGTAGAAACTTTTAATAATCCTGCATCTTGTAATCCTGCATTTGAATTATTATCAAGTGAGCCATTAGTTGTAATAGCTAAATATAAACTAGTGTCATCTATTATGAAATCATTAAATAAATCATATTCACTACTTCCTAATAGTTTTTCCCATTTAGTTACACCATTTCTATCAATTTTTGATAAATAGATATCTCCACTTAGGTTTGTAACCCCTTCAATATTTGCAGTTGTGTTACCTGCAACATATATATTCCCATCCGTGTCTGTTTGTAATTTCATATTATAAATTGTATCAAGACCAAATCGTTTTATCCAATCATTATCTGTACAAACAGATGTAGAGCTTTCAAAGCTAATTGAACTAATTAAATTAGCTGTTGTCATCAAAATAGTTTCATTTGTATCTTTTATTACTATTTCAAATCCATCATTTACATCAATACAAGCAGGTACTTTTATCATAATTTCAACCCATCCATTTTCATTAGTATAATAACTATGTCTGTTTGAAGGACTATATGAAAGATTTATAAAGTCATTATAAATAGTTTCATTAATATCTTTTATTAAATATGGTTCATCAAAAGTATTATCATCATTTGTAATTAGCATATCAAAATAAACCTCTTTATAACTCATTATATTTCCAAATCTATCAAGTGCTTGGAATTTGATATTTGATATTTCCCCTTGTTTAAGAGGTGCATTTGAAACACTTAAAGTATTTTGAGCATTTAAAATATCAATGCTTCCATTTTGAACATATACTTGAATAGTACAGTCATAATAGTTTGTAGCTTTTATAGTTATTATCCAATTTCCAGCTTTTGTAGGGATGTTATTTGTTCCATTTACAATAAGTGATAATTTTCCTGCTACTAATGTATAATCACTACCTTCTACAAGTGGTATTTCATCTTGTCCATAATCCTCTTGAATTGTAATACTTTCAATAGAATCTCTCCAATCTTGATCGTCAGTAAATGTAAAATCTATTTCATTTTCATCAATTGTGTGAGAGCCAATATTTATATTTGGGTAGTTTTTAGAATTTACTGATAAATTTAATATAAAATCATCACTTCCACTACTATTAGTAGCTGTTATAAGAATATTTGAAAAATATCCAGATTGTGCTATTCCTGAAATATTTCCAGTTGTTGTGTCAATTATCATCCAAGTAGGATTATTGGCAATACTCCATGAAGTTGCAACTCCACCTATATTGTTGATATTTAAATTTAATACTTGTCCTACTTCATATGTAGGTATTATTTGCCTCTGTAGTATTGGTACTGGTATATCGATTGTAGTAGAACTAAAAGTATCAGATATCCCTCCCACTGTTAGAATAGTATTAACTGTTGAACTATAAAGATTTGAACTTGTATGTCTAACAAATATTTGTTGAGAATTTTCAATTGTTGTATTTATAGTGAACCAATCTTTATTATTAAATGAATATTCACCATTTGTAATACTTAAATCAACTGTTTCATTAATTCCTGTTATCGTAATAATTGATGATACTATACTTGATAGTTGTGAATCTATAACATCTATAAAAGTAAATTGGTTAGGAGTAAAGTCACCTTTATTTGGGTCTGTAATTGTTCTACTAACTAGTTGCGAAGTTTTTCCACCTATATTTAGTGTTGTTATAGTTTCAGTTGAGTATTCATCTGAACTTGTATGTCTTACTTTTATTAAACTAGTATTTGTAACTAAATCTTCACTAGTTTTCCATATTCCAGAATCATCAATAGTGTATTCACCATTTATTACACTAATTGGTGCATATCCATTTATTCCTTCAATTACAATATCTTTAGTAACTAAAGTACTTAATTCAACATCTTCAAAAGTTTGAAGTGAAAAATCATTTGGCGTTGTATCAGGTTCAATAACATTGATTATATAATGTTCAACATCTTCAAATCTATCATTTTTTGCTGTAACTTTTATATCGTATGTTCCAGCAGAACCAAGTGGTGGAGTTCCTTCTAATTTAAGTGTTTTTGAACCATAGATATATTCAGATGATGTTATCCAATCTGGTTTATTCTCAATTATAAATTCATCAATATATCCATTATTTATCTCATTTTGAGAGATGATTTCAAAATCAACTTTATTGTATTCATTTTCATTTTTTAAAGTGATATTTAAAGGAGGATATGAATAAATATTAGGTTCTGATTTTGCTAACCAAGTGGTAAAATATTTATGTACAACTAGATTATCATCTTGAACATTGATTCTAAATTTAGTTTTTATACTACTATCTTTTAGAGGTAAATCAACAGTCATATTACAATTTCCATCACTACTACACGTTAATTTAGCTCTTTGTAGAAAATTCACTTCATCTGTATTTGTTCCTGTATAATACTCTTCGTCAGTTTCTGGATTCATTTGAGTAAAAGTTACATTTAAATCATTCATTGAACTTTCATTATCAACAACTTTAAAGTTGATTGATGTATGGAAGTTATTAGAATGTTCCATAATATGTATTTGCTCAAAATCAGTTCCGAAGATCTCAGGTTCAGTATTATCTATATGAAATGTATCTATGATACTTAAAGCATCACTGTTTATAGATAAATCATCTTTTAATTTATGACCAATAGCAAGAATATACCTTGAATCTAAAAAAACTGATTCTTTTGCTTCATATTTAATATTCTCTTCAAATATTTTTGTGTAAGGAAAATCTAAAGTATCTCTTTTTAAATCATCAGGATAAACAGTTAACCAATCACTTAAAAAATATGGATAAATATCATTTTCTATGTAGTTACTTGCATGAACTCTTTCTTTTTGAACATCTCCAAATCTATAGTTTTTATTATCTGCATTATAAATTAAATTTATTACACCAACAAATGTACTATCTAGATAGTTGTAATTGATAACTTTTACTTTTGCAAGTCTATTAACAATTCCTGAATTTATGTTTTTCATTTTGTTTTTTAAACTACTACCAAAAGGATTTACTAAACCTGTTCCTTTATTATAACTATGATGAGAAAATGTATATTGTCTTAAATCTATTGGTCTAAAAGTATTATCTTTAAACTCATAAAGTGTCAAATATGTTTCATCAATCCAATACTCTTGAGTATTTAAATAGTCATCATAACTTATATGTTTGATTTTTGCAGATTTTAGTAGTACCGTTTCATCATCTATTAATAGAATATCTTGAGGGACATGCGCTAATATTTCTTCTTTTATAAGTGTAATACTATCTTTTGTTACAGTATATACCAAGATTTTTCCATCATTTTGATCTATATTTGGAAGGATAGCAAAAACTTGTATTGTATTTTCATTCACTCTTTTTGTTGTTACATGAATAGGTGCAGAACCTATTGGAAATTTAATTTCACCTCTAACATCACCATAAGTATCTCCATCTTTTATATCTAATATTGCTAGTCTTGCTTGTTCATTAAAATATTCATATTCTTTTTTAAATACAAGTAGATTATTTGTATCAATGAAACTGATATTATTGATTGCATCACTTGTAAACCTTCTATGGTTTTTTAATTGTATAAGAGGTTTGTATTGTTCTTCTAAGGCAGCACTATTAATCCCTAATCCCCAAGATAGATTTTTATTTTCATCTATATTTGCAATTTTAATTTGGTCTTCATAGTCATAAATTATTGCTTTATTATTATATACATCATAAAGACGCATTTCATTAGCTAATAAAAAATCTCTTTCTTTTAAATTTAATAATGAGTAATCCATAGGTTCTTTTGCATTATTAGGATTACTATCAACTATTGCATCTTCAACATTTATTATTTCATAGTCTATAAAATCTCCTAGTTGGATATCTATATGAAATGATATTAAAGCACTTGGGTCATTTATTCTATCTCTATTATGAGCTAATTGTTTTTCTCTATTTTCTGTATCTATAATTTCAACAGAAGTAGCTAGATTAACAGCATCGTATACAGGATAATCAGTTACAGACAATCTATAACTATTATTTCCTAAAGGTGTCCATCTAAATCCATCTACATTATTATATAAATCTTCTAAATAAAATGTTTTAGATAATACTCCAATCATGTCATCATCAACACCTCCTCCATCTCCTTCAAAAAGTCCTATTTCTAAATAAATAGATGCAGTGTTATTTGAACTTGGGTATGAAGCATCATATAAAGAAAAATCTGTACCAATATTTAAAAAATCTCCATCTTTAATACCATTGTAGTTTTTACTTTTTAATAAATATCCTTTAAAAGGTAAATTAGGAAGGGTTTTATAATTGTTTGTGCCATTGTCATATATTAGTTCTCCATTTATCATATATGGAGCATTTGATGCAAATGAACCATTATATGTAGGATTTTCGTCACTAATTACACCAACTCTTGTTCTTAACTTTACTTCTGCATTTCCATCTTCTAAATTATGAATTATATGTACAGAATCTAGTGTAACACTTGTGTCAACTACTGGTAAAGAATCTACTTCTTTTATAGTTATATTTGAACGAGTTTTTCTATTTTCAAAACTTGAATAAAAATAGTTAGCTTCAGATCTCATAGTATTGTATCCTTGAGAACCTAATCCTCCAAGAGTATCATTTACATCTAATAAGTTATTAAATATATCAATACCCTCTGCAAAAGATGATAGTTTTTCAGCTGTTGCTAATGTGGCTAAACTTTGAGCATTTGCTGTACCATTTTTTATATCATCAAAAGCTGCTACCATTTCGTTGTATTGTGTTGAACCTTCTTCTAAATTATCAAGAATCCCATTTTTTAGGTTTTCTAGTTCTGTTGCATTAAAATAATCTCCTGAGATTAATCCTCCAACTGAACCATATAAATTATATCCTGCACTAATAGCTCCAATTCCACTACAAGCTAAAGAAGCGTATTCTAGTTTTTCATCAAAAGAAGTATAATGGTTCGGTATTTCTGCATTCCCTGAGATTGAAAATCCTAAATTTTGATTTTGAATTCCATAAAATTGGTCATTAGTAGAAAATCTATTTAAAAAGAAATCGGCTTCTCCTAAAGGTTCATCTTCTCCATTTATTTCATTTTGTCTTATTTCTTGCATTGTTGATATTGTATTACAAACCAAAGCAGCGTAATTCCCAGTAGCAACTGCTAAAGCTTGATTTACTATATATTTAGCAACTGCAAATATTTGCAATGAAGAATCAACTTCATCTTCATCTAAAGCACTATATTGAAAAGCAAAAGGAATTGTAGTTGTAGCCATTCTTTCTTTTGTAAGTGCTAATATAGGCATATTTATTGGAATATCTGGATGATAAAAAGTGTCATATTCTTTTACTAATGGATTATCAACTGAAGCTTTGCCAATAGAATCTTGAATTCCATAATGATAATCTACTGGAAAATTAACATCATTGATTTGGATAATACTATTTTTCCACTCATCATAAACATCTGTATATGTGTCATAAATCAGTCTGAATTTTGCATCATTAAGCTGTTTTGATAGATTTTTTTCATATTTAATCAATAGATACTGTTTCATATCTTCATTTAATGAAGTATATGTAAAAGAAGGATAAAACATATTAAAAATATTTTCTAAACTATCATTGAATTCATTACAAATTTGATTTTCTCTAAATAATGCCATATCTCTGCCATTATCATTCCAACATTTATATGCAGGGTATTGAGGGTTTTCTTGAAATTCATTTTCTATATCTTTCCCCATATCAAGTTTAGGAGCCATATTTGTATGTAAAGATAACTTTACTTCTGCTCTTGACCCTATAGATTCTCCATCGTGTGAGAATTCTGCATTTTTCATCTCAGAAATAATGAATTTTTTACGGTTTGCAGTTTCATTTGTTCTTAAAGATATTTTATAATTACTATCTAAAAGTTCAGTTGTACTTTCTTTCATAACATAATAAGATGTAATTTTATTTGTAGAGGTATCAATAGTGTATTGATTACTCTCCCCATAAATTCTAGGTATTGCATAAATTGTCCAAGTTCCATTTTCTCTAGGTAGTACTAAGTCAATTGATCCAACATTTATGTGACTTGTCAATATTCCTGATGGAGATTGAATAAGATATTGAATTGAACTATTAGTTGAATTTTCATTAATAAATGAAATAATTTGATTACTTTCACTACTATAATCTAATATTGAGAATTTCATTATATATGATTGAAAAAAAGTCTCATTATTTGGATTTGAAGATATTCTATTTACTAAATCATAAGCACCATTTGAGGGTATCAGTTCTTTTTCAAAATCACTAGGTTTTTTTATTCCCATAATATTTGCTTCAATTTTATTGTCATCTTCTGTCATATAATAAGGGATACAAATATCTTCTTCGAATACAGGAATAAATACTTTTTGTTTTTCATAAGCTTCTAATCTTGTATTAAAAAGTATTTTATCTTTATGTTTAAATTCAATATCAACAGCAGCAGAAGATTTATTATAAAGTGTTAGTTCTGCAAGACCTGTTTCATTTAATTGAAAATATCTTTGCCCATCTTCATTTCCTAGTAAAGGCACTGTGGTATCTATTGTTGCATAAATATTTGTTCCATTTACTGGAGTGTTTTCTATACCCATTATATGAAATGGATAAGATTTTTCTATTCCTCTACATTCCATAAATTGGTGTGATTTATATTTCAAGAAATCATTAGGAGATACCTGTAAATCACCATTATTCTCATTTATAGAATTAAGTATATTGTTATCTTGTAAATCTAATACTGCTTTACTAAAAGATCTAGATTTAGCAACAGTTGTGTTTACAGGAACGTTTTGCATAGAATTAATTATGGTAAAAAATATTGGTTGTAAATCTTTTATTGCATTTTTTAGATTTTTAAATTCATTATATGTAAGAAGTTCTTGATCAAATCCTGAGAGTTTATTATTATATGCAATCCATTGTTGTTTTACATACTCATCATTTGCTGTTGTGCTTAAAGTTTCTGTTTGATTAGTACTTGACCATACTCTAAAGTCACTAGTTTTTAAAGTATCAACTTGTGTATCAACTATAGATAAACTATCAAATGCATTTTGAGTAATTGATTTATTTGTTAACAAGGGTTTTAATAAGATTTCTTTTTCTAAATCTTTTATTAGATTTACTAAATCTTCAGATTGCAAACTTGAATCTTTCTCTTTTAATTTAATAAAAAACTCAAGAGGATCTTGACTATTTAGACTAGTTGCTAATTCTTGAGTATTTGTAATACCTAAATCATTTAAAGACTTAGAAACTTTTGCAACTGATTCTAAATCTTCTAATTGAGTAAACACAGTTTCTTTAGTAGTTGAAATCGCAGTTTCGCTACTTTCTGTTCCACCTCCTATACAAGAGGTAAAAAATAAAATTGCAAATATATGCAAAATTATAATTTTAAATTTACGTAGTAACATTGGAATGCCTTTATATTTTTATGTTCTTATAACTAATTATATTATTCAGGCATTGCAATTTCATTGCAAAAATTCCAATAAAGATATTTATATTGTTTATTGATGATTAACTTTTAGTGTATATAATAAAATATATAATTTATAGGAAATATAATGTTTTTAATGAAACTACAATCAAAAGAGAAATTCTCTTTTTTACAGTTAGCACACTATTTAGCTAGAGTTGATGATGTTTATGGACAAAAAGAAGAAGAGATAATTTTAGAGTATTGTACTGAAATGGGTATAGAAAACTTTGATTCTTTTGATAAAGATACTTTTTCTTTAGATGATATTTTAAATGATTTTAAAAGTAGTGTTAGTAAGAAAATTGTTGTTTTAGAATTAATGATATTAATTCATATTGACTCAAAATATCACAAAAAAGAGAAAGAGTTAATAGAAAAAATTATTAAAAATTTCAAACTAAGTGATATTGAGATGCAAAAGTACTCTAAGTGGGGAGAATCTGTGGCAATTTTGAATGAAGAGGGAAAAAATTATATAAAATAATAAAAAAGACAAAAATTATATTGAATTGTAGGAAATTTTAGGTAGAATTCCTTTTATGGAACTAATAGAAACATTAAATAGTAAAATTGATAAATTATTACACGAGTATGAAAAGTTGAAGCTAGAAAATATGAATTTAAAGCAGGAACTTGATACTTTAAAAAATGATAATGATGAATTAGTTCGAAATAATCAAGATATGTTTCTAAGAATAGATAGTACACTAACATTAAAAAAGGCTAGAAAAGGTGAGTAAGCAAGCGACATTTCATATTAATAATATGGCTTATACTGTTAACTTAGATGAAGACGTCTTAGAACACCTTAGTAAGTATTTAGATTTAGATAAGAATAATGATACAAAAGATTTATTAGGTGCATACATAAAGCTATCTCATGAATTCAAAACTTTTAAAAAAGATATAGAACAAGTTACAGATAAACTTTCAAGGTTTTAAAATCAAAGCATTTTCTTTACTTGAAATAACAATAGTTATTCTTTTAATAGGCATAATAATAACTTTTGCTTTACCAAATTTTTCAAATATTAATAATCAATCAAATTTAGCAAAATTAAAATCGCAAGTTACACAATTAAATGATTCTATAAATAAATATAAAACAGAAAAATTGCTTCTAAATGAAAATAATGAAATAACGACTTTAGATGATGCAATTAGTAATCAAATTAATCAAGAACTATTTACTAAGTTTTTAGATGAAAAAATACTTTCAACAACAAATACCGTAAATAAAAGTGGATTTTGGATTAAAATGGATAATAAAAACTACTCTTTTATAATTTCAAAGGATGAAAAAATCAATTTTACTTTAGAAAATTCAACTTTTAAATGTGTTAGTGATATAAAATTATGTCAGAGGCTTTACTAATGTATTATTATGAACTAGCACTATTAAAGTCTCCACTTGATAATCTAACATATCAAAGCCAGAACTCTTTATCAAAAGGTGATAAAGTACTTGTAAAACTTCAAAATAGAAAAGTACTAAATGAAGCAGTTGTTATAAAGGAGGTTGAAAAACCAACTTTTAAATGTAGTGATATTCAAGAATTCACTGATGAATTTTATGATGAGAAAATGCTTTTAGTAGCTCATTTTATATCTCAATATTATGTTTGTAGTTTAGGTGAAGCTTTAAGTATTTATACTTCGTTTAATAAAAACATACAAAAAGATACTGCTACAGTTATTTTTGATAGTAAAATTGAACTCTCACCTAAGCAAACAAAAGCAGTAGAGTTTTTAGATAAAAAGAAACAAGCCTTACTATTTGCAAATACGGGTTCTGGGAAAACGGAAATCTATATAAAAACTATTGAAAAACATCTAAATGAAAATAAACAAGCAATTTTACTTATGCCAGAGATTTCATTAACTCCTCAAATGCAAAAAAGATTAGAAAAAGTTTTTGGTTCTAGTGTTGCTATTTGGCACTCAAAAATTACAAAAAAGAAAAAATCTGAGATTTTAACTGCACTACAAGAGGGAAAAATAAAACTTATTGCAGGTGCAAGATCTGCACTTTTTTTACCTTTTAATAATCTTGGAGTTATAGTTGTTGATGAAGAGCATGATGATTCATATAAAAGTGATTCAAAACCAAGATATCATGCAAAAGACTTAGCTATTTATATGGCAAAAAAGTTTGATATTCAGTTGATATTAGGAAGTGCAACTGTTAGTTCTACTTCATTTAATAAAGTGCCTTACTTCAGACTTGATGAAACTTTTTATGATACAAGTAAAAACTATATATTTGATGATAGTGATGCAAACATATCATTAAAGGTTTTTAATAAAATAAAATCAACATTACAATCAGACAATCAAGTTATTATTTTTTTACCTACAAGAGCAAACTTTAAATATCAAATTTGTACTTCATGTGGAAAATCAGTTGAGTGCCCATACTGTTCTGTCTCTATGAGTTTACACAAAAATGATTTAGCTTTAAAATGCCATTATTGTGGATATACACAACAAATACCAGATACTTGTCCCTCTTGTAATCATGGAGTAATTCATAATTTACGTGTTGGAACTGCTCAAATTGAGGAAGAGTTAAAAGGACACTTCCCCGATAAAACTATAAAAAGATTTGATAGAGACCAAATAAAAACAGATAAACAGTTAAAGACAGTATTAAATGAGTTTAATGATGGGAAAATTGATATCTTAGTTGGAACGCAAATGCTATCAAAAGGTCATGATTATCATAATGTAAAACTTGCAGTTGTTTTAGGAATAGACTCTATTTTAAATATGAACTCCTATAAATCAAGGGAAAAAGCTCTTTCTCTTTTGATTCAAATTTCAGGAAGAAGTGGTAGAAAAGGCCAAGGTGAAGTTGTAGTTCAAACTAAAAATGAAGAGTTTTTCCAACACTATTTATGTAATTCAAATTATGAAGAGTTTTTACAAGAGGAATTAGAGTTTAGAAAAGATTTTTATCCTCCTTTTATGAAAATGTCAAAGGTTACTTTTGCCCATGCAAATGGTTTAAAAGTAAAAGATGAGCTTGATAAATATGTAAAAATATTTAAATCAATGGAAAATATTGAAGTTGTTGGTTTTGGTCAAAGTCCTATTTTTAAAATGGCAAATAAGTTTAGATATGAAGTAATTTTAAGATCTACGAATGTTAAGGCATTATTAACTGCACTTCATAGTATCAATAGCACACTAGCTACTATAGATATGGATACTATTTATTAAATTTAATCTTATATTTTCTTACATTATTGTATAATCGCCACAAAATTTATAGGAGACATAATGGCTTATACAAAAGAAGATTTTAAAAAATTAATAGAAGATATTCAAGCTCAAGGTTGGTACAAAAACCCTATTGGTTTCGGTATTGCAAGAGTAGATAGAGGACAGTTAAATTCTGACAAAATATTACAAGCAACTTACCCATTAATAAACTGGAAAGAAAACTACGGAAGCGCAGCAGTTTTATTAAATGCATTAAAAGAAGCTGGAGAAGATGTTGATACATCAAAATCAGAATTAGTTTTAAACATTTCAGATAAATTCTTAGCATCATGCGTTGAAGCATTTAGACCATATATTCCTGAAGCAAAAGGTGAAGATCACAAAAATGTTCAAGTTATTTCAACATTAGCTTCATTACCAATTGATTCTGGACTTACTGCTGATGATTATAAAGTGGTATTTATTTTTGAAGATGAAACTGTAAACTCTGTTGAAGCAGCATACTTAAAATTATATGCTCTTTCAACTGGAAAAGCAGCTTTAAGAAGTTTAAACTTAAATGGAATCTTTGGAGCATTACATAATGTTGCATGGGTTGGTAATCAACCAATCGAATTAGACTGGTTAAGAGCAAATGAAATTGCATTAAAATTATCAGGAAAATATCCTACAATTGATATGGTAGATAAATTCCCAAGATTCTTATCTCATGTAATTCCTGCAGATAACACAAGAATCTTAGAAACATCAAAAGTTAGAATGGGTGCTCAATTAGCAGCTGGTACAACTGTAATGCCTGGTGCTGCTTACATTAACTTTAATGCTGGTACTGAAGGTTCAGTTATGGTTGAAGGAAGAATTTCTTCTTCTGCTGTTGTTGGTGCTGGTTCTGATGTTGGTGGTGGTGCTTCGATTCTTGGTGTATTATCAGGAACAGATGGAGTGCCAGTATCTATTGGAGAAAACACATTATTAGGTGCTAACTCTTGTACTGGTACTGCTATTGGAGATTCTTGTATCTTAGATGCTGGTGTAACAATTTTACCAGGAACTAAAATTACATTATCTGAAAAAGCTGTTGCTGCTTTAAAGGAAATTAACCCAGATAAAGAGATTTCTACTTCAATGAAAGGTAGTGATTTCTTAGGAGTAAATGGAGTTCACTTTAGAGTTAACTCAACAACTGGTCAAACAATTGCAATGAGATCAACTAGAGAAGTTAAATTAAACGCTGATTTACACTAGTTTTTAATTCTTAAGATAAAAAAGGCGATGAGTTTTCACTCATTGCCTTTTTTTATAAATATATACATATATTTATAGTGATTATTAAATTATTATTATATAATCATGAAAAACAATAGGCTTAATATGTATAAAATGTTCTCTTTATTAATGGTAGTATTTTTAATAGGCTGTGGAGGAAGTGGAGGAAGCAGTTCATCTTCGAGAATTTTTGCTTTTGATACAAATACTACTTGGCAGATTCAATTAGATAACACAAGCGGAATAAATACCTCTTATAATGTAGAAGTATATGAGTTTGATCTTTTTGATAATAGTACAGATTTAATAACACAATTAAAAAATGATGGAAAAAAAGTAATATGTTATTTTAGTGCTGGTAGTTATGAAGACTGGCGTAGTGATGAAAGCAGTTTTCCTCAAACTGTTTTAGGTAATGATTTAGATGGTTGGCCTGGTGAAAAATGGCTTGATATTTCAAGTGATTTGATTAAACCTATCATGACAGCAAGACTTGATGTAGCAGTTTCAAAAGGCTGTGATGCAGTTGAGTTTGATAATATTGATGGATATACAAATAATACAGGTTTTGCATTAAACTATAATGATCAACTCTCTTATAATAAGTTTTTAGCAACAGAAGCTAAAAGCAGAGGCTTAAAAGCTGGATTAAAAAATGATTTAGATCAAATTCCTGAATTAGTTGATTATTTTGATTTTATTGTAAATGAACAGTGTTATGAATATGATGAATGTGATACCTTAACTCCTTTTATCGATGCAAACAAAGCCGTATTTAATATTGAATATGCAGATAAATATGTAAACAATACAAATTCACAAAGAGATATAATTTGTAATGAAAGCAAAAGTTCTGGGATTTATACCTTGATTATGCCTTTAGATTTAGATGGTAGTTTTAGAATTACGTGTGACTAAATTTACTCTTATTTAACTTTATTGTATAATCTTGGAAAACTTACAATAAAAAGAAGAATATGATAGAACTTTCAAACATCTCAAAATCTTATGGAGAAAAAGAGTTATTTACAAACTTAAATTTCAGATTAAACAAAGGTAATAAAGTAGGGCTAGTAGGCCGAAATGGTAGTGGTAAATCTACTTTATTCAAATTAATACTTGGTGAAGAAAGTCCTGATGATGGTGATATAAATATTCCAAGAAACTATAAAATAGGTGCTTTAAAACAGCATTTAGTTTTTACTGAAAAAACAGTAAGACAAGAGTCTTCATTAGCTTTAAGTGAAGAAGACAAGTATAATGTTTATAAAGTTGAAAAAATACTTTTTGGTTTAGGTTTTTCAAGTGATGACTTAGACAAAGATCCTTTATCTTTTTCAGGTGGTTATCAAATAAGAATAAATCTAGCAAAACTTTTAGTTACTGAGCCAAATCTGTTATTATTAGATGAACCAACAAACTACTTAGATATTTTATCTCTTAGATGGTTAAAATCATTTTTAAGAAGTTTTGAGGGTGAAGTAATTATCATCACACACGATAGAGACTTTATGGATAGTATTACAACTCATACTATGGGATTAGTAAGAAGAAACTTAGAATTAATCCCTGGAAATACAAAGAAATTTTATGAGCAATTAGAAGCAAATGATGAACACTACGAAAAACAAAAAATAGCACAAGATAAAAAAAGAAAAGAGCTTGAAGAGTTTATTGCTAAAAATAAAGCAAGAGCTTCAACAGCAGCACAAGCTCAATCAAAACAAAAAGAGCTTGATAAGATGGAAGATTTAAGCTCTTTAGCTCATGATTCAACTCTAGATTTTGATTTTAATTTTAAAGTAACTCCTGCAAAAGTTTTATTAGATATAAAAGATGTTAGTTTTGGATATGACAAAGATAATATACTTTTCAAAGATATTGGTTTTACATTAAAAAAAGGTGAAACTTTAGGAATTATTGGAAAAAATGGTAAAGGTAAATCTACTCTTTTAAATACAATAGCAGGTGAACTTAAACAATTAAGTGGAATAATAGATTATCACGGAACTACTAGTTTTGGCCATTTTGGACAAACAAATATTGATCACTTAAATTTAAATAATACTATCATGGATGAAATATATTTAGGAAATCCAAAATTAGCTGAATCGTCTGTTAGAGCAATTGCTGGGTCTATGATGTTTAGTGGTGATGATATCAAAAAGAAAATCTCACTTTTATCTGGTGGTGAAAAAAGTAGGGTAATGCTTGGTAAGATTTTAGCTACAGATGTAAATTTATTATTCCTTGATGAACCTACAAACCACTTAGATATGGAGTCAATTGATTCTTTGATTCAAGCTATCAAAAATTTTGAAGGCTCTTGTATTATTGTAACTCACTCAGAGGAACTGTTAAGACAAACGTGTGATAGACTGATTATATTTTCAAAAGGTGGAGCAGATTATTTTGATGGTAATTATGATGAGTTCTTAGAAAAAATAGGTTGGGAAGAAGAGGAGCTTGAAGAGAAAGTAAAAGCAGCTCCAAAAGTTAATAAAAAAGAGAATAAAAAATTAAGAGCTTCTTTAATTCAAGAAAGAAGTAAACTAACAAATCCTTTAAAAAAAGCAGTTGAAAAATATGAAACTAATATTATGAACTTAGAAGAGAGTTTACAACAAAATCAAGATGAGCTAATAAAAGCTTCAAATGATGGAGATAACTCAAAGGTTATTGAGCTATCATCTATTGTTTTAAAAATAGAAAAAGAAGTAGAAGAGAATTTTGAATTACTAGAAGAAAATCAAAATAAATTAGATGAAATTTTAGAACAGTATGAAGAAAAACTTGAAGAGCTTACAGTATGATTAGTTCTTTTAAAGAGTTTAAATTCTCAACTTCTATACAAAAAGCATTAGATGAAAATTCATATTTAGAACCTACTGATATTCAAGCAAAAGTTATTCCTTTGGCTTTAGATAACAAAGATATTATTGCAAAAGCACAAACAGGAAGTGGTAAAACTGCTGCCTTTGTATTGCCAATTTTAGAAAAACTTTTACAAAATCCAACGCAAACAAAAAAATCAAAAATCAAAGTTTTAATTTTAACTCCTACTAGAGAATTGACTTTGCAAGTTAGTGAAACTTTTAAAATATTCTCAAAATATTTTGATAGAAAATTAAAAGTATCAAATTTAATAGGTGGTCAAAATATAGGTGATCAACTTTTACACATACAAAAAGGTTGTGATGTAGTAGTTGCAACTTCAGGAAGACTTCTTGATATTATTAGTAAAAAGCAAATTAACTTAGACTCTTTGGAATATTTTGTTTTAGATGAAGCAGATAAAATGTTAAATCAAGGCTTTGAAGAGGAGTTAGAATTAGTTTTAAAGTCATTACCTTTACAAAGACAAAATCTTTTGTTTTCTGCTACTTATTCAGATGAGATTTTAAAAATTGTTTCAAAAATATCTAATAATGCCCAAGAAGTATTTTTACAAGAAAATGAAATAAATCTTGATAACATAAATCAAAGAGCAATTGAAGTTAATAGTGAAAATAGAAGTGCGCTTTTAAGAAAAATTTTAAAAGAAGAAAAGTTTTCAAAAGTTTTAGTATTTATGTCAAATAAAAGAGCTAGTGATAATATCTTTGCAAAATTTAAAAGATATGGGTTTAGTGCTCTTTCTTTTCATGGCGATTTAGACCAAGAAGAAAGAATAAAAACATTAGATGATTTTAAAGAAAAAAGAATTAATATCCTTTTTGCAACAGATATTGCAGCAAGAGGATTACATATTGAAGATATCGATTGTGTTGTGAATTATGACCTTCCTAGATCTCCTAGTGATTATGTTCACAGAATCGGAAGAACAGCAAGATTTGGTAAAAGCGGAACAGCTATATCTTTTATAAATTATGAAAATGAAGAGCATTTTAAATTAATTCAAAAGCGTTCAAACATAGATATTAAAACAGAACAAATAGAAGGTTTTGAATTAAAAGGTCAAAGAGTTCAAAAGAAAAAGGGAAGTGAACCTGTAAAAGGTAAACGAAAAAGTAAAAAAGATAAATTAAGAGAAAAAGCTTCAAAAGATTCTATTTAAATAATACCTTTTATTTTTAATGCTTCCATCATAATTTCTTTTCTATATTTAGCTTGGTTTAAACTTTGCATGTTCATATTCATTGCAAAAAACCAAGTTTTATTTTTCAGTTCTATATATCCAACATACCAGCCAATCTTCATTGCCCAACCAGTTTTTACTCTGATAATATAATTGTCATTTGCTTCAACAATCATAACTTCTTTTGTTTTATCAATATTTTTTTGCGTATAAGGCAGATTATTTGTATAAAGCTTCTGTAAAAACTCAATTTGCTCTAATGCTGAAATTTTTAAATCTCCATTTAGCCAAAATCTTGTTAAGTTTTCACCTACTTGCATATTTCCATAGTTTAATTGTTTTAGATGTCTTTGATAATTATATATTCCTATTCTTTTTGCAAGTTCTTGATAACACCATACACAAGAAACAGGGAATCCACTTTTGATAGAATGGTCTTGATTCCAAGGTTCCCAACCTTTATCTATTCCGTCCCATTTGATGATTTCTAATTCATTTTTTATAGCTTTTTCTTCAAGGGCAATTAAAGTATTTGCGATTTTAAAAGTTGATGCGGGTGGTAGTTGTTGTTTAGCTCTTTTTTCATCAGATATAAATACTGTGTTATTATCTAATGAACTAATCGCTATTGTACCTACAAGCTCTCTTTTATCAAATAGTTCTTTTAGCTGTAAATCTTCAGCAAATAAAAAACTTGTTAAAAGAAAAAAAGTTATAGAAAATCTATGAATCATGTTTATTCTCATTTTAATAAAGTTTAATTTTAACTTCTTTTAGTCAATTAGAAGTTTAAAACTCTTTGAATTAAATAGTTTTACAGAATCACTTTTTAGGTTTTTTAACTCTGTAGTGAATTTATCATTTGCAAAAAGTATTGCAATATCTGCTTTGAAACCAACTTTTTTACTATCACTTTGAAGTGTAGTAAGTGAAGCTTTTTTAACTTTATTTTTTGTATTAATACAATTTGCAACTAATACTTTTCCACTAGTAGTTTTTGCAACAATATCAATTTTAATTGAATTATCCCAATACTTACCAATAGTTTTTATTTCATCATCTTTATAATAAACTTTTATATATTCCATTGCAAGCTCTTCAAAAACAAAGTCTGTAAACTCTTCGATTCTATTATCAAATCTTTGCTCAAACTCTTTGTAGTTTTTATCTTTTATTCCTTTGTAAATAGGAGAAACAAAAGCGAACCAGAATCTTAAAAATGGTGTAGTAAATAGAAGTTTTTTTGATACTTTATCATCACCTCTTTGGTTTGCTAAGTAGTGTAGTGATGATTCAACTTCAATTACACCTCTTTGAGATAGATTTTCAACATTTTTCATTCCTTCTTCAAAGCTTACATGAGCTTTTTTAAATGATGTGTTAGTTCTTCTATCTCCAAGTGCAATTCCAGTTAAAATAGCGTGAGCCACACTATATCCACCAGTTAATGAAGTAACATCGTCTTTTAATGATAAATAGTTGTCTAATATATGTTTTTTAATCTCATCTTTTAAAGGTTTAGTTGTATCAATTTTGATATCTAATCCTCCAAATACGCTAAAAAAACTTATTGCTTCTTCCATTGTTTTAGGATTGTTTTTTTGACAAAAAGTTTTAAATTGGCTTTTTGTTGTTTTCTCAAATAAAATTATTGGAGATCCTTTTTTGTTTTTTGTAATTATATAGTAATTTCTTAGCTTTTGTGCTGAAGTATAATTCTATTTTTTTGGAATAAAATACATTACAGTTTCGTATATACCTTCCATATAGTGCCGTAAATAGATCTTATAGTCATTTCTTATTTCAAGTATTAGTTGTGGTACCTTATACCAATCTTGGGCTTTATGATAGACACAAATAGCTAAAATAGGGTGATATTCTTTTATGGTTTGCTTGGCACCTAAAATCGCATCTTGTTCTGCCCCTTCAATATCAAGTTTTATAAAATCTATTTTTTCTTTTATGATATTATCAATAGTATTTATATTCATAGCTTGATAATCATGCTCACAGTTATTTTGTTTAGTAAGTGATTCAAGAGTTGTTTGAGTTTTTTTATTCCCTAATCCACAGTTTATAAATTCAATATCTCTTTTTTCTTCAAAGTCTCTTTTTGCAA
This sequence comes from uncultured Arcobacteraceae bacterium, assembly GCA_964022095.1. GTDB lineage: Bacteria > Campylobacterota > Campylobacteria > Campylobacterales > Arcobacteraceae > Malaciobacter_A. Next base: position 69,681 of record CAXHZO010000007.1, read on the forward strand.
TATTTATATGTAAGTTATTTGGTTCAACACAGTATATTTTTTCATAATCAGGAAAGTTTTTTATAATAAAAGGAAGTGTATCTCCCACATAAGCTCCACCATCTAAAAATCGTATATTTCTAATTTCAGGAATAATATCTTTGTCAAAATATTGCTGTGCATGGTTATTTGTAAATCCTTCCATAAAATCAAAATCAAAACTAATTTTAAAGTTTAGTACTTTTGTAAATACCTCTTTTGATTTTTCATCTTCTAGTAGTTTATAAACCTTTTCATATGCACTTTTATTTGATGGAAAATCCTCTTTAAAATCTAATATAAAAGGTGGCGGTGCAAGTTCTAAATTAGAGTATCTGTAAAGACTAAGATAGTTAAAGTGTGTGTAACCCATATTATCTAGTTTGGTTTTTACTTCTAGGGGACTTCCACTTGAGGTACTTAAAATAATTGAGTCTTTTGGAACATCTTGTATTTTTAAAATATTTTTCTTTTTTGAAGATTGAACTCTTGTAAAATCATCAATTATTCCATCGACTTTTATATGTTTTTGAACACTTTTTGTGAGTTTATTTATTCCAAGTATATATTTTTTTGTATTAGTTGAAGAGATAAAAAGCTCAGTTAATTCTTTATCTTTTTTATTTATATAATCAAAATCTATCAATTTCATATTTTTAAACTTCTTATATTTTTCATTCTTATCCATATTTTATTATTTAGTTTTTTATATATCCATAAGCATCCAAGATCAAAGCCAAAATAAAATAGACTAATCGAACTAGGGGGATTAGCACTAGATATAAAACTTATTTTATCAAACCAAACATCTGGCCAAACCCAACAGTTATAATATGTTCCAACTAGCTCTAAATATAAAACCATAAAATACATAATAAGATAAAATAGTCTCATTTGCGGTTTTTTATAAAATAAATATAAAATAAATAAAAAGCAAATAAATCCAAAAGTGTCTTTATACATTACAAACCAATAAATACTAAATATACTCATGAGTATATATAAAACTTTAATTACATACTCTTTTCTTAGTTTGATAAAATTCTCTTTTGAAATATAAAAAACAGCTGCATAAACAATACAGTGTCCAAAAGGAACATACAAAGGAAGATTTTCTAATCTGTACGTATACATTCCAAGAACTAAAGCAAATAGAGTTTCTCCAACTAAAGCAAGAAATAATCCATATATCATTAGTTTTTTTATTTTTACAGTGACTTTTTTATAAATATAAATATAAGTTAATATTACAATTAGATTTGATATTTGTTGATTATATGAAATTATTTCAGATATTTGCTTACTATCAATAAATAAAGCTAACCAAATAAGAAATATAGATGGTAGATAAATATAGTGATATTTAAGTTGATTAAATACCATGTTTTAGATTCTAAAAAGATCTTTAGGATTTATATGTGAAGAGTTTTTTGTTGCTTGAAATGTTAAATTATCATCAACTCTTCCTACTACATATCCTTTTTTTACCCATTTACCAACTTTTAAAGTAGGGGCAATTTCATCAAGGTGAGAATAGATTGTATGAAGTCCATTTTCATGTTGGATAATTACAACATTTTCAAGCATACCGGCATTTTTCTTTGCATAAACTACTTTTCCATTTAAAACAGAAACTACTTTTGCTTTTCGTATTTTTGATTTTAAAACGATAGATTCATTAAATAGTTTAATTTTATAAATAGGGTCATAATAAGTACCGAATTTTTTAACAACTTTAAATGATTTTAAAGGAGCAATAGTTTTTCTACCTCTATATCTAACAATTTTAACTCCATCCGTTGAAGAACCAATTTTTCTAACATCTAAGTTTAGATTATTTGCATATTCTTGATTTCTCACTTCTGCTGTTTTTATACTATTTGCTTTTTGGTCATTTGATTTTTTCTTTTTCTTTTTTGCCATTAAAGCTTTTAGTCTTCTTTTTCTCTCTTTTTCTCTGGCTTTTTTTATCTCTTCCGTTTTTAAAATATTTAGTTGAGATAGTAATTGTTTTAAAGACTCTTGCTGCTCAACTACCTTTGTTAACTCTTTTTGATAAGACTTATGTTGGTCTTCTAAACTAACAAGAGATTTAGAGTGCTTCTTTTTTAGTGAGCTTAGGGTTTGTTTAGTTTTTTGTCTTTTTTTAATATATGAAGAGATTTTATCAATATTTTTTTGATTTGTTTTTGTATTTGATGTAACTAGATTATAATTATTGTTTAGCTTTAAAATTTTGTCTTTTGAATTTTGTGAAAGTAGGGTATAGATTTCGCTATCAATTAGTTCTTGTAAAGAGTTTTCAGAAGCTAGTTTAAGTGCAATAGAAACAGAAAACTCTTCTATAATCGTATCAACAATCTCTTCTTCATTATTCTTTTTTTCAGTAATAAGATTTGAAGATTTTTGTTTTAGTTGTTCTAATTTTGTTTTTGATTCTTCAAGTAATATTTGATGTTTATCAATATCACTATTTACTTTTTTAATATCTTTTTCAAGTGTTATTATATTTTTGTTTTGTTTTTCAATTTGTTCTGCTAGTTCTTTTACTTTTAAACTTGCTTTTTTCTTTTTGTAACTACTACTATTTAATATTTGTTTGTTTTTTTCAATCTTTTTATCAATATTTGTTGCACTTAATAAAAAAGTGAATGATATAAATAGTAAAAATAGTATTTTAGTCATTGTTTATCTTATACTTTAATAGTACACCTAATATTGTAAAAATAGATATGAAAAATGATAGTAAAAATAGTTTTACAAACTCACTGTATAAACTCATTTCAATATCAATAATATCGTGTAGTTCTATCGGAAATAAAATACTCATGTTATTATACACATAATATAAGATTGTACCTGCTGTTATAAATGCTAGAAATGAGCTTAATACTGCATATTTTAGTACACTTGAAGCACTATAAAGTATTGATGCTCCATGTAGTCTTAAAATTGATATTTCAACACTATGTTCATGGAACCATAACTTAATTTGTTTAGCAATTACAATAATCGCAAAAATAGTAACTATGAAAAATAGCATAAATGTAATAGTATTTATAAGTAATAATAGTAAATAAATCTGATTGTGATTCTTATAAAAAACCTCTACTTTTCTAATATTTTTATTTTGTAATAGCATCTCTTTTATATCTTCAAGTTCACTACTTGTGGGGAAAACTTCAAGATATATTTGATAAAAATGTGGAAGTTTTTGTTTTAATAGTTCAATAGAGTTTTTTGATAAACTTGATTTCATATTATCAATTATTCTATCTTTTTTTAAAGTCTGAATTTTTTCAACTTTAATTCCAGCAAGTTCATTAATTGATTCTTTTATCAAAGGGGTATTTGTAACAATTACAATTGAGTAGTCTCTGGATATTTTTGATTTGTAACTATCAACAACATTATCAACTAATGTGAAAATAGAGTATGTAATTAGCATTGCTAATAAAGGAATAAAAAATGCAAAAAGATTTTTAAGAAACTTCATAAATTATTCCATCCTCAATTGATAACTGCCTAAACTTTATTCCTAAGTTTTTAGGTACTCGGTGTGTTACAACAACAACTGTAATCCCTAGTTGTTCGTTTGCACCTTTTAATAAGTTCCATACTACTTCAGCTGAATAATCATCAAGATTTCCTGTTGGTTCATCCGCAATAATGATTTTAGGGTTGTGTGCTAAAGCACGTGCAACTGCAACTCTTTGTTGTTCTCCACCACTTAATTCATTTGGATAATATCCAGCTCTATGAGATAATCTTACATGGGCTAATAGTTTTTTTGCTTGATCTTTTGAAATTTCTGGTGAGTAACCATTTATTTTTAGCGGAATCATAATATTATCTTCAATAGTATATTCATTGATTAGTTTATAATCTTGAAATATAACTCCAATATCTTTTCTAAGTTTTCTAAGCTTTTTGCCTTTTATTCCAAAAACTTCTTGATCTTCAATCTTTAAACTACCATGCTTTAAAGGAATGTCCCCATAAAATGATTTAAGAAGAGTTGATTTTCCACTACCAGAGTTTCCACCAATAAAAATAAACTCTTTTGGTTTTATAGTAAAATTACCTTTTTTTATAATATATTTATTGTCATCATATGATAAATAAATATTTTTTGCTTCAATCATTTATTCAAAATCTCTTTTATTTTTTTATGTGCATCAATATTTGAACTTGTAGGTAAAGGATTCCCTTGGAAGTAAGATATTTTTCCATTTTCTACAAATAAGAATTTTGTAACAGGTCTGTCAAAATTACCCATTGTTACTTTAATTAATCCAGAGTTATTTCTATCTTCAATTGTATAAAGCTCTACAACGTGTACAAAATAGTTTTTCTCTACAATAGTATCAGTGATAACAGTTTTTAAACAATTATTAAAATCTATTTCAAAATCAAATGAGAAATCATAATTTAAATTAATATCTTCATCTTCATTCCAAGCTTCTAATACTACATCATAGATATTTTTTCCCATTTTTTTCCATCTATCTTCATATTTACTTGAAACTTCCAAATCTTTATTTATATCAATTGTTAATCTGCCTTTTGGAAGATTAGTTAATAAATCCATACAATAATCAAAATATTTTCTACTATCTGTTCTAAGCTCTAATGTTCCACCAACTTTTAAAACTCTAAGTGCTTCATTAATAAATTCATTTGAATATATTCTTCTATGGGGTCTTTTATCCCAAGGAACAGGGAAGTGTACAAAAATTTTACCAACCTTATTCGATTTGATAAATTCCATAAAAAGTCTTGCATCATAATTTACAACTAAAACATTTGTAATATTTTCTAATTCTAAATGCTTAAGTAATTGTTCAATTGAAGGAGTATGAATCTCAAGGCCAATAAATTGCACATCAGGATTTTGTTTTGCTTGATATAAAAGATGTCTTCCACTACCAAAACCTATCTCTATTTGTACTTCTTTATCTGTTTGAAAATCTTCAACAAAATAGTTGATATCTTTTAAGTATTTATGTTCAACATCGTTTTTAACACCAGTTGTTATGTTAGTATTTGAAAATAAAATCTCACTTTTATTTGCAATTGCATACTTATTTATTGCATTTTTCATGATATCAACAGGAGTTACTCTTGTTGTTTTATCAGATTTTAGTAAATAGTCTTCATCTTTTTCTTTTAAACCTAACATGAATTGTCTATTTTCATTTGTATCAAGTACACCAATTTTATATTCTGTTTTTCTTGGTTTATCTGTAAAGTTATAAGATTTTGCAATAAAATTAAACTCAACACCATCTAAAGTTGATGGTGTTTTTAATAAATCTTCTCTTTTTAAAACTAAATGTGGCATTGCTTACTTTTTATTTTAAAGTTTGAGTTTTTGGTATTGTTAATAGTGCCTCTTCAGTCTTCTCTGAAATTAAACCATTAGGATCATTTGCTTGAATAGAGTATTGGTACTCAACTCCACTGATAATATCAGTGTCTTCAAATCTTAAACCTTTAATATCAGTATATTTTACTGTTTTATACTCTAAGAAGTTTATTTTAATTTTTTTATAAACATTGTATGAAATAGCTCTATTATCTCCTGGAGTCCAGTTTAAAATAGCTTTATTCCCTTGAATTTGAGCAAGTGTAATTACTGGTTTTGCAGGTTTACCTAAAGTTTTACCTTCTTCTGCATCTACTTTCATATTACTAAATAAACCATCTTTATCAACTGCATAAACTTTGTAGTAATACTTTTTATTATCATCATTAACTTTATCTGTGATACTTAATGTATCAGCTTTAACTTCATGCTCTTTACTAAATCCTAAAGTTTTAAAAGGACTTCTATAAATTGCATATTTAACTACATCTTCTGTAGGTGAAGCATTCCAAGTAACTTCAATCTTTTTTGCATAATTATCACTAGCATTTACACTATTTGGACCTATAGGTAAGGCTTTTGTTTTTCCAATAACTGATTTTGATGGTTCAGATGGAACATCATTAAAATCATAAGCAATAACTCTGTATTTTCCACTTTCACTGTTGTCTAATCCATCATCTATATATTCTACTTGAAGTCTTCCTTCAACTTTTGCTAAATTATCCCATTCATTCGTTTTTAAATTAAATTTTTGAATTTGATAATATTCAACTGTTTTATCTTGGTGTGGTCTCCAAAGAACTTTGATTCTATTTGGTAACTCTGAAACTGCTTGAGTAAAACTAACAGCAGTAAGTCTTGGTAATGTTTGTACTAAGTAAGCATCTGTAGTATTTGATTCAACACCTTCTTTAGTTCTTGATGAAATTTGATAAATATATTTTGTATTTGGTTCTAGTCCCGAATCAACATAATGAGTAGCATATCTGTTTTTTAATGATTTAACTAATTTTAAAGTTCTTCCATCTTTAAGTACATCAGATCTATAAAAGTTATAACCTATAACTCTAGGGTCTTCAACTTTTTGCCATTCAAAAGCAATAGCTGTGATGTCTGAAATAGATTTAATAGAATCTTTCTTAATCATTTCAAGTGATGTATCAATTTTAGGTTTTACAGTAGGTGTATTTAAATTATTATTTAAATTATTACATCCACTAAATAAAATCATTAAAGTTGCTAATGATGCTGTTTTCATCAATGTTGTCATTCATGTTCTCCATATTAAAATTTTCATTTAGAAATTTACTTATATCTTCAGGTAAGTCTGCTTTAAAACTCATTTCCTTTTTAGTTATTGGATGAGTTAAATATAAATTATAAGCATGTAAATAAAATCTATTTATTTTATTAAAATTGCCCTTAAAACCATATAAAGTGTCCCCAAGTATATGCCTATTTATCGAACTTAGGTGCACTCTTATTTGATGAGTTCGTCCAGTAAATAGTTTTGCTGCAATTAGTTCAAACTTTTCATTTTTGCTTTGCGTTATTTTTAGGAAAGCTGATTTAGCATTCCTACCATTTTGTTCAATTGACATTTTTAGTCTATTATTGGGATTTCTTCCAATAGGTTTATCAATAACACAATTGTCTTTTAGTGGTAAATCAATTATGGCAAGATAATATCTACCCATACTTTTCTCTTCTAATTGTTTTGCTAAGCCACTATGTGCTTCATTTGTTTTTGCTACAACCATAACTCCACTAGTACCTTTATCAAGTCTATGAACTATTCCATGTCTCTCTTCACCACTAATTGTAGAAAGAGATATGTTTTTTAGTTTCAACCAATCAACTAAAGTTGCATCTTTTACACTTGGTGCATCATGCACTGTTAAATTATAGGGTTTATTTAAAACCAAAATATAATCATCTTCATAAATGATTTTAATCTCTTTATCGCTCAAAGATTCTTTTATAAATTCTTCATCTTTTACTTTACTAATCTCAGCTTCAGGAAAATTCACATCAATTTTTTGATCGACTTTTAATTTAAATCCAGTTTTTGTAATATTTTTATCATCAACTTTTACAAAACCTTTTTTTATCAGTTGCTCTATTTGGTTCCTTGAGGCGTCTATTTTAGAGGCTAAAAATTTATCTAATCTATTTTCGCTCTCAACAATAAAATTTTTATTCATATTTGGGTACTCTTTCACTATGCGTTTATTTGACAAAAGAATTTTATCTCATTTTGATTATCTGTTAATCATATTTGTTTTGCCATTAATATTTTTATCTTACCGTTTAGTAAGTGAAACAAATGAAATATTAGCGAATAAACAATTAATGTATTTTAGTATTTCTATTTTTGCTTTTATGATAGTGTTTATTTTACCTATTAGAAGGAAATTAAGATTAATACCTATTTTATATTGGTTTGGGATATTTTTACTACTAGCTGTTGAATTTTGGGGAGTTACTAAACTTGGAGCTAAAAGATGGCTACCACTTCCTATTTTAGGCACTACAATGCAGCCCTCAGAGTTAATCAAACCAGTTTATATATTAATGCTTGGTTATTTGATTTATAATAGACCTCCACCAAAAGAGGGATATGGAATTAAAGATTTTACATATTTTTCTTTTTATATTTTATTACCATTTATTTTAATTGCAAAAGAACCTGATTTAGGTACAGCTTTAGTATTATTGTTAGTTGGTTATGGAATTTTATTTATTATTGGGGTTAATTGGAAAATTTGGGCAAGTATTGTACTTGTTATATCTGTTTCTTCACCATTTATTTATACATATTTAATAAAAGATTACCAGAAAAAAAGAATAAAAGATTTTATATCAGAAAAACCAAGTTATCACGTTCAACAATCAATTATTGCAATTGGTTCTGGTGGACTTGTTGGAAAACAAAGTGAAGAAGCAACTCAAACACAATTGAAGTTTTTACCTATTGCAACAAGTGATTTTATCTTTGCATATTTTGTAGAAAGATATGGTTTTTTAGGTGCAATTGGATTAATTATTCTTTATGGATTAATTATCATGCATCTTCTTAGTTTGAACTATTATTTTAAAGATGATTACGTCATACGGGTTTTTGCCTCCGGATTAGCATTATTGATATTTTTTAATATGAGTGTTAATATTTTGATGGTTATTGGTTTTGCACCAGTTGTTGGACTTCCATTGCCCTTGTTTTCATATGGAGGAAGTTCTTTTATAAACTTTATAGTTATATTTGCTATTTTGGAAAATCTTTTAGCTTTTAGGTATAAGGATTTATACAATTATGAAAGAAATTTATAAAATAAGGACGAGTTACAACTCTCCTTGTTGTCTTAAAATCTCTTTTAATATATCTAAATCATAAATACTTTCTCCACACGCTGTTTTATCTGTAATTATTGTTATTAGATTATTTTCATCTTTATTAATATATTTATAGTTTAATATATAGTCTTTTTTTAATATCTCTAAAGTACTATCAGCCTCACACAAAGAGTTTTGTACTTGTTTTTTTAATTTTCTTTTTGCCCTTTGATCTAAAGAATCAAATCTTAGAAATTTATAAACATAAGATATTATTTTATCATTTTTATTTATATCAACTAGTTGTGTATTAGAATCAACTGTAATTGGTAGGTTTTCTTTGAAGTATTCTATCTCTTTATTGATTGAATAGTCTTCTAAATAATGACTTTCAAAGTTATCCATAAAAAAAGTAATATTAAAAAATAGATTTATTGTAATTGCAATTTTTGCTAGATATCCCCATATTTTAGAACCTTCAAATCTATTGGCACTTTTGAAAATAGCAATAAATATAAAAAATGTATAAACTAAAATTAGTGCAAAATATATTAGCGTTAAACTATTATCCAAGTTGAAGTTTGGAGTAATAAAATATTCAAGAATTAAAGTAACTAATATAAACCAAACCCAAAAAGTTATTTTTAGAGGAATTTGCCCTTTTACTAATTTAAATAAATACTTTTTTATCATCTCAAATAGCCTTTAATATAATCTATAACTAACATTAAATCTTAATTTTGTAGTTGTTTTAGGTCTTGGGTAATCTTTATATGCAATTTCAATTAATTCTAATGTATATTCATCAAAAACTTCATATCCAGAACTATCAATTATTTTTAATTTACTTATATTTCCATTTGGATGAAATAAAAACTCTACTATATTTGTACCAGATAGTCTCATCTTAGCCGCAATTCTAGGATAACCAAGTCTATTTAACACTCTTTGTGTAATTACTTGAAAATTATTAATATTTTTTTCTAAATATGCTTTTTGAACTTTTGTAAAGTTTTCATATTCTCTGCCATAAAGCCTTTGTAATTTATTTAATATCTTCTTATCGACAGGATCTTTTTGTGCTAAAAAATCTTCTAAAGTTTTCTCTTGAACTGTAGGTTTATTTTTAACTACTTGTTCTTTTAAAACTTTTTTTTGAAACTCTTTTGCTTCTTTTACAACTTTCTTTTTTCTTTTTTCTTGAAATTTTATATTTTTCTTTGCTTTAATATACTTTTTAGTGGGTTTTTTAACTGTCTTTTTAACTACTTTTTTAGGAGTAGGTTTTTTAGCTGGTTTCTTTACAATTTTTTTAGGTTCTGCTTTTTTTAATTTTACATATTTAATATCTGATTTTTTTACGTTTTTTTCTATGTTAGTTTCATTTTTTTTGATAATTTCTTCGTTTTTATAGTTGTTAAAAAGAAGTAAGTGCATTGATATTGAAATAATAAAAGCTAATATAATAAGTTTCATAACGGGATTATAGTACAATATCAATAATAAATGATTAATAGAGGATATTTTTAATGTTTGACAAGTCAATAAAAGCATATGAAGAAGCTTGTAATGTAATACCTGGAGGAGTTGACTCACCAGTTAGAGCTTTTAAAAGTGTTGGAGGAACTCCACCGTTTATTCAAAAAGGTGAGGGTGCTTATTTATACGATGTAGATGGAAATAAATACTTAGATTTTGTACAGTCTTGGGGACCATTAATTTTTGGTCATTGTGATAAAGATATTGAAGAAGCTGTAATAAAAACAGTAAAAAATGGTTTATCTTTTGGTGCACCAAGTGAACTTGAAACTCAATTAGCAACAGAAATTGTTGAGATGTATGATTATATTGATAAAGTTAGATTTGTAAGTTCAGGAACAGAGGCAACTATGAGTGCTATTAGATTAGCAAGAGGTGTAACAGGAAAAGATAACATTTTAAAATTTGAGGGTTGTTATCATGGTCATTCTGATTCTCTTTTAGTTCAAGCAGGTTCTGGTTTAGCTACATTTGGAACTCCAAGTTCTCCTGGAGTACCAGCTGATTTAACAAAACATACTTTACTTTGTGAATATAATAATATTGAAAACTTAGAAAAGTGTTTTGAGCAAAGTGATGATATTGCTTGTATTATAATTGAGCCAATCGCTGGTAATATGGGTTTTGTTCCTGGAAATGCTGAGTTTTTGAAAGCTTGTAGAGATTTATGTGATAAGCATGGTGCATTACTAATTTTTGATGAAGTTATGACAGGATTTAGAACAAGTTTAACTGGTGCAAGTGGTTTATATGAAACAAATGCAGATATTATTACTTTTGGAAAAGTAATTGGTGCAGGTATGCCTGTTGGTGCTTTTGCTTCAAGTAAAGAGATAATGGGACACTTGTCTCCTGATGGTGCAGTTTATCAAGCAGGAACACTAAGTGGTAATCCAGTTGCAATGGCAGCAGGATTAGTGAGCTTAAGAAAAATAAAATCAACAGAAAATTTATATGAAGATTTAAATGCAAAAGCAGTTAAATTAGTAAATGGATTAAAAGAAGTAGCAACTAAAAACGGTGTAGGATTACAAGTTGATACAAGAGGAAGTATGTTTGGTTTCTTCTTTGCAGATAAGATGCCTACAAACTTTAAAGAAGTTAGTTCATTATGTAATTTTGATAGATTTGCAACTTTCCATCATGAGATGATTAAAAGAGGTTTTTACTTTGCTTGTTCTCAATATGAAGCAGGGTTTATGTGTACTAAAATTACTGATGAAGATATTGAAGCTTGTGTTAATGCAGCCGATGAAATTATGAAGAACTTTTAAAAGGAAATAAAATGCCAACATTAAAAAATGTAGAGTTAACAAAAAAAGCAAATATTTATTTTGATGGAAATGTTACATCAAGAAGTTTTATTGATGAAAATGGAGTATCAAAATCATTAGGTATTATGATGCCAGGTGAGTATACTTTTGGAACACAAAAAGCTGAACATATGGAAATTTTAGCTGGAAAAGTTGAAGTTTTAATTGCTTGTGGTGATAGTAATTGGGAAGAGATAAATGCAGGTGAATATTTTGAAGTTCCTTCAAATTGTAGTTTTGATATTAAAGTATTAGAAATTACAGATTACTGTTGTACATATATAGATTAATTGGATATTTATGGAAGAAGAAAATAAAAAACCAAAACACCAGGATAAAATTGTTGCTTTAGATAATTTATCTTTAGGTATATCTATTGTTGCAGCTATTGTAATTGGATTTGGTGTTGGATATGGATTAAAAGTTCTTACAGGTTATACTTGGACTTTATGGATTGGTATTGCTTGGGGTATTTTAGCAGCAGTTTTAAATGTTTATAAGGCTTATAAAAGAGCTCAAAAGCAGTATGAGGGTATGGAAAATGACCCTAGATATGCATATAGAGCTAAACATGGTGACAAATCTTACGATGATGATGAAGATTAATCAAGAAATTTTAAATTTTGCAAAGGTCTTTGTTGTTATTGATCTTTGCTTAATTGTTTATTCAATTGTTTTTCAAGATACAAACTGGCTTATTAATACTCAAGTAGCCTTTATCTCATCATTATTTATAACTATTGCTTCTTTTTTATCATATAAAAGAAATATTCAAGGAAGATTATCAAATCTTGATTTATCAAAAACTCCACAAGGTGAAGATAGAGATAAAATAGATGAAATAGATGATCCTTATGATTTATATACTGAGTATGAAGAAATTCCAGAAGAAGAGTTAACTACAGAAAAAATAAAAGAGATAATTCAAGATGAAAAATCAAAAGTAAAAAAGAATTCATTTAAAAATACACTTTTTTCAGCTGGTGGATTTTTATCTATTTATAGAGTTTTAGGTTATGGTTTCTTATTATTTGGGTTCTTTGCTTTAAATAATAATAAGATGTTAATTCCAATAGCTTTTATTGTAGGTTTAGGAGTTGTTCCCCTTGGAACATTATTATCAAAGCTAAAAAAATAGCTTTGATATTTTATTAAAGAATTAGTGGTAGATCAATTATAATCTTATTCTCTTCGCAAGTTAAGATTATAGAACTGTCATCTTTAGTATTTAAATTAGTTGTATTTATCTGTTCATCACTTGAAATTTCAACACTAATTAAAGAGTATTTTTTACCCTCAATTTTTATATATTCACCAATTTTTAACATGATAGAACAAGTAATATTATGACAACTAGCAAAGCTTTCAAATACTTGTCCTAAAGTTTTGATAAATAAACTAGCATCTAGTTTAAATTCTGGAATCGATGGATCATAGTTTTTTACATAATTTGCATTAGTTTTAATTTTACTAGTTGAAATAGCTAAATCAACTAATGTAAATATATTTGTTGTATTGATGTTTTTAATATTTAATTTATTCTCTTTTTTAACCATAGCACTTTTATATAACTTCATATGAATCTCATCTTCATCTTGATACATTACAGTTACCGCATAGAATGTATAATTCTTTAAAGATAAATCAATGTATGAAGTATTCGCTCCAAAAGTTTTAGGTGCATATGTTAAAGCCAAGTCAAAAAGCTCTTTAGATTTTATTCTATTTAATAAAAACTGAGCTTCTGAGTTGGAAAAAGTTATTTTACCTGAAGAAGAAAAAGAGATAATTGGATTTAAATCTAATTCTACCCATTCTTCAAAAAAATTCATATTTTAACTCTCTACGTAATTCTTAAGGTTTTTACCTACTTTAGGGTGCTTTAATTTCTTAATAGCACTTGATTCAATTTGTCTTACTCTTTCTCTTGTAACTGTTAGTTCTTTACCAATTTCTTCTAAAGTTCTATCAGATGCATCACTCATAAGACCAAATCTCATTCTAATAACGGCTTGTTCTCTTTCATTTAATTGAGCAAGAATTTGATCAATTTGACCTTGTAAATCTTCTTTCATTATATTATCAACTGGTGTTGGAGCTTTTTCATCTGGAACAAAGTCACCAAATTTACCATCTTCATCACTACCAATAGGAGCTTCAAGTGAAACAGGTTCTTTAGTAATCTTAATTACTTGTTTTACTTTATCAACAGGTAATCCAACTTCTTTTGCAATTTCATCTACATCTGGCTCTTTACCATTTTCTTGAATACCTTTTCTAATGATTTTATTGATTCTGTTAATAGTTTCAATCATATGAATTGGAATTCTAATAGTTCTAGCTTGATCTGCAATCGCTCTTGAAATTGCTTGTCTAATCCACCATGTTGCATAAGTAGAGAATTTATAACCCTTCTTATACTCAAATTTATCAACAGCTTTCATAAGACCAATATTACCTTCTTGAATAAGGTCTAAGAATGGTAAACCTCTATTTGTGTATCTTTTTGCAATAGATACAACAAGTCTAAGGTTAGATTTTGCCATTCTTGTTTTAGATTGATCAGTAATTCTCTTACCTCTTTTAATCTGCTCTAAAACATCTTTTAACTCTTCTGGTTCTAAATCGAATCCATCTTTTGAAGCTTCAGCAGTTTGGAATAACTTTTTGATTTCCATATATGTAGAAACCATAGTAGCTTCTGGAACCATAGATGTAATTTGTACCTTTGATAAATTTACAATATTATCTAAAATCTTTTGGTGATTTTTTAATAAAGTATCATTAAATAAAGGTAGTCTATACTCTAGTCTTTTTAATTCATGGTCAAATCCAGTATCAGATTTTAGGGCAGTTTCCATTGCTTTTACAATTTCAGTAATAAGTTTTGACGTTGGTCCTAAATCTAATAATGCTTCTTTTAAAATTCTTTTTTTGAATGCAACTGCTAAATTATAAGTCATTTGATCTAATTCAGCATCTGATTTTGCTTCTTCTTTCGATAAGAATTTAAGCCAATCTTTTTTTGCTTTTTCTAAAACTTTAAAAGCATCTACAATAGTTTGAGCTCTTTTGTCTAGTTTTTTATTTTTCTTAGCTGAACCATCATCATCTGAATCATCTTCAACTTCTTCTGTTTCAGTATCTGATGAACTATCATCATTATCTTCATCGTCAAAGTTTCTAAATAGCTCTTTTACTTTTCTTTCTCTATTAACTAGAGGTTCTTTATATTCTAAAATAAAGTCAATTAAGTATGGAACATAACAAATGGCATCAAGAATAATATCTTCACCCATTTCTATTTTTTTAGAGATTTCAATCTCTTCTTCTTTAGTAAGTAATGGAATTTGTCCCATTTCTCTTAAATACATTCTAACTGGTGAGTCAGATCTTGACCATTCTAATAACTCTTTGTTCTTTAGTAAGTCAAAAACATCATCTTCGTTTTCTATTAGTTTTTCTCTTTGCTCTCTTTTCTTTTTTGCTTCTTCAGCATTCATTCTTTTAGCTTGTTCTTGAGATGAAATCACAGTAACGCTGTTAAGTTGAATTAAAGCAATAAGTTTTTTTACTACAGATGCAGTAGGAGCTTTAGGAAAGATTTTTATAATTTTTTCATAAGTTAATACTGAGTCTTTATACTCTTTAACTAATGTTTCAATAGCTTTATTTAAATCTTTTGCACTCATTGACGGAATATCCTCATTTGTAAGATAGGTGTGGATTATACCGAAATTACTTAAAAAACCGTTTAAATGAAGATTTAATTAAAAATTACTGTAAATTTAGTTAAAATGCGTTTTTCTTGAAAATAATCAATTTAATAAGTATAGAGTTTATTAAATTTAAGGACAGATAATGGATAAAAAAATTACTGGTAAAGTATGGAATTTTGGTGCAAACATTGATACAGATATTATTATTGCAGCAAGATATTTAAATAGTTCAGATCCTGAACATTTAGCAAAATATGTTATGGAAGATGCAGACCCTGAGTTTCCTAACAAGCTTCAAAGAGGTGATATCATCGTAGCTGGTGAAAATTTTGGATGTGGTTCAAGTAGAGAGCATGCTCCAATAGCTTTAAAAGCTGCAGGTGTTGCTGCTGTTATTGCACCATCTTTTGCAAGAATCTTTTATAGAAATGCATTTAATATGGGATTACCAATTTTCGAATTACCTGAATCTTTAGAAATTAAAGAGGGTGAAGAGATAACTGTTGATGTAGATGCAGGTGAGATTACAAACAATACTACAAATAAAACTTATAAATTTATTCCAATTCCAGATTTTATGCAAGAGTTAATTGCTGCTGGTGGATTAATTAATTATGCAAACCTAGAAGTTGCAAAACAGAAGGATAGTAAATAATGAAGAAATATAATATTTCAGTAATTAAAGGTGATGGAATTGGACCAGAAATTGTTGATGAAGCAATTAAAGTTTTAGATACAGTTGCTGGTGCTTGTGATTTCTCTTTTGAATATAAAGAGTATTTAATGGGTGGAATTGCAATTGATGAAACAGGAGTTCCTTTACCAAATGAAACAGTACAAGGAGTTTTAAACTCTGATGCTTGTCTATTTGGATCTATTGGTGGTGAAAAGTGGGATACTTTACCAAGAGATTTAAGACCTGAAACTGGATTATTAAAATTTAGAGAAGCAATGGGTGTTTATGCAAACTTAAGACCTGCTATTGTTTATGATGAACTTGTTAATGCATCAACACTTAAACCAGAAGTTATCAAAGGTTGTGACATCATGGTTGTAAGAGAGCTTATTGGTGGTATTTATTTTGGACAGCCAAGAGAAAATGATGGTCAAAAAGCATTTAACACAATGGTATATACAAAAGACGAAATTATCAGAATTGGTAAACAAGCTTTTGAATTTGCTATGAAAAGAGATAAAAGAGTATGTTCTGTTGATAAAGCAAATGTTCTAGAAGTTTCTCAATTATGGAGAGATACTATGGAAGAGATTGCAAAAGATTATCCAGAAGTTGAATTATCTCATATGTATGTTGATAATGCAGCAATGCAATTAGTAAGAAATCCAAAACAATTTGATGTTATTGTAACTGGAAATATTTTTGGAGATATTTTATCTGATACAGCTTCTATGGTTGTTGGTTCTATTGGATTATTACCATCAGCTTCAACTGGTGATAAAACAGCAATTTATGAGCCAATTCACGGTTCAGCTCCTGATATTGCAGGACAAGGAATTGCAAATCCAATTGCTACTATTGAAAGTGCAGCTATGATGCTTAGATATTCACTTGGTGAAGAAAAAGCAGCTGATATGATTAATAATGCAATTAAAAATGTATTAAAAGATGGATATAGAACTAAAGATTTAGCAGCTTATGATGCTAAAGAAGTTGTTTCTACTTCAGAAATGGGTGATATTATCGCCAACTACATTAATAAATAATTAGAAAGTTTTACTTTCTAATTATTCTTTTTCTTATTTATAAAATCAAAAAATAATTTATTTAATAGTCTTTAATAACTTTTTGTGTTAAAATCAATAAAAACGATTTGGATATGAAATGAGTGATAAAAAATATAGACTAGTTACTAGAAGTGATATGGATGGCTTAGTATGTGGAACGCTACTTACTTACCTTAACATTATTGATGATGTTCTTTTTGCACATCCTAAAGATATGCAAGATGGAAAAGTTGAAATCACATCAAATGATATTGTAACAAACCTTCCATATGTTCAAAATGCACATTTAGTTTTTGATCATCATTTTAGTGAGACATTAAGAAATGATAAAAGAGATAATCATATTATAAATCCAGATGCACCAAGTGCAGCACAAGTAGTATATGACTATTATGATGGTGATGAAGTTTTTCCTGGATATTTTACTGGTATGATGAATGGAGCAAATAAAGCAGATAGTGCTGATTTTGTAGAAGAAGATATTTTACATCCAAGAGCATGGGCACTTCTTAGTTTTATAATGGACTCAAGAACAGGATTAGGACGGTTTAAAGATTTTAGAATCTCTAATTATCAATTAATGATGGATTTAGTTAAATATTGTGCAAGACATAATATCGACGAAATACTTGAACTAAGTGATGTAAAAGAAAGAGTTGATATGTACTTTAAATATGAAGAAGAGTTTAAAGAACAACTAAAAAGATGTGTTACGATTAAAGATAACTTACTTTTAATTGATTATAGAGATGAAGAGATTATTTATCCAGGAAATAGATTTATGGTTTATGCAATGTACCCAGAACAAAATATCTCTATACATATTGCTTGGACAAAAGGAAATGAAAAAGTAGTATTTAGTACAGGAAAATCAATTATTAATAAAACATCAAAAACAAATGTTGGTGAATTAATGCTTAAATATAATGGTGGTGGCCACAAAGCTGCTGGTGGATGTCAAATCGAAACTTCAAATGCAGATAATATTTTAAATGAGTTAGTTAAACAAATAAATCAAGATGGTTAAAAATAAGCTTTTATAGCTTATTTTTAATTATTGTATAGAAGTTATTAAAAGAGGGTAGTTTTAGTTTTGCTTCTCTTTGTTTTTCTCCCCACATAGGTTCAGGAAAATAAGAATCTTCTTCAAATCTTGCCATTATATGAAAATGTACATGTGGAAGATAGTTCCCAAATGATGCAATATTGATTTTCTTTGGATTAAAATATTTAATCATCTCTTTTTCACAAATATCTAAAGCTCTTAAAATTTCTGCTTTTGTTTTTATATCACAATCTGAAAACTCTTTTAGCTCTTTTTGTGTAAATATTTTTAACCATGGAATTTCTGATTCTTCCACTTCAATTTTTATTAATTCGTTTTGAAAAATTATTGACAAGTTTTTACCTTTTGATAGTTTTTTATATTTTGAAGTGAAATAATACATCATTATTGTTTAAATTACTTGATATATCTGCCTTTCAACTACCTTTAAGCAAAAATTAATTATAATCCAATTCCATTTTTTCAACCATTAAGGAAGTTTTTATAAAATATTTGTGTTTTATAAAGAGTTGGTGAGGGCCTAATGTTGCTTAGGCCAACATGTTAAAAGTGTCCTTGCCTGTTGAAAAGTGGTAATAAACACAAAAAGAGGACAAGACTTATGAAAGTAAGAGCTTCAGTAAAAAAGATGTGTGATAAATGTAAAGTTATCAAAAGAAAAGGTATCGTAAGAGTAATTTGCGAAAACAAAAAACATAAACAAAGACAAGGATAAGACACATGGCAAGAATCGCGGGTGTTGATTTACCAAACAAAAAAAGAATGGAATATGCTTTAACTTATATTTATGGTATTGGTTTACATAATTCAAGATTAATCTTAAATGCTGTTGGAATTGATTACAACAAAAGAGCACATGAATTAACAGAAGATGAAGCAGCGGCAATCAGACAAGAAATCCAAAAAAACTATATGGTTGAGGGTGATCTTAGAAAGAAAGTTGCTATGGATATTAAATCATTAATGGACTTAGGTTCATACAGAGGTTTAAGACATAGAAAAGGTTTACCTTGTAGAGGGCAGAAGACTAAGACTAATGCTAGAACAAGAAAAGGTAAAAAGAAAACTGTTGGTGCAGCAGCTAAGTAAGGAATGACAGATGGCAAAAAGAAAAGTTACTAGAAAAAAAATCGTAAAAAAGAACATTGCTGACGGTATTGTTCATATTGCTGCAACATTTAACAACACTATGGTTACAGTTACTGACAATGCAGGAAATGCAATTTCTTGGTCAAGTGCAGGAAACTTAGGATTCAAAGGTTCAAAAAAATCTACTCCATTTGCAGCACAAGCAGCAGTTGAAGATGCTATGCAAAAAGCAATTGAACATGGAATTAAAAATGTTGGAATTAAAATTCAAGGGCCTGGTTCTGGTAGAGATACTGCAGTTAAATCTGTAGGTTCTATGGAAGGTATTAGAGTTACTTGGTTAAAAGATGTTACACCATTACCACATAATGGTTGTAGACCTCCTAAAAGAAGAAGAGTGTAAGGGGCAATAGATGGCAAGATATAGAGGACCAGTAGAAAAAATCGAAAGAAGACTTGATGCAGACCTTGGATTAAAAGGTGAAAGAAGACTTAACGGAAAATCTGCATTAGAGAAAAGACCATTTGCTCCTGGACAACATGGACAAAGAAGAACTAAGATTTCTGAGTATGGTTTACAATTAAGAGAAAAGCAAAAAGCTAAATTTATGTATGGTGTTTCTGAAAAACAATTCAGAAAATACTTTAAAGAAGC
>CAXHZO010000008.1:0-82728 GCA_964022095.1 uncultured Arcobacteraceae bacterium
AGCAGCTGATTTGTAATCAGCAGGTCGGGGGTTCGACTCCCTTCATCAGCTCCATTTTTTTTATGTCGTGCGTAATCTTTAAAGATCAGCGCTTGACCAGAACAATAATATTTTTCAACGGTGAGGTTGGAGAGTGGTCAAATCCTGCGGATTGTAAATCCGCCGCCTACGGCTTCGAAGGTTCGAATCCTTCTCTCACCACCACGCAAATGTTGCGGGAGTAGCTCAGTTGGCTAGAGCTTCTGCCTTCCAAGCAGATTGTCGCGAGTTCGAGTCTCGTCTCCCGCTCCATTTATTTTATTGATTACTGGGAGCTGAGTTATAAGCACATTAAATTTTATAACTCTACAATATTAATTACTCCCATTAAAGTTTTTTTTAGTATTTTTTAAATATAATGCGTGTCACAAAATTTTTTTGTGCAATTAATAACAACTCCCCTCTGAATAGAGAAGCCACTTTTGGGCTTATCTACTCAGAGGGCAATTAACCAAATTTTAGAAGGGGAATTTTATGGCAAAAGAAAAATTCGAAAGAAGTAAGCCACACGTTAACATTGGTACTATTGGTCACGTTGACCACGGTAAAACTACATTAACAGCAGCAATCACTATGTGTTTAGGACTTAAAAACGGTCAAGCTACAATGGATTATGATCAAATTGATAATGCTCCAGAGGAAAGAGAAAGAGGAATTACTATTGCTACTTCTCACGTTGAGTATGAAACTGAAACTAGACACTACGCACACGTAGATTGTCCAGGTCACGCCGATTACGTTAAAAACATGATTACTGGTGCAGCACAAATGGATGGAGCTATCTTAGTTATTGCTTCAACTGATGGACCAATGGCTCAAACTAGAGAGCATATCTTATTATCTAAGCAAGTAGGTGTACCTTACATAGTTGTATTCTTAAATAAAGAAGATCAATTAGACGACGAAGATAAAGAAGAAATGTTAGAATTAGTTGAAATGGAAGTTAGAGAATTATTATCTGAGTATGATTTCCCAGGTGACGATACTCCAATCGTAGCTGGTTCTGCATTCCAAGCATTAGAAGAAGCAAAAGCTGGTCAATCAGGTGAATGGTCTGAAAAGATTTATAACTTAATGGCTGAAGTTGATGCTTATATTCCAACTCCAGAAAGATCTACTGAAAAAGATTACTTAATGCCTGTTGAAGATGTATTCTCAATTGCAGGTAGAGGTACAGTTGTAACTGGTGCTATTAACCAAGGTACTGTAAGATTAGGTGATACTATTGAAATCGTTGGATTAAAAGAAACACAAACTACTACAGTTACTGGTATTGAAATGTTCAGAAAAGAAATGGATTTCGCTGAAGCTGGTGATAATGCAGGTATTCTTTTAAGAGGTATCAAAAAAGAAGAAGTACAAAGAGGACAAGTTCTTGTTAAGCCAGGATCAATTACTCCACATACTGAATTCAAAGGTGAGGTATATATCTTATCTAAAGAAGAGGGTGGTAGACATACTCCATTCTTCTCAGGATATAGACCACAATTTTATGTAAGAACAACAGACGTAACTGGTTCTTGTACTTTACCAGAAGGTACTGAAATGGTTATGCCAGGTGATAACGTTGAAATGACAGTTTCATTAGTTGCTCCAATCGCTCTAGAAAAGGGAACAAAGTTCGCTATTAGAGAAGGTGGTAGAACTGTAGGTGCTGGAGTTGTTGCTGAAATCATCAAATAAGGATTGACATGGCAGCTGTAAGAATAAAAATTGGATTAAAATGTGAAGAGAGTGGAGATATTAACTACACTACTTGGAAAAACCCAAAAACTCATACTGAGAAATTTGAGGTTAAAAAATATAGTCCAAGATTAAGAAAACACACAGTTCACAAAGAAGTGAAACTAAAATCATAAAAGTCGGGCGAAAGCCCACTTTTATAAACCTATAGGTCAGTAGCTCTAATGGTAGAGCGCCGGATTCCAAATCCGATGGTTGGGGGTTCGAGTCCCTCCTGGCCTGCCACTAAATTTTTTTAAAAGAAGTTAAGACTCCTTTTAAAAGAATTTACAGTTTTAAATATTGTAATTATTATTGGAGTCAATTGTGAGCAAATTAAGAAGTTATTATTCAAGTGTTAAATCAGAGTTGTTAAAAGTTATTTTCCCAATTAAAGAGCAGATTAGATCTGCATATTTATCTGTATTTATAGTTGTTACTGTTATAACACTTTTTTTAGCATTAATTGACACTGTAATGTCTTTAACTCTATCTTCTGTAATAAACTAAGGAACAATAAATGGCACAAAAATGGTATGCAATACAAACTTATTCTGGTAGTGAGTTATCTGTAAAAAAAGCACTACTTCAATTATCTGAAGAGATGGCAGATGGTAGAATATCAGAAGTATTAGTTCCAACAGAAGATTTAATTGAAGTTAAAAAAGGTAAAAAGGTAATAATTGAAAGACCTTTATATCCTGCATATGCATTTGCTAAAATTGATTTAGATACTGCATTATGGCACAGAATTCAATCTATGCCTAAAGTTGGTAGATTCATTGGTGAATCAAAGAAACCAACTGCATTATCAGATAAAGATATTAATATGATTTTAGAGAAAGTTCAAAATAGAGCTGCTGCTAAACCAAAAGTATCTTTTGATGAAGGTGAAATGGTAAGAATTAATGAAGGACCATTTGCAAACTTTAATGGTGTAGTTGAAGATTTCGATCTTACATCTGGACAATTAAAATTAAATGTTTCTATTTTTGGAAGAAACACACCTGTAGAAATATCTTATACTCAAGTTGAAAGAGTAGTTTAAGTAGGACTTATAGGCATTAGGCAATAAAACTTCGCTTCCTAAGAGTTTTCTTGCCTAATGCCTATTAACATTAAATTTAATAAAAGGAAATTAGCATGGCTAAAAAAGTAGAAGGTTTATTAAAGCTTCAAATTCCTGCTGGCGCAGCGAATCCATCACCACCTGTTGGACCTGCACTTGGTCAAAGAGGAATCAATATCATGGAATTCTGTAAAGCATTCAATGAGAAAACAAAAGACAAGGGTGGATTTACTATCCCTGTAGAAATTACTGTTTATAGTGACAAAAGTTTTACTTTCGTAACTAAGCAACCACCAATGACTGATTTAATTAAAAAAGTTTCAGGTGTTAAAAAAGGTAGTGATAATCCACTTAAAAACAAAATTGGAAAATTAACAAAAGATCAAATCTTAGAAATTGTTGATTTAAAAATCGCTGATTTAAATACAGATGATAAAGAGCAAGCTTCTAAAATTGTTGCTGGTTCTGCAAGATCTATGGGAATTGAAGTAGAATTATAAGATTCTATTTCATTAAATAGTCTAACCACCAGACTTTAAAAGGCGGTAGCAAAAAATAAAATATTGCGGAGATAAAAATGGCAAAAGTTTCAAAAAGATATAAAGAATTAGCTCAGAAAATTGAAGAAAAAAAATACGCTTTATCTGAAGCTGTTTCAAAAGTAAAAGAATTAAAGTCTGCTAAATTTGACGAATCAGTTGAAGTAGCATTAAACTTAAATGTAGATCCAAGACATGCTGATCAAATGATCAGAGGTGCAGTTGTTCTTCCAAATGGTACTGGTAAAACTGTAAGAGTTGCAGTTTTTGCTAAAGGTGCAAAAATGGATGAAGCAAAAGAAGCTGGTGCAGATATTGTTGGAAACGATGATTTAGCAGCAGATATTCAAGCAGGAAATATCAACTTTGACGTATTAATTGCAACTCCAGATTGTATGGGTGTTGTTGGTAAAGTTGGTAGAATCTTAGGACCAAAAGGTTTAATGCCTAACCCTAAAACTGGAACAGTAACTATGGATGTATCAAAAGCAGTTAATGATGCTAAAGGTGGTCAAGTTACATATAGAGTTGATAAAAAAGGTAACATGCAAGCAGCAGTTGGTAAAGTATCTTTTAGTGAAGATGCAATCAAAGAAAATATTGAAGCATTTATTGCAGCAATTAATAAAGCAAAACCAGCATCTGCTAAAGGTAGATACATTGGTAATGCAGCTGTTTCATTAACTATGTCACCATCTATTAAATTAGATAACTTAGAATTAATGGATATTAAATAAGGTTTGTTCCTTATTTAATATAAACATTCAAAAGTGTTGATATTAATCAATATTTTTGAGTGTTATTCAAAGCACTGAAATAAAACTGAAGACAGCTGGTTAGAGACACCTCCGTTTCTAGTAAGTCCCGCCTAAGTCGATGTTTTGAAGGGAGGAAATATGACTAAACAACAAAAATCAGAAATAGTTGAATTTTTAACTGGTGAATTTAAAGATTCTCAAGCAGTTGTAGTATGTGACTATAAAGGTCTTACTCATAAAGAGTTAGAATCTTTAAGAGTTGATGCAAAAGCTAACAATACTAAAGTTCAAGTTGCTAAGAACACTTTAGTAACTGTTGCTGTTAAAAATGCTGAACTAGGTGATATTGAATTAAATGGAACTAACATTTTCTTATGGTCTGAAGATCAAATCTCTGCTTGTAAAGTAGCAGATAAATTTGCATCAGCAAACAAAGATAAATTTTCTATTAAATCAGGTATCATTGAAGGTGAAATTTGTGACGTTGATAGAGTTAATGCATTTGCTAAATTACCATCTAGAGAAGAACTTCTTGGTATGCTTGCAGCTACTTGGATGGCTCCTGTTGCTAACTTCACAATCGGGCTTGATGCTCTTAGAAGAAAAAAAGAAGAAGAGGCTGCTTAATTATAAGCAATTTATAAATTAATATAAAAAATTAAAAAATTAGAAGGAATATGAAATGGCAATTTCTAAAGAAGACGTATTAGAATACATCTCTGGATTATCTGTATTAGAATTATCAGAATTAGTAAAAGAATTTGAAGAAAAGTTTGGTGTATCTGCACAACCTGTAGCTGTAGCTGGTGCTGCTGCTGGTGGAGCTGCTGAAGCTGCTGAAGAACAAACTGAATTCAACGTTGTATTAAAAGACGCTGGAGCTAAGAAAATTAATGTTATTAAAGTAATTAGAGCATTAACTGGGTTAGGATTAAAAGAAGCAAAAGCTATGGCTGAAGAAGCTGGTGCAGTAGTTAAAGAAGGAATCTCTAAAGATGACGCTGAAGCTGCAAAAGCTGAATTAGAAGGTGCTGGAGCAACTGTAGAATTAGCATAATTCTCCTTTCACACTTTATTATCGTACACGAAGCGACAAAAAGCTTCGTGTAAAGACTAGCATCTTTGAAGGTTAAGGTTAGAATTCATGGGAATTTTAACCCTATCCTTTATGGATGCTTTTGTGCTTTATAGAAAAAAGCAAAATTTAACCAAATTTTATAACAAGGCCGACAATGTTAAACTCTTTAAAATCTGGTAATAGACTTAGAGTTGATTTTGCAAAAAATCCGCAACAAATTGAAATTCCAAACTTATTACAACTACAACAGAATTCGTATGATACTTTTTTAATGATTGGTCAAA
This sequence comes from uncultured Arcobacteraceae bacterium, assembly GCA_964022095.1. Classification (GTDB taxonomy): domain Bacteria; phylum Campylobacterota; class Campylobacteria; order Campylobacterales; family Arcobacteraceae; genus Malaciobacter_A. The sequence goes on from CAXHZO010000008.1 coordinate 5,490, forward strand.
ATGACAGAAATGAAGCTGGTATCGAAAAAGTTTTCAAATCAATCTTCCCAATCCATGATGCTCAAAATAGAATCACTTTAGACTATCTTGGTTCAGAAGTAGGTAAACCTAAATATGACGTTAGAGAATCTATGGTAAGAGGACTAACTTATTCAATTCCTTTAAAGATTAATATCAGATTAACTTTATGGGATCTAGATGAGAAGACTGGTGAGAAAATTGGTGTTAAAGATATGAAAGAACAATCTTTATTCATCAGAGAAATTCCTTTAATGACTGAAAGAACTTCTTTCATTGTTAATGGTGTTGAAAGAGTTGTTGTTAACCAACTTCACAGATCTCCAGGGGTTATCTTTAAAGAAGAAGAATCTAATACAGCAGATAACAAACTAATCTATACTGGTCAAATTATTCCAGATAGAGGTTCTTGGTTATACTTTGAGTATGATGCAAAAGATGTATTGTATGTAAGAATTAACAAAAGAAGAAAAGTTCCTGTTACTATTTTATTTAGAGCATTAGGTTACTCTAAAGAAGATATTATTAAACTTTTTTATCCTGTATTAAATATTAAAATCAAAAACAACAAATTTTTAACTGAATTTAATCCTGATGATTTCACAGGTAGAGTTGAGTTTGACATTAAAGACGACAAAGGTAATTTAGTTATTGCTGCTGGTAAGAGATTAACAGCTAGAAAAGCTAAAGCTTTAGTTGATGGTGGATTAGAATTAATTGAATACCCATTAGAATTATTAATGGATAGATCAACTGCTAACACTATATTTGATCCTGAATCAGGAGAAGTATTATTTGATTCATTAACTAACTTAGATGAATTAAAATTAAAAAAACTTTTAGATTTAGGATTTGATTCATTTGATATTGCTAATGATTTAGCATCTGGAGTTGATAACTCTATTATCAATGCATTTAAAGCTGATGCAGAATCTTTAAAACTATTAAAACAAACTGAGCAAATTGATGATGAAAATGATTTATCAGCAATTAGAATTTATAAAGTAATGAGACCAGGTGAGCCTGTTACTAAAGAAGCTGCTAAAGAGTTTGTTAGAAAATTATTCTTTGATCCAGAAAGATATGACTTAACTAAAGTTGGTAGAATGAAAATGAACCACAAGTTAGGTGTAAATGTTCCTGAATATGTTACTACTTTAACTTATGAAGATGTTATTAAAACAGTTCAATACTTAGTAAAAGTAAAAGCTGGTCATGGTCATATTGATGATAGAGATCACTTAGGTAACAGAAGAATTAGAGCAATTGGTGAGTTATTAGCTAATGAAATGCATTCTGGTTTAATTAAAATGCAAAAAGCTATTAGAGATAAAATGACTACATTATCTGGTACATTAGAAGATATTATGCCTCATGATTTAGTTAACTCTAAAATGATTACATCAACTATTACAGAGTTCTTTACATCTGGTCAATTATCACAATTTATGGACCAAACTAACCCATTATCAGAAGTTACACATAAAAGAAGACTTTCTGCACTTGGTGAAGGTGGTTTAGTAAAAGAAAGAGCTGGATTTGAAGTAAGGGATGTTCACCCAACTCACTATGGTAGAATTTGTCCAGTTGAAACTCCAGAGGGTCAAAATATTGGACTTATTAATACATTATCAACTTTTGCTAAAGTAAATGATTTAGGATTTATTGAAGCACCTTATAAAAAAGTTCTTGATGGTGTTATAAGTGAAGAAATTTCATACTACACTGCAACTCAAGAAGAGGGATTAGTAATTGCTCCAGGTTCAACAAAAGTTGATGAAAATGGAAAAATTGTTGAACCATTAATTGAAGCAAGATTAGATGGTGAAATTTTACTTATGGAAAGAAGTAAAGTTGATTTAATTGATATCTCTTCTCAAATGGTTATGGGTGTTGCCGCTTCATTAATTCCATTCTTAGAACATGATGATGCCAATAGAGCCTTAATGGGATCGAATATGATGAGACAAGCAGTTCCATTATTAAGACCTAGTGCTCCAGTTGTAGGAACTGGACTTGAATCAACAGTAGCAAGAGATGCTTGGGAAGCTATTAAAGCTGACAGAGCTGGTGTTATTGAAAAAGCTGATGCAAAAAACATTTACGTTAGAGGTGAAGATGAAAATGGTGCATTTATTGACCACTACACTGTAAACAAAAATGTTAGAACAAATAATAATACTTCTTTTGGGCAAAGAATTGCTGTAAAAGAGGGTGAATTTGTTGAAAAAGGTCAAGTAATTGCAGATGGTCCGTCAATGGATAGAGGTGAATTAGGTGTTGGTATCAATGCTATGGTTGCCTTTATGCCTTGGAATGGATATAACTATGAAGATGCGATTGTTTTATCAGAAAGATTAATTGAAGAAGATGCATTTACTTCTGTTCATATTTATGAAAAAGATGTTGAATGTAGAGAACTTAAACACGGTAATGAAGAAATTACTAGAGATTTACCTGGTGTTAAAGAAGAATCAATAGGTCATTTAGATAATTCAGGTATTGTTAAAGTTGGTACATTTGTAAAACCGGGAATGATTTTAGTTGGTAAAGTTACTCCAAAAGGTGAAATTAAACCTACTCCTGAAGAGAGATTATTAAGAGCAATTTTTGGTGAAAAAGCTGGTCACGTTATTAATAAATCTTTAGTATGTCCTACTTCAATGGAAGGTACAGTTGTTGATGTTAAAGTATTCACTAAAAAAGGATATGAAAAAGACGAAAGAGCTGTTGCTGAAATCGAAGCAGAAAAAGCTGAATTAGATGTAAAACATCATGACAAACTTTTAATGTTAGATAGAGAAGAAATCTTAAAAATTAATGATTTACTTTCAAAGTCTCCATTAGATAAAGATGTTGAAGTTGAAGAAACTACATACAAAAAAGGTGACAAAATTCCATTTGATGTATTAACAAATGTTAATAGATTTGCAATGAAAAAAGTTGTTGCTTCTTATTCTAAAGATATTGAAAAACAATATAATGCAATTAAAGAGCACTTCATTAAAGAAAAAGCTACTTTAAGAGATGAACATGAAGAAAAACTTCAAGTTTTAGAGCATGATGATATCTTACCAAGTGGTGTAATTAAACAAGTTAAAGTTTATGTAGCTACTAAAAGAAAGATTAAAGTTGGTGATAAGATGGCTGGACGTCACGGAAACAAAGGTATTGTTTCTAACATCGTACCAAAAGTTGATATGCCTTACTTAGAAGATGGTCAAACTGTTGATGTTATTCTTAACCCACTTGGGGTTCCATCAAGAATGAATATTGGACAGATTTTAGAGGTTCATTTAGGATTAGTTGGTAAAAAACTTGGAGCACAAATTCAAGATATTTTTGAAGCTAAAAGAGAAGAATTTGTAAGTGAATTAAGAGCTAAAATGATTGATATTGCATCTGTTGCAAAACTTATGCAAGGTAAAGAATTCTTAGAATCATTAAGTGATGAAGAATTAATTAAATATGGTCATGACTGGACAACTGGAGTTAGATTTGCTACACCTATTTTTGATGGTGTAAAAGAAGAAGAGTTTGCAAAATTATTTGAATTAGCTAAGATTGATTCAGATGGTAAAACTATTTTACATGATGGTAAAACTGGTGAGAAAATGATGGAAAGAGTTAATGTAGGTTATATGTACATGCTTAAACTACATCACTTAGTTGATGAAAAAGTTCACGCAAGATCTACAGGACCTTACTCACTAGTTACTCAACAACCAGTTGGTGGTAAAGCACTATTTGGTGGTCAAAGATTTGGGGAAATGGAAGTATGGGCTCTTGAAGCATATGGTGCTACAAGTGTTCTTAAAGAAATGCTTACTACTAAATCTGATGATGTTGAAGGTAGAACAAGAGCATATAGAGCAATTGCAAACGGTGAAAATGTGCCAAGATCTGGTGTTCCTGAAACATTCTTCGTATTAACGAAAGAGCTTAAAGCTTTAGGATTAGACGTTGAGATTTTTGAAGAGGTAGAAAACGATGAGCAATAATGAAACAATTTTATCACCAATAGAAATTAAAGAGTTAGAAAGACCGCAAGATTTTGCAGCTTTCCAGTTAAGATTAGCAAGTCCTGAGAAAATTCTTTCTTGGTCTTGTGGTGAAGTAAAAAAACCAGAAACTATTAACTATAGAACATTAAAACCTGAAAGAGATGGACTTTTCTGTGCTAAAATTTTTGGACCAGTAAAAGACTATGAATGTCTTTGTGGTAAATACAAAAAAATGAGATACAAAGGTGTAGTTTGTGAAAAATGTGGTGTTGAAGTAACATCATCAAAAGTTAGAAGACACAGAATGGGTCATATTGACTTAGTATCTCCAGTTGCTCATATTTGGATGGTTTCTTCACTTCCAACAAGAATTGGTACTTTATTAGGTGTTAAATTAAAAGACTTAGAAAGAGTATTATATTACGAAGCATATATTGTAAGTAATCCAGGTGAAGCTTTTTATGATAATGAAAAAACAAAAAAAGTTAATAAATTTGATATCTTAAATGAAGATCAATATAGAACTATCTCTGATTTATTTGAACATACTGGTTTCGAAGCTAATATGGGTGGAGATATAGTAAGAGAATTATTAGAAACATTAGATCTATTTGAACTTTTAACAATGTTAAAAGAAGATATGTCTTCTACTAAATCTGAAGCAAAAAGAAAGACTATTGTAAAAAGACTTAAAGTAGTTGAGAACTTTATTAACTCTGGAAATAGACCAGAATGGATGATGTTAACTCAGCTTCCAGTTCTTCCACCAGATTTAAGACCACTTGTTTCATTAGATGGTGGTAAATTCGCTGTATCTGATGTAAATGACTTATATAGAAGAGTTATTAACAGAAATAATAGACTTAAAAGATTAACTGAACTTGATGCACCTGAAATTATTATTAGAAATGAAAAAAGAATGCTTCAAGAAGCAGTTGATGCTTTATTTGATAATGGTAAAACAGCAAATGCTGTTAAGGGTGCAAATAAAAGACCTTTAAAATCATTATCTGAAATCATTAAAGGTAAGCAAGGTAGATTTAGACAGAACTTACTTGGTAAAAGGGTTGACTTCTCAGGTAGATCTGTTATTGTTGTTGGACCTACATTAAATATGGACCAATGTGGTATCCCTAAAAAAATGGCTTTAGAGTTATTTAAACCACACTTAATGGCTAAGTTAGAAGAAAAAGGTTATGCAACAACTTTAAAATCTGCAAAAAGATTAATTGAAAGTCAAACTAATGAAGTTTGGGAATGTTTAAATGAAATTGTTGATGAGTATCCTGTACTTCTAAATAGAGCACCAACATTACATAAATTATCAATTCAAGCTTTCCACCCAGTATTAATTGATGGAAAAGCTATTAGATTACATCCTTTAGTTTGTGCTGCATTTAATGCTGACTTCGATGGTGACCAAATGGCAGTACACGTTCCATTATCACAAGAAGCAGTTGCCGAAGCTAAAATTTTAATGATGTCTTCAATGAACATCCTTTTACCAGCATCTGGTAGAGCAATTGCAGTACCATCGCAAGATATGATTTTAGGTATTTATTACCTATCATTAGAAAAAGATGGTGTTAAAGGTGAACATAAATTATTCACTGATGTTAATGAAGTAAAAATTGCTTTAGAAACGGGAAATGTTGACTTACATGCAAAAATAAGATCAAAAGTTGATGAAAAAGTTATTCATACTACTGTTGGTAGATTAATTATTAAAGAAATTTTACCATCATTTGTTCCTATTGAATTATGGAATAAAGTTTTAAAGAAAAAAGATATTGGTACATTAGTTGACTATATTTATAAGCATGGTGGATATGAAGTAACTCCTAAATTCTTAGATAACCTTAAAAACTTAGGTTTCAAATATGCAACTCAAGCTGGTATTTCAATCTCTATTGATGATATTAGAGTTCCTGAAACTAAAGTTGGACATATCACTAAATCTAAAAAAGAAGTTATTGAAGTTCAAAAACAATTTGGTCAAGGTTTATTAACTGAGCAAGAAAGATATAATAAAATTATTGATATCTGGACAGAAGTTAATAATAAACTTGGTACTGAAATGATGGAATTAGTTCAAACTGATAAAGGTGGATTTAACTCTATTTACATGATGGCTGACTCAGGGGCAAGAGGTTCTTCTGCACAGATCAGACAGTTATCAGGTATGAGGGGTCTTATGGCTAAACCTGATGGTACTATTATTGAAACACCAATTATTTCAAACTTTAGAGAAGGTCTAAATGTACTTGAGTACTTTATTTCAACTCACGGAGCTAGAAAAGGTTTAGCAGATACGGCACTTAAAACAGCCAATGCAGGATATTTAACAAGAAAACTTATTGATGTATCTCAAAATGTTAGAATTACAAGAGAAGATTGTGGAACTCACGAAGGTGTAGAAATTACAGATATCTCTCATGGTAATGAATTAATTGAGTCATTAGAAGAAAGAATTACTGGTAGAGTTATTGCAGAAGATATTATTGATCCAATCTCAAATGAGATTTTATTCACAGAAGGTTCATTAATTTCTGAAGAAGATGCAAAAGTTGTTGCTGATGCTGAAGTTAAAGCAGTTACTATTAGAACACCACTTACTTGTAAAGAAGAGCATGGTTTATGTGCTAAATGTTATGGTCTTAACTTAGGTGAGCAAAGAAAAGTAACACCAGGTGAAGCAGTTGGTGTTGTTGCAGCTCAATCTATTGGTGAGCCAGGAACACAGCTTACACTTAGAACTTTCCACGTTGGGGGTACTGCAAGTGCTACTCAAACAGAAAGAGAGTTAAGAGCTGATAAAGAAGGTTTCATTAGATATTATAACATTAAGACTTACATTGATAAAAATGAAAAAGCAATTGTTGCAAATAGAAGAAATGCTGGTATTTTATTAGTTGAGCCAAAAATTAATGCACCATTTAAAGGTAAAGTTACTGTTGAAACTATTCATGAAGAAACTATTTTAACAATTACTAATGGTAAAGATGAGAAGAAATATTACTTAAGAAAGAATGATGTTGCAAGAGCAAATGAGCTTGCAGGTGTTTCTGGTAAGATTGAAGGTAAATTATACTTGCCTTACTCAAATGGTGAAGAAGTTGAAGAGAATGAATCTGTAGTTGAAATGATTAAAGATGGTTGGAATGTTCCAAACAGAATTCCATTTGCATCTATTTTAAGAGTTGAAGACGGAGCACCTATTACTTCTGAAATTACTTCAGGAGCTGCAGGAAGCGTTAAATACTATAAATTACATGGTGATTACTTAGAAAGAAGAGAAGACTTTAAAGCTGGTGATACTGTAAATGACAAAGGTGTATTTGCTGTTGTTGTTGATGGAGAAGGAAGAGAAGCATTAAGACATTATGTTGCTAGAGGTTCTATTGTTGAATTTGATGATAACAGTAATGTAGAAAAAGATTCTATTCTTGCGAAACCAGCATCTGGTGAGCAAGTTGTTATTGCTGAGTGGGATCCATATTCAAATCCTACAATTGCAGAGCAACCAGGTACTATTACATTTGAAGATATTATTCCAGGTGTAACAGTTTCTGAGCAATTTGATGAATTAACTGGTACATCTAAACTAGTTGTTAATGAATATATTCCAAGTGGATATAAACCAACTGTTGTATTAGCTACTCAATCAAGTGAGTTAATTAGATATTCTTTAGATCCTAAAACATCATTAAATGTTGCAGAAGGTCAAAAAGTTGAAGTTGCAGATATTATTGGTAAAACTCCAAAAGCTACTCAAAAATCTAAAGATATTACTGGGGGTCTTCCTAGAGTATCTGAGTTATTTGAAGCAAGAAGACCAAAATCAATTGCTGTTTTAGCAACATTTGATGGAATTGTTTCATTTGGAAAACCATTAAGAAATAAACAAAGATTAATTGTTACTGATGAAAACGGTGTAAAAGCTGAGTTCTTAGTAGAAAAATCTAAACAAGTATTAGTTCATGAAGGTGAGTTCGTACATGCTGGTGAAGCATTAACTGATGGTCAAGTTTCTCCTCATGATGTATTAAAAATTCTTGGTGAAAAAGCACTTCATTACTTTATTGTTTCTGAAGTACAACAAGTATATAGATCTCAAGGGGTTAATATTGCTGATAAGCATATTGAGGTTATTACATCACAAATGTTAAGACAAGTATCTATCATTGATGGTGGTGATACTAAGTTTATCGTTGGTGATATGATTTCTAAGAAGAGATTTAAAATTGAGAATGAAAGAATCATTAAACTTGGTGGAGAGCCAGCAATTGCAGAACCATTATTACTTGGTATTACAAGAGCTGCTGTTACATCTGATTCTATTATCTCTGCTGCATCTTTCCAGGAAACTACGAAAGTATTAACTGAAGCTGCAATCTCAGCTAAGATGGATATGCTTGAAGATTTAAAAGAAAATGTTGTAATTGGTAGAACAATTCCAGTTGGAACAGGTCTTTACAAAGACAAAAAAGTTAAATTCGCTGATCACGAATAATAATCAATAAGGTTTAGGCCTTATTGGAATTTAAATGGATTTACTTTTACTACTTATTATTTTTGTCATTTTAGAATTTTTTGAATCAAATTGGCAAAAATCTGATACTCTACATGGCTTACTTTTAAACAATTTTTATTTATATCAAAAAAATATTTTTTTATATTTCACTTTTCACATTAGTTTTTTCTATACAATTTTTTTATCTTTTTATTTAAATAATTTTGGATTTTGGATGAGTTCTATATTAATTATTAAATTTTTAGATATTAGTTTTAAATTATCTATGATGAAAAAATTATCGAATGGTCAAGAACTTATTAATGTTATGCCTATGAACATAAATATGACATCTATATTTAGATATATGAATGTTTTAATATATCCACTTTCTTTTGTTTTTGCTGTAAATATTTTTTAATCTAATATTATCATTTAAATTTTTCTGTTAAAATACAAGAATCAATAATAAAAGGATGATAATGCAATATTTAGTTATAGCATATGATAATGAAAATGCTCTTGATAAAAGAATGGAAAACAGACCTGCACATGTTGAAGCAACACAAAAGTTAATGGCTGAAGGTAAAATTGTAAGTGCTTGTGCTTTAATTGAAGATGATAAGATGGTTGGTTCATCAGTTGTTACAAATTTTGCTGATGATGTAGAATTTGATGAGTGGCTAGCAAATGAGCCATATGTTGTTGGTGGTGTTTGGGATATGGAAGAAATACAAATTACTCCAGTAAAAGTTATGCCTAAGTCATAAATTTATTTATATCTCTGAGTTTAACTCAGAGATAAGATTATGCTACTTTTTTAAGAGTTTTTTTAGCTATTTTTTTAGCTTCTTTTACTTTTGTAGGAGCTTTTTTAGTAACTGCTTTTTTTACTAGTTTAACTGTTTCGTCTACTTTTTTCTTTTTGATATCAGCTTTTTTAACAGCTTTTGTTGCAACTTTTTTGATTACTTTTTTCTTTAATTCTTTTGCCATTTTATGACTCCTTAATTTTTTTTCTATATCTAAAATATACTTTTTAGTTATATAATATGGTAATTATATACTTTTTAGCATATATTGTCAAGGGAAAAAACAATAAATTAATAATTATAGTAATATTTTATAGATAATTGACTATAATATTAAATCTAAAAAAGGAAAGAATATGACTTTTATTGAATTTAAGAAATTACTACTTGATGCTGAAATTAGCTTACCAAAATTTGCAGAACTTATAAAAGTTAGTGAAAAGAATATACAAGCGTGTAAGAAAAAAGGTGAGGTTCCTAATTCAATAGCTGTAAATGCTAAATGTTTTGCATTATTACAAAATATGGAAGTTGATTACCAAAAAGAAATTAATGAATTAAATCTAATTAAAAAAAGTAAAAAATCTGGATTTGCCACAAAAAAAGAGAAATAACACAAGTATTTAATTTTAAATAATTTGTGTATAATAATTGAATATAGATATAAAAAGGCCTAATTATGGGAAATATAATATATCATTATTGTAATGTTGAAGCTTTTAGAGCAATTATTCAAAATAGAACTTTGTGGCTTAGTTCAGTTTACAATCTTAATGACTACAAAGAGATACACTGGATAAAAGAGAAAGTTCTAAAAAAGATTAAAGAGAACACTACTAAAAATAGTTTTAATAAATACACTGCTTTTGAAAAACTTTATAATCAAAAACTTCCAAATGTATACATAGCATCATTTTCACAAGGCTGTGATTTACTTAGTCAATGGCGTGCATATGCAAATGATGGGCATGGAGTAGCTATTGGATTTAATGTAGATTATTTCAAAGAAAATAGCTTAATAAATACTAGTGAAGTGCTATATGATGAAAATAAACAAGAAGAATTAATAGATAAATTTCTAGAGCCAATAAACTTAATAGATGATGATATAAATACTGATGACAAGAAATTTTTAGATATTTGTGAAAATGTAATAAATGATATAAACAATTTATCAGCAAAATCAAAAAATGAATTATTTAAAGAAGAGCAAGAAGTTAGATTAATACATTCACCAACTATTATTGATAACTCTAAAAATAGACAGTTTATATTTAAAAACAATATTTCAGATATGAAGTTTCGTGCAATATGTGGAAATTTAATTCCATACTTTGAGTTAAAATTTGAAAAACCAATAGCAAATATTTCTCCTATTATTGAAATTATAAGAGGACCAAAAAACAAATTTATAGACCAAGAGGTAAAAATGTTTTTAGCAACAAATGGCTTTTATGATGTAAAAATTAAAAAATCTAAATCTTCATATAGATAAACTTAGATATACTTCTACAAAAATTTAAAGAAAAATAATGAACCCAAAAAAAAGATTTGACATAAAAATTGGACAGAAAGTAAATATAGTTTTAAAGCAAGACCAAAGAAGTGGAAACCTAACACAAGGTATTGTAAAAAATATATTAACAAATTCACCAACTCATCCTCATGGAATTAAAGTAAGACTACAAGATGGTCAAGTAGGAAGAGTACAAGAGATTTTATGAAGCTATATATAGATGGAGATGCATTCCCTAATCTTTTAAAGCCAATTGTTTTAAAAGCAGTGGAAAAAAGAAAGATTGATACAATTGTTATTGCTAATAAAAAAATATCTATAGGTAAAAGTTCTCATATAAACTATATGATAGTTGATCTAGGTGCAGATGAAGCAGATAATAAAATAGTTGAATTTGTACAAGACAAAGATTTAGTTATAACAGCTGATATTCCCCTTGCAAATAGAGTACTAGAAAAAAATGCACATGCAATTGACCATAGAGGCGAACTATACACAGAAGATAATATAAAAGAATATTTAGCCTATAGAAATTTAATGCAGGAACTAAGAGATGCAGGAGAAGTTACAAAAGGTCCAGCACCTTTTAACCAAAAAGACTCTCAAAAGTTTGCTAATCAATTTAATGCTTTTTTACAAAAATATTTCCAATAAATCACCAAATTACAAAACTAAAGAACAATTAAGTTTCTTTTCAGTATAATCCAAAACTTTTTTAGAAAACTTACTGTTTCCTAGAATGGTAGTATCGTTTCAACAGTATGTTGAAGTCAGACGAGAAGCATGAGCATTGCTATAATTGCTCAAACCAATTTAATTAAAGGGAAAAAATGCCTACTATTAATCAGCTTGTTAGAAAAGAGCGAAAAAAGGTGATCAAAAAATCTAAATCACCAGCATTAAAAGATTGTCCACAAAGAAGAGGGGTATGTACAAGAGTATATACTACTACTCCAAAGAAACCTAACTCGGCTTTAAGAAAAGTTGCAAAAGTTAGATTAACAACTGGATTTGAGGTTATCTCATATATCGGTGGTGAGGGTCATAACTTACAAGAACACTCTATCGTATTAGTTAGAGGGGGAAGAGTTAAGGATTTACCTGGTGTTAAGTATCACATCGTTAGAGGTGCCTTAGATACAGCTGGTGTTGCAAATAGAAATGTTGCAAGATCTAAATATGGTACTAAAAAGCCTAAGAAATAAGTAGAAGGATAGAAAAATGAGAAGAAGAAAAGCTCCAGTTAGAGAAATAATGGCTGATCCTATCTACAATAGTAAAGTGATCACAAAATTTGTTAATGCAATTATGTTAGATGGTAAAAAATCTACTGCAGAAAAAATTATGTATGGTGCAATTGCAAACTTAGATGCTAGAGGTGAAGAATCTGGTTTCGATTTATTTGAAAAAGCAATTGAAAATGTTAAACCACTTTTAGAAGTTAAATCTAGAAGAGTTGGTGGTGCTACATATCAAGTTCCAGTTGAAGTAAGATCTGTAAGAAGACAAACTTTAGCATTAAGATGGTTAATTGATGCTGCTAGAAAAAGAAATGAAAGAACTATGGTTGAAAGACTTGCTAACGAATTATTCGAAGCTGCTAATGAAAGAGGATCTTCATTCAAGAAGAAAGAAGATATGCATAGAATGGCAGAAGCTAATAAAGCATTCGCTCACTATAGATGGTAATCAATCTGTAATTAATTTGATAACAGATTTAAAAGGGTGTTTTACACCCTTTTTTTTTAGCGTTTTTTTGATACAATCACGAAAACTTACATAATTTAAAAGGAAAACTTAAGATGGCAAGAAAAACTCCTCTTAACAGAGTTAGAAATATTGGTATTGCTGCGCACATTGATGCTGGTAAAACTACAACTACTGAAAGAATTTTATTCTATACTGGTGTATCTCACAAAATTGGTGAGGTTCATGATGGTGCTGCTACTATGGACTGGATGGAACAAGAGCAAGAAAGAGGTATTACAATTACTTCTGCTGCAACTACTTGTCATTGGCCTCACCCAAAAACTAACGAAGAACTACAAATTAATATCATTGACACTCCAGGTCACGTTGACTTCACAATTGAAGTTGAAAGATCTATGAGAGTTTTAGATGGTGCTGTTGCAGTATTTTGTTCAGTTGGTGGGGTTCAACCACAATCTGAAACAGTTTGGAGACAAGCTAACAAATATAAAGTTCCAAGAATGATTTTCGTTAATAAAATGGATAGAACTGGTGCTGATTTCTTCAACGTTGAAAAACAAGTTGCAGAAAGATTAAAAGCTAATCCTGTTCCTGTTCAATTACCAATTGGTGCTGAAGAAAACTTCCAAGGTGTTATTGACTTAGTACAAATGAAAGCTATCGTTTGGGACGAAGATGCTGCAATGGGTTCTAGCTACCACGTAGAAGATATTCCTGCAGAATTACAAGATCAAGCTGAAGAATACAGAGAAAAAATGATTGAAGCTGCTGCTGAATCATCTGAAGAGTTAATGGAAAAATACTTTGAAGAGGGTGAATTATCAGAAGAAGAAATCGTTGCTGGATTAAAAGCTGCTTGTTTAAATATGACTATTACTCCAATGACTTGTGGTACTGCATTTAAAAACAAAGGTGTTCAAACTTTACTTGACGCTGTTTCTATGTATTTACCTGCACCAACTGAGGTTGCTGATATTAATGGTGAAACTCAAGATGGTGAAGCTGTAATCGTTCCTTCTTCTGATGATGGTGAAGTTGCGGCATTAGCATTTAAAATTATGACTGACCCATTTGTTGGTCAATTAACATTCTCAAGAGTATATAGAGGACAATTAGAGTCTGGAACTTATGTAATGAACTCTACAAAAATGAAAAAAGAGAGAATCGGAAGATTACTTAAAATGCACTCAAATAACAGAGAAGAAGTTAGTCAACTTTACGCTGGTGAAATTGGTGCAGTTGTTGGTCTTAAAAACACAATTACAGGTGATACTTTAGCTTCTGAAAAAGATCCAGTTATCTTAGAAAGAATGGAGTTCCCTGAGCCAGTTATTTCTGTAGCAGTTGAGCCAAAAACTAAAGCTGACCAAGAAAAAATGGGTATTGCATTAGGAAAATTAGCAGAAGAAGATCCATCATTCAGAGTTAATACTGATGAAGAATCTGGACAAACTATTATTTCAGGAATGGGTGAGTTACACTTAGAAATTCTTGTTGATAGAATGAAAAGAGAATTTAAAGTTGAAGCTGAAGTTGGTGCTCCACAAGTTGCTTATAGAGAAACAATTAAAAACTCTGTTAAACAAGAGTACAAATATGCTAAACAATCTGGTGGTAAAGGTCAATACGGTCACGTATACTTAGAAATTACTCCATTACCAGCAGGTGGTGAAGAAAACTTTATCTTCAAAAACGACATTAAAGGTGGGGTTGTACCAAAAGAGTATGTTCCTGCAGTTCAAAAAGGTTGTGAAGAAGCAATGGCTGGTGGTATTTTAGCTGGTTATCCAATGGTTGATATCGAAGTTAGATTATACGATGGTTCTTACCATGATGTTGATTCATCTGAGATGGCGTTTAAATTAGCTGCATCTATGGGATTCAAGCAAGGTTGTAGAAGTGCAGCTGCTAATCCTATTATCTTAGAGCCAATCATGAAAGTTGAAATTGAAACTCCAGAAGAGTACATGGGTGATGTTATTGGTGATTGTAATAAAAGAAGAGGACAAGTTCAATCTATGGATGACAGAGCTGGTGTTAAACTAGTTACTGCTATGATTCCATTATCTGAAATGTTCGGTTACTCTACAGACTTAAGATCTATGTCTCAAGGTAGAGCAACTTATTCAATGATTTTTGATGCATACCAAGAAGTACCAAAAAATGTTTCTGATGAGATTATCGCAAAAAGAAACGGGTAATTTATATAAATAAATTTACTTTTTAAAGGGATATGCATTTTGCATATCCCTTTTTTTATTGCATTATATATGTTATTTCTGATAAATTTGATACAATAATTTATATAATTTAATATCACAAAGAGAAAATTTGAAAGTAGAAAAAAATAGCGAACTGCTAAAGTCTATAAATAAAGCAGGAATAATACTTAAACCATCTAGCCCAGAATTAAGAGATGATTTCTTTAAAATTAAAGAGCTATTTCAAAATGTAGGAATTGAAGTTTATTTAGAAAATGATTCAGCCCAAATGATAGATATTGATGGAGATTTATCATTTAATGAATTATGTAAAAAAGTAGATTTTTTAGTTTCTGTTGGCGGAGATGGGACACTACTTTCTGTTTCAAGAAGATCATTTAAATCAAATATTCCTGTTTTAGGTATTAATCTTGGAACTTTAGGATTCTTAACTGATATAAACATGGATCAGCTTCCAGGATTTTTAGAAGACTTAAAAAACAATAGATATAAAATTGATAATAGAATGATGGTAGAAGGTAGTGTTAATTCAAATAATTTTGTAGCTTTTAATGATATTGTTATTACAAGAAAATCTATTTCATCAATGATTAAAATTAAAGCCAAAATTGATGGTAAACCTTTTAATTCTTATTTTGGAGATGGTGTGATTATTTCAACTCCAACTGGTTCAACTGCATATAATTTATCAGTTGGAGGACCAATTGTATATCCTTTAACAGAAGCTTTTATTATAACTCCAGTTGCTCCGCACTCTTTAACACAAAGACCACTTGTTATGCCTGCTGATTTTGAAATAGAGTTTAAAATTTCTGATACTCAAGGTGCAGTTGTTATAGTTGATGGGCAAGATATATATGAAATACAACAAAATGATTCTGTAAAAATTAAAATTGCATCGAAAAAAGCAAAAATGTTACATAGATGTGAGAGAAACTTTTTTGCAGTTTTAAATGAAAAATTAGCATGGGGAAATTAATTGATAAATAGAGTATACTTAAAAGATTGCTTATCTTTTCAAGAAGTTGATTTAGAGTTTAACAAAGGTTTAAATGTTTTTACAGGTCCAAGTGGAGCTGGTAAATCTATATTAATGCAAGGAATTTTATCACTATTTTCTCAAAGTGATGTAAAAGCAAATTTAGGTGAAGTTGAACTTATCAATAACTCAGTAGAAAATGAGTTATATGATATCTCAAAAAATGATGATATTGTAATTAAAACAATAAAAAAAGAAAAAGTTAGATACTTTTTAAATAATCAAACAATATCAAAAAAAAATCTAAATGTATTCTCTTCAAAATTAATAAAACATTTAAACTTAAAAGATACAAGTGATTTCGAGTCAAAAAAACTATTAGTTTTCTTAGATAAATTATGCCAAAAAGAGATGTCAGAGTTTAAAGATATTAAGCAACAATACGATGTTTTATATTTAGAGTATACTAAAGCAAAAAAAGAGTTAGAAAAACTTTTAGAAGATGAAAATAAACTTGAAGATTTAAAAGAGTTTGCAAGATTTGAAATTGAAAAAATAGAATCTATCAATCCTTCAGTTGATGAATATGAAGAATTGAGCTTATTAAAAAAACGACTCACAAAAAAAGAGAAAATACAAGAAGCCATTGAAAAAGCAAACCCAATATTTGAGCTTACTCACAATGTATCAAATGCACTAGAAATTTTAGATGAAAATAGTACATTTTTTGATGATGCTATTAATGAATTAAATAATATATTTGAAAGATTCAATGATTCTTTATATGAATTAGAGGAAATAGATATTGAAACAGTTCTTGATAGAATTGAAAAGTTATCTGCATTACAAAAAAGATTTGGCTCTATTGTTGAAGCTTTAAAGTACAAGGATGAAAAGAAAAAAGAACTTGATTCTTATGAGAATATTACTTTTGAGAAACAACAATTAGAATCAAAAGTTAATGAATCAATTATAAAATTAAATACTCTTGCAAAAGAAATTTCAAAATATAGAGTACTCGCTAGTAAAACATTAGAAGAAAAAATGAATTATTATTTAAAATATTTATACTTAAGTAATGCAAAAATTATTATTGAAGAAAAAGACTTAGATTTTACTGGAATCGATGAAGTAAAATTTGAATTAAATGGTGTAAATTTAAATACTATTAGTTCTGGTGAGTTTAATAGACTAAGATTATCTTTATTGACAAGTATGAGTGAATATCAAATTGTTGATGATGGTATTTTATTTTTAGATGAGATTGATGCAAACTTAAGTGGTAAAGAAAGTGAAGCTATAGCTAAAGTTTTAGAACAACTTTCAAACACATATCAAATTTTTGCAATATCTCATCAACCTCAATTAACTTCCTCTGCACACCAACACTTTTTAGTGGATAAAAAAGATGGAAACTCTATTGTTAGAAAATTAACAAAAGATGAAAAAATCAATGAAATTGCAAGAATGATTAGTGGTGAAGAGCTAAGTGCACATGCAATGGATTTTGCAAGGCAGATAGTTAAATAAAATAATATAAATAACTTTTGGATACATTTCTAAATAATCGTTACTAATTGAATTATCCCCAATACTTATATTATAAATAATCAAAAATAATTTGACTTTTCTAATTAATAATTGCTATACTCAATTATAGAATACTAGGGGGGAAAGTCATGGGGTCAAATTTATCAATAAAAGCAAAGTTATTGCTTTTAGCTTTAATAACAATAATTGTTGTTTCAATTTCAATTACTATTGATTCAATATACTCAATCAATAAATTATCAAGTGAAAACATAGAGAATTACGAAAAAGAAGCTTATGCAAAAAAAGAGAAAGAACTTCAAAATTATGTTTCTTTAGCTTATAAAACTATAGAGTCTTATTATGAAAGAACATCTATAGAAAAAGTTAAAATAGAAGTACAAAGTGATTTAAAAGATCAAACAAACTTTTTATTTTCAGTACTTAATGCGGAGTATGAAAAATTAAAAGATAGTTTATCAACTGAGGCTTTGCAGTATAGATTAAAATCTATTATTAATGCATCAAGATATGGAACAAACGGTTATTTTTGGGTTAATGATATAAATGCGGTAATTGTTACTCATCCAATAAAACCACAATTAAATGGTAGAGATATGATTGACTACAAAGATAAAGGTGGGAAAAGAATATTCTTTGAATTTGCAAAAGTTGCAAAACAAAATGGGGATGGTTATGTTGATTATGTATGGCCAAAACCAGGATTTGAAAAGCCACAACCGAAAGTATCTTACGTGAAATTATTTAAGCCATATGGTTGGGTAATTGGAACTGGAGCTTATGTTGATGATGTTACTTCAAAACTTCAAGAAGAAGCAAAAGAAGCAATCAAAAATATGAGATATGGTAAAGATGGATATTTCTGGATTAATAGTTCTTATCCTAAAATGGTAATGCATCCAATAAAACCTGCTTTAATAGGAAAAGATTTATCTAATAATCAAGATGCAAGAGGTAAGAAACATTTTGTTGAGATGGTTAAAGTTTCTAATGCAAAACCAGAAGGTGGATTAGTGACTTATATGTGGGATAGACCAGGAAAAGCAGGTGATCCAAGAGAAAAGTTCTCATATGTGAAAAAGTTTGAGCAATGGGATTGGATTATTGGTACTGGTGAGTATGTTGATAATATTAAGCAAGATGTTCTTCTTATGGAAAATAAAACAAAAGAAGATATTACTAATATCATTATTTATATTTCAATATTTGCACTTATTGCAATAATTATCTCTTATATTGTTTATAGTGTATTAATTAACAGAACTATTATTAAACCAATTGATAATTTAAAAGATGCTGTTGACACTATTACAAATAGTAATAATAATGCAGGTGAGATTGAAAAAACTTCAAATGATGAAATTGGTAGTTTAGTTGATAGTTTTAATGCTTATGTAAATAAATTAAAAGATGGATATGAGCAAGATGCTAAAGTAATTGAAGAAGTTGATAGTGTAATTGACAAAGTAAATAAAGGTTTCTATATTTATAAAATTACAAAAACATCTAACAATCCTCAAATTATGAGATTAAGAGATTCTATTAATAGTATGATTGATAAAACTAATGAAAATTTAACAAAGTTAAATAATGTTTTAATCGAATATGGTAATTCAAACTTTGTTTCAAATGAGAATGTAAAAGGAGATGATGTAAATGGTATTATCTCATCACTTGTTTCAAGTACAAATTTAGTTGGATCATCAGTATCTAACTTCTTATCAATGATTGTTGAAAGTGGTAAAAAATTAAATGATGATACAAAAGTTTTATCTGAATCATCAGCTAACTTATCAAGTTCAGCTAATCAACAAGCTGCATCTTTAGAAGAAACAGCAGCTGCGGTTGAAGAGATTACTTCAATTGTTAAATCAAATGTACATAATATTGGAAGAATGTCTCAATTAGCAAATGAATTAAATCATTCTTCACAAGAGGGTGAATCTTTAGCATCTCAAACTACACAAGCTATGGATGAGATTGATGATCAAGTTAAATCAATTAATGAAGCAATTACAGTAATTGATCAAATTGCATTCCAAACAAATATTTTATCACTAAATGCTGCAGTTGAAGCTGCAACTGCAGGTGAAGCTGGAAAAGGATTTGCTGTTGTTGCACAAGAAGTTAGAAATCTTGCAAGTAGATCAGCCGAAGCTGCAAAAGAGATTAAAGATATTGTTGAAAATGCAACAAGTAAAGCTAATGAAGGTAAAATAATTGCAAATAATATGATTGGTGGATATAGTTCATTAAATGAAAAAATTAATGAAACTATTGGCTTAATTGCAAATGTAAATCAAGCAAGTACAGAAGAAGAAAAAGGTATTATTCAAATTAATGATGCGATTAATGCCCTTGACAGAGCAACTCAAGTAAATGCAAATTCAGCTACTACAATTAGTGGTTTAGCATCAGAAGTATCTGCACTTTCTGATACTTTAATCCAAGTTGCTGATAGAGCAAACTTTAATGTTATGAGTAAAGAATCTATTAAAGATATTGATTTAGTATTTAAAATTTCTAAGTTAAAATCAGATCACATCAAGTTTAAAAGTGATAATTTCAATAAATTATCTACAACTAGTACTTCATGGAAAGTTAAATCTTGTTCAGAGTGTGATTTAGGAAGATGGATTAGTGAGCAAGAAGGTTTAGGAAAAGAGTTTACAAAAACATCTAATTGGAGATTATTAAAAGAGAAACATGAATTAGTTCATGGATATGTACAATCTTATATTGATGAGGATTGTAAAGGAAATCTTGATTCTGAATTATTAAATGAATTCTCTTCGAAACTTGATACTACTACATTAGAATTATTTGATTGTTTAGAACAAATAAAAATTGAAAATGTTTTAGAGAAAAAAGAGATAATCGATGCTAAGCCACAACCAGTTAAACGTGAAGAAATAGCGCCTGTAAGAGCCTCTAGTGTTAGTAAAGCAAAAGAGACAAAAGCAGAAGCTAAAAAAGAAGTAAACTATAATGATAATAAAGTTATAACTTCAAACAACAATAGTGATGATGAATGGGAAAGCTTTTAGAAGCTTCCCTTCATCACATAAGAAATTAGACAAAATCTCTCCTCTTTTATATTTATAAAAAAATAGATATAATTCCAAAAATATTAATAAAAACTTACTATTATGAAAAATCAAAGGAAATTTATGAACGATAAAAAAGTAGAGTTACTATCACCAGCTGGTAATTTAGAAAAGTTAAAAATTGCTATTAAATATGGTGCAGATGCAGTTTATGCAGGTGTTAGTCACTTTAGTTTAAGAATTAGAGCTGGAAAAGAATTCACATTTGAAACTTTTAAAGAGGGAATCGATTATGCTCATGCAAGAGGCAAAAGAGTATATGCAACTATTAATGGATTTCCTTTTAACTCACAAATTGATTTATTAAAAAAACATATTTTATCAATGGCTGAACTAGAACCTGATGCATTTATTGTAGCTGCACCCGGTGTTGTAAGATTATGTAGAGAACTAGCTCCTCAAATTCCAATTCATTTATCAACTCAAGCAAATGTACTAAACTACATGGATGCACAAGTATTTTGGGATATGGGAGTAAAAAGAATTGTTGTTGCAAGAGAAATATCATTAAAAGATGTTAAAGAGATAAAAAAACATTTACCTGAAATGGAGATAGAGATTTTTGCTCATGGTTCTATGTGTTTTGCATACTCTGGAAGATGTTTAGTAAGTGCAGTTCAAATGGGTAGAGTTCCAAATAGAGGATCTTGTGCAAATGATTGTAGATTTGAATATACTTTATATGCTGCAAATGAAGATCATAGCACTTTATTTAGATTAGAAGAAGAACCGGGTGTTGGTACTTATATTTTCAATTCAAAAGATTTAAATTTAGCTTCACATATAAAAGAGATTTTAGATTCAGGAGCGGTTAACGCTCTTAAAATTGAAGGTAGAACAAAATCACCATATTATGCAGCAGTAACAGCAAAAACATATAGAACTGCAATTGATGATTATTTTGCAGATAACTTTGAAGCTGATAAATATCAAAGAGAATTACATACTACAAAAAATAGAGGCTTCACTGATGCATACTTAGTTCATAGACCATTTGAGAAAACAGATTCTCAAAACCATGAATATGCTTTAAGTAAAGGTTCTTATGAGGTAAGTGGTTTAGTTACAGATGATGAAGAACATTTTATGTGTAAATATAAAACTTTTCCAAATGAAAATATAGAAATTTTTACACCAAATGGTGAAATTTTACAAGAGTGTGAAAATGAAATTGGGAAGATTTTTAAAGGTGAAAATGGAATTTATTACATTAACTTTAAAAAGATACTAACAGAATCAGGAAAAGAGTTAGAAGCAGTTCATAGTGGAAATACTAACAAAATCAAACTTCCTGGAAAACTTCCATATCTAACGATGTTTAGAATTGAAAATAAAGAAGAAAATTAAAAAATAAATGATATTTTTTAGAGTTACAGGCAATATAAATATAAAAACTACTGATGGGACTATGGTTAACTATTATAAGTTCCGTAGACCATCAAACTTAAATAATGAAACTGCATATATATCCACTTATGATGATTATAATGATTTAAAAGGCGTTTTTAAAAGAATCGATAAAGATAAGTTTTTTACTAGATTACTAAATGAAGATAAAATCAGAAATCTAGAAGGTTTCCCTATTGAATTGGGTATTTCTAATTATAATGAATATACAAAAACACAAGAGTGTGAAAGTGAATATTTTTTAGAAGACACAATAATTGATTTATATAAACAATTAAAAGTGATTGATAAAGAAGAAGTAAAACTTGTAATTATTGGAAGTTTAGGTAAAACAATTAGTGAAATGATAGCTTCAAGTACAGCACTTAGAATTCTACATTCAAAATTAAAAGAAATTTATAAAACAATAAAAATTGACCTTTATTTAAATGCTTCAAATAACAGTTTTTATAGTAGAGACAAATCTATTTATGAAAAATTAAATTTTATTGAAAATATATATCCATTAAGTATTAGTGTAAAAACTTTTACACAATATGATTATTTTATTGATACAAGCTCTTTTATAAACTCTGCATATTTCAAAGAGTTAAACTATGTTGATGCATGGCTTTATAAATTTGGTATTGATTATAAAAAAATAAAAGATAATTTAAAATTCAATGAAATAGATTTATCTAAAGTTACAATAAAAAAACAGATTACAGAAAAAATAAATAAGGCAAAAGAAAAAGGAAAACTACTTTTATATCACCCTTACTCTGCTAACTTGAAAAAATCAATTCCTCAAACTTATGCTATTGATATTCTAAAAAAATTATTAAAAGAAAATGAAGATTATGTAATTGTTAGCGCTTTAAATATTGATTCAAAAATTAAAGATGAAATGTTTTTAGATTTATCAAAAGATTCAAAAAGTTTGACAGAATTTATGTACATTATCTCACAAATGAATAGTGTATTAACAGTAGATACAGCAACCTTTCATATTAGTGATTCTTTTATGATACCTACAGTTGCTATTTTTAATAATGAAGAGTATGAAAAAGAAACAAAGTACTATCCTTTTGTAAAATCTATTAGGGTTTATGATGAATCAAAAAATTTATCAAAGTTTATTTTTGATAATGAAGACTTAACTATCTATAAATTTGAATCTTGGAAAAAGCTCAAGATTAGTAAGATTATAAAACTATTAGAAAGTTTTTGATATAATCGCAAATTAATAGATTAATAAGGAACTAAAAATGAATTTTGTTTCAATTATAATGGGTAGTAAATCAGACTATGAAATTATGAAGCACTGTGCTGATACATTTGAAAAATTCAATGTAAAGTACGAAATTATAATTTCTTCAGCTCATAGAAGTCCAAAGAGAACTAAGGACTATATTAAAGAAGCTGAAGAAAAAGGTGCAGTTGCATTTATTGCTGCTGCTGGTATGGCTGCTCATTTAGCAGGTGCCGTTGCTGCAACTACAACTAAACCAGTTATTGGTGTACCTATGAAAGGTGGAGCTATGGATGGTATGGATGCAATGCTTTCAACTGTTCAAATGCCTGCTGGTATGCCTGTTGGTACTGTTGCACTTGGTAGAAGTGGAGCAATCAATGCTGCTTATTTAGCTATGCAAATTTTAGCTATATATGATCCAGAATTAGCAACAAAATTAAAAGAAGATAGAATCGTTCAATCTAAAAAAGTAGAGAGTGATTCAAAAGATATCGAAATTATTTTATAGAGGTATCTATAACACCAAGTATAGTAAACTTATATTTGGTGTAAGCAAATAAAAGCTTATTTTTAATCTAAAAAATCAAATACAATTAGGAATAAAATAGATGGTTACATTTTCACAAATTCTATTAAAGTTACAAGAGTTTTGGGCAAATCAAGGTTGTAATATTGTTCAGCCATATGATATCCCAGCAGGTGCAGGAACATTTCACCCTGCTACTCTTTTAAGAAGTTTAGATTCAACACCATGGAGTACAGCTTATGTTGCTCCTAGTAGAAGACCAACTGATGGTAGATATGGTGAAAACCCAAATAGATTAGGTGCTTATTACCAATTTCAAACACTAATCAAACCAAGTCCAGATAATATTCAAGATTTATATTTACAGTCATTAGAGTTTCTAGGACTAGATTTATCAAAACATGATATTAGATTTGTAGAAGATAATTGGGAGTCTCCAACACTTGGTGCCTGGGGACTTGGATGGGAAGTATGGTTAGATGGAATGGAAGTAACTCAATTTACTTACTTCCAACAAGTTGGTGGCTTACCTTGTGATCCAGTTGCTGTTGAAATTACTTATGGTACTGAAAGACTTGCAATGTATTTACAAGGTGTTGATTCTGTATTTGATATTGTTTGGAATGAAAATGCACATGGAACAACAACTTACGCAGATGTTCACAAAGAAGGAGAATATGAATTCTCTAAATATAATTTTGAAATAGCTGATACAGATATGCTATTTAGGCATTTTGATGATGCCTTTAATGAGTGTAAATCATGTTTAGATGCAGGTTTACCATTACCTGCATATGATCAGTGTATGATTGCTTCTCATGCATTTAATACTTTAGATGCAAGAAAAGCAATATCTGTAACAGAAAGACAAAACTATATTTTAAAAGTTAGAGAGCTTGCTCAAGGTTGTGCAGTACTTTACAAAGAGCAAGAAGAAGATAGATTAAAAAGAATTGGTAGATAAGTTTGAAACTTAAAAATATTTACAACTTTTTAAATGAATTATCTCCTTTTGAATTACAAGAAAAATGGGATAACTCAGGACTTCTTGTTGGTTCATTAGATGATGATATTAAGAATGTATATGTAAGTATTGATTTAGATTTAGATTTAGTAGAACAAATCAAACCAAATTCATTAATCATTACTCATCATCCATTGATTTTTTCAGGTCTTAAGAGAGTTAATTATGATACTTATGCAACAAAAATTTTAAAAGAATTAATTAAAAAAGATGTTGCCTTAATCTCAATGCACACAAATATTGATAAAACACATTTAAACAAATATGTTGTTGAAGATATTTTAGGATTTGAAGTAAAAAGTCAAGAAGAGTTTATTGCTACTTGTGAAGTAAATATGAATTTTGATGATTTAGTAAAGCATGTATCTAATAAATTAGATTTAAAAACAACAAAAGCTGTTAAGTGCGATGACTTTATAAAAGATATTGCAGTTGTAACTGGTTCAGCTATGTCTTTACTTGATGAAGTTAAAGCTGATTGTTTTTTAACTGGAGATATTAAATATCATGATGCAATGGAAGCAAAAGCTAGAGGTGTGTCTTTAATTGATATAAGACATTACGAGAGTGAAAGACACTTTAATACCCTATTAGAGGGAGTTCTTTCAGAATATTTGAAAAAAAATGAATTAAAAGCTATAATAACAGCTTCAAAAAATCCATTTGAGTTTTTTAAAAGAGGAGAAACGGTTGAATAAGTATTTACAGGATTTAATCAAATTATCGAAATTTGATACAGCTATTAGTATGTTCGAGCCAAAGATTGAGAATGAAAAGGCAAAACTAGCAACATTTGTGGAAACAGCAGAAGCAATTAAAACATCAATTAATGATAGTTATTTAGAGATTGATGATATTAAATCTAAAAGAACAAAAAACAATATTCACTTAGCAGAATTAAAATCTAAGTTAGATGATATTGCAAAAAAGAACAACGATGTTCAAAATGAAAAAGAGTTAAAAGCTTTACAATTAGAAGAGGAAATTGCAAAAGAACAAATTGCATTTGCTAATGAAGAGATTGATAGATTAGATACTTTATCAACTGCTAAAGAAGAAAACTTAAAAGAGTTACAAGACAAATTGTCAGCAGAAGAAGAAGAGATTAAAGATATTCAAATTGCTGTAGATAATGTAATTGAAGAGATTAATAAAGATAGAAATGTTGTTTATCAAGATAGAAGTGAATTACTAGAAAAATTTGATAATAAAATTTTAACATTCTATGAAAAAATTAAAAGATGGGCAAAAGAATCAGCTGTAGTTCCTGTTAAAAAACAAGCATGTTATGGATGTTTTATGAAAATTAATGATAAAACATATGCAGAAGTAATTAAATCAGAAGAGATTATTAACTGTCCACATTGTGGAAGAATTCTTTATAAAGAAGAAGAGACTGAAGAGGCTTAATTTGAGCCTTTTTAGTATAATTTACTACTTACTTTTAAGTATAGTTTATATACTTGCACTTCCCTATTTAATATTTAAATCAAAAAAACCAAAATATAAAGATGCAATTCCAGCAAAATTTTTCTTAAAAAATAATGATAAATTTTCTAGTGATGGAGTTTGGTTTCATTCTTGTTCTATGGGTGAGACAAAAACAATTAAACCATTAGTGCAAGCTTTTGAAGATAGCAAAGTATCTGTTATTACAAATACTGGTTTTGAAGAAGCAAATAAGTTTTGTAAGGAAGTTAGATATTTGCCTTTTGAGATTTTTTTACCGTTTTGGGTAAAGAAACAAAAAGTATTAGTAGTTATGGAAGCAGAGCTTTGGTATATGCTTTTTTTATGTGCGAAGTCAAAAGGTGCAAAGACTTTATTAATAAATGCAAGAATTTCTGATAAGTCATATAAATCTTATCAAAAATTTTCGTTTTTGTATAAAAGAATTTTTAAAAATATTGATAAAGTCTTTGCTCAAAGTGAAGTTGATAAAAAAAGATTAGAAGAACTTGGTGCAAAAAATATTGAAGTTATAGGTAATATAAAATTAGCACAACTTCCAAAAACAAGTTTAGGCTTATCAAAACTTAATCAAACAGTTATTTGTGCAGCTAGTACACATAAAAATGAAGAAGAGTTAATATTAAAATCATTTGATAAGTCATTTGGGAAACTACTTATAGTCCCAAGACATCCTGAAAGATTTGAAGAAGTAGATTTATTAATAAGAGAGTTTATAAAACATAAAGATCTGTCTTATCATAAATATACCTCCCAAGAAGATTTTAATTCTGATATAATTCTTATTGATAAAATGGGAATATTAAATGATATATATTCTATAAGTGATGTTGTAATCTTAGGTGGTGCATTTGAAAAAATAGGTGGTCACAATCCAGTTGAACCAGCTTATTTTGGATGTAAAATTATTAGTGGTAAAAATATTTTCAATCAATACTCTTTATTTGAGTGCATTGAAAATTACTATTTAATTGAAGATAGTGAATTAAAACAATATTTAGAAAAAAAAGATGAATTAAATAAACCAGTTTTACAAAAAACAGGTTCATTTGATCCAATAATAAAGGAAATAAAAAATGGCAGAATATGATAAAGCGTACAAACTTTTAGCAAAACAAGAAAATATTTCTAACTCAAAAGCAAAAGATCTAATTGATAAAGGATTAGTTAGAGTTGGTACTAAAAAAGTGATGATTGCAAGAGGCGAAATTAAAAGTGATACTAGATTTAGTGTTAAAGAAGTAGCTAAAGTAAAAGTTATATTTGAAGATGATAATATTTTAGCAGTAGATAAACCAGCTTTTCTAACAGCAGATGAAATTGCTAGAAAGTTCCCAAAAGCTATATTACTAAATAGACTTG
Source organism: uncultured Arcobacteraceae bacterium (assembly GCA_964022095.1). Classification (GTDB taxonomy): domain Bacteria; phylum Campylobacterota; class Campylobacteria; order Campylobacterales; family Arcobacteraceae; genus Malaciobacter_A. The sequence goes on from CAXHZO010000008.1 coordinate 32,945, forward strand.
ATAAAGAAACAAGTGGTGTTATGCTATTTGCAAAAAATGAAGAGTTTCAAAAAAGAGCAATAAAAGAGTTCAGTAATCATAGAGTTTACAAAGAGTATGTAGCTGTAGTAGAAGGTAAGGTTATTGAAGAAATTGAAATAGATAAACCAATTTTAACAACAAAAGATAGAGGTAGTGCAAAATCAAAAATTGATGTGAAAAAAGGTAAGTCTGCAAAATCTACAGTATATCCAATGCTAGTAGAGGGAAATAAATCAAAAGTAAAAGTAGTAATTGAAAGTGGTAGAACACATCAAATTAGAGTTCATTTAAACTCAGTTGGTTTACCAATTATTGGTGATGCTTTATATGGAAAACCAGCATCTAACATAAATAGAGTTTTATTACACTCAAAAGTTACTAAAATATTTGATTATGAGTTCGAGGCTAAAGAGCCTAGAGAATTTAGAGTGTATGAATTTAATTAAAATTTAAGCATATTTAAAAAGAGGTTTCCCTTAAAATGGTAAACCTTGAAAAAACAAAACTAAAAAAAAACTTAATTTAGCTCTTTTACTTAATCTATATCAAAGGTATAGTTAAGTAAAATCTCAAACTTTAAAAAATTGTGGAGAAGATATTTTGTTTGATTCAATAACCGGTTCGATAAAAAATGCTGTTAATAAAATAAGACATAAAGATGATGCTGCATCACTTAAGAAAGCTATTACAGAATTAAAAAAATCATTATTAAAAGCAGATGTTCATCATAAAACTACAAAAGAATTAATTACTAATGTAGAGCTTGAAACAAAAAGAATTGGCATAGGTCAAGATGCTTTTTTAAATGCTTTAAAGACTGAATTAACAAAACTTTTAACTACTGAAGGTAATCAAGGTTTTGTATTCTCACCAACTCCTCCAACTACAATTTTAATGACAGGACTTCAAGGTTCTGGTAAAACAACAACTACTGGTAAATTAGCTAACTACTTAAAAACAAGAAAGAAAAAAGTTTTAGTAGCAGCATGTGATTTACAAAGATTAGCAGCGGTTGAGCAATTAAAACAAATTGCTGAACAAATTGAAGTAGATATTTACTTTGATGATAATGAAAAAGATCCAATTAAAATAGCTCTTGCAGCTCAAGAAAAAGCTAAAAAAGATTTATATGATGTTCTTTTAATAGATACAGCTGGTAGGCTTGCAATTGATGAAGAGTTAATGGCTCAATTAAAAGATGTTAAAGATGCCGTAGCTCCTGATGAGATTTTCTATGTTGCTGATTCTTTAACAGGACATGATGCTACAAAAACTGCTACTTCATTTAAAGAGCAAATTGGAATTGATGGTGTTGTTCTTTCAAAATATGATGGTGACACTAAAGGTGGGGTTGCATTGTCAATTTCTCATCAAGTAGGGGTTCCATTAAGATTTATTGGTATTGGTGAAAAAATGCCAGATATTGAAGTGTTTATTCCTGATAGAATCGTATCAAGACTGTTAGGTCTTGGAGATATTGAAGGACTTGCAGAAAGAACTTCAGCAGTAATTGATGAGAAAAAAGCAAAAGAAGTTACTAAGAAGATTAAAAAAGGTGAATTTAACTTTAATGACTTCTTAGAACAATTAGCAATGATGAGTAAATTAGGTTCTATGAAATCTATTATTGGAATGATTCCAGGCCTTTCACAAATGGCTGGACCATTAAAAGATATGGACTTTGAAAATTCTGATGAGATTAAAAGAATTAAAGCTTTAATTGGTTCAATGACTCCAAAAGAGAGAGAAACTCCAAGTTTGATGAATCCTTCAAGAAAGAAAAGACTTGCAAAAGGTTCTGGTCTTTCAGAAGTTCAAGTAAACAAAATTTTAAAGCAGTTTAAAAATGCTTCAAAAATGGCTAAAAAACTTTCAGGCAAGGGTGGAATGAAAGGTTTACAAAATATGATGTCTCAAATGGGACCTGGTGGGATGCCAAAAATCCCTAGATAAATAAAAATCAAATAGTATTGAGTTGTGAACTTATTTTTAATGAGTTTAGAATTCAATACTATAAACAAAACAAAGGAAAGAAAGTATGACAGTAATTAGATTAACAAGAATGGGTAGAAACAAGAAACCATTTTACAGAATCGTTGTAACAGATTCAAGAAAAAGAAGAGATTCAGGTTGGATTGAATCAATTGGTTACTACAACCCAGTAGTTGAGCCAAAAGTATTAAAATTAGACGAAGAAAGATATAACTATTGGATAGGTGTTGGTGCTAAACCATCTGAAAAAGTTAAAAAATTAGCTTCTAAATAATTATAGAAAAAAAAATGGTTACTAAATTTATTGAGAACTATGCAAAATTAATTGTTAGTGTTCCTGAAGATGTAGAAGTTACTAAAGAGCTTATTGATGAGAATTTTGCACAAATTACTATCAAAGTTAATAGCGTTGATATAGGTAAGTTAATTGGTAAAAATGGAAATATGATTAATGCTTTAAAAACTATGGCAAATGGTTGTAAAGCTAAAGATGGTATTTCTTATAAAATTCAGGTTATCACAGACTAATTTATGAAACAAGATAATATTTATGTAGCTAAATTAGGGAAAGCTGTTGGCTTAAAAGGTCATTTAAGACTTTTTATAGACTCAGACTTCCCTGAACAGTTCAAGGCTGGTGCAAGCTTTGAAACTAACAGGAAACTTCAATTAAAAATCAAAGAGTATAATTCAACAAGGGAATTAGTTTTATTTGAAAACTATGAAGATGTTGAAACTGCAAAAAAACTTACTAATCAACAACTTTTTGTAACACAAGAGCAAACTAGAGATAATTGCCAATTAGAAGAGAATGAATTCTTTTGGTTTGATTTAATGGATTGTGATGTTTATGAAAATGATTTAAAGCTTGGTAAAGTAAATGATATCCATAGATATCCTATTGATGATTATTTAGAGATTAAAACCTCTCAAGAACTTGTTGATAAAGAACTTCCAGCAGTATTTTTACTACCTCACATATTTGATAGATATATTTTAAATGTTGATATCACATCAAAAAGAATAGATGTTAAAGATGCATATGAAATATTAGAAAACTCATAGTTTTCTAATAATTACATCTTTTATTGAATTCTTCTTTTGTTAATTCTAATGAATAACTTTGTTTAAATTTATTTTTTAACAAAGTGTTTAATAACTCATCTCTAGTTTTATTTGACTCAAAAGGTCCATAATAAATTTCTATTCTATTTTTATCATCTCTACATAATTTTACATCAGAATTTATTTTTGTAATTTTATCAAGGTACTCTTTGTAAAGCTCACCTTTTATTTTTGCTACATTTATAAGTTTTAAGAAACTATTATCTTTAGGCTTCTCTTCTTTTATTGAAACTTGAGTTTGCTCTTGTGTTTCATTTTTAGTTTTTGATTCTTTCTTAGGCGTATTCTCAATGTTGTTTTTTACACTAACCATTTCTTCTTTTAGATTTATAGCTTCTTGCTTTAATCTTTCAAGTTCAAGTTTTTGATTCTCTAACTCAGCTTTTTTAGCTTCTAAAACTTCTTTTTCTTTTAATAGTGCTTCTTGTTCTTTCTTTAATTCTTCTTGTTCTTTTCTCTTTTTTTCTTCAAGAATTTTTTTCTCATTATCAATTTTTTCTTGTTCTTCAATTTTTTCTTGATTCATGTTTTTATTTGTAAGATTTGATAGCTGTTCATTAAGTTTTGTAGAGTTAATTTTAGTTAAATCAAATTTTACTTTTTTTTCTTCAACTTTTTTAGTTACTTTTTCAGTTTCAGGTTTTGCTACAGGTTCAGGTTCAAAAAAGCCAACAAAATATAAAACAGCACCTACAATAAGTATTAAGAGTAAAAAGGCAACTAAACCAATAAGTATTTTACTTAATAAAGATTTTTGTTTTTTTTCTTCAACTACAGGTTCTTTGTTTGACTCTTCATTGTTGTCATTTTCCTCATTTTGAGTCTCTTGTTCTTCTGTCGTAGTTGATTCATTTGTTTCTTGTGATTCTTCTTGTGTTATCTCTTCAGAATTTTCTTTTGTTTCTTCAGCCATTTTCACTCTTTTGTAGTTTTCTTTTTTCTCTTTGCTTTTCTAGTATCTTCTCTTTATTTTTTTTGTAATATTCTCTTCGATACTCTTTTAATTGTTCTTTTTTCTTTTCACGATACTCTTTGTCATATTCTAATCTTTTGTCTTTATTCTCTTTATAATACTCTTTTTTCCTATTTTTATATTCATTCATTTTTTCTAAAATTAACTCTTTTCTTGAGTCAACATGTTCTTTTTGAGCTTTTGCAATCTCTTTTATTTTTCTAGAGAAATTTATGTCGTTTAGATCTTTTGCATAATCTATCTCTTCTCTTTTAGGTTTTTGAGTTGTTTTTTTTCGAGCTTTACTTTTTAAATAGTATTCTCTTTTTTTCTTCTTATGGGAAGCAAGTCTCTCTTCCCTTAGTTTTTTTAATTCCTCTAAATCCATAAACTCTATTTAAATAAACTTATTTAGTTTTTCAGTCTATTAACAGTATCAAGCATACTATCAGTAGTTGTAATTGCTTTTGAATTCGCTTCATAAGCTCTTTGTGCCGTAATTAAATCAACCATTTCATTTACAAGTTTTACATTTGATGATTCAATCATCCCTTGTTGTAAAGAACCAAATTGTGCTTCAGATGGTACACCTTCTTGTACTGCACCAGATGCTTCACTCTCCATAAACATTGATTCTCCCATTGGGATTAATCCAGCAGGATTTATAAAATCAGCAATTAAAATTTGCCCCAGGTTTACACTTGTACCATTTGCAGGGTCAGTTGCGCTTACTGTTCCATCATTTGCAATAGATATATCTGTAACATTATCTGGAATTACAATTTCTGGATTTAGTGCATATCCATTACCATTTACCATTGTCCCTTCTGAGTTAACTTTAAAAGAACCATTTCTTGTATACCCAGTTTCACCACTTGGTAGTGTGATTTGAAAAAAGCCATCACCTTGGATAGCTATATCTAATGGATTTGATGTTAATGTTAAATCACCTTCTGTGAAGTTTTTTTGAATACCTGATATTCTTACACCAAGTCCCACATCAATACCTGTAGGATTAACTGTTGTTTGAGAAGTTCTTCCTGCTGTGTAGTTTAATGTTTCATACATTAAGTCTTGAAACTCAGCTCTATCTTGTTTAAAACCATTAGTGTTAACATTTGCAATGTTATTTGATGTTACGTCAATCTTATGTTGCATAGAATTCATACCAGTTGCAGCAGTGTATAATCCTCTAATCATAAATATCCTTTAGAATTACATATTTAATTATTATATTTCAAGAACAATTAAAGTTAGATAAATTTAGTTGATTATTTTTCTTAATATTAAGTATAAATTTAAAACAAATTATATATAATGCATAATATTTGATTAATTTTTGTAAAAAGGGTGTACATATGAAAATATTGATAGTTGATGATAGTTCTACCATGAGAAGAATAATTGGTAACGTTGTTATGCAATTAGGTTTTAGCAAAGATGACTTTGATGAAGCAGAAGATGGCGTAAAAGCGTGGAAATTACTAAGTGACTCACAATATGACATTGTTTTAACAGACTGGAATATGCCAAATATGAATGGTTTAGAGCTTGTTAAAAAAATTAGAGGTGAGGGAAATCATCAAAAAACGCCAATAATTATGATTACAACTGAAGGTGGAAAAGGTGAAGTTATTACTGCATTAAAAGCTGGAGTAAATAATTACATTGTAAAACCGTTCAGTGCAGAAGTTTTAAAAGAGAAACTTGATGGAGTATTAAAATAATAAGTTAAATAAGGCATTGTCATGAGTATGAGTCAAGAAGAAATTGAAGCTTTAATGAATGGTTTAGATATAAACGATAGTGAAGATTCAGATGAAGTAGAAGTTGAAAGTAGTAGTGTTAATACTGATGAAATAGAACAGTTATTATCTCAAACTGAAGAGATTAAAGAAGAACCAAGCCCTGAAAAAAATCATGAAGAAAAAGAAGATGGTACAGAAACTATCAGCAATGATTCAATGGATGATTTAATAAATGAAGTTAACTCTGAATCTACTACAGATTTAGTAAATAATGATGAGATTAATGATTTATTAAAAGATATTGAATTAGATGAAAATGATGATGAATCTGTCTCAGAAGATGATATTTCAGATATTTCATTAGATGAACTTCTAGCTGAAACTACCGAGGAAATTGAGCCTAAAGAAGAACCTAAGGTTGAACCTAAAGAAGAGATTGTAGAGCCTAAAAAAGATGTAAATGAAGATGAAATAGTTAAAAATTGGACATCAAATAAAATTGAAGAGGGTGTAATCCCTTGGCCTGCAGATAATGATGACACAAGAGTTGTTAGCCAATTAAACCAAGTTGCTAATGATTCTGAAGAAAAGGTAGGTCAAATATTTGATGTACTTAGTTTATCATTAGATAACAATAATAGTTTAAGAAGTGAAATTAAGAATCTTAATACATTTTTAGAAGAAGAGAAAAAACTACTAGAATCATTAAGTCAAAAATTTCCGAATATTGGAGTGTTTAGTAATCATTTAGCTGAAATTAGTAAGATTAATGATACTATTAGCGTAATTAACAATAACTCTTTTGAAGAAGACTCAAAGATCTATGAAGCAATGGAATTAATGCAATTTAATGACATTAATAGACAGAAAATTGAAAGAGTAATGTCAGTAATTAGAAAATTGTCTACTTATTTAAATAGATTATTTGATGATGATGGAACTAATGGTGAAATTGCAGTTGCAAAGCATATTCATGGTGATGATACTGACGATCTAATTGGTGATGATTTAGATAAGCTTATAGAAGATTTTGCAAACAAGGAGTAATAAATGAATCAAGGTGTATATCCACTTGCAGCCTCAATGGTTAATCAGATTAATAGATTAGACCAAATTAGTAATAATTTAGCAAATATTAATACTAATGGTTTCAAAGAAGAAGGATTAACTGAGACTACATTTAATTACTATTTACAAAGAGCCCAAGAAGAGGGCTTTACACCCACAAAAAATAATATAGTTACTAATAATATTCCCAAAATTGATTCAAAATATATTGAAGGTGAAATGGGACCAATTACATCTACTGGCAATACATTTGATTTTGCATTAGTTCAACCAGATACATTTTTCAAAATTCAAGATATGAATGGCGATATTGTTTACAGTAGAGATGGAGCATTTAAAAATCTTGACAACTTTTTAGTTGATTCAAATGGCAATAATGTATTAAATGCTGATAATGAACCTATAGTTATAGAAGAGGGGTATGAATTAGCAATAGGTGTTACTCAAACACCTTATTCTAATTTAGAAAAAATTGGTGATAATACTTATAAGTTAGTTAATGAAAATGACATTGAGATTTTTGAAAATAATGATGGCCTTATTCTTCAAGGTTCAATTGAAAAATCAAATGTTAATTCAGTAACAGCAATGGTTGAATTAATTGATGCACATAGAAGATTTGATCAATCTCAAAAAGCATTAAAAACAATTGATGAATTAAATGCTTCATTAATTGAAAAAATCGGGAGTAATACGAAATAATGGAAGCTAGTAGTATTTCAGAAACACTTTTTAAACAATTAAACTTTAGAGGTGAAAGACAAAAAGTTATTACTAGTAATATTGCAAATATTAATACTCCTAACTACAAAACAAAAGATTTAGTTTTCGAAAATGAGTTAAATAAAGTTCAAAATACATTACAGTTATCAAAAACAAACTCTAATCATATACCTAATATTTCTTCAACTCAGCATATGAGTTCACCTAAACTTGTTGAAGTAAAAGGTTTAGAAGAACAAAATGATGGTAATAATGTGAACTTAGACACACAAATGAGTGAAATGTCTAAAAATAAAATTTTATATGATGCAATACAATCATCAATAAAAAAAGATTCAAGACTGTTTAGATCAGTTGTTGAATCATCAGCTAAAAATTAATTCTAGGATAAATGGTATATGGATCAACTTTTAAAGTTTGTTAATAATTTAAATACTGCACAAAGAGCAGTTGTAATTGGAGGATTTTCTCTTCTTTTTGTATTACTTATTGGATTTTTAATTTATTCAGGAATAAAAGCAGAAGATAAAAAACTAAATTATACAATTGCATCAAACTTAACAAAGTCACAAGTGATGCTAGCAAGTGATGAACTTCAAGCAGCTGGAATTGCTTTTTCTGTAGTTGGTAGTGGTAATAACTTAACTTTAAAAACATCAAAAGAGTTTATAAATATTGCTAAAATAAAACTTGTAACAAGTGAAGCAGCAACTAGTAAGCATGTTGGTTGGGAGATTTTTGAAAAATCTTCTTTAGGAACAACAAACTTTGAAAATAAAATAAAATATTTAAGAGCTTTAGAAGGTGAACTATCTCGTTCATTAGAATCATTATCTTCAGTTTTAAGAGCAAGTGTAAAAATTGCAATCCCAAAAGATACAATTTTTACAGAAAGAAAAACAGATCCTACTGCATCTGCTGTTTTATCATTAAAGCCTGGAATCTTTTTAACACAAAAGCAAATTGATGGAATAAAGAACTTTATCGCATCTGCTGTTTCTAACTTAAAAAATGAAAATATCCAATTAATTGACCAAGATGGAAATTTACTTGAATTATCTCAAGATGATGTTGAAAATCAAAAATCATATACTCAAAACAACTACAAAGAAGAAATGGAAAAAGACTATCAAGATAAAATAGTTGATTTACTTGAACCTTTTGTTGGTGCTGGAAGAGTTGTTGCAAAAGTTACAATAGCTTTAGATTTTGTAAAAAGAGATATTCAAGAAGAAATTTACGATCCAGAAGGAACAATTAGATCTCAACAAGTAATTGAAAATATTTCATCTTCACAAGGGGCTAATGGAGGAACTGGTGGAGTTGCTGGTGTTGATAATAATATTCAAGAGCCAGGGAATGCTGGTGGAGCTGGTAACGTTGCTTCAAATAGTGAAGGAACTAATACTGTAACAAACTATGAGATCTCAAAGAAAATCATAAAAGAAAAAGATAATAATTATACTAATATAAGAAGAATTAGTGCTGCTGTTACTTTCGATTCTTCTGTTTTAGAAGGTGTTGATAATAGAGATGAATTTTTAGCTTCATTAGAATCAGTAGTTCAAGATACTATTGGATATGATACAGCAAGAGGTGATAAAGTTACTGTAAGAGACTTTAAGTTCTTAGCATCTAATAATACATCAGCTCAAAAGTTAGATGATCAAGGTAATCCAATTGCTGTTGAAGAAGAGAATATTGCTGGCACTTTAACTCAAGTTAAAACTATTTTAAAAGAGTTTGGTGATTATTTTCAATATATAATTGTTGCAATATTACTTTTTGTTTTTTATAAAAAATTTATTGCAAATAATGAAGTTGTTATCTTATCTGATGGTACAAAAGTAGGGGAAGATGGGAAAGATGAGAATCTTGTAAAGGATATGCTTTCTGATTACGAAAATGAATTTGATACTCAAAGTGCTAAAGGTAGATTAAAATCAAAAGTAAAAAGTCAAATATTAAATAATATTGAAGGCTTAGATGAAGAATCAGCTGCTAAATATGAAGTATTTATTGAAGAGTTAGATAAAGAAATAAATGAAAATCCTGCTGAAATAGCAAAAATGATCGAGCTTCTATTAAGTGAAGGCGATAGTAAATTTAAGTCATAGGAAAAAAGATGCCAGATCAAAATAATAATAGTGAAATATTAAAAGGTATGTCTATGATGGACAAGGTCGCAAGATTTTTTGTTCTAATAGGAGAAGAATCTACTGTAAAAATATTTCAACATTTGCCAAAAGATTTAGTAGAAAACATTTCTACTTCTATTACTCAAATTACTTCAATAGATAAGGATGTATCTTTAGCTATTTTAGAAGAGTTTCATCTTTTTACTAGATCTAAAAGTTTTATTAGTTCTGGTGGTTATGATTTTGCAAGGGATATTTTATATAAATCTTTAGGTAAGGGTGAAGCAGATGAAGTTTTAGCTAAGCTTTCAAGATTAAAACTTGCTGCACAATCATTTTCATATTTAGATGGAATTAATCCTAAACAATTAAGTGATTTTATTAAAGATGAATCTCCTCATACAATAGCAGTAATTTTATCTCATATGGATCCAGGTAAGTCTTCAGAAGTTTTGATGCAACTTGACGAAGAGATTAGAGTTAAAGTTACTATGCAAATTGCAACAATAAAAGATGTAAGTCCTGATGTTGTTAGAACAATCTCAGTTGTTTTAGAGAAAAAACTTGAATCACTATTATCATCTATTGTAGATGTTGGTGGTGTTAAAGTTGTTGCTGATATGTTAAATAAACTTGGACCGAAATCTCAAGATATACTAAAAAATATTAATGGTATTGATACTTCATTAGCAACTAAAATAAAAGAGAATATGTTTGTATTTGAAGATTTATTAAATCTAGATACAGAGTATGTAATGAAAATATTACAAAATGTTGATACTGCTGATGTAGTTGTTGCTATGAAAAATGCTACAGAAGAAGATATGGAAAAAGTAAAAGGTGCTATGTCTCAAAGAGCTAGAGATAGATTCCTAGAAGAGTTTGAAATGCTAAATAAAGTAAAAATAAAAGATATTGAAGCAGCGCAAAGAAAAATGCTTGATGTTGCACAAAAAATGATTGAAGATGGAATTATTGATAGAGAGAGTGAATAATGGCTGATAATGTATACTCAAATGCTAAAATTATAAATGAAAAGAATAATGTTGAAGAGTATAAGTTAGGAACATTTGTAAACTCAAATACACAAACTCCAGATGAAAATAATCAAAATTCAAATAATAATGCTGTGCTAACAACTAATGAAAATAGTATGGCAAGTGTAGAGCCTCTTTTAAATGAAATTAAGAACCTCCATTCTAAATTAGATCAAATTACATCAAAAGTTTCAATTATTGAAAGTGAAGGTGTAAGATCAAAAGATATTGATGCACAGGTAGTTCAAGCAATAAAAGATTTAAAACATTATGCAGCTTTTTTTGAACAAGCAACTTTTCAAATGGAAACTAAGCTTTTAAAAACATCAATCTCTATTGCCCAAAAAATAATAAGTATTGAAATAGGCGAAAACTCAGCAAAAATTGCAAAACAAACTATTACACAGCTTTTAGATAAAATTAAAACAGCTTCTAAAGTACAAATACACTTAAATCCTAAAGATTATGAAATCTTAAAAGATCAATTAAATCTAGACCCTTTAATAGAATTAAGGCAAGATCCGAATGTTACAGCAGGAGGAGTTGTTATTGCTAGTGATTTAGGTAATTTTGATGGAAATATTGAATCAAAAGTTACCTCAATGCTAGAGACACTAGATACTGTAATTTAACAAAAATAATCTTTTTAAACTAATTTCTAAAACTTTATGATATAATTTAGTAAAACCAACTATAAAGTGATGAAATGGAAATTAGTGAAAGAGATTATGACCTACTTGTAGATACAGAAATAACTGTAGATGTTATTCTTGGAAATACTAATATCTCAATTTCAGACTTTTTAAAACTTAGTGAAGGTGACATTGTCTCTTTACATAAACCAGCAGGTTCTGGTGGTGATATTTATGTAAATAGTAGGATAATTGGAACTGGAGATATAATTGTTATTGAAGATAAATTAGCTGTTAGAGTTCAAGATGCAATGGACTCTGATAATGTAATTAGATTCTTCTTTGAAGAAAACATGATTTAGGAGTTAACATGGCTGATAATATTCAAGTAAATACTACAACTGGAGTTGATGGTAATTCATACACAAATTCAATAAGTAATGATCAATTAACAAATGAAGATTTTTTAAACTTAATGATTCAAGAATTAAAACTTCAAGATCCTACTAAACCTATGGATTCACAACAGATGCTTGCTACTCAAATGCAGATGTCTACAATTGAAACAAATCAGCAAACAATTGCTGCTATGCAATCACTTCAAACAGCTTTTAATCAAACAGCATTATCAAATGCTGCTAATATTATTGGAAAGAATATTGAAGATGGAAATATCAATGAAAGTGGTGTTAATAAAGCATATACAGTAAGATCTGTTGAAACTATAGATGGTGAAATTCAAGTTACTGCTCAAGAAATTCTATATCTTGAAGACAAAATCATTACTAATGAAGAAAATCCAACATCAATTGATTACAATGTAAATGGTGAGATTATAGATTCTGATGGAAATCTAACAGGAGATAAAATTGCTTTAAGTAATCCTGGCCAACCATTAATTGATGAAAATGGTGAATTAGTAGTTTTAAATGAAAACAATGAACAAATAGAACATAATTATGTATTAGCTGGTGTTTCTGGAGCAGTTTATTCAAATGAATTAACAAATATTCCATTTACAACTATATCAAAAGTTTTTTAGGGATCAATTATGATAGGAGCACTAAATAACGGTAAAATAGGACTTTTAGCCTTTGAAAGAGCTATTTCTGTTGAATCAAATAATGTTTCTAATACAACTACAGTTGGACATAAAGAAGATAATGTAACTTTTGAAGACTTAATTTATAAAAATGGATATGGTAAAGGTGTTGCCATACAAACTGTTCAAAAAAACTTTCTTCAAGGTAGTATTCAATTAACTAATGTAAATTTAGATGTTGCAATTGAAGGTAAAGGTATGTTTATTGTTAATGAAAGACAAACAGGAGAAACATACTATACAAGAGCAGGTAATTTTCAACAAGGTGAAGATGGATTCTTGGAAACACAAGAGCAATTCAAAGTATTAGGTTTATCACCTCAAGAAACAAATATTACTTCTACTGATGTAAATGATACTATGTTTACAAATGATTTTTCTAACTATATTACTTCTATAGATATTTCAAATGGGCAAACAGTTTATAACCATAATGTAAAGACAACAGATTTTTATAGTAGCGCAGTTGATGATACTATAAATGGACAAAATTATAAAACAGCAAGTTCAAAAATAAATGATGTTGAATTTTTAAGAAATGACTTTATTAATAAAATTAAACTTTTGCAGTCAGACTTTGATGCGGTTTCTACTTCTTCAACTACACAAATTAGTGAAGTTGATTTTTCATCACAATTAAATCAATTACAAGATGAAACAGATTTTTTAAGAGTTGAAATTGATGGGGTTGAGTATAGACAATACTTTGATACAGATGTTCAAACTACACTAAATAATTTATCTGATAAATTATCAAATACAGAAGGTTTTAAATCTAGCATCAATTCAAATGGATTACTGACAATTGAAAGTTTAGTTCCGGGAAGCAATTTTAATATTTTTGAAGCTAATATAAATAATGAGTATATACCTGTAGTAGAAACACAAGAAGCTATTTTAGGAACAGGACTTGCTATGCTTGAAAGTAGTAGACAAGCCTTAAAGGAAGCTGTTGAGAATGCAGATGGGAAATATTTAGAGATTACAAGTGTTTTATCTTATGAAGATAAAGCTATTATTGGAAATGATGAAATTAATTTAAGACTAAATGCTTTAGGATTAGTTGAAAATACAAAAGGTGAAATTAGTATATCAAATGATGGTTTAGTATATGTTACAAATGACAATAATAAATTTTTAGTAAGTAAAATATCTACTGCTCATTTTAGAAATATGCAAGGTTTAAGTCCTGAAGGTAGTAATATATTTCAAGTTACAAATGAATCTGGTCCTGTATTAAACGCAGATGGCTTAAATAAAGTTATTTCAAATAGTATTGAAAATGGAAACTCTTCATATAGCAGCAGTTTAAGTAAATTACTTTTTTATCAAAAAGCATTTGAAGCAAACTCAAAATCAATTAGTGTATCTGATGAGTTTTTAAATACAGCAATTCAGATGAAAAAATAGATGTATAGATAGACTGTCTATACATTAGAGTTTTTTTAACTTTAATGTATGGACAGAAGTTCATAAACAAAGAATAAAGGATTTATCATGATAGGAGCACTTTGGACAGGTATCTCAGGATTATCGTCACAACAACAAGCTTTAGATAATGAATCAAATAATATAGCAAATGTTAATACTGTAGGATTTAAATCTTCAAGAATATCATTTGCAGATCAGATGTATCAAGATAGAATCGGTAAAGGTTCAAAAATACTTGATGCAGAGAAACTGTATGTACAAGGAAACTTAAAACTAACAGGTGTGTCTTATGACATGGCTTTAAGTGGTGAAGGTTTTTTCTCAGTAGCAAATACAAGGACAAGTGGAACTTCAGAAATTCTTTATACTAGAGCCGGAAACTTTAGAATGGGTGATAATGGAACTCTTCAAGATGCAGCAGGAAATGAAGTGCAAGGTTGGATGATGAGTCCCATTGATAGCCAAAATGATGTAGTAACAACAAATCCAAATGCACATGTATTTACAAATGATTACAGTAAATTATTAAATTCTAAAATAATTAGACATGGAACATATGTAGAGACAATAACAGCAAAGGCAACAGATTATACATCAACTGCTAAATCAGACTCTGAAAGCGTATTTAGCGGAGCAGGTTTAAAAACTAAATCTGCAAAAATTTCAGATGTTGAAGCTGCAATTGCTGATTATTCTAACTGGTTACAAAAATTAAAAGATGAGCCAGATGGAGCTTCTGCTACATCAATAGGACAAGTGTCACAAATTAATTTTAAAACAGATACAGAAGGTGCAATTTCAAAAGATGGTGATCAAATCTATGTATACATAGATGGTAATAAAATATCTCAAAACTATGTACCTGTAACTACAACTGAAACAGGATTAACAACAGCTGATTTAAATGCAGATGGAAATGTTGATGCAGCGGATCAAGATATTCAAGCAAGTAGAATAGCTACATATAAAGCCTTAGCTGATAAAATATCGGAAACACCAGGATTAGTTGCATACATGGCAGATGAAGTTGGTGGATTAGATGATGTTTTAGAGTTAGGTGATAGCTTTACTATGTCAACAGACATGGACAAAATGGCAAAAGGTATTATTGAGATAAAATCATTAATACCAGGTCAAGAGTTTGTAATATCAGAAGTAGCTGAAGTATCAGGTAGTTCTGTAGTTCAAGGTCATTATCAAACACAAACAATAGCTCAAGAAGGTGAAGGTATTGGTGCATTAGAGTCTGCAAGAGATGCTTTATCTAGATTAATTACTGGTAAGCAGCAAGATGTATATACTTCTTCTGATTTAGGATTAACGCAAGATGGTACTGTAACTAATGATTATACATATGGTATTACTATTTATGATAATGAATTAGGTGCAACAATTCCTGTTCCAAATGATGGTGGAACGCCTCCTGTTGCATTAAATATTCATGTTAATGGTGCAACAAGTATTGATGATATTGTAGCAGCTATTAATAATACAACTTTAAGTACATTCCAATCTAATAATGGTACTATAAATGGGGTAGTTACTAATAATTTACCTGATTATATTACAGCAAAAAATATAAACGGAAATTTAGTAATTGAAACATTAGATAAAAATTATGATGTTGAATTTACAGGTGGTATGAAAATTGCTGATGATAATACAACTGATGATGGTACTGCTTCATTAACTGCTTCTTATACTCCAATTGATAAAAATAATAACTATTCTGGAAGAAAAGGTGCAGGGGCTGAGTTTATTGAAATAGTAAACAAAGTTGATCAAACATCTTCAAAAGGAAGTTTACAATTAAGACTTGATACTTTAGGTATTTCTGATTCTGCATTTGGTGAGTTCTCAGTTGATAATACTGGACTTATTACAATGAAACAAGATGGAGCAGATTTTGCTATTGGTCAAGTTGCAATTGCACTATTTAATAATAACAGAGGTTTAGATCCTGTTGGGGATAATTTATTATCTAAAACAACAGAATCAGGTGAACCAATTTATAATTTAAATAACGATAAAACTGCAAAAGTTGAAGCTCAAACATTAGAGTTAAGTACAGCAGACTTAAGTGAAAGTTTAGTAAATCTTATGGTCTTCCAAAGAGCATTTGAAGCTAATGCTAAATCAATTACAACTTCTGATGAGTTGTTAAATACTTTAATTAACTTAAAAAGATAATTTTAGACAAAGTAAGTTTTTACTTACTTTGTTTTTTCGTAGGATTAAATTGGAAAATTTTATATTAATCATAATATTAGGAATTTTATTACTTTACTTTTTCTCTAGTGCAAATGTTTATAAATCTTTATACAAAAAAGTAAATGAAGAAAAAAATATTGTAGAAGAAGAGATGCAAAGAGTTCAGACTCTTATTGATAGGTATGAAAAACAAGTAAAAGTTGGTGTTAATACATTAAAAACCAATCAAGATACCTTACAAGTTGCAAGGGATGACTTACAAGAATTAAGAGTAGAGAATATGAATCTTAAGCAAAGAATTGAAGTATTAGAAAAAAGAAATGAAGAGTTATACGCTCAAGTTAATGCAATAGTATAAGGTGTTAAATGAAGTTGGTATATAAATTATTATTAATATTTTTTTGTAATATTTTATATGCAAATGATGTTATAGAATCTCAGCCAGAAATTCTATTTAAGTTTGACAAATTAAAGCAATCACAAGAAAACTTATCCCTTCAAGTTGACTTCAATAAAGCGGTTTTATTACTTAGTAAAAATCAATATGAAGAATCAATTGAACTGTTTAAAAAAACAGAAAGCATTATGTATGTTCCTTCTAATCTTAATATGGGAATTGCATACTATAAATTAGACTCAATCGATAATGCAATAATTTACTTATCAAAAATATACGAAAATGAAAACTTCGCCAAATCAAATAGTTTTTCATATATGTCAGCATGTTTTTATTTATATCAAATAACAAAAGATAATAAATACTTAAATAAAATTGTAGATATATCAAAAAAGTTCAGAGATCTTTCAGAACACTCAAA
Organism: uncultured Arcobacteraceae bacterium; assembly: GCA_964022095.1. Lineage (GTDB taxonomy): Bacteria > Campylobacterota > Campylobacteria > Campylobacterales > Arcobacteraceae > Malaciobacter_A. The sequence continues at coordinate 49,943 of CAXHZO010000008.1, forward strand.
AAGAATGCTTGCAGATACATATATAATACTAAAAGATTATGAAAGTGCTTTAAAAATGTTAAATAGTATGGATTTTGCAATGACATTAAAAAAAGCATTGATTCATATTAAATTAAAAGATTATGAAAAAGCTAGAATGCTACTTCAAAAAGCAAAAAATGAAACAGCTAATCCTAAAACTATAAATGATATTTTATGGTTTGAGACATTTATAAATCTAAAATCTAATAAAATAAAATTACTAAAAGATAATATTGATGATATTAATAAAAGAAGAACTCTATTTAAAACAAATTTTGATCTTCCTTTGGAAATGTATTTTAATGAAAATAAATATACTTCAAAACAGTATTTAGATTTAGTATTAAATTTTAGTGAAAATAGAAAAATAGATTTTATTTATTATTTTGCTCCTTTTATATTCTCTGATACACAAGAGGTTATTTATGACACTGTAAAAGGTTTAATACATAAAGAAGAGTTGGGTATAGAGAATTTAGAACAAATGGTTCAGTACAATGCAAAGTTTCTAAATGTAGTAAAAGAAGATCCGATTTTAAGAGTGGTTGAGCTTAGAAAACATTTACAACAAGATTCAAAATCTTATGTATACTATAACTATGCATTAGCAAGTGCTCATATTTTTGATTTTAATACAGCTTATAAATATTTTCAAAAAGCTTATAAGTTAAATCCAGGAAATAAATTATTTGCTTCAATGGTTCTAATTACAGCAAATAGAATTAATGCAAAAGTTCCAGATAAAGAGTATATCATAGCTAATTTGAACTCTAAAAATGGATTATACTCATATTTTGGGAAAGAGTTATATAGGCTTTTTATTAATCCCTCAACTGCTAATACAGAAGCTCCAAAAGATTATGCATTTACTGTATTTTTCAAAGCTTTAAATTTTATGGAAAATATGAATAATGGAAGTGTAAATATCTCACATCCTTTATTAGATGAACATATAAAAGACCCTTTAACTTACCTAATTAGATTAGTTCAAAGAAGAGCAGGTGAAAATGATTTCAATTATTACTCTAGGCTTCAAGATAGCGTTCCTTTAAGTTTAAATAACAACTTTTTAGAAGGTCCATTATTGATAACTCAATACTATATTGATGTTTTAAAGTCAATTGGATTATTTTTAAAAGCTGATATGAAAATTATTGGTAAGAAAACACCATCATATTTAAGAACACAAGCTTTAACAAATTTGCATTTAAATAAGCCTGATGAGACAATTAAAACTATTGAATATCTGCAAAAAGAGTATAAATTAGAAGATAAATATAATATGTATCTAATGGTTGCAGCACTTTTAAAAGCTGGTAGATATAATGATGCTTCAATTCAAATTTCACTAATTAAAGCTGTTTTAAAAGATCCAGGAGCAGATTTTTTAACTGCTGTTCAACTAATACAAGAATTAAAATTAGTAAGTGCTAAACAATATTTAAAAGAACCATATAATGATTCTTTAATAGATTTTAGACTTATTGGTTTTGATGAGTACTTAGAATCTCTATAATTTATTCTAATTTCTGAAATAATTTAATTTTTTTCTGCTATAATAGACCATAATTGTTACTTTTTAAGGAGGATATTATGGAACTTGGTAGAATTGCAGAAATTGATAATGCGAAACAAAATAATATTGAAAAAGTTCAGAAAGTTAGTAATGTAGATGAAAAAGTTAAAGTTATTCAGGACGATGAATATAAAAAAGCACTGGCCCCTGAAGATAACACACCCCAAAATGAAGTAATCTTAGATAATGTAAAGTTTGGTTATAACAAAAACTCTAGAGACTTCTTTGTAAAAGTTACTAGAGGTGAAAGTGAAAATAAATACCCTACTGAAGATATGATGAAAATTAAAGCATTTTTATTAAAAGAGCTTGAATCTATACAAAATAATCAAAGTTAAGGTAGAGTAGTTGGCTTCAGATTTATCAAATATTTTTAAAAGTGAGTTGTCAAATACTTTAGAACAACTTTTATCAAAAAGTTCAGTTGTTGAAAGTGTAAATAAGTTAGATTTAGAAAGTTTAGATTCAACTCAATTAGTTGATTGTGTTGCTAAATTTGATTTTAAAGACATCTCTTCTACTTGGCATTTTTTCATACCAACTATAAGTGCAACAAAATTTGAGTACTTAATGCTTGGTGGTATGGGTGACTTAAAAGAACATATTGATGATGAAATTACAGATGCTGTAAATGAAATTATCTCAAATATTTGTGGTAGTTTTTGTACAAGTGTAAATGCACAAGGTTTTTCAGACGTAAGTTCAATAAAAGCAGAAATACAAAGCTCAAGTATTGTAAATAGTGATGTTTTATCACAAGAAGAAAATTCATATGAATTTATATTAAGTTTAGAAGAGGATAAACTACCTGTTTTTGTCTCTTTTGATCAAATTATACTACCTTTCTTATCTTCAATTACAGGTGAAGAGAATGAAGAGGAAGTAGTTTCAAATTCAGTTGAAAATAGTAGCAGTGTTGTATCTTCTAGTCCTTCTGAATCTACTTCTTCTGCCTCATCTATTCAAACACCAAAGAATTTAGAACTTTTATATAATGTAAAATTAAAATTAAGTGTTAGATTGGGTACAAAAGTTGTTTTATTAAAAGATATTCTAAATTGGGATATTGGAGAGATAATTGAACTAGAACAAATGGTAAATGAACCTTTAGAAATTTTAGTTAATGGGATTAAAATTGGTGAAGGTGAAGCTGTAATTGTTGAAGGTAAATTTGGATTAAAAGTAAAAAAAATCGGTAACAGTGATTTAAAACTAAGTCAAATAGGAATGTAGTTAATGGATAAGAGTACTTTAGGTGGATTAGTCGGTGGTTGGGGGTTAGTAGCCCTAGCTATTATTCTTGGTGGAGTTGGTTTTGGACCATATATTGATGTTCCTTCTGTTGTAATTGTATTTGGTGGTACAATTGCCGTAACTGCAGGTCAATTTGAAGCATCTGATTTAAAAAGAATTACTCCTTCACTAAAAGTAGCTTTTAATGAAGTAAAAGTTGAACCTCTTCCTGAACTTGTTGAGAAGATAATATTCTATGCAACTGAGATTAAAAAGCATGGTGTTATGCAAATTGAACAAAAAGTACTACAAGAAACAAATCCTTTTTTTAAAGAAGCATTCCAGTTATTAGTAGATGGTACAAAACCTGAAGCACTTCAACCTTTATTAGAAGTTAAGCTAGAGCATATGAATAAAAGACATAATACAATGATAGGTATTTTTGGTAATATGGGTGGAACAGCAGGTGCTATGGGTATGATTGGTACTTTAGTTGGTCTTGTTGCGATGCTGGCAAACTTATCAGATCCAGCAGCAGTTGGGCCAGCAATGGCTGTTGCCTTACTTACAACTATGTATGGTGCTTTACTAGGTACTTTATTTGCAGGAATTGTAGAGAGTAAATTAGGTCAAAAACACGCAGTTGAAGAAACAGCTTGTGAAGTAATTATTCAAGGTGCAACAATGATTGCAGCAGAAGAGTCAATAGGAAATATTAAAATGCAACTAAATGCAATTTTAGTTGAAGTTGAAGAGTAGAAACTATGGCAAAAAAGTGTCCTGAATGTCCTAAATGTTTACCAGGTTGGTTAGTTCAATTTGGTGATTTAATGTCATTATTACTAACATTTTTTATTTTATTATTATCTATGGCTGTAATGGATAAGAAAAAAGTTGAAGAGTATTTTGATGTTATGAAAAAAGCAATGGGTTTCATTGATGCAAGTACTGATGTTGAAACACAAAGTGATAAAAACTCTACGCAAGATAGTTCTTCTGAATCTGAAGATTCAGATAGTCAAACTGAAGTTGAACAAAGTGCAGACCAAATGCAAGAAATAGTTGATGAAATCAATAGTACTCAAACGATTGAGAGTCAAGAAGTTTCTATTGAAAAAGGTAAAAATGAGTTTGTATTAGACATCCCTTCAACTATCATGTTTAATGCAGGTGAATATAACTTATCAAGTCCTCAATCAAAGAGATTTATTGCAAAAATAGCTAGAGTTATTAGAACAATGCCCCAAACTTTTAATATAGAAATAATAGGACATACTGATACAAACAGAGTCAAAAATACTTCTATTCCAAGAGATGATTGGGATATTTCAGCTTTAAGATCAATCTCTGTTGTAAAAGAGCTAATAAAAAATAGAATTGATCCCGCGATTTTAAAAGTATCAGCATATGGCTCTCATCATCCCAAAAGTGATGTTGCAAGTGATAATAGAAGAGTAGAAATGAGATTCTTTGGACAAGAGGATCAAAGAGATATTTTAAATGAAGAGAATTTCTTCGATAGGCTGGAATAATGGAAATAAATAGCAATAACTTAATCAATAAAGACATTTTAAATACAAAAAAGTTCGATAATATTAATACAGAAAATTTAGATGATGAAAAATTGAAAAAAGTTTGTGATAGTTTTGAATCATATTTTTTAAATCAAATTATGAATATATCATTAAAAGATACAAAAGTGGCAGGAGAGGGTGCTGGATCTGATATTATAAAAAGTATGTATACTCAATCAGTTGCAGATAGTTCTTCAGGAAGCTTAGGAATCAGTAATATGCTTTATGAATTTTTAAGTAAAGAGAATAAAAAATAGGAGTTTATCATGATTGAAAAAATAGTTGATAACATGAATAGTTTAGTTAGTGATCTAAAAAAATCAATATCTGAAGATATAGAAGATATTAAGCAGGCTAAACATGAAGAGCTTCTAAAAAGAAATGATGATAAACATATTCTAATTGATGAGATCTCTCAATTAAAAATTGAACTAAATAAAGAGCTAGTAAATCAAATGGAACAAGGCGTAGATGTTAATCAATATCGCTCAAAAGTAGATGAGCTTGAAGTACAATTAAAAGAGTTATATACTTTAAATAAAAAATTAGCATCAATAGTTTTACCAGTTCAGCAAATGTATAAAGAATTAGTAGAAGAGATAAGTATAGCTAATGGAGGTAATGCATTTGATGTTAAGGCTTAGTCTTTTATTTCTACTTTTATGTACTAATATTATGGCTGTTCCTGTTTTAGTATCAAAACAAGCCATAAAATACGAACAAAAAATTAGTTCTAATATGTTTAAAATTGTTAATGTATCAGCATTAAATAAAGCATGTATTCCTTTAAAGTTATCTAAAATTCAAAATAATGAATATATTACTACTCACTATATAAATAAAGATACTATTATTTGTGAGAAAGATGTAAAAATATATAAAGATAATTCTGTAATATTCAATTTTGGTGGTTTTGAAATAGAAAAGCAGGGTAGAATTATTTATGAGAATGAAGATTTTATTCGAATAAAAAAAGATGATGGAAGTTTTGAAAAAATATATAAAGATGGAAGATTAAAATGAATATGCTCTCTTTTTTAGGGGAAACTCCTACAATTGCATTAAGACAAGCACAAGAAAAATGTGGTGAAGATGCTATTGTTGTATCAACAAAAAAAATATCAAATGCTATTGATAATGGTAAGGATATGTATGAAGTAGTTGTTGCATTAGAGGATGAAAATAAAAATTATAATCATACTAAATCTATTAATATAAGTTCTAAATCTCCTTCAAATAATAACTCAAATCCTCTTCCCACTCAAACAAATGTATATGATTTTAAAGAAGAGATATTAAAAATGCAAACTGCTTTAGAGCAAGTTCAAAAATCTCTTTGGAATCCTAAAAGTCAATTATATGACTTAAATATTCCCCCTGAGTTTATCTCTATGTATAATCTATTTGAACAAAATGAGTTTGACCCAGAAATGACATACACAATTATGAAAAAAACGATAAAGCAACTTCCTTTATCATTAAAGTCTAATCCTAAAAAAGTTAATGATTTTTTTAAATTGATTTTAAGAAGAGTAATCCCTATAAAACATGAATTACCCTTAAGAAAACACCAAAGAAAAATTATTATGATGGTAGGGCCAACAGGAGTTGGAAAAACTACTACTATTTCAAAATTAGCTGCAAGATATGCTTATAAATTAGGGCAAAACTATAAAGTAGGTATTGTTACATTAGACTCATTTAGAGTAGGAGCAATTGAACAATTACAAGCTTATACTAATATTATGAGACTACCTTTAGAAATAGTTAAAAAACCTGAAGAGTTATCAGAAGCACTACTAAGATTAAAAGATTGCAATTATATTTTTATTGATACTGCTGGTTCTTCTCAGCATGATATGGACAAAATAAGCTTAATAAATGATTATCAAAAGAAAGTGGAAGAGCTTCCTATTGAAAAGATATTAGTAATGCCAGCAAATGTAAAACAAAGTGACCTTTTAGATATTTACAAAAACTATTCAACTTTAGGTGTAGATTTTTTAACTTTCACTAAACTTGATGAGACTAAGAGTTTTGGTAATCTTATCTCTTTTGCTCATAAAACTAAAAAATCAATTACATATTTTTCTGTTGGACAAAATGTGCCAGATGATTTAATTGTATCTGACTCTTCTTTTTTAATTGATTGTTTTATGAATAATAAATGTATTAGGAGATAATATTGTTTGATACAATATCATCACAAGCAAGTAAGTTAATTAAACTTACAAATAAAATACGTTCTAATGAGACTCAATCCAAAACGAAACTTATAACAATTACTTCGGGTAAAGGTGGTGTAGGAAAAACTACATTTACTGCTAATATTGCTTTTTTACTAGGGAAAAGAGGGTTTAAAGTAGCTGTTATTGATGCAGATATAGGACTTGCTAATATGCAAGTTTTATTTGATATTAAACCTCAAGTAACCTTATTTGATTATATAAATGGACTTAAAACACTTGATGAAATTATATTAAATACTACATATAAAAATGTCTCTTTAATTGCAGGAAAAAGTGGCTATCAATATGCAAGTAATACAAATAGTTTTGTTTTTTCTCGGGTTGTAAAAGATGTTATTTCTTTAAATCAATTTGATATTTTGCTTATTGATACTGGTGCTGGATTGAATGATTATGTAAAAGAATTCTTATCAATTTCAGATAATATTTTAGCCCTTACAACAACGGATCCTAGTGCTTTAACTGATGTTTATTCTTTAATGAAAATGTTATGTCATGATAAAAATAAATTAATGTTATGTTTTAATCACACGAAAAATTATCAAATTGGTCAGACTATTGCTAATTCTTTAGTAAATTTGGCTAAAAAGAATAGACTAAACGAAGATTTTATGGTAGAATATATAGGTAATGTGTCTACATCTGCAAATATAACTACCACTGGTAGATTGAGAAAATTGTTTTCTAAAGAGTTTTTAGAAGATGAATCAACAAAACAATTGCAGGTAATAATAGACTTAATTTTAAAAAATATTCATTAAGGTTTATTGTAAGTGACTAATCTATTAGTATCAAATACTTATAATTGTTCAGGGACTAAATACTCATGGTAGTAGAAAGGTTTTCGCAATCAGTATTAAATAGTGGTATATTTAGAGTATATATTGCTACTGGTTTTTTTGCAACAATTATATTTTTTGTTCTAAATTCTGAATTATTTACTACAACAGAAATGTTAATAGGAATTATAGGGGTTACAGTACTTTTAAAAGGACTGAGCAATTTAATGTTTTCACTTATAATCTCACTATTTAACTTAGAAAATAAAAAAGAAGAGTTTAACTTTAGATATAATGAAGAAAATATTAATACTTTACTTAATGAATTAAATGTAAATGATGCCATTGAAGCAGGCGAAAAATTAAAAAAAGCAGTGTAGGAGATAAGGTTTGAATTTATCTACAATTTCTGAAACATTAAATACTTTGAAATTAGATGAAGCTAAGGCTTTAGATAATAAAAAAGTTAGTGATGATAAATCTTTTGATAAAATGTTAAAAGATGCAATTGGTGAAGTAAATGAACAACAAGTTCAAGGTTACAAAGCTATGGAAGGCATAGCAACAGGTAAAGTTACAAACTTACAAGAAGCTGTACAGCAAATAGAAGAAGCTGAACTCTCTTTAAAATTAGCATTAGAGACTAAAAACAAAGCTATTAATGCATATAAAGAGATTATGAAGATGCAAATATAGTAAGGATTTAATATGGGTTTTTTTGATGGATATAATGTTTCAAGTTCTGGGATGAGTGCCCAAAGAACAAGAATCAACGTAGTAAGTGCTAATATTGCAAATGCTAAAACTACTCATACAAATGAAGGCGGTCCATATAAAAAGCAAGAAGTGGTTTTTGAAGATGTGCTATTAGCACAGGGTAAAAAAACTAATTCAAATGAAGTTGAAATGACAAATGACAAAAACTCAGGCTTAGCATTAAGAGGAGTTGGAGTTAAATCTATAATTGAATCTGATGCAAAACCTGTTATGAGATATGAACCAACTCATCCAGATGCAAATGAAGATGGTTATGTCGCATATCCAGATATTAATCCAGTTGTAGAAATGGTTGATCTAATTGAGGCTATGAGATCATATGAAGCAAATGTTGCTGCATTTAATACTCATAAAAATATTGATTCTAAAACATTAGATATATTAAACGCGTAAAATATTATGGCAAAGCAAATTGATTCATTACTTTTAGAAAGCACAACTACTAAAACAGTAAAGAGTGCTGAGTCAAAAGTAGAAAAAACTGGCACATCATTATTTGATTCTTTATTAAAAGAAAATTTTAAAAGTAATGAATCTATTGAATCTAAAGAGTCTACTAATCAGCAAGTAAATCAAATAAAAACTTCAGAAAATATTAGTAAAACAATTAATAAAAACAGTACAACTAATATAGAAGTAAAAGCTCAATTAAACACTTTAAATACACAGCAAGAAGTTGATACTCAAGTATCACAAGCAACTGAAAAAGTTGAAGTAAAGCCTTCTTTATTGGACAAGTTAATATCAGAAGCAAAAAAAGATTTAAATAATCAACCTGTAAAAGAAGAAGTTAACAAAACAAATACAAATAACAGCATTGAAAAACAAACATTAGTAAAAACAGTTGACGCAACTAACTCAAAATTACAGACTACACAAGATACTCAAGTTGAGCTAAAACAAACTGCTAAAACACAAACTCCTAATAAATCAGAAGATTCAAGTGTAAAATTAAATAAAGATAATGATTCTTTATTAGATGATTCAAAAACTCCTACTAAAAACCAAGGAGAACCTTCGCTTTTAGATAAATTAGTATCAGAAGCAAAAGTTGATGTAGAAGTTTCAAAGACATCAAAAGAGATACAAACACCACAGAAAATAGAAAATAATCAAGAAGTAAAACAGTCTGGTTTAAATGATACTAATGTAAATAAAACTCAAGAGATATTAGCTTCAACTGTAATTGTAAAACCACAAATAAAAAATACTGATAATGCCCAAACAGTTACTACTGCACAAACAAAAGAAGAATCTGTAGAAGTAGAAAATAAAGAAATAAAACCACAAATAAAAAATACTGATAATGCCCAAACAGTTACTACTGCCCAAACAAAAGAAGAATCTGTAGAAGTAGAAAATAAAGAGATAAAACCACAAACAGTTACAAGTATTCAAACAAAACAGACTACTTCCTTAGATTCAGTAGAGCCTAAAGATAAACAAGCTGAGATATTAAACAATAATGCTTTAACTAATAATGATAAAATTAATCAAGAAGTAGCACCAGTTATATCTCAACAAGCAAGTACTGAAAAAGTTTCAGTACAACAGCAATCAGTATTAACTCAAACAGCTGAAAATAAAAATATATCAACAATAACTGCAGATAATTCTAAAACACAAGAAACACAAGTATCAAAAGAAGTAAAAGTAGTGCCTCAAAATACAACTGTTAACTCTGATGATGTAAATAAAAAGGTAGCTAAAGAATTAGCATCCTTAAATACAAATACTGAATCTAGTGACATTAATATATCTAAAGAGAAGTTATTATTAGAAGAGAATAAAAGTGTAGATAAAAAATCTACTTCTTTAATGGATCAACTACTTCAAAAGAACAAGGAAGTTGTTTTTGGAAATGAAGTTACTGGCCAACAAAAGCAGATGAAGCAAAGTGATTTCTTAACAAGTATTTACTTAGGAAATCAAAAAAATAGTATTTCTAACCAATCACTTTTAAATAAAACACAAGCTGTAAATATTGCAGTAAATGGCAGTACTGTTGAAGATGTTAAAACTAGTGCACAGATGTTAGAATTAGGATTAGAAGATGTTGATGTACAAAAAGCAGTTGAGAATATAAAAAGACTTGATATTGAAAAGCTTGATAGAACAAACCTTTTAGATAGACTTGCCTTTAACAAAAATATTGCAAACATTGATATTAGAAATATGATTACTTCATCTGTTGAAGCTAGTAAAGCACTACTTGAAGATACTATAAATTTAGTGGATGATCTATCTTTAAATGTTAATTCTCAAGCAATACAATCAATTCAAACTAGAATTGTAGGTGCAAGACAACAAATGACACAAATGATGTCAGATGTAGCAAGACAAATGTATGAAAACTACAAGCCACCAGTAACTGCATTTAGAATTAATTTAAATCCAGCAACACTTGGAGCTATATCAATTTTAATGAAAAATGATAGAGATAATGCATTATCTATTAGTATGAGTGTATCAAGTAGTTCAACATTAGATTCTTTACTTGATAATCAAAGTACATTGAGAAACTCTTTAAATAAGCTGTTTGATGAAAATACTAAATTTAATTTAAACTTTAGTTCTTCAAGTGATAATAATCAATCTTCAAATCAAAATAACAAAGATGGTAATTCTCAACAACAATTTACTAATCAAGAGGTATTAAATACTCTAGAGGAAAATGAAGTAGAAGAAGAAAAAAATACAGATTATATGTAATGGAAGCATTTTTTTCTTTACTAAATAGTGAGATTTTATTTCACTTCTTACTTTTATTGGCAAGAATTTTAGCTTTTGTAGCTTTCATGCCAATCTTTGGTCACACAGCTGTTTCTTCTACAATTAGAGTTGCAATTGCATTTTTTATTACTATATTTATATTTCCTTTAGTTGAAATAAATGGTTCAATTACACAAAGCAATTTTTTAATTGGAATTATTAGTGAAATAACTTTAGGTTTAGTTGCAGCTATGTTTATAAATATAATATTTTCTGCAGTAAAAATTATTGGAGACTTTATAGGTTATTCAACTGCATTATCAATGGCTATGATGTTTGATCCAACAACTGGTACTCAAGAAGGTTTAGTATCAAGATTATTGTATTGGATTGCTCTAATGGTATTTTTCCAAACTGGAATGTACGAGATGACTTTAGTGATACTTTTAAAAAGTTTTTCAATGATTCACTTAGGTACCTTTGATATTTTTTCATATGATGGTATTCAAATTGCTATTGATGAAGTTAAAAGAATGTTTGCCTTTGCCTTTGCATTTGCATTGCCATTGTTTTTTATTGGTTTTATTATGGACGTTTATTATGGCTATGGTACAAAATCAATGCCAGCATTTTCTCCTTTTGTAATTACATTTCAATTGAAGTTTGCATTGATTTTTATATTTTTGATTTTAGGTATGGAAGTATTTACAGATACTTTCACAAACTATTTTATTACTAAATTTGAGTAGTTAGGGTTAATTATGGCTGATGAAGAAGAAAAAACAGAAGAGCCCACATCCAAAAAATTAGAAGATGCTAAAAATGAAGGTAATGTACCAAAATCTATGGAAGTTACTGGCGCTGCAGTTTTATTATTTGGATCAATTTATTTACTTTTTTTCTCCTCTTTTTCTTTATTAGAGATAAAAAAATTAATGCTTTTTACCTATGGATTCATAGGTGAAGATATGGATACAACTGTTTATAATTCTATTACACTTTATGTTGTTACTACACTTTTAAAAGCACTGACTCCTTTATTTATAATGGTATTAATATTAGTTTTAGCATCAAATTGGGCACAATTTGGTTTTATAGCAACTCCTTTAAAACTTGATTTACAAAAACTAGATCCAATTAAAGGATTTAAAAATATATTTGGTTTAAAAAAAGCATTAGAAGCTTTAAAGTTAACATTAAAACTTACAATAATTATAACTGTAATGACTATCTTATTTTTAGTTACAAATAAACTATTTTTAGCAATGATGAATCAAGAAACTATGGCAACCATATCAACAATGGTTGAATTGATAATCTACTTTTTAGCAGCGATACTTTTAATTATAATTATTTTTGCTATAATAGATTTTTATTTTACTCGACATTATTATATGAAATCTCTTAAAATGAGTAAGCAAGAGATTAAAGATGAGTTTAAAAATATGGAGGGTGACCCTCAAGTAAAGGGTAGAATTAGAAGAATTCAAATGCAAATGGCTCAAAAAAGAATGATGAGTGATGTGCCTGATGCAGATGTTGTAATTACAAATCCTACTCACTATGCAATTGCTATGAAATATGATAATACTAAAGATTCAGCTCCAAAAGTAGTTGCAAAAGGTATTGATTTTTTAGCAATAAAAATTAAAGATATTGCAAAAGAAAATGATATTCCAATAATTGAGAATCCTTCTTTAGCAAGGGCAATTTATGATCAAGTTGAACCAGAACAACAGATCCCAAGTGAGTTCTATAAAGCATTAGCAGAAATTTTTTCATATGTTTATGAACTTAAAAATAAAAGGTAGAGTTTGAAGTATTTATTAATTTTTATTTTAAGTGTTAATTTTTTATTTGCAAAAAAAGATTTTTACTATGGTTTTATTAATTCATCTGGAAATCAAATAAGTGAACAAAGAAAACAAAAAATTATAGATGGATTTGATATTATTGATAATGCCAAGCAACTTGCAAAAGAGGGCAAAATTAATGAATCTTATACTCAAATAAATAGTTTTAAAAATACTAATAATATTAAAGTTTTAAAATCAGATGCAATAATTTTATATTCAGAATTAGCACTAAAAAAACGTACGAAAAGAATAGTACTTGATGCTGCTAAAGAATTAGAAGAATCAATTAACTCTTCACTAATAAATGAATATGACTTAGCAAAAGCTTACTCTTTGCTAGTTGAACTAAAACTACAAATTAATAAAATTGATGATGCAAAGTATTTTTCAAATATTATTATAAATAATTTTGATGATGAACTAACAAAAACATATGGAAAAATTTCCCTTGCAAAAGTTTATAAATACCAAAGAAAATATTTTGCTGCAACAAAAACTTTATATGAAATTTTAGCAAAAACTAAAGATAAAGAAGTTGCAACTGTTGTTGCTGATGAATTATTTGATGTTTATATTTTAGATAATAAATTAAAAGAGGCAAATGAACTTATTGCCCAAGTTTTAAAAAACAATATTGAATACTATGCAAATGATTCTTATATTGCAAATGAAAAAATAAATAAGCTTATAAAAGCAGGAATGCCTGAGTATGCTACAGAAATTTTAAAAGAGTTATTAGTAAGAACTACAAAAGATGAATCTATAGAAGATTTCAAATTTAAACTTGCTAATACTTATATGTTAATGTATGATAGAACAAACTATTATTTGGAGAAAGCAAAAGAGTTATATAAAGATATTATTAATGATTATCCAAGTGGTGTTTATTCAAGAAAATCAAAAATGTTTTTAGATGAAATTTTAATGAGACAAGGCTTTGTTAAGCCAGTTGTTGTTGCAAGTAAGTATCAAAATTCTGAAGCAATGGAGCAAAAAGCTTTACTTCAAGAGTTAATGAATTATAAAGCAGACAAAAAATTTGATTTAATTATAAAAGGGAAAAAAGTTTATAGAAAAATATCAAATTCAATAGCTCAAAGATTTGGTTTTGAATCAATGAACTCAATCTTTGATGAAGTTAATATAGATATGATAAAACAATACCTTGATGAAGATAAGTGTTTTGAATTAAACAATGCTTTAAAAACTTCTAGAAAAGAGACTTTGGAAAAAATCGCACAAGATGAAACTATTAAATATAAATTCTTTGAATGTCTAATAGAAGTTCCTTATGAAAGGGCTTTTTTACTATTAAAAGATACTTTTAACTCAAGTAGAGATGCAAATATTTATCTTTATTTAGAGCGGATGGCTCTTGGATTAAATTTAATTGATGAGGCAATTGATCTATCTTCAAAAGTAGAGATGGTTGATAATAAAAAAGTTTTAGAAAAAGAGTTTATGTATAAATATCAAATTGCTAAAAAGAAAAATGATGGAATTATATTAGACAAATTTCTATATTATGCAAAATTTAATCCTGAATTTGTATTATCAAATAGTTCAAACCCTTTAATTATTGATTTTTATTACGATTTATATTTATATCAGTTAAAAAATAATGAAAATAAACAAGCAAGAGAAACTTTAAATAAATTAAATAAAAAGCAAAATGAATTAAAAGTTTTTGTATATTCTCCTTTTGTAGAGCTAGAGTTAGCTAAATATGAAAAAGATAAAAATAATAATCAAAAAGCTTTAGAGTATTTATTAGATTCAGTTCAAAATGCAAGAGTAATTAAGCCAAATGATGAAGTTAAAATATATTATGAAATCTTAAAAACTTATGAAATATTAGGAAATAGTGATAAAAAAGATGAATACTTGAACAAATGTAAAGAAGTACAAAATACTAAAGATAGTTTTTATAAAAAAATGTGTGATGGAATGTAATGAATATTGATGATATTTTAAATAAAATTGACTCTTCAAATTTATCAATTGCCTTTGGTCGAATAAAAAATATTTCAACAACAACAATAAATGCAACAGGTTTAGAAGTTGCCGTTGGTGATATTGTAAGAATAGAGTCTCAGCAGCATATATACTCAGTTTTGGGTATGGTTGCTTCTATAAATGATGATGATTTTACAATAGTTCCATTTTCTTTTATTGATGGATTTAGAATTCACGATAAGGTTTTTTTACAAAAAGATGGTTTAAGTGTTCCTTGTGGTTATGGTCTTTTAGGAAGAGTTGTAAATGCTTTAGGTGAACCTATTGATAGTAAAGGAAAAATCAAAGATATTGAAAACAATGCAGCTATAAATAAAGTTTCAATGCCTGCATTAGAAAGAGGTATTATTGATCAAAGATTCTCAACAGGAGTTAAATCTATTGATTCAATGCTTACTTCTGGTAAGGGACAAAAAGTTGGTATTTTTGCAGGTTCTGGTGTTGGTAAATCAACATTAATGGGAATGATAGTAAAAGGTTGTGAAGCTCAAATAAAAGTTGTTGCACTTATTGGTGAAAGGGGAAGAGAAATTCCTGAATTTATCCATTATAATTTAAATAATGACTTAGAAAATACAGTTATTATTGCTGCAACCTCTGATGAATCTGCTTTAATGAGAAAATATGGAGCCTTTACTGCAATGGCTATTGCAGAATTCTTTAGAGACAAAGGACATGATGTACTTCTTATGATGGATTCTGTCACAAGATTTGCAATGGCTCAAAGAGAAATAGGTTTAAGTACAGGTGAACCTCCTGTTTCTAGGGGATATCCACCTTCAGTTTTTGCTCTTTTACCACAATTAATGGAGCGTGCTGGTAATAATGCAAGGGGTTCTATCACCGCATTTTTTACAGTACTTGTAGATGGTGATGATATGAATGATCCAATTGCAGATCAAAGTAGATCAATTTTAGATGGGCATATAGTTCTTACAAGAGAGCTAACAGAACAAGGTTTTTATCCCCCAATAAATCTATTGAAATCTGCTTCTAGGGTTATGGATAAGGTTGTAGATAAAGAGCATTATAATGGCTTTTTAAAGTTAAAAAGAGTATTATCTTTAATAAAAGAAAATGAAGTATTAGTTAGAGTCGGAGCATATAAAGCAGGTATGGATCCTGAACTTGATGATGCTATGGCTAAAAAAGAGAAGATTAGAGAGTTTTTAACTCAAGATACAAGCAATCAATATGAATTTAATGAAATTGTATCCATGTTTAAAAAGGTTTTACAATGATTACTCAAACAGAACAAACTTTACATAGATTAAGTCTATTAGACAATGCACAGCAAAAAATTAGTTATCAAATGAGTACAGGAGAAAAACTTCAAAAGGGAAGTGATGACTCTGAACTTTATGCAAGACAACTTTATGTTGATGATAAAATTAGAATGTATGAAGGTTTACAAACTCAAATTGAAAAAACTACTGCTCAAAATAATATTGCAGATTCAACAATTGGTGAAGTAAAAAATATCTTAGAATATATTAAATCTGAAATGATAAAAGCTAATACTGATACTACAACTCAAGAAGGTCTAAAAGCAATTGCAGTTAATGTTGAAGGAATGAAGCAAAATATTCTTGATTTAGCAAATACACAAATTGAGGGTGAATATTTATTTGCAGGTTCTGACTCTTCGGTTAGACCTTTTAGTGAAGATAGCTCAGGAAATGTAACTTACAATGGTGATAATTTACTAAGAAAAGTTGCTGTAGAAGATGGTTCATATAGACAAAGAGGGGTAAATGGATATGATGTTATGTATTATCCCTCATCAACTGCATACAAAAATGAAGAATTAACATTCTCTTCAACAGATAAAATTTTTGATGAAGATGGCTTATCTTGGGAATTAAATACAGCAGGTGATACTTTAGAACAGTATGATCTTGATGGAAATTTAACAGGAAACCAAATTACTGGTGTTACACTAACTGATGGTGTTTATAGTGCAACTGCACCAGCTGATGATGGAACTAAACTAGTTGCAAAAACTAGTATTTTTGAAACAATTAATAATGTAGTAAATGCTTTAAATAAAGTTGATTCTTTAGGTAATCCAATTAGTGTAGAAGATGCAAAAGCTGGTATTTCAAAAGGTGTTGATGCCATTGGTGATGCTTATGATGGAGTTAATGTTTCTCATGCAGATCTTGGTGGAAGAAATAGAGTGTTTGAAGTTTCATTAGAAAGAGTTAGTTCTAAGCTAACTCAGTTTAATGTTTTATCAACTGAAATTGGAGCTGCGGATTTATCTAAAGTTGCTATTGAAGCAAAAGCTTTAGAATTGACATATACAGCACTTTATTCAACGATCAATAAAACAAATCAACTATCATTAGTAAATTTTATTAATTAATAAAAGTTATAAATGAATATAAAGAAGTTTTTTTCTAAAGATTTATTTGTTGTTGCAATCTTTGTTGCAATCTTAATGATTATAATAGTCCCTTTACCAAAGGGAGTATTAGATTTCTTTCTAACTATTTCATTATCATTATCACTATTAATTTTATTAATTTCTTTATATATTCAAAAACCTTCAGACCTTACTACTTTTCCTACGCTTATACTAATTCTAGCACTTTTTAGGTTGTCTTTAAATATTGCAACTACAAGGTCTATTTTAAGTGAAGGTCATAATGGTCCTGATGCTGTAAGTTCCATTATTGCAGCCTTTGGAGAGTTTGTAGTTGGTGGAAATATGGTTATTGGTATTATTGTATTTATTATTCTAGTACTTATTAACTTTATGGTTGTAACAAAGGGTGCTACAAGAGTTGCTGAGGTTACTGCGAGGTTTACACTTGATTCTATGCCAGGAAAACAAATGGCAATTGATGCTGATTTAAATGCAGGGTTTATTGATGATATTCAAGCACAAGTAAGAAGAAAAGCTTTAATTACTGAAGCTAGTTTTTATGGAGCTATGGATGGATCTGCTAAGTTTGTAAAAGGTGATGCCGTTGCTGGTATTATTATTACTTTAGTAAATCTAATTGGTGGGCTTTTAATAGGATTATTTCAACATGATATGACTGTGACTCAATCGGGTGAAATTTATACTATTTTAACTATCGGTGATGGTTTAGTTGCCCAAATTCCAGCACTTATTTTATCAACAGCAACTGCTATTATTATCACTAGATCAAATATGGATGAAGATAAGTTTGCAAACCAATCAGTTATGCAATTAGTAAAAGAGAGTAAATCTTTAATTCTTGTAGGTATTGGAATGACTCTATTTGCATTTGTACCTGGTTTCCCAACTGGAATTTTAATGTTAATGGGATTATTGTTAATGTTTACTGGCTATGTGATAAGTATGATAGAAAATGGACAAGAGAATCCAATAACTAATTTCTTTAAAACTCCAGAAGAAAAACCTGATATTACAGCTGATACAGAAACTTTAAAAGATAGAAAGAAAAAAGCTGTTGAAAATAATGAATCACAAAATATAGAAACTATTATGAAGCTTGAAGTTTTAGAGTTAAAACTTGGAGTAAGATTATTAAAACTTGTTCAGGGTAATTCAGAACTATTAGACAAAATTAGAGCTATTAGAAAAACAATTGCAAGCGAATTGGGATTTGTAATTCCTCAAATTAGAATTTCTGATGATGCTAATTTAGGTCCAAATGAGTATCAGTTATATTTAAAAAGAATTCCTTTAGTAAAAGGTAAAGTTGAAGTTGATAAGCTACTTGCAATGGGTGGTTTAGGTAATGAAAAATTAAAAGGTCTAAAAGTAAGAGAACCTGTGTTTAATTTAGATGCAACATGGATTGATGAGTCATTAAAAGAAGAGGCTTTAATGAAAGGCTTCACTGTAGTTGATGCACCAACAATTATTTCAACTCATATCTCTGAAATAATCAAAAAACATGCAGAAGATATTATTACTAGACAAGATATTGTTGATATTATTGAAAGATTAAAAGGTGATTTCCCAATTGTTATTGAAGAGGCCATGAAACTTACTTCTTATGGTAGTTTATTAAAAGTTTGTAAAGACTTATTACATGAAAAAATACCAATTATAGATATGTTAACTATTATAGAAGCAGTTGCTGATATTGCAGAGTTTACAAAAGCTCCTGATGTATTATTAGAACATGTCAGATCTAAACTATATAGATTAATTACTCAAAAGTTCAAAGACACAGATGGTATTTTACATATTGTTACTATAAAACCTGATTTAGAACAACAGTTTATTGGAAAACTTCAAGATCAGCATGGTGTTTCTCAATTAATGCTTTCAATTGCAGAGATAAACAATTTAGTTACAAAAACGAAAGAGCTTTTAGATCAAGTTGAAGCTAAAGGTTTAAGCAAAGTAGCTATGGTTGTAGATCCAAGTTTAAGAAAAAGAATTTCTGAAATTTATGAGAAATTTGGCTTACAAATTGCAGTTTTATCACATGCTGAACTTGATTCAAAAGCAAACTTCTCAATTGAGGGAACTTTAGAGTTTTAATTATGCTAAATAAGATATTTTTATTTTTACTTTTTAGTACTATTTTATTTGCAAATGTATCTTTAAAACTACCTCCTCATGCATTAATTAATGAACCTTATAAGTTTATTATTGAAGCAAGTGGTGAAAGTATTAAGTTTCCTAAACTTTCAACTATAAATGGAAATATAGTTCAAGAGCTTTCATCTTCAAATTCTACAAATATAATAAATTCTCAAATAACAAAAAAAATAAAAAAGACATTTGTTTTCACTCCTAGTAGTGATTTTATTTTTCCTTCATTAGAGTTTAAAATTGATGGAAAAACTTATAAGACAGATGAAAAAAAAGTTGAATTGAAAAAGCCAGAAAAAACTAAATCAGACTTATTTGATTTAGAAATAAAATTATCGAAAAATAGTGTTTATGTAGGTGAAAATATTATTTTAACTATTGTTTTTAAATATAAAAAAGATTTACAAATTGTAGATTTATCTTTCAATAAAACAGACTTTAAAGATTTTTGGTATAAACAACTAGACAAAAACAAAAACTATGAAGAATCGGGTTATATTGTTCAAGAGTTAAAGTTTTTAATGATTCCTTTAAAAAATGGTAATATAAAAATCAATCCTTTAGGTATAACTGCACAAATAATGGATGTTAATAGCAGTCGAAGTTTTTCGCTTTTTTCAAGTGTTACAAAAGATATAAAAATTTTCTCAAATGAGTTAAATTTAGAGGTAAAACAACTTCCAAATAATGTAAAGTTAATTGGAGAGTTTGATATAAAATCTACAATTGATAAGCGTGATATAAAAAGAGGAGAAGCAGTTTCCTTTAAAATAAATATTTCAGGAATAGGCAATATTGAAGATGTCCCAGATATTAAATTAGATATAAAAGAAGCAACTATTTATGAAAATAAACCAAAGATAGTTACAAAAATTTTAAATGATGAAATATCAGGTTCTTATGAAAAAGTTTTCTCAATTATACCTAATGAGTCTATTAAAATACCATCTATTAAGATAGAATATTTCAATAAAGAAAATAAAAAAATAAGTGCTTTGACAACACCTGAGTATAAGGTAACTTTACAAGAAAGTCAAAATAACTCAAATTTAAATAAGAAGAACACTTTAGAAAAAAAGAGTTTCGAAAAAAATTCAAAAGAGATTACTTTAATTAAAGATGTTTCTTATTTCGAAAAAGGGTTGTATTTCATTTTAGGTATTATTGTTACACTATTTATATTTGCTATTTATTATTACTTTACTAACAAAAAAAGAGAAAAACAGCAGTATAATACACCTTTATTAAATCGTATTAAAAATTCTAAAACAAAAGATGAATTACTAAAAATATTAGCTATTTATATAAATTTTGATAAACAGTTAGATGAACTTATCTTTAAATTAGAAAAAAGTAATGAAATAGAAGTTATAAAAAAACAAATAAAAGATAAAATAAAACAATTAAAATTATAAAGGTTTAAAAATGATTAAAAAAAGTATATGGCTTTCTTTGCTTATTGCTTGTTTTGCATACTCAAGTGAATATTATTCGAAATTAATGCCCTATGAAAGTTATAGTATTAAATCAGCAGTATCAGGAAAAGTGATTTATGTAAATAGTAAAATAGAAGGTTCAACTGCAAAAAAATCAACTATAATAAAAATTGATTCTAAATTAAATGAAATAGAATTAAGTCAAAATAGAAAAAAGTTAGCAAGTTTAAACAGTATGATAAATATCGAAAAGCTAAATTATGAAAGATTAAATAAAGTCTCTTCTAAATCAAAATTTGAAAAAGATACACAAAAATTAAAAGTTATTAATTATGAGAGTCAAAAAGCAGATTTAATTATAAGAATTGAATCTTTAAAAGATACTATCAAAAATAAAAAATTAGTTGAAAACTCTAATTATATTTTTAATATAGCTGTAAAAGAGGGTGATTATGTTAATCCGGGAACTTTACTATATGAAGCAAAAGATTTATCAAAAGGTAAACTAGAAATATATGTTCCAATTGAGAGTATAGAATCTATAAAAGATAAATCAATTTTTATTGATGGTGTTAAAAGTGATGTTAAGATAGATAAAATTTACGAAGTTGCAGATTCTACTCATATCTCTTCATATAAAGTAGAATTAGTTTTAAACAATGTAAATCAATTCTCAAGGTTAGTTAAAGTTGAATTCAAATAATAAAATCGCATGTCCAATGGACTGCTATGATACATGTCAAGGCACTTATACTGATGGCTTAGTAAAAGGTTCAAAGGATGATTCAATTACTAATGGCAAATTATGTGTTAATTTTGCTTCTTTATTAAAACAAGAGAATTTAAAATCTGCTAGTTTTGAAAATAAAAATATTTCATTGCATGACTCTTTAGAAATATTAGTTAATAAGCTAAAACAAACTGATGCTTCAAATACTCTGTTTTATAAAGGCAGTGGAAATTTAGGAGTAATGCAAAGTAGTGTTAAAAACTTCTTTTCTCAACATGGTAGTGTTCTTACAAAAGGAAGTTTATGTGATGGCGGTGGCGGCGCTGGAATTGAAGCTGGAAGAGGTAGTGTTCAAAACCCTCCAATACAAGATTTAATTGATTCTGATGTTATTATAGTTTGGGGAAGAAACTTTACTGTTACTTCATCTCATATGTATAATTTAGTGAAAGATAAAACTTTTATTACTATTGATCCTATTAAAACTGACATTGCAAAGAAATCTGAATTACATTTACAAATAAATCCAAAAACAGATCATGAATTAGCTTTAATGCTAACGAGAGTTACGTATATGAATAATTTAGATGATGAAGAGTATTTAGAAGAAAATACTGAAGGTCATGATTGGTTCTTTGACATATCTAAAAACAGACCATTGGTATCTTATGAAGTTACTACTGGGGTTGAATTAAACGACATATATAAACTATTTGAAATTATTGAAAATAAAAAAGTATCAATAGTTTTAGGTTTAGGAGTTCAAAAATATTTTGAAGGTTCTCAAATAACTAGATGTATTGATTCCTTTGCAACATACCTTGGAATTCATAATCAACAAAGCGGTGGAGTTTGGTACTTAAGTGATTCTAATTATGGATATGAAAAGCAATTTTCATTTAAAGGCAAAAATAAAAAAGTGCCAATACCTACAGTTAATTTTGCTGATTATGACTTAGTCTTTATTCAAGGGGCAAATCCTGTTGTTACAGCACCAAATTCAAAGTTTGTAATAGAAGGCTTAAAAAATAGTTTTGTTGTTTATTTTGGAACTACAAATAATGATACTTGTGAGTATGCTGATTTAATAATACCATCAAGTGATTTTTTAAGTAAACAAGATGTTAGGTTATCATATGGGCATGAGTATATTGCTGTCTCGTCTAAAGTAAAGGAAGCTAAAGAAGGTAGTATTTCAGAGTATGACTTAGCTAAATTTTTAATTGATACATTTTCTTATAAAGCTTTAAAAGATGAAGATGAAGTAATAAAATATTATACAGAACATAAAGTAGAGTATGAGAAGTTTGAAACATTTGAGTTTATTGAAGATGTAGAAATTGAACCTTTATATAAAAACAAAACTGATGATGATTTTTATTTAATTACTGCAAAAAGTAAGAACTCGTTAAATTCTCAATTTAATATTGATAATAATGTTTATTTAAATAGTTCTACAAATTTTAAAGATGATGATAAAGTAAAGATAAGCTCAAGGTATGGTAGTGCTGAATTTAATGTAAAAATAAATGATGATATTAAAAGTAATTGTGCATTTTTCTTTTCAGGAAATAGGTTTGTAAATTATTTAACACCAAATAAAGATGATGAAGACTCTTTTTCTGCTATGTATCAAGAGGTCTTAATACAAATTGAATTATCTTGAGTTATTTAGAACACATAAAGTAATAAGAGATTTATCTTTAGTACAGCTAATAGCATACTTTGGTGCTTGGTTTTCTAATGTTGCTATTTACACACTGTTAGTACAATTAGGCTCAACAGAGTTAGCAATATCAGTAGTTACTGCTATGCACTTTTTGCCAGCAGTTATAATAGCACCCTTATCTGGTGCGATTATAGATAGGTTTAAAATAAAACCTTTAATGTTAACATTAATAGCTATAGAGTTAGTAATGACTTTACTTTTTTTAACCATAGATTCAAAAAATGAAATATGGCTTTTAATGATTTTTATTTTTATTAGAATGAGTGCTGCTTCAATGTTTTTTTCATCAGAAATGTCATTACTTGCAAAACTACTAAAAGGTCCAGCTTTACAAAAAGCAAATGAGTTACATTCAATTATTTGGTCTTTTACTTATGCTGCGGGAATGGCAATTAGTGGTATAGTAGTTAATATAGTAGGTGTAAAAACTGCATTTATAATTGATTCTTTCTTTTTCATTTTTGCTTTTATATTCTTTACTACTATTAGTTTTGAAATTAAATCAAGTAATCATAGTGAAAAAATATCTAGTCTAATTAAAAATGGGTTTATTTATTTGAAAAACAATAAAATTATAATGCATTTAATCATTCTTCATGCAAGTGTGGGCTTAACTACTTTTGATGCCCTAATTACACTGTTGGCAAAAAACGAGTACAAATTTTTAATTGCAGTTCCCCTCTCAATTGGAATTTCAAATGCAATTAGAGCAGTTGCATTAATGATAGGCCCACTGATTTTGAGTAAATATGTAAATAAACATAATCTCCATTATTTATTATTTTTTCAAGGAATTGCTATTATATTATGGGCATTTGTTCAAGAAAGTTTTTATATGTCCTTATTTGCACTATTTTTTGTTGGATTGTCTACAACTACCTTATGGTCAATAACATATGCATTAATTCAAGAAAAAACGCAAGAGAAATTTCTAGGTAGAATTATTGCATACAATGACATGTTTTTTATGCTAGTGTGTACTTTGATTACATTATTTATAGGTTTAATGACAACTTTAGCAACACTAGATATAATTACCGCACTATTAGGTATAGGTTTTGTTATATTTAGTTATTACTACAGTAGGATTTTAAAATGGATATGAATGAAAAAGTTTTTTTACTTGCAGTTTTAAAAAAAGAGAGTGATGAAACATTAGTAGATATTGTTGCCAAATTAGAAGCAAATGGATTGTTTTCTTTAAAAGATGGAAAAAAACTATTAAAGAAGTTAAAAAACGAACAATTTTTAACAGATACTCACTTAACCTTAAAAGGTGAAGTTACAGCAAAAAGTGTAGAAAAAGAATTTAAAATCTAGTTATGAAAATAACAAACTCCTTTAAACTGATAATATCAGTACCAATACTGTTTATTATACTAACAGCATCATTTATTACCATTATTCACATTAAACAAGCAGACGATAAATTTGTTAGTGATTATGAGAAGCTAACTGCTAAATTAATAAAAGAAGAGAAGTCAAAAATTGATTCAATATTGGATTATATTAACTCTTATATTGTTTTTAAAAAAAGATCTTCAATAAATATTTTAAAAAATAAAATTCAATCAAATGTTTTAATTGCAGATAAAATGTTAAATACAATATACAATAATAGTGTTGGAATTATTCCTCAAAGTAGCATGCAAATTAATTTACTATCTTCTCTAGGAGAGGTAAATACCCGTGAAAACGGGAAATATTTTATTTATGGCATAAATGAAAGTAAAGTAAGTAATAAATCAGAAGCTTTAATAAATAATAATCTTTTTAATGAAATAAATGCTTTATTAAAAATAAAAAATGAAGGTTTTATCTCTTATATTGAAAAAACTAATGGTAAACTAGAAAAAAATATTGCTTATATAAAGAAATTTGAGTTCTCTAATTTTGTAATTGGATACAAAGAAAATTTAAAACATTATGAGCAAGAGACAAAAGAAGCTGTTTTAACCAGACTTGATTTAATGAAAGTAGAGGGATTAGTTTATACATTAAATGACAAGTTAAATATAATACAACACTCAAAAAATAAAGAACTAATAAATAAAAATATAAATGAACTAGAAGAAGATAAAAATATTTTATATTTACAAAAAGAGTATTTAAAATTTTCAAAATTAGATCTTGTTGAACATGAAAATAATAAATACTATTGGAAAAAAGTTGATGAAAACAATTACAAGATAGTTTCGTTTCACTATATAAAGGATTGGGATTGGATAATTGCAATTGACAGAGATATCTTAGATATAAAAGATAATATAATTGAAATTATTGGAATACAGCAAAATCAAAGAGATGAAACAATAAGTGATTCTATAAAAACAGCACTACTGTTTATATTTATAGCAAGTATAATTTCTTATTTTATATCAGATTATATAAATGAAATAATCAGAAGCTATAGAAGAAATATTGAGAAACAAAAAGTTGTGCTTAAACATTTAAATAGCTCACTAGAAGATAAAGTTGAAGAAAAAACTAAGATGCTTCAAGATTTAAACAATGAAATTATTGATAAATTTAAAATTGAAGTAAAAAAGAATAAACAAAAAGATCAATTATTATCAGATCAATCTAAATTGGCAGTTATGGGTGAAATGATGGGTAATATTGCTCATCAATGGAGACAACCATTAAGTACTATTACAACTATAGCAAGTGGAAATACAATAAAAATAGATTATGATATTCATGAAAAATCAGAGTTAAAACGTGATTTTGAAACAATTGTAGATACAGCTCAATATTTATCTCATACTGTAGATGATTTTAGAAATTTCTTTATTGAAAACAAAAATATTGAAAAATTTGATTTAAGAGATATTATAGAAAGAGATTTATCTTTAATTGGCTCTTCTTTAATTAATAATCACATTAATATTGTAAAAAACTATAATAGTGTTGAAATTAGATCAATCAAAAATGAATTAACACAAGCTTTTTTAAATATATTAAATAACTCAAGAGATGCTATTTTATTAAATGAAAAATCAAATAGAATTATTGTTATTGATATCTATAATAACGATAAGGGTGCTATAATTGAAATTAAAGATAGTGGTGGAGGTATTAAAGAGGAGTTGTTAAATAGAATCTTTGAACAATATTTTACTACTAAAGATAAACAAGCTGGTACTGGATTAGGTTTATATATGACCAAGCAGATTATAGAAGAGAACTTAAAAGGTAAACTTGATGTAAGAAATGAAGAGTTTGTAGATGATGATCAAATTCATTTTGGTGCTTGTTTCAAGATAACTTTACCTTTAAAGATTTAACTTTTAGAAACAAACTTTTAATTTACCTAAAAATTATAGAATAAAATTTTTTTACATACTTTTCTTTAGTTATAATCATATATAGTAAAAAGAAAAAAGAGGGTAAAAGATGATTTTAGATTATAAAGAAGTTGACGATTTAAATAGATATAAGATTATGTCAGGAACTGTAATTCCAAGACCAATTGCTTGGATTGTAACTGAGGATAATGGAGTACTAAACTGTGCACCATTTTCATATTTTATTCCTATATCTTCGAATCCAGCTTTAGTATTAGTGGCTATTGGTCAAAAAGATGATGGTACTCCTAAAGATTCGCTAGCAAATATACTAAAAACTAAAAAAGCTACAATTTGTTTTGCAAAAAAAGAGCATGCTGAACTTGTTCAAAAATGTGCTACTCCATTAGGAAAAGATGAAAGTGAAGTTGAGAAGTTTGAAATAGATGTAAATACAGTGCTAGATGATTTCCCTCCAATGATTGCAAGCTCTCAAAGTGCACTTTTTTGTGAGTATTATGATACTTATAAAATACCAGGTGTTACAACTCCAGTTATATTAGAAGTTAAAAAGCAGTTTATCGAAGATGACAAAATTAATGATAGAAATCATGTAAATATTGATAATATTGGTAGATGTGGAGTTAAGTTTAAAGGTTTAGTTGATTTATAGAAATTAAAAGGAGAGATTCTCCTTTTAATTGAAGTAAATTATACTTCTGTATTTCCACAGTGTCCACATTTTTTAGCTGCAATTGGAATTTCCATTGCACATTCTGAACATACTTTAGTAGTTGGTTCTGCTGGAGTTTCTTCTTCTTTTTTCTTCATTTTATTGTAAGACTTAATAAACATAAACATTACAAAACCTAAGATAACAAAAGAGATTGTATCATTTAAAAATAATCCAATCTTAATTGCAGGAGCGCCAGCTTTATCTAACGCAGCCATTGTTTCATAAACTTTTCCATCAAGTGCAATAAATAATTGAGAAAAATCAACATTTCCTAATAACATTCCAACAGGAGGCATAATTACATTAGCTACTAGCGATTTCACAAGTGTAGCAAAAGCTGCACCAAAGATAAAACCAATGGCCATATCAATCATGTTTCCTTTAACTAGAAACTCTTTAAATTCTTTAAGCATTTTAACCCTTTGAATAATTTTTTCAATTATATTACAATAAGGTAGTAAAATAACTTAAGTTATTATGCTTACTTTACAAATTGATGTAGTTTAGAACATTTACTTAAAAAAGTATCCATCCCACACATATCATTATACATATCATCAAATGAATGGAAATGAGCATCGTAAATATATACAAAAATTTCATCATCTTTTTGTAAAAAGTTTTTCTTACCAAAATCTGCATATGCTGTAGCACCTGCAGCTATTAATATACCTTTTGCATCTTTTGCATATTTTGTAAATTGAGTTAGTTCTTCAAGTGGCCCACAATCTTCTTGTGTATTAAGTTTTTCTATCATCCAATCTTTTAATTGTTTGAAGAAGTAGCTATATGAATTTACAGCACTAATTGTTCCATAGTCATGAACTATTCCATCTCTTTTAATAAAAGAGGCAATATGGTATCTATTTAATATTCCATCTTCTGTAAAGTCATCAATTTCAATAATATCTCTTGAGATACCTTTTGTATTCTCTCCCCAGTTTTTTTTTGTACTTAATTTATTTCCATCTTGAATTCTTATTGAACAGTCATTAAATGCTGAAAAATATTTAGGGATAATGTCTTTGACTTTTCCATCTTCATATACAAAGTCACATATTAAGGCTACTTCTGCTTCAACTTGTAAGTTTTCATTTTCTCTACCATGAGTTAAAATTACTTCATCACAAATTGGATAAGTACCTAAAAAGCTATCGTGGCCTTTTATATAAAAAGGAAACATTCCTTTTGGAGCGTCTTTTTCTTCTGTTTGAATTACTGAAAATTCATCTGCTTCACCAGCTTCTCCTAGGTGATTAGCAAAGTTTCCAGCTACTCCAAATCCTAAGTAGTCTTTTAAATCTTCTAATAACATTATTTTTTCCCTATTTTTGTATTAAAATCGTAGATTATCATTATTTATGTGTAGTTATTGTCAAAAAAGAAATCTAGTTGATTGAGCTAAGAATTATTTTAGTTTTGATAGTTTATTGGGTTACAAAAGGTATAAACCTTTTGTAATTTTACTAAATTAAATAGTTCTCCATTTAGCAGGCCCAGTAGTATGAATAGAAACACCTTCAGTATCAACTGCAACAGTAACAGGCATGTCTTTTACTTCAAACTCATAAATAGCTTCCATACCCATCTCTTCAAATGCAAGAACTTTTGCATCTTTAATTGATTGTGAAATTAAATAAGCAGCACCACCTGTTGCAATTAAATACATAGATTTGTACTCTTTGATTAAATCAATTGTTGGTTGCTTTCTCTCAGCCTTACCAATCATTCCCATAATCCCAATTTCCATCATATCTTTTGTAAATTTATCCATTCTAGTAGATGTAGTTGGACCTGCTGGTCCTACTTTTTCATCTCTTACTGGATCAACTGGTCCTACGTAGTAAATAAATCTATCTTTTAAATCAACTCCATTTGGAAGTGGCTTACCTGCATTTTTGTACTCAACAATTTTTTTGTGAGCGGCATCCCTTGCAGTTAAGATTTTTCCTGATAATAATAATGTATCACCTGATTTAAATTGAGATAAATTCTCTTTTGTTAAATCTTCAATATTTACTTTTTTAATAGTATCCATTGGTAATTCAATATCTGGCCAAAGGTCTAAGTCTGGTTTAACAAATTTAGCTGGTCCATTTCCATCTAATTCAAAATGAATATGTCTAGTAGCAGCACAGTTAGGAATCATAGCAACTGGAAGTGATGCTGCATGACATGGATAATCTAAAATCTTAACATCAACAACAGTAGTTAAACCACCAAGTCCTTGTGCTCCAATACCAATTTTGTTAATATCTTCATATAATCTTAATCTTAACTCTTCAAGTGCGTTTTGAGGACCTCTTGCTTTTAAGTCTTGAATATCAACATGCCCCATTAAAGCTTCTTTTGCTAAAAGCATTGATTTCTCTGGATTACCACCAATACCAATACCTAAAATACCTGGAGGACACCATCCTGCTCCCATTTCTCTAACATTAGCCATAACCCAGTCATAAACTGAATCAGATGGGTTTAGTACTGCAAATTTAGATTTGTTTTCACTACCTCCACCTTTAGCTGCAACTGTGATATCTAGTTTATCAGACTGAGAATCAACAGAAAAATGAATAACTGC
Organism: uncultured Arcobacteraceae bacterium; assembly: GCA_964022095.1. Taxonomy (GTDB): domain Bacteria; phylum Campylobacterota; class Campylobacteria; order Campylobacterales; family Arcobacteraceae; genus Malaciobacter_A. The sequence goes on from CAXHZO010000008.1 coordinate 79,778, forward strand.
TGGAGTATTGTCTTTAGTGTTTTTTCTCTCTCCTGCAGGATCAGATACTACTGAGAATCTTAATGTATTATCTGGATCTGTATAACCTTTAGCAACACCTGCATTTAACACATCTTCTAATTGTTTAGAAACATCTAACTTGGCTTTTAATCCAAGTTTAACAAAGATATTTACTGAACCTGTATCTTGACATAAAGGTCTATGTCCCATTGCACACATTTTAGAGTTAATTAAAATTTGTCCAATTGCATTTTTTGCTGATTCACTTTGCTCTTTTTCATATGCTTCTACCATACTTTTTACAAAGTCTTCTGGGTGATAAAAAGAAATATATTGACATGCGTCGGCTATACTATCTACTATATCTTGTTCTGTTATTACGCTCATTTTTTCCCTTTTGCTTAGAAATTTAATAATTATACCAATGTAGGGATGAAATTCATCTTTTTTGTAGGTATTTAAAGTGATTATTTTAAAATATGTTTAGTTTTGAAATATAATTTTGTAGTTTTGAAAAATAGTAAAATTAAGGCAATTTGCCTTAATTTTAAATGATTATTAAGAGAAGAATCTTTTAGTTACATCTTCCATTAATTTAGCACCAGAGAAGTGTGCTCTTTGAACTAATTCCCAGAAATATCTGTAAGTAGCTCTATCATGTAATTCACCATCATATTGGATTGGTCCCCACTCAGCATCTTGTGCTAATAATAAAATATTTTGAGCAGCTTCTAATTCAGTAAAGTCTGGTTTCATAGCATCAACAATTGCTGTTACTTGTGTTGGGTAAATTGACCACATTCTCATGAATCCGAACTCATTTCTAGCTCTTTCAGCATCTTTATAAGTTTGGTATGGGTTTTTAAGATCAAGTGTTACATTGTGTGCTGGAATAACATGGTTTTGGATAGCTGCTTGTGCAACTTTCGCTTTTGCTGCACCAATTAATCTGTGATCAAATTGACCAGGAGATCTCATATTAGATGCAGGAATTGCACCTTGGTAACCAGAAACAAAGTCCATTAATCCAAAGTCTAAAACTTGTAGCCATGGTAATGTAGCAGTTTTCTCTACATCTTGTAATGCACCATGAGTTTCAATTAAGATATGAATTGGAATTTCTCTTGAAATACCAGCTTCTTTAGCTACTTTTTGAATATACTCAATTTGAGTTTTAGCTTCTTCATATGAAGTTGATTTAGGTAAAGTAATGTATGCTAATTTTTCACCAGCACCAGGAACTAAAATATCAACATCTTGTCTCCAATCTGGGTGAGAGAAATCATGAATTCTTGTACCAGCCATACCATATGGGTTAGCATCAGAGTTAACAACTCTAACAATCATATTTGCATGCTCAACTTCTTTACCAGTTTCTGCACCATCTTCACAGTCACAAGTAATATCAAAAACAGGTCCAAGTTTTTTTTGCATCTCGAAACCTTTTAAAATTAGTTTCTCGCTTCCTGCAAAGTGCTCACAAGTTGGAATAATTGGTAAAGATTTACCAGATTCAAATAGTGCTTCGTTTGGGTGTGTCATATTTTTATCCTTTTTATTAAATTGAATTTATTTTTTTGTAATTTTTTTTGGAATGATTACTGTGTAATCTAAATCAAGTACAACGTTCTTTAAGTACTTACCGTCTTCACCTTTTGGATTCTCAATCTCAGAAGATTTTTGATTTTTCACAGCAATCGTTCTTAATCTTAATAATCCTATATCATCTCTTTTGTGATCAATTGTATCTAATACTTCTGTATAAGCATAGATAGTATCTCCAGCATATGTTGGATTAGCATGAGCACCAGAGTTAATAGCATACATCCATTGTGCATTTTGTAAACCATTAAATGAAATTGCTCTTGCCATTGAAATAACAATTCCACCATACATTAATCTCTCTCCCATAGGAGTAGATTTCATCATATGGTCATTAAAATGAACTTTTGCATTGTTTTGGTATAACTTTGTTGCTAGTGTATGGTCACTATTATCAATTGTAATACCTTCTGGGTGATTTAATCTTTCACCAATTTTGTAATCTTCAAAGAAAAACTTTCCACCAGTTGAATCAGTATCAACAGATTTTACAACTGGAATATTAATCTCATCAGCTATAGGAGTACACTCTTCAAATGTTGGAATTTCTTTAATTCCTGATAATGTTTCTTTATCTTTTTTATGAACCATTACCCATCTTTTGAAATTTAATACTTCTTCACCTTTTTGGTTTACACCAATTGAGTGAACATAAACAACTCCAGATTTACCATTTGAGTTCTCTTTTAACCCAATAACAGTTGAAGTCATAGAAACTGTATCCCCTGTATACACTGGATTAGGGAAAGAGATCTCTGCATAACCTAAATTAGCAATTGCATTTAATGAAATATCTTGAACTGACTTACCAAATGTTAAGTGAAAGTTTAATGTATCATCAATTGGTCTTTTTTCATATCCCATTTCATTTGCTACAACATCAGATGAGTGTAAAGCAAATCTAGAACCAGTAAAAGCAATGTATAAAGATACATCACCTTCACTAATTGTTCTAGGAAGAGGGTGAATGATTTTTTGACCTATTGAAAAATCTTCAAAAAAGTTACCCATATTTATTTTAGACATATTTTTCCCTTATTTACCAAATAGGTTTTGACCTAATGATTTATATGTTTCATATAATGTAATCATTTTAGTCGCCCATTTAATTTTAGAACCATCAACAAGTTTATCATTGTACATGATAACTTCTTTACCTTCTTTTTTAGCTGCTTCCCAAGCTTTAATCATTCCTTCGAACATTTCAACTTCAGCTTGTTTTGGAGTAAAGATATCATTAATGTATTCAATTTGAACTGGATGGATTAATGATTTACCATCAAATCCTAAATTGAATGCATCTTTAGTTGAATCTTCACAAGCAAACTCATCTTTAACATCAAAGTGAG
>CAXHZO010000009.1:0-80202 GCA_964022095.1 uncultured Arcobacteraceae bacterium
ATAAATGTGTATAATTTGGCGGATTATATCTAATTTTAGATAAATTTAAGCTTTAAACAAAAAAGGCAATGCCTCTTTTGTTAAATATCCTCTAGACTTTTGTAACCTTCTAGGTACTTTGTGTCGTAGTTATTTGAGATGAAATCTTCATTTTCCATCATTTTTTGGTGGAATGGAATAGTTGTCTTAATACCTTCTACTTCAAACTCATTAAGAGCTCTTTTCATAATATTAATTGCTTTATTTCTATCTCTTCCCCAAACAATAAGTTTACCAATCATTGAATCATAGTATGGAGGAACATCATAACCTGCATAAACATGAGAATCAACTCTTACATTTCTTCCACCAGGAACAAACCATTGTTTAACTTTCCCTGGACAAGGTAAGAATGAGTTAGGATCCTCAGCAGTAATTCTAACTTCTATTGCATGACCTCTGAATTTGATTTTTTCTTGAGTAGGTAATTCTTCACCTTGAGCAACTTTAATCATCCATTCAATAATATCAAGACCAGAAACCATTTCAGAAACTGGATGCTCAACTTGAAGTCTAGTATTCATTTCCATGAAATATACATTTTGCTGATCATCTGCTAAGAATTCAAAAGTACCAGCGCCTTCATAGCTTAGGTATTTAGTTGCTTTAACAGCAACATCATGTAAATGAGCTCTAGTTTCATCATTTAATAAAATTGCTGGTGATTCTTCAATAACTTTTTGGTGTCTTCTTTGTAAAGAACAATCTCTCTCACCTATATGAATAGCATTACCATGTGAATCTCCAATTACTTGAACTTCAATATGTCTAGGATTATTGATAAATCTTTCTAAGTACATTGTACCATCACCAAAAGCAGCTAAAGCTTCAGAAGATGCAGCAGTGAATAGTTGATCAAACTTATCTTCAGATTCAATAAGTCTCATACCTCTACCACCACCACCAGCAGATGCTTTAGCCATGATAGGATAACCTATTTCTTTTGCAACTTTTCTACCTTCTTCAACACTATGAACAGCTCCCTCAGAACCAGGAACAACAGGAACACCTGCTCTAATCATTTCATCTTTTGCTTTAGATTTATCAGACATTTTTTCCATTACTTCAACAGAGGGTCCAATAAATTTAATATTATGTAATCTACAAATTTCAACAAAATCTTGATTTTCTGATAGGAAACCATAACCTGGGAAAATTGCATCACAACCAGTCATTTCTGCAGCTGTAATAATTGCAGGAATATTTAAATATGAATCAGATGATTTAGCACCACCAATACATACTGCTTCATCTGCATGTTTTAAATAAGATGCATTTTTGTCACCAGCACTATAAATAGCAACTGATTTTTTCCCCATCTCTCTAATTGTTCTAATAGCTCTTTGAACAATTTCACCTCTATTAGCTATTAAAATCTTTTTAATTTCTGCCATATTTAACTCTTATAATTTTTCAACAGCGAAAATTGGCATATCATACTCAACTGGAGAACCATCTTCAACTAAAATCTCAACAATTTTACAATCAAATTCAGCTTCAACTTCATTCATGATTTTCATAGCTTCTAAGATACATAAAGTTTGACCTTTTTTAACTGTATCTCCTACTTTAACAAACGCAGGTGATTCTGGAGATGGAGAAGCATAATATGTTCCAACCATTGGAGAGTTAATAACATCACCACCTATAGCAGCAGGTGCATCTGCTGAAACTGTTGCTGGTGCTACTGGAGCTTGAGCTGCTACTGGTGCTGATGATACTACTGGAGCAGATGATGATACAACTGTACCTTCAAAACCACTTTGCATAGAGATTTCAAATTCACCGTCTTTTACTTTTAATTTATTTAGTTCACTTTTATCAAAAACTCTGATTAATTCTTTGATTTCTTTAAAGTTCATACTTAGCCTTTTACTAGTCAAATTTTTGAGATAATAGCACAATTTTAATTATAATTATATTTTAAAGAGTATAAATAAGTTTATTTTAAGATTTATACTTATATAAAATTTGCAAAAAAATAGCTATAATATGCAAAAAATAGGATTTTTAATGCTAAATGACATTAATTTTATAAATATTGCAAAAGAGATAGCTACAGCTTCAAAATGTGTTTCAAAACAAGTTGGTGCAGTTATTGTAAAAGATGGAAGAATTTTATCAACTGGATATAACGGAACTCCCTCTGGATTTACAAACTGTAGTGACCACTGGAATGGCCAGTACACAAAAGATCATCATGACTGGTCAAAAACTTATGAAATTCACGCAGAAATGAATGCAATTATATGGGCAGCAAGAAAAGGTATAAGTATTGAAGATGGAACAATTTATGTAACACTAGAACCTTGCAGTGAGTGTTCAAAAAATCTAATTGCTTCAGGTATAAAAAGAATAGTATATGAAAAAGCCTATGAACACACAAACTCACAAGTTGTATCAAAATTTATACAAGATAATGGCGTACAAATTGAACAGATAGTATATGAAGATAAATCATAATTTTTATAAAAAAGCACATGAAAAGCATCAAACGGATGCAAAAGCATTGCATTGGAGTTCTAAACAATCACAGGAAAAAAGATTTGAAGTTTTAATATCTTTTATAAAAGGTGATTTAACAAACTCAAGTTTAGTTGATGCAGGATGTGGATATGGACATTTATTAGAGTATTTTCATAAAAATCATATTAATCCTGATTCATACATAGGAATTGATTGCGAAGAGTTTATGATCAAAATAGCTAAAGAAAATCACCCAAAATTCCAATTTAAAACTATTGATATAATTGAGGAAGATTTACCAAAAAAAGATTACTACTTTTGTAGTGGAGCTATGAATATACTTCCACAAAGGGAAGTGTTATTATTTATAGAAAAATGCTATAAAGCCTCAAATAAAGGCTTTGCATTTAATTTTATTACAAATAGTATTTTCGATGTATCAAAAGAAGACATAATAAACTTTTGCAAAAAGACATCTTCTAAAATAAGCATAAAAGAAAACTATATACAAAATGACTTCTCAATTTTCTTAGAAAAATAAAATATCATAAATATCTCATATATTAAATATAGAATTCTTATATTAATAAAAGGAGATTTTATGAGAATAGGTCTATTTATTCCTTGTTTTATGAATGAACTTTACCCAGAAATTTGTAAAGCTACATATAAACTACTAAAAAATTTAAATCTTGAAATCGAATATCCATTAGAGCAAACTTGTTGTGGTCAACCTATGGCAAACTCTGGATGCTCAAAAGATATTGAAACACTTGCAAAAAATTTTGTAAAAACATTTAAAAAATATGATTATATAGTTGCCCCTAGTGGATCTTGTGTGTCAATGGTAAAAGAAAATTATGCACCATTTTTTGATAATGACAAAGATTATAATCATGTTAAAGCTTCAGTATATGAAGTATGTGAATTTTTACATGATGTGATTGGAATCGATAATCTAAACTTCAATGTATCTTTTCCCCATAATGTTGGATTACACAACTCATGTCATGGACATAGAGTTTTAAAACTTGCAACTGCTAGTGAACTAAATATTCCATATAATTCAAAACTAAAAAACTTATTAGATAAAGTAAATGATATAAATATAGTTGAATTAAAAAGAGAAGATGAATGTTGTGGATTTGGTGGAACTTTTAGTGTTGCAGAAGAAGCAATATCAGTTGCAATGGGAAAAGATAGAATCAAAGATCATTTAGATTCAAATGCCCAGATTATGACAGGGGCAGATATGTCATGTCTTATGCATATGGATGGAATTATAAATAGAAATAAAGAACCCATAAAAGTTATGCATATAGTAGAAATTCTTGCAGGAGTTAGACCATGAGTACAAATCACAACCACTCAAACAATGCAGAAGTTTTCGTAGCTAATGATGAAAGAATGCATTGGCATGACCAAGCTTTATGGTTTGTTAGAGAAAAAAGAGACAATGCTAGTAAATCTATTCCTGAATGGGAACAACTAAGAGAGTATGCAAGTAGAATAAAATCTCATACTATGGCAAACTTAGATAAGTATCTATTAGAGTTTGAACAAAATGCAACAGCAAAAGGTATAAAAGTACATTTTGCAGCAGATGCAGTTGAGCACAATGAAATAGTACATAGAATATTAAGTGAAAAGAGTGTTACAAAGATTGTTAAATCAAAATCTATGCTAACTGAAGAGTGTCATTTAAATCCTTATTTAGAAGATAGAGGAATTGAAGTAATTGATACAGATTTAGGAGAGAGAATTGTTCAATTAAGAAATGAACCGCCTTCTCACATTGTACTTCCTGCAATTCACCTAAAAAAGTCTGATGTATCTGATACCTTTGTTGAGCACTTAGGGACTGAAAAAGGAAATGATGATCCAACATATCTAACAAGAGCTGCAAGAGCTGCCTTAAGAGAAGATTTCTTAACAGCACAAGCTGGACTTACTGGTGTTAATTTTGCCATAGCAAACACAGGTGGCGTTGTAGTTTGTACAAATGAAGGAAATGCAGATATGGGAGCTAGTGTTCCTAAGCTTCACATTGCTTCAATGGGTATTGAAAAGGTTATTCCAAGACTTGAAGACTTATCTGTATTTACAAGACTACTTGCAAGAAGTGCAACAGGTCAGCCTATAACTTCATATACGTCTCATTTTATGGGGCCAGTTGAAGATGGAGAAATGCATATAATTATCGTTGATAATAAAAGAACACAATTTTTAAGCTCAAATGAGAACAAAAAAGCATTAAACTGTATTAGATGTGGTGCTTGTATGAATACTTGTCCAGTATACAGAAGAAGTGGTGGGCACTCTTATGAATACGTTATTCCTGGACCTATTGGTTCTATTTTAGGAGCGGCTAGACATCCAGAAAAACACAACTCTTTACCGTTTGCTTGTACTTTATGTGGGTCATGTACAAATGTATGTCCTGTAAAAATTGATTTAGATTCGCAACTATATTCACTAAGACAAGATTTAGGAAATGCAAATTTAATAGATAGTAAAAAGAAAATGGCTATGAAAGTTACTTCTTGGCTTATGAGTAAACCAGCACTATTTGATTTTGCAGGGAAAATGGCAAGAAAAATTGTTCCTAAACTTCCTGATTCTATGGTTTATAGTAAATCAAATGTTTGGGGTAAACAAAGAGATATGCCAAAATTTGCCCAAAAAAGTTTCAAAGAAATGTATAAAGCAGGAGAATTAGATGACTAGTAAAGAAAAAATATTAAGCGCTATTAGAACTAATAATGTTGTTGTTGATACAAAACTACCAAACTATGAAAACTTTGGAATCACATTTGAAAATAAATTTGAAAAATTTTCTGAAATGCTACAAAGTGTTGGGGGAAAAGCCTTAGTGGTTGAAAAATCACAACTAGATGAAACTATTAAAAATTTGTATCCAGATGAAAAACAAATTGCATCTAATGTTCAAGACTGTAGCTTAGGTAACTTTGACGCAAATGAACAAAATGACGCTCATAATTTAAAAGATATTGATTTAGCAATAGTAAAAGGTAATTTTGCAGTTGCTGAAAATGGCGCAATTTGGATGAAAAATGAAGATAACAGACACAGGTCTTTATACTTTATTGCTCAAAATATTGTCATAGTTATTGATGAATCAGAGATTATAAATAATATGCATGAAGCCTATGAAAAAATCAATTTTGATAATGTCGGTTATGGTGTATTTATTTCAGGGCCTTCAAAAACTGCTGATATTGAGCAATCACTTGTTATTGGAGCACATGGTCCAAAATCAGGATATGTTATTTTTACAAAATCTTGATATAATATAGGCTAAATAAAGGTATCATATGAAGAAACTAATATTATTTAGCCTAATTTTTTTAAACTTTTTATTAGCTAATAACTCAAAAGATGTACTATTACTTCACTCATATCATAAGGGATATATTTGGAGTGACGATATATCAAAATCTATTGAAAAAACTTTCTCATCATATAAAAATATTGAATTAACTACTGTTTATATGGACACAAAAAGAGTTGCTGATCCAGTATATTTAGACAATCTTGCAAAGCTTTATAAAAGACAATTCGAAAGTAGAGATTTTGATTTAATTATTGTTAGTGACAATAATGCATTTGAATTTGCAATTAGATACCATGATTATTTATTTAAAGATTTACCTGTACTATTTTGTGGAATAAACAATTTTGATAAAGCCTTGCTTGATGAGAATAATATGAAAAAATATTCAAGTGGTGTAGTTGAACAAGTAGATACAGAAAAAAACTTTGAGCTTATAAAAAAACTTCATCCAAATATCGAAAACTTAATCATAATAAATGATAAATCAAAAACAAGTTTAGCCTTAAAAAGAGATCTAAGACCTGTAATAAATAAGTATAAAAATGAGTTTAATATTGAATATATTGATAATATTAATATTGAAAAATTAAAGCAAAAAGTCTCTAATTTAAACCCTGAAAATACTGTAATTTTATATGGCTTACTTTTTAAAGACACTACTGGTAAGTATTTTACTTATAAACAAAGTTTCAAACAAATAAAGGAAGTTAGTCCCGTACCTATTTATGGACTTTGGGATTTTTATATCAACTATGGAATAGTTGGTGGTCTTTTAACTTCTGCAATTGCACAAGGGGAAGCTGTATCTAAAATGGCATTAGATATTTTATTAAAAAATAGAAAAATCACTGATATACCTATATTAGAAAAATCTCCAAATCTTTATATGTTTGATTATAATGAATTAAAAAGATTTGATATAGACCCAACAAGGTTTTTAAATGATTTAATCATTGTAAATGAACCAGCAAGTGTTTATAAAGAACACACAAAGTTTTTTATAATTGCAATTACTATTATTCTGATTTTAAGTGTGATTGTTCTTACATTAAGAGCAAATATTCAAAGAAGAGTAAAATTAGAAAGGGCCCTTTCTAATAGACTTGAATTTGATAAAGTTTTACTAGATACTATTCCAAATCCTATTTATTACAAAAATACAGAAGGTAAATTTTTAGGTTGTAATATTGCTTTTGCAAATTTAGTAAGTTCTACAAGAGATCAAGTAATTGGACAGACAGCTTTTGATTTTTTTCCAGAAGAAGTTGCAAGTAAAAATACAAAAATAGATAAAGAGCTTCTAGAAACATTTAGTACAAGTACGTCCGAATTCACCTATTATACTCCATCAAATGAAATGAAACATATAATTTTAAATAAAGCTGTTTATAAAAATATTGATAGCTCCATTGGGGGAATCGTTTGTATTATGGATGATATAACAGAGCGTGTTCAACAAAAGCAGTTTTTAATCCAACAAAGTAAATTAGCAGAGATGGGAGATATGGTTGCTGCAATTGCTCACCAATGGAATGAACCATTAGTTGAATTATCGGCACTTGTTCAAGATATTCAAACAAGTTATCTATTAAATGAATTAAGAGATATGGATGTAAAAGATTTCGTAAATGATTCAATGGTACAAATTAAATATATGTCAAAAACATTAAATGATTTTAGAAACTTCTTAAAACCATCAACTAAAAAGAATTTATTCTCAATTTCAAAAGCATTAAATGAGATAAATGAAATAATAGGAAAACAAGTATTTTACTGTAATATCAAAATGAGTTTTAATTATAAAAATTATAATGAAGAGTTACTTATTTATGGTTATGAAAATGAATTCAAGCAAGTTTTATTAAACTTAATTAATAATGCAAAAAATAAGATTGTAGATAAAAATCTTAATACAGATAATAAAGGAACAATAACTATTAATATTGAAAGATGTATAAACTACAATACTATTGAAATTATTGATGATGCTGGAGCAATTGATGAAAACATCATTAATTCAATTTTTGAACCATACTTTACAACAAAAGAAGATGGTACTGGTCTTGGTTTATATATGGCAAAAGTAATTATTGAAGATAAAATGAGAGGAACAATTAGTGCTAAAAATGATGGTGAAAATGCTGTGTTTACAATAAAACTTCCTCATAAAAAGGTATAAAATGAAGATTTTACTTTTAGAAGATAATAAAAAATTAAATGAAACTATTACGAAAAGACTTAAACTAAAAGGTTACAATGTATTAGCTTTTATGGATGGAGCAGAAGCTCTTGAAGCAATTACAGAAGGGTTTTCTTGTTTTGTACTTGACATAAATGTCCCAAATGTTGATGGAATAAAAATATTAAAAAAGATTAGGGAACTTTATGAAGACTTACCTGTAATTATAATAAGTGCTTCTGTTGAGCTTGATGTAATTAAAGAATCTTACGACTTTGGTTGTAGTGATTATTTGAAAAAACCTTTTTTTATAGATGAATTAGAAATAAAAATCGAAAGGCTTTGTCAAATCCAAGATGATAAAATACAATTCGATAAAGATTGTTATTTTGATTTTAAATCATCTTTATTAATTATCAATAAAGAAGAAAAGAGATTAACAAAAAAAGAGAAACTACTTATAAACTTATTTTTAAGTAAGAAGAATCAAGTGATCTCATATGAAGCTATTGAAAACTATGTATGGGAAGGTAATTTTGCTTCATTAGAATCAATTAGAAGTTTAATTAGAAGAGTGAGAAAAATACTTGATAAGGAGTATATTCAAACTGTAGTTGATACAGGATATATTTTCAAAACTACATAAATATAGCATCTTTAAAGAAAAATATCATATCTTTATCATTTCTACAAGTTAGAATTTAAATATAACAAATCAAAGGAGAGAACGATCATGTTAAAAACAACATCAAAATTACTTGTTGGTGCAGCTTTAATTGCTGGATTAGCTACAACTGCATCTGCAGCTAAAACTTACAAATGGAAATTAGCAACAACTTGGGGACCTACATTAAGCCCATTTATTGATGCTCCAAAAAATATGGCTAAAATGGTTAAGGAAATGTCTGATGGTAGATTAGTAATCAGAGTTGATGCTTCAAATAAGCATAAATCTGCATTAGGTATCTTAGATATGGTTAAAGGTGGGCAATATGATATGGGTCACTCTGCATCGTATTACTGGAAAGGTAAAGATATCAATACTTTACCATTTACAACTATGCCATTTGGTATGACAACTAATGAGCAATATGCATGGTTCTACTACGGTGGGGGATTAGAACTTATGCAAAAAGCATATAAAAAACATAAAGTTTTATCTTTCCCTGGTGGTAACACTGGTAACCAAATGGGTGGATGGTTCAGAAAAGAAATCAATTCATTAGAAGATTTAAAAGGTCTTAAAATGAGAATTCCAGGTTTTGCTGGTGAAGTAATGGCAAAATTAGGATTAACAGTTACAAATATCGCTTCTGGTGAATTATATACATCACTTGAAAGAGGTACTATTGACGCACTAGAGTGGGTTGGCCCTGGAATGGATATCAACATGGGATTCCATAAAATTGCACCTTACTACTACACAGGATGGCATGAACCAGCAACTGAATTACAATTCTTAGTTAATGAGAGAAAATTCAATAAATTACCAAAAGATTTACAACAAATCTTAATTACTGCTATGAGAGTAAGTGCTTATGATATGTATATTGAAAATTATCACATGAGTGCTAATGCATGGTCTAAAATCGGTACAGAGTATCCAAATATTAAAATCAAAACTTTCCCTAAAGAAGTTATGGACGCTATGAAAAAAGCTAATGATGAGCTATTAGTTGAAAAAGCTAAAGGTCAACCATTATTAAAAGAAGTTTTAGATTCTCAAAAAGCTTACCAAGAAAAAGCTAGAGAATGGACTAAAATGTCTGACTACTTATACTTAAAAGACAACTTATAAGAAGAATCTGTATATAATCCCCAACTGGGGATTATTACCCACACTCATGAGTTAGATAAATGTATAAACTGTAATATATTTATTTAACTTATTAAAAATACCCAAAGGAATTTTATGCTGTTAAAACTAGAAAAGTTTTTTAATAAATTTGCAGATGTAATTGGTATGATTACTGCTTTTGCAATGGTTCTAATGATTTTGAATGTATTTTATGATGTAATCATGAGATATTTTTTCAAATCAGGAAGTATTGCTATGCAAGAGATGGAATGGCACTTATTCTCTGTGATTATACTACTTGGTGTTGCTTACACACTAAAAGAAGATGGTCATGTAAGAGTTGATTTAATCTATGATAGATTAAGTGAAAAAAGAAAAGCTATGATTAATATGGTTGGTGTAGTTTTATTTATTTTACCAATAGCATTTTTAATAGGAATTAGTTCTATTAACAATGCACATGAAGCATTCTTATCTATGGAACAAAGTGGTGACCCAGGTGGATTACCATATAGATGGATTGTAAAATCATTAATTCCATTATCATTTTTACTTTTGATAATTACTTCAATTGGATATTTTATTAGAAACCTAAATGTCTATAAAGGATTACATGGATCTAGTGATTATAATTTAAAAGGTGAAATTGAAGATTATAAAAATGAATTAAAAGAACACAAACATCATGTTATAGATATTGATGAAAAAGGGGATAAATAATGATTGGTATAGTTATGTTTTTTACAGCATTATTTATGCTGTTAATTGGATTCCCTGTTGCATTTACATTTGCAGCTGTGTCAGTTTTCTTTGGTATGATTGCAGGAATTGCAGAAGTTTTAAGTTACTCAGAAGAGGGTATGACATTATTAAATATCCTTTCAGAAGGTATACATGAAGGTATTTTAATGTTCGATTATATGCCTTTTAGAATCTACTCAATTCAGCAAAACACTATTTTAATGGCAATTCCAATGTTTATTTTTATGGGTATTGTTTTACAAAAAACAGGACTTGCTGAAAAACTATTAGAATCAATGGGATTCTTATTTGGAGAGATTAGAGGTGGAGTTGCTATTTCAACTGTATTAGTAGGAACTTTACTAGCAGCTTCTACAGGTGTTGTTGGAGCTTCTGTTGTTGCAATGGGTGTTATTTCACTTCCAGTTATGATGAAATATAAATATAACACGCCATTAGCATGTGGAACTATTTGTGCATCAGGAACACTTGGACAAATAATTCCTCCTTCAATTGTTTTAATTATATTAGGAGATGTATTCCAAGTTCCAGTAGGTGATTTATTCGCAGCTGCTGTTTGGCCTGGACTTGCACTTGTTGCAGCATATATTATTTATATTTTAATTGTTTCATTTTTAAATAAAGATATGGCACCAGCAATTCCTGCTGATGAAGGTAGAGGAAATAAAAAACAGCAAGTTATAAAAGCATTAATTGATATTATTCCTTCACTTACACTTATTGTTTTAGTTTTAGGTTCAATTTTTGCAGGTGTTGCAACACCAACTGAATCAGCTGCTGTTGGTTGTATTGGTGCAGTTTTATTAGCAGTTATGTACAGAACATTCACAATAGGGATGGTAAAAGATGCAGCTTTAGAATCTGTTAAAATTACTTCAATGGTATTTGGTATTTTAATTGGTGCTACAGCATTTTCTATGGTATTCTCATACACTGGTGGAGAAGAAATTGTTGAACACTTTATGTTAAATTTACCAGGTGATGAGAAATGGGGATTCATTATATTTACAATGTTAGCAATTCTAGTTTTAGGATTCTTTATTGACTTTATTGAAATCTCATATATTATTGTTCCAATTTTAATTCCAGTATCACAAACACTTGGAATTGACCCAGTTTGGTTTGCAATTTTAATTGCTTTAAACTTACAAACATCATTCTTAACACCACCATTTGGGTTTAGTTTGTTCTACTTAAAAGGATGTGCACCTGCAGGGGTGAGAACAACTCAAATCTATAAAGGTGTTTTACCATTTATTGCTATACAAATAGTTGTATTAGCAATCGTAGCATTCTATCCAGAGATATTTGGAATGAGTATTACAGAATAACAAGAAGGCCCATTATGTCACCATATTTAAGATTAATATCAACTATAGTTTTAAAACAATGTGACATAATGCATGCTTTTATAAATGATCCTCAACAAAGAATATACACAGTACCTCGCCTTGAATAACAAAATCCTATAACTTAATAAAAACAAAAAATTTTAGGAGAACACAATGTTAGAAGGAAAATACCAAGATTTTTATAATCAAATTATAAATAAGATTTCAAAAGAAAATATCTTTACGGATAAATTGCATACTTTAGCTTATGGAACAGATGCTTCTTTTTATAGACTTATTCCAAAAATAGTTATAAAAACTGATAGGGCAAGTGAAGTTGAAGAGATTATTAAACTATCAAACCAGATGGACTTAACAATTACATTTAGAGCTGCTGGAACTTCACTTTCTGGACAAGCTATTAGTGATAGTATTTTAATTATAACTTCAAGAAAATTTACTAATTTTAAAATTGCAGATGATAAAAGTACAATCTCACTAGAACCAGCTTTAACAGGACAACAAGTAAATAACTTATTAGCTCCTTATGGTAAAAAGATTGGTCCAGATCCAGCTAGTATAAATGCAGCTATGATTGGTGGAATTGCAGCTAATAATGCATCAGGTATGTGTTGTGGTATTTCACAAAACTCATATAAAACACTTAAATCTATGAAGCTAATCTTTGGAGATGGAACAAAGCTTGATACAGCTTGTAATGAAAGTAAAAAAGCTTTTAAACAATCTCATGGGGAATTCTTAACAGATTTAAAAAAGCTATCAGATGATACAAAATCAAATGAAGATTTAAGAGCAAAGATTGAAAGAAAATTTAAAATCAAAAATACATGTGGTTACTCACTAAATGCACTAATTGATTTTGATGATGAGTTTGAGATTTTACAGCATTTAATTATTGGTAGTGAAGGAACACTAGCATTTATTGAAGAAATAACTTACTACACAGTTGAAGATTATAAAGATAAAGCAAGTGCACTGATTTATTTTAAAGATGTAAAAGAAGCATGTAGTGCTGTTACAAAATTAAAGCTTGCAAAAGATGCAAATACTATAAATGTAGAAGCTGTTGAACTTATGGATAGAGCTGGACTTGCAAGTATTGAAAATGATGAAAGCATGCCTGAGTATATCAAAACTTTTGATGAAAATGTAACTGCACTTTTAATTGAAACAAGAGCAATAAATGATAAAAATCTTGACACTCAAATTTCTCAAATAGAAGAATTACTTCAAGAGTTTAGTGTAGTAAGGGATATCTATTTTACAAAAGATGTTGAAGAGTACACACTTTATTGGAAAATTAGAAAAGGTCTTTTCCCAGCTGTAGGAGCAGTAAGAGAAACAGGAACAACTGTTATTATCGAAGATGTTGCATATCCAATTGAATGTTTAGCTGAAGCTACACTAGAACTTCAAGATTTATTTAAAAAACATGGTTATACAGAAGCTTTAATCTTTGGTCATGCACTTGAAGGAAATTTTCACTTTGTATTTACTCAAGATTTTGCAATACAAGAAGAAGTTGATAGATATGATGCATTTATGAATGATGTTGTAAATTCTGTTGCAGTTAAATACCAAGGAAGTTTAAAAGCAGAACATGGTACTGGTAGAAATATGGCAGCATTTATTGAAGTAGAGTGGGGAAATGATGCATATCTTATGATGAAAAAAATCAAAGAATTATTTGATCCAAAATCACTATTAAATCCAGGTGTAATTATAAATGATGATGCACAAGCCCACCTAAAAAATCTAAAAGCAATGCCTGCAACTAATGAAATAGTTGATAAGTGTATTGAGTGCGGATTTTGTGAACCAACTTGTCCATCAAATGATTTAACACTAACTCCAAGACAAAGAATTGTGCTTAATAGAGAGATTTCATATCAAGAAAGCATTGGTAACCATGAAGAAGCAAAAGAGTTAAAAGATTTATATCAATATGATGGAATAGAAACTTGTGCAACATGTAGTTTATGTTCAAGTGCATGTCCAGTAAAAATTGATACAGGAAGTTTAACTAAGCACTTAAGAGCTGAGCAAATTAGCTCAAGTGGTAAAAGTATTGCTAATTTTGTAGCAAATAACTTTTCAACTACTTTAAAAGGTGTTAGATTTGGACTTCATAGTGCAAACTTTATTCACAAAGTGTTAGGTACTGCTAGCATGGAAAGTGTTTGTAATACATTTAGAGATTTAAGTAAAGGCAAAATTCCTAAGTGGTCAGCTACTATGCCAAAAGCTACAAATATCAACTTAAATTTTGAACAAAAAGTAAGTGATAAAAAAGTAGTTTATTTCCCTTCATGTATTACTAGAAGCATGGGATTAGATGATTTATCAAAAGAAGAGAAACAACTATTTGATGTAACAGTTGAACTACTTCAAAAAGCAGGTTTCCAAATAGTATTTCCTCAAGATTTACCAAATCTATGTTGTGGTATGCCATTTAGTTCAAAAGGCTTTAATGATGCAGCAAATACAAAATCAGCACAACTTGAAGATGCACTATTAAATGCAAGTGAATTTGGTACGTATCCAATACTATGTGATACAAGTCCATGTACTAAAAAGATGCTAGAGAGTTTTTCTCATAGTGATTTAGATATTTATGAACCAATAGAATTTGCACTAGAGTTTTTATCAAAAGATCTAGAGTTTACACCTATAAAAGAGCCTATTACTATTCATACTACTTGTAGTTCTAGAAAGATGGGATTAGAAACTAAATTTAAAAAATTAGCACAACTTTGTTCAAATGAAGTAATCATTCCTGCTGATGTTCAGTGTTGTGGATTTGCTGGTGATAGAGGGTTTAATTTTCCAGAATTAAACAAATCAGCTCTTAGAAATCTAAACACTCAAATTAAAGGTGCTAAATATGCATTTAGTACATCAAAAACTTGTGAAATCGGTCTTTCTGATGAATCAGGATTAGATTATAACTCTATTTTCTATCTTATTAATAAAGTAACAAAATCTAAAAATTTATAATCTTTTTTTTATCAAAACAGATATTTACCATTAATTTGGTAAAATATCTGCTTTAAGAGAAAAAGGAATTATAATGAACAAGCTTTTTTTATCACTATTACTTAGTACGAGTCTATCTTTTGCTTCAATAATTAATGGTGTTGCAATTACTGTAAATGAAGACCCAATTACTTTATACGATATTGAAAAAACTGCAAAGCAAAATAATGTAGATAAAAATACAGCAGTTAGTGCATTAATAGATAAAATACTATATGAACAATTAGTAAAAGAGCATAATATTACTGCTGATATTTTTGATGTAAATGAATATATCGAAAAACTAGCAGCGACTAATAATATGGATGTTTATACTTTTAAATCAGTTATTAAACAAAAATATCCAAATTATTCAGTTTTTGAAAATGAAGCAAAAAGTGCTGTAATTAGACAAAAACTAATTCAAAAAATCGTTAAAGGGCAATTAAGCATAGCTTCTGAAGATGATTTAAAACTTTATTACGAAAATAATAAAGATCAGTTTACAACAGCAAATAGTTTTGATATTGTTAGATATGCATCTACAAATAAAGCCTCACTAATTAGTGCATTAAAAAATCCACTAGTAATTCCTACTGATGTACAAAGATCTCCAGGAACATTACAATCTAGTGAAATTCCTGCTCAATTACAATATCTTTTAACAGAGACAAAAGTAAATACTTTTACTCCTATTTTTACAGCAAATAGTCAATATACAGCTATCTTTGTTACAAAAAAAAGTGGTCAAAGTGCTATTGCATTTGAAAATGTTAAAGGGAAAATCTTTAATGACTTAATGAAATTAAGAGAAAAAAAATACCTAAAAGAGTATTTCGAAAAACAAAAACTTATAGCAGATATAAAAATAGTTAGATAAAAGGAAATAAATGTCAGATATGTTTGAAGTAATTATTGGATTAGAAGTTCACGTACAATTAAACACAAATAGTAAGCTATTTTGTTCTTGTGCAACAAGTTTTGGAGAAGAGCCAAATACAAATACTTGTCCAACATGTTTAGGACTACCAGGTGCACTTCCTGTACTAAATAAAGAAGCAGTTCATAAATCAATTATGTTAGGTACTGCACTTAATTCACAAATTAATAAAAAATCTATATTTAACAGAAAAAACTACTTCTATCCTGATTTACCTAATGGTTATCAAATTTCTCAATTTGAAGTTCCAGTTGTAGGACTTGGAGAATTAGTAATCGACTTTGAAGATGGAACTAGTAAGACTATTGGAGTTACAAGAGCTCACTTAGAAAATGATGCAGGTAAAAATATCCATGCAGGTTCTGTTTCACATGTTGATTTAAATAGAGCTGGAACGCCTTTACTTGAAATCGTATCTGAACCAGATATGAGAAACGCAACAGAGGCAATCTTATACCTTAAAAAGCTTCACTCTATTGTAAGATATCTTGGAATTAGTGATGCTAATATGCAAGAAGGTTCATTTAGATGTGATGTAAATGTTTCTATTAGACCAAAAGGTGATGATAAACTTTACACAAGATGTGAAATCAAAAACATGAACTCTTTTAAATTTATTGAAAGAGCTATCAAATATGAAGTAAGTAGACATATTGAAGCTTGGGAAGATGG
Source organism: uncultured Arcobacteraceae bacterium (assembly GCA_964022095.1). Lineage (GTDB taxonomy): Bacteria > Campylobacterota > Campylobacteria > Campylobacterales > Arcobacteraceae > Malaciobacter_A. Next base: position 16,579 of record CAXHZO010000009.1, read on the forward strand.
TATACATTCAACTGAGATTGTTCAAGAAACAAGACTATTTGATCCAGATTCTGGTGAAACTAGATCTATGAGAGGGAAAGAAGACGCAGCTGATTATAGATACTTCCCAGATCCTGACCTTTTACCTTTAGTAATCACTGATGAAATGATGGAAAAATATTCACAAATTCCAGAATTACCAGATGAGAAGAAACAAAGATTTGTAAAAGAGTTTGGATTAAAAGAGTATGATGCATCTGTAATTACAGCTTCACTAGAAACTGCGAACTTCTTTGATGAAATGATGAAAGAAGGAATTAGTGGTAAAAATGCTGCTACTTGGTTAACAGTAGAATTACCAGGAAGATTTGCAGAGGGTGTATCAATTGAAAACTCACCTGTAAATACTAAAACTTTAGCAACTGTTGTAAAAAGAATTGAAGATGGAACAATTTCTGGAAAAGCAGCTAAAGAAGTACTTGATTACTTAATTGAAAATGATGAAGAAGTTGATAGTGTTATTGAAAAGCTTGGATTAAAGCAAGTAAGTGATGATGGTGCTATTTTAGATATCATTGATGGTATTCTTGCAGCTAATGAAGATAAAGTTGCTGAATATAAAGGCGGTAAAGAAAAACTATTTGGATTCTTTGTAGGTCAAACTATGAAAGCATCTAAAGGTAGTGCAAACCCAGCTAAAGTAAATGAGCTATTAAAAGAAAGACTTTCATAATGAATAAAAACACAATCGCAGTTATTGGAGCAGGTAAATGGGGTCAAGCACTTCACTTTGCTCTTAATCAAAAACAAAAATGTCTAATCACTTCAAGAACAAAAAGAGATATAGAGAATTTTGTTGATTTAGAAACTGCAATGGATTGTGAGTATTTAGTAATTGCTATTCCAGCACAAGAAATTAGAGCTTGGTTAAACAAAAATTTCAAGTTTAAAGGTCAAAAAGTACTTGTTGCTTCAAAAGGAATTGAAGCAAGTACTGGTGAGTTTTTAAATGAAATTTATGCTGATTTTGTACCTGAAAAAAACATAGGATTTATTTCAGGACCTTCTTTTGCAGCTGAAGTTATTCAAGGTTTACCTTGTGCCTTAGTGATTAATTCTCAATCAAAAAAAATATATAAGCAATTTAGTCCATTTTTCCCTGATTTTATAAAAACTTACTATAGTTCTGATGTTATTGGAGCTGAAGTTGCAGGAGCATATAAAAATGTTTTAGCAATAGCAAGTGGAATTTGTGAAGGATTAAACCTAGGTAAAAATGCACAAGCTTCATTAATATCAAGGGGCTTAGTAGAAATGCAAAGATTTGGTAAGTTCTTTGGAGCTAAAAAATCATCATTTATAGGTCTTAGTGGTGCGGGAGATTTATTTTTAACTGCTAATTCAACTATGAGTAGAAATTTTAGAGTTGGACTAGGACTTGCACAAAATAAAAGCTTAGAAACTATATTAGAAGAACTAGGGGAAGTAGCAGAAGGTGTTAAAACTGCAATTGCTATAAAATCTTTATCTGAAGAACACTCAATTTATACACCAATTGCAAATGAAGTTTATGAAGTATTAAACGGAAAAACAACTCAAGAGAGTTTAAAAGATTTATTAAAAGACTAATAAAAATCTAAAAACTAAGCTAAAATAGTTTTATGAAAACAATACCTTTAATCAACTTACTATATTGTCTTATTCCTTTAGCTATTGTTTGGTTTTATTATAAGAAATGGACCAATAACTCAACAGAAATTATCTATGCTACAATTAGAATGGTATTACAACTACTAATCATTGGCTACTTGCTTATTTACATATTTGAACAGAGAAATTCAATAGTAGAATCATTTATATTACTATTTATGATATGTATTTCAACACTAATTACAATCAGAAATGTAAAAGATAAAAGTTTCAATACCTATCTAATTATTTTTAGTTCAATTCTTCTATCAGGTCTATTTCACCTTATATTAGCAATTATATTTGTATTAGAAATCGAATTATTTTACAAACCACAGTATGTAATACCAATTGCAGGTATGATATTTGCAAACTGCATGAATGTGTTATCAATAGGTATAGAAAGATTTGAAAAAGAGCTATCTAGAAATGAAAGTTTTGAAGAAGCAAGAAGTATTGCATTTAAAGCAGCATTAATACCCCAAATAAACTCTTTTTTAGCTGTAGGACTTGTATCTTTACCTGGAATGATGACAGGACAAATACTATCTGGTGTTGATCCATTAATAGCAGTTAGATACCAAATAATGATCATGGCGATTATACTTTCAACAGCAGGGATTACAAATATATTGTACTTCACATTAAAGAAGAAATTTAGCTTCTAATTGAGTTTTTCACAGATTTTAGATAAAGTAAGCAAAAAACCTAAAGGATTATAATGAAAGCATTTCTTGTAGAAAAAAAAGATGATGAATTTATCTCAGATGTAAAAGAAGTTATTACACCTAAATGTGAAAATGAAAATGAGATAGTAATAAAAGTAAGTTATTCATCACTTAACTATAAAGATGCTCTAAGTTCAATAGGTAATCCAGGTGTTACAAAAAAATTTCCTCATATTACAGGAATTGATGTTGCAGGAACAGTTTCTGAATCAACATCAAATATATTTAAAGTAGGTGAAAGAGTACTAGTTACAGGTTATGACCTAGGAATGAACTGTGATGGTGGCCATGCACAATATGTTAAAGTACCTGCTTCTTGGGTAGCAAGAATACCTGATGCAATAAGTGAAAAAGATATTATGACATTAGGAACTGCAGGATTGACTGCTGCGTTAAGTGTTAATGAACTAAGAGAAAATGGCATTAAATCAGAAACAGGAGAAATTCTTGTTACTGGAGCAACTGGGGGAGTTGGTTCTATTGCAGTATCAATCTTAAGAAAAATGGGATACACAGTTACAGCAATAACTGGGAAAAAAGAGAGAATAGATTTTTTAAAAAGAATTGGTGCAAATGAAGTAATTCATAGAGATGAATTTGATATAGAAACAAATAGACCATTAATGAGCGAAAAATATGCAGGTGTAATTGATACAGTTGGTGGCTCTATATTAGCAACAGCGCTTAAACAAGTAAAATATGATGGTGTAGTTACATGTTGTGGTTTAACATCATCTCATGAGCTTAATACAAATGTATTCCCTTTTATTTTAAGAGGTATAAGATTAATTGGTATTGATTCTGTTGAATGCAAGTTAGAAAAAAAACAAGCTGCTTGGGAAAAGTTAGCTAGTAAGTGGAGAATTGACAGTTTAAGTAACATAACAACAGAAATCACACTAGATGAAATAAAAGCTACTTATGAAAAAATACTTTCTGGAAAAATTGTAGGAAGATATGTAGTTAAAATAGATGAATAACTAAGTTATACTTAGTTATCCAACGTTTACTTCGCCAGTTTCAACTTTTTGGCTATATATAGTCTCTTTACCAGTTTTTAGAATTTTAGCTTGCTCTACCCATTGATTGTTTTTAGCACAACCTGGTTCTAATAAGAATGATTCAATCCAATCACAATTTTTACTTGACCAGCTAGCAATTTGATCAAAATGATATATACCAAGTGTGTTTAAATCTGTTTCTATTTTAGCAGTTACACCTTTGATTTTTTTCAAATTATCTTTACCTGAAGTTTTAGGCGAACTTGTAACTAATGGCTTATTATCTAAGTTAGAATTCTTTTTAAAGATAGGATTAACACCTGATTTAGATTTTCTATCATTTAAATCTTTTATCTTTTTATCATTTTTAGTAGTTATTTGTTTCAAAGAACCTTTACCTAAAAAGTATCCTAAAGCACCTCCAATAGCAAATGCTATTAAAAGATTTATAACTATTAATGAAGCAATCTCTAACATTTATTCTCCTAAAACTTTTATTTCAACTCTTCTATTTATTTCAGATAAACCATCTTTATCATCTTCAGCTATAGGAAAATCTTCACCATAACCAATAGCTTTAAGTCTTGATTTATCAATACCTAAATCTACTAATGCATTCATAACACTATTTGCTCTATCTTGTGAGATTCTTTTATTTAAAGAAGCTGCACCTCTTGAATCAGTATGTCCACCAATCTCAATATTTAAGCTCTCATTACTTTTTAAAATTTCAGCAACTTGTTTTACAGATGAAAATGAATCATTTGTAATTTTAGTACTTCTTCTTTCAAAAGTAATTTTATTTTCTTCTAATACTTTGTTAATACTAGACTGAACTTCTTGTGTTTTTTCAGTATTAACTTTTTTAGCAATTTTAACAATATCTTCATTTTTTGCTAGATCTTTTATATTATTAATCTTTTTATCTTTAATAGTATCTATAATCTCTTCAGTTTTTGATTTATTGTTAAGTGTTAAACTTGAAAGATCAATATCTAAACCAACTCTATTTACAATTGATTTTAATAGTTCACTATAACTTGGATCTTTTAATTCACCAGTTAATGTAACTTCATCACCGTTAATAGCTAATTTTGAACCATCTGATAAAAAATCTTTAAATGGAGTAACTAGTTCAGAAATTTTTTGTAAAAGTTCATTATCTAAAGTTATTGCAGGATTGTATTTATAACTACCTTCTCTGTTAATATTTAAAAGATTTTCTACTTCGGCTGCCTGAGCTTCGTCTTTTAAAATACCATTCATAGATACATTTCCATTGTCTTTTACTAACTCTAAATTCATTGGATTAGTATTTTGTTCTACAACAGGTTCTTCTTCACCTAAAGTACTAGAAACTTTTTGTTTAATATCATTAAATTTATTCATAATTGAATCAACAAATTCATTTTTTTGTGGTTCAACAACATCATTAGAGTTTGAATTACTTAAAATAGTTTTATACTCAAAACTAGTTATAGTATACACTATTAGTGCAACTAATAACAAAAGTAAAATGATTACTTTTTTTCCCATTTAAATTTCCTTATTGAAATATATAATTTTTGTGATTATATCTAAAATATACAAATTTTCAATTAATTTTACAATATTTATTAGTAAAAGATGAATATCTTTTCATAAAATAACTATTCAAAATAGGATGATTCATAAATAATTGATTAGTATCAATGCTTTTAAGAACTCATAAAAATATAATTCCAATAAAAAACAAAAAAGGAATTTTTTATGAGTATGTTTTGTTATCAATGTGAGATGAGTCAAAATGGTGGTTGTGGTAGTACTGGTGCAGTAGTTGGAACGTGTGGAAAAGATGAGAACCTAGCAAGACTACAAGATATAATGATATTTGGATTAAAAGGTCTTAGTGCATATAGAGAGCATTTAAATACTTTTAAGCCAGAACTTACAAAAGAAGTTGATGATGTTATGTCTGAGACATTGTACTTCACTCTTACAAATGTAAATTTTAATTTTCAAGATCATATTAATCAACTTATGAAAGTAGGAAATGCAGGTGTAAAAGTTATGAGTTATTTAGGTGAAGCGCATATGAATAAATTTGGTATTCCAACTCCAGTTAAAGTTACTCAAAACAAAGTTGAGGGAAAAGCTATTTTAGTTTCTGGACATGACTTAGAGTTCTTTGAGAAACTTCTTATTGCAACACAAGATAAAGGTATCAATATCTATACTCACTCAGAAATGCTTCCAGCTCATGGGTATCCTGAATTAAGAAAATTCAAGCATTTAAAAGGAAATGTAGGAAAAGCATGGTTTGACCAAGCAAAACTTATGGAAAAATTTCCTGGAACTTTTGTGGTAAACACTAACTGTATCGTTCCTCCAAAAAAGAATTGTGATTATATTGATAGAGTATTTACTCACAAAATCGTAGGAATAGAAGGTTCCACGCCAATTATTGACTATAATTTTGATGAATTAATTGAAAAAACACTATCTTGCCCAGATGCAAATGGAGTTGATTTAAATGAAGATAAATTCTTAACAACAGGACATAACTACAAAACTGTTTTAACACTAGCCCCATAAATATTAAAGGCATTAGAAGAAGGAAAAATCAAACAATTCTTTGTAGTAGCAGGTTGTGATGCACCTGGTCGTGGTGGAGAATACTATAGAGAATTAACACAAAATCTTCCAAAAGATACAGTAATCTTAACTTCATCTTGTGGTAAATTTAGATTCAATGATATTGATTTTGGTGAAATAGAAGGAACAGGTATTCCTAGATACCTAGACTTAGGACAATGTAATGACTCTTATGGAGCAGTTGAAATTGCAAAAGCCTTAAGTGATGCACTTGATACTCCAATAAATGACTTACCAGTATCAATTATATTATCATGGATGGAACAAAAAGCAGTAATTATTTTATTAGCTCTATTCTCACTTGGAGTTCAAAATATTTATTTAGGACCTAAACCTCCACAATTTGTTAACGAAGATATATTTAATTTCTTGGCTGAAAACTTTAACTTAACACTTACAAGTGATGCAAAAACAGATTTAGAAAAACTATTAATCGCATAAAAAATAGGAAGTTTAACTTCCTATTTTAATACTTCTATCCAAAAAAATTTATTCATATTTGGTTTTAAAACTGTTTTCCAACCAAAAGAAGTAGAATGTAAATATAAAACACCTCCTATATATTTAAAAGATACCTCTTTTTGACTCTCTTCTCCAAAAACCATAGAGAATACAGCATAGATATATTCTCCATCTTTTTCTAAAGAGTACTTGAAGTTATCAAAATCACTTAATTCTTTATCTAAAAACTCTTTTATTTCTTTCATAAACACCTTTCGATAATTTTTCTTATTTTAAATTTATTATCCTTTTCAATTGCTTTTTTTTGTGATAGAATTTAACAAAAGGAGTAACTATGAAAACGATTATTACTATATTTATGTTTTTAAGTACTGTTTTTGCTTCAGAGTTACCTGAAGAATTCGATAGAGAACTTTATAATGCAGGGGAAAAAGTTTTCGACAACAAATGTATGCAATGCCATGAAAAATCCATGGATATACAACTTCTTATGAGAAACTTCCTTGAAGAGGATAATAAACTACTAAATTTAAAAGCTCCAACAGGAAATGAGATATCATTTAGACTAAAACAACAAATTGGAAGTCGTGATGACATAGAGTTTCACTTAATCCAAACAAATGATTTTTTAGTTGATTATCTATTTAACCCAGACAAAGCTAAAACAATATGCCTAGAAGGAGTTATTAGACACTTTGATACTATGCCTAGCCAAAAAGGGAAAGTCACAGAAGAAGAAATAGAACAAGTAAATCACTTCTTGTATTTTTTAGAGGGATTTAATGGCGTAAATAAATACTATCACGATGAAACAAAGTTTTAAAAGGATTTTATAAATGAAAAAAACAATATTATCGATTTTAGCAATAGCTACTTTAGGATTTGCAAATAATGTTACATATAAAATAGATGGAAAAGAGTACGAAGGCTATTTTAAATCTCCAGCAAAAGATGCACCACTTGTTTATATGGTACATGATTGGGATGGAATAACTGATTATGAAAAGAAAAGAACACAAATGCTAAATGACTTAGGTTATGCAGTATTTGCAGTGGATTTATATGGAAAAGGAATAAGACCAACAGCAGTTGCTGATAAAAAAGCTTTAACTAAATCTCTTTATTCAAATAGAGATGAAATGAGAAAAAGATTAAATGCAGGTTTAGAAGAAGCTAAGAAATTAGGAGCAAATACTTCAAATGCATTAGGTATTGGTTACTGTTTTGGTGGTAGTTCTATTTTAGAGTTTGCTAGAAGTGGGGCTGATTTAAAAGCATTTATTCCATTTCATGGAAACTTACTAACTCCTAATGGACAAGATTATAAAAATACAAAAGGTAAAGTTGTAGTGTTCCATGGAACTGCTGATAAAGTTGTACCATTTAATGAGTTTGCATCACTTGCAGTTGAACTAGAAAATACTGGTTTAGAGCATGAAATGATTACTTATAGTGGTGCACAACATGCATTTACAGTAATTGGTGGTGGAAAATATAATGAAACTGCTGATAAAAAATCTTGGCAAAGATTTACTGAGGTTTTAGAAGAGACTTTAAAATAAAAGTGAGTTAATACTCACTTTTACTACTTTTGAGGAATAGGGTAGTGTTCAATTACGAAATCAATATCCTTATCACCTCTACCACTTAGGTTTACAAGTATAGTTTCATTTGGTTTTTCTTTTGCTAATTTCATAGCATATGCAACACCATGAGCTGACTCAAGTGCTGGAATAATACCTTCTAATTGAGATAACTTATAAAATGCATCAACAGCTTCAATATCATTTACAAGACCTATTTTTGTTCTTCCAACAGAGTGTAAATAAGCATGTTCTGGCCCAACAGATGGATAATCAATCCCACTTCCAATACTATATACAGGTGCAGGTTCACCTTTTTCATCTTTTAACATGATAGAGTTAAATCCATGCATAACACCCTCTTCACCATAAGAAATAGAAGCAGAGTGTTCACCAAGCTTTTCACCACGACCAAGTGGTTCAACACCATATAAATTTACATCATCATCAATAAATCCTGCAAAAATACCCATAGCATTACTTCCACCACCTACACAAGCAGCTACATTTTGAGGAAGCTTTCCTGTCATCTCTAAGAACTGCTCTCTTGCTTCTATTCCCATAATTGATTGAAAATCTCTTACCATTTTAGGAAATGGATGAGGACCTACAACAGAACCAATACAATAAATAGTATTTATAGGATCTTTTAAGTAACTTTCAAAGGCGCTATCAACAGCTTCTTTTAATGTTTTTAATCCATGAGTAGCTGGAATTACTGTAGCACCTAGTATTTTCATTCTAACAACATTTGGATGCTCTTTTGCAATATCAACTTCACCCATGTGAATTTCACACTCTAAACCAAAATAAGCAGCTGCAGTTGCAAGTGCAACACCATGTTGACCTGCACCTGTTTCTGCAATTAGTTTTTTCTTTCCTAAATGTTTAGCTAATAAGGCTTCTGCCATACAGTGATTTAATTTATGAGCACCAGTATGATTTAAATCTTCTCTTTTTAAATAAATCTCAGCCCCTACATGATTACTAAGATTTTTACAATAGTAAACTGGTGTTGGTCTACCTTGATAGTGTTTTCTGATTTTGTTTAATTCGTGTAAAAACTCATGTGAGTTTGATAGTTTTTTATATGCTTCGTTTATCTCTTCAAAAGGTTTTTCAAGTTGTGGTGGTATAAATGAACCTCCAAACTTTCCAAAATAACCTTTCTCATCAGGCATTGATTCTAAATAAGGTTTTTTATTTACTTCCATACTACTAATCCTTGTCAAAATAATATAGTATAGATTATATCTATAAAAAAGTTTATTTTATATCAATAACATCTCTTTTTACTTTAATAAATGAAGTAGTATAATAAATCTCTCTAAGAAATAGTAAAAGTGAAGTAACCAAACAAACCATTGATAATATAAATAATACTGAAATTACTAAATGTGCATCAAAATCCAGTAAAGCACTAGCAAAAATACTTAAAATCACCATTGCAATCATAAATCCAGTTGCTGTACAAAAGAATATTGCTCTGTTTGTATTTTGCATACGCATCACTAAAAACCTTCTTCTTTTTAGTATCGCATCAGTTGGTTTATATGACTCCAATTTACTCTCTTGAGATGTAATATAATTATCTATTCTCTCAAGCTTATCTATAATCCTTGATAATCTTCCTGTAAAGACATTTAAAAGCCCTGCAACACCTGCTATTAAAAATACTGGTGCTACTGATACTTGAATAAGAGATGTTATACTAGAGATAGTATTTGTATCTGTTATCATTTTTTGTCTATTGTTTTTTGAGTGTTTTGTTGCTCAACTGCAGCATCATATTTATCAAATAGAAGTGAAAACATATATCCCATTGATACTACTATTAAACCTATTATTAAAATGTTTCTCATGTTTTTCCTATATTTTTTTAATTAATGAAAATTATATCAAAAAGAGTTTATATAATTGTTATTTTCTGATAGTTCAAGGCTAGAGTGGAAATTTTTGTAGGAGCTTACTGCTAGTAAGTGAGTATGAAAATTTCTGCGATAACGCAGAAATTTCAAAAAAGAACGGTTATAGAAACTTTTTTAGAAGTCGTCGAAGTCGATACTACCTTTTGAATAGTTAACAACATTACCTTCAAAGAAATTCGTTCTTTGATCATTAAATGATGCATATCCATCAACCCATGGAATAGGGTGTTTTACACCATACTCTGGTTTATATCCTACTGCATCAAGTCTTTTATCTGCTAGGTATTCGATGTATTGTCTAATAATTCCATCTGTGAAACCTAAGATTTGACCTTGAGTGATATATGCTCCCCATGAAGCTTCTAAGTCAACTGCTTTTCTAAACATTCCTCTTACAGTCTCTTCTAATTCTGGAGTGAATAAATCTGGTCTTTCTTTTCTAGTAGAGTTAATCATGTTTTGGAATAATAGTAAGTGAGTAACTTCATCTCTTTGAATGAATCTAATCATTTGAGATGAACCTAACATTTTTCCTGATTTTCCAAGTGCATACATGGCTGCAAATCCAGCATAGAAGTATAAACCTTCTAAGATTTGGTTAGCAAACATTGCTAATAAGATTTTAGTATCAGAAATCTCACCATCATCATCACCAGTTAAGTTCTTGTAAGTATCAGCGATGTAAGTATTTTTTTCTCTTAATTTAGCATCTGTTTTCCACATATCATAGATTCCATCAGTATTATCAGAGATTGATTCTACCATTACAGCATATGATTTTGAGTGGTTAGCTTCTTCATAAGATTGTCTTGATAAACAGGCATTAATCTCAGGTGCTGTGATGTATGGATTTATATTGTCCATTAAGTTATTTGTCTGTAATGAATCCATAAAAATAAGTTGAGAAAGTACTAAGTCATACATTCTTTTTTCTGCTGGAGATAAGTATTTGTACTCTTTTGCATCAGCAGTCATTTGTACTTCTTTAGGGAACCATGTATTTGCTTCCATTTGGTCCCATAGTCTTAATGCCCATTCATACTTCATTTTAGTGAAGTTAATCATACCATCACTGTTTCCACCAAAAATTCTTCTGTCATTTAATGACTCTTTTGAATCTGGGTTATATATAAGCTTTCTATCCATTTTAGGAATCCTCTAAGTTTTTATCTAATTTTATAAAATATTTTACTTTTTTTGTATAAAAAAAGTGTTAGGTTATCTTACTGACAACCACTACACTCCATACTTCTATCTTCAACATCGTTGCTTGCTTCAGGAGATTGACTTCTTAGGTAGTAAGTAGATTTTAAACCTAACTTCCATGCTAATGTATAAATCTCATGTAGGTATTTACCACTTGCTTTATCTAAACTCATAAAGATATTTGTAGATTGACCTTGGTCTATCCATTTTTGTCTAACTGCTGCTGCTTTGATAACTTGTAATTGATCAATTTCAAATGCAGGAGTATAGTAAGACCATGTTTCTGGGCTTAGTTTTGGAACAACTACAGGAATAAGTCCTGATAAGTTTTCTTCGAACCATTTTCTTTTATATACAGGCTCAATAGCTTGAGTAGTACCAACTAAAATAGAAATTGATGAAGTAGGAGCAACAGCCATTAGGTAACCATTTCTCATACCATTTTGTTTAACTTGTTCTCTTAGTGCATCCCAGTCATATCCAGTATCAAATAAGTCTTTATCTACAAGTGCATTTACAGCTTGTGGTGCATGGTCATGAGGCATAATTCCTTGTGACCATTTTGAACCTTCAAATGTAGGATAAATTCCTTTTTCTACTGCAAGTTCTGATGATGATTTAATTGCATTATATGAAACTGCTTCCATCACTGAATCAATTTTCTTGAAGTGTTCAGTTGATCCCCATGAAAGTTTATAAGATGCTAACATCTCAGCTTCACCCATAACACCAAGACCAATAGATCTTGATTTTAAGTTTGTAGCTTTTACTTTTCTAAGTGGGTAGAAGTTAAGATCAATAACATTATCTAGCATTCTAATAGCTGTTGGTGTAACTCTTTCAATATCTTGTATTGTATGAATTCTTGAAAGGTTAATTGATGCTAAGTTACAAACTGCTGTATCTCCATCAATTTTTTGTTTTTCTACAATAAATACTTTTTTTCCACCAATAGAATCAAGTGCAGTTACTTTATTTGCTTTTTTCTCAATCCCACCATCAACTAAGATAATATCTTGTTCTTCGTGAGTTGTAATAGAACCATCTTCAAACTCTAATTTGATTAAGTAGTGGTTTGGATTTGTATTTTGGAAAATCTCTGTACATAAGTTTGAACTTCTAATATGTCCTACATGTGAGTTTGGATTTGCTCTGTTTGCATTATCTTTGAAACATAAGAAAGGACTTCCTGATTCAAAATATGATGTTAAGATTTTTTTCCATAAATCTTTTGCTTTGATTCTATCTTTTGTTACATCTGGGTCATGCTCATACTCTTCATATCTAGCTCTAAATGCATCACCATGTAGTTCTGATAAATCTTTTACTTCAGCAGGATCAAATAGTGTCCAAACACCATCTTCTAGAACTCTTTCCATAAATAAATCAGTAATCCAAAGTGCAGGGAATAAATCGTGTGCTCTTCTTCGCTCTTCACCAGAGTTTTTCTTTAAATCAATAAAGTCATTGATATCCATGTGCCATGGCTCTAAATAAACTGCGATTGCACCTTTTCTTGTACCTAATTGATCAACTGCAATTGCAACATCATTTGCGATTTTAAGAAACGGTACTGTACCACCAGCTGCACTTTTATGGCCATCAATAGATCCACCCATAGCTCTAACTTGGTTCCAATCCCAACCAATACCACCACCATACTTAGATAGTAATGACATTTCGTGATAAGTATCGAAAATACCTTCAATATTATCAGGAGTTGAACCAATATAACAAGATGATAATTGGTGTCTATTTGTTCTTGCATTTGATAGTGTTGGAGTTGCAAGCATAACTTCAAATTTAGAAACTACATCATAGAACTCTTTTGCTCTTTGTTGTTTATTATCTTCATTTTGAGCTAAGAACATTGCAATAGCCATGAACATTTGTTGTGGTAACTCTATTGGGTTACCTTCACTATTTTTGATTAAATATCTATCATATAAAGTTTTAATCCCTAAGTAGTTAAAAAGATAATCTCTGCTTGGATCAATATAATCATTTAAATCATCTAAATCAAACCCTTCACCAAGAGCAGGAAGTAATCTTCCAGCTTCTTTTCCGTATCTTAGATAATCTCTTAAATGGCAATATGGCTCACCTTTTATACCATGAGTAGCTTTCCCTACTTTGTGATATAAATCATAAACAAATAGTCTTGCTGCAACAAAAGTCCAGTTTGGAACATCGATATCAATTTTTTCAACTGCAGTTTTTATTAATGCATCTTGAATATCTGAAGAGCTCATCCCATCAATGAATTTAATTTGAGCATCAAGCTCTAATTCACTTTGAGAGACCCCCTCTAAATCAGCAGTAGATGCTACTGTCATTTTTTGAATTTTTGTGATATCTAAAAGTTCTTTTCGACCATTTCTTTTTTGAATCATAATTGCCATTTTATTGCCTTATATTTGTTAATATTTTTAAAATCTAATTATTTTAACTATTTGTTAAAAACTCTATTGAAGATTGCATCAACATTTTTAGTGTAATAATCAAAGTTAAAACACTCTCTGATTTGATCTTCACTTAATTTTGCTCTTAAATCTTCATCTGCTAATAGATGTCCTAAATATAAAGACTCTCCATTTTCATTTGTAGTTGGTTTTCCTTGTTGGATTTCTTCCCAAACTTTCATAGCATTTCTTTGAACGATTTTATATGCATCTTCTCTTGAAACACCAGCTTTTGGAAGTTCTAGTAGTACTCTTTGAGAGAATACTAAACCACCAGTTTGGTTAAGGTTTTTCATCATGTTTTCTGGCATAACTGTTAAGTTTGCGATTACATTGTTCATTCTATGTAACATAAAGTCAGTTGTGATAAATGCATCTGGTAACCAAAATCTCTCAGTTGAAGAATGAGAAATATCTCTTTCGTGCCATAATGCAATATTTTCCATTGCAGGAGTTGCATATGCTCTGATCATTCTTGCAAGTCCTGTGATATTTTCTGTTAAGATTGGGTTTCTTTTATGAGGCATTGCTGAAGATCCTTTTTGACCTTTTGCAAAAAACTCTTCTGCTTCATAAACTTCTGTTCTTTGTAAGTGTCTTACTTGAACAGCGAATTTTTCAATTGAAGATGCCATACTTGCTAATGCAGTTGCAAGTCTTGCATATCTATCTCTATGAACTACTTGGTTTGAACAAGGTTCTGGTTTAAGTCCAAGTTCTGCCATTGCTAATTCTTCAAGTTCTAATGGTGCGTGAGCAAAATTACCCATAGCTCCAGAGATTTGACCAACAGCGATAACATCCATTGTTTGCTCTAAGTTTAATAAATGTCTAGCCATTTCATCATACCAAACTGCTAAAGTTAAACCAAAAGTAATAGGCTCCCCATGAATACCATGTGATCTTCCTACCATTAGAGTTAGTTTATGTTCCTCAGCTCTTTTTTTGATAGACTCCATTAGCATTTTTACATCTTCAATTACGATTTCTAAAGAGTCTCTCATTTGTAGTGCAACACCAGTATCAACAGCATCTGATGAAGTCATTCCATAGTGGAACCATCTTGATTCTTCCCCTAATGACTCTGAAACACTTGTATTAAATGCGATTAAGTCATGTTTTGTAACAGCTTCGATTTCTTCGATTCTTTCAACAGAGAAAGTCGCATTTTTTACAATCTTTTCACAATCATCATCAGGAATTAATCCTAATTTATTCCATGCTTTTACAGCTGCTTTTTCTACTTCAAGCCATGCTGCATATCTTGCATGTTGTGTCCAATGTTTTGTCATCTCAGGTCTTGCATATCTTTCAACCATTCTTCTAGTCCCTTGTTTTCGTTTTTATCTATAATTTTTCATTTTTTAAGTATGATATAGTATCTAAACAAGATAAAAATCTAGATAAAAATAATACTATTTTTTAAACGATTTTTTGAAAAAAACTCAGGATACCAATTTGCCGTTCGTTCTAAAGAAATTTAAAGTAATAAAAAATAAAACAATACAGATAAGTCTACTCCAAGATTTAGACCTTGACCGCCGTCAATCCAGTCGTTTACTTAGTCGTGGAAGAATTTTCAGAAGCGATAATAGTGCTTATAAAATATCAGATATTATTAAAGAAGATTATATTTATATTGCCATATTTGAAGGGCATACTAGAGGTTTAAAACCACTATTTACAACACCTAATTTTGCTATATTTGACAAGCCTTCAAATTTAGTAATTCATCCAAACTCAAAAAAGACAAAATATTCACTTTTAGATGAGATAAGATACCACTTTGGAGATAAGGCAAATCAAGCACATAGAATTGATGCTGAAACTTCAGGACTAGTATTAATAGGAAGAAATGAGAAAGTTACAAACTCACTTGCTACAATGTTTGAAGAAAAAGAGTACAAAAAATCTTATCTTGCAATAGTAAGAGGAGAAATAACACAAGATATAACAATTGATAAGAACTTAAAAAAAGAGGGGAAATCAATTGGAGTTAAGATGGCTACATGTGAAAAAGAAGAGGGAAAAAGTTCGATTACAATTATAAAACCTCTTAAATATAACCATATAAATAACTTAACTTTAGTAGAAGCTATTCCAATTACAGGAAGACAACATCAAATTAGAATTCATCTTCACTCAATTGGACATACAATATTTGGAGATCCAATTTATGGAGTAAGTGAAGATATAGCACAAAGTTATCTAAACAAAGATTTAAGTGATGAAAATAGATTTGAAGCTAGCGGATCTTATAGATTATGGCTTCAAGCAAACTATTTAGAGTTTACATATAAAGGTGTGATTTATAAGATATTTTCAAAAAACAAAGATATATTAGCTCAATTTGAATCTTGATAAATCTTTGCCTTTTGTATCTATAATATGTACCGCACAAGCTAAACAAGGGTCAAAAGAGTGAATAACTTTTAAAACCTCAAGTGGCTTTGATAAATCTTCAATTTTTAGACCTATTAAAGCTTCTTCATATGCACCTCTTATTCCATCATAGTTTTTAGGAGTTGCGTTCCATGTTGTTGGGGCTATTACTTGATAGTTTTTTACTTTTGAGTCTTTTATATTAACACTATGCAGTAAAACACCCCTTGGAACTTCTAAAAAACAACTATCATTTACATCTTTTTTTAAAGACTCAAACTTATAGCTATTAAAAGTTTGTGTGTCATCATATTTTATATTTTGAATTAAATTTGACATTAGTTTAAAGATATATTCACAAATATATTGGCTTTCAATTGCCCTTGCTATATTTCTTCCAATAGTACAATTCAAATCTTCTAGTTTTAAATCAACGCTTTGTAAAAACTCATCTACAAAACTATTTATTGCTGTATCATTATTCTTATAACTAATAAGAATCCTTGCTATTGGACCTGTTTCCATAGTCATATTTTCATATCTAGGTGCTTTTATCCAAGAGTATTTATCATTTTCCTTACTTGTCTTTAGGGTTCCATCATCATTTAAATCTGTATAAAATGGCTCTTGAGGATTTTCATCATCATACCAAGCTCTTTGGACTAACTCTGTGATTTTGGAACTGTCAAACTCTTTTATCACATCTAAATTATCATCAAAAACTACACCACTTGAAAATAGTTTTTTTTCACTAGATATTTCATATCCACCAACACACAAATAGTTTCCTAAAGTTTTTCCAACTTTTTCTTTTATCTCATCTTTATAGGCTATTGTTAAAAGCTTCATATCAGGGATATAAGCTCTATTTATAAACTCACTTGCTTCTTTTATAACAAATAAAAAATCATTTAATCTTTGTGGATTTATCATATCAGCAACACTTGTAACTCCACCAACAACTATTGATTGAGGGTGGGGCGTTTTTCCACCAAAAATAGCTATAGCTTTTGATATTTTTGTTTGAAAAGTTAATGCTTCAAAATAATGAGATAGTAAAATCAAGTTTTCTTCACTACTTAGCTTATAATCACTATGACCAAAATAGTTACTATTAAAAGGTCCTAATTTTCCTGCATCAATAAAGTTTTTTAACTTTTGTAAAATAGTTTCATAGTGGGAGTGCGAATTTCTAAAAGGATGAGAACTATACTTATGTGCTTCTTTTGAAGTTTGTTTTACATCAGCTTCTAAAGCTTTAGTAACATCTATAAAATCAAGTAAATGCAACTGATAAAAGTGTACAACATGGTCTTGAATAAACAAAGCCATACTCATCAAGTCTCTAATTATTTGGGCATTTTTAGGAACTTTAATATCATAGGCATTTTCAACTGCACTTACACTTGCTCTAAAATGTGAATTTGTACAAACACCACAAATACGACCAGCAATTAGTCCAATATCCCTTGGATCTCTATCTTGTAAGATGATTTCAAGTCCACGAAACAACTGCCCACTAGCATATGCTTCTTTAACAATGTTTTGTTCATCTACTTCAACTTCAACTCTTAAATGACCTTCAATTCTTGTAATTGGATCAATAACTAGCTTTTTCATTTTATTAATCCTCATCTTCTTTTATATAAACTCTTTCGTTTGCAAACTTATCTATAAAGTTCATCTCTGTACAAGCCATACATCCATGACCAGCTTGAACTGGCCAAGAAGTGCCTTCATTAAATTTTGCTAAAGGACAGTTTACATTTGCATAAGGACCTTTACATCCCATTTGAAATAAACACCATCCATTCTTAGCTCCTTCATCTCCCCATTGCTCTACAAACTCTCCAAGTTCATAATGTCCACGTCTCTCACAATTATCATGAACTCTTTGAGAATACGCCCATAATGGACGATTTTGTTTATCAAGTGCTGGTAATTCTTCAAACATCATATAAGATAGTAGTGTTCCAACTATATTTATAGGATTAGTGGGACATCCTGGAAGATTAATAATATCATCTCTATTAAGTGCTTGAGAAACTCCAACTGCACCTGTTGGATTTGGCTTAGCAGCAACCACTCCACCATCATAAGCGCAACTTCCAACTGCTAAAACTAGTGCTGCATCTTTAGCACAGTTTTGTAAAAGTTCAAGTCCAGTTTGACCTTTTGGGCCTATTCTTAAAAACTTGCCATCAAGTCCAAGGGGAATTGCTCCTTCTACTATTAAAATATATTCACCTTTTGAATTTTCTATAATATCTTCTAAAATTGATTCACTAAAATCTCCACTAGAACTCATAAGTAATTCATGATAATCAAGTGAAATATAATCAAATATTAAATCTTCAATTGCTGGATTTGCTGATTTGATAAAGGCTTCACTATTTCCACTACAATCTGCAAGCTCTAACCATATAATAGGAATTTTATTTAAGTTTTTCACCCCATCTTCTACTACACTTTCAAAAGAGGGATGAAGTTTCATACTAGCAGTTACCATAGAAATCCAACTATTTACCTCATCTTTTGCAAGATCTATCATTTTTAAAGCTGCTTCTAGGTTATTCTCATCAAGTTTATTTTTTGGATGTAGTCTTTTGAACTTCTCTACTCTTTTTTTAGCTTGATCTAACTCTTTTTCTCTTTGTATATCTTCAGGTGTCTTTCTTTTGATTGTAGGACAAGTTAAACTTTGAGAAGATTCAATAAGCTTTACAACATCATTTTTACATCTACCACAAACGCGTCCTGCTTGAGAATACTCTTTTAAAGAAGAAAAAGAATCAATACCACACCTTGCAACTAAATCCTCTAAATCTTTTTCATAAGTATGTTCACAAGCACAAATAAGTCTACCTCTTTGACCTAATTGTCTATTTTCATATAGATAATTTACATCTATATTTTCACCTTTTTTTATAAGCTCTTCTATATACCCTGTATCAATATTTGAGTTAACTCCTAAAAATTTAACTAACTTGTCATCTTTTATAAAATATTCATCAACTCTATTATTAGAAGGTGATTCAATTAAAAGTTTTTCAAACTCTTTTGTAAAACTTGGGGAAGATATTTCAACTAATTCAAAACCTTTTGATTTGAGCATATCTACTGTTACTTCAAGTTCATAAGGGACATCATCTTCATTTAGTATATGTGATATTGCAATATTAGCTTGATTTGTACACTCTTTTACATGACCTGCTGTGAAATTGTATTTTTCAACTTGTGCACACTCTCCAATAGCATATATATCACTCTCATTAGTTTGCATATACTCATTTACTAAAATTCCTCTATCTATATTTACAAACTCTTTAAAAGCTTTAGCATTTGGTTTTATACCTATACCAAATATCACAAAAGGATTTCGAATTGTTAGTTTCTTTGTTTTTAAAACTTTTATCTCGCTATCTTCAATAAGTGAGTTTTTTACATCTATTTCATCATTATATGAGATAGTTAAATTTTTATTCTCTTTTAAAATATTTTCAATAATCTTTACAGAGTTTGAAGATAAGTATTTACTATATAAATAATTACTTCTAATAAGTAGTGTAATACTTTGTTTTAAAGCTAAAGTATTTAAGGTCTCTAATAACTCTAGTGATATTGGACCACTTCCTACTATTACTATATTATTTGTGTTGTAGTATTTCTTTATCTTTTCACAATCATCAATACTTCTAAACACTGCACTATTTTTAATATTAGAATCAAGTAAAGTTATTGGTGTAGAGCCAGTTGCTATTACTAACTTATCATAACTATATACTTCATTATTAGATGTAATAGTTTTATTTTGTTTATCAATTGATTTTATATTTTGATTTAATTTTAGTTGAACTTTATTGTTAAGTTCTAATTGTATTGAATCTGTATTATCATTTCCATCTATTAAATTACATAAATAGACTCTATCATAAGGAGCTTTTTTTTCATTACTTAGCATAACTATATTACAAGAACTATCTCTTGATAAAATAGTATTTGCAAAGTAAGTAGCGGCTATTCCACCACCTATTATTACTATATTCATCTTATCTCTTTTTAACTCTTAAACCTTATGATTATTATATTACATTCAGGTCTAATATGCAAGATGGTATTATTTATTATAGGCTTTTATCTGTTTGAAATCTTTTACCAAAAAGTAATAATACAATACCACCTAAAACAATAAATGCAGTTAAATATAATGCATAGTCATAGTTTCCAAATCTATCAATTAAATATACACTATAAAGAGGAGCTATCACTTGACCAATTCCATATGAAGTTGTAAGTGCACCCATTAGTACTACTGGATTATGTTTTGCAAGCTGACCTCCAAGGTTCATAAATAAAGCAACTAATCCAACAAATGTTCCTCCATAAAAAATCCCACTTAAAAAGTTTAGATACAAATTATTTGAAAACGTTGGAATCAAAATACCTATTGTTTGTAAAAAAAGTGCAATGATGATTATGTTTACACTTCCATACCTATGTGCTAACCTCATCCATATAATACAAGAAGGAATTCCAGCAAGTCCAACTAATGTCCATGTTAAGTTACCATATCCTTCAAGTCCTGGTAGATTATTAATAATATCAGGTAAAAATGTAGCTTGAACAACAAAGCCTACACCTTCTGCAAAATAAGCCATAATTAAAATTATTACAAAAGGTGTGAAAATCTTAGCATCAATTTTATGTTGAGTTACATTTTGATTTACTTTTTTGTCAAAAGATAAAATATACATTGAATAAAAAGATAATACTATTGCAAAAATAGATAAAACTAACCATGAGTTTTCCCAAGTTCCACCATTACTTAATATATATCTACTTATTAAATCTGTTGTTAAAATAGAAAAACCAATACCACTAAAGTGTATACCCATAGCTTTTGTTTTACTCTCTAATTTTAACTTCATCATTACAATAGCAGATCCAACTACAAAAGCCATTGCTCCAGCAAAACCTGCGATTATTCTTGCTATTACCCATACAGTATCATTTGTAGAGATACTTAAAACAACTGTTGAAATTATGGCTAAAAAAATACCAACTCTAAAAAGTATTACTTTTTGATTTATATCTTTTATAAAAATTGAAAGAATAGAACCACTTAAATAACCTGCAAAATTAAGTGAAGCCAAAATTCCTGCAAATGTAATAGTAAGATAGTCCTCAAGCATTGCAGGAAGAAGTGAAGTAAAAGCAAACCTTGAAACACCAAGTCCTATAATTACTGCAAAAATTCCTGCAATTATAATTGCTAGGTTATCATCTTTGTTTAATAATCTATTCATGTTTTCTACCTTGAATAATCTATAATTTATGTTATCATATCACTAAAAGTTATTGAGTGTCAAATAATCAATAATGATATGTGATATAAGGATTAATGATATGGATTTAAATCTTCTAAAAGTTTTTATAACTGTAGCTAATAAAAACAGTATTTCTCTAGCAGCAAATGAATTAAAGTGTGCACAATCAAATGTAACTTCTAGAATAAAACAACTCGAAAAGACAATAGATCAGACTCTTTTTCATAGAGTTCCAAAGGGAGTTATCCTTACAAGTAGTGGAGAAAGACTCTATCCTAAAGCAATAGAAATAGTAAAAAAAATGGAAGATGCAATAAGTTCAATTTCTAATGACGATGAGGTAAAACATCTAAAAGTAGGTTCAACTGAGTGTAATGCGAATGTTAGGATTTCTCCTTTTTTGATAAAATTACATGAAGATTTCCCTAGCATGCAATTAGAGCTATTTACAGGAACTACTAAAAGTATTACAGAGTTAATTTTAGATTATCAAGTTGATATTGCATTTATTAGTGGGGAGCCAAAAAGTGATAAACTGATGGTTCTTAAAAAAATAGAAGAAGAAATAGCAATTTTAGAGCCAAAATGTGAAAATGTCCCAAATGTGACTTTGACTTTTAAAGAAGGCTGCGTTTATGATGAATTTTTAAAAGATTACTATAAACAAAAAAATATTTATATTGAAAAAGCATTATCTTTTGGTAGTTTAGAAACAATTCTTTCGTGTGTAAAAGTAGGGATGGGGAAAACTTTACTTCCAACAAGTATTGTAAAATCAATTGGCTATGAAAAAGATATAAAGATTACTGTGTTACCAAAAGATGAAGCTAATATTCCGACTTGCTTAGTTTGTAGAAAAGATTCTATTCCAAGAATCTCACAATATTTAACTGATATGAAATTAAGTTAGGAAACAATAGGTGATGAGTATAAAGTGTTTTAGTTAAACTGTTACTGTAATGATTATACTCATCACTTATTAATTCATATCAATTTAATCATTTTAACATTTATTTTCTAAAGGCCTCATATAAAATAGTAAATACTACTTGCAAGGTGTAACATTAGTAACTTTTACTACATAATCTTCTGCTTTACAGCCAAGTTTTGGTGAAACTTGTTTTGTATCACCAAAACAACCACCTGCATTACTAACCATAGTCTCCATTACACCCTTAGCTCTTTGAGTATAATCATTTTTACATGTAGCCATAAATGAAACATCAATACAAGAAACGGGCCTTGGTGAATATTTAGGAATTATCCCTCCAACATGATGCTCACCATAACAATTTTTTGCGGCTAATTTGATTGTATTTTTTAACTTTGTCAAATATTGCTGTTTTTCTCTTTCTTTTCTTCGTTTCTCTTCTTTTCTTTTTAGCTCTTTTTCTTTTTTTAATCTTTCTCTTTGAAGTTTCTTTTTCTTAATTTCTTCTTCTCTTTTTTTTAGTTTTAATTCTTTTTGCTTTTTGCTTTGCTCTTCAATCTTTTGCTTTTCTAATTCTCTTTTCTTTTGTTCATATTTTTTATTATAGTCATTTTGAGAATAAGTATTTTGTGATTTATAACTACTAGAATTAGAGTAGTTCTTTTTATTAGCACTATTAATTAAAGCATTTAATTGAGCTTGTGATTTTTGATTTATTTGTTGCTGTTTTTTTATACTATTATTCATAGAAGTCATTAATAACTTGTAGTTTAGCTGATCTTGTTTTTGCTTAGCAATTCTTCTTTTTTTTGCTTCTTGTTCTCTTCTTACTTTCTCTCTTTGTTTTCTTTTATATTTTCTTTCATCATTTTTTATTTCATTTTTTATTTTAGAGACTTTATTATTATCAAAATTCATAGAATAAGCATTATCTAAAATTTTATATGCACTTGTAAAGTAGTAATTATAAGACTTACTTTTGGCATCTTTTATTAATTTATCAAACTTTATTTTTTGTTTATTATGATTTTCGGCACTTTGCATACTGTCCATAAAATCATCACTTTGCATTTTTTGATTCTCTTTAATTTTAACACTTTTTGATTCTCCAAAAATATCATCAAATTCATTTGAAAATAAAAAACTAAATGAAAATACACAAAGAATTACAAATTTTTTAATAAACATAATTAACCTTTAATATAATACTTTTTCCTCTCCTCTAACACAAATTATTCTACTTAATTTAGACTTCTTAGTATTATAAGAGCTTATCGATCCGTATCTATATGATAAACCTAAATATTGACCTTTTGAATTTAATGTTGAAGACATAAAATTATCACTTTTCCCTGGCAATATTTGAAGACCTTTAAATTCATTTTTTATCATAGTTCTATAACTATTTTTATATCCTCTCAACCAACTATTTTTTTTACTATAATCTATTAGTGTTACTAACTCTTTTATACTTGGTATTCGCCAATCATCATATCCTGCTAAAACTAAATCATTACAAAAAGGCTTACTTCCATTATAAGTACCTGAGTACCATGGTGGCCTTTTATCATCTCTCCACATTAGACCTGTATGTTTATCAAGAAAAACTTGCTTAGGGTTTTTTGAAGCTATATATAAACTTGGAGCTGAACTTCCACAACCTACAAAAAAAACAATTGTTGCTAATAATAAAATATAAACTCTCATTTTAAACCTTTATTTAAATTTTCTTACACATCTAACATATGCTTTAGTTGATATTGAGGTACTAACTATATGGCCAGAAGAGTTTGAAAAGTAGTATTTATATTTAGAATTACCATCTTTAATAAACTGATAATTATATTTATAAAGTACATTCTTAAACTCTTTTTTAATAGCAGGTGTTTGTGAAAAGTCCATAATAGTCATAACTTGATTTGCTGTTGGAAGTGTCCAATCACTATAAGCATTTAAATTTAACTTTTTACAATAATTAGCAGCGCCATAAGCAGTTGTTCTAAAAGATACAACATCATAATCATCTTGCCACATTAAGCCTGTTGCTTTATCTTTTACAACTCTATTTTTAGACTCTTCTTTTTTTGCTTCTATTCTCTTCGCTTTTTTATATTTTGGTTCAACCTCTAGATATAATTTTAATGCTTCTTGATAAAATCTTCCAGAATTACCTGCAACATCAATATAATACTCTAATGAATTAAATGATTTTATGTAATCTTTTGTCTTATAATAAGCCTTACCTTCCCAAAAAACTAATGATATAGGAATATTATTATCTATTTTTTTCCACTCATTTATAGATGAAATTATTTGTGCATAGTTACCTTTTTTTTGTTGTTCAACTAACTTTATCTTTAAAATATCAATCTTTGCTTGATTTGACAATGCAAATAAACTACTTCCCATAAATAGGAAAATAATAAAAAATAATTTATTCATAAGTACTCCTTATTTGTTTAATTATATAAAATTAATTTTAATAGAGATTAAAATTATGTATCTTTTTTATTGTTTTTTTTAAAAAATTTTATATTAAATACAAATTAATTTCATGAATAAACAAATTTTAAGATATAATTTAAAAAAAATAGTGCTATAATAATTTTTACTATTGTTAATTTATAGATATTTTACACATAAAATAATTATTAGTTACTTTATATACTTAGGAGTTTTATATGTTTAACTTTGGAAAAACACAAGAAGAGGAAGGAAGACTAATTGCAATGGATGAAAACTTTGCGATTATTTCATTTAAGCCAGATGGTACAATAATTCATGCAAATGAGAATTTTTTAAATGCTTTAGGATACTCACTAAACGAAGTAGCTGGAAAGCATCATAGAATATTTTGTGATAAAACATATGCTGATTCCCAAGAGTATATAAATTTTTGGAAAGACTTAGCAGATGGAAAAGCTCAAATAGATGAATTTGAAAGATTTACAAAAGATGGAACTTCTGTTTGGATTCAAGCTTCATACACTACAGTAAAAGATAAAAGTGGAAAGGTAACTAGAGTTATTAAATTCGCTCAAGATATTACAAGTGCTAAAAAAGTTACAAACTCTGTAAGCAAAGCTATTGATTTAGCAAAAACAGGAGTTTTTAATCAACAAATAACTGAAACAACTGACAATGATGGAATTGAAGAGCTTAAAAATGGTGTTAATGAGCTATTTAAAATTGTATCTTCAAAAGTTGATGGGGACTTAAATAAAATTTCAACTGCATTAAACTCTTTTCAAAAGTTAAATTTTACACATAGAATTTCTGGAGACTTAGGTGAAGTATCTGTAGGATTAAATAACTTAGCAGACATTATCAACCAAATGTTAGTTGAAAACAAAGAAAATGGTTTAACATTAGATGAAAGCTCAAATGTATTACTTTCAAATGTTGATAAACTAAACACTAGTTCAAATGAAGCTGCTTCATCACTAGAAGAGACAGCTGCTGCACTAGAAGAAATAACATCAAACATTAGAAACAATACTGAAAATATACATAAAATGGCTTCATATTCTAGTAATGTTACTAAATCAGCTAATGAAGGTGAAAACCTTGCGAATCAAACAACAGTTGCTATGGATGAGATAAATACACAAGTTAACTCTATAAATGAAGCAATTAGTGTAATTGATCAAATTGCATTCCAAACAAATATATTATCACTAAATGCAGCAGTTGAAGCTGCAACTGCTGGTGAAGCTGGAAAAGGGTTTGCTGTAGTTGCTCAAGAGGTTAGAAATTTAGCTGCTCGTTCAGCTGAAGCTGCTAGTGAGATTAAAACTATTGTTGAAAATGCTACAACAAAAGCTAATCAAGGTAAAACTATATCTAATAATATGATTGAAGGTTACAAACATCTAAATCAAAATATTACAAATACAATAGATCTTATCCAAGATATTGAAATGTCAAGTAAAGAACAACTAAGTGGAATTGAGCAAATAAATGATGCCATTACAAACTTAGATAGACAAACTCAACAAAATGCAATGATTGCTTCTGAAACACATGATATAGCTGCATTAACTGATGAAATAGCTAAACTTGTTGTTTCAAATGCAAACTCAAAAGAGTTTATTGGCAAAGAAAATGTTAAAGCTAAACAAACAAATAAATAAAAGATAGTTAGTTTAGTAGTAACTTTATTGATATTGCAAAACAAACTATAACAACAACTGGACGAATTAACTTTTGTCCTTTTGATATTACTAGTTTAGCCCCAACAACTGCTCCTAATACTTGACCAATTCCCATTAGTAAACCAACAATAATTACAACTTCTCCGTAAAATAAAAAAAACAATAATGCTGCAAAATTTGTAATAAAATTTAATACTTTTGTTTCAATTGTTGCTTTTGAAATGTTATATCCTAAAAAATAGATAAAACAAATAGTAAAAAATGAACCCGTACCAGGTCCAAAAAAACCATCATAAAATCCAATTGCAAGAACAAAAGTAAAAGCATATAAACTACTAGACATGAGTTTATGCTTTTCGACTTCACCTACATTTTTAGTTACTAAAAAATAAATACCAATAAATATTAATAATATAGGTATTGTTTTTTCTAGTATTGATGGGTCAATTTGTAAAAGGGCAACTCCACCTAAGATAGAACCTACAAATGCCATAAGTATCATTAATTTCATTTGTTTTATATCTACAAGTTTTTTTCTAATAAAATAAATTGATGCAGTGAATGTTCCAAAAACAGATTGAAGTTTATTTGTGCTTAGTGCTTGAATTGGACTCATGCCAACTGATAATAATGCTGGTAAAGTAAGTAATCCACCACCACCTGCAATAGTATCTATAAGTCCTGCAAAAAATGCAGCTAAAAATAGTATTGAAACTATTTCAATAGTTAATTCCATAATAATAATCCAATTTTAAATTAGGCAATAGTATTACATTAATTATTATAAAATAGAGTTTATAGGCTCCAAGGGAATAGAAATTTTGAAAACTGCTCCTTTATGACTCTGGTTTTCATACTCATAGTTTTCATTTCTAGCTTGTATTCTTCCGCACATACTATCTTCAATGATTTTTTTACTCATATATAAACCTATTCCTGTGCCCTTATCATCATCTTTTGTTGTAAAGTAGCTATCAAAGATTTTTGTTTTTATATTTTCAGGAATCCCACCTGCATTATCTTTTATTTCTAAATATAAGTACTTTTCATCTTTATATGTCTTTATAAAAATCAATTTTTTTGGTTTATCTAAGCTTTTTAATTCATCATAGGCATTTTTTAAAATATTGATTATTACTTGTAGTAATTCATTTTCATATCCATATAAATCAATCTCTTTTATATCTTTTATTAGTTGAATATTACTATTTATTAATTGTGCATTTATAAGTTTGAATACTTTTTCTAAAGAGTTACTTATTTTAAAATAGTTTATAACCTTACTTGGTTTAAAAAAGTTTCTAAAATCATCTATTGTGTGAGCCAAGTTTTCAACTGAATAATCAATAACCTCAATTGATTCATCAACTTTTTCATCAAAGTCACCATATTGTCTATTTAGTTTTAATAAAGCATTTGAAGCTCTAATTGTAGAGAGAGGCTGCTTCCACTGATGAGCTATATTTGCAATCATTTCGCCCATAATTGCCATCTTTGATTGCTGTACTAATAGGTTTTCTTGTTTTCTAATTTGTGTTAGGTCTAAAGCTGTTGAAATAAAAACTTTTTTACCATCAACAACTCCATATGGACTTATATAAATATACCAAGTTAATACTCTTTTATCTTTAGTATTAATTTTAAACTCACCTAATCCCACTTTTTTATTTATGTTTTGATGTGATTTAAAAAGCTTTATAGTATCTTGAGCTTTATCTCCAAAAACTCTATATGACCATTTTTCTAAAGTAGATACTTCTTCATACTTGTATCCAGTTAACTTAAACCAAACATTATTTATTTTTAAAGGAATACCATCTTCGTTATATATTACTATTGGAACTCCAACATTGTTAAATACATTTTCAAGACTTTGTCTTAAGTTTTCTTCTTCTTTAAAATATTTATTAAAAAGAAAATATATTAATATTGCTGTTACAAGTATGAAGAAAATTCCTTTTAAACTCTGCATTAAAGCTAGTGCTTCACTATCTTTTACAAATTCATGTAAAATACTATCTGAAAAAAGTATCCATAATATACTAAAGAATATATAAAAAAATGATACTTTTATTGCGGGGGATGTTGATTTGAACATATACTTAAAACCTATTTTATTCTTTACATAATTTAATTATTAATTATAACAGAACAAGATGAAATGAATATAATATTTTTTTAAAAAGATATATTTTTAATACTTATACTTCTTAAGCCTTATGTATTATATTTAATGATATAGTTTATTTATAAATAATTAAACAAAATTCTCTATAGAAAAAACGTATGATAAAAACAATATTAATTTTAACTCTTTTTTGTATTTCTTTATTTGCTCAAAAAATTAACATTGCAGTTGCAGCTAATGTTAGCTATGCAATCAATGATTTAATAAAACAGTTCAATAAATCAAATCCTAATACAAAAGTAATAGTAACACTAGGAAGTAGTGGAAAACTAACAGCACAGATTAAAAATGGTGCACCATATGATATATTTATGTCTGCAAATATGAAATATCCAAACTCTTTATTTGAAGATAAAATTGCTATTACCAAACCTATAGTTTATGCCCATGGAAGTTTAGCCCTTCTCACTGGAAAAAATCTTGATCTTTCAAAAGAACTAGAACTTTTAAAAGATAAAAAAATCAAGAAAATAGCCATTGCAAATCCTAAAACTGCACCTTATGGAAAAGCAACAGTACAAGCACTAAAAAATGCAAATATATATGATTTGATATATAAAAAATTTGTGTATGGAGAATCAATTTCTCAAACTGTAACCTATGCCACAAGAGCTACAGATATAGGATTTATTGCAAAATCTTCACTATATAGTTCAAAAATGAAAGCCTACAAAAAAAATATCCATTGGATTGATATTGATTCATCTTTATATACTCCAATAAATCAAGGAATTGTAATACTAAAAAAAGCTTCAAAGATTCAAGAAGCAAAAGATTTTTATGAATTTATATTAAGCCAAAAAGCAAAAAATATATTTAAAGAATATGGATATTTAATTCCATGAATAGATTAAAAGCCCTTGTAACAAATATTGATAGATTAGACAGTTTAAATATTGTTAGTTTTGATTTTAGTGGAATAACTCTAAAAATGATGAGCTTAGAACTCAATGAAAAAATCAATATTGGAACAACTGTTATTCTTGCAGTGAAACCAACCCATGTAACTTTTGCTAAAAACTTTCAAGGTTATATTAGTGTAACAAATCAATTTAGAGCAAGAATAAAAGGGATAAATAACGGCAAACTACTAAGTAGTGCTATTTTTGAGACAAAAGGAACTTTAATAGAAAGTGTTTTTACAACTACTAGTTTAAGACAAATGAACCTACAACTTCATGATGAGTTTACAATCATGGTAAAAGCTAGTGATATCTCTATAAAGGAGATTTGTGATGATTGATACTTTTACAAACATTGATTTTCAACCGTTTTATATCTCTTTTAAATTAGCATTTGTCACAACTTTGATTTTGTTTATTATATCTTTACCACTATCTTGGTACTTATCTCAAACCAAGTCAAAAGCAAAACCATTTTTAGAAGCTATTACTGCACTTCCTTTAGTACTTCCTCCTTCTGTAATTGGATTTTATATTTTATGGGCATTGTCTTATAATTCACCTATTGGAGCTTTTTTTGAAGAGACTTTTGGAGTAAGTTTAGTATTTAATTTTACGGGACTTGTCATAGCAAGTTGTTTTTATAGCTTGCCTTTTATGGTACAACCACTTCAAAATGGATTTGAAAGCTTAGATAAAAATATGCTAGAAGCAAGTTTTATTGCAGGTAAAGGGAAAATAAAGACTATATTTAAAATAGCCCTTCCAAATATCAAACCAGCTTTATTAACTGCACTAATAGTGACTTTTGCCCATACAGTTGGTGAGTTTGGAGTGGTTTTAATGGTGGGTGGAAGTATCCCAGGTGATACAAAAGTAGCCTCTGTTGCAATATATGAATTTGTAGAAATAATGGATTATAGCTCTGCTCATGTGTATAGTATTATTATGATAATAATCAGTTTTTTAGTGCTACTTAGTGTTTATATTTTTAATCAAAAGAATAATAAAAAATTTGGGGTATAAAAATAACAAAATGAAATACTTTTTAATAAAATAATTTATTTTTGCTAGTATTAAAGTAAATAAGAGAGGTAAAATAAATGAACAATTCAAATATTGAAAACCAAATTATTACAATAGATAATATCAAAACAAAAATATACACCATTAGAGATCTTCAAGTTATGCTTGATAGTGATTTAGCTTTAATTTACGGTGTAACAACAAAAAGACTAAATGAACAAGTAAAAAGAAATATCGAAAGATTCCCTGAAAGTTTTAGATTTCAACTAAATAAATTGGAAAAAAATGAGCTGGTCGCAAAATGCGACCACCTTGAAAATCTAAAATTCTCAACTTCATTACCCTACGTTTTCACAGAACAAGGTGTATCTATGCTAAGTGCTGTACTTAAAAGTGAAACTGCTATAAAAACAAGTATAAAAATCATAGAATCATTTGTAAATATGCGAAAATTCTTATCTTCAAACAATGAACTCTTTCAAAAAATAGAAACTTTAGAGAAAAGACAAATATCTTATGAAATAAAAAGTGATGAAAAATTTGAAGAAATATTTAAAGCAATAGAAGAAAAATCTATCAAACCAAAACAAGGAATATTTTTTGAGGGTCAAGTTTATGATGCCTATATATTTATTTCTGATTTAATCAAAAATGCTAAAAAAAGTATAATCTTGATGGATAATTATATAGATGATTCAGTTTTAACTCTTCTTTCAAAAAGAGATTCAAAAATAACTGCTATAATCTATACTAATAATATAAATAAACAACTCCAATTAGATATCAAAAAATATAATCTACAATACCAAAAAATAGAGATAAAAAAATTTACTCTAAGTCACGATAGATTTTTAATAATAGATGAAAATGAGATTTATCATATAGGAGCTAGTTTAAAAGACTTAGGCAAAAAATGGTTTGCCTTTTCAAAACTAGATATCAATAGTTTTGAACTATTATCAAAGATAAAGGAAGTATAAATTGGAATTAGTTTATTTATGGGTTGAAAAGTATAAAAATATAGAAAATCAAGGCTTTAATTTCTCTCCTAGATTTGATTGTAATTTTGATAAAAGAACTAATGAAAATGAAAAACTTGATTTAAAAAATAGTATTTTATCAATAAAAGAAAAAAATGATTCAATAAATTTATATCCTAATAATATTAATGTAACAGCTATTGTTGGAGAAAATGGTAGTGCAAAAAGTACATTAGTTGAATTAATCACTTTCTTTAGAATTGAGAAAATAGGTAATATATTAGAAAATAAAATCTTAATTTTAGTATTTGAAGAAAATGATACACTATATATTCCTGATATGAATTTTATAGATTTGTCTCACTCCTTTGAAAAAATCAATATACAAATTATTAATAAAACTAAATTTAATATTCAAGAAGGGTATACCCATGCAAGTGAACTTTTTGATATCAGTATATTTTTAAATGATTTAAGTAATTTTACAGACCAATCTAAAATACATGAATCTTTAAAAATTGATAAATATGAAAGTTTATATAATGGCTATCATATCTTGTATGAAAATGATACAAAAGACTATTCTTTAATCCAAAAAGAGTTTGATGCAAAATATGCGTTTATAAATTCTAAAGATGATAAATTTTTTCACTTTCTAAACGAAAAATTCTTGTTTAGTAAAATGAGTATAAATATTGATGTTGAAAGTTTAGTCAATTTTAATTTTTTAAATGAAGAAGACAAAGATATTTTCAAAGAAATAAAAAAATATTTTTATGATTTTTCAGGTTATACTCTGTCTGAAGAAGCTTTAATTTATAAAAAAGATTATGAAAATAGATATACATCAGAATATTCAAAAATACAAAAAGAATATCTAATTTATAAAATGACATCTTTTTTACAAATAAAAAACTATTATCGTCTTATAAACAATTTTTCTAGAGATTTTAAAGAAGGAATTCTAAAAGAAAAATATCTAAAAAATGTATTTAAAGAAATTGAAATTCAAATTACTCCTTTTTCTCCTTCACAAAATATAAAAAGTTCATATAATATATTAGAAAAAAAAAGATTAAGCATATCGTATTTCAATAACTTAATAATTAATTTAAATAAAGCTTTTAATTACATTGATAAATCATTTATTGATTTATTTAAAGATAAAAAGGGCTTATTAAAAGACTACAAAAGCTTTAGAAAGGAATTAATAAAATTCAATCACTATAAAACTTTTATAAAAATAGTTAGTAAAAACTTTAAGCTTGTTCAAGACCGACCAAAAGATATTTTATCAATTAAATTTGATAAAATTTCATCCTCAATTATAAACAATTTTAATAAGAAATTAAATAAAAATATAAATTTTGCAACTTTATATAATTCTGGTCAACTCTATATGAATTTTCTACATGAAACTAATGATAACTACACATATCAGAATTTAAGCACTGGAGAAAAATCATTATTAAAATTCTTAGTAAACTTTGTCTTCACTATAAATAATTTAGATTATTCAAAAAGATCAGTAATTTTCTTTGATGAAATTGAATGTAGTCTTCATCCAATTTGGCAAAAAAAGATATTTAATATTATTTTGAAACTAATATCAAAAAAGATGTTTATAGAAAATAAAACTAAATGGCACTTTATATTTTTAACTCATTCCCCTTTTATATTATCAGATATACCTAAAGAGAATGTAGTTTTTCTTAAAAATGGTAAACAAGAATATCCATTTAAAGAAAATGAACAAACTTTTGGAGCAAATATTCATACTCTTTTATCTCATGGTTTCTTTATGGAAGATGGTCTTATGGGAGAGTTTGCAAAAAGCAAAATTGAAGCTATAAAAAACTTTTATGACGATGTTAAAAAATCTGAAAATCCAAAAGATGAATTTTTAGAAAAATATATAAGCAATATTGAAGAATTTAAAAATATTCAAAAAATTATTGGTGAACCATTTTTGAAAACAATTATAGGTAATTATCTTGAAGAATTAGAGTTGATTCTTTCTGATGAAGATTTAATCAATAAAGAACTAAAAGAACTAAAATCTAGAATAACACATTTAAAGAAGTTACGAAATGACAAAAATTAACTATCCAAAAGATTTTGATAGAAATAAATATTATGAGAAGATATCAAAAAAATATTTCTATATTAGTAAAAATGAATATTTAAAATTTAAAATTAAATCTCATTCAACTGATAAAATTACACTTGAAGAGATTTTCAATTATTTTAAAACAAATAAAATAGAAAATTTTCACACTATTTTCAAAGATATCAGTTTTAAATATTTGCTGATTGGAAACTTTCTTATATTAAAAAAAATAAAAAAATATCTTAAATCAATAAAAGGAAATAAAGGCATTGATTTCCTGTTTAATTATACTTCTTTACAAAGTAAAAAAATCAAACCTTTTTTTGAAGATAATCTCTTAATTTCAACTTGTTATTACTGTAATATTGACTTTATAAATGTTTACTCTAAGAAAAAAAGAAAAAAAAATAAATTTACACTAGACCATTATTTTGATAAATTTACTTACTCTTATTTAGCGTTATCTCTTTATAATTTTGTTCCTAGTTGTTATACATGTAATAGTAAACTAAAAGGTACTATTGAGTTTAATAATTTATCTCCAACTTCTAAAAAATACAACTTCAATGAAAAAGTAAGATTCAAAATAAAGTTATCGAGTAATTGTAAACATTTAGATATTAAAGATAAAACAGATATTGATTTAGAATTAAAAGAAAGCTATTCAAAAGACTATAAAGACTTTATTGAAAAAATGTTTTTAAATGAAAGGTATGAAGTTCATAAAGACTTAGTCTTTGATATGATTAAAAAAGCAGAACTATATCCAGAAAGCAGATTAAAAGAGTTACAAAACCTAACTGGAATGCCATTTCAACAAATAAAAAAAGATATTTTTAATTTAATTGACGAAAATGAAGATTTATCAAAAAAACCTTTTAGTAAACTAATCAAAGATATTAGTGAAGAATTAGGATTAATAAAATGATTGAAATAAACATAGAAAAACAATTGCATGGTTCACAAGGACAAATGAACTTAGATATAGATTTACAAATACAAAATGGTGATTTTATAGCTCTAAGTGGTCTTAGTGGTAGTGGTAAAACTACACTTTTAAGAATCATTGCAGGTCTAGAAGAAGCAAGTGGAACTATAAAAATAGATGATGAAATTTGGCTAGATGAAAGACACAATCTTGCAGTTCAAAAAAGAAAAATCGGTTTTGTATTTCAAGATTATGCACTATTTACTAATATGTCAGTAATGCAAAATCTTCTTTATGTTTCAAATGATAAAAAATTAGCAAGTGACTTACTAGAAATCACAGAACTAAGTGAACTAAAAAATAGAATGCCAAATACTTTAAGTGGTGGACAAAAACAGCGAGTTAGTTTATGTAGAGCCATGATGAATAAACCAAAACTACTACTTATGGATGAACCCCTTTCAGCACTTGATCCAGCTATGAGAACAAAACTACAAAGTGAAATTTTGCAACTTCACAAAGAGTTTAATACAACTACAATAATGGTAAGCCACGATCCAAGTGAGATTTATAGACTTAGCAATAGAGTTATAGTTTTACAACAAGGTAAAATCATAGATGATGGAGATGCTAGAAAAGTACTACTTAAAACAAATGGTAGTGCAAAATTCTCTTTTGAAGGAGAATTACTAGAAATCATAAAAGTTGATGTAATCTCAATTGCTATTGTATCAATAGGTCAACAAATAGTTGAAATTGTAATTAGTCACGAAGAAGCTTCAAATCTAAGTTTAGGACAAAAAGTAAATGTAAGCACAAAAGCATTTGCACCACTAATTGATTAAAAAAGTCTTTATATCTATATCACCAAATAAGCTAAAAAAAGATATCTTAAAAATTTGGCAATTACTACAAGTACAATAAATTTTTTAATATCATATTTTAAAACTCCAGCAATAAATGTAATAGGATCTCCAATTATTGGAAGCCATGAAAACAAAAGTGTAAAAGCTCCATATTTATCGAAAAACTTTTTAGAGACTTTTATATATTTCTCTTTAATATAGTTTTTTTGCACTAAGTACTCTTCACCTTTTAATCCTATAAAGTAATTTACAAGTGAACCCAAGCTATTTCCAAGTGTTGCAAAAAATAAAAGTAAATAAATATTATAGCCTTGAGTAATATCATAAATAAGTAAAGCTTCACTTCCAAGTGGAAATAAAGTAGCTGAAATAAAGGCTGTAAAAAAGAGTGTTATATATATCATTAACATAAATTATAACTGTTTTATGCTAAATTAAAGTTTGTTTAAATATAATAGCGAACTCAAAAGAGGAACACTGAGAATATATTGGTATTTTCAATGCTCTTCTTTAGCCCCTTACAAGCATTACTAGAGACAACGCCCCAGGATGGGAACATAGCAAGGCACCTCTTTTATTGTTGTGTTTGGGTACCTGGAGAAGAGTGCTATCAAAAAGCACTTTTTTCAAACTACTTAAATTTAATCAATCAATAACAAAATTTCAAAATAAAAACTTCATAAACCACATAAAAATTAGTATAATTAATTCAAAAAAGGAAACTTTTATGAAAGTAGGATTTATTGGATTAGGAATCATGGGTAAACCTATGGCTAAAAACCTAATAAA
This sequence comes from uncultured Arcobacteraceae bacterium, assembly GCA_964022095.1. Lineage (GTDB taxonomy): Bacteria > Campylobacterota > Campylobacteria > Campylobacterales > Arcobacteraceae > Malaciobacter_A. The sequence goes on from CAXHZO010000009.1 coordinate 52,834, forward strand.
AGCAGGATATGAACTAATCGTTACAAATAGAAGTAAAGCCTCTGTAAAAGAATTAGAAGCTTCTGGTGCCATTGCCGTTAGCTTGCCAAAAGAAGTTGCTCAACAATGTGATGTGATTATTACTATGCTTCCAAATTCACCACAAGTAAAAGAGGTGATTTTAGGGAATAATGGAGTTATTGAAGGAGCTAAGGAAGGTACAACAATTATTGATATGAGTTCAATTGCTCCATTAGCTTCTCAGGAAATTTCAAAAGAACTAGCTAAAAAAGGTATTGAGTTATTAGATTCTCCTGTAAGTGGTGGTGAACCAAAAGCAATTGAGGGGACACTATCAGTTATGGTTGGTGGGAAAAAAGAAGTATTTGATAAATACTATGATTTAATGATGGCAATGGCTGGATCTGTAGTTTATACAGGAAAAGTTGGTGCAGGTAATACTACAAAATTAGCAAATCAAATAATTGTAGCACTAAATATCGCCGCTATGTGTGAAGCTTTAGTATTAGCTACAAAAGCAGGAGTTGAACCTGAACTTGTATATCAAGCAATAAAAGGTGGATTAGCTGGAAGTACTGTTTTAGATGCAAAAGCTCCATTAGCCATGGATAGAAAATTTGATCCTGGATTTAAAATTAATTTACATATAAAAGACTTGCAAAATGCACTAGATACTGCACATGAAATAGGTGCTCCTGTTCAAATGACAGCTGCTGTTATGGAAATCATGCAAGCGATGAAAGCCCAAGGTGAAGATCATTTAGACCATGGTGCAATAATAAAATACTATGAGAGATTAGCAAAAGTCGAAGTTAAAAGATAAATATACCTTTTTAGGTATATTTTAAAACTATACTAAATCCGCAAAATCCGCATTTAAAATCAGTAATTTCTTTTCACTTTTATTATAAATAAATCTATAATCACTATTTTTGATAGCTCTAAATATAATATATTTTATCTCTTGTTCACTTTTATTGTTTCTTTTCATAAATGCAAAAAACTCTTTTAGTGTGATAAATGTTGTTTTCTCTTTGTTTTGTTCTTTATTTATTGGTTGCTGCTGTATTTGAGGTTTATATATAGCTCTCATTTCATTAAAAGCACTTTGTAAAAGTTTTATTTCTGAATCAAATACTTCGATTATTTTATTTTGATTCTTCTCTAATCTATTAATCTCAGATGTATACTGTTTTTTCATCCATTTTATAGATTTTTTTAATAAAACTATTTGTTCATTTTTTACTTCAATGATTGATTCTATTTCTTTATATTTCACGTCATTTGTATTGTTTACAACAGTTTGTGTAGCATGAGTTTGTGGAGGTACTTTTGAGTGAATTTGTTCATCTATATAAACGTATGTTTTACCAGATTGTTTTATAGATTTTAATTGATTTTTTTTAATTCTATAGTGAATACCTTGTAAAGATAAGCCCAGTATTTCTGCAGCTTGAGAAGTAGTAACTAATCTTTCCAAGGTTTATTCCTTACATTTTTGCACTATCTATTTCAATAACAGTATGTACATTTCCTCTTGGTTTAAAGTCAGCAATAACTTTCATCCATTTTGGTTGAAGTTTATTATATAAAGTATCAAAAATTTCATTAGCTGAGTTTTCATGAGAAACTTCTCTAAACATAAACGTATTAATATAGATTTTTAATGCTTTTAACTCAATTACTAATTTATTAGGAGTATACTCTAAATAAATCGTTGCAAAGTCTGGATAACCACTTCTTGGACATTTTGCCATGAATTCTGGTAATTCAATTTTTATTACATAATTTTTTTCATTTTGATTTGGCCAAAAATTCTCGTCACTATTGATATCAAAGTCTCGAATCTCTTTTTCACCATATTTAATTTCCATATTTTTTATAACCTTTTATATCTTTAATTTTAGGCCATTTTATCTAAAAATCCCTTACAAATATAGCACAAATAAAAAATGAAGTATTTATACATTAAAATTAAATATGAAAGAATTACTAGAAGTTGAATTTTTAGATAGTTTAAAAGATTATGGCTTTGAGATTGCAAGCTTTAATGAGTTGTTTAAAAATATAGATTTAAATACTCATTTTATGACAAAACCTCATAGAATAAAATTTTATCATATCTTGTACTTTACAAAATCAAATGACTATCACTATATTGATTTTAAAAACTATAAAATAGAAGATAATACCTTACTTTTTTTATCAAAAGATCAAGTTCATAGTTTTAGTAAAACAGCAAATTATGAAGGTTTTGTAATACTTCTTACTGATGAATTTTTAAAAAGAAACCTGTTAAACTTAGAAAAATCAATGTTTAATATTCTCCTTAAACCTTCAATTATAGAAGATGCCTCTTCAATATATAAATTTTTATTTGAACAACTATATAATGATTATAAAAACAACTCTTCATATAAAGAGAAATTAAATGGTACCTTATTTAACTATATAATTTTAAAAGCTCAAGAAGATATCTCAAAACAAAACCTATCAAATATAAATGAAAAATATACACTAATATATAATAAATTCAAAAACCTTCTTTATAGTAATTACTATAAAAACAGAAGTGTGAACTTTTATAGTGATTTACTAAAAATCACACCAAAACACCTAAATGTAATATGTAAAGAGCATTCAAAACTAAATACAAAACAGATAATTGACAACTACATAATCTTAGAATCAAAAAGAAGACTTATAAGTACAAACAAAGCTATAAAAGAGATTTCATATGAATTAGGTTTTATAGAAACTACAAATTTTATAAAATATTTTAAAAAACACACTAATATATCGCCTAGTTCTTTTAGGCAAAGTCATAGTATCTAGTTCGATTTTTACCATTTTTAAATCATTTTTAACCTTTATTATCAATTCTAATGGGTATATAATTACTTAAAATTACCATAGGAGTAGAAAATGAAATTAAAAAATTTATTAACAGTTTTCCTTTTAATTATAGGAATAAACACTTTAGCAAGTGAATTATCAAACAAAGAAAAAACAGTTTTAGTTTTGGAAAAAGCTTTCAATAAAAATCAAGATAGAAGTGTATTAAAATATGTGAGTGATAAAAAGTATATTCAACATAATTTACAAGCAGCAAATGGGAAAAATGGATTAGTAGGATATTTAGATTACCTAAAAGGTAAAGATATCGAAACTAAAGTTATAAGAGCATTTGAGGACAATAATTATGTAGTAGCTCAAACTTTATCAAAATATGAAAATAGTTATTCTCACATAATCGATATTTTTAGATTTGAAAATGGCTTAATGGTAGAACACTGGGATAATATTGAGACTATAAAAAACAAAGATTTAGTAAATAATTTTCCTACAAGTATAAAAGATATTGAAAAAACAAAATCAAATAAAGATATTGTAAAAAAACATATCAATAACAAAGAGTATGGGAAAAATCATCTATTATTAGGTAAAGGTGAGTTTGTTTTAGCAGTAAATAAAACAAAATCAAACGCTAAAGAGATTGCACTTTATGAACTATTTTTTGTAGAAAATAGTAAAATAAAGAAAAGTTGGAAAATCCAAGAAGAGATTTTACCAAAAGATAAATGGCAAAATAATAATGGTAAATTTTAAATAATAATTTTCTTATAGTTAATATATTAAGTTATTTATTGAATAATAATTGGTATTTAAGTATAATCGCTATACTTATGCTATAAAACTAATATAAAAACTATAAGAAGGTAACATGGAACAAAAAATATATGATATTGTAATTATTGGTGGAGGGCCTGGAGGAATTGGTTCTGCTATTGAAGCATCAGCTCATAACATCGGTAAAATACTATTAATAGAAAAAACTGACAATCACTCAAATACTATTAGAAAATTTTATAAAGATAGTAAAAGAGTTGATAAAGACTATAAAGGTCAAGTTACAACACTTCAAGGTAATGTTGAGTTCTTTGACGGAACAAAAGAGACAACATTAGACTACTTTAATGACCTATTAGATAATGAAAAAATCGATGCAATGTTTAATACTGAAGTTGAAAAAATTGAAAAAAATGGCGATATGCTTGAAATTCATACTTCAAGAGGTATTATTCATACAGAAAATGCAGTAGTTGCCATTGGTAAAATGGGAAAACCAAATAAACCATCATATAAAATTCCTCCATCAATTAGACCTCAAGTAAATTTTAACCTTGATAAATGCGGAACAAATGAAAAGATATTAGTTGTAGGTGGTGGGAATAGTGCAGCAGAGTATGCATATGAACTAGCAGACCAAGGTAATACTATAACTTTAGTATATAGAAAACCTGAATTTTCAAGACTTAATGAAACAAATGAATCAATTTTAAAAAAATGTGATGGTGAAGAGAAATTAAGACTTAGAATGAATACAGATATAGAAGCTTTAGAAAATGATGAAGGAAAAGTAAAAGTTAGTTTTAATGATGGTTTTGATGTTCTATACGACAGAGTAATCTATGCTATTGGAGGAACAACTCCTGTTGATTTCTTAAAATCATGTGGAATAACAGTTGATAAGAACAAAAAACCAATATTTGATGAACATCAAGAAACAACAACACCAAACGTTTATGTAGCTGGAGATATTGCATTTGCAAGTGGTGGAAGTATTGCTATTGCTTTAAATCACGGATATCATATTGTAAATAATATTCAAAGAAAAAGAGGAAGAATTTTTGCTCATACTGAGAAGTTCGAGCATTAATAAAACTAAAAAGATTACAACTAAAAATTGTAATCTTCTTACTTCTCATTAAAGATTTTTTCTATATTTATAATAAACTTCACACCATTTTTTGTATTTTGAGGTGTAATTTTACCATTTAATGAATTTTTTACAATATCATAAGTTAAATATAATCCCATACCTGTTCCTGTAGAATTATGGTTAGTTGTGAAGTATGGTTCAAATATTTTATCAATAATATTATCATCAATTCCACCTGCATTATCTTCAAAAACAATTTCTATATTTTCTTGTTTTTCTTCAAAATAAATTTTTATAAATCTATCTTTTATTTCATTTTTCTCAAATGCTTCACAAGAATTAAGTATTAAGTTCATAAAGGTATAAGATAATAGTGAAGGAAAAGAAAGTATATTTATCTTTGTTTTTGTAAATTTTATTTCAATTTTTACAAAGTTCTTATTTAATAAATCATTATTTAATTTTTTAATATCTTTAAAAAATTCATTCATTTCAATATCTTCTTTTAAAACATCAGTTTGAAAATATTTGCTAAAAGTATTAATTGTTTCACTAAGATAATTAGTATTATTCATTATTGCTTCATATGATTTATTAAAAATTTCATCAGTCAATAAACCTAAATCTCTGTTAATTTTTATACCACTTAATCCTACTGTTATTACAGATAATGGTTGTCTCCATTGATGCGAAATATTATTTAAAAGCTCACCTAATTGAGCCATTTTTGATTGTTGAAATAAAAATTCTTCTTGTTTTTTACTATGAATTAAATAGTCTATCATAATATTAAAGTCGTTTTTTAATTGATCTATTTCATCATTGATTTGATTAACTTCGATCTTCTTTTTCTCACCCTTAATTACGCTATTTACACTATTTTTTAATTCAACAATTGGAATTGTTATCCATCTTACAAATATAAATACAATTAAAGTTGCCAATAAAATTGATAATATCATAACAATCAAAAAGTTTCTAAAAAGTTTCTCATATTGTTTATTATACACATCTACTGAAATACCTATAAAAAAATTACCCCAATGATGATTTGATAATTTTATTTTTTCAGAATAATGAAATAATTCTTTAGGATATACTTCAAATTTTTTAATAAAATATTTTTTTTCACTATTGATTAAATCTATATGATTTTTATCTAAAGTATCATTAACAATAAATTTTTCTTTTTTTACTGTGATTTTGTAATCATCTTTTTTATCATAAATTACATACTTAATAAGTGAATTATCTTTTAACATAGCCAAAGTGTCAGATATTAATTGAGCTTTATCATTTGATAGCATATATTCAGTGTTACGTTTTAAATTTGATTTTACTATAGATTGTAATTGGACTTTCATAATTTCAAGATATGATTGTTTTTGTTGTACTAAATTTGTATAACCAAAAAATAAAAGTATAAATACAATTAAAATCAATACTGGAATATATATTTTAAAAAATAGATTAAATTTCATAAATATTTACTTTAGACTCTTTAAATAAAATTGTTTGATTTTTTCAACTTCATAATCTTCTAATATAAAAATATCTGTAATACTCAATAGTGAAAATAACTCTTCTTTTTTTTCATTATTTTTAATTTTTTGAACCATATTTATAGTATTGTTTTTCTCTTTTTCATTAGAAAGCATAATATTTGGAATATATATATTTTCTGTTTTATCTAATATTATAAGTTTTGTTTTAATTGTTGGACTTAATTCTTTTATAGTTTCATAAATACCCGAAGGTACTATACAAGCATCAAAATTGTTAAAAAATGTTTTTAAAACTATTGTATTATAGTTATCAAAATACTTAACATTTTTATATTTTAATTTATTGTCTTTCTTTATAATATTCATATATGCTTGAGATAATATTTCACCATTTCTTAAAGCAAGACTTTTATTTTTTAAATCTTTTAATGAATTGATATTACTATCTTTATTTACAAGTAAATAAAGTTTATCTAATCTTCTATTCTCCATATCAGGAAGTGTTACATAAATAGAAGTATTATCATCAACTTTTTTAAAACCTTTTAAATACTCTCTTAAATCTAAAGTAATTACATCTATTTCACCATTATTATAGACTTTTGATATAGAATCAAAATCACTATAATCTTTGATATTAAAGTCCACTCCAATTTCATTTAAAATATCATTAGCAACTATATTTAAAGCTTTTAAAGAATTGTCATATTTAGTAACTGTAGATAATCTTTCTAAATATCCTAAAGTAGGCTTTTCATTAGCAGATGTATATGAAAATAATATTGTTAAAATGATAAATAATTTTTTTAACATCTCTTTAGACTCCCAAAATAGACTTTATTAATATATAAAACTTATTATATAATAAAAAAGTATAAATGCCTAATATCTGAAAATGTGAGAATGAAAAAGTGTGTATAAAAGAGAATTAACTCTTTTATACGTCTAAGTGTTCAACGTCTTTTGCGTGCTCTTCAATATAGTTTCTTCTAGGTTCTACTTCATCACCCATAAATAGTGTGAATGTATCAGATGCTACTTCTGCATCTTCAATTTTAACTCTTAAAAGTCTTCTATCTTCAGGAATCATAGTAGTTTCCCATAATTGTTCAGGGTTCATTTCACCAAGACCTTTATATCTTTGGATATATGCACCTTTTTTTGCTAAAGCTTCTACTTCTTCAAGAATTTCAATTAAATCTCTACCTTCAAATACAGTTAAATCTCTTTCAACTAATTTGTTATAAATATAAGTTGCTTCACTAAAATATGGACTTGCAAATAAATCATCATCAATTACAAGTTCTTCTAAACCTTCATTTGTTTGAACAAATAATTGAATTCTTTTGTCTGTAATAGACTTAGATAAAATGTTATATCCCTTTTTATCTAAGAATGCTTTTACAACTTCATAAAGTTTGTCAAATTCTAAAGAAACATGCTGACTATTCTCAATTAAGTGTTTTAATACCTCTATTAGTGAATATCTCTTCTCTAGGTCTAAAAGCATTGATCTATATCTTGAAACCGTTTTAAATAGGTCTAAAAGATCATTGTAACCTAATCCTTCAAATGTAAATGACTCTAAACCATTTTCAATTAAGAAGTTTGATAAAGAAGTATCATCTTTTAAATATGTCTCATTTTTACCTTTTTTGTATCTGTATAAAGGTGGTTGAGCAATATATAAATATCCTTTTTCAACGATTGGTCTTAAGAATCTAAAGAAAAAAGTTAATAATAAAGTTTGAATGTGAGATCCATCAACATCGGCATCGGTCATAATAATTACTTTATGATATCTAATTTTTTCTTCATCAAAATCATCACCAATACCACAACCCATAGCTGTAATCATATTTCTAATTTCATCAGATTTTAAAATCTTATCTAATCTTGATTTCTCAACATTTAAAATTTTACCCTTAAGTGGTAAAATCGCTTGGAATACTCTATCTCTACCTTGTTTAGCTGAACCACCTGCAGAATCCCCTTCTACTAGGTATAATTCTCTAATAGCTGGATCTTTAGATTGACATTCAGCTAATTTTCCTGGAAGTGTTCCAACTGTCATAGCATCTTTTTTTCTAGTTAAATCTCTAGCTTTTTTAGCAGCTTCTCTACCACGTGCTGCCATTAAGGCTTTATCCATGATAGCTTTTGCTTGAGCTGGATTTTCTTCAAAATATTTATCTAAAGATTCACCAGTTAGTTTTTGAGTAATTGGTTTTACATAAGAAGAACCAAGTTTACCTTTTGTTTGACCTTCAAATTGAGGTTCTGGTACTTTTACTGAAACAATTGCAATTAAACCTTCTCTTACATCATCACCAGTGATTTTTACATCTTTTTCTCTAGCATTTGCATTTGCATTTAGATATTTTGTAATTGCTCTTGTAAGTCCTGCTTTAAAACCAGCTTCATGTGTACCACCATCAATTGTTCTAATATTATTTACAAATGAGATAGTTTTTTCAGTATATGTTGAGTTATACATTAAAGCAATATCTACTTCAACATCTTCAACTCTTTCAGAAAATGCAACTGCATCTGATACTGGAGTTTCTTTGTTTAAATCTTCAACGAATTGTTTAATTCCACCTTCAAAATGATAAACTTCTTTAGTTCCCGAAATTTCGTCATTTAAAGTAATAGAAATAAAATTATTTAAATATGCAACTTCTCTAAATCTTTTAGCAAGTGTTGCAAATTCGTATCTGTTTACTTCAAAAATTGAATCATCAGCTAAAAATTCAATTGTAGTACCAGTTTTTCTAGGGCTATCACCAATAATTTCTAATATACCTTGAGGAATACCACATTTAAACTCTTGATAGTGAATTTTTCCTTCTCTGTAAATAGTCATTTTTAAATGTTTTGATAAAGCATTTACAACAGAAACACCAACCCCGTGTAATCCACCAGAAACTTTATATGTATCTTTATCAAATTTTCCACCAGCATGAAGTACAGTTAGAACTACTGTAGCAGCAGATATTTTTTCTGTTGGGTGAAGTGCTGTTGGAATACCTCTACCATCATCTTCAACTCTAATCCAACCATCTTTTGTCATTGTAATTTTAATATTTTTACAATAACCTGCCATTGCTTCATCAATAGAGTTATCAACAACTTCATAAACCATATGATGAAGTCCATTAATATTCGTATCACCAATATACATTCCTGGTCTTTTTCTAACTGCTTCAAGACCTTTTAAAACTTTAATATTACTAGCGCCGTATTCTTGTTGACTCATATTTGATTTCCTTGTATTTTTTAATTTCTATTTTTCTAAAACAATTGGCATAACGATTGTTCTAAATTTTTCATCTTGTAAGTAGAATGGTAAATTTGATTCATTAAATCCTACTGCAATTTTTTCATTGTCAGTCATACTTAAAAAGTCTAATAAATATTTTGCATTTACTGCTAAGAAAAACTCTTCTTGGATATTTAAATCTATGTCTACTTGTGTTTTTGATTCTGTATCTTCATCTAAAGATTCAAACATAATACTATTAGGAGAGAATGTAATTTTAATGTTTGAAAATAAAGAAGTTACTAATTTAATTGATTCAACTAAAATATTTTTTGGTAATTCAAAATTATGTTTTAAAGTATTTGGAATAATTCTTTCATAATCAGGGAACTTACCATTAATTAGTTTTGTAAAGAATTTTGTATTATCATTTGAAATTACTAAATTAGTATCATCATATGAAATTTTAGCATCATCTAAAAACAGTTTTTGAATTTCAATAATTGCTTTTTTAGGAATAATAAATTGTGTTTCTTCATTAGATATATTTTGTAATTGAGATACTGCTAATCTTCTAGTATCAGTTGCAACAAAATTTATTTTAGAAGTTTTAATATCTAATAATGCACCATTTAATTCAAATTTAGGATTATTGTTATCAATAGCTGGTGTTATTCTTCTAATAGAAGTAATAAAATTTAAAGTAGAAATTGATAAATCTTTTAAATCAGTAGTTTTACTAATATTTGGATATTCATTAGCATCATACATTGGTAATTTAAAAGTAGATTTTTTCTGTTTAATGATTAAATTACTACCAGAAGTTTCTATTAGTATTTCTTCATTTTTTAATCTTTTAATAATACCTAGTAAGTTAGAACCATTTACTGTTGCTTTTCCATCTGCACAATCTGTTATGCTATCTATTTTAGATTCTAAACCAATTTCATAGTCTGTTGCTTTTAAGTTAAGACTATCATTAGTTGTTTCTAAATAGATATGTGATGTAATTGAACTTGCATCTTTTTTTTCTAAAAAAGGTTGCATATGCGCTACTACATTTTCAAAAACATTTTTTGTAATTACGAACCTCATTTTATCTCCTAATATATTTTATTAATCTAGTAGAAATAGTAGACCATGTGAAAAGATGAAAACACATCTTAAACTACTTGGTAGTAGTACTTTGTCATAGTGAATAGAATTGACTTTATATTCACACCTTTTCACATTTACTTTTAAAACTTTTTTTTAAAAGCTTTTTCTACCACTCCTTATTTATGATTTTATTCTTTAAATTTTCAATGATTAATTTAAAGTTTTCATCTTTTTCAATTAGTTCATTTGCTTTTTTAATATTATGCGAAATTGAACTGTGATCTTTCATTCCTAAGAATTTTGCAATATCTGGCATTGAGTTATGTGTTAACTCACGAGCTAGATAGATAACAACTCTTCTAGCATTAGCTACAGTTGCTGTTCTTTTCTTAGATTTGATATCACTTGGCTTGATATTTAATTCATTTGCGACAATATTAATTACATCTGGTAATTTAATATTCTCTTTGTTCTCTTTTATTTGCTCTTTTAATAAGCCATGTACCATTTCTATGGTAATTTCTTGGTTTAAAAGAGAAGCACTTGCATTAATTCTAATTAATACACCTTCAATTTCTCTAATTGAGCTATCAAGGTTTGTTGCAATAAAATTGATAATTTCTCTTGTTAAATCAATTCCATTTAACTCAGATTTTTTTTCAATAATAGCAATTTTTGTTTCAAGCCCAGGAATTTGAATATCAGCTGTTAAACCCCATTCAAATCTAGATTTTAATCTATCAACAAGCCCAGCAATCTGTGATGGTAGTCTATCACTAGTCATCACAATTTGTTTTTTTGCATTATGCAATTCATTAAAAGTATGGAAAAACTCTTCTTGAGTTTGTTCTTTACCACTTAAAAATTGAATATCATCGATTAAAAGAACATCACACTTTCTATATTTACTTCTAAAGTGCTCCATATTTTTATTTTTAATTGAGAAAGTAAAATCATTCATAAACTGTTCAATTGTTACATAAATTACAGTTTTACCCTGTTCAATTGCATTATTTCCAACTGCTTGAAGTAAGTGTGTTTTTCCAAGACCCGTTCCCCCATAAATAAATAGTGGGTTATACTGGATTCCTGGTTTACTTGACACTGCAAGTGAAGCATTGTATGCCATTTGATTTGAAGGACCTACTACAAATGAATCAAATGTATATGAAGGATTTAGTATCGTACTCTCTGCTGTTTCATTTTGAAGTTGCTCTTTTTTAATCTCTTTTTTCGATTTTTTTTCACCAGCAACTTTTATTTCTACTTTTGGTTTAGTTCCATCATAGATTTCAAAACAGTTTTGAATCAAATTTGTGAATTTACTTTTTATCCATGAAGCTATGTACTTATTCGATACTTCAAATACAGCTAATTCATTGTCAGATGAAATCTTTTTATATGTTAGTTGCTTTAAATATCTATCGTAATCAGTTTGTGTTGCTTCTTTTTGAATAATTGTCAAAAAATCTTTACTTGTCATCTATAATAAACTCTTTATAATTCTAAATAGTAGATATTATATCTAATTTTTTATAAAATCTCTTCACACATGTGAATAGATGTGAATAATATGTGAAAAAAATTAAAAATAACAAAATTTTTCTTTTAAAAAAAGTTATGCACATAGTGAATAAGATGTGAATAGATTTAGGACTTTAAGTAAGAATTTATTAAAAAAATACCATTATATAGTACTTCCAAGATGTGAATAAATAAAATTAAAAAAGAGTGAAAAGAGTGAAAATATTAGGAATTGATCCAGGAACTAGAAATTGTGGTTATGCAATAATAGAGAAAAATGCAGGAAAATTACAGTTGATTGAAGCTGGATTAATAAAAATTAAAACAAAAATTTTACAAGAACAAATTGTAGAAATGACAGAAGGTTTTGATATGCTTTTTAAAAAACATAAAATTGATGAAGTATCAATTGAAGATATGTTTTATGCATTTAATCCAAAAACAGTTATAAAACTTGCACAATTTAGAGGTGCTATTAGTTTAAAAGTTCTTCAAGAGTTTGGTAACTTTGCAGAATATACTCCTCTTCAAGTAAAACAAGCAGTGACGGGAAATGGTAAGTCTACAAAAGAGCAAGTTGCATTTATGGTTAAAAGATTACTAGGAATTAAAAAAGAGATCAAACCTTTAGATATCACTGATGCAATTGCAATTGCATTAACTCATGCACAAAGATTGTAAACTAATTTTAAAATAGCTATAATCACGGCTTTAAAAATAGGATAGATAATGATTAAAATTGGAATTTTAGCTTCTCATAATGGTAGTGGTTTTGAAACTTTACAAAAAGCAATATTAGATAATAAATTAGATGCAAAAATACTTGTAGTAATTTCTAATAATACAAATGCAGGGGTTTTATCAAAAGCAGAACAATACAATATTCCAAACTTTATTATAAATGAAAAAAGATATCCAGGTCAAGATATTGATGATAAAATTACAAGACTACTTTTAGAGTTTGGTTGTGATTATATTTTCTTATCTGGATACATGAAAAAAATAGAATCAAAACTAATTGAAGCTTATCCTGAAAAAATTGTAAATACTCATCCAGCACTTTTACCTTCAAAATATGGCGGAAAAGGAATGTATGGAAGAAATGTTCATGAAGCTATTATTAATAATGGTGAAGCCAAATCAGGGGTAACAATACATTTCGTAAATGAAGTTTATGATGAAGGTGAAATAGTTCTAACAAAAGAGCTTGAACTTGATAAGAATGAAACAGTTGATTCTTTAGAAAGTAAAATTAAAAATTTAGAAAGTGTAGCGATTATTGAGGCATTTGAAAAGATTTTAAGTAACAACTAGCTAAAAGCTAGTTGCTTGTCTTAAAACTGTGCGCTTAACTCTTCAGCTGTTTTTACATAGCTAATAGAAGTAACTTTTCCATCTTCTACTTTAATAACAGAAGTCATATCTTCTTTTACAGGGAAAATATCTTTATTTTCTTCGTCAATAAATAAAATTGGGAATTCATATTTTTTCATTTTTGGCATAGCAAAAAACTTAGTAATTAAACTTGGCATTGCAGTAATATCAGCTACATAAGCGATATTATTTGTACTTAAGAACTCTGCTTTACCTTTAGAATCAATAAAGTTTCTAATTATTTCACTTTGATCTTTAGTTGCACTAAAAATGATTGTTTTTACATTAGCATCTAATGTATGAACTTTTTCAAATTGGTCTTCTATTTTTAAAGTTGGTACTTCACTACCAGTTGTTAATGTGTTAGCAAATAAGCCAACAGCTAAAAAAGCAGTTAAAATTAATTTTTTTAACATATAATCTCCTATAATTTTTTTAAAGTGGAGAAATTTTATCCTAAAAAAGTAAATGAAAGGTTAAGAGAAAAAATTAATCTTTTGATAGTGTTGGTAAGTGCCAGTTTTTATAGTATGCAAGTAGTCTTAAAACTACACCAAAAACAAACACTAAAATTAAAGAGCCTAAACTTTTCAATTCTAATAAATGTAAAGCATAAACAATTAAACCTACTATTATTGCAACTGTTGCATAAAACTCTGATACTAAAATAGCTGGAACTCTGTTTATAAGAATATCTCTAATAGTTCCACCACCAACTGCTGTTAAAAATGCAAGTATTAAAACTCCTAAAAAGTTAAAATCATTTTGAATAGCAATTAGTGAGCCTGTAATTGCAAAGGATACTAATCCAACTGCATCAGAGATAATAAAAGCAGTTTTACCTTCTAAATCATCTATTTTATGAAGCTTAAATAGTAAAGATATAAGTACTGTTGCGATTACTAAAATTACAGGTAGAGTATCTGTGAATACATAAGGTGTTTTATCTGCAAGTACATCTCTAATCATTCCGCCACCAAGGGCTGTTAAAAATGATGAAATAAATACACCTAATATGTCAAGGTTATAGTGAACGGAGATTAGAAAACCACTAAGTGCAAAACAAATTATTCCAATAATATCTGCGATTTCTAATGCACTCATTTTTTTTAATCCTTAATTAGTAGTCATACAAACCTTGTATATGCCGGAATTATACTACAAGTTTATTAAAAAATAGACAATCCAGTTTTTGTTGTAAAAAGTTCTAAGGCTTTTGTTCCAATTAGTGAATTACCTTTTTCATTTAATCTTGGAGAATGAACACAAATAGCCATTTTTTGAGGAACAATAGCAACAATTCCACCACCAACACCACTTTTTCCAGGAAGTCCTACTTTATATGCAAAATCTCCAGATGCATCATAATGTCCACAAGTTAACATAACAGAGTTAATTCTTTTTGCTTTTGAGTTAGTTATTACTTGTTTATTGTTTAATGGATTTACTCCATGATTTGCTAAAAATAGCATAGATTTTGCTAACTCTTCGCTATTCATCATAATAGAGCATTGTTTAAAATATGCTGCAATTACATCATCTATATTATTGTGAATATTGTTATAGCTTTTTATCATATTAATAAGTGCAAAATTCCTAAATCCATGTTTTAGTTCAGAATTAAAAATATTTTCATCATAATTTATTGTTTGATCATTTGATACATCTCTAATAAAATTAAGAATTTCACTAAAGGTATTATCTTTATAAATTGACACTAAACTATCTGTTGTAACAATAGCACCTGCGTTTATAAATGGATTTCTTGGAATGCCATTTTCATACTCTAATTGAACTAATGAATTAAATGGATCTCCAGAAGGTTCATGGCCAACTCTTTTATATAGTTTTTTTCCATAATAATTTAAAGCAAGAACAAAAGAGAAAACTTTTGAAATACTTTGAATGGAAAATTTGTAAGAAGTATCTCCAATATTATAAGTTGTTCCATCAAATAAAACTACGCTCATTGCAAATTTTTTGTCATCTACATTTGCAAGTGCAGGTATATAAGAGGCTACGTCTCCCTTTGAAAATAAAGGTTGAATCTCTTTTTCTATTTGATTTAAGATATTTTGATAATTCATTTATGCTCCGGTAACTTTTTTAAAATTCTAGAATTTCAAAGTGTGTTAAAAATGGATTATACTAAAAAAGATAAAGTATTTAGATTTAGTTATATTTTTTATATAAAAACTTAACTTTTAAATTCAATTGTGAAAATATTAAATTCATTTTCATAAGAGTAATTCATATTAAATCCATGCTTATCTATTACTTTTTTTACTATTGATAAACCTAATCCAAACCCATTTCTACTACTTGATTCTTGGGTAAATGGTTTTAAATAGTATTCAAGTTCTTGTGAGAGTTTCTCCCCTTGGTTTTTTATACAAATATAGTTTTTATCAGCTTGTATACTTATGGGAAATGATGTTGAGTATTTTAAAGCATTATCAAGTAGATTTTTTACTGCTTTTGTAAGATAATATAAATCACCATTGATTTTAAAGTTCTCTTGTATTTTTAAATCAATTTTTGATTCATCATCTAAATATAGTTTATCTAAAGCTTCAATTATAAGCGTTTCACTTTCAAATGAAGTTATTTCCAATGCATTTGTATTTAGTTTTTCAAGCTCAATTAGTTCATTTGTAAGATTATCTAAGTCATTAAATATTTTTTTGAAAAGTTCTTTTTGTTCACTATTTTCTATTTTTTCTATTGCAAATTTACCTTTTGTAATTGGAGTTCTAAGTTCATGTCCAATATCTCTTAATAACTCCTCTTTTGTTTTTATTTGCTCTTCTAAATTATCTGCCATATCATCAAATGTTTTTGATAGTAAACCTATTTCATCATTTGTTTTGATATTTGTTCTTGACGTAAAATTGCCATTAGAAAATTCAGTAATTTTTTTACTTATAGTTTTTAGGGGAGATAATAGTTTCATAAGATATAAAAAGATTAAAATCAATGCAATAATATCTAAAGAGATTAATACATTTAAAATTGCTTTATCATTTATATCTTCTACATCTGGAGTTTTTAGAGTTAGGTTTTCATCTAAGTAATTAATACTTATAATAAACTCATCATCAAATGCTTCTTTTAAAATCTCAACTTTTCCAAAAGTGTAGTTTTGCTCATAAATTATTTGGCTATTTAAAGTTTTTTTGTTTTGAACTTTTTTTAGACTATTTTTATTAATTATATTTTCTATTTCTTTTTGATTGTTTATATTTTTAATTATATTATCAATAATATTTACATATTTTTCTTTTGCAAAAGATTCTATTCTTTTTTCATTTATTTTATCAATCCATGAACCAATTACTATCATTAAAGCTAAACTAAATACAAATAAAATTGTTAATTTTTTAAATATTGACATCTATTATCCTACAAACTTATAACCCACACCCCAAACAGATTTTATGTATTTAGGGTTTTTAGAGTCATCACCAATTTTATGTCTAATATTTGATATATGCATATCTATAGTTCTATTTTTGGTATTTATATCTAAAGATGTTGCATGAAGTATTTGTTCCCTTGAAGATATTTTATTTAGGTTTTTTGTTAAAAATTCAAAGATTTCAAACTCTATTTTTGTCAAATCAATGGGAAAATCATCCAATACTACGGTTTTATTATCTAGATCAATCTCAAATTCACCAATTTTAATTTTATGGCTTGAAACTCTTTTTAATATAAGTTCAATTCTTAAAACTAACTCCCTTGGTTCATAGGGTTTTGATAAGTAATCATCAGCACCTAATTCAAATCCATGAATTTTATTTCCAATATCACCACGAGCTGAGGAGATTATAATAGGGATGTCTTTTATTGCTTTAATCTTTTTAAATAGATCAAAACCATCCATTTGTGGTAACATCAAATCTAAAATCACTAAATCAAAATCCTCTTTTTTTAAAGCATCAAGTGCATCAAGAGGTTGAGTAAATGCTGTACATTCGAAGTTATAATCTTTTATGTAATCAACAATAAATGATTGTATTTGTAAATCATCTTCAATTAATAAAATCTTTTTAGTCATTGTCCCATTCCTCTAAATGTTTAGCAAATCTTTTTCTTTGTTTATTATTCAAAATTGCATGTATTTTTTCAAGTTTCTCAGCCTCTAATGAAATAGACTTTTGGTGATGATTTTGCAATATTTCTATATATTTTTCTTTATCAAATTTTTTAGCTTTGAATATATCTTCTATTTTATCTTCTATTTCATCTTCATCTTTATAGAAGTTATGATATTTCTTTTTAAATTCAATTAAAATGTTTCTTATATCTTTTATTTGAGTTGAATTTAAATCTAAGTATCTAAGATCTTTATATCTATGTTTATGCTTATATTCATTATTATCAGCATATACAAAAGAGTATAGACTAATTAAAACTAGAAAGATTTTTAATGTTTTCATTTTCTATTAATCCTTTTTCAATATCACTATGACAAGCTTTACAATTAGCCTTACTATTTATATCTTTATGATTATATAACTCTTTTGGTATTTCTTTGTGTTTTCTTTTCCAAAAAGAGCTTTGAGTTATTGCTATTATATCTTTATCGCCAATTGAATTCAAAAAGCTAAGGCTTACTTGCATTGTTGAGGTTTCAGCACTATTTTTTAAAAGATAGTCAAGTATATTTTGTGTATCTTCTTCATCTAAACTTGCATCATCTCCAAAATGATTTTCTAAATCACCCATTAATGTTACCCATGACTTTTTAGGCAGTAGTGTGGGAGGGATAAAGAGTATGACATGATGCACACTCACTTACAAACAAAGAATTTTCTTGTTCATAATTTATTGGTTTAAATATTGAGGCTGTTAGTACATTTTTTGGTGTTGATAGATTAAATATTAAAAAACTTACAAATAAAACAGCCATAATCAAAGCAAATGTTTTTTGATAAATATTAAGAGATACTATCTCTTTTTCATCAGTCATTTTATGTCCGTTTGCAATTGAGTTCAATGTTTTATTTTTACCATGTAGTAACTTATCAACTAAAACTCCACCTAAATGAGCAGCAATAAGAGCTAATAAAATACCTGTAAAAAACTCATGTAGTTCTTCAAAAAGTTCCATTTCTTTAAAATATGTACTATTTAAAGATGAAGCTATTCCTTTACCTTCTTGTATTCCATAAGTTAAAACTCCAGTAACAATAATCAAAAAAACAGTTACTAACATACCAATCATTACATAAGATGCTATTGGGTTATGTCCTACATATTTTGATTTATCAGTAAGAAGTTCTGGTAAAAATTCTTTTGCTTGTTTCTTTCTTAGGGGAAAGTCTTTAAACTTTGAATATTTTGGTCCAAAAACTCCCCACCCAACTCTAAAAAATAGTAAGATAAATACACTATAACCAACTATTGCATGGTATAAAAGTAAATTATCATCATCAGTTAAAAATGCGATTACAATAAATACTGCAAAAAAAGCATGAAAAACTCTTGTTGGTAAAGTCCAAATATATGATTTTTGCATCATTAAATCCTTTTAATCATCCCATCTTCCATAGCCTGGAATTTTTATAGCTCTTTCACTATATATTCCTTTTTGTGCTGTTGTATGACAAGCAGTACAGTTTGAAAGTGTTTTTACTTTATCTTGAACTATTAGTCTTTTAGGAATTTCTCTGTGTTTTTTTATAAAATAAGGAACTTTAGTAATAGCAATAATATCTTCTGATGCGTAACCAGCTAGGCTATTTACCATTCTTCTACTTCTTTTATATTCCATTGCTTTTTCAGCACTATTCTCCATAATATAATTATATATTTTATCATAGTCTTCTTTTTCTAAACTAGCATCAGTACCAAAGTGATCTGATAAATTTGTCATAAGTTTATGCCATGACTTTTTTGGTAATAATCCTGGTTGATATCCAAAATGACATGAAGCACACTCATTCATATATAGTTCATTATTTACAGGTTTAACACCTGGCTTATTTTTTGAAAAGTATCCATAATCATCATCTGCAAATATAAAACTGCAAAGTGTCAGTAAAATTAGTATAGATTTCATTTTTAATCCTTTATTGATTTATGATGTACATTACTACATCACCTTTTTCTTTTGCAGTACCTTCACGATTATAAACATCATTAAAATTTCTTCTTAGCCATTTTTTGATGTTTTTTAGTTTTGTAAATCTTTTTGGATTTACCTTTGGTGATAGTGGTTTGATTTCTTTTCCTGTGAAAAAGTTTTTCCCAGTATCTTTTAAATTGATACTATGACATGATGTACAAGATATCTCTTTACCTTTTTTACTTATATGTTTTGAAGTAAAGATTTGCTCACCTCTTTTTGCATCAAAGCTTGCAAAATCAGGTTCACTTTTTAAAACTTCTTGTTTTAAAGTATTTAGATAATCATCTACTACAGCACTAAATGATAGTGTAGATAAAATTAATACAAAAAATATTGATTTCATTTATTCTCCTTTTTATTTTTTAAGTTTAAAAGAACAAATTAAATTATTACTGTTAAGTCCCTTGACAATTTCTTTACAATTTTAATTGAACTTTAGTAACTAATTTGAAACTTAGATTAAAATATTTAAGACTTTAAGCAAAGTTTTAGTATAATCCGCGAAATTAAAAGAAATTATCACAAAGAGAATAAATGAGAGACATTAGAAATATTGCCGTTATCGCACACGTTGACCACGGTAAAACAACATTAGTTGACGAATTACTTAAGCAATCAGGAACTTTTTCTGCTCACCAAGAAGTTGATGAAAGAGTTATGGATAGTAATGATATTGAAAAAGAAAGAGGAATTACAATTCTTTCTAAAAATACTGCTATTGACTACGAAGGTGTAAGAATTAACATCATCGACACTCCAGGCCATGCTGACTTTGGTGGAGAAGTTGAGAGGGTTCTTAAAATGGTTGACTCGGTTTTATTACTAGTTGATGCTCAAGAGGGAACTATGCCTCAAACAAAATTTGTTGTTAAAAAAGCACTTCAATTAGGTCATAGACCAATTGTTGTTATTAACAAAATTGATAAACCAGGTGGAGATCCAGATAGAGTTGTAGATGAAGTATTTGACCTATTTGATCAAATGGGTGCTACTGAAGAGCAATTAGAATTCCCAGTTATTTATGCAGCAGCTAGAGATGGTTATGCAATGACTGCTTTAGAAGATCCAAAAGAGAACTTAACACCATTATTTGAAACTATTTTAAAAGAAGTTCCAAAACCAAAAGGTGATGATGAAAATGGTCTTCAACTTCAAGTATTTACACTTGATTACGATAACTTTATCGGTAAAATTGGTATTGCTAGAATCTTTAATGGTACTATTTCTATGGGTGAGACTGTAGTTTTAGTTAAAGCTGATGGTGAAAAAGTTAAAGGTAGAGTAACAAAACTTATTGGATTTAAAGGTGTTGATAGATTTGACATTGATAAAGCTGGTACTGGTGATATTGTTGCTGTTGCAGGTTTTGAAACTATTGATGTTGGAGATTCACTTTGTGATCCAGCAAACCCAATGCCACTTGATCCTATGCATATTGAAGAGCCAACATTATCTGTAACATTTGCAGTAAATGATTCTCCATTAGCAGGAACTGAAGGTAAGTTTGTAACATCAAATAAAATTGATGAAAGATTAAATGCTGAGATGAACACTAATATTGCTATGAATTATGAGCAAACTGGTGAGGGTAAATTTAAAGTTAACGGAAGAGGTGAACTTCAAATTTGTATCTTAGCTGAAAATATGAGAAGAGAAGGTTTTGAGTTCTCTATTGGTAGACCAGAAGTAATTACTAAAGAAGAAAATGGTGTAACTATGGAGCCATTTGAGCATCTAGTAATTGATACTCCTGATGAGTTTTCTGGTTCTATTATTGAAAAATTAGGAAAAAGAAAAGCTAATATGACAAATATGGTACCAATGGGTGCTGGTTATACAAGATTAGAGTTTGAAATTCCTGCACGTGGTTTAATTGGTATTAGAACTGAGTTCTTAACTGAAACAAAAGGTGAGGGTGTTATGAACCACTCATTCTTAGAATTCAGACCACACTCAGGTACAGTTGAATCTAGAAAACATGGGGCATTAGTTTCTATGGAAAATGGTGAAGCTGTTGGTTATTCTATCTTTAACTTACAAGATAGAGGAATCATGTACATTAAAGCACAAGATAAAGTATATAACGGAATGGTAATTGGACAACATGCTAAGTCAAATGACTTAGATGTTAACCCAGTAAAAGCAAAACAGCAGTCAAACGTTAGATCTTCTGGTGCTGATGAAGCTATTAAAATTGTTCCACCAAAAATTATGTCACTTGAAAATGCATTAGAGTGGATAGAAGAAGATGAATTAGTTGAAGTTACTCCTCAATCTATTAGAGTTAGAAAAAGAGAACTTGATCCAACAGCTAGAAAAAGAACAGCTAAAAAGGCTAAATTCGCTGATTAGAATTTAATTTATTTAAATTTTATAAAGGGAGAAGAGCTTTTTAGTTCTTCTCCCTTTTTTTATGTCTTAATTTTAAAAAAGGAGTGAAAATGAGGATGTATATATGTTAGATGATTGGTTAATTAAAATAAAAATATAATAGGAGAATAAAGATCCTCCTATAAAAAGGAGAAAAAATGAATAAAAATATCAATACAAATAAAAAAGATTATATTATATTAATTGCTATATATTTTTTAACTATTAGTAGTGGTTTTTTATTAATTAGCAATTAATTAGAATAAGGAGTTTTATGCGAGTTTTAAAAGTGTAATCTCACTACTAGCACCTAATCTCATAGGTGGGCCCCAAAATCCAGTTCCTTTATTTACATAAACTTGAGTTTTTTGTGTATGTTGATGTAATCCCCTCACATAAGGTTGTTGTAGTTTTACTAGGTAATTAAATGGGAAAATTTGACCACCATGAGTATGCCCACACAAAATCAAGTCTAATTGATTTGTATCTGGAATCTCTTCAATATATTTTGGTTGGTGAGCTAAAAGAACAGTTGGGGAATTAGCTTTGTTTTTTAAGGCTTTTTCTAAATCTGGTTTGTAAGCTCCATATCTCTGTCCAAATCTATCATAAACTCCTGCTAAGTTAAAGCCTTCATTTTTATTTCCTATATAAATATTTTCATTTTCTAAAGTTTTAATTCCTAAATAATTTACATAATCAATAATAGGTTTTACCCCATGAAAGTATTCATGATTTCCAACAATAAAATATGTGCCGTATTTAGATTTTAAATTTTTAAGCTCATTTAGTGCTGGTTTTGCAAAATCTAGTTTTGTATCTACTAAATCACCTGTTATTACCACTGTATCAGGATTTAAGTCATTTACTCTATTAACTAAGTTTTTTATAAAATCTTTATCAATTAATCCACCAATATGTATATCACTTAGTTGAATAATAGAGTAGGGTTTTTTAAGTTTATCAAGTTTTACATCAACAATTTCTAGTTCTATATTTTTTGCATTGTTCATTGCTTTTGCATTAGTTGCCACTACAACTGACAGAACACCTATATCTAAGGATCTTTTAAAAAAATCTCTTCTTTGAGATGTAAATTTAGTTTTGTTAACACCATAAGAGATGATTTCATGAATAATTGTTATGATAAATGTAATGAAAATCACCCCTACAGGTAGAGAGAGTAAAAAGTAGAGCCAATTTGGCACTACTGGGTTATACCTTACAACAGGATAGAAAACTACCCCTAAAAAAGTAATATATAAAAATATAGTAAGGTATTTCTTCGTCTTATCTCTAAACTCAAGTTTATTAATAAGACGTTTTTTGATTATAAAAGTTTGGAAAGCAAAAACTATTATAAAAACTGAAATAAATATTATAAAATTCATTAAAAATTATACACACGAAATGTAAATGAATATTTAACAACTTGTGTAGAGTTTGTTTAGTTGATAGCTTTTTTTATACTTTCAACTAAATTTAGTATCTCTTCTTTAGTTTGAGAATAGTGAATTGAAATTCTAAGCCAACCTGGCTTTTCTTGAACTTCTTCTTTTGTATTAAAGCCTAGTAAATCATGTCCATAAGGTCCTGCACATGAACATCCAGCTCTTGTTTGTATACCTTCTTCTTGAGACAATCTTTCACAAATATGATAAGGATTGATATTTTCAATATTAAAAGAGATAATACCTATATTTTCACATTGCGTATTCCCATAAATAGTCATATCAGATATTTTTTCAATTTCATTTAAAAATAGATTTAAAAGCATCTTTTTTTGCTCTTTTATAAACTCAAAACCTATTTCATTCCTAAGTTGATAAGCTAAGGCTGCTCTTATTAGTTGTAATATTCCTGGTGTTCCAGCTGTTTCTCTAACACTTATCTCTTTTTCATACTCTTGTATTTGAGAATTTACATAAGATACTGTACCTCCACCTGCAAAAGTAGGTGCTATTTCATCATCAATTAAACTATCCCTAATAGCTAGTAATCCACAACTTCCAGGACCTCCTAGAAGTTTGTGTGGTGAGATCACTAAAGCATCATATAATTCACAAGGTACATTCATATATGGGCTACTTGCTGCTCCATCAAATAAAACTTTTGCCCCATAATGTCTAAGAAGTCTTGAAATTTCTTCATATGGAGTAATTATTCCAGTTACGTTTGAAGCAATACAAAAACATCCAATGATTTCTCTATGTGCATTTTCTTGTAAGACTTCTTTTAGTTGTCTAAGGTCTATTAAACCTTCAGCATTTAATTTAATTCTTTTTACTTCACAAAATGCTTCTCTATAGCTTACTTCATTTGAGTGATGTTCATAAGGTCCTACTATGATTAGTGGAAGTTTCTTTTTAGCAACTGTTATTCCAAATCTTTTGATAGTAGCAGGTGGTACATATATCCCTAATAGTTCTTGAAATCTTTTGATCGCAGCAGTTGCTCCACAACCACTTGGGATTATTGAGAAATCATCACTAAGTTCTAAGGAGTTTTTTAAAGACTCTAATGCTTGATTATAGTATTGGTTTGTAACACTTGCATTTGAAGCTTCTTTTGAGTGAGTGTTTGCATAGGTTTCTAATACATCATGAATTCTATTCTCAATTGCTCTAAAAGCTAGACCAGATGCTGTATAGTCAAAATACTCTTTTTTATTTTTTCCTATAGTGTTGTATCTGATATTTTCTAAGATGTTAGTATGTTCATTGAAAAAAGGTTTAAATATATCTCTGTTCATTTTAGTTTTGATTAGTCCTAGTTATTTATTGCATAATTTTAAGTTATTTAAGATAAGAAACGGCTTTTAATTTTAAAATCCTTTTGTTAAACAAAAGGATTAAAGTTTATTTTTGCTAATTCTTCTGCAAAATTAGAAGCTTTTGCTGTTGGAGCATCTAAGATTATGATATTACCTTTGTGGGTAATTTTTACTTTTGATGCATTATATTTTTCAAGTAAAGTTGTGAATTTTTTAATATTATCACTTTTTTGTTCTGAACTTTTTAAAACACATCCTATGAAGCTTTGACCTTCTATTGAACTTTGGTTTATTCCCATTCTAGGTTTTTTCATTGTTGATGAGTTTGATGAAATAGATTTATCTTTTAGATTAAAAGGAAGTGTTGAATTTAATAAATCAAAGAACTTATCAAATCCCCAAGTGTTTATAAATGCTTCAAATGAACTTTCTTCTATACTTTCTCTATTTCCAAAATCTCTATATATTTTTGCAATACTTTTAGCAGTATTTATAAGTTGTGATGGATAAACATATCCAAACTCTTTTCCTATTACTTTTATAGAAAATATGATTTTATCTTTTTCATCTTTTGTTGCATTAAAACTAACATCAGGAGTATAAAGTAAGTTACAACCCTCTTTATATCCACTAATCGCAAATTGTAATTTATTGGGCATATTAGAGTATTTTTTACTACCAATAAATGTGTTATTTAGTTTATCAACTAATGAACTTACATCCATTAGTTGTTCACTATCAATACCATTTAATGGACAAGTTGCAACTCTTCTAACTGTATGTCCTGATTCAAAAAATGTCGTAAGGTTTATCTCTTGTAGAAGATTAAAAACCTTTGGAAGATTGTATAGTTTTATATTTTGTAAATTTACTTTTTGTTCACTATCAAAAGTCAAACTATTATTTGCAAATTCACTTGAGATATCTGTTAGAACTTTTAATTGCTTTAAATTTAATTCTCCCATATCTAATGGAATTCTTAATTCAAAAGAGCTTTGATTTTCATCAGTTGGATAGATTCCATACCATTGAAGTCTAATAAGATCTGCTGCTGGTATTCTCTCTCCTAAAACAGAGTGGATATAGATGTCACCAAGTACATCTAATCCATCTTTTTGTTTTTTTATCTCTTCTATATTTAATGCTAAGTTATTAGACACTATATAGCCTTACAATTCCACTCAGGGTAGTTTCTTCTAATGAATTCATTTAACTCAATTTCAGCTTTAGAATACTGTTTTTTCTCTTCTTCTAAATGAGCAAATCCTTCAATAGAATTTACAATCATACCAGCACCAACTGTTGAGTTAGTATATTTGTCAATAATTATAAAACTACCTGTATATCTATTCTCATGATATGGATCAACTGCTATGTCTCTATCTAGTGATACTGTAACTTTTGCAATGTCATTTAACTCTAATGTCTCACTATTTATCTCTTCAAATGTATTAATGTTCTTTTTAAACTCTATTGAATTAAATGCCCCATTTAATACACTTGTTGCTCTTTTGATAATGTAGTTCTGATTTAACTTTAATGGTGACTCATCCATCCATACTACCATTGCAGATAAGTGATTTGATACTTTTGGTATATCTGTTGATTTTACAATCATATCACCTCTTGAGATATCAATTTCATCTTCAAGTGTTATTGTTGTTGCCATTGGAGCAAAGGCTTTTTGTATAGTCTCAACTTGCTCATCTTTTCCAACTGGTCTTAAATCTTTAATATCATTTGATACTATTGATTTAACTTTAGATGTTTTAAGTGATGGTAATACTGTAATCTCATCTCCAACACTAATACTTCCACTTGTGATAGTTCCAGAAAAACCTCTAAAGTTTAAATGTGGTCTTAATACATACTGTACTGGTAATCTAAAACTATTGTTCTCTTTTTCATGTATCTCAATAGTATCAAGTAGTTCCATTAATGGCTTTTGCTTATACCAAGAACATTTAGGTGAATTAGTTAATATATTATCCCCATCAAGTGCAGAGATTGGAATAAACTTAAAATTAATATCTTCATTATGTGGAAGATTTGGAATAATTTCTTCATAATCTTTTTTGATTGAATTAAAAGTCTCTTCACTAAAGTCAACTAAGTCCATTTTATTAATAGCAACAATAAGGTTTTTAATACCTAATAAACTTGCAATATATGAATGTCTTTTAGTCTGAGTTAAAATACCAGCTCTTGCATCAATTAAAATAATAGCTACATCTGCTGTACTAGCCCCTGTTGCCATATTTCTTGTATATTGTTCGTGACCAGGAGTATCTGCAATAATAAACTTTCTTTTATCAGTTGAGAAGAATCTATAAGCAACATCAATAGTAATACCTTGTTCTCTCTCAGATGCAAGTCCATCAACTAAAAGTGCTAAATCTATTTTATCACCAGTAGTACCAACTTTTTTACTATCTTTTTCAATTGCTGCTAATTGGTCTTCAAAGATCATCTTTGAATCGTATAATAATCTACCAATTAAAGTTGATTTACCATCATCAACTGATCCACAAGTAATAAATCTAAGAATCTCTTTATTCTCATGCTCTTTTAAATATGCTTCTATATTATCTTTAATTAAATCTG
>CAXHZO010000010.1:0-80009 GCA_964022095.1 uncultured Arcobacteraceae bacterium
GTTCAAGTGCATCTGTTAAATCAAGTGTTTGATTCATTGTTCAATCCTTTAGAATAAATTCTATCAGACTGACACAAAATTTCTAACACTCCCTCCTCTTATTTTACATAGTTGCTTTTTTTATCTTCTGTATCTAACTCTTGACCAATTTCTTGGTATCTTTTAAAGTAGTATTTTACAAATGAATTTATTTTTTCATCATTTGGCATAAAATATTTACTAGTTTTTGTAGCATATCTATTTAAAAATTGTGTAGCATCTTTTTTATCTAAATAGTGTTGAGCAAGTGCTGTGTAGTTTACCACATACCATTTTTTTAGCTCTTCATATTTTTCATCACTAATATCTATTTTAAGCTCACTATTTTCAGCATCCCATGATAAAACACCAGTATCAAATAATCCATCTAAGTGAATTAAACCCTCACAATAGTATGGTTGAACTTCATCAACTTCCATCCATCCAATAAGTCCTACACTTCTTTTTACAAGATCAATTAAAACTTGCTCTTTTAAGTGTGCTTCATCGCTGTCTTGATCTAAGAAATATGAAATTAAGCCACCAGTTGTTGCTTTGAATTCTTCGATATTTTTAAAGTTTCCAGTTTTATTCATAACTGATTCTGTTTCATCATCACACCATAAAATATGTCCATATTCATGACCAATAGTACTAATATCATATACTTGATGCCATGAAGCAGTTTCATTAAATAAAAATTCTCTATCCTTTGTAAGTAGTTCTTGTCCAAAAATTTCTCTACTTAGGGCTAAAAATGGTTTAGCTCTACTACTTTGTAAAATCTCATCAGAAAATGCAAATATTTTTTTACCTTCTTCTAATGATACAATTTCATCATTTGGCACAACTTGTGCTGAAAATAGTCCTTGAAATTCTGCTCCAAAAAATATTGCAGGTCTTCCAACATAAAGTTGAACTTTGTCAAGTGATTTTAAACTAAAGTCATAAATTTTTTGATATTGTTCATTTTTTTCTGTATTTTCATAAATCTTTTCAAATGCTGATTTGATTTTATTTACTCTATGGTCATTTTGTGCAAACTTTGGATTAGTAAGTCTAATATCCCATTCAAGGGCAACTGCTTTTCTAAAGTGATCTTCGTAATACTCTAGTGGATGACCTATTTGAATTGGTGACTTTATTTTCATCCAAGCTCTGTCTACATCTGCCCATCTTGAAACTAATTGCTCAGTTTTTTGTTCACTAAATGCTTTAATTAATGCTTGAATATATAGTACATAATCCCATTTTTGATTATAGATATTATCTTCAAGGTCGATTAGTTTATCTGCAAACTCTTCAAGTGCATCAACAACGGCAGTTGTCTCTTTTTTGAAAGCATCAATATAAGCTTTTGAAGTGTATTTATCTCCATCTTTTACTAGTGCTGAGTAACATCTATCAGCTATTTGACCACCATGTCCTAAATCAAGTAATTTTTCATCTTCTAAATATTTCATTACTTTTGAATCATCGCCGTCAAATTTTGCTAATAAGTCTTTGTTTACAGTATTGATTATATGTGAAGTCCAAGATGTTTGCCATTTAGTCATAGCTAACCCAACTGAATAAACTCCACTAAATACCGATTGGTAAAATGGAGTTAAAAGGTTATTGTCGAATATATAGTCAATTAGTTTTTTATGCTTTTCTTGCCAGTAATCTTTTATAAATTGGTAAGCTTTTTCTTGAAGTTGTATTATCTCTTTTTCATTTTTTTTCATTTTTTTTAGAACTTGTACTAGTGAATCATCTCTTAAATTAACAAGTCTAGTTACAAGTGCTAATCTTAAATCATCTTTCATCTCAAGATTTAAAGTTTTCGCAAACTCATCAATAATAGTTAGTTTGTCAAACTCTTTGTTTTCAAGATGTTTTATTAGTTCGTTTGTTTTTGATTTCTCATCATTTAAAAAGTCATATATTTTTTGTAAATCGTTTAAAAATTGTTTATTATTCATATTTATCCTTTTATTAAGTTAGTATTTTATCTATTTTGCACTTCTAATATATTAAAATAACACTCTTGGAGATTTAAATGAAAAAAAACGATGAACAAGATAGTAAATTTAGTTTAAAATTTATATTATCAATCTTTTTATACTTAGTATTTGAAATTTATGAAATATTAGAAAAAATATTTAATTATATACTTCTTCATATCAAATTTATTAAAACAGTTATAAAAAAAGCAAAAGATAAACTATATGCTTCATCTTTTTATCAGTGGCTTAAAATAAAAGTAGATGCAATAAATGAAAAAACATATTTAGTGATTATTGTTTTTTTGATAGTTAGTTCAGGCCTTATGATATATGTTTTACCTTTTATAGTTTCGTCAAATCTATTAAAACTTTTGTTAGTTATTGTAGGGAAAATTCTTTCTACTTTAAATATTATTTTAAATAGTATTGGTATTAAAAAAATATTTAAAATACCTTTTATTAGGTTGTTTAAAATGCGAATCAATAGATTAAAAAGAGCAGTTAGAAATCAAGTTTTAATTAGCAAAAATAAAATGACTGCTTTTGTTAATACTATTAAAAATAGTGCCTTTTATTTAAAAATTAAAAAAATGGCTTCTAAATATTTTGAATAAATATTTCCTAAACTTTATAAAAACAACAATCTTTTTTGTTTTTTGTTTCTTAGTGTATAAATACTGGGATGATATTGGAATATTTTTTATTGAAAATATTTTAGTAATAGATATTAGTACTGTTTTATTAGTAGGGAAAGTAACAACTAAATCAGTTGTTGCTAAAAAGACTTTTTTAACTATTGTAAAAAAAATTGGATATAAAAAGTTTTTTGTATCTATTGTTTGGGTTATTTTAAAAAGATTTTTTATAGAACAAGTTACAAACTATTTTAAAAAGCACTCATTTGAAAGATTTAAAAACAACTTTTTAGAAGTTCTCAAGTTAAAAGCTAGTGAGATAAAAAACACTACTTTTATGAAAAAAATTGCTGCATTTTTTTACTTTTTTCTTGGTGGAACGTTTTTTTACTATATTTTGACAACATATATTGGAAAAATTATCATAGGTCTTTTACAAAAAGTATTTTATGTATTGATTTTGTTTGCTGGAAAGTTCTTGACACTTGTATTTGGATTATCTCTTTTTATTTTTAGTTCAGTTATACAAATATTTTTTGTAATTAAAATTATAAACTATATTGAAAAGTTTTGGATAGTTCAACTTTTTTATTCTTTTGTTACATATATTTTTAGAAAAACATTAAAAATAGTTGATTTTATTTTTGGAACTAAAATACATCTAAATTTGATTAAGTTATCAAGAAGACTAGATGAATATTTTGCTTCAATATTAGATAAAAACTTCTCAGGTTTTGAAGTGATTCAAAGAAGAAGAGATAGGTATATAAATATAATAGAGTCAATATCAGTTCAAAGAGAAAGATTTATTCTAAAAAAAGCTGAGCGAAAGCACTCAAATATCATAAAATACTACAATCAAACACTAAAAAAATATATAAACAATAAAAAAACTTGGAGAGAAAAAAGAAAGGAATACTATAACAAAAGAACTCAAAGATATAGTGTTTTAAAAAAGAAAGTAAAAAAAGATATTAGAAAAAATAAGCTCATCCTGCCAAATAAAAGATATAAAAAGCCATACTAAATTAGCACTTAAATATAAAAAGTGCTAATTTTTGTAAAAACTTTAGCTTTCTTTTATAAAGTTTTGTTAAAATTATCTCAATAAAATTAAAATTTAATAGGAGAAATTAGCATGGCAAAACATCAATTTCAAACAGAAGTAGGTCAATTATTACACTTAATGACTCATTCATTATATTCAAACAAAGAAATTTTTATTAGAGAGTTAGTATCAAATGCAAGTGATGCAATTGATAAGTTAAATTATTTAAAATTAACTGATGATAACATCAAGTCAAAACTACCTGAAGATTGGGCTGGTGAGATTAATATCGCTTTTGATGAAGAAGATAAATCTTTAACAATCATTGATAATGGTATTGGTATGAATGAAGAAGATTTAATTGCTTCAATTGGTACTATTGCAAAATCAGGAACTAAATCATTTGTAGAGGCATTAACAGGTGATGCTAAAAAAGATTCAAACTTAATTGGTCAATTTGGTGTTGGTTTTTATTCAGTATTCATGGTTGCATCAAAAGTTGATGTAATTTCTAAAAAAGCAGGGGAAGAAACTGCATATAAATGGTCAAGTGATGGTACTGGTGAATTTGATTTAAGTCCTTGTACTAAAGAATCATCTGGAACTGTTATTTACATCAAATTAAAAGATGAAGAAGCAGAAGAGTTTGCTAGTCAACATAGAATCAAAAATATTGTTGGAAAATACTCTAACCATATCGCATATCCAATTTTCTTAAACTACAGTGAAGAAGTAACTGAAGAGTTAAGTGAAGAAGATGAAAAAGCTGGAAAAGAAGCTAAAAAAACAGTTGAAAAAAGACATGAAAAAATCAATGAAGCGACAGCTTTATGGACTCAACCAAAAGCAAGTCTTAAAAAAGAAGAGTATAATGATTTTTACAAATCAATCTCTCATGATTCACAAGATCCTATGCTTACTATTCATACAAAAGCAGAGGGTGTAAATGAGTATACTACACTTTTCTATATCCCAAAAACTGCACCAATGGATATGTATAGAGCTGATTTCCAACCAGGTGTTAAATTATACGTTAAAAGAGTATTTATTACTGATGATGAAAAAGAGTTATTACCAACTTACTTAAGATTTGTAAGAGGTATTATTGATTCTGAGGATTTACCATTAAATGTTTCAAGAGAGATTTTACAAGAAAACAGAGTAATGGCAAATATCAAGCAAGGTAGTGTTAAAAAGATTTTAAATGAAATCAAAAAACTTGCAAAAGATGAAGAAAAGTATGCTGAATTTGTAGCTCAATATATAAGACCTTTAAAAGAGGGTGTTTATCAAGACTTTACAAATAAAGAGTTAATCTTAGACTTATTAAGATATAAATCAACAAAAACTGAAGATGGAAAAATGACTTCACTTGCAGCATATAAAGATGGTGCAGATACTGAACAAAAAGCTATTTACTACATCATTGGTGAAGATGAAAAAGTACTAAGAAACTCTCCATTACTTGAAGCATACAAGAAAAATGATATTGAAGTATTAATTTTAGATGACAAAGAAATTGATGAAATTATCACTCCAGGTATTGGTTCATATCAAGAATGGGAATTCAAAGACATTACTGCTTGTGAAGCTCCAAAAGTAGAACAAACAGAAGAAGAGAAAAAAGAAGTTGAAGAGAAATTTGAAGATATCACTAAAAAAATCAAAGATATTTTAGGTGAGAGTGTAACAGACGTTAGAGTTACAAACAGACTTTCAGAATCACCATCTTGTGTTGTAAAAGATGCAGGTGATGCACAAATGGCTCAAATGGCTCAAATGATGAGAGCAATGGGACAAGAAATGCCAGAAACTGCACCAATTTTAGAGATCAATCCAGAGCATGAGATTGTAAAAAAATTAAATGGTTGTGCGGATGATGATATGATTAGTGATGTATCTTGGGTTTTATTAGACCAAGCTAAATTATCTGAGGGAATTGATATTACAGATGCTGTATCTTTTGCTCAAAGATTATCTAGAATTACGGCAAAAGCTTTATAATAACTATCTAACACCTCTATTGGGTGTTAGATTACTTTTCTTCTACTATTTCTTCGTTTTTAGTTTCTTCTACTTCTACTATTTCTTTTTCTTTTTCTTTTCTTTTTTCAGCTCTTGAAATGATTTCTAAGTAAAATGTTTCACTATTAGAACTTGCTGCTTCATCAACACTTCTAATAACTTGTGAATATGGAATTTCAGCAGGAGTATCAGAATCTTTTGCAAATTTACAATCAAAAAACCAAAAGTCTTTCTCTTCTGGTAGAGGTTTTCTTTGTTCTCTTTTTATATATTTTCTAATCTCATTTTTTATTGAGTCTACAACTCTGTCTTTATTTTTGTTTTCAACTTGAAGTTTAAAAGTTTTTTTCAAAAAAATCCTTTTTTTTCGTATTGTATCTAAGTTTTTGATTTTTTTTTGCAAGAATTTTCTTTATTAATAAAATTATCATTTTTTTTAAATGATATTCGATATAATCTTTCCATACGAAGGTTTTTTATGGATATCTCTTTCTTACTATTATTTTCTATAATTTTATTTTGGGCATCTTTAGTTCATGGCAGTATTGGGTTTGGTTTTGGAATGATCGCAACTCCTTTAGTGGCAATGTATTCAGATATGCAAACTACAATAACATATATGTTGCTCCCCACTATGATGGCAAATATTATTAGTATTTTAAGTGAAGGAAAATTTTTTGAAGCTTTAAAAAAATTTTGGTTTATAATTGTTCTAATGGTTATTGGTAGTGCCATAGGAACAGTTTTATTGGTGTATACAAACTCAGAACTATTTAAACTTTTACTTGCATTTATAATTATTTTATATTTATTGCAATCAGTTATTAATATTAAAGCTACATTTATAGCAAGATACCCAAAAAGCTCAACATATGGTTTAGGTATATTTGGTGGAGTTATGTCTGGACTTACAAATGTGGTTGCACCACTTATGATTATGTATACTTTAGAATTAAAATATTCAAAAAAAGATGCAATTCAGTTATCAAATTTATGTTTTTTGTTTACTAAAATTGGACAAATAGGGGTGTTTTTATATTATGGTGTATATACACTTAATACATTAGAAGTTTCTTTTTGGGGAATTCTTGCTGTTTGTTTAGGAATGTTCTTAGGTGTAAAAATAAAAACTAAAATTGATACAAAACTATATGGAAAGATACTAAAGTTTTTATTATTGATAATTGCATGTTTACTTATTATTGAAACTATATAATTAATCTTTCACTTTTTTTCTATAATTTATGTATAAAATCCTTGTAATAAGAATATAAATACGTTACAATTCTTAATATTAAATAAAAATAAGGTTTAAAATGGGCTTTTTCAGTAGTTTTGCTAAAGATATTATAAAAAAAATAACAAAACTTTCACGACCCTCTTTTAGTTTAATTGAAAATGAACTAGTATTTAAAATTGATTCAGACAATTTTTATAAACATACCTTAGAAAATATAGAAATAAAAACAAGACATGATTCATATGTAGTTGATGCTTATACTTTAAATTCAGATAATTTATATATAGAGTATATACATTTATACAACGAAGTTCAATGGATAAGTTCTCCCTTACATGATTTTGTTGAACTTATGAAAAGTAATCTAAAAATAAAAAAGTTAGAAAAAATTGAAGAGTTAGAGTTTGAGCATTATTCTTTCTACACTTATGAAGTGGATGAGGAATATATTTTAAATTTAATTTATATTTATGAAATGGATAAAGATATATTTATTATTGATATGAAATCAAATTTATATATAAATTTAATAAAAAATTTCAAAAATAATTATGTATTCAAATTTCAAAGAAATAGTGAACTTTCAC
This sequence comes from uncultured Arcobacteraceae bacterium, assembly GCA_964022095.1. Lineage (GTDB taxonomy): Bacteria > Campylobacterota > Campylobacteria > Campylobacterales > Arcobacteraceae > Malaciobacter_A. The sequence continues at coordinate 7,542 of CAXHZO010000010.1, forward strand.
TACCTTTGAATTTTTCTTTAGTTAAAAGTAATGCCATGAAGAATTACTTCACACTAGCTAGTTCAGAAGGCTAAACTAAAGTTTAGTTTCCGAATACTTTTTGTAATAACGATGTCGTTTGAGCCAATGGATTACTTCTAATTTCTGCTTCTTTTGTAGCAATCATTTTAAATAGGCCATCAATTGCTTGATTTGTAACATAATCATCAATACTCTCATCACTAGAACTAGGAATATAAGAATCAACTCCAAAGTTTTTAGCAAGTCCTGAAATAGCACTTGTATCAACTACATTTCCCACACTATTTTTATAAAATCCATTTGCCATATCATAATACTTTGCAACTTGGTTTTCTTGCATAGTTTCTTGAATTATTGGTTTAATCATTTTCTTTAGTGAGTCAGTTGTATTTGATTTAAAATAATTAGTGGCTGCATCTTCTTTTCCAGCTAAAATCTTTTGGGCATCTTCTAAACTCATTTTTTCAATTGCACCAACTAAAATATCTGCTGTTTGAGGTGCTGCTTTTGTTGCTGCACTATTCATTGAGTTAATTAAATTATCTGCTATTTGATCTCCTCCTGCTTTTCTTATAATTGATTCAGCTTTTGCTAAATTTCCAGGAAGAGGAATTTTAACTAGTGAGTTATTTAAATATCCATTATTAGCACCTAGATTTGAAACTGCATAATTAACACCAACTTTTAAAGCCTCTTTTAATCCACTTGAAACTGTAGAGTTATCTAAGTTTGAATTTGTTGTGTTTGTTGTGTTTGTTGTAGTTTCTGTTGATTTATTTACAGTATCTAATACTGTTTTTGTAATACTTCCTAAGTCAAATGCAAATGTTAATGATGATGTTAATATCAGTGAAGCAACTATTGTTGATTTTTTCATTTTATGTCCTAATTTAAGTTTTTGTAATTTGACTATATAATAATGTATAAATTGTGAAAAAAGGATAAAAAATAGAATTATTTAACGAAATTTGTAATTTTTATTGTTATTACAAAAACAAAGGCCTTGAAGCAAAGGAAATACAAGAAGAGTGCAAAGATAAAATAGACTCTTTTTATGAAGATATTAAAAAAGAGAATTATGATAAAGAGTTTGAAGAAAATTTTTTGATGATTTTAGGTTATACATATAGGCTTGAAGATATTTCTCAAAGATTGTACTACACATTTCAAGAGGGGATTTTAGCTATTGATATGGAAAGAATGATGAGAAATGATGAAGGGATAAAGATAAATACTATCGTTTATACAATGGTTTTAGAAAATATATTAGATGAATATTCATCTAATGAAATAAATGAAGATATCAAACAAAAAGCAATTACTACATATAAAAAAATAGAAGATCAAAAAGCAAAAGAAAATAAAAAATATCATATGTATCAATATTAAATGGAGTTTTTATGATTAGATTAAATTGTGACATGGGTGAGAGTTTTGGTGTTTGGAAAATGGGAGCAGATGAGCAAATAATGCCATATATTGATATGGCTAATCTTGCTTGTGGTTTTCATGCAAGTGATGCTGTTACTATGAATAGATCTGTACAGTTAGCTAAAACACATAATGTAACTATTGGTGCACATCCTTCATATCAAGATTTAGTTGGCTTTGGAAGAAGAAGTATGCAGTGTACTTTAGAAGAAATAAAGTCTATTGTTTTATATCAATTAGGTGCTATTAGTGCTTTTTGTAAATCTCATCATGTTCCTATTGCTTATGTAAAGCCCCATGGAGCTTTATATAATGATATGATGAAAGATGAAAATATTTATAAAGCAATTTTAAGTGCAATTTCTTCTTTTGATAAAAATATAAGATTAATGATCTTATCAACTCCTAAGAATGAAGAGTATGAACATACTGCAAAAATGTATGCAATAGATTTGATATATGAAGTATTTGCAGATAGAAACTATAATGACGATGGAACACTAGTATCAAGAACCAATCCAAATGCAGTGATTCATGATGAATTAGAACTTGTATCAAGACTAGTAAACCTAAAAGAGAAAAATTTTATTCAAAGTATAAATGGAGTAAAACTATTTTTAAAAGCAGATACAATCTGTGTTCATGGTGATAATGAAAATGCAGTAAACTTCATTCAGTTGATCAAAAAAGCACTTATTTAATGACTTTTAAACAGTTGTCTCCAAACTCTTTAATTATCTATTTTAAAGATGAAATTACTCAAGAAAATTCTCAAGATGTAATAAGAGTTTATACTGCTATAAAGGCTTCTAAAATAGATGCTATATTAGATATTATCCCTTCCTATTCATCTATTGTAATAATATTTGATTTATTTAAAAATAGTTTTGAAAACTTGCAATTACAAATTGAAGAATTGAATTTTTCAAATAGTTTATCTTTAGAAAATGAGTTAATCAATATTGATGTTTATTATGGCCTTGAAGTAGGTCTAGATTTAAAAGATATGTCACAAAGAACAAACTTAAGCATTGATCAAATTATCGATATTCATTCAAGTAAAATATATGATATCTTTGCAATTGGTTTTTTACCAGGCTTTGCTTATATGGGAAATGTAGAAGATAGTATAAAAACTTCTAGACTTACAACTCCTAGAAAATCAATTCCTAAAGGAAGTGTAGGTATAGCAGATGTTCAAACTGCTATTTACCCACAAAGTAGTCCTGGAGGTTGGAATATAGTAGGGCAAAGTATGTTTAAATGTTTTGATAAAAATATTGATTCTCTTTCTCCTTTTAAAGTTGGCTCAAAAGTGAAATTTAATCCAATTACAAAAAAAGAGTTTTTATATCAAGGTGGGAATCTATGAGTTTAGAAATCATTAATCCATCTTTTTTTACAACAATTCAAGATAATGGTAGAGTAGGCTATTGTGATATTGGAGTTACAAACTCAGGAGTAATGGATAGCTTTGCATATAATACTTTAAATATGTTATTAAACAATCCGAAAAATTCAAATGCCATTGAAATATCATTTTCGAACTTTGAAGTAAAATTCTTAGAAAATACTCAAATGGGAGTATGTGGTAGTGATGCATTAGTATACTTAAATGAAAAGCAAATATCTTTATGGCAAACACATAATGTAAAAAAAGGTGATATTTTAAAAGTAGGAAAATTTTTAAGTGGAGCTAAATTATATTTTACTGTTAAAGATGGTTTTGAGATACATAAAGAGTTTGGAAGTAATAGTACAACTATAAAAGAAAAACTTGGTGGATTAAATGGAAACTTTTTAAAAAAAGGTGATATTTTAAAATACAAATATATAAACGCCCATCATAATAGTAAACTAAAAAAGAGTTTTATCCCAAAATATAGTGATACTTTAGAGTTAAGAGTTATGTTAACTTATCAAGATAATAGTTTTGATAAAAGTGAAATTGATAAGTTTTTTAATTGTGAATATACAATTACAAATGATTTTAATAGAATGGCTTGTAAGTTACGTGGAAAAGAAATAAAAAGTAATATTAATGGAATAATATCAGAAGGTATTGTTTTAGGATCAATTCAAATACCAAGTGATGGACAGCCAATAATTTTATTAAATGATAGACAAACTATTGGAGGATATCCAAAAATAGGAGTTGTCTTAGATATAGACTGTTATAAATTATCTCAAGCAAAACCTAATACAAAGATTAGATTTAAAGAGATTTCTATTTCTGAAGCTACTATTAAATCAAAAGAGTTTTATTGTTGTTTCAATTTGTAAAATAGTTTTTCAAATAACTCTTTAGAGTCTTGCTTTTTAAAATAAGGCTCAATTACAAAATTATATGAAGTTTTAATTAACAGTCCAGAGTTATTTTTCAATGTTGCATTTGCTAGCATTTGATTTATGTTAAGTACTGTTGAATTAACATAATCTAACTCTTCTTGATCACAAAAAATTAAAATCTTGTCTTCAAAGAATCTAGCCATACTAAACTTGATATTTTCATTTATAAGTTTTTTTTGCATAAATTTTACACTAAACTGCAAAATATTATTTCCTATTAATTCTCCATACTCTTTTTTTATATAATCATAATCTTCTAACTGTACAAAAACCACAATTCCTTCTTCTTTTAGCTCCCCTGTTGTCCCTAAAAATTTATTATAAATCCATTTTCTATTATAAATGTTAGTTGTTTCATCTAGAAAAAGTTTATTATTTAAACTTTCAATCTCTTTTTCTAAGTTTGTCATTTTTTTATAAATACTACTTAATTTATCAATATTTTTATCCAAAAGTGCATCTTTTGCATCTTTTGCTGTATCTTTTATCATTAGTACATTTGATGAAATTGAGTTCATGTACTCTTCAATAGTTATATATTCTTCTTTTATTAGTGTATGAATATCTTTTTCGAAATTTTCATCATCAATATTTATTTCAACTTCTAAGGCATTTTTATTGAATTTTTCAAAATAGATTGAAGGAAGAATTACTTCTTGATTCAATAACTCATTTACTGTTAAGTCTGTTATTTTTTTAAGCTCTTTTTTCAATTTTTGACTCCAATTTAAGATCCAAAATAGGTTTAGGTTTACTTATATAGTAACCTTGCGAATAATCAATTTGAATGTTTTTAACATATCTTAATATTTTTAGGTCACTAACAAATTCAGCAACAATTTTTATGTTTTGCTGTTTACAAAACAGAACAATACTTTTTACTAGATTTAAGTATATATCTTCATCAATTTTTTTAATTAATGAACCATCGATTTTAATATAATCAATATTTAGATTTAAGATATTTTCATAATTTGAAAATCCTGTTCCAAAATCATCAATTGCAATTTTTACACCTAAGGTATTTACATCACTAATAAAATCATTTACGATATTAAAGTTTGAGACTTTTTCACTCTCTAAAATTTCTAATGTTATATATTTACCAACATTGTTATTTTTGATTTTTGAAATAAGTGTTTTTTTAATGTGGGGATTTATGATATCTGTATAGTCAAAATTAATACTAACATTAATCTGATATTTTAAAATATATTTAATTGTTTTATCAATGAGTATTTCCATAAGCTTCGTATATAGTCTACACTTCCTGGCTTTTTGAATAAATGCATTTGGAAGTATTATATTTCCGTTTTGATCGAAAATTCTCATTAGTACTTCATATTTTTCAATTTTTTCTGTTTGATTATCCATGATAGCTTGAAAGTAAGGTTCTACTAAATTATTTTCTATTGCATGATTTAAAATATCTACTAAGTTTTCACTAACAGCTTCATTTTTATATAAATAAGAATCATAATACATATAATGAACAAAGTTCAATTTTGCACTATGTAGAGCTTTTTCAGCATATATCTTAATTTGATTATCATTACTTTTTGAACAACCAATTGTTATATCTATGTTAATTACAGTTTTTTTGTCTAGAAGTTTAAAGTTATGAGCTGTTATATTTTTGAAAATTATATCTTTTATTGCAAGTATCTCTTCGATTTCCAAGTTATCATAAATGGTTAATTCAAAGACATCTGCATGTGTGTTTGAAATATTAATTAGAACTTTTTTCGATAGTTTTAGTTTTACTGCAGATTTTATTTTTGTTTCAAGTAATGTTTTTAATTGTCTAATAATGCAGTCGCCATTACTAAATTTATATATAGCATTGATATCTTTCATATATAAAATATCAATTAAAAAAAGAGTTTTAAAGTTGTTCTTTTTGAAAAAACTTGATACAAAATTTTTTAATGACAATTCTTTTACCTTAAATTCTATTCGGTTAACAATGATTATATATAATTTAACTTTAAGAATTGTAAAAAAAACTTATTTTTTACAAGAAAATCTAAAAAAAACTGATTATTTAATATTAAATTCTATATTTAATAGTTTATTTGTTAAAATCCAACAAGATTTTTGAAGGAAAAAGTAAATGAAAAAAATAAATATTAAAGATTTATTAACAGATATTGATATTATACAAGTTTTAAATTTTTATTCTGTAAAAAAAGATTTTTATATAGATATTGATGGAAACATCATTGAACAATTAACGAAAGATTTGAAAAAGCCAGTAATTTGTAAAATAGAGCATGATTCAACTAACATAAATGAAAAAGATGCGAAAGAGTTATGCTTAAAACTATTTAAAGATTATAGACCAACAATAATTGGAACAATATGTAGAGTTAAACCTTTAGTTAAATGGCAAGACATAATAGAGCTAAATAAAGAGAATATGCTGTATTTTGATCACCAAAGTGATGGAGTAGAGATTTTTGAAGATAAAACTTTAGAAGACTATGGATGGAATGCATCAGCTTTAGAAATTAACTATAGACAAATTAGTGACTTTATTGAAGAAAATTGTGATGGTGTATTACTTTGTTATGATAATGAGGTACAATTTAACGGCTTTACAATAATTGATGATGTGGAACAAACTAGAGTAAAAGTAAAAGAGTTTATAAAAGCTCAAGCTTTAGAAAATATGAAAAAAGATATTGTAGATTTAGATGATGAAGATGTAATAGATGCCTTAGAGTTTTTTGAGATGAAGGTATAAAATGGAAGATATCATAAGAGATTGGGGTTATATTGCTCTTTTTTTATATTCATTTGGTGGGGGATTTGTCGGATTAGTATTTGCAGGTGTTCTATCATATGCAGGAGATTTAAATATTTATATTTCAATAGCAGTTGCTGCTGTTTCAAATTTTATTGGTGATCAGTTTTTATTCTTTTTAGCTAGAAAAAATAAAAGCTATGCAAAAGGTATGATGAAAAACTATGGTAGAAAAATTGCCCTTGCTCATTTAATGATGAGAAAATATGGCTCTTTTGTTGTATTTATTCAAAAATACATTTATGGTATCAAGACTTTAATTCCACTAGCTATGGGATTGACTAAATACTCAGCAATTAAATTCTCGATATTTAATATTTTTGCAACTGCAATTTGGGCAAGTTTAGTTGGTTATGCAAGTTATATTGCGGGAGAGCTTATTTTAAGTAGTGCTGATGATTTTAAATATATTGGATTGGGAATTGTTGCAGTGGTTTTATTATCAGTAATGTATGTATTTAAAAGAATTGAGAAAAAATAATATTTTATATGACTTCTGATGAAAAATTGGCTATAATAGTATCTTAGTTAATTAAGGGAGTTTTTTTTTGGAGTTAAAAAATTATATTAACCAAGAGAATAATGTATTAAGTAATATCTTAAATAATATCAGTGAAGCCTTGATTATCGCTAATAGTGATAATCAAATTGTTTACATAAATAAGCCATGTGAAGATATAACGGGATATTCAAAAAATGAAGTTTTAGGAAAGAATCCAAAACTATTTTCAAGTGAAAATACAAATGAACAGACTTTTCAAAATGTTTTGAATATCTTACAAACAAACAACTTTTGGATTGGTGAATTAACAAATAGACACAAAAATGGACTAACATACCCTATAATTATAAAAATATATAAACATTTTGATGAACAGAAAAAAGAGTTTTTTTATTATGCAATTTTTTCTGATATATCTTCTTCTGTTGAGAATCAAAATGAACTTTTCCATTTAGCTTATCATGATCCTTTAACAAACCTACCAAATAGACTAAAATTAAAAGCTCAACTAGAGTATGTAATTAACAATTCAAAAAGAAATAATCTAAATTTTGCCGTTTTATTTCTTGATTTAGATAACTTTAAAGAAGTAAATGACACTTTTGGCCATGCTTTTGGTGATGAGTTATTAATTAGCTTTGCTAATAAGCTTAAAAATAGTATTAGAACTAATGATATGGTTTCTAGAGTTGGTGGGGATGAATTTATTATAATATTAAGTGATATTAGTGATTATCTGTTTATAGAAAGAGTTTGTAACAAGGTGATTTCAATAGTTAAAGAACCTATTAAGTCAAATGAAAAAGATGTTGAAATAGGTGTGAGTATTGGTATTGCAATTTATCCTGAAAATGGTGAAGATATTGATGAAATAATACATAATGCAGATAATGCAATGTATCATGTAAAAAATCAAGCTAAAAACTCTTATGAATTCTTCTCAGAAGATATGAATAGAAGATTAATAGAACACTCAAAGATAGAAAAAGATTTAGAAAAAGCTATAAGAGAAGATGAATTTATTTTACATTTTCATCCAGAAATAGATGTTAACACAAATAGTGTAATATCTTTAGAGATTTTAACAAGATGGAATAATTCAGAAAAAGGACTACTATATCCTGGAAGTTTTATTCCTGATTTAGAAGTTTCTGAATTGATTTTTTCTTTTGAGAATCTTATATTAAAAAAAGCTTGTTCCCAATTGAAAAAATGGCACAATAGTGGAGTTTATACAGGATCAATTAGTGTTAATCTTTCATATAGGTTTTTAGAGTATGGAGATCTAGTTCAGTCTGTATTTGAAATATTAAAAAGTTTAAATTTAGATGCAAACTTTTTAGAAATTGAATTTCATGAAAAAACAATAATGAATATAAGTGAAAAAACAATAGAAAAACTAGAAAAATTATCAAAAGAAGGTGTGGTGATTTCTATTGATAATTTTGGAAAAGGTTTTACTTCTTATTCATATTTAAGAGATTGTTATATCTCAAAAATAAAAATTGACAAGTCATATATTGATTCATTAATAGATGAAAATAATAGTGATGAAGATATCGTCAAGTCTATACTTGACTTAGGTGAGAATATGAATATTTCTGTAATTGCTGAAGGTATTGAATTACCACAACAAGATGAGATCCTTAAAAAGAACCTTTGTAAAAAAGTACAAGGGTATTATTATGCAAAACCAATGGAGAATGTAAAGTTTGAGAATTGGTATAAAGACTTAAACAGAAAGTTCTAGTTTTATAAAAGTACAATATAAGAAAAATAACTATAAAATGTTTATAAAACTATATTTATAGGCATAAAGATTTGTTTAAAAATCCACTTTTATTAAAAATCATTTTAGTGTTTACCCTACCAGCTGTTGGTATACTATTTTTTAGCACTAAATTAGTAATGGAGAAGCTAGATAATACTAAAGGTATAAACAGAACTATAGATAACGTTATGTACATGGATTACGCTCAAAGTTTAATACATTCACTTCAAAAAGAAAGAGGACTATCTGTTGTCTTCACGGAATCTAGAAAATTCTCAAAAAAACTAAATAATCAAAGAAAAATCACAAGTGAAAAATTCAATAAATTTTTAAGATATAGCAATACATTTATAAAAAAAAGTAATGAAAACTCCAACATTGAATTAATAATAAAAGATATACAAAATAATTTTTATATATTGGAAAAAATTAGAAGTAATATTGATAATGGGAGTATTGATTCTTATAAAGTATTAGATTTTTATTCAAATTTAAATGACAAACTATTAAATTTAATTATGTCTTTAAAAACTATAAAGACAGCAACTAACTTTAATGAAGAGTTTAAAAATATTTACCATTTTTTAATTTATAAAGAGTGTAGTGGGCTAGAAAGAGCTGCTATTTCAAAATTGATTTTAAATAAAAAATTAGATGCTAAACTACAAAAAAAGCTTGAAGAAATTGATATTGTAAAGAAAATAAATATAAATTACTTCATGAATAATTCTACAGTAGAATTGCAAAACATATATAATACAAGTGAATCATATAAATTAAAAAATAAATATGATAGCTACAAAAAAGATATCATTTCTAATATTGCTCACAATAATGTAAACGTTGATATAACTCAATGGTGGAATATTTCTACAAAAAAAGTAGATTTTTTAAATAATGCATACAATACAATGCTAAATAAACTTGATAATATAGCTCAAAGTGCCACAAAAAAAGCCTTTGTTGAACAAAATATAAGTGTATTTTATCTGTTTATTTCATTTGTAACTTTAATTAGTTTATTTTTTTTATTAAAAAATATAATTTTAAATGAACAAGAAAGTTATGAAAAAATTGAAAAACAAAAAAGAGTTTATGAGCTATTAAATCAAACAAATAAACAACTACTAAAAAAATCAACAAAAAATGAATTATATGATGAAATTCATGAGATTATTTCACAAAATCCAAGTATGGTTTTTAGTTTTATTTATGATTTAGAAGAAGATGATAAACAAAATAGAATATATGGAAAAGATGGAGAGATAAAAGATATTTTAAAAGAGTCTTTAATCGGTGATTTGGAGAAACTTGATAATTTACTAACAAGAGCACTTCGATGGAAAACTAATGTTATAGTTAAAAACTTTAGAAAAACTAATATTTCTGTATTCTCTGATTATGGTAAAAAATATGGAATTAAATCAGCTGCATCTTTTCCTATTAAAAAGTTTGGTGAACAGGTTTCAGTACTTGTGATTTATTCAAATGAATTAAATTTCTTTGATTATGAAGTTGAAATACTATTTGATCAGATGATTTTTGATGTAACACATTATTTAGAAAAATATGATTATGAAAAAATTAGAATTAAACAAGAAGAACAATTAAAAATAGCATCTGTTGCATTTGAATCAAACGAACCAATGCTTATTACAAATCAGAACATTGAGATAATTGAAGTTAATCAAGCCTTCTGTAATGTTATGGGATATACAAAAAAAGAATTATTAGGTAGAAATCCTAATTTATTTAAGTCTCTGCATCAAAATAGAAATTACTATGACGATATGTGGAGAGTTTTAGGTATAAATGATTTTTGGTCTGGAGAGATTTATAATAAAAAGTCTGATGATTCTATTATCCCTTTAAGACTTAGTATTACAGCTATTAGAAATAATGAAAACGAAATAATTAATTATCTTGGACAATATATTGATATTAGTGAGATAAAAGATAGAGAAGAGGTTTTAGAGTATCAAGCAACTCATGATAATCTTACTGGATTACCAAATAGACTACTTCTTTTAGATAGAATTGAACATGCTATTACAAAAGTGATTAGACATAAAAATGTTGGTGGATTGATATTTATTGATTTAGATAATTTCAAAACTATAAATGACACTATGGGACATGATATTGGAGATATTTTACTTATTGAAGTTGCTAAAGCTCTTAGAAACGTTATTAGAAGTGAAGATACGGTTTCAAGAATTGGAGGAGATGAATTTATCGTTTTAACTGATTATATTGGTAAAGATAAAGATGAAGCTAAACAAAATATAAAAGTCCTAGCTCAAAAAATTAAACATGCATTAAACTCTATTGAGTATATAAATGGTTTTAAAAATATTTCAACTCCAAGTATTGGTATCACTTTATTTACTGACTCATCAATAAGTGTAAAAGATATTATAAAACAAGCAGATACAGCTATGTATGCAGCTAAAAAACAGGGTAAAAACACCATAGAGTTTTTTAATTAATAAAGTTTTAGATAAACTTCCAAAATTAAAAAAATTAAGGAATTATAATGAAAAGCGCAACAGCAAGACATTTATTAGTAGAATCTGAAGATTTATGTGTAGAACTTAAAGAAAGAATCGCAAATGGAGAAAAGTTTGAAGATTTAGCAAAAGAGTATTCTCAGTGTCCATCTGGATCAAATGGTGGAGATTTAGGAAACTTTTTCCAAGGTCAAATGGTACCAGAGTTTGATCAAGTTGTTTTCAATGATGAAATCAATGTAGTTCATGGACCAGTTAAAACTCAATTTGGTTTTCACTTATTAGAAACTACATCAAGAAAAGACTAATTAGTCACACTCTTCATCCCATAAAATAGATATGCCATACTCTTTGTCAGTTATGGCGTATTTATGGTACTCTTTTGTTCCAGCTCTTCCATGAAGTCTAACTTTTATTTGACCATCATTTAATAAGCTTCTAATCTCATTTGAACCAATACTTCGCTTATTGTATCTTAACAGTGCATTTGAATATATTCTAAAAGTACAAGTAGAATCTGCAGTGAAAACAAACTGTTCACTATCGTCATACTCTTTTTTAGCATTTTCACAAGTGTATAGTTTTATTTTTTTACCTCTTGCAACAGTTTTTCTTTCAATAACAGAACCATCACAATAAGGGCATTTGCCTAGTAACATTTATTACCTTTTTTGTTTTTGATTAATAAATTATATAAAATTTTTTAAAAAAGAGTAAAAAATATTACGATTTGAAATATTAAGGTGCAAGTCTTTTTGATTCCCAGTCTCCATTTTTATTTATTTCATATAAAAATCTATCATGTAATCTATCATCTCCACCTTGCCAGAATTCTATTTTAAGAGGTTTTATAAGATAACCACCCCAAAATGATGGAAAGGGTACTTCTCCATTTGCAAATTTATTTTTCATCTCATCAAATTTTTGCTCTAGTAAACTTCTTGAGCTAACTACTTCACTTTGGTGTGAAACCCAAGCGCCTATTTGACTACCTTTTGGTCGAGATAGAAAGTATTTTAAAGATTGTGCAGTTGAAATTTTTTCAATCGTTCCTTCTATTTTAACTTGTCGCTCTAGAGCTAACCAAGGAAATAAAACTGCTACTTGTGGATTTTGTTCTATTTGTTGTGCTTTTGTACTTTTGTAGTTTGTAAAAAATACAAAACCGTCTTCATCAAAGGTTTTTAAAAGCACTGTTCTAACACTTGGTAGCATGTCTTTACCAACAGTACACAGTGAAAAAGCATTTGGCTCAACAAGTTTTGCATTCATTGCATCATTAAACCAATGTTCAAACTGTTTAAATGGATTTTTATCTAAATCATCTATTTCAAGATTTCTTGTAGTATATTTTCCTCTTAAAGCTGATAAATCCATAATAAGTCCTTTATTTTGCTATAGTTATATTTTAGCAAAATAAGGATTATTTCATTCCCCAAAAATGTTAAATAATATGATTTTCAAATCATCTTTCATTTGGTCATTTAACTCTTTTTCATTTGAGTATAAATAAAATGGTACAGTATTTCTCATAGAGTATTTTAATCTTTTTCTAAGAGTTGAGATTTCATCTAAATTTATTAATTCAATTCCATCATATAAATAAAACTCTTTTTCAATACCTAATCTAAAAGATACTGTTTGATAAGCAAAAAAAGTATTAGGAAGTTCATTTTCCCACTTTTTTATAAAACTATCTAATTCTTTTTGAAGTTTTTTTAATCTATTAGGAGTTATATAACCAAAGCTTTCTCTAAATTTATATCTCTCAATTGTTGTAAAGTTTAATACTTTATAAAATTCATTTAGATTTTTCCAAGGACTTCTAAATCTTCTTTTTCCAAACAAAACCTCTTCAAAGCAATACATATATTTGATATCTTCTTGGCTTAAGACTTTTTTATCTTTTATCTCAAAGTATTTATTTTTAAATAGTGAGATTAACCAGTTTTCATCAAGAAGTGATATTGTATCAAGCTCTTTTTGTTTGTTTTTATTTTGAAAACTCCAAAGCATTGATATATTTTCAGAAATTTTTTCACCCAATACTTGGTCATCAAAATATTTTGTTGAGAGGTATTGCACTACATTTTCAAGTAAAGTATCAGTTTTTGCAATACCATGATTGAATATCACTTTTTTGTAAAGGTTAAATCTCATCTCAAGCATATGTTCAATATCAATTAAACTCATATCAAAGAAGCTTAATAAAAAGTTTTTATCTTTTTTCACCAACACTGATTGTTTAGTAATTCTTATATGATCATTTGGCCCTGTTATATAACCACTTGCAAGCATATCTCTATTTATGTAATCTAATCTATCAGCATCAACTGTGCCATCTATAAAGCTATGTAATACTTTAAAGTCAAAGCCTTTGTATGTTTTTTCTTCAAGTATCAAAATAGCAAGTTCTTTTATTAGTTTTAAAAACTCTAAATCAGTATCTTTTTTTACTAAATCAAATAGCTCATACTCAAATAAAAGTTTTATATGCTCTTTCCCTATAGCTTCATGAAGTACATCTTTTCTATTATTTGTAATCTCATTATAGATACTTAAAAATTTTGCTTCTTTTTCACAAAGTGCTTTTAGCTTCTTTTCTTTTTGTTTTATTCTTTGATACACCTTTTCAAGTGCATACTCAACTTGGTGAGAAAATGGTAAATGTCCAACATCATGAAGTAATCCTACAACTCTGATTGTTTGTAAAAAAATAGTATAAACAATTCTTTGCGATTTTGATCTTGTAGGTATTGTAAATTGATATAGTGCTTTGTTATCAAAATACTCCATATCATCTAAATCAATATTTATATTTTTTTCTTCAAGTAGTTTTTTTATAACTTTTTTTAATGATTTTAAAAAATCATCTTTTGTAGATTTATCAGCATTTAATAATGCATTTTTAAACATAAATGAGGCTAAGTGCATAGTCCCTAAACTATGAATAAACCTCTTGGTTGTAATTGATGGATACGAAAAATATGCAAGGGCATTTTGAGTAATAAATTGTAATCTATTTACAATCTTAGTTTGAAGAATTTTATCTTCAAGCTTTGTATACTCAATATGATTGTAAATAGTGTCGTTTATAAGTCTATTTTGTATAATGTTCTCCTAATCTTTTCTTTTTTCAAATATTCTTTCTGTAAATTGTGCAAATTTACCTCTTACTGCTTTTTCAAGTTCAATTGCAAACATTTTTAGCTCAGGATGCTCATAGTTTGTTTGCTTTAAAAGTGTTGTTAAACCATTATTATATTTATTTAAATAAAGGTTATCAATTTGTCTATTTGAACCAATAACAACTCCCATACAACTCTCATCAAGCCTTGATAGTATTAGTTGTGTTGTTTTTTCACTACTATTTTGCCACTCATCCATAATAACAATTGCACTAGATAGTGTTCTACCCCTTGCTTCTCCTGGCCATAATGTTTCAATACAATATTTAGATTCAAGCTCACTGATTTTTGATTCTATTGATTCTTGATTCTCTTTATTTTCACTTTTTTTTAGATGTTTTTTTGCAATAAACTCTAAAGTATCTTGTAATGCCATATTATAGATTCTAAATTTTTCATCATTTCCTGCAAGATAACCAATATCTGCACCTTTATCAAGTGACTCAATAGAGTTTCTAACATAAACAATTTTATCATAATAACCTAAATCGATAAGCCTCATAGCACTAACAATTGACATAAGAGTTTTACCACTACCTGCTTTTGCATCAATTACTAGTAAATCATACATATTCGATAGTATTGCTTTTGTAAATAGTTTTTGTTTTAGGTTTACTGGCCTTACATTTAATGCTTTAAAATCATTTTCTTTTAATGTATCAATTCTTTTATCATGAATTATTGCATATTGTGTATTTCCATCGGCACTTAAAAATTCATAAGAAAAGTTTTGGAATTCATACTCTTCATCAATAGTTTTAATATCTTTATTATCTAAACTATTAAAAATCGATGAGTCTAAATCAAATTGTTTTACAAAGTTAAACTTTGGAACTGTAGATTTATCATCATGAAGAGTTTCTGCTTTTATACTTTTAAAGAGTGCAAAAGTTCTAGCATAAACATCAAGTGATAAGAAAATTGTTTGAGAACCTTTATAGTAATCTCTTGCAATACTTGCAACTTCTATTATTCTTTTATCATTTGATTCAGAAATATGAATTTGTTCAATTTGAGTTTCATATGCATCTTTTGAAATAATATCAAGATTTATTTCATCATTAAAAAGTTTCACAACTTTAAAGCCAAGTTTATAATCTACTTCTTTAATTTTCATCTTTGCTAATAGTCTTGCAAACTCTCTTGAATAGTATCCTAGTTCATTAGTAAGTTTCTTTTTATCCTCTAACTCAAGAAGAACTGTTTCAGGAATAACAATGTGATTAGTTTTATTGTCAGATATTCGATTTAGGTTTTGAAGATTTTGTAAGATGATATTTGTATCTACTACATATACTTTTTCTTTCATAAAAAATTGTATCATAACAATTGTTACAAATTAGATACAAGATAGTATATTTAATAGTCTATTAGATTTACTAAAAGACTTAGGATAAAAATCCTAAGCTTTTGCAAATTTTATTAATTGTTCAATCATATCCTCTGCCGCTTTTTCATTTAGAGGTTTTTCATATGTAGTTAATATTTCTCTTGCAAGTATATTTGCTCCTAAGTGTTGATACATAATTCTCATTGCTTGAAGACCCTTTTGACCTCCACCACCTGAGTGTGTTGCTAGAAGTACAATCTTGTGATTAAATGCATCTCTCCAATCTTTTGTAGATCTTGATGTCCAAGCCATTGCATTGTTTAATACAGGTGGCATTACCCCATTGTATTCAGGTGCAATTATAATAAATGAATTTAGAGATAAAATTTTTTGTGCTAAATCTAATGCATTTTCTGGTATTCCATTTTTCTCTTCTTCTTTTGTACTATATAAAGGTAACTCTAAATCCACTAAATCTATTAATTCTACATTTTCACAATGTTTTAAAGCTATCTCTTCAAGTTTCTTTCCTAGTTTTAAGTTATTAGTTGAACTTGAAACTAAAATTCCTATTTTTGCCATAATTTATTTCCTTTAATAATCTATAAAATAAGATAGATTATATCTTTTTTTTCTTTTATATTGTATAATATGAAATAACAGTTTTTTTGAAGCAGAATTAAAACTAAAATTGCTATAATATGACCTTAAATAGGTAATAGGTGGGCTAATATGATTCAAGACAGAGAAAAACAATTATTAAATATAATCAAATATACTCCAATGATGATAATAATTGTTATTGCTACCCTTTTTACATTATTTCTTTATTTTGAGAATAAAAAAACATTCAATTCACAAAAAGCAGAAATAGAAAAAAATTATGTTATTGATAATAAAATCAAAATAAAGACAGAAATAGAAAAGCTTGAAAAACTAATCTTACATAAACAAAAAAATACAATCAATAAATTAAAAGAAAATATAAAACAAAGAGTATATGAATCACATAGTATTGCAACAGGAATTTATAATACTTATAAAGATACAAAAACAAAAAAAGAAATACTTGAACTAATCAAAACAAGTTTAGGAGAAGTACGATTTAATAATGGAAGAGGGTATATTTTCATGGATGATGCACATGGGAATAAGATTCTTCATTCTGTTGATAAAAGTATCGAGAATAAAAACTTTTACAATTACACTGATCCAAAAGGTTATTATTTTTTTAGAACTATTGTTCAAACAATAAAAGATAAAACTGAAAGATTTGATGAATACTATTGGTATAAGCCAAATACAAACAATAAAAAAATAGCAAAAAAAATCTCTTTTTATAAATATTTTGAACCTTTAAATATGGCAATTGGCACAGGTGAATATATTGAAGATTTTGAAAAAACAGTCCAAAAAGAAATCTTAGAAACTATTGAAATCTCATCAACTAACCCTTCAAGTTATATATTTGTATTAAGTTATGATGGTAAATATTTATCTCACATAAAAAAAGAGTATATAAATAAAAATGCTTTTTATTCAAATGATACTACAGATAGTAAAAATGATGTTTCAAGTGTAATTACAATAGCAAAAAATGGCGGAGGCTATTACTCTTATATTCAAAATAAAAAACCTAATACAACTGTATCATCAAAGAAAGTTAGTTATGTAAAAAGTATAGATACTTGGCAGTGGGTAATAGGTACAGGTTTTTATGAAGATGATGTTTTAGGGAAAATATTAAATAAGAAAAAAGAGATTGATGATAAGTTTAATGAATACATAAATGACTTTTTAATCATTATTGTAGTTTTAACATTTATTTTATTAATTGCATCTATTTATGTTTCAAAAGTTTTAAAAGAGCTATTTTTTAATTATAAAGAACAACTTCACAAAAAACAAAATATGCTATTCCAGCAATCAAAAATGGCTGCAATGGGAGAAATGATAGGTAATATAGCTCATCAATGGAGACAACCTTTATCTACTATTACAACAGCTTCAACTGGTATGAAACTACAAAAAGAATTAAATGGGGAATTAGATACTGAATTATTTAATAACTCTGTTGATAAAATTAATGCATCAGCACAACATTTATCAAAAACAATTGATGATTTTAGAAACTTTTTTAGTCCTAACAAAAAAGAATCAAAGTTTTATTTAAAAGATATTTTTGCAACTACTTTGGATTTAGTATCTGCACAATTTAATGCAAAAGAAATAAAGATAATAAAACATATTGATAATGTTGAATTGTTTACTTATGAAAATGAGCTAATTCAAGCTTTAATAAATATTTTAAATAATGCAAGAGATGAATTAATTAAACTCCCAAGAGGTAAAGATAGACTAATATTTATTGATACTTCTTTAAATGATAACAATGGTACAACTATTGAAATTAAAGATAGTGCAGGAGGTATTGATAACTCAATTATGAATAAAATATTTGAACCATACTTCACAACTAAGCATAAAAGTAATGGTACAGGAATAGGTTTATATATGACTAAAGAGATTATTGTTAAGCATTTACAAGGGGAACTAGAAGTAGAGAATTGTGTGTATGAATATAATGGTAATATTTGTAATGGTGCATTATTTAGAATAAAAATAAAAAATATTGAAGATAAATAAAATATAAGTGATATAAAATAAAAAGTATTTAAGGGGATTTGTAAATACATGGTGCGAATGGTGAGATTTTTAAAAATAAATTTTAAAAACCATAGAACACCATAAAAAAGGACTTCTTGAAAAATAAAAAAACTAAGAGTTAGTATATTATAGTTATTTTTTGTACAGTCTTATCACAAATTTGATACTTACTATTAATTAAATTTTTTTTGAATTAAAAAAATATTATAAACTTAATGTAATCAAGATAATAATTAGTTATTGTAATAAAAATAGTTACATATAACTTTACTAAAATTCACTTAATAAAAATACTACTTAACTATATTTCATTATTTTTAAATAACTAATTTTTAATTTTTAAAATAATACAATGGTATTTATATAATCTATTGGAGAATAAATGACAATATCATTTTTACATATATCAGACTTACATTATGAATCTAGAAAATCAGAAACTTTTGAGGAATTAAGAAATAAAATTTTAAGTGTATTAAGTAATAGCAATAAAAGTATAAATTTTATTGTTTTTTCTGGTGACTTAGTTCAAAAGCCTTTAGAAAATGAATCTAATAATGCTTTTGAGACTTTTATAGAACCAATTATTAAACAATTTGGTTTAGATAATAATTCATTAATTTTTACTAATGGTAATCATGATGTTGATATCACTAAAAGAGATAAATATGCTTTTAGTGGTTTTTTAAATCATCTCAATAGTCCAGAAAGAAAAAATGTAATAAAAGATTTATTGAATTTTGATATAAATTTTCCTGAACACCAAGATTTTGTAGAGTTTATAGGTTCTCTAAACCAAAATATAGTTATTGAGAATAATGTGTATTATTCGACTTATAAAAAGAATGTTAATGGTGTGGAAATAGGTTTTGTCTCAATAAATTCAAGTTTATTAATGCAGACGAGTAAAAAAGATTTTGGTAATCTTTTAATTATTGAAGAAATATTAGAAAAAGCTATGAAAGATATAATCTCTACAAACATGAAAATTCTTAATATTCATCACCCCCTTAATTGGTTTAAAAATTATAAAGAAATAGAAAAAATTATATTAGATAAATTTAATATTGTATTTTATGGACATGAGCATGAACATGATGGTAAATATACTATTGATACATATAATAGAGATATTTTAAATTTACATGCCCAATCTATGTATCATCAATCTGACTTACCTGATGGATTTGCCATTTATGATTACAATATACATGATGAAGAAATAGAAATAACAAAATATATGTATAGTAAAGCGCATAATAATTATGACAAATTAGATACAAATAAAATACAAAATATTGACTTACTTAAAAAATCTAAATCAATTAGAAATCAAAATATATGTACAAAAATAAAAGAACCTTTAAAAGAACATATTAATAAATTTTTGGCAATAAATTTGACATCAGATATACAAAAAGAAGATATTGAAGAAATATATACACATCAAAAAATTACCGAAGATGATGAAAATAATTCTGATGAAAGAAAAAAACATCTTGAAATGAATGAAAAAGAATTTTCTCTTAAGGAGTTAATTGAATCTAATGATAATTTACTATTTTTAGGTAAAAAGGAAATTGGTAAGACAACTTTATTAAATAGTATTAATATTAATTACATTAGTAATTATGGTGAAAAAATCCCTATTTATATCTTATCAAGTGAATTAATTCATGAAAAGAGCGAATATATAATTTTTGCAAAAATCTCAGATTATTTAAAGAAATTTTATGGTGAGCATAAATTTAAAATTAATGATATGATAAAAGAAAAGAGATTTTTACTATTAATTGATAATATTCAATACTTAGAAAATGAAATGGTTGATAAGTTGCTATCTTTTGAAAATCAAATTTTTGCAACATACAGAATTAAAGATTATGACAATATTTATTCAAAACTTAATCATTTTAATTTAAAAAGTAATAGTTTAAACAAGTTTAAGAAACTCAAGATACATCCCTTTAGACAAAAAGATAGTAATGAACTTACAAAAAAAATTGTTCCAATAGAAACATCTAAGCAAATTTCATCTAATGTAAAAAAAGCAATGAATAAATTAAGTTTGCCATCAAATCCTTTTTTAACTACATTATTAATATGGATGTATAGAGATAAAATTGAAATAAAGGATAGTGAACCAGAAATAATTGAAGTACTTTTAGATTATTTACTAGAAAAATCTGATGTAAAAAGAAATTTTGATTCAAGAATTAATTTTGAGAACAAAAAAAATATATTATCTGCAATTGCTTATAAATTTTATGAACAAAAAAGTTTATCTTTAGATGAAAATATAATTTTAGAAACAATTATTACTTATATAAAAACATATTTTGCTTTTCAAATTAATGCAAAAGATATATTAGACTATTTTTATGATAGAAGAATTTTTATATGTAATTTAGGACAAATACAATTTACATATAGAGTCTTTTATTATTACTTTATTTCTCTATTTATGATAAAAAATAATGATTTTTATAAGACAATTTTTGATAATGAGTTATTAATTACAAATATGCATGATGAACTTAAATTTTATTCAGCATTAAAAAATGATGATTTGTCTGCAATTAGTAAAATCGAAAATATTATTAGTAAATCCATATTTAACAAAAAATTAAAAAAAGTTAATATTGAATTACCTATGAATTATACTTTTACTATCAATGATTTGGGAGAATTACATCCTAAACAAACTATAAGTGAAGAAAATGAATCTGAAGATTTAGAAATAAAAATATCAAATGATGAAAAAGACTTCATTGATAAAATTGATTCAATAAACACTGATCATAGAGAAAATCATATTGAAAGGTTTAATAATGAAAACGAGTTGGTAAGTATATTTCTCCAAAATAAAGAAGAATATTTTGTTTTAAATTTAATTTATTCTGAATTTATTAAAAATTTAACAAATGTTAATGTAAAAATACAGAATGAATATGTTGTGAATTCAATTAGAAATATAAGTAATATTACAAGATATTGGTTTTCTAAAATTAATGATGAAGAAGTAAGTCAAAGATTTTTAAATAGAAAAGTAAAGGAATTTAAAATTGATTTAGATTTAAAAAGAATTGTTGATTTAAAAGAACTTATAAAATCAAATATTTTAGCTATTTTTACAGAAGTAATAGAAATTAGTTTGTGTACACCAACTATGATAGAAATTTACAAAGAGAATTATAATAAATCAGATGATATTTTCCTTAAATACTATTTTTTAATATTTATTATTGAAACTGATGAAGAAAACATTTTTCTAGAATACATAAAGTCTTTTATTAAACATTCAAAAATGAATAAAACTTTTATATATATTTTGTATGGAAAACTTGTTCATGATTTTGTTAATAAGAATTTTTCTTCAAAAACAAAAAATGAGATTAAGAGTATTTTGATTTATCTTGAATTAAATCTAAATTCAGCTATAAATGATAGTTCAGGTACTAATAAATCAATAGCTAAAAACAAAGTAGAAAATGACTTAAAAATAAAAAAAATGTTAAGTTAATTATTATAATTATAGTATGAATAAATTATCAATAGAAAACACATTACTAGAATTCAATAATGAAATTAAAAAAACTGGAAGTATTGAAAAGGCATTTGTAAATTATCTTAATGAACAATTTAAAGAATTTGATGGATTAATTGATTATGAGAATTACAAAAAACAGATATTTGGCCAATTTAAAACATCTCAAACTTTACATTTAATTTTCTCAAAAAAAGAAATTCATAATACTTTGGCTAATACTTTATCTCAATATGATTATGAATTTCTAGATGAACAAATAGAAGTATTTAATTATTTAGTTCAATATGATAAAGCTTGTATAATTGATGATCAAAAAAAATATTACAGATTAAATACACTCTTATGTAAAGTATTTGAACACTTAGAAGCTTTAGAAAAATGGCATGAGCTTGAAAAATCAGAAGATATACTAAAAAAAGGAATAGCTAGAACTCCTCATCCTATTGTTTCAGATGCTATTAAACCAAGAATAAAAACGATAAATGATTCTTTAGAATTAAATCCTATACAATCAAATGAAATAATGTTAAATATCTATAATGAGTTTGAGAGTAATCCTTTAGAAATAACTGCTATGTATAATTCATTGCAGCATTTAAAAAAAGAAAATTTCTTAATTGATGAAAAGCAAAATTTAGAAACTTTATTTAATCAACAAACTTTTTTAAACTCTGCAAAAATACTGGAAGATACACATATCTTTAATAGTTGTAAAATTACATCATATTTATTATATAAAGAAAAAACTATTATTGATTTATCCTTACAATTAAATAAACATATCCCTTATACTCAATTATCAAAATATATGAATACTCTAATAGATTCTTTTTTTGATTATGAATATAAATCTAATTTATCTAAAAAACATATTGAAAAAGAAGTCCAATTAAAAACACATTTTAATAATTTAGAAATACTAGAATTTAGAACTAAAATGAACTATCAAGAACATCCTATATTTAATGATATTAAATTTGGCTAGTGACTCACTAGTTAAATTAACTATCTAATAAAATCTATTTCATATAAACTTCCCTTATCGATATCGAATAAAACAAAGAGCTCTTTGTAAATTAAATTACAAAGGATTAAAAATGATTACATTAAAAGGTCATTTACTAAATATTATTCCAAAAACGGAATATAAAAAAGATGGAGAAAATTTAGCAACTCCAGTAAAAGCTAAACTACAAATTTTAGTAGAAAATAAAAGAGCAAATGGAGTCTTAGTTAAAGACTTACATACTATTTCTATTCCTGATGAAAAGATTCTTATGTACAAAGATAAGATAGGTAAAGAAGTAAGTGTAGAAGTTGGAATTATGTCAAAAGATAAAATTAGTTTCTATGGTGTCTAAAGAAGAAAAAAGACTTATTGTAAGGCTACTTACAAAAAGTTTTTTTCTTCTTTGACAATTAAAAAATAAGGGGTTTATAGTAACACCCCTTACTAAACGTCAAAGAAAGGATAAAGATGAATGAAGTTAAAAAAATCTTCGGTATAGATTCACTTTATTACTTCTGTGAATCAAATGATGATTATGATGATTTGTATCTAGAAATATTAGACCAAATAGAAGATATTAAAGGTAAATACCAAAAGAAAGAAATTGAGTTTGAAAATAGAGATATTACTATTAAAGTAAATGATGTACCTTTACACTTTCTTGGTAAAGCTGAAGGATATCATTGGTTTGTAGATACTAATGAATATTTTAAAATAGGTTTTAAAGATAAATACAAAAATAGAGGTTTAAATGATATTAGAGTTCAACTTCTTGGAGTTGGTATTTATTCAATAGGAATAAAATCACTAATTGAGTTTATAAATAAAGAATTACTAAAAGAGTATGTAACTGGATACTTTCCAATTACTAGAGCAGATTTAAACTGTTTTATACAATATGACTTTAGCTTTGTAACTAAAGAGATGTTTGTATCTAAAAAAAAGAAATATTCAACTATTAGTGAAATAGGTAGTTCAACTACAACACAAACTTTGTATGTAGGAAAAGAGCCATTTAAACTAAGACTTTATAATAAAAAAGAAGAGTTAAAAAAGTCAAAGAAAAAAAATTTGATGTATGAATACTTTTCAAATCATGGATTTGATTTAGAAGATGAAATATTTAATGTTGAATTTGAAATACATAGAACTCATATAAAACTATTTGGAATAGATTCATTAGATGATTTCTTTAAACATGCAGTTAGATTATTTCAATTTAGTATGAATGATATAAGACTAATAGATATTAATTCATTAAGTGATAATGCAGTAGAGCATAACAATAAAAGAAGAGCAGATACTTTACCAATATGGGATGAGATACAAAGAGAGTTTAATTTAAAAGAATTTTTACAATCTTCTTTACCATTAGAAAGAATTAAAAGAAAAATATCTATTTATGATGATAATAAGTTTGAATATGAGTTTATAGTTTTAATTAGAAAAGCAATAATAAATGATTTAAATCTAGATAGAGACTATTTAAACCATTTATATGAAAAAGGAAAAGATAGTTTAAAAAGACTACTACACCAAAGCAATTAAAACAAGATTATATAGATATAGAGTTTGTACATGAAGATGGAAAAGTAGAGAAATATAGACAATTAGATAATGGAGAGATAATTAAACCATTAAGAACTTTAACTGTAGCAAAACTGAGTGATTATGATTTACATAGATATTTAGAAAAAGTTACCCAAGTTCAACACTTATCTACTAGAAACAAACATATATTTGAGGTAGCTTATAAAGAGGCTATGCATAGAGGATTAATTCCTAGTATTAATCCTACTGAATCATTAGAAGATGAAGAAGATAGGCTAGATTTTTGATACTTTTTTAAAAAGTATATACAGACATAAGGGAATTTATTTCCCTTGCTTAAACAGATTATGAAAGGAGTGTAAAAACAATGGAAATATCATTTGAGAATTTAAAAAAAATTGACACTATATTAGAAAAATTAGAACTACTAGAAAATAAAGTAACTAGTGAAAAAAGGTGGCTTAATACAAAAGAAGCTTCACATTATTTAGGTTATTCACAAGACCATATACACAAACTAAAAGAGAATTATTTTATTGAAAGTAAACACTATTTTAAAAAAGCTGGAAGAATTTTATTTGATAAACTAGAACTTGATATATGGGTTAAAAACTCATATTGTGAAGTTAATCCAGGTCAAATCGTAGATTCTATATTGAAGGATTTAAAATGATTTTTAGTAAAATAAAAAGTTCAAGAAGTTCATTTTTATTGGTGTTTTTTCTAAGGAGAAAACATGATTAATATGACACAACCAAAAATTTACACTAGAGGTAATAAACTTTGGGTAAATTTCAGTTTTGAGGGAAAATATATTAGAAAGTCTTTAAATTTAGAAGACAACAAAACTAATAGAAAACTTGCCCAAAACCAAATAATTCCACAATTGATATTAAAAATATATAGTGGAGAGTTCTTTGAAAAAAATATTGTTCCCATTTTAAATGAATATTCTAGTGTTTCTTTTGAGCAACATAGACATGAAAGAAAGATTACAACTAATACGGACTATCAAAATATTTACAATAAGCATATCAAACCAACTTTTGGAAATAGAAAGCTTGATAAGATTAGAGTTAGTGAAGTTAATATTTGGAAAAATAAACTTTATAAAGAACTTGGACTTTCTTCAAAGAGAGTAAATGATATTAAAAAGATATTTTGTACTATATTAGAAGATGCAGTAAGAGATGAAATTATAGTTTCTAATCCCGTTTCAAAGTCTAGACCACTTCCAGTTCATCAAGAAAAAGAGATTCATCCTTTTTCTTTAGAAGAAATAAAACTTATTATAAATACTGCAAAAGGTCAGGATAAGAATTTGATAGCAACTCTTTTTATGACTGGTATGAGAACAGGAGAGCTAATAGGTCTTAAATGGAAAGATATAGATTTTGATAAAAGAGAAATTTCAATAAGTCGAACTATTGGTAGAGGTATTGAAGGTACTCCAAAAACTATGTCAAGTTATAGAACTATTCCTATTTTAGATTCTTTATATCCATATTTAGTAAATCAATATACTTTGACTTCAGAAGAAAATACTTATGTATTTTTGAATGATAAAGGAAATCACTATTTTGATTCTAAAAATATTAGAGCAGGGCTTTGGAAAAAAATTTTAAAACATTCAGGTGTTAAGTATAGAACGGTTTATCATACTAGACATACTTTTTGTTCTATTAACTTACAAAATGGAGAAGATATTATTTGGATATCAAAAGTTTTAGGACATAAAAATCCTAGAGTTACATTAGAAAAATATTCAAAATATATTCCTACAAATGGAAACAAAAAAACAATTTTTGATAGTTTAAATTAGTACTCGTACAATTTTATCACAGTTGAAAAATTTTACTATTGAAAAGCCGTTGTATCGGGGATTAAAAGATACATGGTGCGAATGGTGAGAATCGAACTCACACTCCGAAACCGGAATGGGATTTTAAGTCCCACGCGTCTACCTATTCCGCCACACTCGCACATGTGTATAATATTTAAAGTGGTGGTTCGAGGCAGAATCGAACTGCCGACACAAGGATTTTCAATCCTTTGCTCTACCGACTGAGCTATCGAACCAAACTTTAATAAATGGTGGTGAGAGAAGGATTCGAACCTTCGAAGCCGTAGGCGGCGGATTTACAATCCGCAGGATTTGACCACTCTCCAACCTCACCATAAAAATGATTTAACTTAAACTAACGTGGATGGGGTAGCAGGGATCGAACCTGCGAATAACGATACCAAAAACCGTTGCCTTACCACTTGGCGATACCCCATTAATTTAAGTGGGTGAAATTATAATATCAGTTAAATTAAATCTAGCTAAAATTATCAACGGTTTTTTATAAATTTAGAAATTAAATGCTAAATTTAGTTTTGTTTGCTCTTTTTCATGATTATGTGAAATAAAAATCGATGTATTATTGTTTACATAGTTAGATAGTATTGCACCACTTAAAGATCCAGCTATGTCAAAAGCTAAATCACTTGTTGAAAATTTATCATCTGTTAATTCTTTTGCAAGTCCAGGAATTGTTCCTAATAATGTTCCTAATGCAATTTTATCAAAATCATCATATTGATAATACTCTTTATGTATTATTGTTTCAGCTGTAAAACCAAATGCTGCTGATAATACGAAATGTTTACCTGAATTTGTATCTGCTGCATTTAAACTGATAAATGAACTAAGTCCTAAAATTAAAATAGATTTTTTTATATTCATCTTCTTACCTTATATTTTTTTATTTATTATAGCATTTTAATAATTAGATGAGTTCTTTTTGATCCAAAATTCTTATTTTTAATAATATAGTTTAAATTATCTTGTTTTTATGGTATTATTTGTTAAAATATAAAATTATTTATTTAAAAAGGTCAGATATGTTTATGGAGCATTTAGCTTTGACTTATAAGTGTCACAGCTCAATAGGAAATAGTTTAGATTTAAAAAAGATGATTGAAGAAGTCTTACATACATTTGTTGATGAAACAAATGCATTATCTGGCTATTTCTTTTTAATTGATGAAAATCATAATTTACATAAATATTTATCATATAAAGAAATATCTTGTTTTGATGAAAATGAACTAAAAGATCATTTAAGTACTTTTAATATTTATGATTGTCCAAATAATAATTATAAAATCATAATTATGCCACTTACAAATGGTGCTATATTTTTAGTATATGAAAACAAAGATATAAACTTTGAGTACATAGGTTCAATGTTCCAAGATTTAATTGTAAAATTAAATATTAGTATTGATGCATGTTTAAATGTTCAAAGAATGAAAAACAAAAATAAAATGCTAAAACACTTAACACAAGAGTTAAAAGACCAACAAAAAGAGCTTATAGATTCAGATAAGTATAAAAGTAACTTTTTAGCAAATATGAGTCATGAATTGAAAACACCACTTAACTCAATCATAGTTTTATCTTCAATTATGAGAAAAAATAAAAACAATGCTTTAAGTGATGAGCATGTTAAAAACTTAAACATTATAAATAGTTGTGGAAACGATCTATTATATTTAATAAATGATATTTTAGATATTTCAAAAATTGAAGCAGGTGAAGTTTCACTAAGTTTAGCAAAAGTAAACATAAATGACTTAATTTCTTCACTTGTAGATGAAATGCGACCTATTGCTATTGAAAAAAAGCTAAATATAGAGTTTAATTGTCTTTTAGATGAAATAAACTTATTAACTGATTCTCATAGAATAAAACAGATAATTAAAAATCTTTTGAGTAATGCGATTAAATTTACTGAAGAGGGTTTAATTGATGTGATTTTAGAAGAGAATGCAAATGACATTTCCATAAAAGTTGTTGATCATGGTATTGGAATTGCAGAAGAAAAACTAAATCATATTTTTGATAGATTCAAACAAGCAGATGGAAGTACAACTAGAAAATATGGGGGTACAGGTTTAGGTCTTGCTATTTCAAAAGAGTTAGCTAATTTATTAGGTGGTGATATAAAAGCCTTTAGTAAATTAGGTGAGGGAAGTAAGTTTGAAATAATTCTGCCTAAAAAAACAGATATAAAAAATATTTCTGATGATAGTGTTTCAATATCATCTCAAAATAATAGTGAAGAACAAGAGATAGAAGAGATTGTATTTTTTGATATGGATGCTGCTAATACAAGTGAAAATATGCAAAGTAAGATTCAAAATGTAGTTCTTTTAAATTGTGATAAATTAACAATGTTTCCTATAGTTGTCCAACTAAAAAAATATGATATTGAATTAACTCAAGTTGATTCTTTAACTGATACTTTTGAACTTTTAGAAAAAGAGTATCAAGATTTAGTTGTTATAGATAAAGAAAATACTAAAACTGCCATTGATGAATTTTTAAACTATTGTAATGAACAGAATTCACAAGTTTTAATTTTATCAAATGATGATACTGAAGATGAAAAACATATAAATAAAGCAAATGTAAAAGAAAATTTAACAAAAGAAATTTTAAAAAGATTAGGAAAATAGTATGGAAAAGTTTAGAATATTATTAGTTGATGATGTACCTGAAAATATTTACTCTTTAAAAATGATGATTGAAGATAGTTTTGATGTAGAGATTTTTTCAGCTTTAAGTGCCCAAGAGGGTATGGAAATTTTAATGAAAGAAAAAATCCACCTAATTCTTACTGATGTTCAAATGCCAGAAATAGATGGATTTGAATTTGTAGAATATTTAAAGAATATTGATAAAACAAAAGATATTCCAGTTATTTTTATTACAGGAATTTATGATAAAGATGAATACAAAACAAAAGGTTATGATTTAGGTGCTATTGAATATATTACTAAACCAATTCATGATGTATTATTAAACTCTAAATTAAAAGTTTATATTGATATTTTTGAAAAACAAAAAGAAGATGAAGAAGAGATTGTTGCAAAAGATGAGCTTTTAATGCATCAATCGAAAATGGCAACAATGGGTGAGATGATTGGAATTATTGCTCATCAATTAAAACAGCCATTAAATATCTTATCTTTATATTGTAATGATGTAAAAGATTCTTATAAATATGAAGAAATTGATGATAAGTTTATTGATGATTTTTCGAAAAATACAAAAGAACAAATTGATTATTTAAGTGAAACAATTGATGGATTTAGAGACTTTTTTAATCCAGATAAACAAAAAAGAGTTTTTGAAATTGAAAAAATCATAAATAAATCAGTAAAATTATTATCAAATAGAATAGAAACAGAAAAAATTACATTAAACATAGAAGTAAAAGAAGAAAAAGTTTATGGTGTAGAAACAGAATTAGAACAAGTTATTATCAATATCTTAAATAATTCAATTGATGCTTTTATTGAAACACAAGTTGAGCTAAAAGAGATTAATATTAGTGTATTTGTTAAACAAAACTACACAATCTTAGTTATGGAAGATAGTGCAGGTGGAGTTCAAGAAGAAAAATTAGAAAAACTATTTGACCCATACTATACAACAAAAAGTACAGGAACTGGAACAGGCCTTTATACTGTAAAGTTAGTTATTAAAAATAGTTTAGGAGGTGATTTAAAAGTTAATAATAGTGAAAAAGGCTTAAGGTATATTATTGCATTACCTCAAAAAGATATTAAGAAGAAGGAGTAGTTAGCTCTTTTATTTTAGCCTCTAAAGAGTCTATAACATCTTCTAAATCTTTTATTCTTTTATTCTTTTGCTCATTTGTTTCCATAAGAAGTTTTAACTCTTTTTTTGTTGCTAATACTTCATTTTCATACTCTTTGTTCTTATTTTTAAGGGTTAACTTATCATTTTTTAATTCATTTATTTGTCTTGCTTGTTCATCTCTTTTGTTACTTAATTCTTTCATAAATTTATCATATTTATTGTCTACATTATGCATTTGAAGTTCATAATGGTCAAGTTGTTTTTGTCTACTAAGTGTTTTTTCTTTTTCTGTTTTTAGTTCATCTAGTAATCTTGGAACTTGGCTATCTAAAGTTGATAGTTTCTCTTGTTGTTCAAGTATTAGTTTTTTATACTTTAATTCATTTTTTTTAAACTCTTGAATAGCTTTCATAACTTTCTTTTTGAATTCTCTTTTTTCAATATTCTCATCATTTAATGAAAATCCTATTGTTATAAATTCATCACAATCTGGGGATAATTTAAAGATAGAACATTTAAGATAGAAAGATTGTTTATCCTTTGTAATAAACTTTGTATTACCTGTCCATGGTTTATCACTTTTAATACTTTCCCAACTTTTTTTAATAGAATCTTTTGGAATATCAGGATGAATTAGTTCATAAAAAGTTTTTTCTAGTAATTCTTCTTTATTATATTGAGTGATTTCAAGGGTTAAATCATTTGCACTTAGAACTTTACCTTCTAAATCAACTTTATAAATTATGGCTACTTTGTTAATACCACTTATATAATTATCTAATTCAGTTTTTGCTTCATCTAATTGCTCTTGAATAAACTGCTTTTCACAAATATCATATATTATTTGGATAAGTTTATCCATATCGATTGGCTTTAATACATAATGACTAACATTAAGTTCTACAGCTCTTAAAATATTTTCACTTTCATTTCTAGCTGTGGTATAAATTAAAGGAATCTCTTGATCTACTTTTCTTATGTTTTCAAGCATTTCTAAGCCATTCATAACTGGCATATTTATATCTGATATGATGATATTGATTTTTTCTTTTGTGTTTAAGCTTTCGTTATATTTATCTAACCCTTCTTTACCATTTTCACAAACAATAACTTTTTTGAAAAGTTTTGATAATAGTTTTGACAGTTTATCTCTTGCTACTTGTTCATCTTCAACAAATAACACAGTTAGATTTTTAAGGTAAACTCTATTAATCATTAGAAGCCTTTATTATAATTATCAATTTTAGCGAAAATTATTTAAAGGTTTCTATTATAAATAAGTTTTTTATGAATAAGACATAATTTTTGGAGGGAATTCCTTAAATGCCTCTTTTACTGAATTACTTATTGAGTTTTTATATTTGTTATTTTGGTCTACATGTGAGAATTGAAGATACTCTATACAACCTTGTTCTGATTTTTCTTCTTTATAAATATAAACAATTTTTTTACCTAATTTTATAGTATTGTCATAAATTAGTTTTGCATAATCGTTTATGTAAGGGAACTCTTTTTGACTGATTTTATCTCCCCATGAGAAGAACACAAATTTACCATTTGGAATATAGTTTTGTGCATCGATATACATAATATCTCTATCAAATTCTGTGTTTTGTTTAGAATTGTATTTTTCTAAATCTTCATTAAATTTAATAAGAAGTTTAGATGAATCAATATTTTTTTCAACTAAGTTAAACAGTGATTTGATTTCTACTATTTTCCCCTTACAAGTATCTCTCATAGCTTGTTTAAATATTGTTAAATAATTTTCAACTTTTAATTCAATCATCTTATCAAAATCTTCAAAATCTTGATCTAATAAAAATTTCTTTGAGTCAAATCCCATAGGAATAGCAATAGGGTTATATAAAATAACCGTTCCTATAATATTTTTCTTTCTTAGTTTTCCAGTTTTGATTTTATCTTTTAACTCTTTTGCAGTGATTACATCTTCTTCGTCGTGGTTGAAGTACATATAACTTTCAGTTAAAAAAATCTCTTCATATTTAGTTTCTATTGTTCCAAAATATTGCATTTAAATCCTTTTTGATTTTGAAATATTAGCAAATTATTACTAAAGGCTTTGTTCAGCGTTATAATTAAGCTCTAAATTTGCTAGTTCAATTGCTTTTTTAGCTCTGGTTGCCGCTACATAATATATATTTAACTCTTCAATTGCTCTTGTATAAGTTAGTGGATTTTTTGTATTAAATAAATCTTTTTTGGTAATAAAATCATCAGCCATAATAACTTGTTCATACTCTAAACCCTTTGCTTTATGGGTAGTTGTAAATATAATATCAGCTTGAGATTTATCATTTACTAGTTTTGTTTTTATTTTTTTATTTATCTCAAAAATATTATCACCATATGCGTTGATAAATTTTATGACATTTAAGTAATCTTGATTTTTTGTGTCTTTTGCAAATTGTTCTAAATCATATATTGATTCAAAATCTTTTATCTCATCAATTGTAATTTTATCATTTTTCTTTTGTTTTAAGTAAAAAATAGAATAAACAGTTTGATTCATAAATGAGTATGAACCATATCCACCTTCAAAATATATTTTGTAATCATCATGTATAAAGTGAACAATTTTTTGAACTAAACCAAAAGTAGTTCGAGCAATAATACAAACTGGTTTTTTCATATCTATATTATCTGCCCCAATTAAAGTTTTTGTATCCATTCCTGATATTTTAAGTTTATATGATGATTTAACTTCATAAAGTTTATTTAAATTAGTTTTTAAAACCTTTGCAAAGTCATTTGAAAATCTAAAAGACTTAGTTAAATCATATGAGGGTAAATCTATTTTATTTAAAGCATTTGTTGCATACCTAAAAGAGTATATTTGCTGAAAAGAATCACCTACATAGATTCTATCACAACTTTGTGCTTCTACAATACCGATCATAACATCTGAAATATCTTGTGCTTCATCTACAAAGATTAAATCAAAGCCAAGGTTACTACAAGCTCTTTTATTTAGAAAAAACATCTTTAAATAAAAATCATGGGTTGCTTCAATAATTTTATTTTTCATTGAAGATAAGATATGTTTTAGGTGGCCTAAAACTTTTTTTTCATTATTCAAAAGTTCTAATATTTTTGCATCTAAATCAGATTGTTTTTTATATGTATTTAAAAGTTTCTTATCTAAAGCAACTAATGAGCTGTTGCAATAAAAGTTAACTAAATCTTTAAGTAGAGTTAAGTACTCTGGCGTTGGGTAGTATTGCTTTTGATGGGTGATTTGCTCATACCCACATATAACCTTTTCTAAAATAGCTATTTTTAAATCTTGAGTTAGATTGTATTGATAAGCTGCAATTTTATTATATGCAAGGGAGTGAATTGTACTAACAAACATATTTGATAATTTATAACTTTTTAGTTTTTCTTGTAATTCTATTTGTAATGACTTATTGTATGCTAAATATAAAATCTTCAAATGGGAGTTTTTTCTTGCATATTCAAGAAGTGTAGTTGTCTTACCACTTCCTGCTACAGCGTTTATTTTAAAAGATTTATCAGGTGAGTTTATAATTTTTGATTGTTCATTAGTTAAAGTCATTGTGAAATTGTAGCAAGAGTTAATAAATAAAGAATAAATCTTTATTTAAAGATCATCTAAAGCTCTGTCTTGTAGAGTTTTGATTGCTTTTTTTAAAGAATTTGTATCTAATCCAAATTCATCAGATAGTTTCAATCCTTCATTTATATAATTTTCATCTAATAATGCATTTGGTGTACAAATAGTTTTGATAACTTTTAATATTTGACATCTTTGTTTGTACTGGCTTTCACAATTTTCAACATCATCAATGTATTTTATAATTTGAACAAAATCATTATTTAGTTTCCAATGTTCAAATATCATTGCAGTCATTTGTGCTGTTGTTATTCCAAGTAAATCTTTTTCTACATCACTTGTTTTTTTATTTGTTGCTATTTGTTTTTTAAATTCATCTGATATGCTTTTTTCAGCTATTAGTTCAGCTAAAATAGTTTTTCCAACTCTTTGTAAAAGTGATGGTAATATAAGTTCATCTCTTAATTGAGGGTTAGTTTTGTTAAACCACAAATTTACAAGATTTACTGATAATACATTTGCTTCTTTTAAATCTTCAGTTGTATATCCATAGGGCTTTAAGTCTCCTATTAATAGAGTTTGAACACTTTCACTTATAGCTACGTATAGTGTAAATTTAACTCCAAGCAAGTTAATTAGTCTTTTTAATGTCTCAACTTTTGATCTAAACCCAAACATTGCTGAATTTGCAACTTTTAAAAGTGTTGATACTAAAATTGCATCATCTTGAAGTATTAAAACTAATTCTTCTACTTCTTGATTTTCTTGTCTTCTAAACTCTTCTATTTTTGTTATAGATTCTGGTAGTGGTGGCAATGAATCTATTTTATGGATTATTTCACTTATCAAAAATTACCTTTTTTAAAAATAATATTAGTAAGAACTATTTAATAATATTATTGTAATTGATAAATTATATAGTAAAAATATTTAAATTAGAGAATGAAATTTACAAAATCTTATATTTAAATCATACTATTATGTTACTATATTAAAATATAATAATTTAAAAGAAATAAAATAATGGAGAGAGACATGAGCTTAAAAAACAAAGTTATTGGAGCATTTATAGTATTATTGTTTATTACTATTGTAAGTAGCTTGTTTATATCAAATAATATTTCTGATATAAAAACAAATGTAAAAGATTTATCAAATGAAAGTTTTAATGGTATTACTGTTTTACTTGAAGCTGATAGAGATTCTTATCAATCAAATGTTGCATTGAGTCAAATAATGCAATTAAAAAATAATGAGAAAATTGATAAGCTAATAAAGAAAGGTGTAAATGATAATTTACTTCAAGTTAGACAAAGATTTGATAAGTTTAAAGCAAGATTAGAAAAAGATTTAAGATCAAATAAAAAAGAGTTTCTAGCTTTTGACGAATATTATAGTTTAACAAAAAAACATACTGAAAAAATTGTTTTATTAGTTAAAAATGGAAATAAAACTGAAGCTCGAGATTTATATTTTAATAATTATTTGAAAGATTATTCATCTATGAGAGATTTAATTGATTTCTTTACAGAAGCCACTTATAAAGTTGCAGATATAAATAAAAAAAATGTAGATAATCTAATTTCACTTTCTCTAAATACTTTTGTAGTAATTACGCTACTAAGTATTTTTATAACTTTAGTTTTTGTTTATTTAATCGGAAAAACATTAAATGACTCATTATTAAAACTTGAGAATGGTTTATTAAACTTCTTTAGGTTCTTAAATAAAGAGACAAAAGATGTAGAATTACTTGATACTTCTTCAAAGGATGAAATATCAAAAATGGCTGCTGTAATTAATGAGAATATTGAAAAAACTAGAGGTATTATTCATCAAGATGAGGAATTCATTGGAAATGTAAGTATTATAGTAAATAATGTAAAAGATGGAAATTTAAAAAATAAAATTGATGCTCAAACCTCTTCAGAGTCTTTAATTGAATTAAAAAGAATTTTTAATGAAATGTTAGAAGTTCTATCTTCAAAAGTAGCAACAGATTTAAATGAAGTGCAAAAAGCAATGAATGAATATAAAAACTATAATTTTTCATACAAAATTCAAAACTCTAAAGGTAATTTTGTTGATGCTTTAAATGAAATTGCAAACACAGTAAGCAGTATGCTTGTACTAAACAAAAACAATGGATTATTTCTTAAAACAAACTCTAATGAGTTATTACAAAATGTTGATAAATTAAGTTCTGCATCAACACAAGCAGCAGCAAGTATTGAGCAAACTGCAGCAGCATTAGAAGAGATTACTAGTAACATGGCAGGAAATACACAAAATGTAGTAAAAATGGTTCAATATGCAAACGAATTAACTCACTCTGCTAATACTGGTGAAAAACTAGCGGCTGATACTACAAACTCTATGGAAGAAATAAATGAACAAGTTTCAACTATAAATGAAGCTATTAGTGTAATTGATCAAATATCATTTCAAACAAATATTTTATCATTAAATGCAGCTGTTGAAGCAGCGACTGCAGGTGAAGCTGGAAAAGGTTTTGCTGTTGTTGCACAAGAAGTTAGAAACTTAGCAACGAGAAGTGGTGAAGCAGCAAATGAAATTAAAGCAATTGTAGAAAATGCTACAAGTAAGGCAAATGATGGTAAGGTCATTGCAAACCAAATGATTACTGGATACGAAAAATTAAGTAGCAATATTTCAAATACAATGGAATTAATTAAAGGTATTGAATCAAGTATAAAAGAGCAACAAACGGGAATTGAGCAAATCAGTAATGCAGTTAATTCTCTAGATAAACAAACTCAAGAGAATGCAACAGTTGCAAGTTATTCAAAAGATATTGCAGTTAAAACAGAGTCAATCGCACAAGAAATTTTATCAGATGTTGAGAATAAAAACTTCGATGGAAAGTAGAGATTAGTTATTAAAAACTCTTCTTGTTCCATCTTTTTTAATATCAGAAAAGTTATCTAAATAGTCTAAATAGGCTATTAGATATTTTCTACTTAGTTCAAATTTATCTTTTAAATTTGATATTTCTATAAAGCCTTCATTTTTGATGATATCTTTCATTATTTTTACCATTTTATTTAGGCTTTCAAAATGTATAAAAATATTGTGTTGTAGTCTTATAACTTGTTTTTTTGATGTAAGTGATTTAAGTACATTATCTCCAAGTTTTCTATCGATATCTAAATCATCGTAGATATTATACGGTGCAGTTGGTGCTATGTCTTCTTTTTTTAGTCTTTCTAAAACTATATTTTGTAGATCTTTTTTTATATCTTCTTTTATGATGGCATTTTGATATAAGTTCGTATCAAACTTTAAAAATCCTTCATTTACTAGTTCATCAAGTACAATTTGAATAAAATTTTTACTAGCCCATTTTAATCGTAAGTTAATAGCTGCATTTGAAAGTAGGGCATAGTTGTTTTTTATATAGATGTCTTTGATATAGTTTTTTACAATCTCTTTTGTATCTACAGGATAGATAATTAAAGCATCTTCATCTACAAAAACATTTTCAAGCTTTTTTGCAAACTCTATAGCATCACTATGGCTTAGTGCAAATCTTTGTGTTGAAGAGATGATTCCAAGACCTTTTTTATGAGCATTTAATAACTCTTCATAAGCCTTTACAAAATCTTTTTTATCTAAAGCTTCTAATAGAGCTTTCTTTTGATGTTTTCTCATAGGATCAATCACTGGATTTAAAACACTTCCACCACAAATAGTGTCATTTCCCCTTCTAAGTATTATTTTCTCTCCAAAGATTGTATATAGTTTTTCTTCTGCTTTAATAGTGGCAAATCCATTTGATGCTTTATCTGTAGTATCAAATAGTAAAACTTTTACTTCAATTTTCTTTGCACCTATAAAAAGTGAATATGTTTGATTATGTTTTAACTCTTTGTTTTTTAAACACTTAAAAGAGATATCAATACCATCAAAACCTCTTACGAAACCTTTTTTAGTAATTAGGTCACCTTTTCTAACTTGGTTTACATTTATACCTTGTAAGTTTAAGGCAGCTCTATTTGAGATATTTGCCTCTAAGACATTGTTATTGTGTACTTGGATATTTTTTAGTTTTGTTTCTTTTTGAGCTTGAGCTATAAATACTTTTTCATTTAACTCACAAGCTTTTCCTAAAACAGTACCAGTTACAACTGTACCAATACCTTTAGGAGAGAAAACTCTATCTACATAATATCTAAAGAAATTCTCAGGTTCTTTAGTCGATTTTTTTATACTAAATAGCTGTTTTTTTAAATCACTAATTGATTTTTCATCATAAATAGAAACTTCACTTATAAATTTAACTTCAAAATCATAAGCACTTAAAAACTCTAAAATAGAATTTTTTTGAGATACTAATTGTTCTTTATTTACTAAGTCTTTTTTTGTAAGAACTACAATAATCTCTTTTAATCCTAAAAGATTTATGATTTCTATGTGCTCAACTGTTTGGGGCATGATACCCTCAGATGCACTTATAACTAACATCACATAATCAAAGCCAAAAGCACCTGCAATCATATTTTTCACTAACTTCTCATGTCCTGGAACATCAATGAAAGCTATGTTTTGATTATCTTTACTTAGATTTGAAAAAGATAAATCTATAGTGATACCTCTTTTTTGCTCTTCATCTGTACTATCCCCTTCAAAACCATTTAAAGCTTTGATAAGTGCAGTTTTACCATGGTCAATATGTCCTGCTGTTCCTATGATGATATTTGTACTCATATCTGACATTAGTTAAATACCTTTTTGATAATCTGCTCTATACTATCTATTTCATGTTCACCTATAGTTCTAAAATCTAATAGGACTTTGTCATTTTCTATTCTTGTGATTAGGTTTTGTTCTCTTAGAAGTTTTTCTATTTTGTTTGGTTTGTAGTTTTTGTATTCTAAACTAAGTGCGATAGATGGTATTTTTTTATTTGGAGTAGTGCCTCCTCCTACCATAGTACTCGTTTCTATAACTTCACAACTACATAGAGTATCAAGTCTTTGTTTTAATATGTTTGCTCTTTGTGATAGTGTTTGTGTGCTTGTATGAAGCATTTTTAAAGTAGGGATTGAGTCTAGCTCATCTTTTAAGTATGAGTTTAGAGTATCTTCTAAGATTGAAAGAGTGATTTTATCAACTCTTAGCATTCGTAAGAGTTGGTTTTTTTTGATTTTTTCAATTAGTTCTTTTTTACCTATGATAATCCCAGCTTGTACACTTCCTAGAAGTTTATCCCCTGAAAAACTTAGAAGTGAAGGATTGTATTTCATGATTTCTTTTATAGATGGTTCATTTTTATTTAGGTTATATGGTAGATCTATCATGTGACCACTTCCCATATCGTAGTAGTCTATTACATCATTTTCTTTTGCAACTTTTACTACATCTTCAAAATCAACTTCACTACTAAAACCTTCAATTGAATAGTTTGATTTGTGTACTTTCATCAGCATTGAAGTGTCTTCACAAATGGCATTTTCATAATCCCTTAGATGGGTTTTATTTGTAGTTCCGATTTCTTTTAGTATTGCTCCACTTTGAGTCATCACTTCAGGAACTCTAAAACTCCCACCAATCTCCACAAGTTCACCACGACTTACAACTGCTTGCTTGCCTTTACAAAAAGTATTTAGTATCAAAAACACTGCACTTGCGTTATTGTTTACTACTATGGCATCTTCACAACCTGTTAGGGCTTGAAGTGTTTTTACTATGTGTGAGTATCGCTCACCTCTTTTGCCTTTTTCTAAGTCATATTCTAAGTTGTTGTATGATGTAGCTATATTGATAGCTTTATTTAGTGAGTCTTTGTTTATAAGACTTCTTCCAAGGTTTGTATGTACTATGATACCAGTTGCATTTATCACACTTTGAAGTGATGGAGAGATTTGATTTTCATACTCTTTTATAGTTTGATTTATAAGTGCTTGTTCATCTATAGAGTTTATGTTGTTATTCAAAATATCAGTTCTAAGGTTTTCTATGATTTGTTTAGAGATTTTTTTGATGAGAGATTTTGAATATCCATCAAAAGCTTTGTTATTGATAAACTTATCAATCTTTGGAATGGATTTTAGTAAAGTCATTTTGACCCTTTTATTAATATTTAA
The DNA here is from genome assembly GCA_964022095.1 of uncultured Arcobacteraceae bacterium. GTDB lineage: Bacteria > Campylobacterota > Campylobacteria > Campylobacterales > Arcobacteraceae > Malaciobacter_A. The sequence continues at coordinate 47,588 of CAXHZO010000010.1, forward strand.
AATGTATTGTTGTAAAATCAAATTCTTAAATGGGAGATATGTGTACCTGGTGGGCACCACAGGCTTCAACCCTGATTGAGAGAATATGTGTATATTCTCTGGGAGGTTCGATTCCTTCATCTTCTCGCCATTTAATCTGACTTAAATTTTAAATATTCTATCTAAACTCTGATTTTATGATACTTAATAAAATGGTAAAGAAAGTTTTACTATTTTAAATATTCATTAATACAGAGCATATTATAAAATGGCATTTGATAGGACTTGAAGCTAAAAACGCCGGGGCCGAAACTTTGTTGCTCTATTTTTACAATAAAATACAATAATTACAATAATCCACAAAGAACCTATAAATAGGCTTTTATAATAGTTTTTCAAGAATTGACTTTTTACAATATTACCAATATAATACAATAAAACACTTTCTCTAGTGTGAAATAGGTGTGATAAATTGGCAAGACATACAACTAAATATGCAGGAATACTTTATAGAGATTCTATGACAAATGAGAAGCCTGATAAAACGTATTATATCAGATATAAAGATGAAAACAAAAGAACTAAAGAATTAAAAATAGGTAAATATTCAGAAGGAATAAGAGAAAACTATTGTAATCAAAAAAGAAATGAAATCATCACAAAAATAAGACTAGGAGAAGAACCTCCAGCTGCAGCAAAAAATAAAAGAACAAAGAAAATATTATTAGATGATATAAAAGAAATCTATTTTGAAACAAGAAGAGATGGAAGAAGTAAACAAAGCGATTTAGCTTCATATAATAAACACTTACATCCTTTTTTCAAGAATCTTAATTTGGAGTTAGTTTCAAAAGAAGATATAAGAAAACTACAAAAGACTTTAAAAGAGAAAAAGAACCCATTAGGAAAGGATTTATCTACAAAAACCATTCATAATATACTAACAATTTTAAAATCTATTACAAGCTTTGCAATAAAAGAAGAACTGTTAAAAAATGATTATAAAAAACATATTGAAATGGATACAGTTAGAAATCAAAGAGATCGATATTTAACAATAGAAGAAATCAATATTCTATATGAGTATATAAAAGACGATCTTAGGCTTTACCTATTTTCTAAAATTGGATTAACAACGGGGGCAAGACTTGCCTCAATTATCCATCTTTCAAAAAAAGACATTGACTTTAGTAATCAACTTATTACCATTTGTGATTTTAAAAAAGATCAAGATGGGAAAATCACATATAAAAGTTTTTTAACGGATGAACTAGCTCAATTACTTAAAAATCATACACAAGAATTAAAACCAAATGATAAAATATTTCATAAGAACCCATCTACAATACAAAAGAATTTACAAAAAATACTGAATGAACTATTTAACCAGGGAATTGACCCTAATGATAGAAAGAATAAAGCAGTAGTGCATACACTAAGACACACCTTTGCTTCTCATTTAGCTATAAATGGTACACCTATCTTTACTATTCAAAAGTTAATGAACCATAAAACTATAGACATGACTTTAAGATATGCAAAATTAGCTCCAGAAAGTGGGAGAAATTCGATCTGTAGACTGTACAATTAATATATTCAATTATTATATTTATTTGGAATTTTAAGTTTACTTTAAATATAATTCACTCACTTAAAGTTGATAAAAGGTATCATAAGAATGACATATTTTAGTAAATTACAAAACAATATTAATAATTGTAAACTAAAATATATTGATCTATTTTCAGGTGCAGGAGGTTTATCTGAAGGTTTTTTAACTGAAGGTTATAATCCCATAGTACATGTAGAGATTGATGAACATGCTTGCAAAACTCTTGAGACAAGACTTATTTACCATAAGCTAAAAAAACAAAATAATCTTAAAGCGTATGATGACTATCTATTGGGGAAGATTAAAAGAGAAGATTTTTTAGATAAATATAGTGATTCAAATATAAAAGAATCTATTATTAACAAACCTATTGGTGAAGAGAACCCTTTTATTTTTAGTAAAATTGATAATCTGATAGATGGTACTAATGTCGACTTAATTATTGGTGGACCACCATGTCAAGCTTATTCATTGGTAGGACGAGCTAGAGATAAGAATGGGATGAAAAATGACCCAAGAAATTACTTATATAAAGAATATGCTAAGTTTCTAAAAAAATATAACCCTAAAGTTTTTGTATTTGAAAATGTTATGGGATTAATTACAGCAGAAGAAGGTAAATATTTTAAAAATATGAAAGCCTACTTCAAAAGAGTTGGATATAATTTAGATTATACTATTCAAAATTCTGTAGATTTTGGTGTATTACAAAGTAGAAAAAGAATTATATTAATTGGTTGGCAGAAAGGATTAGATTTTCAGTATCCTGAGTTTAACCAGAAAAAACAAGATTTTACAATAAAAGATATATTATCAGATTTAAAAAAAATTAAACCTGGAAATAAAATACATACATCGAAATATACTTCAGAACCCAATGAATATTTGAAATATTCAGGAATTAGAGATAATGAAAGTTTTGTAACTCAGCATATTGCTAGACCACATAATGATAGAGATCTTTCAATTTATAAAATAGCAATAAATAAATGGCTAAAGAATAAAGAAAGACTAAAATATCCAGATTTACCAGAGAAACTTAAAACACATAAAAATCAAAAATCCTTTGCAGATAGATATAAAGTAGTTGACCCACTTGGAGTTTCTCACACAATGGTTGCACATATTTCAAAAGATGGACATCATTATATTTACCCAGATACAAAACAAATTAGATCTCTATCAGTTAGAGAAGCGGCAAGAATCCAATCTTTTCCTGACAGTTATTTTTTTGAAGGTGGTAGAACTTCTGCATTTAGACAAATTGGAAATGCTGTTCCACCTCTTATGTCAAAAGAAATTGCATCAAAAATAAAAAGGCAGCTAAAAAATGCATAATAAATCATTTAAACCAAAAGCTCACATCTTAAGACTATTAGGAAATGAGCTTATTAAAAATCCAACAATGGCAATTTATGAACTAATTAAAAACAGTTATGATGCTGACTCAACATATGTTAATGTAACTTTTGAATCAATAGATGATATTTCACAGGCACTAATTAGTGTAGAAGATAATGGAACAGGATTAACAACAGAAATTATAGAAACAATTTGGCTTGAACCAGGAACAGACCATAGAAAACCAATTGATAAAAATGGAAATAGAATTATCAAGAGAAGTCCTATATTTAGAAGGGTTCCTATGGGAGAAAAAGGAGTTGGTAGATTTGCTGTTCATAAGTTAGGTGATAATATTGAATTAATTACTCGACCAAAGAATGTGATACTTGATAAAAATCACAAAGTAATTAAAGAAGAACTTCTTGATTATGAAATAACATTAAAGATTGACTGGAATATATTTTCACAAAAACAATATTTAGACGATATTCTTATTAGTTGGAATGAAGAGAAAGATCCATCAAAGTTTTATTTTAAAAATTCTTCTGGAACTAAAATTAAAATTACAGGACTCAAAGAACCATGGTCAAAAAGAATGGCTAAAGACTTAAAAAGAAATACTCTTGCAATGCTATCTCCAAAAAATAATCCAGATACTTTTAAAATAAATCTAGATTTTAAAAATAACTGGCTGGAAAACTTTAAAGATGTAAATGAAATATTAGAAATTGCTCCTTATAAATTTAATGCTTTATTGGATGAAAACTATAATCTTACAGTTAATTATGAATTTAACTTAGCCCTAGAAAATGAATTTGGGAAAAGAGAAATCCAAGAAGACACCTATAATATTCAAGGACTTCTACTTCCTGAAATAAGAGCAGAACTAAAAGATGAAGATTTTACAGAAGAGGAAATTGAAAAGAAGATGGAACAATTTCTGACTACTAAAAATCCATTTGGTAGTTTGTTCTTAGAAATTTACTCTTATGACTTAGATTCTGATACTTTAAAAAAATATACAGAGGAAGCGCAAACCTTAAAAGCTATACTTAAAAATCATTCTGGAATAAAAGTTTTTAAAAATGAAATGAGGGTTTATGATTATGGTGAGCCAGGAAATGATTGGCTAAAACTTGATATAAGAAGAATTCAAAATAAAGATTGGTTTTCAAATAATCAAAATATTGGATATATTCATCTTGATGCCGAACAATCTACATCACTTATTGAAAAAACAAGTAGAGAAGGATTTATTGATAATAATGATTTTAAAATATTTTATAAGTGTGTAATTCAAATTTTAACTGACTTTAAAGCGGAAAGATTAAAAGACAGAAATAAATGGTTAACATACCTTAAAAGTGATTCCAATCCAAGTCCTGTAGATAATCAATACAATTTATTTACTAGTTTGATTGATAATACAGATTTCTCAGAAGAAGAACAAAAAAAGAAGTTAAAAAAAGAAGCAGAAAAACTACAGCAAGACTATGAAGAGAAAAAAGAAACAATGTTAATTCCTGCAGGAGTGGGAATGACAGCTTCAGTTGCACTACATGAAATTGAGAAAGTTGTTCCTCAAATGGAAAAAGTTGTTCAAGACGAACCTTTTAAAAAAGATTTAGCCATAGAAAAAGTTGAGGAATTGAAAGACTATTTAGAAGGTATTTTATCTGTTTTAAGAAAAGGTGGGAATAAACCTATAAAAGTAAAAGAGGTACTTGAAAAAGCCATATCTAATTATAAATTCAAACTAAGTAATCGTAAAATCATTATTGAATCAATTTATGATAATAATATTGAGACAATAAAATGTGATAAAAGATATTTTATCACAATGATAATGAATATGATTGATAATAGTATATATTGGCTTGATACAACATATAATAATGAAAAATATATTTTGATAAAAACGATAAAAGAAGAAGATAATACGGTTTCTATTATTATTGCAGATAATGGTCCTGGTTTCAAAGATGAAATTAAAGATATAGTAAGACCTTTCTTTTCTAGGAAAGAAGATGGTATAGGAATTGGCTTATATTTAGTGGACACAATAATGATGAAATATGGGAAACTTGAAATTATAAATATAAAAGAAAATAATAAATATAGTATATCTAGTAAATATACAGGGGCAGTATTAAAACTTTCATTTAAAAGGAATCAATAAAATGCTTACAGTTGAACCTAATATAATTATAGTTGATGATAAGTTTGATGAAATTAAAGGTATTCTTCAAGAATATCAAAATAGTGGTAGTGGTGTAAAGTATTATAATGCCCATTTGACAGATGGTGACTCTATTCCAGATAAATATTATTCTGATATAGTATTGATCTTTTTAGATGTACATTTTACTGAAAATACAGATGACTATGATCCTGAACTATGTAGCGGATGGATTCAGGGATTAATACCTGAAAATTCTTTTTATATACTAATTTTATGGTCAAAAGAAACAGATAAAGAAGAAGAGATATTAACTCAATTGAAAAATATTAATAGAACCCCTTTCATGTGTATTGCTGAACAAAAAACTAATTACATAACAGCAACGGGATATGATTTTACTAGGTTGTATAACGATGTTGAAAATAAACTAAATCAAAATAATGAACTAAAAGAACTTGCTATTTGGAAAAAAAGTATTAAAGAATCTTCTAATCAAATCATTGGCCATTTATCTAAAGGGCTAGAAGAACCTAACCTATTAATAAAAAAACTTCAAAAAATTATTATTGCACATGGAGGGAAAGGATTTATTTCAGATAATAAACATGAAGAAAAAAGAGAAATACTTTTTGAAGCCTTAGATAATATTCTTATTTCTAACTCCAAAGAATCTAGACCAAATATAGCAATATCTCAAAATAACAAAGACAATTTATATAAAATAGGAGAAAATATAACTGTTGATATAGATTCAAAATTAAATAGTTGGTTTCATTTTAAATTAGACAAAAATCTTCAAACCACTAAATTACAAATAGGACTAATTTCTATATTTAACAATGAATTTCTAAAAAACACCTATAGCTTAGTAGATGACCCTATTGCCAGTGATTATTTAAAACATCAAGTTTCAGCAGGTAAAGAGTTGATTGATATTGCCTTATTAATATCAAGACCTTGTGATATTGCACAAACAAAATATGGCAAAAATTTAAAATTAATAAGTGGAGTTATAATTAAAAATCCAGTTAGAAAAGAAAATACAAAAAAAGAAATAAAAACTGGACAAAAAGTTGATTCAATAAAGTTGTATGATCACTTATACTTTTCAGAAGAAGAGAAAGATATTTCTTTAATATTTGATTTTAGATATGTCTTCTCTATACCAGAAAAAATCTTTCAAGATAAATTTAAAGCAATAAAAGTATTTAATAAAGAATTACTTTCTGAAATGCAGGTTGAATATAGTGCATATTCAAGTAGATTAGGTATCACACAAGTTATATAAAAGTAGGAAGAATTAGTCTTCCTCTTTATTAAGTAAATTCATTATTTTTTTTAACTTTTCATCATCTGCATAAAAATATTCCTCTAGAAGAGGTTTAAGTTTATAATTTCTAATAAATTCTAAATCAATGTCTTCTCCCATAAAATAACTATGACCTAATTTATAATCTTCCCCTATGTTATCTTCAATAAATTCATTTAGTTCTATCATAAGTTCTCTAGCTTCATTATCTTCTACTAAACTATATTTGGGTTTCATTTTTATAAAAGTAAACCGTCTTCTTAAAGCTATATCTATTGTTGCAATTGATTTATCTGTACTATTCATAGTTGATATAATATAAAGGTTTGATGGGATATAAAAGTCTTCTTTAGAATATGGCAGGGTTACACTGTACTTATCTCTTTTATCTTCTTCAATAAGAGTAATAAGCTCACCAAAAACCTTAGATATATTTCCTCTATTTATTTCATCAATAACAATATAGTAGTTTTGTTTTTCACTTTTTTCAACTTTTATATTTTTATCATTTTTTTTCGATTTAAACTCTTTAAAAAGTTGATATAGCTTAAAATAATAGGTTGCATGTTGTTTAGATAAACTACTGATTTTTTCTAAATGTTTAATTTGTTTTCTCTCTTGAATATCATTTTTGTAGAATTCAAAAATATCATTAAATTTCATTCTTAAGCCACGTTCATGTTCACTCCAATTATCACCTTTATATCTAAAGGCATCTTCTTCAATTTCATAAATATATACAGCATCCGTAAGTGTTAACTTTGAATCTTCTACTATTTTATTTGATACATATTCACAAAACTCTTCAAATATATTAATTGTCCTTTTTTCTTCTTGAATAACTAATTCATCTTTTAAGCTATTTTCTAAGTTAATTCTAGCTTTTTCAGCAATAATTTTAAAAATACCATCTTTTCTAACAATTCTATCTTCATCTTCACTTGGTCGGTACCCTTCTATAAAATCTTCATATGAATAACTTTGGTGGAAAGTTACAAACTCAATTCTATCTTCCTTTTTTATTTGATTAAAAAGATCATGATTAATTTCAATGTCATTTTCATCTTCTACTGCTTTTAAAATTTCTTTTATATTTTTATCACCACTTTCAATCATAGTGATAAGATTTTTATAGTTATATGTTTTACCTACACCCGGTGCGCCATAAAGCATCAGGTTTTTAATCTTTATTTCATGTGAGTTTGATGTGTTCTTTACTCTTGTTAGATCTAATGATTGAAGAAAGCTTATATATTTCTTTATTGCAGCACTTGGTGCTCTATTTTGCGTCTTCAAATTAAAGTCTTTTAAATCTCCATTGAAACATCTATCATAGAGATTGTTCAATTTTTCTATATTCTGTATTTTAAACACGGTATCAGGAAATGTATTCTCTATACTCTCCATAGTTTCAGGGATATCTCTTTTTAGCATATTGGGATAAGTACTTAATGTTGCTTGACTATGACCCATTTTAACTAAGTATTCTCTAAATTTTGATTCTAATTCTTGATGATCCATTTCTTGAATTTCCTTTTTCTCTAATTTACTTGTATAGGTAGGCATAACCTTTAAAAAATCTATCATAGTATCAATTTGCCAGTTTATATATTCATCCCATTTTGTTTCATCTTCTAAATCAACTTCTTTTTTAGCAAAGATTCTACAGACTGTCCCTTTTGCAGACTCACCTTTTCCTTGCCAAACAATATTTTTTGTTGTTAATTCATTTTCTATTGATTCTTGATGTATTTTTAATTGATTAAAATAGCTTTCATAATAATTTTTTTCATTGATGTAAACTTCTACGATTAAACCATTAAAGTCATTTCCATAAGTAGTACTTCTATCACTTGAAATTACAAAGTTGTATCTTACTTGTTCATATTGAAAAGATTGAGCGTGATATTTACCTTCTCTATATTCAAATTCCTTTTTTTTTGGGAAGTTACTTTTTTGCTTTTTTTGTTTTTCTAGTAGTTTTTTAAAATATTTACTATAGTCCATCAACTATTTCCTTTACTTCATTGGTAATTTTTTTTATGTAATTAGAGTATGTATTTATTTCCATATTTAAGTCTATACTTCTAATTTCTAATTCAATTTTTCTCTCATTCCTACCTAATACAAAAGAATCTTTAATTTCATCATTGTGCATAGGATATAAAAGCATTGTTTTATCTATCTCTTTTGAATAATTATTTCCATAAACATACATTTGGTACTTATCATTTCTACTTATACCATCCTTATTGTTCATAATTTTATATTTACAATCTATAATTAATCTCTGGTTCCTAAGAATAATGTCTGGCCTTAATGATAATATTCCAAAGTTTTCATTTTCTTTGGGAATACTTACGTTTTCATATGTGTTCTGCACAATTTTACCAATAAACTTTTCATATAATATATTCATGTCAAATAGAAATGCAAAAGACTTTTTGTCTTTTTGGAATAAAGGTATAAATTGATTTAACAATAAAAGTGCAAATTCAAAATGAGATTTGAATCTAATATTTAATCTATTGAAATTTATAGTTAAGTTTCTTATATCAAGATGATTATGTTCAACTTCATCAAAAATTAATTCGCATTGCTTTAGTACCTTTTTATTCTTGACACCGATTATTAAAGATTTTATAGCAAATAAAAAGAATTGGTTTAATAAATTGTTCATACTAAACTCATCATATTCACAATAAATTTTACTTCTTGTAAAGTTATACTTTAAATTTTCATTTATTAAATATTTTCCCTTTAAAGTATGAAGATTATCTTCTTCGATTCTATACTCTTTGTAAGTACCTTTTTTTAATTCTTTTAAAAGATTTTTTGCAAATAACTGAATAAATACTTCTATTACATTATGCTTATGGTTTTTACAAGATGCAAGTTCTTCATTTTCTAACTTCATATCATATGTATAAATTAGCATATACATAAAAATATCTAAGTTTTCATCTTTATCTTTTGATATTTTGGGAAGGATAAAATAGTCTGTATTTTTAAAGTTAAGCATTCCACAATATTGCTTTGTTTTTAATATGCCCCATTCATATTTAAAGTATTTATGCAATATTTTATTGTTAAGTATATGTTCTCCAAGTTCTTGTAGACAATCATTATTTAAATCTATTTTTTCATGTTCAGATAAATACATATTAAGATTATATCTTCTTATATCTTACTATCTAGAAAGTTGTTGAGCAATGTAGTTGCGAATAAATTCAAGATAGTAAAAACAGTCAATTAATTTATTAATGACAGTCTTTTACACATCTTGCCTTTTTCTCTTATTGTAATTTATTAGATTTTAATGCATTCTTCTCAAAAAAGTACTATTTAAGTTATATAAAAGCAAGTTGACATAAAATCTAACTAACTCTAATTAAATGATATATATTGTGATATAATTATTTTCTATATATAGAAAAATATTTAAGGCACTTTAATGAATAAAATAAAAAGAGGGACTGGAAAAATTGAGTTTTTTACAAATCTTGATTATATAGAAAAGAAATATTATGCTGGATATGTAGTAGCAAAAGAACTTTATAATTTAACAAAAAAAGAAAAAAATATCACTATGTCATATAAGCAATTTAGTATATATTTTAAAAAATATATCTTTAGTCAAGATAAAAGATTCACTAATTTAGAGCTTGAAAAAAATGAGCCTAATTTAACAAATAAGCTTGAAGAACAAAAAATAATAGATAAAACTCCAAAAATAAAAAAAATTATTGCTGGAGATAAAAAACACAAGCGTTACAATCCACATACTAGAGAAATTAATCCAGAAGACATTTTATAACTTATATTTCACATATATGCTAAATATGATATATTTTTTTAAATATTCATAATAGAAATAACACTATTTAGTATATAAGCTAAAACTAAAGCAAATATTTATTTTAGAAGCTATATAATTGATCATATTTAACTTATATACTAAATAAGAACATATATTAAGGTATTAAAATGGCATCAACCTACTCTAAAATAGGAAAAATCATAAGAATAAGAAGAAAAGATTTAAATCTTGAACTAAAAGATTTACAAGATTATTCAGGTGTAAATTATGTTTCAATTTCAGATATTGAAAATGGAAAAGCAAACCCTACAATTAAAACACTAGAAAAACTTTTAGATGTATTAGGAATGGAATTAGATATCAAAGTGAAAATTAAATAATGCAAAGAGCAAAAGTTTTTAGAAACAGTATCTTTGCTGGGTTACTTACAAAATTTGATGAAAATAGTTATAGTTTTGTTTATGATAAAGAGTATTTAAATAAAGATATTGCGAAAGCTATTAGTCTAACATTCCCTTTACAAGAAGAAGAATTTACATCAAAAAGCTTATTTTCTTTTTTTTATAATCTATTAGCAGAAGGAAAATTAAAAGATATACAATGTAAAGAGCTTAGAATTGATAAAAATGATGATTTTTCAAGGTTATTATTAACAACCAAAGAGAACACAATAGGTTCAATTACAATAGAAAAAGATGAGATATAAAAATGGAAGATAAGATATGTTTAGGCTGTTTAGCAGAAAATAAAAAACTAAGAAATAACTATTGTTCAAAGTGTATTAAAGAACTATTTAATGGTAAGGTACCAAATCCTTTAAATTTTGATAGAGTTGAATTTACTAAAAAAAGAGCAGAATTATCACCTAGAATGTCAATCTCTGGAGTACAAGATAAAATCTCTTTAACTTTTGAAAAGAAAGATTTAATACCAACTGCAAGTAATGGAAAATATATATTAAAACCTATTACAAATGGAGATGGGTATATTCAAAATGAAAAAGATATTGTGGCAAATGAACATTTATCAATGATTATCTCAAAGAATATATTTAAAATTCCTACAGCTTCGTGTGGTTTGATTATGTTTAGTGATGGAGAGTTAGCTTATATAACAAAGAGATTTGATTATGATGAAGAAACAAGCTTGAAACATGATCAAGAAGATTTTGCTGGAATTATGGGAATAACACCAGTAACTCATGGAGAAAATTATAAATATGATGCTTGTAGTTATTTAGATTGTGCAAAGATGATAAAAAAGTATGTTGCATCAAGTGTAATATCACAAGAAGACTTTTTTAAAAGAATTATTCTAAATTATCTAATATGTAATGGTGATGCACATATTAAAAACTTTTCTTTGTATAGTAAAGCAGATTCTAGAGAATACTTTTTAACACCAAGTTATGATTTATTAAACACAAGATTTCATATAAATGAAAAATATGGAGATATGGCTATAGATTTATTAGATGATTATACATCTACTTATGAAGCTTATGGTTACTATACTTATGATGATTTTAAAACCTTTGCTAAGTATATAAATTTACCTGAAATAAGATTTAATAAAATTATGAAATTTATTGAGGATTCATATCAAGAAGTAGAAGATTTGATTGAAAAATCTTTTTTAAGCTCTGAAGCAAAAGAGTTTTATAAAGAATCTTATAAAGATAGAATGAAAAGATTGAGAGCTAGGTAGTATATAAAGTTTATATATTTTCTAACTAAATTATTTGGCAAGAAGAGCTATCCCCTACCAAATTTAAAACTCTAGATAGAGACCTTTTTAAGATACTTTATACTTCTTTTTTATTGATATTTTTCCAGAAAAAGATATACTTTTTTCTGGAAAATATTTTTAATATTCTCATAGCTAGTAAAAATTCCTAAATATTTTCATTTATTTATACAAATTGTATAAACATTGTTTAATATCTACTTGTTTATTCACTTTCTTTGATTAGAAATGTCTTTTTAAATACAAAATATGTCTTTACTAGGAACAGTACTAGCTATCATCTAGAGTTCCTATATATTCAACTTAATAAGAATAACTATTCCCATCTTTTTTATTAGATATATTTTTAATAACTTGCATTTTTTGATCTTTAAATACTATATTTAGATTATGTTTCTGTACAGTTTTAATGGCTTCTCTTTTAAAGTCTTCTGTACCCGTGATATCTAATTCATTTCCATATTTAGCCATGGCCATTTTTAAAACAGTTAAGATTTCATTCGATTTATTATTGTTAATATTTATTTTTAGATGATTACCTTTATCTAATACCTTACTTTCTTCATTAATCTTATAAGTTACCGTTCCATCTTTATTGACTATCTTATCTCCAAAAGAAAAAATTTGATTATTCTCTTTTTTTTCTGTAGCTGATAAAATATTTTCTCCAGGATTTATTGTTATCTTTGATTTTCGTAATGCCTCTAATGCTTCTTCATCTCCAGATAAAGATCTATTTATTAGATAATCTTTATAAGAAAGCTTTTTATATTTTGAATATATATCTAATCTTTGATCTTTAAATTTCATTTGAAAAGAACTTAGCTCTTTTTTTCTAGATTCATTAATCATTTTATAAATCTTTTGTTTTTCTTGTCTAGAGATAGTTCTATCTTTCATAGTCTTTTCTCTGTATAGTTGCCACTTCTTTTTGACATTCAATTTATATAATTCTCTTTGTTCTTTTTCTTCTGCTAATAATATTTCTTTTCCCTGGAGTTTTAATTTTTCGAACTCTCTATATTCATCCCAAAGATTTGATTTAAGATTAGTTTTTAGTTCAAACTTATGTATAGGTTCTATTTTGTCTATAATTGCTTTTAAAGCTTCTTTATCTTTTTCTCCATATCTTTTATCTAATTTAGATTTTGAAAGCTCTCTGCTTATATCTGATGCTTTTATGAATAGTTTTTGTGATCTACTTGATATTACATTTCCATTTCCTCGATCTCTTAGCTCTAGATCATATTTAGCCAAAGTTTTATATAGATCTTTCCAGGTACTCTTATCATCAGCTAAAACTTTTTTAATCTCAGCTGCAGCATTTTCTTTTACCCAATCTTTAAAATTAACTATTCCTGTATGAATAGTTTTATCATCCATATCATTCTTTTTTTCTTCAAGAGTTCTTCTAACATGATTTGTGATTTTTAGATTATGTTTTATTTCTAACTCAGCAGCCTTTCTTTGTAGCGTTAACTTATCAAAAGATAGATTTTTAATCTTATGAGTTATTGGATCTATTAAGTTTACAGCAACATGAATGTGCTTGTTATTAGTGTTTGTATGAATAACACTTAACCTTTGACAATCTTCAAGCCCTAAAGATGATAATAATTCATTCTCTATATCTTGAATTATCTCATCACTTGGATTCTCATCTTCTTGAAAAGAAACAATCAAATGATAAGTTTTATCTTGTTTTACTCTTTGATTCAAAGATTGTGTATTTTCAATCTCTAGAATGTTGTGATCTATTTCCGTATAGCTACAATTTGAGAAGTAATAAGTTTCAACTTTTTCCATATTGTTTTTTAGATCTAATATATAATTTGCTAAAGCTTTATAACTCGATTTTGTAGCTTTTTTTGCAGCTACTTTTTTAACTATCATGCTTGTTTCTGCATTATTTTTAATGCTTCATTTTTTAATATTAACTTTAGTCTTTCTATATCATTTACAAGATTGTCTATATCTTTGTAAGTTCTAGTATTACTAAAGTCATGTTTATCTGCTCTATTATCCTCTAACCACATTTTAAAAAGACCTCCTAATCTTCCCATATCTGCATTTACTTTTAAAAGATTAGCAGCTGCTTTTTCATCAACTATAGATTTTATAGAATAATTAAGACCTAATGATCTTAAATATCCTGGGATTTTTAGTCCATATTTATTAGAGTTTGAAACTAAGTTTTCTTGTTCATTTTGATTAACTCTAACCGTTATTTTTATATCTCTTCTTTTTTGTGGATCTATTGAAGTTCTCATATTAACTTTTCATAAGGTTTTCATTAACTCCAGAAACATATTCTGAATTAGAAGAATTAGAATTTTCACTACTTGATGATTCACTTTTTGCCGATTTAATTGCATCTTTAAAATCATTTTTAGGTGTACTCATTGATGAACTACTAGTTGCATTTAATATGTCAGATTTTTGGTTCATAGAATTTGTCATTCTAACACCCATATTTCCAGCTGCATATTTATTAGCACCAGTAATTGTGTTAACTGCATCAGCTCCAGCTGCCTTAGTTAAATTACCTAATGTTGATCCTTGACCAGATCCAGAAAGTTCTTTTGCAGCAGTTATTGCACTTTTTCCAGAAACTACTCCAGCTGCTGTTCCAACAGCTCCTCCAACTGCTGCAGCAACTGCAACTTTAGCAGTACCCATTCCAGAAGTAGAATTTCCAGCAAAATGTCCAGATAGTAAGGATTCAACCATTCCAGGTACCATTTGAACTAAAGATGCAAGAAGAACAGAGATTGCGACCATCGCCATGATAGAGTTATTATCTGTTCCAACATTTGCAGCCATGTCTTGAATGGTAGTTACAGATAAACCTAGAAATACTTTTATAAAAAATAATTCCATACCAGCTTTTATAATTGAAATTATTGGATTAATTGCATAAGATCTAGTTTGAGTTAAACCACCAAGAGCAAAAACTATATAAGCACCAGCCATTAGAGCATATATCTTTACAATTGTAATAAATAATTGAGCTGTCATAAGAGCAAATGCTATTAATACTATTATCCCAGCTAAAACTAAACCTATACTGTCAAATGAAAATCCTATTCCATCCCAAATAGCTTTTACGATTATAAATGCTTGTTCTAAAATAGTATCAGGAGCAATATTAACTCCAGTCGCATTATTTGCTAACATTGCAAAAGAGTCTGGTATGGTAACCAGCCAATCAGTTAAGGTAAACAACAATAAAAAGAATCCAATGATTATAACTTTTCTAATCAACTCATAGAATAACTCTGCAAAATCAGTACCTTTTAAAGCCATATAGCCAAAAGTAAGGACAAAATCTATAGAAACTAAAGCCCAAAATAACCACATAGCTGACGGTAAAATTGTATTAGTCCAATCATTTGCAGCATTTTTAAACACTAGTAAAATATCACTTGTATTATTATTCGTATCAACGGCTGCAAAAATTATAGTTGGTAATAAAATAAAGATTAATATTAATATTTTTTTCATCTTACCAACCTATCACTTTTTCATCACCAATAATTGGATTATTAGATTTAGAAATTATTTCATTAACTGCCATTTGAGCATTAGAACAATCAAGTTTATCATTTTCAGTTGAGTAACCACTTTCCTTACAAGTTTTTACTTTTTTCTTTGCAATTTCTATATGATCTAAATAATATGCTTTATTTTTTGCTTTATTCTCACTACACCCACTTAATAAAACTATTGCAATAAATACTATTAAAATTAAATTTTTCACTTTACCATCCTATTACTTCTTCATCACCTATTATTGGATTGTATCCGCCAGTTCTTTTATGTTGTAATTGAGCTTCAACAATTTCGTTTTTCTCATTTTCTGCAGCCATATATTGAGACTGTAAATTAATTTGACTCATTACTGTAGATCTAAGTTTTCTCATTTGATCAACTTGAAAAAGTGCAATATCATTAGCAGCTTGAATTACTGCTTTATTACCAGTAGCTCCAGCAGAATTACTTTTAAGAGTGTTTATTATTGACGCTTCATTAGAAAAATCATCTTCTTGTAATCCTAAACTATCTAAAGTACCTTTTATAGTATTTCTTGTGTTAGTATTTAGTTGTTGATATTGTTGTGAGAAACTTTCTGCTTTTTCTCCTGGAGTTAAAGATCCAGAATTAGCAATACTATAATAATTAGCATAACCCTTATAGTTATCACTAAACATTTGATCAAAATTCCCCATTGTGTAAGATAAAGCATTTGCACTTTGCATTACACCTTTTAATCCAGTTACACTAACTGCAAAATCTTGCCAATCAAAGTTACCTAGATCTTGCAAGTTTTGTGTCATCATTTGAACACTCATAATATCTTGTTGTAGTTGATTTATTTGAGTATTTAATTGATTTACTTGTTCTGCATAATCAGCACTCCAAGCAACTTGATCTCCAAGCCATTGAGCAAGTTGAGTTACTTCTGTAGCTCCACCAGCTGCAGCACCAGCAAATATATTAGTGCTTAATGTAACTGCAGCAATAAAACTTAAAGTTAATTTCTTCATGCTGCAATCCTTTGATTATTTAAATAATATTCTATTTGATCAAACTTAGTAAAATTCGTATATCTAATTATTAATCTATAAAGACTTTGAGTATCATTTCTAGATATATTAAATGAACAACATAATTCATCAGTTAAATTTATTAAAGATTTTTTTATTTCTGCAGTTTTAGTTTTATAAAGTATTTGCACTTCAAATAAATATATTTTTGAATTATGATATTTGAAAGATTTAACAATTGGAATTAATACTCTATTTGTTTTGATTGAATGTAAATCTAAAAATTCATATCTATCATTTGCAAATAGTTGTAATTTACTTTTGTTGATTGAAACATTAACAATTGAATTTTTTAAACTATAAAACCTAAAGTTTTTTTCTTTTACTATAACTTTTGTAGAATATTTTAATTTTATATTATTCATAATACACTCCTTTATTTTTTTCTTTTGGAGTTTGTAAATATGATCTATTTTTAATTTTTAATCTTTCCTTCGATTTTTTAACTTGATACATAATATTAAGTGCTTCAGTATTTGAAAAACTAGTTGAGGGCTTAATAGTAGTATTATTATATGTAAGTATATTATTATATGTAGTTAATTTATGGCATGCCATATTTTCCCCTACCAAAATTTGGTAGGCGGTAATAAACCTTATTTTGTCGCAATTTTGCACTTTTTCTATTTCATCTAATACATATTTAATATCTAAGTTTTCTGAGTCGAAAAACCATATTAAATTACAATTTTTAATAATTTGTATTCGGAATAGAAACAAGTTGTTTTCTAACTCTTTTATATATTTTCTTAAAGTTTTATCTTGAAGTTTTGTATGTATTTTTAAAGACTCAAATGTAATTTCAAAATTATCACTATAACATTCCAAAATTGAACCAATTCCTTTGGATTGCACTGATAACTTTTTATGAAACAGTAAGTTTTTATGTACTTGGGCATACTGTTTCTCTTTTTTTCTAACTCGTATTTTCATAATTTCACCTATCATTATATGTACAAGTTCAATATGTTATCATTACACACTGACTTGTTCAGTTATTAGTCCACTTTTGACCGTTTGCCAAAACTCTAAATGTGGACAACTATGCAGTTTTTATAGTTTGATTAAGCCAATCACATAATGCTGTTTTAGGGTAAAGTACTCGCCCACGCTTTCCATTATCTACTTTAAGATATTCAGGACCTAATCCCTTTTTTCTATAAGTAGCCATTGAGGATGAACTAACTCCTACTACCTGTGCTGAATAAAATTCGTTCAAACAAGCACTACCTCTTTTTTCTTTTGGTAATAAAGAGTTTAACATTTCTAAATCCATAGGATTCCTTTTTGTTTTATTTAATTACATTATGATATAAAAACAATCATAATGTAATTTTTATATCATATTACAGTTTATTTTAAATTTTTCTTAATTTATTGTATAGTTTTATATTTTATGTTATAATTTAATAAAATTATCATAATAATATAGGACAAACATGAATAACAATGAACTAATGAGTAAATTATTTGGTTTTAGTGCACCAACTTATTTTAGATGGAAAAAAGAAAATAGACCAATTATAAAATTAATTGAAAAGTTTTCAGAAGAAGAATTGGTTGAATATTTAAGCTCAGGCGAAATTACTAGGCTTGATGACATAAAAAATAATAAAAATAAAGTATTTGATGACGATGATATTTTTATTGATTATGCAAAAATCCACTTAAGAGAAAAAATACAGTCTTATACGGATGGATCTTTTTTTGATTGGGCAAATAAAATGATTCCTAAAAAATATTTACAAAAAATATTAAAAGATCTTTCTCAAGATAAAGAACGATTTTCTGTTCATAACTCAAAAAACAGTTTATTAGATAGAATCAAAGGGTTAGAAGTAAGTTTAATTAACAAAAAGAATCAAGAACAGATTAGTAATTTCATTGAAAAAAAATTATCTAAAATTGAATGTTACATTTTAATTCAAGAACATGAAGATATTATGAATTATAAAGGCTTCTGGAAATAGCTATAAAGAATACTTTTGTACTCCTTTTAATTTAGAATAATCGAGATACTATTAAATAGTATCTCTTATATAAATTCTCTTTGGCAGATAACTATTATAAATTATTTAACCTTAAATATATTCTCAATCTACGATAGTTTTATGTCTCAATTCACGATATCTTTAATTCTAAAGTTTAATTGGCAAAGAAATCAATACTTTACTATTTTAATTTACAGGATTTGCCTATTTTAGTCAAAATATCTTAATGTTTCAAAGTACGATACTTTTAATTTAGGGGAGATACAAATTTAATATTAGGTGTGAAATAAGTGTGAATGACTTTTTTGAGGACATAAAAAAAGCCCGACCTAAACACTGCAAACAGTGATTAAATCGGGCTTTTAGGTGGTACGCCTGGAGGGATTCGAACCCCCAACCGCCGGGGCCGAAACCCTAAGATGATTTTAAGTTAAGATATTACTTCTCAAAAACTCTAAAATACTTACCTTTGATTTTATTATTAGAAAGTCCGTCTAGAGCTTTTTTGATATATTGTTTTTCAACTGCTACATAAGAGCAGAAGTTCATCGATGTGATTTTCCCAATACTATCTTTAGGTAGTCCTATTCCAGCAGTCAATGCCCCTAGAATATCTCCAGCTCTTAGTTTTTGTTTTTTCCCACCATTTATAAATAGTGTTCTATAATCACTATCGATTTTGAACTCAGGATTGTCTTTGATATTTTCTATTTCATCAAAAATAATATCATCAAAAAACTCTTTGATATCATCTACTTTTTCTTCATCATTTTCATTGTATAGAGATATAGCAACTCCACCTTTTCCTGCTCTTGCCGTACGACCGATTCTGTGAGTATGTACTTTTTCATCTCTTGCTAAGTCATAATTGATTACTAAATCAATATCATCTATATGAAGTCCTCTTGAAGCCACATCAGTTGCTATTAAAATAGGATATGATTTATTTGAAAATAGTGTGATGATTTGGTCTCTATCTTTTTGGTCTAAATCAGAGTGTAGTGTAAGTACATCAAGTCCAAGTGCATCTAATTCATCAGCTACTTCTTCACACTTGATTTTCATATTACAAAATATCAGTGTAGTTTTCGCTTCATTTGATGAAATAATTGCAGGTATAAGTGAGCTTTTTGTACTGTCATTACATCCATAAAACTTTTGAGTGATTTTTACTTTTTGTTCATCTTCAACTTCTACCAAAGTAGGGTTATTTAAAACACCTTTTGAAAGCTTTTCTATTCCTTCTTCATATGTTGCAGAAAATAGCATCGATTGTCTTTGTTTTGGTAAGGCATCTATGATTTTACTAATATCTTCAAAAAAACCCATATCAAGCATCTTATCAGCTTCATCTAGTACAAGTGTATTTAGTGATTCGAAGTTTATATTCTCTTCACTAATATGCTTTAAAACTCTCCCTGGAGTTCCCACTATGATATGAGCTCCATGATATAGTGATGATACTTGAGGGTTATATGGAACACCACCAGTTAGAGTTAATACTTTTACGTTATGAATATGTCTTGATAACTTTCTAATCTCTAGTGCAATTTGGTTTGCTAGCTCTCTTGTAGGAGCAAGTACTAGTGATTGAATTTTAAACTTTTTTACATCAAGTTTATGAACCAAGGGAATACCAAAAGATACAGTTTTACCTGAACCAGTTTTTGCTTTTGCGATGATGTCTTTATTTTGTAAAGATAGAGGCAAAGATAGCTCTTGTATCTTTGTCATCTTCTCGAAGTTTAGTGATTGAAGATTTGATAGGAAACTATCTTCTAAGTTTAATGTCTTGAAAGTCAAATATTGCCTTTTGTTTTTAATGAATTATTATAGGAGTAGCACCTCTAGGAATAACTTCTCCGATTATAGAAGCATAACCATATGTTAAGTCTTCTATTTCTTTTATATACTCTTTTGCATCTTCTTTATCCATAGCAACAAGTAGTCCACCTGAAGTTTGAGCATCACAGTACATAGTATAACAATCACTTGTTGGGCACATTATAGTTGTTTTATCCTTTAGGTGTTTCATATTCTTTTTTGTTCCACCTGGAATTACACCTTCATTAGCTAAATTCTCAGCATCTGCCATCACTGGAACAGTACCACAATGTATAGCAAATGATGTTAAATCATTAGTACACTCTAAAGCATGACCAAGTAATCCAAACCCCGTAATATCAGTACAAGAACTAACATCATACTTTCTAAGAAGTTTTGATGGTATATAATTTAGTGCTTCCATAACTTTTACTGCTTCTTCTTTTGTAGATTCGTTTAATAAATCTCTTTTTATTGCAGTAGTTAAAATACCCATTCCAATGGGTTTTGTAAGAACTAGAACATGTCCTATTTTAGCTGTGTTGTTTCTATAGATTTCATTAGGGTGTACAAGGCCACTAACAGATAGTCCATAAAACATCTCAGGAGCTTCAATAGTGTGACCACCCATAAGTAGTCCTCCACACTCTTGAATCTTTTCATTTCCACCTCTAAGCATTTCTCTTAGAACTTCTGTACCGTGATTTGCTCTATCAAATCCCACAATATTTAGTGCAGTCTTTACTGTACCACCCATGGCAAATATATCTGAAAGTGAATTTGCAGCAGCAATTTTCCCATATACATAAGGGTCATCTACAACTGGCGTAATAAAGTCTAAAGTTTGAACAAGTGCTTTTTGTTCATCTAGTTTATAAACTGATGAATCATCACTACTATCAAACCCTACAAGTATGTCATTGTCGCATGGTACTAAGCTGATAATACTTTGTTTAAGATCACCCGGACCTAATTTAGCAGCTCAACCAGCGGCTTTAACAAACTTGGTTAATTTATATTCGTCGTTCATTAAATATCCTGTAAAATAATGATAAATTATACACTTAAGCCCTTTAAATTCAGTTTAACATAGGTAAAAAATATTTTACCTTTTAAGGGTTAATTTATAAAATCTATTATAATATTTTAAGATATAAGTTCACAGGCCATAGGTTATGGTTGATTTTAAGTAACTTAGCTACTTATTATCTCTAAATAGAACAAAAATACTATTAGAGGTTTATTTATGAATAGAAGATTATTTATTAAAGGTACTGCATTATTAAGTACTACTGCGTTAGTTAATCCAAGTTTTGTTTTTGCAAGTTCAAGCACTAAAAATCCTTTTGGAATAAAACAGGGTGTTAGAAAGTTTAGTATTATAAATAACTATAAACTACAAGCAAGTGATGAAGTTGCACAAATTTGGGTTCCAATTCCACTTGATTCAAATTATCAAACTTTAGTTGATATGTCATACAAAGGTAACTTTGAGACTGCAAAAATTGTTGAAAATGATTATAATACAAAAGTATTATATGCTTCATGGAAAAAAGGTGAGAAAAATCCAACTTTAGATATCAATTTTGAAGTAATGACAAAACAAAACTTTGCAGATCTTTCAAAAGCAAAAAATGATACTAATTTTAGTGCTGAGGTTAAAATGTTCTTAGAACCAACAGAACATATTCCAGTTACTCCAAAAATTACTGAATTAGCAACATCTATTACAAAAGATGCAAAAACTCAATTAGAAAAAGCAAAAGCTATTTATGATTGGACAGTTACAACTATGTATAGAGATAACAGTGTTATTGGTTGTGGTATTGGTGATGCTGGCAAATCTATTGAAGAAAAGATTTATGGTGGAAAATGTACAGATATTAGTTCTGTATTTGTTGCACTTTTAAGAAATGCAGGAGTTCCAGCAAGAGAAGTATTTGGTATTAGAGCTGGTAAATCAAAAATCTCGAAAGTTTGTGGAAAAGCAGATGATAAAGGTTTTGCAAAAATTACTGGTGGACAACACTGTAGAGCAGAGTTTTATGTAAGTGGTCTAGGTTGGGTTCCAGCTGATCCTGCTGATGTTACAAAAGTAAGATTAGGTGAAGACCTTACAAATGAATCTGAAAAAACTATACAAACAAAAAACTTTATGTTTGGAAACTGGGAAATGAACTGGGTAGCGTTTAACTATGCTAGAGATTTTGTTCTTCTTCCTAAGCCAGCTCAATATCCTTTAAATATGTTAGGGTATCCTTATGCAGAAGTTGGTGAAGATGCACAAAACTACTATGATGCAAAATCATTTGCATATAGTTACACTTCACAAGAGAGAATATGAGAAAAGAAAATCTCCCAATAATAGGTGCAGTTTTTACTGCACTATTATCAACACTTTGTTGTTTACCAGCATTTTTGTTTATATTTTTTGGAGTTTCTAGTGGAGTTTTAACTGCACTTACTACTTTAGATTATCTTAGAATTCCTATGGGAATTTTAACCGTAATTCTACTAGTATACGGAATCAAAAAATACAGCACAAAAATAAAGTGTGAATGCAAAGAAAAAAGCTTAACTAGTTCTTTCTTAACAATAGGAAGTCTATTTTTAGCTGTTGGATTTTTACTTTTTTACCCTGAAATTATACCTATGTTTATGGATTAGATTATGAAAATATTTTTTATTTTAGTTTTTATTTGTGTTAGTATGTTTGCTGATAAGATCACTACTTTTAAAGTAGATGGTATGCACTGTCCTTTATGTACAACTGCTGTTAAAAAAGCTGTTAGAGGACTTGAAGGTGTAAAAAAAGTAAGTGCAAGATTAAACACAAAAGAAGTAAAAGTAATCTATGAAGATAAAGTGAAAATTGCTGATATAAAAAAAGCTATTAAAACTACTTCATACGAAGGCGTAGAACTTTCTACTTCTGAATATGGAAACTAAAAGATGAACCTAGAAGAAATACAAAATAAATTAATCAATGACTTTGATTTTTCAAAAGCTTTAAATATAATAAATAAAATTGGTGAAAATTTTACTGAAAATGATTTAATTGAAAATGCAAAAGGTCTAATTAAAATGACATATACATCAAGAGAGATGGATTATGTTTTCTTTGAATCAGCATATTTAAGCGCCACAAGAAACTATTTAGATGGTGTTGAAGTTTACTATAGCCTAAACTTTTCTATGGATATTCAATCAAACTTGACACTAGAACTAGATGAGCCTTTTAATGATAAAGTGGTAACTGAAAAAGAGTTTATTCTAAAAGAAGAACTACAAAACCTACTTGAAGAAAATATAAGTTATTTAGAAGAAAATAGCGACAGTAAATTTATCAATGAAAACATCACAAAGATAAAAGAGATGCTAAAAGTCTTGGACTGATTTGACTTTTCTTACTAAAGTATCAAAATTATCATCATAATCAAAACAAACACCTATCTTACAAGCTAAGTATTTATTTGTATCTTCTACTTTTTTAAGTGTAAATGGTAAGTTTACAGTTGAGTTTTTTAGTAAGTTTTCTTTTGAGGATTTTATTATGACAAACTCTTTTTTATAAGCTATATAGTTTCTAAATAACCAAGATAGATTAGTAGATTTGTTTTTTAATAAATAAGACTCTTTTTCAAATATTTTTTTAGCTATTTCTTGAGTTTTTAAATCATCACTAAGTGCTGTAACTTTTAAAAGGTTTTCAGTCATTTGTGATAATGAACTTCTATAAACACTATCATAAACTTCAGCAAGGGACTCAAACTCATCATCACTCATATACCAAGTATTATCTCTATAAAATCTTTTTATAGCTTCACTTGTAAGTTTTTTTGCAAGAGATAAGTAATCTTTTCTTAGTGAGTAATTATAAGCTTTTAAAAGTGCTTGAGTTAAAAAAGCATAATCTTCTAATAAAGCTTTTACTTTTGGTTTTTCATTTAGCAATCTTTGATGATATAAAGTATTGTTTACATAAAGTTTTTCTACTAAAGTATTAAGAATAACTAAAGCTTTTTGTGAATATTTTTCATCTATTTTTCCAGCAGTAAATAAAGAAGAAACATACCATTCCAAGAAGTTAATATTTTATAATCAACAAACGGATAAGGCTTTTTAGCTCTTAATTCTTTTAAATCCTTTTTAATTTTTTCTAAGTTTTCCATAGGAATTGATTTTGTAATATTTGGGTTTGAAAAGCCATTTTCAAAGTTACCTTCAAAGCTTATATCAAAGTACTGTAAAACCTCTTGTATTTGTTTTTTTTTGTAGTTTTTAGTTTCTAAAAATTAGATACTTCATCTTGTGAGAACACAAAGTAAGCACTATCTGCATCACTTGCACTATAAAGTAAATTTTGTTTTTCAAATCTATTAGTGACAAAATTAATAGTTTCATCTACTATATTTTTATAAAATTTATCTTTTGTGATTAAATAAGCTTTAGCGTATGAATTAAGAAGTTCTGCATTTGTGTAAAGCATTTTTTCAAAGTGAGGAATAATCCACTTTTCATCTACACTGTATCTAAAAAAAACACCTTCTATTTGGTCATAAATTCCACCATTACCCATGGCTTTTAAAATCTTTGTAGATATATCAAGGGCAGTTTTATTCCCAAAAGTAAAGTAAATATCCAAAAGAGTCTCAATAGTTGAACTATGGGGAAACTTTGGTTTAAAACCTAAACCGTGATTTTTCTTATCAAAAAAAGATTCTACATCATTTACATATTTATTTACTATTGATAAATCTAGGTTTACTTTTTGTTTTTTATTTGTATTTTTTTCTTTTAGATTTTTTTGTATTTCTAAAGATAGTTCATATATTTTTTTGCTTTTTTTTCAAAATCACTTTGAGTTTTATTCAAAACAGTTTTAATACTATTTAGTCCAAACCTATCATCAACAGGTAAATAAGTAGCTGAAAGAAATGCTTTTGCATCAGGTGTTAAAATATCATTCAAAGGCCAACCGCCACGTCTATTGTAAGGCTATTTGTATATGTTTCTTTTGCATTTGAAAAACTAATCATAATAAATAGTAAAACAATTTTTATGATTAGTTTATAGCAAGATGTTTTCATGTTATATTTTTTCTAGTGCTTGCTCATTAAATCTATAAGTTTTATGTTGAGTTTTTACTAAAATATCTTTTTGTGCTAACTCTTTGAATAGTTTTATAAGTGTAGGCTTTGAGATAGAAAACTTATCCATAATATCACTATATGAAGCTACAAATTGATTTTCGATATCTAAGTTATTGATTATATATTTAACAATATCTACTTGCTTGCTATCAGTAATGGCTGAGATGGTTCTAATCACATAATCATGTTTTCTTATCTCTTTTTCTTGAACAATAGGAATTAAAACATCATGTAGTGTATTTAGTAACTCTTTTATATTTATAGGTTTAACTATGTAGTTTTCTACTTTTAATTTGATTGCATCTAATAAGTAGTTTGTATCTGTATGTGCTGTTGTTAAAATTATAGGGATATTAATATCTTTACTTTTTATATGTTTTAAAAAATCAATTCCATTTTCATTTTCTAGCAAAATATCAGAGATTAGTACGTCTACTTTTTTATTTAGAAGTATATCCATAGCTTCTTTTGTAGTTTTTACTGCATAAATATTGTTTACAAAATCTTCTAAAACATCAGTTGTATGTTTTAGTAAGTTTTCATCATCTTCTAAATATAAAATATTAAAATCATGTAGGATATTTAAATCTTTGTTCATTATTGTTCTTCCTCTTTTATAGGTAGTTTTATAGTAAATAAAGTACATTTATAGTTTTTATTATCTTTAATTTTATGGGTAACATTTTTACATGTAATAAATCCATTCATATGTCTTTCAATAATCTGTTTAGACATATATAACCCAATCCCAGTTCCTGCACTTTTATATTTTGTCGTATAGTATGGCTCAAAAACTTTAGGAAGAATATCATCAGGTATTCCGCCACCATTATCTAAGATATTAATAACAGCTGATTGTTTATACTTATTTAAAACTATTTTTATTATTCTATCATTTTTGTCAATATTACTTGCTAAAGCATCTTTTGAATTCGATATTAGATTTAAAAATACATGAGAAAGTTCATTATAATAACTATTAATTTCTATTTTGTCTTTACTTGAAAGTTCAATTTGAATATTCTCTTGTGTTAGTACATATTTAGAAAGTTCAATTGAGTGTTCTATACATTTTTCTAAATCAAATTTGTTTTTTGATTTATCAGGACTAAAAAAGTTTTTGAAATCATCCAAAGTATTAGACATATTTTCTGATAAAAGTAGGGCATCATTTACTTTTTCTTCTACAAAATCATATGTAAGTTTTCCAAGATTCATTTTTGTTTGAAAACTTTGAATAATCATAGTTATAGATCCAAGTGGTTGTCTCCATTGGTGTGCGATATTATTTAGCATTTCTCCTAAACTTGCAAGTCTTGCTTGTTGGACTAAAATAATATCTTTCTTCCTATTTTGTGCAACTTCTTTTGAGATTTTTATTTCAAGATAATTATTAAGTTCTGTAAGTTCTTTTGTTTTATCTTCAACTTTTTGCTCCAAAGAATTATGGAGTTTTTTAAAGTTATTAATAATAAATAAAGTTAAAAAGATTGAAAATAAAAATACAAAGAAAATTGTAATTACAGAAAATATGATAATAATATTAAAAATCTTATCAGTAATCTTTTTTTCTGAAATTGCAATTGATAAATCATAATTAATTAAACTAGTAATATAAATTGATAAGGCATTTATTTGTAAATTGATTTGTGAAAAATGTTCTTCGTTTTTAGAATCAAAGCTATTTAAAGAACTTTTGATTTTTAACATTTTTTTATCAATATTATTAATAATACTTGTTCTTAATATTTTATTGTCTTTGTAATCTTGAGTGTTATATAAAATAAATTCTTTGATAAAGTTTGATAAAAAACTTTTATCTTCTTGTGAGGTGATTTTTTTATATGAATCCCAGTTATTATCAATAAGTTGTTTACCTAATTGTAATACTTCTCTTGCTTGATTGAAAGTAATATTGTTTTTTTCTAGATCTATAATGGTCTCTTGAATGTTTACTTTGTATGTATCTTTTATTTTTTCAAGTTTAATTAATGATTTTGTTCTTTTATCAAACAAGGTATCAAAGTCTTGCTTGATTGTAAAAATAGATATTTGAAAAAGTAAAATAATACTTATCATTCCCCCTGCAATAATAAATACTAAAAAAGAGGTTTTATAAGAAAATTTTAACTTATCAAAATAATCAAGTGTTTTTTCTAGCCTTTTATTCATAGTTTAACTCTTTAAATTCACTATTCATATATTCAAATAAATAAACTTTATTTGATAGCTGATTATTCTTATATTTTAGTTTTATATCTTTTAATAGATTTTGATAAGTTGTTTTTAGAGTTAGAGTTAGTTTATTTCTAGTTCTATCACCTTTTATTCTATCAAGTGCATTTACAAGTACTTTTGCTGCTAAAAAAGCTTCAAGTGAAATAAAGCCAAACTCTTCTTCTGGATAATATTTTCTCATCATATATTGATACTCTATTATTATATTTTTAGAAGTGTCATTATAGTAAGGAACAACTTGAGAGAAAATCAAGTTTTGAGTGTTTGTATTTAGTTTTTTAAGTTCTTTTATCATGGCGTTTGCATCACCAAATGAAATATTACAAAATATTGTATCTTTGAAATGAATGTTCTGTTTAGCTTTTTTTATAAACAATGCATTTGATTTATTTGCTCCTATCATTATTATTGCTTCTGGTTTTGCATCTTTTATTTCATTAAAAGCATGATTTATAGATAGTGTGTTTCTTTTGTAAGATCCTTCTGCACTTAGTTTTAGACCTCTTTTATCAAGTGCTTTTATTATTGAAATATATCCTTCTTCCCCGTAATCATCATTTTGGTAAAAAACAGCAAATTTATTTAACTTTTTTTTCTCTTTTAAATAGTTAATTAAAGTCTCAATTTCATTTTCATATGAAGTTCTAAAGTTGATTATATTTTTATTTGAAGTTCGTCTTAAAAATGAAGCTCCTGTAAATGGTGCAAAAAATGGAACATTAACTTCTTCAAGGGTTGGTAAAATAGATTTAACCGTTGGCGTTCCAACAAATCCAAATAAGGCATAAACATTTTTTTCAAAAAGTAGTTTTTGGATGTTTTCCTGTGTAAGTTCAGGCTCATACTTATCATCATATGTTATAAACTCAATTGTTTTATCTTTTAATATTTTATGCTCATTTACATATTTAAAATATGAATTTGCACCTGCGATAACAGAATCACCCCAGTCTTTACTTATACCAGTTTTTGGGAGACTAGAACCAATAGTAATCTTTTTTTCAGTATATATTTCTTCTTTGAAAAAATAGTAAGAAAATAAAAATATAAATAGTATGATTGGTGTCTTTTTTAACATACTTTAGTTTACTAAAAAAATGGTAAATATAAGCTCTTTAATATTATCAATTATAAATAATGTGTAAAAAAGCATAAATTTTATACAAATGTCTAAAAAGGTAAAAAATATTTTAACATTTAAGTTTATATTAAAAATTAAGCAAATAGAATTAGGTAAAATAGTTTTGACCAAAAAGGGCATAGGTTATGCAAGAATTTATATATTATAATCCAAAAGGTTTAGAGTTTCCTCTAAACGAAGAGATTTTAGTAACTACAAGTTTAGATGAAATTAAAGATAAAGATTTTTTAGTTTCAAATAGTGTAGATACAAAATCTGAAGTAAATGCTGATGAAATAGATTTTTATATCAAGAATAGTAAAGATGATTTTTCAAAAAAAATAAAAAATATATCAAATCTATATGAAATAGCAGCTACAAAATATGATTTCGCACAAGATATTTCATACTCTCAAGAAGTTACTAATCAATTACTTTTAATCACTAATAATAAAGAACAATATGAACATTTTATTTCAAGTATAAACTCAAGTGATTTTGAGCTATTTCATATTAGTGAAGATATTGTAAAAAGCATTGATGGGCATATTGGAAACTTAACAGTTATTGTTGATGATGAAGGAAAAGATGTAGAATTAAATGTATCTCAAATCGTTTGGTTTGATGCAAAAATCGAAGGAATGAAACAAAGTGGTTGTTTTGATCCAAACCTTTCAAGTGTAGATGAAGTAATAACTACGATAAAAGAAAATACCAACTCGTATTCATATAAGAAAATCACAACATATGATAAAACAATTTGTCAATATGATAGTAGAAGAGAAGTTATTTGTTCGAAGTGTGAAGAAGTTTGTCCAAGTGTTGCAATTACAAAAGATGACGAAACAAAAACTTTAACATTTTCTCAAGTTGATTGTCATGGTTGTGGTGGTTGTGTTTCAGTTTGTCCAAGTGGCGCAATTGATTATACTCCAACAAGTAGAGAATCAATCTATGAAATCTCTAAGTTTTATAAAGATACTCATCCTTTAATTATTCCTCAAAAAATGACAATGCAAAACTTAGAAGTTGAACTAAAAGAGAATATTCTTCCTTTTGGAATTGAAGGTGAGAAGTTTTTAGATGAAACAACACTTTTAACAATAGCTCAAATGTCAGGTTCTCAAATAGTTTTCTATACTGATTTTATATCAAAAGGTAGCGGAGATGCTATTAGAATTGTAAATGATATTTATCAAGCAAAATATGGAAAAGATGCAATTATTGTAGCAATGAATGAAGAAGAATTAATTCAAGCTATACAAAATGTAGATTTCATAGAAAATTCATACTTTAACTTTAATCAAGATGGTCTTAGAAAAAGAGAAGCTTTTTCTCATAGAGTTCAAAAGATTGTTGGAAATGAAAATTTAGGTGAGGTAAAAACTGGTGAACATGTTCATTATGGACTTGTAAAAGTAAATCAAGATAAATGTACTTTATGTTTAGTGTGTGTTGGGGCATGTAATGTTGATGCTCTTCAAGCAGATGCAAAAGATAATACTTTAAGAATAAACCCCTCTTTATGTACATCATGTGGTTACTGTGAAGTTTCATGTCCTGAAAGTGATTGTTTGACAATTGAAAGAGATGTTATAAAACTAGAGCCTATGTGGTTCAAAGAGAATGTTTTAGCTCAAGATAGTCTATTTGCATGTGTTGAGTGTGGAAAAGAGTTCGCAACAACAAAATCAGTAGAAAAGATTGCTGCAATGATGGGACCAATTTTTGCAAATGACCCAGTAAAAGAAAGAAGTCTTTACTGCTGTGCAGATTGTAAACCAAAAATTATGATGCAAAATTACTATGACCAAAAAACTAAAGGGGCAACAAATGCAAGATAATCAAGCAATACAAAAAGCAAGAGCTTTATATTACAACCTTTTTGCAAACTTTTTTGTACCTACTGAAAAGTTAGAAGATTATATAGCGCTTGTAAGTTTAATTAATTTATTAAAAGAAAATCCATTTGATCCAGAATCAGGGAAGGCCTTACAAAATATTAGTGAAATGTTAGATTCAAGTTCAAATGTAAAATTACTTCAAGAGTATGATGACCTTTTTCATAATCCAATTACAAAGAAAATAAGACAAACAGCATCATATTATGATGAAGGTGTTGAATCAGGTAAAAAAAGAGTTGAAATGATCAACTTTGTTGGTAAAACAAAAATCAGAAGAGATGAAAAGAAATACTTTGAATATGAAGATTCAGTAGGATTTTTATTCACATTTATGTCTGAACTAAGTGATAATATAGCTAATGGAGAAACACAATATCAAAATACTGTTCATTGTGTTTTTGATCAAATAATGAATGACTTTATTGATGAATTTGCAAAAGAGATATACGAACATGATAGTGCAGTAATTTTCAAAGAATTAATGATTGTTTTACACTCATTTGTGGAATTTGAAAGATTATTTTTAGAGGTTTCAAAACCTAAACCAAAAGAAAAAATTCAAAAAGATTCTTGTGTAGTTGAAGAAATTAGTGAAGAAGAAAAAGCTAGACGTGCTAAAAACAAAGCACTTAAAGCAATGGGTCCAAAAAAGACTCAAGATGAGTCTTGTCCAATTGATGTTCACTATGATGTGGAGACTGATATTTAGTGTAGGAAATTCCTACACTATGAGGTTTTATAAAGGCAGTTTTGCTGTTTTTATAAAGTCTCTATAT
The DNA here is from genome assembly GCA_964022095.1 of uncultured Arcobacteraceae bacterium. Taxonomy (GTDB): domain Bacteria; phylum Campylobacterota; class Campylobacteria; order Campylobacterales; family Arcobacteraceae; genus Malaciobacter_A. The sequence goes on from CAXHZO010000010.1 coordinate 79,193, forward strand.
TTTAGGGGCTTATTTTCTATAAGGAGGACAGTCGTGCAAAAAAGCAGAAGAGAGTTTGCAAAGAAAACTGCAATCGTAACGGCAGGTGCAGCTACTATCGCTGGAACTAGTGTATTGGCTGCTACTGGTGAGTCTGTACAGTCAGATTCAAATAATGGTGTTGTTGTAGGATCATCTAGAAAAAAAGAGATTCTTTACAAAAAAACAGCGACTTGGGATGAATATTACAAGAGCGCAAAATAAAAACTAGGAGAGGCGTATGTCAGTAAATACATATGAATCTTTAAATGCAAAAGTAGGTAGACGGTCATTTATGAAAATGGCTGCAGTTGCCTCAGCATTTGGAGTTACATCAGCTTTTGCTAGCACAAACGCAACAAGGAAAGCTACTGAGGAAGAGATAAAAAATCCTTTCCCAGGTTCTAAGATGGTTAAATCTATCTGTACAGCTTGTTCTGTTGGTTGTGGTGTTATAGCAGAAGTGCAAAATGGTGTTTGGGTAAGACAAGAAGTTGCTCAAGATCACCCTGTATCTCTTGGAGGGCACTGTTGTAAAGGTGCTGATATGATTGATATGGTTAGATCAGAAGTAAGAGTTAAACACCCGATGGTTAAAAGAGGTGGAAAATGGCAGAGAATTTCTTGGGATGAAGCATTAGATAATATTTCTAATAAACTTGAATCTTTAAGAAAAAATGATGGTCCAGATTCTGCAATGTTTTTAGGTTCAGCAAAATTCAATACAGAGCAATCGTATTATTTTAGAAAATTTGCTGCAATGTTTGGAACTAATAATATAGATCACCAAGCTAGAATT
>CAXHZO010000011.1:0-78480 GCA_964022095.1 uncultured Arcobacteraceae bacterium
TTTTCGCTTTGTCAAGGGGTTTTGGCTTAAATATAACTTAAATTGTAAAATATACCCCTTCTTAATCTTTTTACTATACTTCTCTTGGGTTTTTAGTGTTTTTTTGTAAATCCGGTAGTTGGAAATATGATTAATTCTTCAAATTCATCATTTTCATGTATAAATTTTATGAAGCAAGACTGTTTTATCTCATATTTATTAGATTCAAATTCTATATTACTAAGCTTTGAATAGACTTTTCCATCATTCCCAAATGATATTTGTCCTAAACTATTTGTTTCATTACATGAAACCTGTACATCTTTTACATTATAGTTTTTACTTAGCAATACATATTTACTGTTTTCATTTGTACTTTTGCATAAGTTAGAGCTATATATATTTTTATTTGTTAAGGGATCTTTCATACTATCATCAGCACTTGGATGTCCTGATAAATTTTTATCACTATATATAGAAAAATAAATACCTCCAACACTTTGCCTACATCTAAAAAATTTTAGTGTCCATCTTTTTTTATACCATAAACTATTTTCATCATATTTGTTGTCAATTAAAGCTTGGTATCGTATATGTGATAAATAAAGATTTATCCTATTTGTTAATTCATTTAATTTATTGATTTTTTGTTTTGGGATAAAAAAAGTATAAAGTACTGACATTATTGCAATTACTAAAATTAATTCTAATAATGTAAATGACTTTTTCATTTAGATCTTTTTAATATATACTTTCAATAGCTCTTTACCATAATAACTAACTTCTATTTTTTCATCATAATTATAAAATTTACTCTTTGAAACAAAATATTTATTTCCTGATTTTATATCATAAAATTTTAACCTTAGTGCTAATTCATTATCATCACTATATATGTAGTTAATATTTTTATCTTTTAACTTGTAAGATAACTCTTTTACAAAATGATATTTATATGCAAAGTGTTTTTTTTCATTTGGTAAAACCAAATAAAGTGGTTTATTAATTATTGTTAATACTACATTTATACATAACATTGATATGATTACTACTGCTGAAACTTTATGAAACGTTCTAAACTCTTTTAATCTTACTCTATAAGAGTGAAAATATCTTTTTAACATAAAAGGTAAAGATATAACTACATAAGGAGCGAAATCTTCTATATATACTCTTTGCCTAAAAGATAACAATAATGATAACAATAATGCTGTTGCAGAAATATACCAAGTAAATGTTTTATCATTGTCTTTTAATGATGCTCTATAAACTGAGTATATAAAGTATAAAAATAAAAAAGGGGAAAAGACTGATGCATAAATAGCAAAAGTATCAATTAAAAAACCTCTAGGTTTTCCATCTGTATCAAAGCCATATATATACATTGAAACAATAAACAGTAATATTGATATTAATATAATCTTTTTATCTTTCTTTTTAATTGAAAAAAAGAAAATAGCAAGATATAAAATTGCAAAAGAGTTATCAATAAATAAGTACAGAACTAAGAGTATATAACAATGTTTTTCATAAATTTTATAATAATATAAATATAGTAATGTACAAAAAGTAACTACTATTGCACTATTTACTAAAAGTGAAGCACTAAGTACTCCAGGTAAAATCATAAAAATAAATATAGATATGTATCTATCTCTTTCATACTTAAAATAGTCATTTGTTAAATTAAACATCAATATAACACTCAATGTATAAAAAAGTATAAAAGGTAATCTAAGTGCTAAATCATTTTGTCCAAATAAATAAATTGAGCTATTAGTAATTATAGATAGAACAGAATTATTAAAAAAAACATTAAGTGCTTCTTTATAAGAGATGCTCAATGTTTGTGTTGTATACAGCAATATACCTACTACAAATGCTAATAAAATAGAAAATAAGTAGTTATAGCTGTTTGTTTTTATCATAGTTTTAGAAAATTATCGATCATTTCATACCCATATTCGCTCATAATTGATTCTGGGTGAAATTGAACTCCGTAAATTTGTTTGTCTTTTATTTGTAAAGACATAATCTCATCATCATCTAAACTTTTTGATGTCACAATAATATTATCTGGTAAATTATCTTTTTTTACTGTTAAAGAATGGTATCTTGTTTGAGTAAACTCTGTTGGTAAACCCTTAAAGATAGGTGTTTGGGAAATAATTTCAATTTTCGAAGTTTTTCCATGCATCATATTTTCTGCTCTTATGACTTCACCACCAAATACTTGTGCAATACTTTGATGACCTAAACAAATTCCAAATATTGGTTTTTTATCTGCGAAATACTCTACAACATCTAAACACACACCTGCTTCATTTGGAGTTGCTGGACCAGGTGATAGTATAATTTTCTCGGGATTTAAATCTTCGATTTCTTTTACACTTAACTCATCATTTCTAATAACTTTTAAATCAGCACCTAATTCTAAACAGTACTGAACAATGTTATATGTAAATGAATCATAATTATCAATCATTAATATCATATTTTTATTTTTCCTAAAACTTACATAGTTAATTTTGTTTTGTATTATATCAGTAAATTAATTTTTTTTTATTAAAAGTAATTTTAATCTTTTATGATAATCATTCTTAGTATTAAGATTATATAAAGAATTGATTGATTATAATTTCGATAACAATTATCACTATGAAATAAAAAAGGTAAAAAAATGATAAAAAAATTAGCACTAAGTGCAATTATATTTGCAAGTTCACTAATCGCAGCAGAACAAGTAAATGTTTACTCAAGTAGACATTATGATACAGATAAACAATTATTTAAAGCATTTGAGAAAAATACAGGAATAAAAGTTAAAGTAATTCAAGCTAAAGATGATGCTTTAATAAAAAGATTACAAACAGAAGGTAAAAATTCGCCAGCAGATGTATTTATTACAGTTGATGCTGCAAGAATTCAAAGAGCAACAGAAAAAAAACTATTTCAACCAATCAAATCTGAAGTTTTAGAAAAAAAAGTTCCAGCAACATTAAGAGATAAAGATAACCAATGGTTTGCTATTACAAAAAGAGCAAGAATTATTGCGGTTAGAAAAGGAAGTGGCTTTGAAAATAAAGAATACACTTATGAAGAGTTAGCAGATCCTAAATATAAAGGACAAATTATGGTTAGATCTTCAAGTAATGTATATAATCAATCACTAATGGCAGCAATGATTGCCCACCATGGAGTAGAATATGCAACTAAATGGGCAAAGGGTATAGTAACAAATATGGCAAGAGATCCAAAAGGCAGTGATAGAGATCAAGCAAGAGGAGTTGCTGCAGGGCTAGGAAGTATTGCTATTATGAATACTTATTATTTAGGAAAACTTGCTGTTGGAAGTGCATCAGATAAAGATACTGTAAGTAAATTAAAAGTAATATTCCCTAAATTTAAAAATGGTGCAACACATGTAAATGTAAGTGCAGCAGGTGTAGCAAAATATGCAAAAAATAAAGAAAATGCAATTAAATTCATAGAGTTCTTAACTTCAAAAGAAGCGCAAGAGATTTTCGCAAAAGGTAATTATGAGTACCCAGTTGTTGAAGGTTCAGAAATTTCTGAATTAGTTAACTCATGGGGTACAATTGAAGATGATAACTTAACAATTAATGACCTTGGAGAAAATAATGCTAATGCAGTTAAAGCTTTAGACATTGCAGGATGGAAATAATTATTGACGAATAAATTAAAATCATTAAAAATAAGTAGTGTTCTTTTAACACTACTTATTTCAATACCTATGATTACTATATTTTTATTTCTTTTTATAGGAAATACTGAAAACTGGGAACATATTAAAAATACTGTTCTTTTAGATTATATTTACAATACTTTATACATCATGATTGGTGTAGGACTACTAACAACCCTACTTGGGTTTTCAACAGCTTATTTAGTTTCTCTTTATCAATTTAGTTTTTCTAAAATTTTTGATTATGCATTAATCTTACCATTTGCGATTCCTACATATATAATTGCTTTTATTTATAATGGAATGTTTGGAATTTCAGGAAATGTAACTGGATATTTTCTAGGATTGATGGATAAAAACATTAGCCAAGTTCCATTTTTTTGGGATATACAATCAATTGAAGGTGCTGTTTTAGTAATGTCTTTAGTTTTGTATCCATATGTATATTTAGTTTGTAGAACTTATCTTAGTTTTGAATCATCTTCAATAATTGAAGCTGCTAAAACTTTTAACCTAAATACTTGGCAAATATTAAAAAAAGTGATTTTACCAATAAGTAGACCAGCAATTATTGCAGGATCAACACTTGCTGTTATGGAAGCTGTTTCAGATTTTGGAGTTATGGATTACTTTGGAGTTAATACTTTTGTAACTGGAATTTTTAGACTTTGGGAAGGGATGGGAAGTATTGAAGATGCTTCAAAACTAGCAAGTATTTTAATGACATTTATTTTTATACTTATTTTACTAGAGAGATTTCAAAGAAGAAATAAGGTTTATAAAAGTTCAGGAAAAGATTTTAGACCAATTACTAAAATAAAATTAACTGGTTATCAAAACATTATTGCTGTAATAATATGTTTTATTCCACTATTTTTTGGTTTTTTAATGCCATTTATACAATTAGTTTTCTGGTTTATAGAATCTTATGAAAAAGTAATTGATGAAGATTTTATTGAGCTATTTTTCAGAACAATAGAACTGGGAGTAATTTCTGCAACAATTATTACATCAATTGCACTTTTAATTGTTTATAACTTTAGAACAAACAAAGATAAAACCTCATCTTCATTAGTGCAAATCACAAAACTTGGATACTCAATTCCAGGTGCAGTAGTTGCTGTTGGTATTTTAACTTTTTTTGGTGTAGTTAATGAATATGCATTAAGACTTTTTGACACTACATTTTTAGTAACAGGAACTGTAATTGCAGTTGTATTTGGATATTTAGTTAGATTTATTGCAATATCAATTAATAATTTTGAAGCAGGTTTTAACAGAATTCCTCAAAGCTATGATGATGCAGCACAGATTTCAGGGATCGGGTCATTTAAAACTTTTAGAAAAGTTATGTTTCCACTTATTAAAAATTCTGCTTTTGCTTCATTTATAGTAATTTTCATTGAAGTGGTAAAAGAGTTACCTTTAACAATGGTTTTAAGACCATTTGATTATAACACTTTAGCAATCAGAGCATTTGAGCTTAACGAACAAGCTCAAACAATAGAATCAGCAGTTCCTTCAATGTGTATTGTACTAATTGGAATCGTATCTGTATTATTACTTACAAGAAATATGAAAAAGGCATAAACAATGGTTAGTGTAAATAATTTTGGAATATCTTTTGATAAAACAAAAATTTTAGAAAATATAAATTTTGATGTTAATGAAGGTGAAATTGTAACCTTACTTGGTCAAAGTGGTTGTGGAAAAACTACAATTCTTAGATCAATTGCAGGACTACAAAGAGAGCATGAAGGTGATATTTGTATTGGAAATGTTTGTGTATCATCAAAAGATGTATTCCAAAAAGATAGAGAAGTTGGCTATATCTTTCAAGATTATGCACTATTCCCTCACTTAAGTGTTGAAGAAAATATTGCTTTTGCATTGGATAAATTATCTAAAAATACAAGAGAAAAAAGAGTAAATGAATTATTAGAACAGTTTGATATCGTCCACCATAGAAAAAAATCAACTCATCAATTATCTGGTGGACAACAACAAAGAGTTGCAATAGCAAGGGCAATGGCTAATAATCCAAAGATATTATTACTAGATGAACCTTTTGCAAATCTTGATTCTCAACTTAGATATAAAACAAAGATGTGGTTAAAAGGGCTAATTAAAGATTTAAATCTTAGTGCTATTTTAGTAACCCACGATAAAAAAGAAGCTCTTAATATTTCTGATAAAATAGGAATTATTCATAATAAACAATTGCTTCAATTTGACACTACATTAAATATTTATAATAAACCATCAAATTTTTATGTAGCAAATTTTTTATCAGAATTAAATCTAATTCCAAATGACTTAATAAAAAAAGAAAATATTGAAATAAGTGATGATAAAGTTGCTGTAATTGAGATTCATAAATGTCATATTACAAATGAGAAAAATAGCTTTGAATTAACAATTTTAGATTCATCTTTTTGTGGTGAATATTATGAATTACTAGTTGATTTTAAAGATTTTCCATGTGAAAAAACATTTAAAATTGTAGTTGATAATATTGAAAAATTTGATATAAATGAAAGTTACTATTTAGATATAAATTTAGATGATTTAAAAATCATCTCTAAATAAAGAAAAAGAGTTAACTCTTTTTCTTTATAACTGCCACTTAGCAATAAATTCATCATCAATATCTAAAATACCTCTAGATCTTAAATCATTTATTACTTCCCTTGAACAATCAACATCATCTGGCCATCTTCTTTTAAAGTTATCAAATGAGTTTTTATTTGTACCATCTAAACAAACAGTATTAGATTCAATATAAACATCTCTATTTGAATCAATATTATTAACAACTCTCCAAACTAACATATAAGAGTTTTCAACATCATTTTGATTAGATTCATCAATAATAATTAATATTTTTAAATGCTCATATAATGGCTTTAAATCTTCAAATAAGTGTTTTTGACTTCTAGTCTTGTCAACAGTAATAACAGTCACAGGATTTTTTGTATCAGTATAGTATTGCTTTAATCCCTTAACTTCATTTGTAATAGATTGCATTTTAAACAATAGCTGATCATCATCTAAAATAGTAATTCCTAATTCCTCAATCTCTTCTCCTGTACAATCAAGTCCAAGTTTTCCACCAACTGCAAACTTTGGAGAACTATGATCAAGGGCATCAACGACACCTCTTGTAATTAAAATATCATCAATATCAATTCTATTTAAAATATGTCTACAGATTGCATCATGATCAGTTAAATCAGGAGAATCTTCATTTACAAAAATTGCATGTTTAACAAAACTCATTTGCCCTACTCCCCAAAATGCATGCATCATTTGACTTGCGTGACCGGGATATAAAGTTTTAATTTTTGCTAAAATTAGATTATGAAACACCCCATTTTCAGGCATGTAATAATCAATTAAATCAGGTGCTGTTGTTTTAAGTAATGGTAAGAAAATTCTCTCTGTTGCATGTCCCATATATTTATCTTCTAATGGTGGCTTTCCAACAACTGTTGCTAAATATGTAGGCTCTTTTTTATGAGTGATTGCAGTTACTTCCATAAATGGATACTCTTCTTCTAAAGTATAATATCCCGTATGATCTCCAAATGGACCTTCAATTCTTAATTTGCTTGGATCAACAAATCCTTCAATTATAAAATCATTGTCTTTTGGAACATAAATATCATTTGTTATTGACTTAACTAATTGTGCGTTTTTACCTTTTACAAAACCATAAAGCATAAGCTCAAAAATACCAATTGGAAGTGGCGCTTGACCGCACCAAATATACATTGGATCTCCACCAATTCCAATTGAAACTGGCATTTTTTTACCAGCTTTTTTATACTCGTGGAAAAAATGATTTGAATCTTTATGAATTTGCCAATGTAAACCCAAAGTATTATCTTCATATACTTGAAGTCTATACATTCCAAGATTTTTCATTTCACCATTTAAACTTGTAGTATATACCTGCCCCATAGTAATAAATGGTCCACCATCTTGTTCCCAAGTTGTTAAAACAGGCAAATCTGATAATTTTGCATCAGCCCCTAATTTTATAACTTGTTGACATTCACCTTTTCCTTTTAGTTTTTTAGGAATAGTGTTTTTAAGGGCAAAAAGTTTTCCAAATGTAGAAAGTTTTTCACTAAATGTTGTTGGTGGCTTCATTTTTAGTAAGCCTTCAATTTCATTACCTATTTTATCGCCATCACCAATGAAAAGCTTAACTGCTTTTTCATTACAAAAAACATTCATTAGTACTGGAATGTCGTATTTCTTATCATTTCTTCTATCAACAACATTTGTAAAAAGTAAGGCTTTTGAATCCTCTTTTTTCACTTCAACATATGCAATATGAGGTATTTCAAGATAAATATCTAATTCATCATCAATAACTCTTAAAAGATCATTCTTTTTTAATAGTTCTATAGCTTCTTTCATATCTTCCTCAATAATAATCAATCACTTAATTAAGTTTAATTCTTATATCATTTTATCAATAAAATATAGTTTATAATAGAGGTTTTGAATATGGTTTATAATTTTAATGAAGAGATTAATAGAAAAAATACGAATTGTGCCAAATGGGATGGATTAGAAAAATACTTTGGATATGAAGACTTAAATCCACTATGGGTTGCTGATATGGATTTTAAAACTCCAAAGTTTATTAATGATGCAATAATAAATGCTGTATCAAATTCAGTTTATGGTTATAGTATTGTAAGTAAAGAATTACTTAATTCAATAGTTAACTGGCAAAAAAATCAGCACAATTGGGAAGTAAAACCAGATGATATTTTTATGGCAAACGGTGTTGTACCATCATATAGTGCATGTATTGAAGCGTTTAGTGATATAGGAGATGAAGTTATTGTTCAAACTCCAATTTATCCACCGCTATTTAATTGTATCAATACAAATAATAGAAAAGTAGTTGTTAATGAACTTAAAAATGACAATGGATATTACACAATGGACTTAGAAGATTTAAAATCTAAGATAACTTCTAAAACAAAAATATTAGCACTTTGTTCACCGCATAATCCAGTTGGAAGAGTTTGGAGTAAAACTGAACTTGAACAGTTAGCTCAAATTTGTATTGATAATAATATAATCATAATTGCTGATGAAATACATTCAGACTTAGCATTTGAGAAGTTTATTCCTATTGCCTCAATTAGTGAGAAAATAGCAAATCAAACTTTAACTTTAAATAGTGCAGGAAAAACATTTAATATCGCTGGACTTAATACTTCTTATGCAATTAGTAAAAATAAACAAATTCTAGGTAAGTTCAAAAAAGAAGCAATAAAAAGAGAAATAAACTCTGTAAACTTTTTTGGATATATTGCAACACAAGCAGCTTATGAAAATGGAGCTGAATTTGTAAAACAATTAAAAGAATATTTAAAATCAAATATTGAGTTTACAAAAAATTATTTACAAAAAATAGATTCTAAAATTAGTTTTTACACACCAGAAGCTACATATTTAATTTGGCTAGATTTTAATCAAACTAATTTGAATCATGATGAAATAAAAGATATACTATTGACAAAGTCAAAAGTAGCTTTAAATAATGGTGTTTCTTTTGGTAGCAATGGGAATGGATATTTTAGACTAAATATCGCATTAAATCAAAAAGCCCTTGAAAAGGCATTAAAACAGATTTTTAGTGAATTTAAATAGCAAATACATAGCAAAGTATTACAAATTTTCTCACTAATGTAATAAATGGGATTGAAACAGATTTTTTATATTATAAGATAAAAAAATTAGTGTACAATCATAATTAGAAATTAATAAACAGGATAAGAAATGTCAACGCAACTAGTTCTAGCTTCAATTATTTTTGTCATTATTGGTTTCATTTTATCTGCAGTTTTTGTATTATCAAAATATGTAGGTCCTAAAAATGAAGAAGTTCAACTGAAAAATACAGTTTATGAAAGTGGTGTATCAAATCCAGTTGGAAGTACTAATATTAGGTTTTCTGTCAAGTTCTATCTAGTTGCAATTTCTTTTTTACTTTTTGATGTTGAAGTTGTTTTCATGTTTCCATGGGCAGTAAATGTAGTGGAACTTGGAGTTGCAGGTCTTGTAAAAATGTTCGTTTTTGTTGGACTATTATTTGCTGGCCTGATTTATATTTATAAGAAAAAGGCGTTATCATGGGATTAGGAGTTGAATCAAAATTAGGTGACTCAATTGTCACTACAAAACTAGACCATGCAGTTAACTGGGGTAGATCTTACTCACTATGGCCTATGGCTTTTGGTACTGCTTGTTGTGGTATTGAGTTTATGAGTGTTGCTGGTGCTAAATATGATTTATCTAGATTTGGTGCAGAAGTTGTAAGATTTTCACCAAGACAAGCTGACTTACTTATAGTTGCAGGAACAATTTCTTATAAACAAGCTCCTATTTTGAAAAAAATCTATGAACAAATGTGTGAACCTAAATGGGTTATTTCAATGGGTGCATGTGCTTGTTCTGGTGGTTTTTATGATAATTACACAACTGTTCAAGGAATTGATGAAATAATTCCTGTTGATGAATATGTGGCAGGATGTCCTCCAAGACCTGAAGCTGTTTTAGATTCAATCATGAGAGTTCAGAAAAAAGCTGGTGATGAATCAATTATTAAAGATAGAGTAAAAGAATACAAAGGATTCTTAGATGCTTAAGTGTGATTTACTAATTGATTCAAAAGATATAAGATCAACTATATCAAAACTTAAAAACGAAGAAAATTTTACGATTTTATTAGATGTAACTGCAATTGACTATATTAAATACCCTGATGTTACTCCATCAAGATTTGCAGTAGTTTACATTTTAAGAGACTCTTCTTTTAAAAATCAAAAAACAGTTAAAGCATTTGTTGATGATAATACTTTAAGTGTAGATTCTATTCATGATTTATTTGAATCAGCCGATTGGGCTGAGAGAGAAACATTTGATCAGTATGGTGTAAAATTCATTGGTCATCCAAATTTAAAAAGAGTACTAAATCATCATCAATTTATTGGTCATCCTTTAAGAAAAGATTATCCAGTAACTAAAGGTCAAATATGTACTGAAACTGAAGATTTAATGGATGAAATGCTTCCAAAACTAAAATCAAAAGGTTATAGTCAAGAAGAAATTAATGACTTAATGCTTTTAAATATTGGACCATCTCACCCAGCTTCACATGGTACTATTAGAAACTTTGTTGCTATGGAAGGTGAAACAATCACTACGTGTGTTACTGAAATTGGGTATTTACATAGAGGTTTTGAAAAATCTTGTGAAACTCACACTTACTCGCAAATTATTCCCTATACTGATAGATTAAATTATTGTAGTGCTATTTTAAATAACATTGGCTATTCAAAAGCTGTTGAAGAGATGTTAAATATTGATATTACTCCTAGAGCTAAAATGATTAGAATAGTAATTGGAGAATTAAGTAGAATTATTGATCACCTTGTTTGTAATGCAGCAAATATGGTTGATTTAGGTGGACTTACAAACTTTTGGTACCTTTTTGCACCAAGAGATAAAGCCTATGATTTACTTTCAAAACTAACAGGAGCTAGATTAACTAATACTTATACAAGAATTGGTGGTTTGGAGTTTGATTTATATGATGGTTTTGATGAAGATATAGAGCAAATTTTAAAAGATGTAGAAACAGCATGTGATGATGCCTTATCATTAATAGCGCATAATAAGATATTCCATGATAGAACGCAAGATGTTGGAGTAATCAAACCAGATTTTGCACTTGCAAATGGTATTTCAGGACCAAATTTAAGAGCAGCTGGTGTTGCACATGATTTGAGAAAAGATAAACCTTATTATGGTTATGAAAACTTTGATTTTGATGTAGTTATAGGAAGTCATGGAGATGTTTATGACAGAATGATGTGTAGATTTGAAGAGATGAGACAATCTATAAGAATCATTAGAACTGCAATGAAAGAGCTTCCAGATGGCCCTTTAAATGTTGATCATCAAGGTATTTACTTGCCAGATAAAAAAGATGTATACGGAAATATCGAAGGTTTAATGAACCAATTTAAGCTTACTTTTGAAGGTATTAAAGTACCAAAAGGTGAATATTACAGCTCTACTGAAGCAGGAAATGGGGAACTTGGGTTTTTCATAGTTAGCGATGGTGAGGGCAAACCATACAAAGTAAAATGTAGACCACCATGTTTTTATTCACTTGCAGCATATTCAAAAATTGTTGAAGGTGGAATGTTAGCAGATGCAGTTGTAACAATGGCTAGTATGAATTTTATTGCAGGGGAGTTTGATAGATAATGAGTGAATTTAAATATACACAAGAAAATGAAACTAAGTTTCAAGAATATGTATCAAGATATCCAAAAATTGACTCATGTATGCTTCCTTCACTTTGGTTAGCACAAGAGCAAGAAGGTTGGGTAAGTCCAGAAGCTATGACTTATATAGCCAATAGATTAGGGAAAACACCTGTAGAAGTATATCAAGTGGCAACATTTTATACTATGTTTAATCTAGAACCAATTGGAAAGTATCATATTGAACTTTGTAAAACATTATCTTGTATGCTTTGTGGTAGTCAAGATTTAAAAAAATACATAAAAGATGAAATAGGAATAGAACCTGGACAAACAAGTGAAGATGGAATGTTCCACTTAACTGAAGTTGAGTGTTTAGGTGCATGTGGTGGAGCTCCTATGTTTGCATTAAATGGTAAATATCACGAAAAATTAACAAAAGAGAAAGTTGATGAATTAATTAAGGAGTGTAAAAATGATAACTAAAATTGTAAGTAAAAATTTTGACATTCCAAATAATCATAAACTAGAAGTTGCTCAAGCAAATGGTAGATACTCTTCTATTGAAAAACTTTTTTCTATGACTCCTGATGATGTTACAAATGAAGTAGTTGCATCTGGTCTTAGAGGAAAAGGTGGTGGTGGAGCTGCTTGTGGTCCAAAATGGCAACTAATGCCTCCAGTTGATGAAAGACCAAGATATCTAATAGTAAATGGGGATGAAAGTGAACCAGGAACTTTTAAAGATAGACAAATATTTCAATATGATCCACATCTTTTAATTGAAGGTATTATATGTTCATGTTATGCAATCAGTGCAAGTCATGCATATATTTATATTAGAGGTGAATATAAATTCTTCTCTGATAGAGTTCAAGAAGCTATAAATGAAGCTTATGAAGCTGGAATTATTGGAGAAAAAGTTATGGGTCATAACTTTAAACTTGATATTACAGTTCATAGAGGAGCAGGTGCATATATATGTGGAGAGAAATCAGCTTTAATTGAATCACTTGAAGGTAAAAGAGGTCATCCAAGACTTAAGCCACATGGCAAAGAGTGTGAATGGTACTTTGACAATCCTGCCACTGTCAACAATGTAGAAACTATTGCTTCTGTTCCAAACATTGTTGAAAATGGTGCGCAGGGTTATACAAAATACGGAACAGAAAAATCCCCTGGTACTATGCTATTTGCAATTTCAGGGCCTGTGAAAAATCCAGGTGTTTATGAAATGGCTTATGGTAACAAAATGATTGATTTTCTTAATAATCTCGGTGGTGGGATGATTGAAGGGAAAAAATTAAAAGCCATTATCCCAGGTGGATCATCATGTCCTATACTAACAGCACAGGAAGTACAAAATGCTGTTTTAGATTATGAATCGATGTGGGATATTGGTTCAACTTTAGGTACAGGAGGAATGATTGTAATTGATGAAGATACATCAATGGTTGATGTAGCTAAAAATCTTATAGAATTTTACCACCATGAGTCGTGTGGTCAATGTACACCTTGTAGAGAGGGATGTGGATGGATTGATACGATTATTGAAAAAATTCTAAAGGGCGAAGGTTCAAGTGAAGATTTAAAAACAATACTAGATGTTACAAATACAATGAATGGAAAAACTATTTGTGTATTTGCACCAGCAGTAAAAGATATTATTGAGAGTATTATCAAAAAATTTCCACATGAGTTCGAAGCTTATTTTGAAAACAAAAACTAAAAATTAAATTTTATACAGGAGAAAATATATGGCAAAAAATACTATGACGTTGACAGATAATAGAAATGGTAACGCTTATGAATATAATATTATTGATGGAACTAGAGGTCCAAGTGTAGTTGACATTTCAACTTTTTACAAAGATTCAGGAATGTTTACGTATGACCCAGGTTATACTTCAACTGCATCTTGTGAGTCAAAAATTACATTTATTGACGGTGAAAATAGTGAGTTAAGATATAGAGGTTATGATATTGCTGAACTTGCGGGTAAATATTCTTTCTTAGATGTTTCTTACCTTTTAATGAGAGGTAAATTACCAACTGAAGAAGCTTCAAAAAACTTTGACTTAGAAATTAGACATAGATCTTTCTTAAATGAAGGTATTATCAGATTATTTGATGCCCTACCAGATGGTGCACATCCAATGGCAACTATGGGTGCAGCAACTATGGCTTTATCAGCATTTTATAAAGACCACTTAAACTTAGAAAATGAAGAAGAGTTTAAAGTTATGAGAAGAAGAATCTTAGCTAAAATGCCTACAATTGCAGCAATGGCTTATAGAAACTCTATAGGAACTCCTTTAATTTACCCAGATGTAAATAAATACTTTACTGAAAACTTCTTATATATGTTAAGAGCTTATCCAAATGGAAGCATGAAGTATTTAGGTAATGGTGTTAATGATGATATCAAACAAGTTGAAGTTGATGCATTAGACGCTATTCTTTCATTACATGCAGATCACGAACAAAATGCTTCTACAACAACAGTAAGAAATGTTGGTTCAACTGAAGCTCACCCTTATGTATCAATTGCATCTGGTATTTCTGCATTATGGGGATCTGCTCATGGTGGTGCAAATGAAAAAGTTATGGATCAATTAACATTAATTGGTGATGTTAAAAATGTACCTACATACATCGCAAAAGCAAAAGATAGAAATGACCCATTTAGATTAATGGGATTCGGTCACAGAGTTTATAAAAACAGAGATCCAAGAGCTGAAACTTTAAAAGGTTTACAAGATAAATTAAGAGAAGAGTTAAACTTAGACTCTAAATTATTAGATGTTGCTGCTGCTGTTGAAGAAGCTGCGTTAAATGATGATTACTTTAAAGAAAGAGGTTTATATCCAAATATCGACTTCTATTCAGGAGTAATTTTAACTGCACTTAAAATCCCAACTGCAATGTTTACACCATTATTTGTAATTGGTAGAACACCAGGTTGGTTAGCACAATGGTCAGAGTTAAAACAAGATCCTAAGCATAAAATTGCTAGACCAAGACAATTATATACTGGAAACTAATAAAAATAAAAGCCATTAAAAGGGGTTAAAAAATGAGTGAAATGATTGAATTCACAGTCAATGGAATGAAAATGGAAGCTACTAAAGGTAGTTTACTTATAGATAAATTACTGGATGAAAATATCCATATTCCTCATTTTTGTTATCATCAAGCATTGGGAAAAGATGGAAACTGTCGTATGTGTATGGTTGAAATTGAAGGTCAAAAAAGACCTCAAATTGCTTGTGATACTCCTGTAAAAGATGGGATGATTGTAAGAACAAAAGGTGAAAATATTGAAAAAGTTAGAAAAGATATTTTAGAGCTTGAACTTATAAATCATCCTATAGATTGTCCTACTTGTGATCAAGCAGGAGAATGTAAGTTACAAGATTACTACATGGAATCTGGGTTTTATGAATCTAGAGTAAATGTAGATGATAAAGTTACTCATAGAAAAAGAGTTGATATTGGATCTAATGTTATGTTAGACCAAGAAAGATGTGTACTTTGTACTAGATGTGTAAGATTTTGTAATGATATTACAAAAACATCAGAACTAGGTGTAATAACTAGAAGTGACCACTCATATATTGGAATTTTTCCAGGGAAACCACTAGCAAACCCATATGCCATGAATGTTGTTGATATTTGTCCAGTTGGAGCATTAACATCAAAAGATTTCAGATTCAAACAAAGAGTTTGGTTCTTAGAAACTTTTAACGCAATATGTAATGGATGTTCAAAGGGTTGTAATATATATGTTGACCACAGAAAAGAAAAATACAAAGATGATCAAATTCATAGATTCAGACCAAGAGTTAATAAAGAAGTTAATGGTTGGTTTATGTGTGATGAGGGAAGACTTTCATATCACAATGAAAATGAAAATAGATTTGAAACTCCAATTTTAGAAAATAGTGAAACAAATATTAGTAATGCTATTTCTAACGTATTTAAACAGTTAAGCACTAATGAAAAAATACTATTTGTATTAAGTCCAAATCTTTCTTATGAAGAGATGTCAAATGTTAAAAACTTGGCATCTAAATTAAATGCAAATGTATCAGGATATTCACCAAATACCTATGATGAAAACTTTGGTGATGATTATTTAAGAAAAGCAGATAGAACTGCTAATAGAGCATCATTTAAAGAATTAGATATAGATGAATCAAAAGATTCTTTTGATAAAGCTCTAGAAGAAGCACAATTAGTTATTATTTTAGAAAACTCTGTATTTGAAGAAAATAAAAACTTATTACAGAACAAAAAAGTAATCTCTATGTTTGCACATAATTGTATGACTATATCTTACTCCAATATTGCAATTCCAGTTGCTTCATTTTATGAAAAATCTGGAACATACATCAATGGTGATGGAATTAAACAAAAAATGATTTCAGGAATGAATAAAAATAATCCAATGGAAACAGTAACAACAATTATAGAGAATATCCAAACTATGATTGAAAAAGGAGCTCTATGAGTACTTCAACATTAGTAATTGTAATTATAAATATCTCTATTGCATCATTACTTGCAGTTGGTTTAACACCACTTTTTGTATGGTGGGAAAGAAGAGTATCAGGATTTATGCAAGATAGAACTGGTCCTAATAGATGTAATATTGGGCCATTTAGACTTGGTGGACTGATCCAAAGTTTTGCAGATATGCTAAAACTTATATTTAAAGAGGATTTTGTTCCTGCTCATATTAAATACAGATTTTTCTTCTCTATAGCTCCTGTAATTGTATTTGTGTGTTCTTTTTTATCTTTTGCAACTATACCTTTTGCAGATGTATTAGTAATAGATGGTAAAGAGCATATCATGCAAGCAATTCCAAGTCAATTAGGAATTATGTGGTTTTTAGCATTTGCGGGACTTTCTGTTTATGGAATAATACTAGGTGGTTATGCATCAGCTAATAAATATGGACTTTTAGGTTCAATAAGAGCAAGTGCTCAAGTTATTTCATATGAAGCTGCAATGGGGCTATCAATTATTTCAGTGTTAATTTCATATGGCTCTATTCACTTAACAGATATGGTAAATGCACAAACAGGAACTTATCTTGGAGTAATTCCTATGTGGGGGATATTTATTCAACCACTTGCCGCAATTATATTTATAATATGTGCATTTGCAGAAACAAATAGAGCGCCATTTGACATAGCAGAAGGTGAATCTGAAATTGTTGCAGGTTATCATACTGAATACTCAGCAATGAAGTTTGGTCTTTTCCAAGTTGGTGAATATGCTGCAATGAGTGCTTCAAGTGCAATAATTGTAACACTATTTTTTGGTGGATATCAAATTCCTTGGCTAGATACACAAGCTATTCAAAGTAATATTAATTATGTGATAATTGCTATTATGATCTTACTTCCTTTAAAAGTATTTTTCTTTACAAAATGGATGAAAAAGAATAATGTTACAAAAGGATTAGGAGATGGTAGTAGGGAAAAAGAGACTAAAATCCTAACTTTTATATTTTGGGGCCTAGCAATTGGAATTGTTGCATTATTAGCAATATTCTTAGCAACTGGTCTTGGAACAAATGGTGTAAATATAGCAACAGCAATTATTCAAGTAGGAACATTTTTAGTTAAATTCTTTTTAATAGCATTTGTTTACATTTGGGTAAGATGGACTGTTCTTAGAGTTAGATACGATCAATTACAAATGTTTGGTTGGAAAGTGTTAATACCATTAGCACTTTTAAATATAGCGATAACTGCAATAGTTGTAGTATTAGGGAGCTAAGATGGGAATAAAAGTAGTAAAAAGACACGGTGATTCTTTTAGAGATAAATTATACCTTCCTGCAATTGCAAGTGGTATGACAACAACTATAAAACACTTTGTAAAAAACCTTAGAGATGTAAATAATCTAAAAACCATGCAATATCCAGAAGTGCAACCTGATGATTTAAATGAAAGATACAGAGGCGTGCATAGACTTACTAAGTGGGAAGATGAAAGTGAAAAATGTGTTGCATGTTATATGTGTGCAACAGCTTGTCCTGCTGAGTGTATATTTATTGATGCTGAAGAAAGATTTGATGATAAAGCTGAAAAAAGACCAAAAGAGTTTAAAATCGATTTATTAGAGTGTGTGTTTTGTGGATATTGTGTTGAAGCATGTCCATGTGATGCCATTAGAATGGATACAGGGATTTTTTCATTTACAGGTGATAAAAGAGAAGATTTTGTTCTTGATAAAAAAGCATTAATGGCAAATGAAAGATCAAAGGATTTAAATAATGATTGATTTAATTTTTATAGCTTTATCATTTTTAGCAATTAGTGGTGCAATTGCAATGATAGTATATGCAAATCCAATGTATAGTGCACTAGGAGTTTTAATATCAATGCTAAGTGTTGCAGGGATGTTTGCACTTTTAAATGCCATATTCTTATTTTTAGTTCAAATTATTGTTTATGCAGGTGCAATTATGACATTAATTTTATTTATATTAATGTTCTTAAATATTAGAGAAGAAGATTTACCAAAAGAGCCAAAAAAATTTAAGCTAATTGCACTTGGTGCGGTGATTATGATTCCTTTAAATATTTTAATTTTGAAAGCTGTTTCAAAACTGCCTGAAAAAGATATGAGTATAGTTGAAGGAGGTTTTGGAGATATAAAACCTATTGGAGATCAGTTATATAATGACTGGATAATTGCATTTGAGTTAATCTCAATTTTACTTTTAGTAGCACTTATTGGTTCAGTTGTTTTAGCTAAAAAAAGAACTTCAAAAATTAATTCTAAAAATGCAGGAGGACAATCATGATTTCACTTGAGTCTTATGCATTTGTTTCTATGATGCTTTTTTCTATTGGAGCTATTGGTGTAATTGCAAGAAGAAATGTCTTTGTAATTTATATGTCTATTGAAATGATGTTAAATGGAGTGAACCTATTTTTAGTAACTTTTGCTAGATATCATTTTAATATGGATCCTCAAGTAATTACAGTTATGGTAATTGCAATTGCTGCTGCTGAAGCTGCTATTTTTTTATCAGTAATAATTCTTTTATATAGAAGTAGAAAATCACTAGATACAGATATCTTTACAACTTTAACACAAGGAGAAAAATCATGATAGATACTTCTTTGTTAGTTTGGATCATATTAGCACCACTTATGGGTGCAATTTTAAATGCTGCTTTTTACTTTTATCATATTAAAAGAAAACCTGTTAGTGAATTAACTTTTGCACTTATTGGATGTATTACTCCACTTATTGCATTTTTATTTACATTGGCAGTTTTTCTAAATATAAATGAAACAGGTAGTACTTATACTCAGCACCTATTTACTTGGCTTAGTGTTGATAAGCTTGATATTGGAATGACTTTACTTGGAGATAACCTATCAATATTTATGTCTATGTTTGTAACATTTGTTGGTTGGTTAATTCATATTTATGCAATTGGATATATGAGAGGAGATGCAGGATTTGGTAAATTTTTTGCATATTTCAATCTGTTCTTAGCATCAATGTTAATTTTAGTACTTGCAGATAATCCAATTATTTTATTTATTGGATGGGAAGGTGTTGGAGTTTGTTCATACCTTTTAATTAAATTCTATTATGGGAATAAAGATAATGTATTAGCTGCAAATAAAGCATTTATTGTTAATAGAGTTGGAGATTTTGGCTTCTTACTTGGTGTTGTTGTACTTTTCTTTGCATTAGGAGAAGTTAACTTATCATTTGGGAATATTGAAGCAAATATAGGAAATGCATCTAATTCACTTTTACTAGTAGCTGGATTTTTACTATTTGTAGGAGCTATGGGTAAATCAGCTCAAATACCTTTATATGTGTGGCTTCCAGATGCAATGGCAGGACCTACTCCAATTTCAGCTTTAATTCATGCTGCAACTATGGTTACAGCAGGTATTTATATGGTTGCAAGATTTCACTTTTTATATAGTGGAATTGAAGAAATCGGATTATTTATAGCTTATATTGGTGCATTTTCAGCCCTATTTGCAGCTATTATTGCCACAAGACAAACTGACATTAAAAAAATACTTGCTTACTCTACAATGAGTCAGTTAGGATATATGTTCCTTGCTGTCGGGCTTGGTTTTTATTCAACTGGACTATTCCATGTATTTACACATGCATTTTTCAAGGCAATGTTATTTATGGGTGCAGGTGGAATTATAATTGCCTTACATCATGAGCAAAATATATTTAAAATAGCTCAACACAGAGCAAATCTTCCTATTATAGGAACTACATTTTTAATAGGGGTTATTGCAATATCAGGTATTCCTCCATTTTCTGGCTTCTTTTCAAAAGATGCAATTTTAGCAGCAGCTTTCCAAGAAGGTGAATATTTATTGTATGCAATAGCATTATTTACAGCATTTTTAACAGCATTTTATATGTTTAGAATGTATTTTATTGTTTTTGTTGCACCAACTAAGAGTAATAGCTCATATGTTTATACTTCAAAAACGATTACAATTCCTCTTTTATTACTAGCGATTGGTGCAGTATTTGCAGGTTTTTTAAATCTTCCAGCAATATTTGGAGGAGATCATTTAGTTGATACATGGTTAGGTCAACTTAATTCTAAACATATCCATATGGATCATACAACTGAGTTTGTATTAATGGCACTATCAGTTATTGTTGCTGCTACTGGAATTATGGCTGCATATTCTAAGTATGCAAAATTTGATGTTAGCAAGCCTGAAGAAGAGATTGGCTTTATTGGTAAAAAATTCTACGTGGATGAAATTTATGATTCACTGTTTGTACAACCATTAAAAGCTATATCAACATTTATAGACAAAATAGTAGATGATAAAATCATTGATGCATTTATTATGAACTCATCAGCTATGTTTATCAATATAGGTAAAAAAGTTTCAATGATTCAAAATGCAAATGTAAGATTTTATGCAGGAACAATGCTTGTTGGTATGACTTGCATATTTATCTATTTATATATCAAATTAGGATTGTAGTATGAGTGCAGATATTCTTTCATTTATCATATTTTTACCAGCAGTTGTAGCATTTGGATTAATGCTTACAACTAGGGATGTTAATACTATTAGAAATATTGCATTTTTAAGTACAACAGTTATCTTAGCACTAGTATTAAAAATCTATATTGAGTTTGAACCAAGTGCAGGAATGCAGTTTGTTACAAATGTAGCATGGATTGAAACATATGGGATTCATTACTATATCGGACTTGATGGTTTTTCTTTAACAATCTTAGTAATGATTGCTATACTTATTCCTACAGCATACTTACTGCTATGGGAAGGAAAAACTAAAGGATATTGGATAAATATGCTTTTAGTTCAAAGTGGTGTTACAGGAACTTTATTATCACTTGATGTGGTACTTTTTTACTTCTTTTGGGAAGTTATGCTTTTACCAGTATTTTTGATGATTGGTCAGTATGGATTTGGTAATAAAGTATTTACAACTATAAAAGTAACTGTTTATACAATGGTTGGATCACTACTTATGTTTATAGCCATTTTATATCTTGGAGTTGCTTACCATAATGAGTTTGGACAATGGTCTTTTGCATATGATCAATTAACAAAAATCACAACTTTAGAATATGATACAAAAGTTTGGTTGTTCTTAGCATTTTTAGCAGCATTTGCAATTAAAATTCCTATTTTTCCATTGCACACTTGGATTATGGAAACATATAAAAATGCCCCTACTGGTGCAGTTTTTTTACTATCTTCAATTATGGCAAAACTTGGTGTTTATGCAATTGTTAGATTTATGATTCCAATTTTTCCAGATATTTATGTTGAATTTTCATCTTGGTTTGTAGCTATAGGATTATTTGGTTTAATCTACTTTGGAATTGCAGCAATTATGCAAGATGATATTAAAAGAATGTTTGCATACTCTTCAGCATCACATTTAAGTTTCATCTCTGCTGGTATTTTTTCGCTAAATGAATATGGAATTAATGGAGCATTATATTTAATCATAGCACATGCTATAGCAACTGGTGCATTATTTTTACTTGTTGGATTAATTCATGAACAAACTGGATTTAAAACAATTAAAGATTTAGGCGGAATTGCTAAAAAAGCTCCTATATTAACTTTTATATTTGCAATTATGTTATTTGCAAATGTTGGATTGCCAGGAACGAATGGTTTTGTATCAGAACTTTTAATCATTTTTGGTATTTTTGAATTTAATGCAGCACTTGGTTATGTATCTGCACTTACTGTTATTATTGGAGCTTCATATATGCTATGGATGTTTCAAAGAGCAATACTTCAAGATAGACCAGAAGGTTCTACGCAACTTGTAATGAGAGACTTAAAAATCAAAGAAATCATTGGTTTAGCTCCATGGGTTATCTTAGTATTTGTAATGGGATTTTATCCAGAAATATTTATGAATAAATTTGAGCCAACTGTAACTCACTACTTAAATGATATCTTACATATTGGAGCAGCAAAATGAGTCAATTCTTCTATTTAGTACCAGCACTATCAATTTTAATTGGTGCATTGACACTTATGTTCATGAGTATGTATGAAAAGTTTAGTGTTAAAAACTTTATTACTGTATCTTGTGTATTTTTATTTATTGCACTTGGATTTTCATTAATAGAAGTATCTAATTTATACTCTATTCAGCCATATAGTAAATTTATAAATGATGTTTTAATATTTGATACATTTTCAAATTTCTTTAATGTACTTTTAATTGGTGGTACAATTTTAACTCTACTAATTGGTGAGCATTATTTCCAACATAGAAGTTACTTCAAAGGTGAGTTCTTTAGTATTTTACTATTTGCACTTTTTGGAATGATGATGTTAGCTCATGCTAATGAATTAGTAACTGCTTATATTGCATTAGAAGTTGCTTCTTTTTCTGTTTATATTATGGTTGGATATAACTCTAATGATTCAAAAAGAGTTGAAGCAATTTTCAAGTATTTAGTTTTAGGTTCATTTATTGGAGCATTTTACTTATTAGGTGTAGTTTTAGTTTATGGAGCAACTGCAACAACAAACTTAACTGAAATTGGGGCATTTATTACAAGTCATGGAAGTGAAGATTTAATTTTAGTTTATATTGGATTAACTCTAATTTTATTCACATTCCTTTTCAAAGTTGCAGCATTTCCATTCCAATCATGGGTACTTGATGTTTACAGAGGTGCGCCTATGGTTATCACTGCTTATATGGCATCAACATTTAAAATTGCAATCTTTTCATTCTTCTTAAGAGCAATACTACAAGATATTGCTCCTATTATTGATTTTTGGGATACTATAATTTCAGTGATTATTGTATTAACTTTAGTATTTGGTACTTGGTTAGCAATTACTCAACAAATCATTAAAAGAATGCTAGCAGCATCTTCTATAGTTCATACAGGATATTTATTATTAGCATTTATTGCACTTAGTTATAAAGATGGTGAAGTATTAAATATAGATTCTGCATATGCAATTATGTTTTATTTAATTGCATATTTATTATCAGCACTTGGTTCATTTGGACTTGCATCACATATTATTTCTGAAACAAATGTAAGAGTTACATATGATGACTTTAAAGGTTTAGCAAAAGAGAGACCTTTTTTAGCAGCAATGATGACAATATTCTTATTCTCACTTGCAGGAATTCCATCAACTATAGGTTTTATTGGTAAATTTTATGTATTCACTGAAGCAATAAACGCTGGATATACAGCACTTACAGTTTTAGCCGTATTTGCAACAATTATCTCAGTTTATTACTACTTTAAACTAATTGCAATGATGTATTTTTATCCAACAAAACAAGAGTGTATCTCAGAAGAGTTTAATGATAAAAGAGTTTCAACTTATGCAATAGCATTTGTTGCAATTTTAACTGTATTAGGTGGAATTGGTTCAGCAATTGTATTCTTTATTCCTGGACTTACTATTGACACACTAATTAATTTATCACAAACTGCTGTACAGTCACTATTTATCAAATAGTGACTGTGTTATTTTGTAACATAAGCCACATAATTAATTTATATAATTAATCTAAATTTTATTTATACCAAATCCCTATAAAATCGAACTTCCTATCAATTATTTTATCTAAACGTGTTAATTTATCATTAACTTTCTAAACATATGTGAAGACGGTATTAGCTATTATATTGCTATTATTCAAAATCTAAAATCGTAGGAAAGGATAGACAATGAGTGACCTAATAGAAGGTTATTTAGGTAAAACTGTTGAGGGAAGAAAGAGCAGATTACCTGCAAAACTTGATTATATTCAAAGTTTTACTGGAGGTTTTTTAGCTTTATTTATGTGGGCGCATATGTTATTAGTTGCATCGATTCTTGTATCAAAAGATTTCATGTACACTGTAACAAAGTTATTAGAGGGAAGTTTTATATTTGAAGGTGGTAATCCAATACTAGTTACGATAGCTGCAGCATTTATTTTTGTTGTATTTATTGTTCATGCTGCAATGGGTATGAGAAAGTTACCTGGTAACTTTAAACAGTATCAAGTAATGAGAGCACATGCAAAAAATATGAAACATGATGATACAAAATTATGGTTTACTCAAGCATTTACTGGGTTTGCAATGTTCTTCTTAGGTTCTATACACTTATACATTATCATGACTAACTCTGCTGATATTGGTCCTTATGCATCTGCAGATAGAGTTTGGTCTGAGTGGATGTGGCCATTATATATTTTACTTTTATTAGCTGTTGAATTCCATGGAACAATTGGTCTTTATAGATTATGTGTTAAATGGGGATGGTTTGATGGTGAAAACCCAAGAGAAACTAGAAAAGCTCTTAAAAAAGTGAAATGGGGATTAACTGTTTTCTTCTTAGTATTAGGATTTGCTTCATTAGCAGCATATATGAAAATTGGTATGGATCAAGTTAACAACGGAAACGTTGGTAACAAATATCAACCTACTGCTAAAGTAATGGAGTACAAAATGATAAATAAAAATGTTGGAGGAATTGCATAATGAAAATTAATTACTGTGATGCATTAGTTATTGGTGGAGGTTTAGCTGGTCTTAGAGCTGCAGTTGCTGCTCAAAAGAAAGGTTTAAACTCTGTCGTTTTATCATTAGTTCCTGTAAAAAGATCTCATAGTGCAGCTGCTCAAGGTGGTATGCAAGCATCTTTAGGTAACTCAAAAATGTCTGATGGTGATAATGAAGATTTACACTTTGCAGATACTGTAAAAGGTTCTGACTGGGGATGTGATCAAGAAGTTGCAAGAATGTTCGTACATACTGCACCAAAAGCTATTAGAGAATTAGCATCTTGGGGTGTGCCTTGGTCTAGAGTTAAAGAAGGAACAAGAGAAGCAGTTATCAATGCTAAGAAAACTACTATTACTGAAGATGCTGATAGACATGGTCTAATTACATCAAGAGACTTTGGTGGTACTAAAAAATGGAGAACATGTTATACAGCTGATGCAACTGGACATACAATGTTATTTGGTGTTGCAAATGAAGCTTTAAAACATGATGTTGATATTAGAGATAGAAAAGAAGCATTATCATTAATTCACGAAAATGGAAGATGTTACGGTGCAATCGTTAGAGATTTAATTACTGGTGAATTAGAAGCTTACGTTGCAAAAGGTACATGTATCGCAACTGGTGGATATGGTAGAGTATTTAAACAAACTACTAATGCTGTAATTTGTGAAGGTACAGGGGCAGCTATTGCACTTGAAACTGGTATTGCTACACTTTCAAATATGGAAGCAGTACAATTCCACCCAACTCCAATTGTACCATCAGGTATTTTATTAACTGAAGGTTGTAGAGGTGATGGTGGTATCTTAAGAGACGTTGATGGTCATAGATTTATGCCAGATTACGAGCCAGAGAAAAAAGAACTTGCTTCAAGAGACGTTGTTTCTAGAAGAATGATTGAACATATTAGAAATGGTAAAGGTGTTCCTTCACCTTACGGTTTCCACGTATGGTTAGATATTTCTATTTTAGGTAGAGAGCATATTGAAAGAAACTTAAGAGACGTTCAAGAAATCTGTCAAATCTTTAATGGTATTGATCCAGCAGATGAAGGAAAAGCAGGATGGGCTCCAGTTTTACCAATGCAACACTACTCTATGGGTGGAATTAGAACTAAACCAACAGGTGAGTCTACTAGATTAGGTGGATTATTTGCTTGTGGTGAAGCATCTTGTTGGGATATGCATGGATTTAATAGACTTGGAGGAAACTCTGTATCTGAAACTGTTGTTGCTGGTATGATTATTGGTAACTACTTTGCAGATTATTGTTTAGAAAATGATGTAACAATTCCTACTTCAACTGTACAAAAATTCTTAGATGAGCAAGAAGCTTATTTAGATGAAATCTTAGCTTACAATGGTAATGAAGATATCTTCAAAATCAAAAATAGAATGCAAAGATTAATGGATGAAAAAGTTGGTATCTTTAGAGATGGTCCACACTTAGAAGAAGCTGTTGAAGAGTTAAAAGAGTTATTACTTAAAACTAGACAAATTAATGTTAAATCTAAAGAAAAAGCTGGTAACCCAGAATTAGAAGAAGCATATAGAGTTCCTAGAATGTTAAAAGTTGCATTATGTGTAGCAAAAGGTGCTAGAGATAGAACTGAATCTAGAGGTGCACACTATAGAGAAGACTACTTAAAAAGAGATGATGCTAACTGGTTAAACAGAACTTTATGTACATGGCCAAATAAAGATGATATTGAACCAACTATCGAATATGCTCCATTAGACATTATGTCTATGGAAATGCCTCCAGCATTCAGAGGTTATGGTGCTAAAGGTATGATTATAGAGCATCCAGAATCTGAAGTAAGACAAGCTCAAGTTGATGAAACTGTTGAGAAGTTAGAAGCAGAAGGTAAAGATAGACATGAAATTCAAGATGCATTAATGCCATTTGATTTACCAATGAACTATAAAGAGAAAAATGAAAGAGCAGGAGACAAATAATGAGCGTTGAAAAAGGTAGAGAAATAACTATATCAGTTCTTAAATTTAATCCAAGAAGTAAGGTTGCAAAACCTCACTTTGTAGACTACAAATTAGAAGAGACTCCAGGTATGACTCTTTTCATTGCATTAATGAAAATTAGAGAAGAAATGGATCCAGATTTATCATTTGACTTCGTATGTAGAGCCGGAATTTGTGGTTCTTGTGGTATGGTAGTTAATGGTAAGCCAGCACTTGCTTGTAGAACATTAATTGCTAATTACCCTACTGGTAATATTCAGTTAATGCCTATGCCAGCATTTGAACTTATCAAAGATTTATCAGTTAATACTGGTAAATGGATGGATGCAATGTCTAAAAGAGTTGAATCTTGGATTGTTGATAATGGTGAAGAAACTGATATTGCAAAAATGGAAGAAAGAATTGATCCAGATGTAGCAGACCAAACATTTGAATTAGACAGATGTATTGAGTGTGGTATTTGTGTTGCTTCTTGTGGTACTAAATTAATGAGACCAGATTTCGTTGGACCTGTTGGATTAAACAGAGTTGCAAGATTTGAAGTTGATCCTCATGATAAAAGAACTGCAGAAGACTTTTATGAGTTAATTGGTGATGATGATGGAATCTTTGGTTGTATGTCTTTAATGGCGTGTGAAGACCACTGTCCAAAACACTTACCATTACAAAATAAAATTGCTTACTTAAGAAGAAAACTAGTAGCACTTAGATAATAATTTTAATACGAGGGATTCCCTTCGTATTATAAAGCTCAAGTATAAAAAGTTAAGTACCATTATTTGGTATTTAACTTTTTATATTTTAGGGAGAGAGATATGAGCTTAGCAAATGACTATTTTTTACTATATCATGGTATTACATTCGAACAGAATTTAGATGTAGAACCAATTGATTTAGAAGTTGACCATGATGTATATTCAATATATGCATTAGTTCTAGCAATTACAAGAAAGAGTTCAGATAGAATTGTTCCTTTAACATCTTTTAAAACATTATGTCAAAAACTTAATGTTAAAGCACCTTCAAATATTGAAGAATTGAATCACTTACAACACAATATTGTTGAAAATATAAAAATCACAAAAAGTAAAGATTTTATAAACACATTACATGAATCTTTTGAATACTTAAAAAAAGAAAAAATGCTTAAACTTGAAGGATTAAGTAAATTAATTTCATTATTTGATCCAGAAGAGTTAGATTTAAATAATCATATCAATAATATTGATAATGAAGATTATGTAAAAGAAGAGAATAGATCATCATTTAAAGATCTAAAAGCTACTTTAGAAAAAGTAATTAATGAAGTTAAAAGTGAAATTTCTACAAATGAAAAATTTAAAGATGAATTAGAAGAAACAACTGAGTATTTAAACAATCAAAAATTCTCTATTGGTATTACAGGCGTGATGAATGCTGGTAAATCAACAATGTTAAATGCCCTAATGGGTAGAGAAATTCTTGGAAGTGCCGTTGTTCCTGAAACTGCAAATTTAACAATAGTAAAACATAACGTAAGTGAAAATGCAAAAGTATTTTACTGGAATAAAAACGAATGGTCTAGAATAGAAAACTCGGCAAAAGAGCTAGAGTCTATGAGAGATTATGTAAATGAAACAAACAAAATCTTTGGTGATGAATTAAAATCATATATTCAAGAAGAATCTAGATTTGATGAAGTAGAAATAAATGATTTATCACAATACACTTCAGCAGAAGCAAGTGGTAAAAAATGTAATTTAGTTAAATATGTAGAACTAGGTTCAGATTTAAACTTCTTAAAAGATGGAATTGAAATTGTTGATACTCCAGGATTAGATGATCCAGTAATTCAAAGAGAAGAAATTACAAAAGAGTACTTAGCTCAATGTGATATGATGTTACATTTAATGAATGTATCTCAAAGTGCAACACTAAAAGATGTTGAATTTATCATTGATGCACTGCTTTATCAAAATATCTCAAAACTATTAATTGTAATTACAAGAGCTGATACAGTTAGTAAAGAACAACTTGATGAAGTAATTAGTTATACTAAATCATCAATTGAAAAACAACTAAAAAAACAAAATAAAGATTCTCAGCTTGATTATATTTTAAAAACAATCAAATTTATTCCAATCTCTGGAAAAATGGCCTTACTTCATAGAATAGGAAGAGAACAAGAAGCATTAGATGCTGGTTTTAAACTTGAAGACACTGGAATATTAGAAATTGAAAACTACTTAAATGAAACTCTATTTGGATCAAGTTCTCAAAAAGGTGAGATAATTATTCAATCTGCTAAATCACAGATTATAAAAACCATCGAAAAAGAGAGCTTATCTTTAAACTATGAATTAAAACTTTTATCAAAATCAAAAGATGAACTAGAAAAAGAATTAAAAGAGTTCTCTAAAAGAAAAGAAGTAAATAAAAGAATTTTCGATGCTATGAATGAAGATATTAATTTCTATAAAAATGACGCTAAATCATACATAGAATCACTTGAAACTTTTTTACAAGGGGAATTAATAGAGCTACAAAATGTCATCAAGCAAAGAGTTGTTGGTGATGTTAGATACTCTTTTGAAAAAACTAAGAAAAGACCTGAAAATTCAAGAATCAAAGTTATTGTTCAAACTGCAATTAAAGATGGAATGATAGATATCATTAGAGACTACAGATATAAATTTATTAAAAAATCTCAAAGTATAGGGGAACAAAGTGAACAAAAATATCAAGACTTTGGATTTGTAGTTGGTCACAAAAATGATAATTTTGATGCAAGAGGTTTTTTCCAAGATGATTTTAAATCAGGTTTCTTAACATCAAACAATGAGGTACTTGTAAATCAAATTACAAATGCCGTTTCAAAATCAAAAGCTAATAAAATTCAAGAATTAGACAGAGAAATTGAATCTTATGTAAAAGAGCAATTTATTGATATTGAAAATGATTTAAAAACAAAAATAAATAAAGTTTCTCATCATCTTGTAGAGACATTCTTTGAAACATTAAATGCTCCACTAATTAGAGTTAGACAAAAATTAGAAGATGAAGAAAATATTTTACAAAATCAAATAGAGTCATTTGAGAAAAATGATGAAAATAGATCAAACTTATCAATTGATATTCACAAAAAAATCAAAAAATTAGAAACTATTTCTAATGATATTAAAGGACTTGTATAATGAGTGCAAATTTAAAAATATTAGATAGTTTTATAAACGAATATAAACACACCTATGGAAAAGAAGAAACTGTTTATGATGAAAGTTTAGTTGGTGATATTAAAAAGATTAAAGATAAATTATTAGATGAAAAGTTTTTACCTTCAAGACAATTAGAAAGAATTTTAGATAAACAAATAAGAAAAGCAAGATATCCTATGGAAGTTGCAATTACAGGACAATTTTCAGCTGGTAAATCAACTTTTTTAAATGCCCTTTTATCAAAAAACATCTTACCTACAGGAATTACTCCTGTTACTTCAAAAGTAAACTTTATCAATTATGGAGATGAGTATAAACTTAAGATCACATACTATTCAGGTGCTCAAGAATATGCTCCAATTGAAGCAATTGCAGATTTTACAGATCAAAGACAAGATGAAATGAATGATATCAAATATCTAACTCTTTATGCTCCTATGGATATTTTAAAAGAGATATCTTTTGTAGATACTCCAGGACTTAATTCTCAAAGTCAAAGTGATACAGATACAACAAGAAGAGTTTTAAGAGATGTAGGTGGTATTATTTGGTTAACACTAATTGATAATGCAGGAAAACAATCTGAAGCTAAAATACTAGAAGAGTACATGGAGCATTTCCAAGATAAAACACTTTGTGTTTTAAATCAAAAAGATAAATTTAGTGAAGAACAAATTCAAACAACAACTAAATACGTAAGTGAAAAATTCTCAAAATATTTTGCCCAAGTTACTCCAATATCTGCAAAAATGGCACTTGATTCTAGAGCTCAACAAAAAGATGTACTTATAGAAAACAATGTTGATGATATTTTAAAAGAGTTCAAAAATGATTTAAAAAGAAATTTAGACAGTGGGAATCTAGAGTTCTTTGGAGAAAAATATAAAGAATTCCAATATAAAATTAGAGAAATCAAATATACTGATATCACAGAAAATCTAAAACTACAAAATGATTCAAATATCCAAGAAGTATTAAATTATATTGAAAATGAAATGAGACCAAAAGCAGCACAATCAAAAGAGCATGCAATTAAAAAAGATTTAAAAGGTATATGTGATATTTTAATTAAAGAGTATCAAACAATTATCGGTGTTTATGAAGCTTTAGCTCAAACATTACAAGACTTAGAAGAGTCTGTAATAAAAGATTTTGAAGAAATTCATAAAAAATATAGTAAGCAACTATTTACTATATATAACTCTTTAGAATCAATCATGGATAAAATATCTCAAGAAACATATAAGAATATAGAGAGAAAAAAAGCTATAAGATTTGAAGAATCAAAAGGTGGCTTCTTAAAAGGTGAAAAAATCCAAAAAGTTGAATATGAAACTTATTGGCTAAATGCTGATAATATTTATAAAAACCTTTTTTATGATGATCAAACAATTGATAAAATGTTTAAAAGATCAATTAAACTTCTAAAAAATGTTGAGCTTGAAACAGATGAAGCATTTAGAGAAGTTTATAGACATATTAGAAAAGATGTTAAAAAATGGCAAGAACCATATGAACTTCTTAGAAAACACAGAGAAATTGCTTCTGATTTAGAGTTCTCAAATACAAGACACTTTGCAGCAAAAGTTTATGAAAATGTTTTAAGTAGTTACCATAGAGCTATTTTAGAAAATATCTCAGCACTTAGAAAAAAGTTTGCATACTTTAATGGTGCCTTATCTTATTCATATATTCAAACAACACAAGCAACTGTTGCACACTTTGAGCAACAAATACATGAGTCAGAAGAGCTATACAAAAAAGAACCGACAAGATTTTCTATTCAACATCCAAGACAAGAAGATATTCTTACAAAATTAAAAGCTAATTTTGGATTTGAAAAAATTGAAGACTTCTTAACTTCAAGAAGAAACTATTTATTTAAAGTAGTTAAATACTCAAAAGAGCAATTTGTAGATATAAATGAAGATAGAATAAAATTCATTAAGTCTAAAGAGGCACAATATCAAGAAAAAATTAAAGATTTAGAAAAAATTAAAGAGGGAATTTAACCCTCTTTGAAACAAATAGCACACTATCCAAAAGAGATACAAACACAAGTAAAATCTCTAATTGACAATAAAAAACTATCAGATTATATAAAATCTAAATATAAAAGCAAACACAGTTATGCAACTGATAAATCACTTTATAATTTTGTAATGGATTATAAAAATGACTACTTCAAAAAATATCAAGTATCAAAAGCTATTTATGATGGAAAAATAAATGTAATTGATAATGCTTTAGGAATGCATTCTTTTGTATCACGAGTTCAAGGTGGAAAACTAAAAGCAAAAAATGAAATTAGAGTTGCAAGTATGTTTAAAAATATGCCCGAAGAGTTTTTAGAAATGATTGTTGTTCATGAGTTATCTCACTTTAAAGAAAAAGAGCACAATAAAGCTTTCTATGATATGTGCACTTATATCATGCCTAATTATCATCAAGTTGAGCTAGATCTTAGAATTTATCTTATTCATTTAGAAAGGTTTGGAAAGCTTTACTAAATAAATTTTATAGGCACATAATAATCTAAACTAAACTTCTCTTCACTATTTAAAAAATGGTTTTCATGATAAATAGTAAATGATGGATTAGTTGAAGTTTCATAACCACTATTTATAAGCCAAGAGTGATAAACCCATTGAATTAATTTTAAAACATCTCCATAAACTCCAGTTACGCTAAATTTTGCATAAACTCCAGATGGAATATTTAAACTTGGTAAAGAACAATTCTTTATATCTTTTGAAGTACTTACACAAGCTATATATTGGCACTCTTTTAAATTTGTAATAATAGGATTATCATGGTGCAGTCCTACTTGAATAAAGTTTTCAATATCATTTGAATAAATCCAAGTTTGAAGTTTCTGCCAAGTTTTTTTGATACTTCTATCATAACCTTGATGTCTAATATAATATGCTTTTCTTGAAGATAATCTTACTATTTGAGGCTGTAAATTAGTAAAATCTGCTTTTGAATTAATTGCACTAATCGAATCTTTTAATATCTCATTTGAGTATTTTTTGTACCCTTCAGATTTCCACTGCTTTGGAGTCATTTTAAATCGTTGTTTAAATGCCCTTAAAAATGAAGTTTGAGAACTATATCCTATCATTTTTGATATTTCAGTTATTGTTGAATTTGTATTTGAAACTAATAAATTTGAAGCTTTTATAAGTCTAATATCTTTTATACTTTCATAAATATTTTTTCCAAACTCATCTTTAAAAATTCTATGTAAATGATATTTACTTACGTTTAAATCAATTGATAATTCATCTATATTTATATCTGTATCAATATATTTATAAATATAATTCATAACATCATTTGCTAACTTTGCTCTTTTTTGAAGTGTAATTTTTTTCATAATTTTTATTATATCAAATTTTGCAAATAATATTAGCAAAAATAGATAGTTTTTGATTGTTTTTTAGTAAAGAATTAATTTTTTAAATAATATAAACTTCAAATAAAAAAAGGATAACAAATGAAAAGATCATTTGTAAGAGAAATATTAGAATCAATTGATGAACAAACAATATCATTTGCAGGTGGCTTACCAAACGAAAAATTATTTCCAAGTAAACAATTAAAAAAATGCGCAAAAAAAGTATTAAAAGATAAAAATATTTATCAATATAGTTTAAGTAATGGAATACTTCCTTTAAGGCAAAAAATTGCAAAAAGGTACACAAATGAGGGCTTTGAAACAAATGAAGAAAATATTATGATTACAACAGGTAGCCAACAAGCTATGTTTATACTTGCAAAATATTTTGAACAAAAAGAGATTACTTTAGAATGCCCATCATATCTAGGAGCAATAAATATTTTTAAATTAAACAATATAAAAATGAATAGTATAAAATTAAAAGAAAAGGGAATAAAGCTAAATGATTTTGAAAAAAGTTTCAAAAAAAACAAACTTGCATATTTAATTCCTGATTTTCAAAACCCAACATCAAAAACATATAGTGAAAAATCAAGAAAAGAAGTTGCAAGTATTATAAGAAAGTACAATGGACTTCTAATAGAAGATTCCCCATATAGTGAATTGTATTTTGATAAAAAAATGACTTCTATTAGTTCTTATATTCCAAACAATAGTTTTCATCTAGGAAGCTTTTCAAAGACTTTAAGCCCAAGTCTAAGGCTTGGTTGGATTAGAGCATCAAAAGAGCTTATTGACTCGCTAATGATTATAAAAGAGAGTATTGATTTACATTCAAGTGGAATATCTCAACATATTTTAAATGAATATTTAAGTGATGAAAATATGTATGAAGAACATATACAAACAATTAGAAATAATTACAAAAAAAAGATGAACTACTTTTGTAAGTGTTTAGATAAATATCTACCTACATTTAAATATAAAAAACCAAAAGGTGGAATGTTTATTTATGGAAGTTTTAAAGATATTGATACATTTAAATTAGTACAAAAAACAATGAAAGAAAAAGTTTTATTTGTACCGGGGAATCAATTTTATGAAAATAAAGAGCTTGAAAATAACCAGATCAGATTTAATTTTACTAACTCAAAATTAAAAAATATGAAAAAAGGAATTAAAAAAATTGCTTCTTTAATCTAAAGGAATATTTATAACTGTCTTTAAACCTTTATACTCTTCATCTTCAAAAGTAAAGTTTATATTTTCACTATAAACTTTACCTGATATTCCATTTTTTACTAGATTATAAACTATATTTAATCCCAATCCGGTACCAATATTTTTATGCTTAGTTGTAAAATATGGCTCATAGATTTTTTCTAAGAAGGCATCTTTAGAGTTATTAAAAATATTTAATAAAATTTGCAGAATTTCATTAGGATAGTTATATAGTATCTCATCATTAAGTATATTAATTTTTAAGTTAATATTATTAAACCATAACACAGGTTTAGTTAATTCATTAAAACTACTAATAACTTCAGAAACTTTAAAATGTACTTTATCTTTTTCACCTTTTATGTACTCTCTAAAATCATCAATTGTTTTTGATAGATACTGTACATTATCGTTTATATATTTACAGTTTTCTTCTAAATTTTCTTTTGTAAGTATATTATTATCGCTTTGAATAATAATTCCTGTGGCACTTGAAGAAATGACAGATAAGGGCTGTCTCCACTGATGAGCTATATTTGCAATCATTTCACCCATTGAAGCTAATTTTGCTTGTTCAAATAAAATTTTGTCTTTTGCTTTATTTTTTTCAATTTCTTCTTTGATTTTTTCATCTAAGTTTTTATTTAAATCTTTTAACTTATCACTTCTTTCTTTGATTTTTGTTTGCATTTGAATCATAGATTTTGAAAGTACACTCACTTCGTCATTTGAAAAAATTTGTTTTATCTTGTAATTTTCATCTTCACCAAGTTTTTTTGCATCAATTTCTAATTTTTCTAAATTTTTTGAGAGGGTATAACCAATTAAATATGCCATTAATAAAGACAATAGCAATTCAAGTAAAATAATCTTATACATAGTATTTTTATGATTTTCAATAATCGAGTAATTTTTCTGAAAATCTAACCAAATTTCTAAATAGCCTAACTTTAGATCATTTTGAATTAATGATATTTTTTCTACTGTAGAGTTTGATATATTTTGTGCATCTCCAACCTGAGATAAAAGTAAATTTGAAGAGTCAAAAACTTTCATCAATTTTACATTTTGATGTTCAATCATATTTTTTAATATATTATCAATTGTTCCAATATCACAATTAGAAACTGGGACTTTCAATAACTTTTTACTAAGATTTTTAATAAATTTTTCTTTTTCATCAATTAGTTTATATGATGAATTATTTATAAAGTTAATATTAAAGTATATAATCAATGCCAAAAAGATTGATTCAAGGAGAACAAAAGAAAAAATAAATTTATATTTAAATGAAAAGTTCAAATTAAAGCCTAATATTAAATGAATATTGATTCACATTATACTATAAAGAGTTTATAAAATAGGGATTAAATCCCTATTTTAATCAAGTTTTATTTATTTAATTCAATATTGTTTAAATAGTCTTTAAAAGTTACATGTCCTAAATTGTCAGTTTGATAATCTGTTATTAAGTCAGTCACAAAATTTACTAATTTTGTAGCTTGTACTTTTACACCAGTTTTTTTAGCAATTCTACTTAGTTTTTCACCTTGTAAGTGTCCACCAAGTAATACATCATAACCCTCTACTCTATTACCATCTTCATCTCTAACTTTTGTTCCCACAAAACCTATATCAGAAATTTGAGGTTGAGAACATCCATTTCCACATCCAGAAATTGCAATCATTACTGGCTCATCAAAATCAGGGTTTTTTTCTTCAAGCTCAAGTACAACTTTTTTTGCATACTCTTTAGTTTCTGTAATACCAAATTTACAGAACTCAATTCCAGTACATGATTGTAATCTTGCTCTAAATGGTGTTGGTTTATATGGATATCCAAGTGCATCGAATTCATCAGCTAAAGCTTGAGCTACCTCATCTTTAACACCATATACAATAAAGTTTTGAGTTGAAGTTAGAGCTATTCCACCTGCATTATATTTTTTACAAATGTCACTCATAATTTTAAAATCAGTACCTTCAACTCTACCAGAGTTTGTTGCAAATCCTACAAAAGATTCACCCTCTTGTTTTGCTTTATGAATACCAAAGTGATCTCTTTGATTAAACGGTGTGATTTCAGGCTCAACAGTTCCAACTTGAAGTTTATATCTAAGTTGATTTTCAATCTCATCAACAAACTTTTCTAATCCCCACTCATTTACTAAGTGTCTAACTCTTGCTTTGTTTCTATTATGTCTATTACCATTATCTCTAAAGATTTCAGCACATACAACTGCTACGTCTAAAACTTGTTCTGGTTTTACATATCTATTTGCTCTATATGCAATTTGTTTTGATTTTGATAATCCACCTGCAAGTGTTAAATCAAATAAAACTTCTCCATTTTCATCTTTAAATGCTGTAAATGCAACATCTTGAATTTCATGTGCAACTGCATGTTTTGAACATCCTGAAATTCCTATTTTATATTTTCTAGGGAAGTTACAAAATCTATCTTCATTTTCATCAAAGTATGTATCTACTTGTTGTGCTAATACACTTGCATCAATAATTTCTTCAGGATCAATTCCACCAACTGGAGAAGTCATAATAGGTCTTGGTCCATCACCTGATGCCATTCTTGAAGTTAATCCAACACTATCTAATAATTCGAACATTGCTGGAATCTCTTTTATTTGAATGTAATGAAACTGTACATTTTGTCTATCTGTAAAATCAACTAAACCTTGTGCATAATCTAAACCAATCTTAGCCATTACTTCTAATTGCTCTAAGTTCATTTTTGCATCAGTTAATTTAATTCTTTTCATAAAGTATGCTTTATCTTCTAAATCATCTTTATTAATATGTGGGTACATTCCATACCACTTTAAAAGTCCAATATATTCTGGCTTTAAAGGAACTCCTTCCTTTGCTTCTTTGAACATATCATCAACTACTCTTAAAGGATTTCTTGAAGCCTTTAATTTTTCTAAGTCTGATAACTCTTTTTCCATGCTTTTCTCCTAGTTTTTTAAACTATATTTGTAAAATTATATCAGCTTTTCTTGAAAAACTAATTAATTTAATCTTGATTATTTTACTATAGTATTAAAAATGATAAGTTTTTTTACTCAAAAATTAATTTATTCCAAAAAAAATATTATTTGCCAAGAAAAAAAATTGTATTAAAGTGCCTATAAATAAGGTCTTTTTTTTAAGTAAAATCATATTAAGTTTTATTTAAGTTTATTTCTAAATTTATGATTTATAATTCCGATATAGAATAAGAAGTATGTATTAGGCATTCTAGAAATTTAATCATTTGGCGATGGGATAAATTTCTAGAATATGTTGACTCTTTTATAAAGAGTTCTTCATACTAACTAAAAAATCTTAGTTTTTAGTTAAATATTTGGAGTAAACTAACTATGTTAAAATTTTTAATGATTACGCTTGTAATATGTTCAATCTCGCTATTTGCAAATGAAGATATGGACCAACTAGACCAAATAAATAAATGCGATATAGTTTATGATAACTGTGCATTAAAATGTGAAAAAAACGATTCAACTGACAATGAAGAGTGTTACGCAAAGTGTGAAGCACTATTTGACAAATGTCAAAATGAATCTGAAAACTTAGAAAACTAATTTTTGTTTTTTCTTCTTATTCTATATTTATTTTATTAGGAGAACAAAATTGGATAGTTTTGTAAAAAATGAGCCAATTAAAAATTTTATTCCATTCTTTGATTTACTAAAACAGCTTATTAGAATACCAAGTGTAACGGGAGCTGAGCACTCTTTTTTACTATATTTA
Organism: uncultured Arcobacteraceae bacterium; assembly: GCA_964022095.1. GTDB lineage: Bacteria > Campylobacterota > Campylobacteria > Campylobacterales > Arcobacteraceae > Malaciobacter_A. Next base: position 38,624 of record CAXHZO010000011.1, read on the forward strand.
AAAAGAGAACTTGAAGAAATCGGAATAAAAACACAACACTATGATGGACTTTTAGTAGCCCAAGGTAATAATCCCCAAAAAGGTATGCTAAGCGCGCATATAGATAGACACGGTATTATTTGCACTGGTCCAAATGAGTTTCAATTTGCAGCATTTCTTGCAAAGAATAGTTCTGATTTAAAAGGCAATTCTTTATCAGAACAGACTTATCAACTAATTGCATCTAGATATATAAATCAACAAGTTCAAGCTTATGAGCCTTGGAGTGGATCATATTTAGGTTTAGGAAAAATTGATGATGTGTTTATTGATAAAAGAGTAAACAACCTATTTTTTAAAATTGATGGGCTATCTCACTTATTACCTGGAACACCTATTGCATTTAGTGATAAACTAAAAAAAGATGATGATCTAATAAGCGCACAACTTGATAATGTAATATCTGCTGCAATAATTGTATATCTTTACCAAAACGGTTATGAAGGAACTGCATTTTTCACAGCACAAGAAGAGGCTGGAAAATCTTGGAGATATGTTTATGAGTGGTTTAAAAAAAATGATTTGACTACTGATGAACTATTAGTATTAGATACAAGTCCTTTTGATACAAGACAAGAAGCAAATATGCAACAAGTCGTACTAAGAAATCAAGATGCAAATGCAAAATTTAAATCAAAAGTTTTAAATGATTTAAAAAAATATTGTAGAAAAAATAAAATTGAATTTATCTGTAAAGATACATTCATAAAAAACAAAAACAAATTACGAATTGAAAATGGCCTAGAACCAATAACAATTGGGAGTACTGAGCTTGGAAGAATTGTAAAAGAATCCAATGGAAAAATTCAAGGGACAACTCTTCAAATTCCAACAACAGGTTATCATACAGTAGAAGAAACAGCTTCTATAAAATCTGTAAAAGCCATAATTCAAATCTTAAGTGATTTGTATATTAATAAAGTATAAAAGGTTTAATAATGGATTTAGCAATTGTTTATGAACTAAGAGCTAATGATGTAAAAGAGGAACACATTAAGCTGATTATGGAAAAAGTTAAAAATAGATTCACCGAAGAAAATATTGATTTAGAACTAGTAAAATTGGGTTATCAAAAAATGTTTACAGTAGATTATGATGAATACGATGAATATGGCTATAATGAATTGGATTATGTTTCAAATCAGAAAGGGCACCATGAAGAAGACTTTGAGTAACAAAGAGCTAGTAAAACTATACTATGAAGAGTTATGGAATAAAAAGAATAAAGATTACATAGATATTTTATTTGATGACAATTTTACATTTCATGGCTCATTAAATGTTACAGCAAATGGTAAAAAAGAGTTTGAAAAATATATGGATACTATATTCACGGGTATTCCATCACTATTTCACAGTATTGTATCTATGGTTTGTGAAAATGATCAAATTGCAGTAAGAGCACTATATAATGGAAGACATACAGGAAAACTTTTTGAATATGAAGCTAGTAATAATAAGATAGTTTATAATGGTGCTTCATTTTTTAAATTTGCAGATGGAAAAATTATTGATATCTGGGTTTTAGGTGATTTAAATAACTTGACAAAGCAATTAACATGATTTTAAATGATTCAAATTGAGACAAATTAGTAACAAGGTTTTTTGTGAAGATTTTTTATTAGACTTTGATATTCAAACAAAAATATTACCAAACCCATATTATGATTATCCATATTTAATTATTGAAAACTTTTTTGATTTAGATGAGTGTAAATTAGTAAATAATATTACTAAAAAAAATAATGACTTTCAAAAAGCACAAGTTTTAATTTCAAAAGAAGTTGTTACAAGTAAAACAAATGAGAATATTAGAAAAACAAATATTTATAAATTAGATGAAATATTACAAAAAATTTATGATGAAAGATTTATTAAGTATCAAAAACAAATAGAAGAGTTTTTCAAACTTCCAATTAGCACAACATCCAATCTACAAGTACTAGAGTATCAAGAAGGTTGTTTTTATAATATGCACAGTGATGATTCTAGTATGTTATATAAAGATGATGAATTAGTTGGATTTATACCAGTAACAAAAGAGAGAAAAATATCTACTGTTTTATTTACAACTTCGTATGATGAAAATATTGATGAAAATAGTTTTTTAGGGGGAGAGCTTTTGTTTAATTTTTTATATGACATAAATGGAAATCAAATAAAAATTAAACCAAAAGCTGGGAATATGGTAGTATTCTTAAGTAATCCCTACTTCACACATGAAGTATTAAAAGTAAAACAAGGGAGAAGAATCTCCCTTGTTCAGTGGCACAATGCTATTGTAAACTAAAGTAAGTTTTCTTACTTTAGTAACTTAGATTTTGATAATCTTTATTTAATAAATTTGTAGCAACATCCATTGGTTTTGCAACAGTAATTCCATCTAATAATACAGATGCATCTTTGTTAGCATTTGGTAAATAAAGTGGACAAACTTGAACATTAGCACCTTTTTTGATTAGGCCATTTAAAAGCATTTTTGGTGATTTATTTTTTGGTTTTAAAGTTTCACCTTTGATATTTTTATCTGCTAAATCTCCTGCTTTTGAACATAAAACAATATTTACATCTTTTCCTTGTTTTTTAGCCATTGTTGATAAAACCATTGCCATCATTTGAGTTTGACTATCTGCTGAAGTTACAACTACGTTTAATCCCTTTGCGCTATTTTCACTTGCATATAAATTTGCCGATAAAAAAAGTACACTTACAAATACTAATATTTTCTTTAACATAAGTTTTCCTTATAATTTATTGATTAGTTTTACTAATAAAACTTTTCAATTATAGGTCTAATAAACTTATATTATTATTAAACGTAAATATTTTTGTTATTAATTAATTTTATACGTTAAATAGGTAAGTTTTTATATAATCAAAAAAATATTTCATAAAGAGTATAGATGCTACTTACACCTCAACAACTTGAAAAATTCCATGAAGATGGCTTTTTAGTTCTTAAAAATTTTGCACCACATCAATTGTGTGATGAAATCTTAGAAAAAGCCAAAGAACACCTAAATAAAAAACTTGCACCCATAGAGAGTGAGCAAGAGTATATGAATATAAATGAAGATGAAATTACAGTTAGAAGACTAAGACAAGTATATGATAGAGAAGAAGTTTTTAGAACTTGGATGACAAATCAAGAAATCAGACCTATCTTAAAACAGATCTTAAATGACACTCCTGTTTTAACTTTGGCACATCATAACTCTATTATGACAAAGCTTCCAAAAGAGAGTACTAGAACATACTGGCATCAAGATAGAAGATATTGGAACTTTGAAAATGACAATTTAGTTTCTGTTTGGCTTTCACTTGGAAATGAGTTTATAGAAAATGGATTATTGGAGTTTATTCCAAGAAGTCATAAAATGGATTTTGGCTCTGATAGATTTGATGAAAAATCAAACTTTTTAGATGAAAACGAAGAGAATATAAAACTAATTCATCAAAGAACTTACACAAACTTAGAAAAAGGTGATGTTGTTTTATTTCACTGTAAAACACTGCACCATGCTAGTAAAAACACAACAGATACTCCTAAAATCTCTTTTGTGTACACAGTAAGAGCGCAAAGTAATAAACCAATAAAAGATACAAGAAGTGATTTTAAGGAAGTAATACTTGACTAATGATTTAATAAACCTACTTAGTGAAAAAACAAAACTTTCAGATAAAACCATACACAACATCATCAAACTACTTGATGAAGGTTGTACTATTCCTTTTATTGCAAGATACAGAAAAGATTACACTAATGGTGCAACTGATGAAGAATTAAGAATTTTTGAAGAGACATATAACTATTTTGATAAGTTTTTGCAAAGAAAAGAAGAGATTAAAAATATACTAAAAGAGAAAAACTTTTTAGATGATAGGGTTTTAAAAAATCTAAATGAAGCAAAAACACTACAAGCTTTGGAAGATATATATACTCCATTTAAAGATAAAAAATCTTCAAGAACAAGTAGTGCAATAGAAAATGGACTAGAACCACTAGCAAATATAATTCAATCTATGAAATACTCAAAAGAAGATGTAGAGTATAAGTCAAAACAGTTTTTAAATAAAAATATAAAGACAACTACTGATGCAATAAATGGTGCAAAAGATATCATAGCCCAAAGATATGCAGATGATTTTAAATCAAAAGAGGTTTTAAGAAACCTAATATCAAATTGGGGAAACTTAGAGATAAAAGAAGCAAAAGAGTTTGATAAAAATGGTGTTTATGCAAACTTTGCAAATACAGTTGAGAAAATAAAATATATAAAATCACATAGAATCTTAGCAATTTTAAGAGCAGTAAATGAAAAGCAACTAAGTATAAAAGTAGATATTGATGAAAAGCATATTTTAGAAAATATCAAAAAATACAAAATTCCATCACATGCAAACTCTTCAAAAGATATAGTTTTTGATGCATACAAAGATGGATTAAAAAGACTTTTGCTTCCTAGTTTAAAAAGAGAAGCAATCAATAACCTAAAAGAAAAAGCTAGCCTAGAAGCTATCGAGCTTTTTGGGAAGAACCTAAAAGAGTTACTCCAAACAGCTCCACTTGTAAATCAAGTAATCTTAGGAATGGATCCTGGATATAAAACTGGATGTAAACTTGCAGTAATTGATGAAAATGGAAACTACCAAGATAGTAGTGTTATATATCCTACAAAACCAAAAGAGGATATAAAAACATCTTCAAAAGTAGTACTTGAACTAATCAAAAAATACAACATCACTTCAATAGCAATTGGAAATGGAACAGCTTCAAGGGAAACTGCGCAGTTTGTAAGTGAACTAATCACTCAAAATAATCTAGAAATAAACTACGCAATAGTTAGTGAAATAGGAGCTAGCGTTTACTCTGCTTCAAAAATAGCTATACAAGAGTATCCAAACTTAGATGTTACCATAAGAGGAGCTATCTCAATAGCAAGTAGACTAAGAGACCCAATGGCAGCCTTAGTTAAGATAGACCCAAAATCTCTTGGAATCGGACAGTATCAACACGATGTAAACCAAAAAGAGTTAGAGAAAAAACTAGAAAACATCACTATAGATTTAGTAAATAAAGTAGGAGTAGATATAAACTCTGCTTCATATAAACTTTTATCTTTTATCTCAGGAATATCTGAAAAACTAGCTAAAAACATAATAGAACATAGAGCCAAAATCAAAAACTTCACTTCAAAAAAACAACTTCTTGAGGTAAAAGGAATTGGTGCAAAAGCATATGAGCAAGGTGTTGGATTTTTGAGAATCAAAGATGGAAAATCTATTTTAGATAATACTGGTATTCACCCTGAAGATTATGATTTAACTGATAGGATACAAAAGAACTATGAATTAGAAAAAATAGTTGATTTTGAAAAAGTAGCAAAAGAGTTAAACACTACACCACTAAAACTAAAAGATATAGTAACAGAACTTTTAAAACCTGGATATGATGTAAGACAAGAGTTTAATCAAGTAAAGTTTTCAAGTGATATTACAAATATAGAAGATTTAAAAGAGGGTTTTACCTTAAGTGGAATAGTTAGAAACATCACTGATTTTGGAGCTTTTGTAGATATAGGACTTAAAAATGATGCCCTACTTCATATCTCACAAATAAGCCAAAAAAGAATCTCACATCCAAGTGAAGTTTTAAGTATAAATCAAAATTTAGAAAATATAAAAGTACTAAGTGTAGACTTAGAAAAACAAAGAGTAGGTCTTAGTTTAAAATAGAAAAATAAAAGGAAAAAAATGCAAGATATAAAAACACAACTAAAAGAGTTAATTGACGAAACAATGATTCCAGAAACAATGGATTATATAGAAGAATTAAAAGTTTTAAAACAAAATAACAAAGCTACACAAGATGATTTAAACGCCATTGAAGAGATGCAGTTCTTTTTAGAAGAGTTAGAATCTGTTGTAACTGCAATAGAAGAAGATAAAATCTCAGATGAAGAAGCACAAGAGATTTTTACTAAAATTGAAAGTATGATTGAGGAACATCAAGAACATTGATTAAAAACTAGAGAGAAACTCTAGTTTCTAATTAACCTACTCTCAAATCCCCATTTGATATAATACAAAACCAGTAAATTTCATGCCTTCGTAAGTTTTAACCTACTCTCAAATCCCCATTTGATATAATCAAAGCATTCAGGAATTGGCTGTCCTTTTGTTTTAACCTACTCTCAAATCCCCATTTGATATAATCAAAACATTTGAAAGTAATCACCATCTAAAGTTTTAACCTACTCTCAAATCCCCATTTGATATAATTGTTCTAAATTTGTTTGTAAAACCATTGCTGTTTTAACCTACTCTCAAATCCCCATTTGATATAATTATATCACGAATATGAACGCAGAAAGCTTTGTTTTAACCTACTCTCAAATCCCCATTTGATATAATCTAAGTTCTAATTGGCAATATTCGGAAGTAGTTTTAACCTACTCTCAAATCCCCATTTGATATAATGTTGTAGTTTTGTGCTTTCAGTTCGCGTTAGTTTTAACCTACTCTCAAATCCCCATTTGATATAATATTATGATAATAGTCGGCACTAATTCTTATGTTTTAACCTACTCTCAAATCCCCATTTGATATAATTTAATAGCTTAATTGTTATTGATGAGGCACAGTTTTAACCTACTCTCAAATCCCCATTTGATATAATTTGCTTTCTTGTTTCTTCTTCAAATACGTTCGTTTTAACCTACTCTCAAATCCCCATTTGATATAATGATTACTTTGCTCAAGAATTAGCGTTAAGGGTTTTAACCTACTCTCAAATCCCCATTTGATATAATTCATTCTTTAATGTTCTCTGGAATTCCCATGTTTTAACCTACTCTCAAATCCCCATTTGATATAATATTTGAAGTCCCATACCATCTAATGTCAGTGTTTTAACCTACTCTCAAATCCCCATTTGATATAATCCCATCTTTCTTTTCGTATACATTAGTTAGTTTTAACCTACTCTCAAATCCCCATTTGATATAATATATATTTTCCAATTGCATTGTTTAAGTTTGTTTTAACCTACTCTCAAATCCCCATTTGATATAATTAGAACCTTGGCAGAAAAAGATGATTTGCGTTTTAACCTACTCTCAAATCCCCATTTGATATAATAAATAAAAATAGATATTTATCGGAAATTAGTTTTAACCTACTCTCAAATCCCCATTTGATATAATGGGAGCAGGAACATGGATAGTGGTTTACTTGTTTTAACCTACTCTCAAATCCCCATTTGATATAATGGGAGCAGGAACATGGATAGTGGTTTACTTGTTTTAACCTACTCTCAAATCCCCATTTGATATAATTTGTTATTGACTCAAGATTATCAATATCCCGTTTTAACCTACTCTCAAATCCCCATTTGATATAATTTCTTAATTCGAGAGATGCATTAGTATCTTGTTTTAACCTACTCTCAAATCCCCATTTGATATAATAACAAGAATTTAAAGAAAACAATAGTAGTTGTTTTAACCTACTCTCAAATCCCCATTTGATATAATTCAAAAGCTAGAAGTAAGTTCTTGAAAGATGTTTTAACCTACTCTCAAATCCCCATTTGATATAATTTTAGATGTATTTCAGATATATTTATGATGGTTTTAACCTACTCTCAAATCCCCATTTGATATAATAGAGTAGATTAAAACTTCGATTTTATAGGGTTTTCAAGTCTAAAAACACTAAAAAACAAGTACAGTTTGTACTTGTTTTTCTACTTTTTCTTCGGGTTTTTCTCTATAATTTTCTATTACTAACATATTTTTATATTGTGCTTCTGTAACTTTTACTACTCTTATAGAACCATTTAAAGGTGAAGCTAGTTCAATCTTTTTTTCATATTTTTGTGCGATTGCCAAACTTTTGCAAAATCTTATATAAACTGAATATTGAAACATTATAAAACCCATTTCTAAAAGTTTATTTCTAAATTTTGTATATTTTTTTATATCTTTTTTTGTATTTGTTGGCATATCAAACATTGCAAATAAAACCATCTTTCTATACCTACTTTCTTGTGATATATTTTTCATAATTTAAATAATATTAATTCTTCAGTTTTTGATAAGCAAATTGATTGATAATTTGCAACCATAAGTTTCATACAGTTTGATACAGTCATATTTTTATTATCATAAGTAACAGTTTCCTCTAATAGTTTTAATAAAGCTATTTTAATAGATGAATTTAATTCCATATCTTTTTTTATAGACCTTGCAACGTAGTTATCTACTATTGGTCTAAAAGGTTCTATTAAATCATCTGCTAGATTAAAAGAATTTAATTCACTACTGTGATGAATACCAAAAGCTGGATTTAAACCATAGGCTATTAAATATCTACAAATAGAACTTCTAAATATTGCATAACCAAAGTTTAGTACTGAATTGTTTATATTTTCAGGATTATTTCGTGAAAAATCTTTACCAAATAACTCTTTAAAATAATACGCTGCTGCAGTTGCCTCAATATTTTCTTTATCATTTGATTTTATTCTAGGAATTAATAAATCAATATATTCATAGTTTTTATTTAGTTTTTTTAATATTTTGGATTGATTTCTCACTTTTGAAGCGACTATATCTTTCCATATTTGATTTAGTTTTGGTTTTGAAACTAGGATTTGAGACTTTTGTATTTTTGTTGTTCTACTGTTTTTATTTATTCCAAGAAGTATGGAACTAGGCATAAATTTTTCATCACAAAAGATTACATTGATATTTGATTTAGTTAATTGAGATAGAAGTGCAGAGGTGATGGTAGTTTGCTGGTTTTCTATGACTATTGTATCAATATCATCAAAACAGACAGTTGTTTCAAAGTCATCAATTTTTACAGATATTAGATTATTTTTATAGCTTAGATATGATTTGTTTTTTATATATAGTTTTTGAAGAGACATTTATAAACTCCTCAAAAAGAAGAGCTTATAAAAAAACTTTTGCGGGACTAAATCGTCCCTTGTTTTAACCAGACTATCAAATCCCCATTTGATATGAGAATATTTTATTATATTATTTCTTAAACTCTTCATAGGAAATATCTCCTTGATAATTTATAAATACTTTTCTTGCAATTGTGTCTTTATTCAATGTTACTTTTATTTCAACTTTAGATTTTGTATTTAAAGGTTTTAATTTAATTTTATTGTTTGAACTTGATATATCTCCTCCACCATTAAAAATAAAATACTCTTTAGTAGATTCTTTTAAATTTTCAATTTCTAGAATATCACCTTTTTGAATATTGATTTTGTCTTCGTAATCTTTTATAAGTTCTATTTTCTTTTCATTTATTTTTGGAGGAATATTGTTTTTTATAGAAGAAAAATAGTTTAAACCTATAACTTGTCCTTTTGAAGTATTAAATAAATCTACATTTAATGTAGTGTCATTTAGTTTTGCGACAAAGGGAATATCTTTTTCTTTTAATTCTTTATATACATCAAGTGATAATCTTTGTAATCTATCTTTTTGTGTTTTATCTGTGATTATTATACTATCTGCTTTTGAGGCACTTTTAGTTTTTACTTTTATATTTCTAACTATTTGTTTTAGACCTTTTTTTGTAATAAAAAAGCAAGGTTCGTTTTGTAAAAACTCTTCACTTTTTTTCTGTTCATCTAGTCTAGATATTTTATCTTTTATAGCTATTGTTTGCTCTGTATCTTCATAGTTTTTTTTGTTTGGTAGTTCACCTTTTAATTCATCTATCTCTTTTTTAATATTTGAAATATTTTCTCTTGTAGTTAAAAGTTTATTTTTATATTCTAATAATGCATTTCTAATATTTTCTTGTTTTGGTAAATCTAAATGAGAGATCAAATCTTCTACTTTTTTATTTACCTCTTTATCACTTATATCTTTTCCATAATTATCAAATAAAAGATTTTTATCGATAGCTTTTTTATCAATTTGATAAAATTCTTCTTTCTCTTTATCTAAATATAGTTTTACATTTCCATCTTTAAAGCCTACTACATTGTCTCTTTTTTTGATTATTGGGCAAATATATAATTCGTTGTTTTCATATTTTTTAACTTTATCTTTTATAAATTCTACTAAATTAGTTCCATCACTAGTAACTGGAAATCTAGTTTTGATTTTTTCAATTATCTTCTTTGTTTTAAATCCATTTTCGTTTTGTTTAAAAAAATCATTTAAACCTTTTTTTGCTGATTCATTTAAAAGAGAAATTACTATTGCATCAATAGTATGATGATAGTTTGTTTTCCTATCTTTTTTATCATCTTCATTTTTAGGCTGTACTTTATCAACACCCCAAAGTCTTTTTAATTCACTTATTGCTTTTCCAGTAACTCTTATTACATTTTGATTTGTTTCACCTTTTCCATATTCATTTTGTTTAGGATATAAATAGTGTTCCAAATAATTAGCTATAATCTTTGTAGCACTTCTAGTATCATTTAAAAACCTATCTTCAAGATTTTCTCTTTCCCAATTTTTATTTATATTTTCTTCATCAGTTAGCCAAAAAACTTTACTATCGTTTGTTAATTCTTTTTTAACTCTTGAAGTAAACTCCTCCCAAATATTTTTTGATTTTAGATAAGTGATTGGATGTGTATTTGATTTGTCCTGATTATGTTTTTTTAGAACTAATATTTTATTTTTATATGAATTTATCCATATTTTACTTCTTGGGATAAAATGTTCTACTTCTGTTTTGTGTTCATCAAGTGCATCTTCTAAAGTTAAAGGCTCCCCACTATAAAGACATTTTGATTTTTGTTCAATTAAAAGTCTAGCTCTTTCTATATTTTTTCTACTTAATTCATAATCTTCAGCTAAAAGCAGTTTCTCAGAAGCTTTTATCTCTTTTCTACTATTTGCTTGAGCTTCTTTGATTTGCTCTTCTTCTTTTTTTGAGTTTAACTCTCTGGCAGTTTCAATGATTATTTTATCTATTTTCCCATATTTAAATATTAAATCATTTACTAATCTTCTTAAAATTGAAATTACTCTTTTTACATTTGGAGAAACTAAAGGCTGATAAAATATATGCTCTCTTTTGAAGTTCTCAATATTTTTTTCAAGCCAAAGTAAATCTTTTTCTGATGGATTTAATGGTGGTAAATAAGAATAAGGTTTCATATCTAAATATTTTCTAAAATATCCTAATTCAACAAGAGTATCGTGATATGATTTTTCAAATCTCATTTTTTGTAAAATCTCTTCAATGAAACATAACGAAAAAGAAGCATATGTGTCTTTTGTTCCTTTTGAAACTTTTGATAATTCTTTGATTATTTCATTACTTAAAAGGTTTTCTTTTTCAACTTTTTTAATCTCTTTAAAAATTTGTTCTTTATTTACATAATAAAATATTTTCTTTAAAATCTCTGAATATAAGTCTTTATGTGTTTTAAAAATATCAAAATCAGTCTTTTTAAATATTTCCAATAACTGTGTATGAATTCCAATATCAAGAATAGTTTCATCTTGTTTATTTGAAGTTTTAATTTTTATATTTTTTAGTCCAGCTTTATCAAAAATATTTTTAGTATTTATTGTTTTTGTTGGTGGTTTTTTTAACCATAACTCTACTGTATTATCAATTTGTTCTTTTGTTGGAGTAAATAGTTCTCCGGTTTTATCATTAAAAATTAAATTACCTAAAATAGAATTCTCAATTCTTTGTCTAATAGTTAACTCAATACTAGAAATATGAGATTTTGGAATTCTTTTTTGAGGCTTTTTATGGAATTTATTATAGAAACTACAAAAACCAACCATATCTTCCATACTTTTTAATGCTCTTTGTTCAAAAATACCTATTGAGTTTTCATTTACACCATTAATAAGCTTATTCTTAAAATTATCATATATTTCAACAGTTTTAAAAAGCTCTTTATTTTCTTTTTGTGATTCTAATAATATTTCTAATTCTTCTTGCCATAAATCTCTATCAAGTGAATTATTATAATTGTCTTTTTTATTTCTAACTGCAATATTTGTAAAACCATTATTTTCTAAATTTAACTTTTTATTTAACAAAACAGAGGAAGGAAGAGATAAATCATTTTTTACATATAGTTCTTTATTGTTAGAGATAGCTTCATTTATCACTCCATCATCTTTTGAATCTTCTGTTTTAAATTGATTAGAATATCCCCTTCTTGTAATGATAGAATAAAGTGAAAAAGTGAAATCATCTTTCGATAAATTTTTACCATTAACGGCTTCTTGCCTTAAAATATATGGATTTTTATCTTTTGATAATTTGTTAAAATATTTAATTGGATTAGTAAGAATAGATTTTTCTGCTAGTTCAAAACTACTCAATAGTTTTCTAACTATTTCATTTCTTCTACTTTTTCTTTCATTTCTTCTTCGGCTACTTCTAAAACTTCTTCTATCCTCTGCTTTAATATATTCACTAAATATAACACTATTTGAAGACAGTTCTTTAAAAACTGTTTGTTCATTTTCTATTTTTATTTCATTAAGTGAATAACCAATACTATTTGTACCAATATCTAATCCTAATACCTTTGACATAATTAGCCTTTAATAATTGTAATAATAACTAAATAATAACATAATAATGACTCAGAAATGACTCAATTTAGAAGAAAAGTAGGATTATAGATTAGAAAAATTGTTAGAAAAACTAGAGAGAAACTCTAGTTTTTAAATGCAATTACATCAACTTCTACTAAAACATTTTTAGGAAGTGTTTTCACTGCAACTGTAGCACGTGCAGGTGCAGTTTCAGCGGAGAAGTACTCTGCATATACTTCATTAAATGCTACAAAGTTATCCATATCTGATAAATAACAAGTAGTTTTAAGTACATTATCAAAAGATGAGTTTGCTTCTGTTAATACTGCTTTTAAGTTTTCCATAACTTGTTTTGTTTGCTCTTTGATTCCACCTTCACAAATTTCCATTGTTTCAGTGATTAATGGAATTTGTCCTGATAAAAATACTAGCTTCTCAAAAGAAGTTCCTTGGTTATATGGGCCAATTGCCGATGGTGCTTTATTAGTAGAAATTATTTCTTTCATAAAAATCCTTTATATTTTTTAAGATGGTATTATATTAGAATCTTCTTTTTATTACAATTATTATTAAAATAATTAAAATAAACCAACCAAAAATTTCAAAGAATTTTTGAACACCAAAAATACTAACTAAAGGCATAGTAAGTATGGGAGAGAAAAACTGTCCCATAAATAATGAGCTTGTTAGATATCCTGAACTCTTTACTCTTTTTTCTGGTTTTACTAAAGTTAACATCCAAGAAGTTACACAAGTCATTAGTAAACCTCCACCAAATCCCATCAGTGGCGAAGTTAAGAAAAAGTAATAGACATTATCTATAATTCCAATAATAATAAATCCAATACCAATTACTACTAACCCAATGATATAAATAGTACTAAATTTTAGTTTCTTTTTTAACCTTGCAAAAGCCAATGCACCCAAACCATTAAAAACAAAGGCAAGACTTATAATACCACCTGCTAATGTTCCACTTGCACTAAAATGATTCATAATCAAAAATGGCATTTGTGTTGGTAAAATATAAAAAATCACCATCAAAATAAATGCTAAAACATAAATAAAAAACACTCTATTATCAGCTGTTTCTTCTTCTAATTCTTGATCTTGGATTGGTATTTCTTTTACATATTTTAATACAAAAGGTAAAAGAACAACTCCAATAGAATAAATCAAAAATGGATAATGCCAAGAGATATCACTAAGCATTCCTCCACCTGCTACAAATAGCACTCCTCCAAGAGAAGTAAAAGCCATTTGTACACCCATGAATCTATGTCTTTGCTCACCTTTAAAGTAATCCCCTACTAAAGAAGTAGATACAATCATAAGTATTGCAACAGATATTCCAAATACTGCTCTTGATACTAATATTTGTTCAATACTTTGTAAATAAAACCCTGCAGTTCCAGTTAGTGAAAAAAGAATCAGTGCAAAAACAGCAGAGTTTTTCTTACCAATTTTATATACAAAATGCCCTAAAAAAGGCGCTAAAAAAGCTATTGTAAAAGATGGCAAAGTAACTATTAGTCTAGAATATAGTTCTATATTATCTATTTTAAAAATATCTTTTAAGTGAGGAATCACTGTAATTATTGCAACATTACTCATCATTGTTGTTACTGCTAAAAGTAACAGTGTGAGTTTAGTTAAGTTTGAGATTTGGTTCAATATTTTACTTAGGAATTATTAAGAAAGAAAAGTTCAAAAGTTCTATTGACTTTATTTAGTACCTCTTCATTTTTTCTTATTAGTTTATGGTTTGATTGTCCTGCTTTTACTATCGCTTTTGAGTAGGGAATAACATTTTCATCATCTAAGTATTCATTTACATCTACCCATTTTGCATCTTCTATTTCATCAGTATCATTTATATTTATTTCAGATGTTAAAGGTTTGGCACAACATAAAATATATAAATTTGATTTATGAAATTGATGTGGATAAAAATGCCCAAGAGAAACTACAGATTCAAACTGTACTTTTATTCCTGTTTCTTCATATACTTCTCTAATGGCAGCTGTTGAGATCATTTCAGCATCATCAATATGCCCACCAGGAAGTTTATACCCAATAGTACTGATTTTCTCTTTTATTACAAGAAGTTCATTTTTTTCATTTATAACTACAACCCCTACTCCTAAAGTATGATTTGCAGCAGTGGGAATAATAGCATTTGGTTTTAATCTTCTTACAACTAAAACATAATCTTCACCGCAAGAGTGAAAAAAGAACTCTTTTTTTGTTGCTATTTGTATAAAATTTGATTTTTCAATAGGTATATAAATCCATATCAAAAATCTGTGATTTATAGTCTCTTGTATTAAAAAATCAAGATTTAATTCAAACTCATTTATATCATCTGGTAAATCTTTTGCATCAATTGTAAGACCATTATATGGGTCTAATATAGTTTTAAAACACCCTATTTCTTCTACACTTGTATTTTTCATAGACCTATCTTAACTAAAATGAAATTAAATCTATTAAAGAATAAGCAATATAAAGCATAAGTAAACCAATACCTACATCTAATATTTTCCATGTGATTGGTTTTTTAAATAGTGGTATTAAAAACCTTGCCCCAAAACCTAACATACTAAACCAAACACTAGAGGCTAAAACTGCACCAAAAAGAAAATATAGTTTTAGACTATCTTCAATATTTGCACCAATTCCACCAATTAATAATACAGTATCTAAGTATGTATGAGGGTTTAAATACGTAAATACCAAAATCATAGTAATTACTTTTTTTAAAGGATTAGTTTTAACTTCATCATCAATTTTTAAACTCTCATTTTTTAAAGCTGATTTAAATGATAAAAAAGCATAAGAAACTAAAAATATTATTCCAAAAATTGCAATTGAATTTATAAGAAGTTGATTACCTTTGATAAAAAAACCTAGACCATAAACACCTAAAGTAATAAGTAAAAAATCAGAGATTACACATATTAAAACTGCAGGTAAGACATACTGTCTTAGAAGTCCTAATTTTAGTAAATATGCATTTTGAGCACCTATTGCTACAATCAAAGAGAAGGTAACAATAAAGCCTTTTAAAAGAATATCAAGCATTTAGATACATCTTAACTAAACTCACAGTTCCACCAACTATAAACTGTACTGCAATTGCACCAACAATTAATCCCATAAGTTTAGTAATAATATTTTGTCCCGTTTGTCCAAGATATTTTTTTATATAAATTGAATTTTTTAAAACTAAATAAAGAATTAAGGCATTTACACAAAAAGCAATTAAAATAGATACCACATCAAGTGCAGTTTGAGCTTGGTGCTTAAAAATAATAATCGTAGTAAATAACCCTGTTCCAAAAGCAATTGGAATACCAATTGGAATTATTGCTAATTCTTGATCATCTTTTTTATCATTATTTTTTACATCACCTGTTTTTGGGCCATTTACCATGGAAATTGCCATTAAAATAAGTACTAATCCACCCATTACTTTTAATGAATTTTCACCTATTCCAAAAAGTTTTAAAATAGCATCACCTGTTATTAGAACTATTATAAAAGCTATTAAAATAGTAATTGTTGTTTTAAATGCAATTGAAGATATTTGTGATTTTGTAATATTAGAGCTAAGTAGTGAAAGTGCGATTGCACTTACACCAATAGGATCCATAATAGCAAAAAATGTAATTGTTTGCTGTAGTAAAAGTGAAGTAAAATCCACTAACTCATTCCACCTTTAGAAGCCATGTTTTTTTCTAGTCTATGACCAATAAAACTTAAAACTGAAGTTATACATAAATATAAAAGTGCAACAACAATCCATGTTTCAAAAGGAGAGAAAGTATTTGCAACGATCTCTTTACCAACTTTTGTTAAATCTGTAATTGAAATTACAGAAACTAAAGATGAATCTTTCACAAGTGCGATCATTTCTCCAACTAATGTTGGCAATGCTCTTTTAAAAGCTTGAGGTAAGATGATATATCTCATAGCTTGAAAATTTGAAATACCAAGTGACTTAGCAGCTTCAAGTTGACCTTTATCAATAGATTGAATAGCACCTCTTAGAATTTCTGCCATATAAGCACCAAAGAAAATACCAAGTGATAATACACCAGCTACAAAACTTTCTAATCCAAATATATTAGCTACAATAAAATAGAATAAAAAGATTTGTACAAGTAAAGGTGTACCTCTTACAATAGTAATATAAACCGTTGCGATACTTCTTAAAAAACTCAAAGATGACAATTTCATAAATGCGACTATAATACCTATTATAAATGTCAATACAGCAGCTAAAAATGATATCTTAAGAGTCATCCACAGACCGTTTAATATAGGACCTGCTTTTGTTTCAGTTTTAGAAGCAATATAATCATATTGATAAATATTGTCTCCAACTTCATAATCAAATGAAAAACTACTATCCAAATTTGTTAGCTCTATCTTTTCATCACCATCAATAAAGTATTTTCCATTTTCTAATACTAGTTTTCCATTTGCTGGTGCTTCAATACTTATTGTTTCTTCATATACAAAATATTTAGGAACAGAATTCCACTTCCAAACATAATTCATGTTTGAAGCAGCCATATAGAAAAAGTAACCAACTACTACATAAAAACATAGAGCAATTAAATGCCCTGTGTTTTTATTTTGTGTCCAAGATTGTTTTTTAGCCATTTACTATTGAACTCTTTTTAACCAAGCTGTATCTTTAAGCCATTTTTCATTTAAGTTGTCATAGAAACCTACAACTTTGTCTTCTTTTACTTGTCTTAAGAAGTTGTTTAACCAGTTTAAGAAATCTGGATCACCTTTTCTAATTCCCCAACCTAATGGCTCATAAGTTAATGGTTCATCTAGGTGAACTAATTTTCCTTTTCCTTTATCACTCATAAATAAAATATTATATGGTTGGTCATATACAAAAGCATCTGCTTTTCCATTTAGTACTTCACTAGCGGCATCTGCTTCTGTTTCAAAAGTTACGATTTTTGCTTTTTTAAAGAATTTTCTTGTTGCAACTTCACCAGAAACACCAAGTTTAGTAACAATAGTATATTCAGGTTTATCTAACTCTTTTGCACTTTTAGCAGAAAGACCTTTTTTCATCATAACAGTTTGTCCAACAACAACATATGGATCAGCAAAGTTAATTTTTAAGTTTCTTTGTTGAGAAATAGTCATACCAGACATGATGATATCACATTTTTCAGTTACAAGTGCAGCAATAATACCATCCCAAGCAGTAGGAAGTAATTTTAACTTAACACCCATTTCTTTAGCCATTTTTTTAGCCATATCTACATCATAACCTATGATTCTTCCCTTTTTGTCTTTCATCTCAAAAGGCATATACCCAGGTTCTAAACATACTTGTAATTCACCTCTTTGAATAATTTTATTCAATGTAGAATTCTTCCAAAGGTTAATATCAGCTGCAAACATATTTAATGTTGCAAAAGCCATCATTGCTAGTACTATTTTTTTCATTTTGTCTCCTTGTTTTTGTTAAATAAATTAGTGAATTAAAATTTCATTTAGAAACTTTTTAGCTCTTTGACTTTTTGGGTTTTCAAAAAACTCTTTTGGTGTAGTTTCTTCAATAATTACACCCTCATCCATAAATACAATTCTATCTCCAACTTCTTTTGCAAAACCCATTTCATGAGTTACACAAACTATTGTAAAACTCTCTTTTGCTAAATCTTTCATAACTGAAAGCACATCACCAATAGTTTCAGGATCAAGTGCAGATGTTGGTTCATCAAAAAGTATAATCTTTGGTTTCATTGCTAAGCTTCTAGCTATTGCAACTCTTTGCTTTTGACCACCACTTAAATCACCTGGATATGAATCTGCTTTATGCTCAAGTTTAACTTTCTTTAATAAAGACATTGCTACTTCTTGTACATCAACCTTTTTCATATCTTTAACAAGTTGTGGGGCTAAAGTTATATTTTCTAAAATTGTCAAATGGGGAAATAAATTAAAATGCTGAAATACCATTCCTACTTCACTTCTAATTGTTTGAAGATTTTTCTTTTTCTCATGAATATCAATATTGTCAACAACTATATTTCCATTATCAATATCTTCTAAACCATTAATACAACGAATTAAAGTAGATTTTCCAGAACCACTAGGTCCACAAACTACAACAATTTCACCTCGTGCTACACTAAAATCAATATCTTTTAATACATGAAAGTCATCATAATATTTATTGATTTTAGACATAGAGATTATGTTTTCTGCCATAATACCTCTTTTTAAAATTTGCTAAGAGCAAATCATACAATAGATAATGTTAATTAAAAATATATTAAATACATAGTTTATATACAATTTAAATACAATTTAAATATTTTAGAATATAATCCATCTTTTTATTGGAGAAATCATGATTATAAATAAACTGCAATCTTATAAAGCAGACTTATTACTATTGTCTGTTGCTATTGCATGGGGTGTTACATTTTTAATGGTTCAAGAAGCAATTGATACTACTCCTGTTTATTCATTTTTATTTTTTAGATTTTCATTAGCTTCACTTATTATGTTTGTTCTTGCTTATAAATTTTTTAGATTTTTTAATATGAAAACACTTTTATATGGAATCATTTTAGGAATATTTTTATTTTCTGCTTTTGCAACCCAAACATTTGGACTAGCATATACAAGTAGTTCCATTGTTGCTTTTATCACAGGATTAAATGTAATTGTAGTTCCTTTTTTAGCATACTTACTTTTTAAAAATACCGTAAAACTAAATGTATTTATAGCAACTATTCTTGCAGTAATTGGACTTTATATGCTAACTATGAGTGGAACATTAACATTTCAAAAAGGTGAATTTCTAACTTTAATTTGTGCAATATTATTTGCACTACAAATTATATTCACTGGAAAATTTTCAAAAGAGGTAAATGTATTTTTATTAGTTTTAATTCAATTAATAACAGTTTCTGTTTTATCTCTTATTTTTTCACTTGGATTAGATAGTGCAACATTTGATATTCCATATGATTATGCATTTTTTAAAGCAGTTATTATTACTGCAATATTTGCTACAGTTTATGCTTTTTTAATACAAACATATATGCAACAATTCACAACAGCAACAAAAACTGCAATTATATTTACTATGGAGCCAGTAAGTGCTGGCGTGTTTGGATACTTTATTGCAAATGAACTACTAACATCAACTCAATTAATTGGTGCATCTATAATTATTTTTGCAACTTTACTTGCAGAAATTAAACTAAAAAAGAGAAATACATGAATTTATTTGGCGCATTAATTTTAACATTTGCAATGTTTATTTGGGGAAGTTCTTTTATTGCTTTAAAAATAGCAATGCAAGACATTGGACCACTAACAGTTATATTTTTTAGAATGCTAATTGCATCATTGTGTTTTGTATATTTTATAAAGAGTTTTTTACAATTTAATTTTAATAAAAAAAATATACGATTATTACTTTTATTAGCTTTTTTTGAGCCTTGCTTATACTTTATATTTGAAGCAAAAGCATTACAACTAACAACTGTTTCTCAAGCAGGAATGATTACCTCACTTTTACCTATTATTGTAGGAGTTGCAGCAGGATATTTTCTAAAAGAGAAAATCACACTAAGACTTGTAATAGGTGCACTAATAGCCTTAAGTGGAGCAGTTTTACTTAGCTCAAATGCGACAATCTCAACACAAGCTCCAAATCCAGCTCTTGGAAACTTCTTTGAATTTTTAGCAATGGCTTGTGGTGCAGGATATACAATAGTTGCACGATATCTTACAAAAGAGTTTTCAGCCTTGTTTATCACTGCATTTCAAGTATTTATTGGTGTAGTTTTCTTTTTTCCAATGTTTATTTATGAAAGTATGACTATGGAAATGAACTATACGTTTGATGCTATTAGTTCACTATTTTATTTAGGTGTAGTTGTAACACTTGCAGGGTATGGATTATATAATTATGCCCTAACAAAAATAGAAGCTTCAAAAGCTGCTATTTTTATATATTTAATTCCTATTTTTTCATTAATATTAGCAAATTTAATACTACATGAAAAAATTACTATTTTAGAGCTTGTAGCATCGGCTATAATACTATTTGGAGTATTTATTAGTGAATTTCCTATAAAGAGGTTTATGAAAAACAAAGCATAATGCTTTTTTCATGCGACTTTTAACTGCTAAAATTTTTAAGAAAAATTAAAGGAGTTAAGAGATGAGTAAGTTTTTGTATATTACAGACCAAAACGAATTTACTGACCACAGTTTTATAGGCCCTTTATTCCAAAAATACTTAACAAAACATTTTGATATTAATACAACATTTTTTTCAGATTATAAATTTGATATTGAGATTCAAGATAATGGAACAATTGTTATTCCAGAAAAGTTTAAAGGTAATATCCTAAAAGAATTAGAAAATGCAGGTGTTGATTTGTCAAGTTATGATTTTGTTGTTGTAAGAAATAGTACTAATTTATTAAAAGAAGTACTAAAAAAAAGACTATCTTACAATTTCAAAGTAGGATTTAGACTATCTTTTCCAAAAAGAATCGCAAAACTTCAAACAGATGAAGCAAATAATAAAAAGTCTTTAATTGATGTTATTAGTAATAAAGTAAAAACATATGGAGAAATAGGACTTATAAATGAATGTGATATTTTCTTACCCACTTCATTTAAAATGAAAAATGATTACTTCAAAGATGTAAAAGTTAGAAGTTTCGTTATCCCTTCTGCAATTGACCCTGATAATTTACATACTAATGTTCAACATGAAGGAAGTGAAAAAAGATTTTTCTATGCAGGAACACTTGATAAACTTAGAGAATTTGAAACTATATTAGAAGCATTCTCTAGTATAAATAGTTCTAATTACAAACTTATGATTTCTACAAAAGATCCGGCTTATTTAAATAAACTTATAAAAGAGTATTCAGTTCTTGAAAATAATATTGAAGTATATGAAGCAAAAACAAGAAAACAGCTATTAGAAGTTATTGCAAAAGCAGATATTGGACTTGCTACACTTCCTGATATAGAATTATTTAATAGTTCAACTCCTATGAAGGTACTAGATTACTATTCAAGTGCAATTCCATGTATTATGAGCGGAAATGAAAATAATGCTTCTATATTTGAAGACAATGAAAGCGCCTGGTTTGTAAACTTCAATGAAGACTCAATTAGAGAAAAACTTGAATATATAATTTCACTTTCAAAAGATGATGTTACAAAAGTAGGAGTTAATGGTCAAAATAGATTATTAGCAGTAAGAAATTATGAAAGAATTGCAGCTGACTTAGCACATCAATTAAATATATTATAGGAAAATTTATGAACAAAAACTCACTTGTAATTTCATTCGTAGCTATAGTATCAATAGTATTATTAACTCTTTTAAATAAAGAAGCAACTAATGTTGCTATTGGTATTTCTGTTTTATCTGTATTAATAATAATAGGTTTAAACTTTTTTCTTAGAGAAAAAACAACAAATGAAATTGTCCAAGAAGAAGTTGTGCAAGAAGAATCTATAGATGATGTTTTCTTAGATGAGATACTAGAAGTTACTAAACAATCTTCTAATGGTGAATATGACATTAGGATTACGAAAAATGGTAGTGATGAAAAACTTCAATTAATTGCAAATAATATTAATAATACTTTAGATCAATTTAGAAAATCTATTGATTCTATTAAATTATTTATGGAAAAATATCATCAAAATGACTTTACAATTCAGATTGAAAATAGTTACGACAATGATTTAAAAGAGATGGTTGATGAAATAAATCAAGTAAACATCAAAATATCAAAAATGTTATTAAGTAGTTTAAAAAATAATACAAAATTAAATGCAAACTCTGATGAACTAAAAGCAAACATGGACTCATTAGGAGATAGTGTTATTCAACAATCTGCAACACTAGAAGAAACAGCAGCAGCAATTGATGAGATCACAAGTACAGTAATTAATAACAATAAAAGTGTAAATGATATGCTTCAATATTCTGAAAAGCTGAGTGCTTCTATTGATAAGGGATACTCAAATGCTAGAGAAAATGCACAATTAATGGATGGGATAAGTGAAAAGACAAATGCAATAGAAGAAGCAATTGTAATTATTGATCAAATAGCATTCCAAACAAATATTCTATCTCTAAATGCAGCAGTTGAGGCTGCAACAGCAGGAGAAGCTGGAAAAGGTTTTGCTGTAGTTGCACAAGAAGTTAGAAATCTAGCTTCAAGAAGTGCTGAAGCTGCAAATGAAATAAAAAAATTAGTAAATGATGCTACAGAAGTTACACAACAAGGTAAAAATGCTTCAAATGATATGATAAATGAATACACAATTATTAATGAAAATATTGATAAAACAAAAAGTGTTATTAATGAAGTTTCAAACTCTTTAAAAGAGCAAGAAAGAGGAATTGCACAAATTAATGACGCAGTATCTCAACTAGACAAAACAACTCAAGAAAATACTATAAGAGCACAAAATACACTACAAGTCGCAAATATAAATCATGAAATGGCTAAAAAAATGGTAGAAGATACAAATAAAACTAATTTTTTTGGAAGAGATGATTCTAATTCTAAAAATTAAAAACTAGAGAAATTCTCTAGTTTTTATCTCAACGATATATTTAAAATCTTATCGTAATAACCTTGCTGATTATAGTATGTTGAATCAACTGGATTTACATACTCTTTTTTGCCATTAATTATATTTGTTCTAACATGAACCACTAATTTATCTAAATTTTTTATACTAATTTCTAGCTTGATGATTTTTTCTTCATTAGCTCTCCATTTATTACTCCAACCTTCACTTAAAAGATATGAAGACCTAACTGTTTTCCTAATTTCTCTATTCCAAATTTTTGTGCCTTTTTTATAAAGGTTCACTTTATTAAATCCTATTTTCTCACTTTTTAGAACTCTAGAAGTAGTTACAAACTGAGGAAAAGATACTGAAATCCCACCTTTCCCATCATCAACTAAATTTGTTGATTTAACTGTTAGTATAAGTTTATTTCCAACTATTTCGTGTGAAGTTTTTAAATCAACTTTATTATTACTATTTACTAAGTCTCTTTTTTTATTTTCACTAGCTACAAATTTTTGGGCATCTTTGTAGTGATTAAATTTTTTTAGTGGAACAATATATGATTCACCATCTTTTTCAAACTCTCCATAAATATACATAAAGCCTCTATTTGCCGTTCCACCATATTGATTTGATACAACTAAATATGCAGCTTTCTTACAAGTTGCGTCTAAATTTGGTGCAAGTTTTTGACAAGTCTCTTTTGATATATTTTTTCTTACTTGATATGCCTCAAAGTAGTTTTGTTTTTGTGTTAAACATTCTTTTACATTTATTATTGATAATCCATATCCATAAGTAGTGCCATTGTATGCTTCTCCTTTATACCATTTGATATTTCCCTCAAAGTATTTTCCAGGGTTTTGAGTAAAAGCATCTTCTACTGATTTATTAATCCTAAATTTTGTTTGATAATACTCAGGATAAGACTCTACAAAATCATCTTGAAATGTAAAACAGCCATAAGAAAGAGATTTCCCTTTATGTTCCCAAGTTTGATTTTCTGTAGCATTTAATAAAGATACTAGCATCAGTAAAATTGTAAAGACTGATTTTTTCATTATATTCCTTGTGTAAAAAATTAATAGATTTTACCAAAGAAATGACTCACAAATGACTCAATTTATAGATTATTTACTTTTTTTCCCAAGAAATCACTGCCCAGTATACATAATCTGATTCATTTTTCTTTTCTAAGTCTAAACTATTATAATAATTTGATAGTCTTTTTACCTCATCATCACTAAGTCCATCTATACTCCATGAAACTGACTGTATAAACTTTTCTTTTGAAGTATATATTGTATTTCGTCCTTCACTTCTTATAAAGTTTACACTTGCATTTATTCCCATACTATAAAGAATATTTATAAGATAAATATAATCAGGTTTTTTTATAATCTTTTTTTCTAAAACATCAAGTATCTCATCAGATACAAATGACCCACCTACTTTGTATGTAAGTACAACTTTTTTATTTGCTTTGTCATTTAGTTTATTTAGCGCTTCTTTCATATCTTTTACTTCCATAGACCTTGAAGCAATTACTAAGTCTGCATTAGGAATACCTTCCCAAGTATCATACCAAGAGCTATTTATGGCTTTAATATTTAATATATTTTGATCAATGGCATTTTTTTCTAAAACTTCTAACATACCTTTTGAGTAATCTAAACTATAAACTTGTTTTAATTTTGGTGCAAGTTTTAAAGATAAATTTCCAACACCACAACCAACATCGAGTAAACTATCAATTCCCTCTAAATCAAGTAAATCTAAAAACTCTTCATTGTAAATTGATTTATGAACTCTTTGATTCATCGAATCAGCTTTTTTATCCCAATCATCACTATTTTTTGCTTTAAATGATGTCTTTGCTTTTTGGTTTATATAAAGTTTATTAAAATCGATATCTTCAAAATTTTTATATTCCATTTATGATTCCTTTGATAAATACTCATACAAATACAAGTAAGCTCTTAGCTGTTTTAAACTATCAAGTTTTATTCCAGCTTCTATCCACTGTTTTATCTCATTTGGAATTTCAAGTGGTTTTAGTAACTCTTGTTTTTTCTCAATTGATATTTTCTCATGCTCAGTTAAAAGTGAAATATGAGATAAAATAGAAGTAATACCTAAATCTCTTTTTTGGGCTATTTCTTCTACGCTACTTCCTTCTAAAACTAACTCATAGGTATCAAGGTATGTTTTTGTTAGTTTTTTAAGTGGTGCTTTGTTTTCTAGTTTTTCACTAAATTCTTCTTTTATACTTTTTGATAAGTCTAAAAAAGCTTCTCCATATTTTTCATATTTTACAAGCCCTACTCCATTTATATCTAAGATCTCTTCTTTAGAAGTTGGAAGTTTTAAAGCAAACTCTTTTAAACTCTTATCTCCAAATATCACATAAGCTGGAACTTCATGCTCTTGTGCAATCTCTCGTCTAAGTGTTCTAAATCTTTCATAGAGTTGCTCATCAAAACTAAGCACTTCTTCACTTTGTTCTAACTTCTGTGCAATTCCTAGTTTATCACTATCCATTAAAAGTTTTTCATTTCCTTTTAGGATATTCATTCCAAGATTGTTTAGTTTTAAAACTCTAAATTCTCCTAATGTAACTGCTTGCATATCTATTAATTTATCTGCTATTGCAAGCCATTCATTTTTACTTTTATCTTGCCCTATTCCATAAACTTTTAATTTGTCATGTCCAAACTCTAAAAGCTTTTGATTTTTCGAACCTCTTAAAATGTCTATTATGTGATTTGTTCCAAATCTTTGTTCACTTCTATATATAGCACTTAAAAATTTTTGAGCATCAACACTTACATCAACTAGTTCTACTTCACCTTTAGTACAATTATCACATAAAGTCTCACAATCAGGTATTTCATCTTCAAAATAAGAAGCTATGATCTTATGTCTACAGTTATTTGATACACAATATCTATACATAGCTTCTAGCTTATCAAGTCCAGTTTGCTTGTATGAATTATCTATTGCTTCTTGGATTTGTAACTTTCTTTTTACCTCATCACCTTTTGAATAAAGTAAATATACATAAGACATCTCTCCATCTCTTCCAGCACGTCCTATTTCTTGATAGTAGTTTTCAAGTGTTTTTGGTAAACTTGTATGGATTACAAACCTAATATTTGATTTATCAATTCCCATCCCAAAAGCAATGGTAGCAACTACAATATCAATCTTTTCGTATACAAAATCATCATATACTTCATCTTTGACATTTGGACTCAATCCTGCGTGATATGCCTTTGATCTATAACCATTTTCACTTAAAAACTGTGCTGTACTTTCTGCTTCTTTTCTAGTAAAGGTATAAATAATTCCACATAATCCTTTGTGTATTTTTAGGAAATTTAGTATTTGTGTTTTACCATTTGCAATTCGAGGCTCACACTTTATATCAATATTATCTCTTATAGTTTTTGCTCTAAAGTGCCTTGCATTTTCTAAGTTCAAATTTGATGCAATATCAGCTTCTACTTTTTTAGTTGCAGTTGCAGTGAAAGCACAAATAGGAGTATTTGGAAAAAATCTTTTTAACTTATCAAGATTTCTATACTCTGCCCTAAACTCGTGTCCCCAAGCTGATACACAGTGAGCTTCATCTATTACAAAGTAATTGATATTTATTCGTTGTAGTACTCCTACAAACTCATTTGAAGTAAATCTCTCAGGAGCTACATAGATAAACTTTAAATCACCATTTAAAAGCTTTTGCATAGTAAAACTATTTTCATCATTTGATTGTGATGAACTTATCATTTCTGCACTAATATCCAAATCATTTAAAGCTTTTATTTGATCTTGCATAAGTGCAATAAGTGGAGAGATTACAACTGTAACTCCACTCATAAGTAGTGTTGGGAGTTGATAACAAAGTGATTTACCACCACCAGTAGGTAAGATTGTCAATACATCTTGTTTATTTAAAATAGTATCAACAACATCTTCTTGAAAACTTCTAAAGCCATCATGACCAAAAGTTTCTTTTAGTATTTTATATTTATTCATGGTGTGATGTTAGCATAGATTAAATTCTATTTACTTGATAAACTCTTATATTTAATCAGCTAATTTACCACCTCTTTTATAATTTTCCAATTGAGGTTTAATCATCTTCCATGCTCTTTTTACTTCATTCAAATATTCAATATGTAAATTTGTACTTACAACGCTCTCAATTCCCCTAGTGTCAGGTTCTTCATTTTTTATCTTTCCTAATGCAATTTCTGCTTCAAGCATAATCTTTACAGCATCATTCATGAAAATATCAGCATTATAATTATACTCTGACCTTACTCTAAATATTTCATATATTGTACAACTTAACCAAAACATTCTAATTGGAGGTTGAGGGTGAGTTTCTTTATCTTGATTAAAATAATTCCATTCATGAAAATCAAATAATCTAAACAAAATATAAGTTGAAAAAACTACTGTTTTAGTAGATATTCTTTTATCCGAATAAGAAGAATTAAACGCAGCTAGAATATTTGGATCAACTCCATCTCTAGAAGATAAATTCATTAACTTAAATGATTCATTTAATACTTTTAAAATTGCACCACTATCTGCATCCATTTCAAGTGCTTGATGAATAACTGGATCGAGTTTTTTTCTACCAGTATCCATTGCTTCTTGATAATATGAATAATTTAGTTCTTCTTTTATATATTCTAAATGACCATTTCGCAAGTGAGTAATTTCATGATAAAAAAGAAATTTTAGTGCTGTCATCATTAAATTACTTGAGTAGATATTTCGAATAGGACAATTGGGAATACATGACATATTTTGTGTTTTCATTACATCTGTTGATAAATATGAAATATAAGTTCTTTCTTCTTTTTCTAATGTAATATTACCTACATTAAGTAAATTGTCAGGGTGTGATAAAATTCGTCCAAAAATATCAAGTAATGAGAATATTGTTCCAATATTAATCCCAACAAAATCAAAAGGTTTTTCTTCTTCTTGAGGAGAAGCATAAGCAAATGCATTGAAATTTGTATTTTCAATAATTCCATAAGAGATTTTTCTAGGTTTGTCTTTATAAAGTTCTTGCTCTACCTCAACTATCAAACGATCAAAAATAGAATTTATTGTTTCAAACATTTTAATTGTTTTAATTGAATGTTCACTATCAAGAACAAATAATCCTCCTTTTGATTCAATAATTCTTTCTAGTTCAGTATTTATCATTGATGGTGGGAGTAGGTAAAATCTTTTTCATTATAACTCTTTAAATTTTATTGATAAACTCTTCAATATTAGCTGCGACCATTTTTATAAGCCTAGCTCTAGCTTCTATACTTGCCCAACCAATATGAGGTGTTAAAAGCAATTGCTCTTTATTTTTTACTTTTAGTAGTGGGTTTGATTCTTCTATAGGCTCAACAGATACTACATCAATACCACAGTAGATTTCTTTTTCATCTATGATTTTTGCTAAGTCTGGTTCATTTATAATTCCACCTCGACCAAGGTTTAAAAGTATTGCACCATCTTTGATATTTTTCATATTTTCATAGTTTAATAAATCTTTTGTATCATAATTTAATGGACAATGAATAGAGATAATATCACTAGTACTTAGTAATTCATCAAGTTCCACTTTAGTGTATTCATTATTTGAATTTCTTCCACTTGTTGAATAGTAAACTACTTCACAATCAAAAGCCTTAGCTTTTTTTGCAAAGTTTCTTCCTATATCACCAAGTCCTATAACACCTACTCTTTTATTATCAAGTTCATGAAATAGTTCATCAATATGAGTAAAGATTTCACTTTTTTGCCAATTACCCTCATCTACATATTTTTTATAATAATCAAGTTTAGATACAAAATGAAAAATCATAGAAAAAGCAACTTGAGCAACTGAAGAACTTGAGTATCCAGCTACATTTTTTACTTCTATTCCTTTTTGTTTTGCATGAACTAAATCAACATTATTAGTTCCCGTTGCACTAATACATATAAGTTTTAAATTTGAGTTATCCATGATATTTGAGTCAATCACAACTTTATTTGTGATTACAATATCTGCATCTTTTACTCTATCTAAAGTTTGCTCTTCTTTTGTCATATCATGAGATACAACTTCACCAAACTTATTAAAAACACTAAGGTCTACATCGCTCCCTAGTGTATCTCTATCAAGTATTACTATTTTCATTATTAATCTTTTTTTATCCAAACTTTAAATTTCCAAGCTGGAGATTTTATATTTCCATTTTCATCTTTGATTTCTTCATAATTTCTTTCTTCTTCTAAATCCCAAGTAGAAAAATCAATAGGCTTTAAAAATGCATCAGCCTCACCTTCATAGTCAACTTCAGATAAATACATCTTATCAACATACGGAAAAAGTGTTTCATAAATATTAGCTCCACCTATGATAAATAGTTCTTCCTCAGCATTAGCACGTGCGAAGTTAAATGCCTCTTGAACATCATTAAAAGTCTCAACACCTTCCTGTGAAAAATCACCCCTAGTTAAAACTAAAGAAGTTCTATTTGGAAGTGGTTTTCCTATACTTTCAAAAGTTTTTCTACCCATTAAAATATGATGTCCAGAAGTTATAGTTTTAAAGTTTTTAAAATCTTCACTTATATGCCATAACATCTCATTATTTAAACCTATTTCCCAATTTTTACCATATGCTACTATCATTGAAATTTTCATATCTGTTTTCTCCTATACTGCCATTACGGCTTTGATTGGTTCATCACACTCATATCCAACAAGCTCAAAATCACTCATCTTGAAATCATTAATATCTTTTACATCAGAATTGATTTTCATAATTGGCAATTTGTGTGGAGTACGACTAAGTTGTAAATTTACTTGATCCATATGATTTGAATAAATATGCGCATCACCAAAAGTATGTACAAAATCTCCAACTTCTAAATCACAAACTTGAGCAATCATCATTGTTAAAAGTGCATATGAAGCGATATTAAAAGGTACTCCTAAAAACACATCTGCACTTCTTTGATAAAGTTGACAAGATAGTTTTCCATTTGCTACATAAAACTGGAAAAATGTATGACATGGAGGTAAAGCCATATTATCAATTTCTGCTACATTCCACGCATTTAAGATGATTCTTCTTGAATCTGGATTTGTTTTAATTTGATTTATAATATCAGATAATTGGTCATATGCTTTTCCATCTGCACCCTTCCAAGATCTCCATTGAGAACCATAAACAGGGCCTAACTCTTTTATAGTTTCTGTATTTGTATAGCCTAAAGCTTTACCTTGAGCATCAGCATTTGCAGTCCAAACAGTTTTTTTATCTTTGATATTTTCTGCTTTATCACCATAGTGAATTTCAGCAAGTCTTCGCTCATCAGTACTACCTTCAATAAACCATAAAAGTTCACTAATAATACCTTTTAAAAAAGTTTTTTTAGTAGTAACTAAAGGAAAACCTTGACTTAAATCAAATCTCATTTGATAACCAAAAACTG
The DNA here is from genome assembly GCA_964022095.1 of uncultured Arcobacteraceae bacterium. Lineage (GTDB taxonomy): Bacteria > Campylobacterota > Campylobacteria > Campylobacterales > Arcobacteraceae > Malaciobacter_A. The sequence goes on from CAXHZO010000011.1 coordinate 69,345, forward strand.
AAGTTGTACCAGTTCCTGTTCTATCTTCTTTTTTTATACCATTGTCTAATATATGTTGTAATAAATCTAAATATTGTTTCAATTAATTTCCTTAGTATCTCAAACTTTTTCAATTAGTATTTTACCATGTTGAAATAAAAATGAGATATAAGGAATAAATTTAAATAATTTTATATCGATCTTAAGAAGTTTAGTAAGCTTTCTTGTTCTTGTGTTGAAAGTTGCATAAAATTATCTCTAACATTTTGAGCTTCACCTCCATGAAGTTCTATAGCCTCTTTTATACTTGAAGCTCTACCATCATGTAGAAATTTTGCACCCTCTTTTTGTTCAACAATTCCTATTCCCCATAATGGTGGTGTTCTCCATTCTGAACCTGTTGCATTTTTTTCTTTTACACCATCAGCTAAGCTCTCACCCATATCATGTAAAAGTAAATCTGTATATGGATAGATTTTTTGATTACTTAAACTTGCAAATTTGCTACTTATTCCTGTTGTCATTGAAGGTCTATGACAAGAAGCACAACCTATAGTTTCAAAAATCATTTCACCATTATCAAATTTTTCTTGATTAGAAATTCTTCTATTTGGTACTCCTAATGCACTCATAAAGTCAACTATAGCTTGAAGTGAAGTTTCTGTAACTTCTGGAGCTCCACCATTTTCTTCCTCAGAACAAATTGTTTGATTACTTGTACAATTCTCTACAGGATTAACTGAACTTGTAAGTCCCATATCTTGATGCAATGCTCCTGCATTTTGAGTTCTTAAACTTGAATTTATTGCTTTCCAACCAAATCTTCCAATTTTTCTCTCACCCTCTTCAAAAACCCAATGGGCTCTTCCTGAAACTCCATCACCATTTGAATCATTTATATCTTCATACTCTAAAATTGTCTCTTCAGAGATTAAATCTAAAAGTCCCATTCCTAATAAATGAGGAGATATTCTTCCTCCTATATTAAATCCATCACTACTTAAATCAGTTGAACTAATAAACTCTATTTCATTATTTATATTTTTAATCCATGTAATAATACTTTCAGCTTCTCCAACAGTAGCTTGTGTTTGTAATTGTCCTCCAAAAATTGGATGTTCTTCACCATTTTCATTTCCAACTCTAAATAAAAAAGAATTATCTATAGTTCCATCCTCAAAATATGGTACAACTCTACCATCTGATACATGACATGAAGTACAGGCAGTTGCATTGAATAAAGGTCCAAGACCATCTAATGTTGGTCTTGACCCTGGTGCTACTTGCCATTGGGCAATAAAAAGTTCTCTTCCTTGAGATACACCTGAAATTTCATTTTCTGAGATATTTGTTGATACTTTCATAAAAGGCTCTTGCTCATCATAATCAACCGTTGCACTTCCACCAGGAGAATTTAAAGCTATATCTCCTGATGAATTATCTGTTGAATCATCACTTACATTTTCATCTGGAAACTCTGGAATTACTGGATAGTTATAGAACCAAATATTTGCTGTTGATTCTCCTCCACCAAGTGAACCTTCAAAACTCCATCTCCAAGTAAATACAGTATTATTCTCTTTTATTGCTGTTACATGCAATGCACCTGCTGAAATATCTTTAACAGAAGTTATTGCTTTTAATTTATCTTCTGGATAATCAGGATTTTGATAATTTTGAGAACCATCTGATTCAGTTTGTCCAAACATTCCCCAAGGGTATACTTTTCTATCAGCTCTTAAAATATAACTAGAGTTTCCACCTGCATAAACTTCTTCAATTGGATTATTTTCATAATTTATTAAGATTTTTGTTGGTGTATAAATACGAGAATCCCACGCATAATTACTATTTTTGTATTGATATCCATTAAAGCCAACTTGACTTGAAAAGTTATTTCCCCATCCATAAACATCACCATTTTGCGTTAAAACTAAAATATGAGAAGTTCCAGTTGCAACTGATTTTACCTTTTCATTATCTCCAATAGTAATCTTAATAGGTGTTAACTGATCATCGCCACTACTTCCTTGTCCCATTTGACCATAATTATTTTTTCCCCAAGCCCATAACTGTCCGTCTTCATCAATTGCCATAGAAAAATCCGAACCTGCACTTACTTGAAGTATTTTTATATTTTCTTGAGGGAAAACAACTTTTACTGGAATTGCATCTGTAACAGTTGTACCATTTCCTAATTCTCCATCACCATTTGTTCCAAAAGCGTAAACTTCACCATTTTTATTAACTGCTAAAGTATGACTAAGTCCTGCATCAATTGCAACAATATATGATAAGCCCTCTACCTTTGCAATACTTAGCCTACAATCATTTGAAGAAGAACAACTATCTCTATTCTCTTTGCCTCTTCCTAATTCACCATTTTTATCATATCCCCAAGTATAAACATCTCCAAGTTCATCTATAGCAACTGAAAAGTTTTGCATAAATGAAATAGATACAAATTTTGTCGGAGTTGTAATTTCAACTGGAGTTACAGGATGAACACCATTTGATTCATCTGATAGTTTTGAAGTATATCCAAGTCCAGTTTGTCCATAATTGTTTCTTCCCCAAGTATAAAGTTTATCACCTTTTATAGCCCCTGAGTGAGAACCACCAGCACTTGTTTTACTACCTAAATAAATAACTCCAGATTTAATCTCTTTTTTACCAGTTGTATCTTCAATAGATATTTTAAAACTATTTTCCCCTAAATTTAACTGTTTTAAAACAGAGAAAGAGTTGTCATTTACAGTTATATTTTCTAAAACACCATTGAATTCTAAATTTATTGATGTAAGTTCAATATCAGTATTTACTTCTCCTTTAAAATCCCAAATAGAAGATAAAGAGATAATCTCATCTCTTTCAACATTTGTTTTTACTAAGTAATCATTGTTTGAACTATTTAAATCAACTGTTATTTTACCCTCAACAAATGTCTCATTACCTTCTGTATCAAGAACATTAATTCTATAGCTATTTTCACCGGCATTTAATTGTTTTGACAAATTAAAAAAGTCATTTTCTAATTCAATATTTGAAGAAAGGCCATTTAGTGTGAGATTTATACTTGAAATATCATTATCATCTCTAGCCATACCTGAGAATGTCCAGTTTGTTCTTGAAATATTAATATCATTTGATTGATCCATATTTGTCTGCAATGTTGGTTTTACAGATTTAGCACTAAAAGAGATAGTTATATCATCATTGTTATTACTATCATAATTTTCTATTTTTGATACTTTTATAGTGATAATATACTGCTCTGATTCTGTTAAAGTTTGAGTAGGGATTATCTCAACTGTGTTATAATCATACTCTAAATCATAAGATAATGTAGTTCCATTGGAAGCAGATAGAATAAAGATATCTTTTCTAACATCATCTTTTTTTATATCTTTGGTAAATTCTATATCAAAAGAGGAGTCATACTCTACTTCATAATCTCCATCACTAACAGATGTACTTTTGATTTCTAATAAAACATTATCTTCTATTACATCATGATGTTTTAAAACATTATCTAAGTGTCTTTTTACATTTGTTTCAGATACTTTTTCAAAACCTTTTTCACTTAAAATTGTATCAACATCCACATCATCAATACTTAAATTAGAGCTTTCATTAAATTTATCAAAATCTAATCTACTAATTTCAATCTTATTTGTTGTGTCATCTGAATCTAATGACTGTAAAAATGTTGCAATTTTTAAAACTCTTTCATTTTCAATATTTGTTCTATCTCCATTTAATTCAGGGATTAAATCTTGAATAAATACTTTATTATCTGAATTCAAAGAGTTTAACTCACCTATTTTAATACTTCCTATAAAAAACTCTACAGTCCCTCCATTATATGGGAATTGTCCATTTTCATCTGTATATCCACTCTTATTACCATTAATATATTTTATACCTTCAACTACATCATCAATAAAGGTACCATTAACTTGATTATTTCCACTGTTACCGCATCCAGTGTATAAAAACATAGTTATTAATGATAATAAAATACTTTTATAAATATTATTCATTTACTTCCTTTCTTTTAAAGTAAGCGAATTTTAATATATTTTTCTTAAATAATCTTTAATATTGAAAATTATTATCATTATCGTAGTAAAAAAATAAAAGACAAGGAAAACTACATTGTCTTTTATAAATTTTTCTTATTAGTAATTTAACTTCTGTATTTTATCATAATCATATCTATCTTTATAAAATGAAACTTTCCCTTCATTATTTATATAACTAGTAATATATGTCAAATGAATAGGAAGTTTTTTACTTAAACTTACCCCTGAAGTTTTAAAACTATCATACAAACCTCTTGTATAGCTATAATTATGTTTTGTGTAATTTGTTGTGATATGTTTCATTAAACTTAATGGATGTTCTAATCTAACACACCCATGACTTGCAAATCTAATTTTTTGATTTTTGTGCTTAAATCTCCATGCTCCAATTGTGTCATGCATATATACAGCATATTTATTTTTAAATAAGAATTTTAATCTACCCATACCATTTCTAGGTGATGGTAATTGAATAAATTTATATGGAATATATTTAACATCTTTTTTTAAATACTTTTTCCAATTTACATCGCTAAATTTGATTTTTTGTGAATCTAATTTATAATTTTTTCTAATTACAATATTTTTACTTTTTAAATATTTTTTATCTTTTAAAGCCTTAGGAATAATTGACTTTTTTGCAATTGAATCTGGAATATTCCAAGTTGGGTTAATTACAAAATAATTTAATCTACTTGATAAAACAGGTGTTTGACTCTCTTTTTCTCCAACAACAGTATTGAAGTTTTTAATAACCCTGCTATCTTCATAAAAAGTAAAATCAGTAGAAGGAACATTTAACTGAATAAAACTATCACTACCATCATATTTTAGTAATTTTAATCTCTCAATATTTAGCTTTAATTTTTTATACTCACTTGTACTTAAATTATTTTTATCTAAAACCTTAATAAACTTGAAAAAGCTTGGATGTTTAGGTACATAAGTACCTAAAATAGATTCTACACTATTATTTTCATCTCTGAATTCTTCTAAAAGTTTTGTTTTATCAATATTTGTTTCATAAACCTCATAATCTTGATTCATATCTTTATATTTTTGTTGAGAAATTTTTCTTTTAAAGGATTCTATATCAATACAAGAGTTTGCTAAATTATTAGTATAATCCACAAAAAGTTCTTCTATTAATTTTATTTTTTCATCTTTGTTATCTATTACATTTATTTGTTCAAACTTATTTGCACTTCCACAAAGAGAAGAGTATTTATCATCTTTTAATATTTCAAGAAACTCTTTTTGGTTTTTATTTAAAATTTCTTTTTTTACAACTAACGGAGTTATAATCTCTTTTGATTGTTCTAATACTTCAATAGTTTTTGCATATTCAACTTTTTTATCATCATATTTTATTACTTCTTCTTTTACACTACAACCAACAAAAAAAGTTGCAATAGCAATACTTACCAGAAATTTACTTCTTATCATATTCTCTCTTTTAATTTCTTTTTTGACCACTTTTTGGTTCGCTTACTTCTTTTTGTAAGTCAAAACTTAAGTTATTATAGAATAATTCTCCATAATCTGTCTGTCTATTTATCATTTCATATGCTTGTTTTATATCATTGTTATATCTAAGTGCATCTTGTAAAATCTTTATAATCTTTACTGATTCTAAAAAGTTCACATGACTTGGCGCTTCTATAGGGGAACTATAATATTTGTGCATTCTCTCAACTAAGTTTTTATTTCTGATTTCTATAAACACTGATTCAATAGGTGATTTAAAGAATAATATCTTTTGCTTAACATTAATAGAAATATATGTAGTTTCCATTCCATATATCTTTCTAGAAAAAGAATCAAATAAAAACAGTTTCTTATTATAATTATTATTAAATAATTCATACATTAAATCTAAAATTTTGATCTTTTCTTCTTTAGTATAAAAGTTTCCAATACTTGCAAAACAAAAAGATAAAACTGATTTAATAGAATACCACTCAGTTGTATCATAATCATATCTAAGCATTTGATTTATTCTTTGTTGTTTTAAATCTTCAATATCTTTACTTGTAGTAGTTCTGTACACTTTTTGTACAGCAGAGTCCCTATACATAGGACCTGGGAACTGCGCTTGAATTACAAACCTTCTGTTTTTTTCCATTTCCATTATGTATTTTAATCGTCCATAATAGTCTTCATCAAGGATTCTTACTTCTTTTTGAGGTATCTGACTAATAGACTTTATAAATTCTTCGCCATTACATCCCTCTTCCCAAATATAATCAGGATATCTGAAAACTTGGCAGATTTTACTTTTAACATCTTCATTTGGTTCAATACTAGAAATATTATCAATCCACGAAGTTACGGTTCTTCTATCTTTGTTAATCAAGGATGCAAACTTTGAAATACTTAGATTAGAACGCTGAAATATTTCTATGAATTTTTCTATAGAGTTTTTATAAGTCATATGCTTCCTTTATTCTTTATGTTAAAAAATTGTACCATTTTCTTTCATAAAAACAAATATTGTACATTTTATATAATAAAAGAAAAAAATTGTGTTTTGTCATACAGAAATCATACACTACTGTCATGTACAAATTATGTATAATGAAAGTCAACTTTTATTTAAAGGATGTGTATGAGCGCAGGAAAAAAATTTAGAGAAGCACTTAAGGAAGAAACTCCTTTACAAATTGTAGGTACTATTAACGCGTACCAAGCATTACAAGCTACAAAAGTAGGATACAAAGCTATCTACTTATCAGGTGGAGGTATTGCAAATGCATCTTATGGTTTACCAGATTTAGGTATGACAATGATTGAAGATGTATGTATTGACATTAGAAGAGTTACTTCTATTTGTGATACTCCATTAATTGTTGATGCAGATACTGGTTGGGGACATGCATTTAATGTTGCAAGAACTGTTAAAGAATTCATCAGAGCTGGAGCTGCGGGGCTTCACATTGAGGATCAAGTTGCTGCAAAAAGATGTGGTCACAGACCAAACAAAGAATTAGTTACAACAGAAGAAATGTGTGACAGAATTAGAGCTGCAGTTGATGCAAAAAATCAATTAGACCCTGATTTTTACATTATTGCTAGAACTGATGCACACGCATCTGAAGGTCAAGAATCTGCAGTTGCAAGAGCAAAAGCATATGTTGAAGCGGGAGCAGATGCAATTTTTGCTGAAGCAGTTCACACATTAAAAGAGTACAAAGAGTTTACTGATCAAATGACTGTTCCAGTATTAGCTAACATTACTGAATTCGGAGCTACTCCAATGTTTACAACTGAAGAATTAGGTTCAGTTGGTATTGAGATGGTTCTTTACCCATTATCAGCATTTAGAGCAATGAATAAAGCTGCATTACATGTATACCAAGAGTTAAGAGACAAAGGTACACAAGAAAGCACTTTAGATACTATGCAAACAAGAATGGAACTTTACGATATGTTAGGTTACCATGATTATGAAAATAAAATGGACGAACTATTTTCAAAAGGTAAAGCTAAGTAATTAGCTTTCCTTTTAATAAAAAGACAAAATTTAATTTAAATAAAACTAGATAGATAAGGAGAAAATATGAGTGGTTTAGCAGGTGTTACAGCTGGTTCTTCAGCAATTTGTACTTGTGGTTTAGGAAACGGATTAAACTATAGAGGATATGATATTGCTGACTTAGCTTTAAAAGCTGATTTCGAAGAAGTAGCATATTTATTATTAAATGGTGAATTACCAAATAAACACGAACTTAAAATGTTCCAAAGAAAAATTATTCAAGGTAGAGAGTTACCAATCTCTGTTAAGAATGTATTAAAATCAATTCCAGCATCATCACATCCAATGGATGTTATGAAAACTGCAACTTCAGCACTTGGTTGTGTTGAACCAGAAGCAGAAGATTTTTCTGATCAAATGGATAAAATCATCAGATTATTAGGAGCTTTCCCATCGTTCTTAGTATACTGGCATCACTGGCACGTAAATGGAAAAGAGATTGATTTAATTTCTGAAGAAACTACAATTGCTGGTTTCATCTTAGAAAGATTAAAAGAAACTACTCCATTAGACGTTGAAGTTAAAGCTATGAATGCAATGTTAACTTTATATGCTGAGCATGAGTTTAACGCATCAACTTTTGCAAACAGAATTACTGCTTCTACATTATCTGATATCTACTCTTGTATGACTACAGGTATTGGTACTTTAAAAGGTCCATTACATGGTGGAGCGAATGAAGTAGCAATTAAATTTGTATTACAGTTCGATAACGTTGAGCATGCATTAAAAGAAGTAGATGGTTTATTTGCTAGAAAAGAAAAAATCATGGGATTCGGACACAGAGTATATAGAGAAGTGGATCCAAGATCTCCAGTAGGATTTGATTTAGCAAACGAATTAAAAGAGTTAGAAACTTCTGACCCTAAATTATTTGATATTGCAAAAGCAGTTAGAGATAAAGTTAAAGCTGAAAAAGGTTTACCAGATAATATCGACTTCTTCGGTGGATTAATTTACCACTACATGGAAATCGAAAGATTATACTATACTCCATTATTCATTATGTCAAGAGCTGCTGGATGGGCTGCTCACGCATTTGAACAAAGAGCTAACAACAGAATCATCAGACCAAGTTCAGAGTATACTGGACCAGAGCCTAGAGATTTCGTTGCTTTAGAAGATAGATAATAATTCTAAACTTTTCAAAATAGAAATTTAAATAGTCCTAATTCTAGGACTATTTAAAACATATTAGCGCCACATTACAGTGGATAAATTCCAAACAATTTTTTTCACTGTTGGTAAACAAATTAGGAAGCAAACCTTAAAACTTAAAAACGGATATAAAAATGACAAACGAAAAATATCTTAAAGACCTTGATGGTGTAGATGGTGTTAAATTTTATGATGTTAAATCTGCTGTTGAAGATATTCAACCAGGTTCATTTGAAAAACTAAACTATACTTCAAGAGTTTTAGCAGAAAACTTAATTAGAAAATGTCCTAGTGAAGATTTAAAAGATTCATTAGTTCAATTAATTGAAAAAAGAACAGACAAAGATTTCCCTTGGTTCCCATCAAGAGTTATTTGTCA
>CAXHZO010000012.1:0-78423 GCA_964022095.1 uncultured Arcobacteraceae bacterium
GGGAAAAGATTATCAAGAACTTTATGTCCTATAAAGTGTTGACATTCTAAGTTCTTACTTAAAAAGGAATAATAGGAAGTTCATATGAGCTAAATTATTTATTATATTTTAATTAATGTAGTTTAACTCTCTTCAAATATTCACTTATTATTGGTATATAATCTTTTCTACAAATCAAGAATGTCTTTAACTCATTTGGAAGCTTTGTAAGGATTAAATCATTTGAATAATCATATTTATCAATAATTCTTTTTGATAGATATGCTTTCCCCATTCCATTTTTTACACAACCAAGCATTACTTCATAGTTTTCAATAAAAATTGTTTTAAAATTTTCATTACCTCTATTTTTTTCATATTCAACTAAAAACTTATAATGAGTGCTATCTTTTTTGTATCCAAATAAACAATTATCATATTCTTGTTTTTTTGGTTCTACCATATACAAATCATCATTAAAACTATTTAAAATCATTAAATCTTTATGACTAGGAGCACCTGTAAGAAATGCAATATCAAGTTTATAGTCCAATATTTTTTCTAATATTTGAGGATTAGCATCTGCATAGAGTTCTAATTGCATATTTGGATATTTTTTATTTAATTTATTTATAAATGGTAATAATCTTAATGCAACATTTGCTTGACCAGAGCCAATACGAAGTATTTCTTGATGAGTTATATTTTGCATTTTATATTGTGCTATTTCAACTTTTTTTATAATCTCAACAGCCATAGGATAGAGTTTTTCTCCCTCTTTTGTCAAAATAACACCAGATGGCACTCTATGAAAAAGGAGGTATCCTAAACTCTTTTCTAATTGCTTAATTCTATTAGTTGCATTTGATTGGGTAAAGTTTAAATCAACTGCTGCTAAAGAGATACTTTTTTTATTTGCAACTGCTACAAAAACTTTTAACAGTGATGTTTCCATATATCTATCCATTATATAGTTTATAACTTTATATTATTTGACATTATACAGTAAATAGTTTATAGTTTCAAAAAATATAAGGATTTATGTTGATTGATTTATTATTTACTAAACTAATGCCAATAGTTATACTTATTGTTATTGGATTTTATTGGAAGAAAAAAGAACTACCATTTGATAAAGATATGATTAGTTCACTTCTTATGAATCTTGGAACTCCAGCTCTTTTAATAGCATCAATTAACAACAAGGATTTAACAGTAGATAATATGCTAACAATTCTTATTTATGGTACATCTTTAATTATTGTATGTACTGTACTGACAACAGTTTATTTAAAAATTGAAGGCAAAGAAGTAAGACCTTTTTTACAAAGTTTTATTTTCCCAAATACAGGAGGATTAGGTATTCCAATTGTTTATGTATTACTTGGTGAAACTGCCTTTGTATATGCTATTACATTTTCAATTTTAATCAATATTTACCACTTTACTATTGGCTTATGGTTAGCAAATAATTCACTAAATATTAAAAAAGCACTTCAAACACCAGTATTATATGCTCTTGTTGCAGCACTTTTATTTAAAGGTACTAACACTGAAGTACCATCTGTATTAGAAGATGTTTGTAAAATGCTTGGTGGAATAGTTATTCCACTAATGCTTATCGCATTTGGTTCTTCCCTTGTTGGTATAAAAATTGGTGAGAATCTAAAAGCAATTAGAATGGGAATAGCAAGGGTAATAATTGGTTTTTTAGTAGTTTATATGGCATATATCCTTGGTGATTTTGAGCATATGATTATTGCAACTTTACTAATTCAATACTCAATGCCAATTGCAACTACGAGTTATCTTTTTGCATTTAAATTTAATGGTCCTGACAAAGAAATAGCCGTTATGACTGCGTCAAGTACAGTTACCATACTATTTTTACTGCCTGTGATTATTTATCTAGTAAAATAAGTTATGAACAAATTCCACAACCTGTAATATTTGGCACAAAATTGACTAAGTAAGATTAACTATGCTAAAACTCCAGGACTATCAGTTGCTGATACAAAACTCTAAACAGTTTCATTGATTGTGTACATAAAACTAGAATTTAATCTAATATATTCATCAAGTGGTAATTTTTACTAGCGATGTGTAATTAAAATTTTATTATAATAAAAATCTAAGGAAGTTTTGTCTTTCTAGAAGTTCCGTCAAAAGAACTATATCTGAGATATTATATATAGTTTAAAATAAAGGAGAGTTTTTTCTCCTTTGTTTTATTTCCAAAAACCTTTATAATTCATTATTTCTTCGTGTTCTTGAATTAAAATATAACATTCAATCATAGACAAATTTTCTTCAATAAAATTACTAATTTGTTTTTGATTATTTTTATTAATTATACTTACTTCTAAGCCTTTTATTCTATCTAAAATACTTTCTTTAGCATTTTCAATAGTAAACTTTTTCTTATCTTGTGAAAGATCTTTTAATATTTTTATTAAATATTTTTTAGGAATCATTTTATTAGTCCAGTCAAAGAAAGAGCCATCCGTATAATTTCTAATTTTATCTCTAAGTTGATATTTGACATGATCCATAAATATATTTATATTATTTGGATTATTTTCTTTTTCCAAAGATATGACTGAACCATTTTCAAGAAATTCATAAATCATTTCTTCAGTAAAATACTCTTCAAGTAGTGCAATTAATTCGATATGAGATTTATTTTTCCAAACATAATATGTTCTTTCATTTATACCGCATAATTTACTTATTGCTTTTCTCATATTTAAATCCTTTTTATAATGATGTATATGAGAATAGATGAACTATATAAGTTGGATGATAAACTTGAGTTAGACTTAAGAAAAAAGAAACTTAGATTATCATTCTTTAAATAAAATAAAGATGGAAGGATTAAAATTGACGTTATTCGAACTCGATCAAATATTAGAAGATAAATATAAACATTGTGCTTGTTTAAATGAATCAACTGTAGCAAAAATTATTGGTGTTTCTCCAAGCACTTTGGGAAACTATAGGAATCAAGCTACTGGACCAAAATGGTTTTCTGTAGGAAAAGGGAAAAGACCACGCATTATGTATAGTAAGACTTCAATTCTTGAGTTTATCAACGATAATGAAGTAAAAACATTGTAGTCCCACTTTTAAGTAGTTTTGGCGAACGTTAAAAGTGGGTTTAACACACTAAGAAAATAGGTGATATGAATATTATCATATCTTTCATATATGAATATTGAAAATAGGAAAAATATGGCAAAGAAAAAAGATGCATATTACTTTTCTCATGATTCTAATGCAAAAGATGATTTTAAGTGTATGTTATTGATAGAAGAACTAGGACTAGAAGGGTACGGGATATTTTGGGTTCTAGTTGAAACTTTACGAGAGCAAGATAATTATAAATATCCTATCAAATTACTATCAGTTTTGGCTAGAAAATATAATACAACTGTTGCAAAAATGGAAGTAGTAGTAAAAAATTATAATTTGTTCAAAATAGAGGATGATATTTTCTTCTTTTCTGAAAGTTTGAATCATCGTATGGAGATTATGAACAAGGCAAAAGAACAGAGAACAATTGCCGGAAAAATAAGTGCTGCAAAAAGAAAAAAGAAACAAGAAGAGCAGTTAAAACAACTTGAAATTCACTTGAGTCAAAGTGACTCAAGTGAACGATCGTTGAACGATTGCTCAACGAGTGTTCAACAAATGAAAGAAAATAAAATAAAAGAAAAAGAAAAGAAAGAAAAAATAAAAAAAGATATTGAAATTTTTTCGCAACTTCAAAAACAAAATTTAACAGCACAGGAAATTGCAAAAATTGAAATAGATAAATTAGGTTTGAGTGAATTCTCAAAAAACTACTTAAAAACTAAAACATTAAGTGAAGTAATAAATTTAACTATAGATCATCAATCATATTTGAATTTAGTCTTAGTTAACTCATAAAGGAAAAAAATGAAAGGTATAAAATTTAGATACTCAACAAAAATTGTTAAAAAAGAAAGAAATCTTAGATTTTATAAATCAGATCAATCTCTTTTCAATCTTATTTTTGAAGATCAAAAAATCAAGTTGTATGCAAATGCAAATGAAGAGTTTTTAGATCTTCATTCAATCAAAACTAATAGAGTAATTATCCCTCATGTAGGTTCTTTTAAATATTTTCAAAATAAATTATATGTTTTTGAAATTTTACTTTTAAGAAAAAATCAAACTCCAAAAATAAAAAATGAATTGAATAATTTGAAAAAAGAATTATCAAATGCTTTTAAAATCAATTTGAATAATAAAATAGCTCTTTACAGGTTGATAATTAAATTTACAAATTTTACAACATTTGATCAAATAGATTTTTATTTAGAAAATGATGAAAGGATAGCAGCATGAAGAAATTATTAGTATCAATAACAACAGCAGCTACTTTAGCAATAAACAGTTATGCTGGTGCTGCAGCTGGTGGAGCTACAGAAATTACACAAATTTTGAATAATGCTCAATTAATGGGGATTTATTCAGAAGAGGTTATGCAATATAAAACAATGATTGATCAATTGACTACTCAAATGAATCAATTGCAACAAGATATTATGTCTGTACAGATGATGACACAAAATTTACAAAATCTTAGTAATTTTAATTGGCAAGATTTCGCAATGAGTGTATCAGGTTTACAAAATGTTATGAATGCTGCAAATGGAATATCATACGCAATGTCAAACTATGACAATATGTTTAATAATCAATTCAAAGGTTATAACAATTGGTATTCAATTGCAAATAATAATTCATTAACTCCAGGGCAAAAAGTAAATAGCTTTTCACAACAGTATCAAACTATAAATCAAACTACAAGAGATACAGTTAAAGGGACTTTAGACTCATTAAATTTACAAATGAATGATTTTCAAAATGAAGCAGCAACAATTAACACTCTTAAAAACAATTCAGCTGGAGCAGCTGGGAACAAAGCAGTTATTCAAGCTGCTAACGATATCGCTCTTTTTCAAGTTGATCAATTAAGAAAAATGAGATTAACAATGATGAATCAGATTAATATGACTTCTCAATTTATGGCTGCAGAGAATGAAAGAAGAGAAATAGGGCAAAGTATTTTAGATAGCAGTAAAAGTATTAATAAACCTACTAGAACAGATAACAATTACAATTGGGGGTTCTGATTATGAGAAAATTAGTTTTATTTACTTTTGCAGTTCTTCTTTTTCTGTCTGGTTGTAATGATAAAAATAAAGCACCAAGAACAGAAGAATTCTTTTCTAAGAATATCGCATTAGCAAAAGAATTAAATAAAGAATGTTTAAAAAATGGTATATCAAAAAATGATTTTGAAAGGTCAGAGTGTATAAATGCTTCAAATGCAGTTATGAAAAATATAAAAAAACCAAATCGCAACGATAACAATTATAAAATGGGGTTTTAATATGAAAAAGATATTTTTATTATTTGGAGTTTTTTTATTTATCACTCCTTTGTTTGCAGATATTGATACAAATAATCAAGCTAAAGATTTGTTTTTTTTATTTAAAAATTCTATTGATTTTTGGCTTCCTAAAATATTAGAAGTTGCTACTTGGTTATTTTGGGCTTTTGTAACGATTGATTGGGTCTTAACTTTTGGATATATGGCTTTAAAAGGTACGGATTTCGCAGAGATATTTGGAGAGCTTATAAGAAAAGTGATTCTTATTGGATTTTTTATGATGTTTTTTACATTTACAAGTTGGTTAAACACAATTCCTCAATCTTTTTCACAGTTAGCAGATATAGCAAATGGTACATCTATTTCAATTACAGTAGATTCCATTCTAGAGGAAGCAGTTAATATTTTCTGGGCTTTTGTACAAGGTTTTTCTATTACTAATTTAGTAAACTCTTTAGCTTTATTTTTTTGTGCTTTGATATCTGCAGTTCTTTTAGCATATATTGGTGGTAGATTATTTGTAGTTCAATTATCTTTGTATATTAAAATAACTCTTGCACCTTTGATATTTTCATTAGCTGGATTAACTCAAACTAGACAGATGGCTGTTAACCCATTCTTTTCGATAATTAAAGGTGGTTTTGAATTATTTTTATTGAAGCTATTTTTAGGATTGTCTTTAACGATATTTATACAATTTTCAAATGAAGTTCAACCAGATTTACAAAGTGCAATTATGGTTGTATTGGTCCCAATTTTAATTGCAATGTTAATAACAAATATCCCATCTATAGTTGAAAGCTTATTAAGTGGTAGTTTAAGCTAGTTCTAATATGAGACCAAGTGGAACTATGGCTGCTGCTGGATTAATGGGAGGAGCTGCTGGGGCAACTTTAGGTTTTGTAAGTGGAGCTGCTGGAGGAGCAATTGGAGCAAAAAGTGCAATTAATGCAGCGAAAGATTTATCTGCAGCTGGAGAGGGTACAACTTTTAAGAATTTAAGAAAAGCAGCAAGTGCAGATACGGTTAATTCTATTACAGGAGCTAATAAATATGCAGCTGGTAATAAAGGGGTAAGAATGGCTAACAGTATGAATCAAAAATCAGATATCTTAAGAGTTAATGAAATTGAAGAAAAAAAACTTGTCTCAAATTCCGATAGTTTTGGATTAAAAATACCAGGATATTTAAGATCATTAGGTCTTAATTATCCTGTTAAAACTATAGTTGATGAAAAGGCAGTTGCAAATCTTCTAAAAGTAAATGCAGATATGGGAAGACTTGGAGGACTATTTAAATTATGGTTATCAGATAATAGATTTGATAAGTTTGATTTTAGCTCTACTAGATCATACAAAGATATTGATAATCTTGTAGATGAAATAGAAAGAACTCAAAAAGTTTTAAAAGATCAAGCATTGAATATAATGCAAAAGAATTATGATAGTTAAAAAAGTACCAGCAAAAAAAGCTACAAAATCAAGCTATAAAGCACTTGCTAATTACATACTTGATAAGTCAAATGATATGGAAAAAGTAGAGTCATATTGGTTTACAAATTGTTCTTATACTGAAATAGATCATAATGTACTTGAAATTGAAAATATGCAGCAGCTTAACCAAAGAGCAAAGCAAGATAAAACATATCATTTGATTGTTTTATTCCAGGAAGATGAAAATCCAAATGATGAAATAATACAAAATATAGAAAATGAACTTTTAAAATCAATTGGTCTTGAAGATTGTCAAAGACTAAGTGTAATTCATAATAACACTAATCATAAACATATTCATATTGCTGTAAATTTAGTAGATCCATTGACACTAAAAATGAAAAATCTATCTTTTGATAAATTAACTTTACAAAGAAAAGCTGCAGAACTTGAAAAGAAACATAATCTAAAAATTACAAATCATTTAAAAACAACTAATGAACCAAAAGAAAAAAAGATTGATGATAAAACTATTCATACTGGAGTTATAAATTTTAAAGATTGGGTTAAAGAAACTGCATTAGAAGATATTAAGACAGTTATTGCAGATGATAAGAGTACCTGGAAAGATTTTTATACAGTATTCGCTAAGTATGATTTAGAATTAAGAGATAGAGCAAATGGATATGTAATATCAAGTAGATCTAGAAAACTATTTATAAAAGCTTCTGATGTACATAGAGAGCTTTCAAAAGCAAAACTTGACAAAAGGTATGGATTTAGAGATAAAAGCGTTTTAAAAGCATTTATAGCTCAAATTGAGCCCAAATATAAATTTGAATTAAAACCAAACCTTGGTTCTAATCTTTGGGATGAGTATAGACAAGTAGAAAAACAAAAAGAGTTAGAGAAAATAAAACTACTAGATCAAGAAAAATTTCAAAGAGAAGAAACTAAAGCAAAAGTGCTTAAAAAATGGCAACTTTATAGAGAAAAAACGATGAAAGATAGAACTATTTCTAGAACAGAAAAACAAAAGATTTATAAAATGATTAGTATTTCTAGGAAAAATGAATTAAACAATATACAATCAAAATTTAAAGATCAAAGAATGGATATCTTTTCACAACATAGAAAACTTTCATATAAAGATTTTTTGATGAATAAATCTTTAGCTGGAGATGAAAAAGCCCTGGAATTATTAAGAAAAAAAGAAACTAAAACAAAGCAGTCCGGAAATACTATAGGTAAAGAGACTGAGAGTAATCATAAGGTATTTAATTCTTTTGAAAAAAGAGTAAGTAAGGATGGTGTAGTTAGTTATATTTTGGATAATGAAAGTAGGGTACTAGACAAAGGAGATCATTTTAAAATCAATATTAAAAATAATAGATCTCAAGAAATATTAACTGTTTTAAAAATGGCAATTGCAAAATATGGTAATGAGTTAGATATTACAGGAACAGAAGATTTTAAAAGAGAAGTTTTAAAAGCTGCAAAAGAGCATAATCTAAATATTAAATTTAAAGATGAAAAAATGCAGTTGATTAGAGATATCCAAAGTAGAAAAATAGGAAATGGATACTCTTATTAGAAAGGTAAGAATTGATTTCTTACCTTTTCTTATCACTTAAGTGTTATTAGTTGGTAGCTAATATCATTAATATTCGTCCTATCGAATATGAACATAGTCCATGGATGTATTTTAGTGTATATTTAATAAAAATTAATAATTCTTAAAACTAAATTGTAATTGATAATATAATAGCAATTAATTAAAAAAAGAATATATACTTATTATTTATTTAGTATATATGCTAAATTATAAGCTATAAATTATAATAAACTCATTGTTTTAATAATATTTAGTATATAAACTAAATATAAAGTTAATATTAATTTTATTGCATATATAATTAGTCATATTTAACTTATATACTAAATAAGAGTGTAAAAAAGAGAAAAAATGGAATTAACAGTTAATAGAATAGGTAAAATTATAAAGAATAGAAGAAAAGAGTTAAATCTTGAATTAAAAGATTTACAAGATTATTCTGGTGTAAATTATGTATCAATTTCTGATATTGAAAATGGTAAATCAAATCCCACAATTAAAACTTTAGAAAAACTTTTAGATGTATTAGGAATGCAAATAAATATTGATGTGGTAAGTAAATAATGCAAAAAGCTAAAGTTTATAGAAATAATATACTTGCTGGTTATCTTATAAAATATAGTGATAGTGAATATAGCTTTATTTATGATAGTGAGTATTTGAAAATGCCAAATATAAAACCTATTAGTTTGACCTTACCATTACAAGAAAATGAATTTAAATCAAATCATCTATTTCCATTTTTTTATAATTTATTAGCTGAAGGAAAATTAAAAGATATTCAGTGTCGTGAACTTAGAATAGATAAAAGTGATGATTTTTCTAGATTAATTCTTACAACAAAAGAAAATACAATTGGTTCTATTACAATTGAAAAAGAAGAGATATAAATATGGAAAATAACAGTTGTTTAGGTTGTTTAGCAACTAATAAGAAACTTACTAATAATTATTGTTCAAAGTGTATAAAAGAACTATTTGCTGGAACTATACCAAATCCTCTAAATTTTGACAAAGTTGAATTTACTAAAAAAAGAGCTGAATTGTCTTCGAGAATGTCTATCTCTGGAGTACAAGATAAAATTTCTTTAGCTTTTGAAAAAAAAGATTTAGTTCCAACTGCAACAAATGGAAAATATATACTTAAACCAATTACAAGTGGTGAGGGGCATATCAATAATGAAAAAGATACAGCTGCAAATGAACATGTATCAATGCTTATCTCTAAAAATATATTCAATATACCAACAGCAAACTGTGGATTAATAGAATTTAGTGATAAAGAACTTGCATATATCACTAAAAGATTTGATTATGATGAAGCAGGAATGAAATATGATCAAGAAGATTTTGCTGGAGTATTAGGAGTATCTCCTTTTACTCATGGAGAAAACTATAAATATGATGCTTGTACTTATGTAGATTGTGCAAGAATGATAAAAAAACATGTTGCTACAAGTATTGTTTCAATAGAAGATTTCTTTAAAAGAATAGTTTTAAACTATCTAATTTGTAATGGTGATGCTCATCTTAAAAACTTCTCACTATATAGTAAATCAAATTCAAATGAATATTTTTTAACTCCAAATTATGATTTATTAAATACTAGGTTCCATGTAAATGAAAAATATGGAGATATGGCAATAGAACTACTTGATGATTATACATCTACTTATGAAGCATATGGATATTACACATATGATGATTTTAAAACTTTTGCAAAATATATTGATCTACCAGAAGTTAGATTTAATAAAATCATGCAGTTTATAGAAGATTCTTTTTCTAAGGTTGAAGAACTGATTAATAAATCATTTTTGAGACCAGATGCAAAAGAGTTTTATATAGAAAACTATAAAGACAGAATGAAGAGATTAAGAATTAAAAAATCATAAAATATCTTCTTCTTTTTTTATTGCTTTTTCAATATTAAAAAAATGAGTCATTTCTGAGACATTTATTAGCTATAATAAAATAACAATAAATAATATCAGGTTTTATATGAAGATACTCCATACCTCAGACTGGCACTTAGGTCAAAACTTTATGGGAAAAAGTAGAGTTGATGAACACTCATCTTTCCTAGATTGGCTTTTAAAAATAATAAAAGAACAAAACATCCAAGTACTTTTAGTAGCAGGAGATATTTTTGATACTGGAACACCACCAAACTATGCATTAGAGCTTTACTATAACTTTCTAAAAGAGTTAGCAAACATAAAAACTCTAAAAAACACTATCATAACAGCTGGAAATCACGACTCAATCTCTACACTAAAAGCACCAAAACAACTACTTGAAGTTTTAAATGTAAATGTCATAACTACAGGAGATGTTGATGAAAACATAATTATACCAATAAAGCAAGATGATAAAATCCAAGCTATCGTATGTGCAGTTCCATTTTTAAGAGATAGTGTTATAAGAGAGTCAATCTCTGGACAAACAATAAGTGATAAAGAAAAAGTAGCAAATAGTGGTATAAAAAACTTCTATGAAAACACATATAAAAAAGCACTTGAACTAAAACCAAGTGAAAACACACCACTAATAGCTATGGGACATCTTACAACTGTAGGAAGTAGAACTAGTGAAAGTGAAAGGGATATCTATATAGGAGGTACACTTGATATTGGTGGGGATTATTTAGGCTCACTATTTGACTATGTGGCTTTAGGGCATCTTCATATCAATCAAACAGTTGGAGCTAATCATGTTCGATACTCAGGCTCTCCAATACCTCTTAGTTTTTCAGAATGTAAAAACACTCAAAAAGTAAATATCGTAAGTTTTGATAACAATACAGATGAAAAAAATATAGAAGTTCAAGAGTTAGAAATCCCATTAAAAAGAAAACTTCAAATTATCAAAGGTGATTTGGAAGCTGTAAAAAAAGAGTTAGAAAATATCACAGATAAAAACACATGGATAGAAGTGCAACTAAAAGATGATAATCCAATGTTTGCAAACACTGAAATAAGAGAACTAGCTACAAAACTAGAGCTGATACTATTAGCAGTGAAGATAGAAAAAAGTGAAAAACAACTAAGAGCCAAAGAGCTAAAAGCCATAAGCTTAGATGAACTAAGTATCGATGAAGTTTTTGCAAAAAGAATTGACCTTGAAAACATAGATGATAAAGATTTTGAGCAAGAACTTATAACAAACTTCAAACAAGTAGTTTCAAAAGTGCAAGATAGTGGAGCTGCACAATGAAAATACTAAAAGTAAAATCACTAAATATAAACTCCCTAAAAGGTGAGTTTGAAATAGACTTTGAAAAGTTTTTACAAGATGAATCACTTTTTGCTATTACAGGACCTACTGGTGCTGGTAAAAGTACTATCTTAGATATCATAACTTGTGCTATGTATGGACGAACTGCAAGACTTCAAAGCCCACCAAATGAACTTATGAGTAGACACACGGGTGAGTGTCTTTGTGAAGTTGAGTTTGAAGTAAAAAATCAAAAATATAGAAGTTCATGGAGTCAAAAAAGAGCTAGAAAAAGTGCAGATGGAAACTTCCAAACTGCAAAGATGGAAATAGTAGAAATATCTACAAACAAAGTAATAGAATCAAAACTTAGAGTTGTTCCAAAATATATAGAAAACTTATCGGGACTTGATTTTGATAGATTTATTCAATCTATGATGTTAGCCCAAGGAAGTTTTGATGCATTTTTAAAAGCAAAAGAAAATGAGCGTTCAAGTTTACTTGAAAAAATCACGGGAACATATATCTATAAACAAATCTCAAAAGAGATTTACGATACATATTCACAAAAAAACAAAGAGATAGAAAACGATACTATCGCAATAGGAAGTATCGAGTTATTAGATTCTGAAATATTGGAAGAAAAAACAAAACACCTAAATGAACACAAAACAAAAAAACAAGAACTAGACAAAAAAGAAAAAGAGCTAAAAACTATATCTTCATGGCTTGAAAACCTGCAAAAACTAGAAGCCGATGATATAAAATATACTTTTGAGTTCGAGCAAATATCAAAAGAAAAAGAAGATAAAAAAGAAGACTTCTTACGCCTTGAGTTATCTCAAAAAGCCCTAAGAATACAACCAATAAGCCAAGAGAAAAACTCACTTGAAATCTCTATAAATCAAGACAAAAATAGACTTCAAACTCTAAGTACTGAACAAACAAGTTTAAAAGAAACACTAAAAAACACAAAAATAGAGCAAAACGCTACAAATGAACTTTTGCAAAAAGAAAAAATATCATTTGAGAAAAATAGTACCAAACTAAAAGAGCTAAGAGATATACAATCTCAAATCAAAAGTAAAACAAATCAAAACCAAGAACTACAAAACAAACTTTTAAAACTAAAGCAAGATTTAGCCAATCTATTTGGTATAGATATAAATAGTTTATTATCAGATGACACCTTGATAAATCAAAATCTAAATAAACAAAACCAAGAACTACAAACTCTTAAAACAAACCTAGAATCAATAACAAGCAAATACAAGCAAATAGAAGAAAAAACATCAAGCCTAACACTTCAAGAGAGTAAAACAAGATCAAAACTTAGACAACTAGAAGAGCTTTTAAAATCACTTGATGAATACAATATTTTAGTAGAAAATATAAAATCAGAACAAGAACTACAAAAACAGTACTTACAAGAAACAGACTCAATAAAAGCCATAAATACTCAAAAAGAAAAACTAATAAACCAAATAAACCAAACCTTAGAAACACTAAAAGAAAAAAGAGACACAGAACTTCTAATAAAAAACTACGAAGAAGATAGAGCCAAACTAAAAGATAATCAAGAGTGCTTTTTATGTGGCTCAAAAGAGCATCCATATGTAAACCATAGTTTACAAATAGATACAGATGCCACAACACAAAAAATCAAAGAGCAAGAAACACTATTATCAAGTGAAAATGATGAACTAAACGAAAGCAAAATAAACCTAGCCAAACTAAACTCAAAACTAGAATCATCTACTCTAGAAGTAGAAAAAATCAAAACCAAAAAAGATGAAATAGAAGAGTTTTTTACTACTTGTAGATTCAAACAAGATGATGACTCAAAAGCAAAACTACTTGAAGAAATAGAGCAAAAAGAAAAAGAGTTAGAACAAATAGTAGTATTAAGAGAGCAAAAAGATAGCTTATCACTACAAAAAGAGAATCTACAAGCTAAATACAACTCTTTAGAGCAATCACAACTAAAAACAAAAACTCTAATCACTTCAAACAATGACTTACAAATAGAACTAACAACAATAAGCGATGAGATACAAAACTTGCAAAACAAAAGCAAGAGTATCTTAGATATAGATGATATAAATAGTTTTGAAGTCTCTATTACCAAAAGTTTTAATTCAATACAAGAAAAACACAACACAATACAAAACACACTATCAACACTAAACTCAAAAGATGAGTCACTAGTAAAACAAATAGAAGAGCTAAACACAAAAAAACAAAACGATAGCAAAACACTAATAGAACTAGAAGGGAAGTTTCAAGCTGCACTACAAGAGTATAACTTCACTTCAAAGCAAGAGTTTGAAAAAAATCTCATACCAAAAGATGAATACGAAAAACTAAACCAGTCATGCAAAAGCATAGAAGACAGATACACACAAATAAATACACTAAAAACAGACACAACAAACAAACTAAAAGAGCAAAAAGAACTAAAACTAAGTATTAGAAAACTAGAAGAAGTAAATGAAGAGTTAAACACACTACAAACTTCAATAGATGAACTTCAAAAATCAATAGGAAGTATCGAAACACAACTAGAAATAAACGCTACAAATAGAAAAAAACACGAAGATAAAATAGCCCAACTAGAAAAGAAAAAAGAGTCTTTTAAAGTATGGGTAAAACTAAATGAAATGATAGGCTCAAGCCAAGGGGACAAGTTCGCAAAATTTGCTCAAGGTATCACACTAGACCAGCTAATCTACCTAGCAAACAAACACCTAAAAATCTTAAGCCCAAGATATGAACTCCAAAGAGCCACAGAATCAAATAAACTACTAGAAATAGAGATAATCGACGGTTTCCAAGGTGATGTATCAAGACCTGTAAGTACACTATCAGGAGGGGAGGGCTTCATAGTAAGTCTATCTTTAGCCTTAGGATTATCAAGTCTAGCAAGTCAAAAGATAAGTATAGATTCACTTTTCTTAGATGAAGGGTTTGGAACACTAGATAGCGATAGCTTAGAGTTAGCACTAAATGCACTAAATCAACTACAAAGTTCAGGAAAGATGGTAGGTGTGATTTCCCATGTGGAAGCACTAAAAGAGCGAATTCCATTGCAGATAAAGGTTGAGCCTAAAGGTGATGGGACGAGTGGGTTGGATTTGAATTAGAAGGAAATGAATGTATTTAAAAAGTCTTAAGATAGAGAATTTTAGAAAATTTGAAAAAATAAATGTAGAGTTTACAAAAGGTTTAAATCTTCTTGTAGGTGAAAATGATGCAGGAAAGACAGCAATTATAGATTCAATTAAATATGTTTTGCAGACTCAAAGTTTTGATTATATTAGACCTTCTTATGAAGATTTTTATCTAAAGCCTGAAGACAACGAAATTAATAGAACAAATGAATTTTATATTGAATGTATTTTTGAAGATTTAAAACCTTATGAAGCAAGTAGTTTTTTAGAGTGGCTAGGACTTGATGATGAAGGGAAAAGCTATTTAAAAATTTGGCTAATAGCAAAAAGAAATGATAGAAAAATATCTTATGAAATTAGAGCGGGAGCAGATGATGAAGGAAATCAATTAAATGGTGAATCACGAGATTATCTGAGAGTAATATATTTAAAAGCATTAAGAGATGCAGAAAGTGAGCTAACTCCTAAAAAAGGTTCAAGACTTTCTCAAATACTTGATAGTCACGAACATTTTGAAAATAAAGAAGAACATAAGCTAAAAGAAATAATGGAAAAGACTAATGAAGAAATTGAAAAATACTTTTCTGAAGAAGACGGTAAAGAATTATTAGAAGATTTAAACACTTATTTAAAAAGTTTCTCATTATCAACAAATGAATTAAAAAGTAAATTCTTAATGAGTGGCAGTTCTTTAAAATCTATTCTTGAAAAACTTTCATTAAAACTTTTTAATCATGAAGTTTCTGAAAATAACTCTCAAGGTTTAGGTTCTCATAATTTGTTATATATTGCAGCAGAGCTTTTATTACTGAAGAAATTAGATTATGCAGGATTAAAATTAGGACTTGTAGAAGAAATTGAAGCACATCTTCATCCTCAAACTCAAATTAAACTTATTGAAGCAATTCAAGATATTGGAGAATCTAATGATATTCAATTTATTATGACGACACATAGTCCAAATTTAGCTTCGAAAATAAAACTTAGTAATTTGATTATTGTAAGAAATGGGAATACTTATTCTATGGGTAGTAGTTTTACTAAACTTGAAAAAGGAGATTATTACTTTTTAGAAAGATTTTTAGATTCAACTAAGGCAAACTTATTTTTTGCAAATGGAGTAATATTAGTCGAAGGTGATGCAGAAAATATATTATTACCAACAATAGCAAAATTGATGGGTAAAAGTTTATCTAATTATGGAGTTAGTATAGTTAATGTTGGAAGTGTTGCATTTTTACGATATTCGAATATTTTTCTAAGACAGTCAGAACCACATTTTATTACTCCTATTGCAGTAGTAACTGATGTAGATGTAAAACCATTTAAAAGTAAAGAAAAACTTTCTTTAAAAATAGAAAAAATAAGTAACTTTTCAATATCTGATAAGTTATTGATTTTGCCCCAAAAAATAGTAAGGAAAAAAACAAAATTTTATATTGAACGTGATTACAAATTTGAAGAAGTTGAAATTAAAAGAAATAATACTATAGCGGAAAAAAATACAAAATATGACGAAGAAAAAGTTAAATCTTTTATCGCACCATTTTGGACACTAGAATATACACTAGCTTTAAGTAATTTATCACCATTATTTTATCGAGCAGTATATATTTGTAAAAAAACAAAGTCACGAGATTATGTTTATACAAATGTAGAAAAAACAACTTTTATACAAGAATCGGATATTGAATATGATGGATGGATAACATCTGGAAAAAATATAGAAGAAATTGCTTTTATAATTTATAATGATACTATGATAAAAAAAACTAATCCTCTTTCAAAAGCAGTTGTTGCTCAAGTATTTGCTCAAATTTTAGATGAAACAGATTTAACTTTATACGATATAAACTCAGATGATAAATTAAAGTATTTAGTTGATGCAATAAACTATGTAACTGGAAGTTGAAATGATTCAGATTACAGATAATCATATAGAAGAATTTGAAAATAGATTTGAAAACTTATCTTTTGATGCTGAAAGTAGAGCATTTATAAAATGTATAGAGTCAAAGGATATACAAGCTTGCCCAGGAGCCGGAAAAACTACTTCCTTAGTTGCTAAGCTAGATATTATTGCTTCACAAATGCCTTTTAAAGATAATAGTGGTGTTTTGGTGTTAACTCATACAAATGTTGCAGTTGATGAAATAAAAAAGAAATTAGGATTAAATGCAAAAATATTACTTTCCTATCCGAATCATATTGGGACATTTCAATCTTTTGTCAATAAGTTTTTAGCGATACCTATGTATGTAAATATTTTTGGAAAAAAGCCTGAAAGAATAGATTATGATTTATTTAATGAAAAACTATTACATAAACTCAATAAATATTATTTAAATAACTTTATACCTCAAAGTGCAGAAGCAAATAAGTATACGAGTTTAGAAGGTTTTATTAATGCCTTAACTGTAGAAGAAAATAGAATTAGTTTACCTCAGGCAGGAGGAAGAAGTAAAACTATCGTAAATAGAGGAAAGCCTTCTTTTAGAAATATTAAAAGAGCAAAAGATGAAAATATAATAAGGCAAGTTGTATCAGATGGCTATTTAGCTTATCATCATTGCTATGATTTAGCTAACAAATATTTGGATGACTATTCTAATATGAAAGAAGTTTTTCAAAAAAGATTTAAATATGTATTTATTGATGAAGTGCAAGATACTGATAATAATCAATTTGAAATCATAGATAAACTATTTTCAGGTAGTGATGTGATTATTCAAAAAATTGGTGACAAAAATCAAGAAATATTTTCAAATTTAAAAACACAAGCTAATGGTTGGGAAGTGGGAAGTGATGCTTTAGAAATAAAAAATACTAAAAGATTATCGTCTATTATATCTGAGAAAGTAAGTCATTTTGCAATTAATCCCCAAGAATTAAATGGTAATAACGAAATACAGATTCAACCCAGAATACTACTATTTGATGAGAAAAATATTGGAGAATTAGTTCTTCAAAAATTTGGTGATTTAATTTTTGAAAATAATTTACAAGATTTGAGTAATTCAAAGTTTAAAGCAATTGGTGCAGTAGGTAAAGTCCATGAAAGTAAGATTACAATACCTGATTATTTTCCTTCTTTTAGTAAAAATGACAATAGGTCTTTAGAATATGAAACTTTAGTTGAAAAGATAGATTTGTTTGACAAAAAAAAGATACGAGTAAAAGACTACAGGAAAATTTTGCTAGATGTTATTATTGAGTATCTTAAAACTGAAGATATTAAATATAATGATAAATACTTTTCAAAAAATTTGTTATTGAACTATTTAAAAGAGAAAGATAAACTACAATACAAGCTTTTCAAGTTAAAGCTATTTGAAGGTGTTAAAAAACTTTCAATAAGTGAATGTGTGTTTGATATTCTAAAAGAAAAAGTAGAAATAGTATTAGAATTATTAGGAAGTAGTTTTAATGAATCTGTCTTAGTAAATATAATAAAAAACTACAAAATAGATTTATTACAAAAAACAACTCAAGATAAATATATTTATAGTAATTCAGATACTACATTTGATATTGAAATATCAACTATTCATAAAGTTAAAGGCGAAACACATACTGCAACATTAATACTTGAATCTTTTAATAGAACATATGATTTACAACAACTCTTAAAATTATTAAAAGGACTGTCATTAAGAACTAGTAATACGATTGATTTAAAAAAGAAATTACTATATGTAGCTATGTCTCGACCCACACATTTATTGTGTTTTGCAATGAATAAAGAACATGTTAAAAGTAATGATATTAGTGAGCTTGAAGAGTGTGGATTTATAATAGAGGAAATTTAATATGAATTTATCTAAATCCTTCTACACAAAAGGCATCCAATGCCCCAAAGCACTTTGGCTTAAAAAATACAAGCCAAGTGTACTAACTCCACCTGATGAAAAAGCCCAAGCTATATTTGACACAGGAAATGTAGTAGGAAACTTAGCTTGCGAGCTTTTCCCTGATGGAAAAGAAGTACTATACACTACAAAGTATGATGAAATGATATCAACTACAAAAGAGTGGACAGATGTGGGTGTACCAAATATCTATGAAGCTACTTTTAGCTATAAGGGTATACTTATCATGGTAGATATTTTAAGATAAAAAGGATAGGTGTCTTTTTTCTATTTTTTCTATAAAAATTTTGATATTGCAAAGTGTAATACTTTTAAATAAAAATACTTTTTAATGTTATTATACTTTATCGTTTTGCCAATATTAGGAAAACGATGATGTATTTATTTCAAATTAGGGTTGTGATATGAATGAATTGATAATCGATGAAGATATAAAAATAAAATATATACCATAAGAGGTATGCAAGTTATTTTGGATAGAGACTTAGCAGAGTTGTATCAAGTAAAAGCGATAAGGCTTAGGGAACAAGTAAAAAGAAATATTGAGCGTTTTCCAGAAGATTTCATGTTTCAACTTACAGAGAAGGAAGTAGAAACCATGGTATCGCAAAATGCGATACCTTCAAAACAACACTTGGGTGGTAGTTTGCCTTATGCATTCACAGAACAAGGCGTTTCTATGTTAAGTGCAGTACTTAAAAGTGATATAGCAATAAAAATAAGTGTAGAAATAATAAGAACCTTTGTTAATATGAGAAAAGTTATCTCAACTAATAGTTTGATATATCAAAGATTGGATACCCTAGAAAAGAAACAAATATCAAATGATGAAAAATTCGAGAAACTACTTAATGCTTTAGAAGATAAGTCTTTAAAACCAAAGCAAGGGATTTTTTACGATGGACAAATGTTTGATGCTTATACTTTAAACAATTGAATCTCGACCTTAAAAAGTATAATTCTCAATATAAAAAAATACAAATAAAAAAGTTTGAAAATTCTCATGATAGATTTTTGATATTAGATGATAATGAAATTTATCATATAGGAGCAAGTCTAAAAGACTTAGGCAAAAAATGGTTTGCTTTTTCTAAGATGGATTTAAAAAGTTTTGATGTTTTAGAAAGATTGGAAAAGTAAGAGAAGTTGAAAAAACTTTAAAAGCAAATTATAATATACTTCCATAAAAAAGGAATCCTATGCCAAAAGCATCAGCACGACATATCTTAGTAAACAGTGAAAAATTAGCTAAAAAACTAAAAAAAGAGATTATCAAAGATGAAATCACTTTTGAAAAAGCTGCTAAAAAGTTCTCAAAATGTCCTTCGAAAAAAAGTGGTGGAAATCTAGGTACATTTTCAAAAGGTGAGATGGTAAAAGAGTTTGATACTGTTGTATTCAAAGAGGATTTACATAGAGTTCATGGCCCAATCAAAACAGAGTTTGGTTTTCACTTGATTGAAATATTAGCTAGATATTAAACAAATAAAGAAGTTACCATAAAAAAACTATTTGCATATATTATAACTATACCGCCATTTATTATTTGGCTTCTTTTTTGTTTTGTTTTATCTATCATTGGTGCTTTGTTTTCCAAAAGAAAAATAGATATTGATTTACAAAGAGTAAAACAAAGAGAGACTATTTGTAGTGTACTTCACAAAAAAAACTTACTAACCACTAGTGAATATGAGTTTGAAACTGTCGATGTGGCTTCTTGGTATGATGAACTTACTTTTAGGGGCTACTTATTTGTTTTAGCTCCTGTGATTTTTTTATTAAAATATTTTTCTTTTGCTGATAGTTTTGTGTTGTATGTAGTTAAAAAATGGATCAAAATACACTACTATCAAAAAAAATATAATACCAAACCAAATACTTTTTTTAGCTTTTTAATGAGTTTTTGTATTTTATTAGCTAATTTACTTGGTCAAGTTTTATATCGCTTAGATAAAACAAAATGAAAACTATTCTATAGTCTCAATATTTACAAGTTCGATATGAGAATGATCTTTTTTTATTAGTTTTTTCGCTGTTGCATCTTCTTCTGCTAGTGTTAGTAAGTCTGCGTAATCATCTTTATTTACTTCTAGTTCATATAACTCTTTTTTAGTCTCAATTAGAATTTTACTATTTGTCTCTTTTGTAAATAAATCTAAGTTTCTAATTCCTTTAGCAAACTCATTTTTTATCGCTCTTGCAACTTTTTCATTTGATAGAAGTTTATTTAGTGTTAGCTCTAAATTAAAATCTTTTTTTGATACTACTTTATACGTCACCATAATTTTACCATCCATTTATATTCTCCTTATTGATACTTTGAATCTATACTGAATATTAACAAAAAAAATTATGATGACTAAAAAGTATTACAATTTGTAAATTAAATTGCAAATTCTAATAAAATTTCCTTATCAACAATTTTTGTTGCTTGACTAGAAGTAGCTTTTGGATCGATTTTTGGAGCATATCCTGCTTTGTGTGCTTCTTTCCATCTTTGTGCGCATAGGCACCATTTATCACCATCTTTTAAGCCTTCAAATCCAAATTCAGGAATTGGAGTTGTCAAATCATTCCCCATTGCTTTTGAATAACCTAAAAATTCATCTGTAACTATTGCACATACACTGTGACTTGCTACATCTTCTGTAGATGTTCTACATGTACCATCTCTATAAAACCCTGTAAGGGGTGAAGTTGAACATACTTGAAGTGGTTCACCAAATAAATTTGTTTGCATAATAAATCCTTAAATATATATTTTATTTTAATTTGAATTTTTAATTGTATCACGTAGAAATAAAATTTGTCATAATCAAAACTTATATGGGAGTTTATTCATCCTATTTTTAGCTTCTGTTGGATAATATATCTATATTAAAGATTAATTTAGTGGATAAATAATGACTGTAAAAATAGACCTTCCAAATAACAATTCATATGATATATTTATTGAAGAGTTAAAAGACTTATATTTCGATACAAAAGTTGTAGTTGTGACAAACCCAACTGTAGCTGGGTATCATTTAGATTACTTAGAATCAAAGCTTGATGCAAAAGAGTTTAGTGTGGTTACAATTCCTGATGGGGAAGAGTACAAAAATATGCAAACAATCGATATGATTTTAGATCATTGTTTTGAAAAAAGACTTGATAGAAAATCTCTTTTAGTTGCATTTGGTGGAGGAGTGATTGGTGATATGACTGGCTTTGCTGCGTCAATTTACCAAAGAGGTATCAATTTTGTACAAATACCAACTACACTTCTTTCTCAAGTAGATGCAAGTGTTGGTGGAAAAACAGGTATAAATAATAAATACGGGAAAAATCTAATTGGAGCTTTTCATCAACCAAAAGCTGTTCATATTGATCCTTCTATGCTAAAAACTCTTCCTAAAAGAGAGTTTGGTGCTGGAGTTGCAGAGATAGTAAAGATGGCAGTTACTTTCAACAAAGACTTTTTTGAGTGGTTAGAACAAAATGATTTAAATGTTGAAGAAAATATCCAAATAGCAATCGCAAAATCAGTAGAAACAAAAGCATATGTAGTATCTCAAGACGAAAAAGAGCATGGAATTAGAGCTGCATTAAACTATGGTCATACATTTGGACATGTTGTTGAAAATGAAACAAACTACAACACATACTTACATGGAGAAGCAGTAGGTATTGGTATGATGATGGCAAATAAACTTGCAGTAAAACTTGGAATGATGAGTGAAGAGCAAGAAAAAAGAGTCAAACTATTATTAGAAAAATATGATATTCCAACATCTTATAAAATAAAAGATGTTGAAGATTTCTATGAGCACTTTTTCTTAGATAAAAAGTCTTTAGACAATAAGATTAAATTTATTTTACCAGTTGGAATTGGTGATTGTAAAATCACTGATGAAGTTTCAAAAAATGATGTTATCGAAATACTAAAAGGGTTCTAGGTGATAAAGAGTTTTTTAACTTTAGTTTTTATTGTTAGTTTTAGTTTTGGTGCTTCTAGTATTGATATTATTGATAGCAAAGATAAAGCAGAAATAAAACAAATTGAGCAAAAAATCATTGAAGAAAAATATGCTGAAGCTCAAAAAGAGTTAGAAGAGAAAAAAGCTCAAGAAATTGCTGAGCAAAAAGTTAAAGACTTAAATATGCAAAATCTTGCACAAGTTGAGCTTTTAAAAAAGAACATTTCAAAAATTGAAAATGATTTAAGAAACAACATTCTTTTAAAAAGATATTCAAACTATGTATCATATAGTAAAATCTCAGCTGAACTTGCTAACTTGCAAGACTCTTTAAAGAAAAAAAGAAATGTATCAGATGAGCATATTTATCAATTACACAATAAAATTAGAGTTAAAGAAAATGAGTTAGAATTAATCCAAGAGTATAGAGGTTCTCCTATTGGAGGATTAATAAATCCACCAGAAATAGAAAAGTACCAGCATATATCTAATCCTTTTGGAATCATAAATGCTTTATCTCAAATAAAAAAACTTGAAAACAACCAAAAACAATTTAAACAACTAGAAACAAGTTTAGAAGAGCTAACAACTCTTTTAGATGAAGAATTAATGTTTTATTTAGAGCTTTTCAATCTTGACCAACAAGCAGCTTATAAAGAAAAAATCACTTTTTTAGATAAACAGAAAAAAGATTTCAATATGGTTTTAGAAATTGTTGCAACTACAGAAGAGGTTTATTCTAGAAAAATAGAACAAGTTATTTTAGAGATCAAAAACCAAATTCAAGATCAAGGTCAAAAAATTCTTTTTATTTTAACTATTATTATAGTTTTATCACTATTAGCATTTTTAGTTAAATTAACTCTAAAAAAATACTTCTCTCAAAATGAGAGTTATTACATGACAAACAAAATCATCAACTTTACAGTTGTATTTTTGATTGTTATGGTTTTACTGTTTTCATATATTGATAATGTTTCATACTTAGTTACTATCCTTGGGTTTGCATCTGCTGGTATTGCTATTGCATTAAAAGATTGGTTTATGTCTATTTTTGGATGGATGGTTATTGTAACTTCTGGTTCTATTCAAGTTGGAGATAGAATCAAGGTTACAAGAAATGGTCTTGAAACTGTTGGTGATGTACTTGATATTTCACTATTTAAAATTACTATTAGAGAAGATATTACTTTAACTTCATATACAGTAAATAGAAGAACAGGAAGAATTTTCTTCATCCCAAATAACTACATTTTTTCTGAAATGATTGCAAACTATACTCACTCAGGACTTAGAACAGTTTGGGATGGTATTGATATTACAATTACTTTTGATTCAAACCATAAAAAAGCTCAAAAAATTGCAAGAGATATTTTAAAGCATTATTCAAAAGGTTATACAGATATCACTAGAAAACAGCTTTCAAAAATGAGAAGTAAGTACCAGCTAAGAGCAACAGGTGTTGAGCCTAGAGTATTTACTTTTGTAGAGCCACATGGTATTGTTATTTCTTCATGGTATTTAACAAACTCTTATGCAGCACTTGTTTTAAGAAGTACAATGAGTCCAGAGATATTAGAGGCATTTATGAAAGAAGATGATATTCATATTGCATATCCTACTCAACAAATTAATATTAATGATACAGAAAATGGTTATGGACCTTCTAGAAAAAAAGTTATCAAAGATTTAGAAGATGAAATCATTCAAAGATAGATTAAGGAATAAGTTTTAATGAATTTTTCAAATAATAAACCAAAGGTATATTTTAAAACATTTGGTTGTAGAACAAACGTTTTTGATACTCAAGTAATGATGAGTAATCTAAAAGATTTTGAAATAACACAAGATGAGAAAACAGCAGATGTAGTTGTAATAAACTCATGTACAGTTACAAATGGTGCAGATAGTACTGCTCGTGGATATATAAATGGACTTAAGAAGCTTCCAAAAGACCCAAGAGTTGTATTTACTGGATGTGGTGTTTGGACAAAGGGTGAGAGTCTATTTAAAGAAGAAAAAATAGATTCACTTTTTGGTCATAGCGAAAAAGAAAATATCAATGAATTACTAAAAAGTGAAGAGAGATTTTTCCAAGCTGGTGATTTAGAACATATTGATGAAACTATCGTTGAAGAGTTTGTTGGTAAAAGTAGGGCATTTATCAAAATCCAAGAAGGATGTGACTTTAGATGTTCATATTGTATTATTCCTTATGTAAGAGGTGATGCAAGAAGTTATAAAGAAGATAAAATTTTAGAGCAAGTTACAACACTAGCAGCTAATGGTTTTGGTGAATTTATTTTAACGGGAACAAATGTAGGAAGTTATGGTAAAAAACAACACACTTCTTTAGCAAAACTTCTTAAAAAAATGTCTCAAATAAAAGGTGTTAGACGTATACGAATGGGAAGTATTGAACCTATTCAAATTGATGATGAGTTCAAAGAAATCATTAATGAACCATTTATGGCAAAACACCTTCATATCGCACTTCAACATACTTCTAAAGATATGTTGAAAATTATGAATAGAAGAAATAAAGTTTTATCTGACTTAGAATTATTTGAATTTTTAAGAGACAATGGATATGCCTTAGGGACAGATTTTATAGTTGGGCATCCAGGTGAAACTGATGAATTATGGAAAGAAGCTATGGAAAATCTTCATAAATTTCCATTAACTCATGTTCATGCCTTTACTTATTCAAAAAGAGATGGAACACCAAGTGCAACAATGAAACCAGAAATTAGAGGTGATGTTGCTAAAATTAGATACAATGAACTAACGAAAATAATTGAACAGAAAAATATAGATTTTAGAAAAAATAATACTAAAACACTAGAAGTTTTAATAGAACAAGAAAAAAATGGAAAATATATAGGATTAGATCAATTCTTTAATCAAATAGAAGTGGAATCACCAGTTGATATAACAGGAGATTGGATTTTTATTGATGATTACGAAGTAAAGAGTGATAAAAATGTTGCAAAATTCAAATAACAAAAACGATAATAAGAACATAGACAAAAACTTTAAACTTATGGCTTTATCTGCCATAGTTTTATTGATTTTATTTTTATATACAATTTATAAAAGTAGTGTACATATACAAAGTAGTTCATACTATGTGGGTGTACTGTTTTTATTTATTTTACTTTTTTTAGCATTGGTTTTAAAAGCTAATCAAGATAAAGTAAGAAAGTTTTTAAATAAAGGCAAGCCTACAAAGTCTGCTTTTAACGAAGAGCTTGTAAAAACACGAGCTTCTGTTTCAAATGAAGAGTTAAATACTTCTATCTCTTCTGTAACTTCAAACGTAACTTTTAAAGATATTGCAGGAATTGGTGAGATAAAAGAAGAACTAGAAGAAGTAGTTGAATTTTTAAATGAACCTAGTAAATATTTAAAATATGGTGTAAAATTACCAAAAGGTGTACTTCTTGTAGGACCTCCAGGTGTTGGTAAAACACTTATAGCAAGAGCAGTAGCAGGTGAGGCTGATGTTCCGTTTTTCTATCAAAGTGGTGCTAGTTTTGTACAAATCTATGTTGGAATGGGTGCAAAAAAAGTACGTGAACTTTTTGCAAAAGCAAAACAAAGTGCCCCTGCAATAGTATTTATTGATGAAATCGATGCAGTTGGAAAAGCAAGAAGTGGTAAGTCAAATGATGAAAGAGAAGCTACTTTAAATGAACTATTAACTCAAATGGATGGATTTGATGGCGATAGTGGTGTTATTGTAATTGCGGCAACTAATAAGATTGAAGTACTTGATGATGCACTTTTAAGAGCAGGTAGATTTGATAGAAGATTACATGTTGGATTACCTAATGTTGAAGATAGAAAGAAGATTTTAGAACTATATTTACAAAAT
Source organism: uncultured Arcobacteraceae bacterium (assembly GCA_964022095.1). Taxonomy (GTDB): domain Bacteria; phylum Campylobacterota; class Campylobacteria; order Campylobacterales; family Arcobacteraceae; genus Malaciobacter_A. The sequence continues at coordinate 26,540 of CAXHZO010000012.1, forward strand.
AAAAACCATGAATTAGATTTACATAAATTAGTAAATGACACAGCTGGATTTAGTTCAGCTGCACTTGCTACACTTATAAATGAATCAATGTTAAATATGATTAAAAGAGATTCAAAAATCTTAGATATGGATGATATAGAAGTAGCTAAAAATAAACTTGAATTTGGTAAAAAACAAGTAAAAATTTTAGATGAAAAACAAAAAGAGATTTTATCTATTTATCAAGCAAGTAAAGCATATATTTCTAAAACAAAGGTAGCCTTATTTGATGAAAGTGTTGCTAAAAATAATTCAACTTATCCCTCTTATCAAGAGTTATGTGAAAATATAAAAAGAGATTTAGCAGGAATCATTGGTGTAGAAGTTCTTAAAAAAGAGAAATACGCAATAAATGAAAAAGATTTACAAAATGCAAAAAAAACCGCAACTGATATAGTTCAAACTTATGATATGGCAAATAGTATTGAAGATTTATTAGATGGTATAAAAAATGAACTTAGAGCTGAACTGTCTCAAAATAGTGCAGAAGTTAATAGATTAAAAAATATTATGATTCAAAATGAGGTGATAACCCTTGAAGATATCTAAAAGATATTTTAGTGGATTTTGCTTCAAAAACGAGAGTGAACTTTTTGAAGAGTATAGTATTCAAAATGATTTTACAATAAGTGGTTTTTCTTATGGTGCTATAAAAGCATTTGAAGAGGTTTTAAACTCAAATCAAAGAGTTGATAAACTTCAACTTTTCTCACCAGCTTTTTTTCAAACTCAAGATAAAAAATATAAAAGAATGCAACTAATGTTTTTTAAGAAAGATTCAAATGTTTATTGTGAAAATTTTTTAAAAAATGTTGTAACTCCTTCAAATAAAGATATTTCAAAATATTTTAATATAGGCACTTATGAAGAGCTTGATGAGTTACTAAACTATGAGTGGAGTGAAGAAAAACTTCAAAATTTAGTTGATAGAGGTACAAAAATAGAAGTCTATTTAGGAAGTGATGATAAGATTATTGATTCACTAAAAGCTAAAGAGTTTTTTGTTAAGTTTTCAACTGTATATTTTATAAAAGAAAAAGGACATATTTTATGAGCGAACAAATTGCAAGAATTGGAATAATCACTGCAAGTGATAGAGCAAGTGCTGGAGTTTATGAAGATTTATCTGGTAAAGCTATTATTGATACTATGAACGACTATTTAACATCATCTTGGGAACCAGTTTATAGATGTATTGAAGATGATCAAACTACTATTGAAAATACTATGAAAGAGTTAGTTGATAATGAAAATTGTTGTTTAGTTGTAACTACTGGTGGAACAGGTCCTTCTAAAAGAGATGTAACACCAGAAGCAACTGAAGCTGTATGTGATAGAATGATGCCAGGTTTTGGTGAGCTAATGAGAGCAGAATCACTTAAGTTTGTTCCAACTGCAATTTTATCAAGGCAAACAGCAGGTTTAAGAGGAAGTTCACTAATAGTAAATCTTCCAGGAAAACCAAAATCAATAAGAGAGTGTTTAGATGCAGTTTTCCCTGCGATTCCATATTGTATTGATTTAATGGAAGGACCATTTTTAGTTTGTGATGAAGAGGTTATAAAACCTTTTAGACCTAAGAAAAAGTAAACTAATTAGATATGCTAAAATATATCTTACCTTTAGTTTTATCATTAGCAACATATTTCCTAGCTGGTTTAGCTTTTGAACCAATTCATGCAACACTTTTATCTATAATAGTGTTGCTTGTTGTTTTATGGACAAATGAAGCTTTACCAATAGGAGTTGTATCTTTACTTCCTATTTTACTTTTCCCATCTTTTGATATTTTAAGTACTAATGCAACAACTGCAAATTATTCTAAATCTATAATATTTTTATTTTTAGGTGGATTTATGATTGCAATTGCAACAGAAAAAACAAATTTACATAAATTTATATCAAATAAGCTATTAACACTATTTCCTAGTACTACGGTTGGAGTTTTATATTCTCTTTCCATTACTTCAGCATTTTTAAGTTCACTAATTTCAAATACTACAACAGCACTATTGTTAATCCCTATTGCAATGTTTTTAACAAATGATTTGAAGTTAAAACTTAGACTTGTTTTAGCTATTGCTTATGGTGCAAGTATTGGAGGTATTGTTACTCCAATAGGAACTCCACCAAATTTGATTTTAATGGGCTTTATGGAACAACACTCAATGCAAACAGTTTCATTTATAAATTGGATGATTTTAACACTTCCTTTAGCTGTGATTATGTTATGTATTATTCCTTTTATTTTATCACTTGGTGCAAAAGATTTAAAATTTGATGTTGATTTAGATGAGAAAAAAAGTTTAAGTAGTGAACAAAAAAGATTACTATATATTTTAGGTTCATTAGTTGTGTTTTTACTAGCTAATTCTAAAATAGAACCTTATTACTCAGGGCTTGGAATAAATGAAAAAGGAATACTTCTTGGGTATGGATTACTAATGTTAGTTCCAAAAATTGGTTTTTTAACATGGGAAGATACAAAGAAGATTCCATATGAGATTATATTTTTATTTGGTGCAGGTTTTTCTATTGCTACAGCTTTTTCTCAAACAGGGCTTGCAAAAGAAATAGCAAATTATTTACTGGTTTTAACAGATTTATCTCCGATATTATTGATTCTTCTTGTTGCCTCTTTAATTACTTTTACTACTGAGATTACTTCAAATACTGCATTAATCTCAATTGCTTTACCAATAATTTATTCACTTTCTCAAGTTTCAAATATTGATCCTATGTTAATACTTCTTGTAGCAACTATTTGTGCTTCTTATGCCTTTATGCTTCCAATAGCAACTCCACCAAATGCAATAGCTATGAGTAGTGGTGCTGTAAAAGTTAAAGAAATGGCAAAGTTTGGTTTTGTATTCAATATATTAGGGATTTTATCAGTAACTGCAATTGCACTTATTTATTGGCAGAATTATTTATAAAAGTATTATAGCCTTTTGGCTATAATCCCGCCATGCAAGATATATTAAAAAAACTAGACCTACAAGACTATATAGAGTCATTCTCAAAACTATTAGCAAGAGAAAAAGCTATTGTTTTAGAAGGTGATATAAATATTCACCATAGATTAATAAATGAATTATCAAAATATGATATAAAACAGCCAACAAATGTTGCAAACTTAGATACTGCATTAGTGCATATTCAAAAGCAAGGTATTTTAAAAGTTGATGATATTTTTGAATTTATTAAAATCATTAAATACTTCTCTTACTTAAAAAGATTTAACTTTGAAGGTAAATTAGCAGAGTGGATTGATAAAATCATTATCCCAAATGAAATAGAAAAAACAACTCAATACTTTGATGACAAAGCAAATTTAAAAGATGGTGTAAATGAAGATTACGACCAAGTTAAGTATGCAATTTCAAAAAACAAAGAGCAAATAAAACAAAGTTTATATAAAAGTATTAATTCACCTAAAATAAGAAGTTATTTAGTTGATTCTCAAGTACACTTTATAAACGGTGAAGAGTGTATACTAGTAAGAGGTGGATTTAACCATGTACTAAAAGCCTCTGTTATTGATAGATCAAACTCAGGGTTTTTCTATGTAATACCACATAGTGTTAGTGAATTAAAACAAAAGCAAAGTGATTTAAGAAATAAACAAGAAGAGATAGTTTTAAAAATCTGTAGAGAAATAAGTGCTTTATTTGAAAAAAACTTATTATTTTTAAAGTTTTTAAATAAAGAGTTTGATAGATTTGATCATTATCAAGCAAGATTGTTTTTTGCAAAAGTTGGAGATAAGAACTTTATTATTCCTTCTAAGAAAAACCAAAACAAATTAGTAGATTTTGCACATCCAGCATTACATGACCCAAAACCAATTACAATTGATTTTACAAAATCAGTAATTATGATAACAGGTGTTAATGCAGGTGGTAAAACTATGATGTTAAAATCTATTTTAAGTGCAGTGTTTTTATCAAAATATCTTATTCCATTCAAAGCTCATAAAGATACAAAAATAGGTTACTTTAAATCTATAAATGCAGTACTAGATGATCCACAAAGTGTTAAAAACGATATTTCTACTTTTGCTGGACGTATGGTAGAATTTTCTAAACTGTTTGCTGCAAAATCTGCAATTGTTGGGGTTGATGAAATTGAACTGGGAACTGATTCAGATGAAGCTGCTAGCTTATTTAAAGTAATAATTGAAGATTTAATTCAAAGAGATATAAAAATCATTATCACAACTCACCATAAAAGATTAGCATCCTTAATGGCTGCAAATGAAAATGTAGAATTAATAGCAGCACTTTACGATGAAGAGAATCAAAAGCCAACTTATGAGTTTTTACAAGGAACTATTGGTAGATCATATGCCTTTGAAACAGCAAGTAGATATGGAATTCCATTTAATGTAGTAAAAAGAGCTAAAGAAGTTTATGGTGATGATAAAGATAAGTTAAATGGTCTTATTGAAAGAAGTAGTTCTTTAGAGAGAGATTATCAACTAAAACTTGCAAAACTTGAAGATGAAATATCAAAAATGGAGAGATTAACAAAAAATCTTGAAGAGCAAAAAGAGAAATTAGATGATCATATATACTCAGAAAAATCAAAACTTCATAAAGAGTATAAAGATGCTAGAGATGAAGCTAAGAAAGCTATTAAAGCTAAATTAGTAAAAGAATCACACCAGCATTTAAATATTGCCCACAAAAAAGCAAGTGAGATTAAAACAGAAAAAGTCCAAGAAGTTGGTGAGTTAAAAGTAGGGGATAGAGTTAAGTATAGAAATACAAAAGGAAGTATAGTTTCAATAAAAGGTAAAAAAGCCTTTATTGAAAATGATATGGGAATGAAAGTACAAGTTCTTCTTGTAGATTTAACTAGAAGTGGAAATCCACCAATACCAAAAGTAAAACCTAAAAAAGCAACTCTTAGTGTTCAAAAACCTGATTCTGGTCATGTAAAACTTGATTTACATGGTCAAAGAAGTGATGAGGCTGTAGAAAACCTTGACAAGTTTTTAAGTGATGCTTTAATTGCAGGTTTTGATGAAGTGTTAGTTTATCATGGAATTGGAACTGGTAAGTTAGCATATGCTGTAAAAGAGTTTTTAAGAACTCATCCAAGTGTAAGAGGTTTTGAAGATGCTCCTGCAAACCAAGGTGGTTTTGGAGCTAAGATTATAAAACTTTAATCCAAAAGGATTAAAGTTTATACTCTTTTAATGATTTAATAAACTCTTCCATTGTTTTATTTGCCATATCATTTGGCGCTTCTAAGAAGTTTAATATAAATTTGTCTTTCGTTTCACAAACACCAATACTTCTAGGTCTTACTGCTAAAACTTCAGGTGTTGGTAACTCTTTACCAAAACAAAATATTATATTTTTAGCTGCAAGTATATCGGGGTTTATCTCTCCATTTAGTGAATTAGTATGGTTATATTGGTCAAATATAGCGATAAAAGAAACAACACTATGAACATCAATTCTATCTTTTAATGCTTCAATAATTTCATCTACATTTTTATATTTTAGTTCATCTTTGTTGTACTCAATCTCAAATATATGATACTTATCTTTAAATATTTTTTGTTTCATTTTACTTTCCTTTTAGTGTTATAAATGATTCAATCGCACAATCCATTCTTTCTTGTACATCTTTAGCATTAATAAAAGAGTAGTCTGTTTGTATTTTATAAATTAATTTATTGGCATATTTAAAATCAAACATCAAATATCCAGCATAGCCCTTTGCTTTGTCATTATTTTTTGATTTGTCTTCTTTGTCATTTTCATATAAATAGTATTCTATTGTTGTACTCTTATCATCATTAGTTTGAACTTCTTTTGCATATTTTTCAATAGTACTAGATAATAACCTATCTAAGTCTTCTATATAAATACTTTCTTTGATATTACTTTTCATATATTTCGAGTATTCAATATGTGATTTTATAATATAGTTTTTATTTTGAAGTGCTTCAATACCTTCTTTTATAGGACCTTCGGCAAATACTCTTTCAAAAGTAGTTGTTTTAGCTTGACAATCTAATCTTTTTATTTTTAAACTTTTAGTTGACTCTTTATATATTGCATAAAAAATAGTAGAAAAGACAATTAAAATTATAAGCGGTAAAATTTTTTTCATAATTCTCCTTGGTGTTATTAGTTAACTCAATAAGAATTATAATATAATATTAATTAGAGTTTAATAAAATATAGTTATATTTAATTATAACTATATCTTATAATTTACTAATTTTTAAATCAATATTAGAAGTTTTAGAAGATTGTGTTTTGACGTCGATTTTTTTAATAACTTTAATTTGTTTACTTGGAATAGATTTGTCTTTTACTAAGTAGTTCTTGATATTTTCAACTCTATTTTTTGCCATTATTTCTAAGTCTTTTTGAGTAATATTTTGTTTAGCAATAATAAACTCTTCTAAGGCTTTTTTATATGCTTTTAAATCTAAATTATCATTTTTAGTATAGCTTTGTTTTAAGTCATCAGCATCTTTATCAAAGTCTTCATATAAATCTTTTAGTAAATCTATATAATCCTCTTCATAATCTTTATTGCTTTTATCTGGAATTTCATTATTTACTATTTTTTCAAAATTTGCTTTTTTTAGTGCATATAAATCTTTTTGTTTATCATATGATGGAGCTAATTCTAAAACAAGATCTTGTTTTTTTGTTAGTATATTTGTAATTTTATCTAAAGTCTCTTTTTGTATTGGAGTGATGTCATTTTTACCAAAATCGAAATCAACACTATTTATCTCATTTGGGTCATATCCAAACACAGCTCCAAGTAAAGAAAATGGTGCAGTAACAGCTTTCATAATTAAATTAACAAAGGCTTTAAATACAATAGGTGCAATTGAGAACTGAGGATCATCTACATTTCCACTTACTGGTAAGTTTAAATCAATCACACCATTTGAGTCTTCAAGTAAAGCAATGGCTAATTCAAGTGGTAAAGAAACAGCATCTTCACTTTTTACCTCATCACCTAATTTTAATTGTTTTATTAAAACATTATTTTGTGCTTCAAGATTTGATTTTTCAATATTATATTTTAAATCTAAGTCAAGTCTTCCACTTGCTAGTTCTCTTCCTATAAATTTACCAGTATATGGAGTGAAGTTTTGCATTGCAATATTTTTAAATATCATATTAATATCAGTTAAAACTTTAATACTATTTGGATTTACAACACCTGTAATTTTTGTAGTTCCATATTTATTTACAATACCATTAACGCTTAGTTTTGAAGTACTTGATTTTTCACTTCTAAATTCACTAATCTTTCCATTTAGTTTTGATACTGTTGTTTTAAATGCAATTGGTAAGTTCTTATCTTCAAAATTAAGTTGACCATTTTTTATATCAATTGGGCCAATATCTATTTTTTTTGTATTGTTATTACTTGTTGTTTCTTTTTTAACAACTTTTGGTTCTTCTTCTTTTTTTGTATTAGTAGATTTTGGAAGTATTACACTAATAGTTGGTTTATTTAAAACTGTTTTTGTAACCTTAAGTAGTTTATTAGAGTTGTAAATTCCAGATACACTAAGATCAATATTGCTTGCTTGAATATTTGTTTTATCTTTAGTATTTAAAAAGTTTACTCTTGGTTGAACTACTCTTATAGCATTTATATTTAAGCCAGAGGCTTTTTGTGATAATTTATTTACGTATATTTGTAAATCATTTGTTTTTAATGATATATTGTTTTTTCTATCATTAAAGTTTATATCAGGACGACTTAGTTTAATAGTTTTTATATCTATATTAGAACCATTTAAAGCTAAACTATTTAGATCTATATTTGTCGATTTTACTAAAACACTCATTGCATTTTTTTTATCAGTTAAATTTAGATTTGGTGTATTTACTGCAATTTTATTAATATTGATTTTAGAACCATTTATCTTTAAATTGCTTGCATTGATTTTTGATTGATTTACTTTTATATTAAGTTTTGATTGTATCTCATCAAAGTTGATATTTGAAAGTGTCGTATTAAGTGAATTAACACTAATATTTGAGCCATCTATATTTATATTATTTGCATTAATGGCATTTGAAGTTGTATTTACTCTTATACTAGACTTATCTTTAAAATTTAAGGCATTTGTATTTAGTTTTATACTATTAATAGAAGTTTTATTATCTACTAAGTTTAGTTTGTCAAGATTTATTCCAATTTTATTTGTAATTACACTTAAAGAGTTTTTTCTATCTTCAAAACTTACTTTTGGAGTATTTAGTGATAATTGATTTAAATCTATATTTGAATTTGCAATTTTTAGAGATGATAGTTTTGTATCTATATTTTGTGTTTTTACACTAAGAGCATTTTTATTATCACTAAATGAAATACTTGGGGCATTTAAACTAAAGTTTTTTAAATCTATATTTGAACCATTTATATCTAAAGATGCTAATTTACTATTATTGTTTTGTGTTGATACAGTCATATTATTTACTGTATCACTATACTTAGCGTTTAGGTTTTTTAGATTTGTATTATTTAGTTTTACAATCCAAGGTTTAGTGTTTGTAGTTTCTTCTTTTGTTTCATTAGTATTACTTTTTACTAAGTTTGCAAAGTTTAAACCTGTTTTATTTTGTATCAGGTTTAGATTTAATGAATCAATTGTAGGAGTATCTAGATATATTGATTGTTTAACTAAATCAAAATCAAACTTTGAAATATCAAACTTTTTTAAGCTCGCAATATCTGTACCATCTTGACTTAGCTTTAGATTGTTTATATTTATATTTGTAGAATTAAGTTTTATATCTATTTGTTTACTTGTATCAATATTAAAATCTAAATCTATATTTACATTTGCTTCTTTATTAAGTGCAAAATTAAAACTACTCATATCATAATCAAGTACTTCTTTTACTCTAAGATCTTCAAGTTTAGTTTTACCATACATTTTAAAAGGTACTAGTCTAAATGCACCTTCTACTGATAACTTTGTAAATTCGTTTATTTTTAATTCCAAGTCATTTGATGATAATGAGTCTTCAAATGTACCTAAATCTCTTAGTTTATAATTTAGGTCATGTATTGTTATCTTATAAGATTTGTCATTTTTTAGTTTTGTAAAATCAATCTTAGAATTTTCTAAAAATATCTTAGAAACTAAAAACTTTATATCACTTGATGATTCTTGTTTTTCAGGCCCTTGTTTTGTAGTTGATGGTTTAACTAATTGTGTTAAGTTAAAAGTACCATCTTTATTTTCTACTACATTTAAATATAGTTTTTCTAATTTTACTTCTTGTACATTTGCATGTAAATCTGTAATAGATCTAAGTAAACCTAAGTCTAAAGTTAATTTATCAAATGAAGCAGTAGGGTTTTGTAGCCCTAATTTATAGTTGTATATTCTTGCAGTTAAAGAATAAGGATTAAATTCTACTTTTTCTATACTACTTTTTAGTGTTAGATTTTCATCTAAATTTTTTATTAATTGGTCTTTTAAAACACCAGGTATTACCTTGAATCCAATAGTAGTGTATATTGCTAATATAAAGCAAAGCCACCAAAATGTTTTTTCTATTTTTCCCATTTTAAATCTCGTTAAATTTTATTTTATTATCAATTGTAGTATATTAATCTTACTTGTTAATTAAATAAATAGGATTAAATGTTATATAAATATACATGTAAGAGGTTTTATGAATAATATAAAAAAACAATTTTTAGGGTTTTACTATACACCATCACTTTTTGAAAATATACTAGGTATAAATCAGTTTGAATTTGAAAATATAGATATAGGTAATATAAATATAGATATACAAATACAAAAGAAACTTCCATTAGGTAAAAGAATAGAGTATTTTTTTGAAGAGTATATAAAGCATAGTAGTAAATATGAATTAAAGTATAAGAATATACAAGTAATAAAAGATAAAAATACATTAGGTGAAATTGATTTTATTTTATATGATAAAGCTAATAAGAAGTATATACACACAGAACTTGTATACAAATACTACTTATATGATACTAGTTTTGAAAATGAGATAGATAGGTATATAGGGCCAAATAGAAATGATACATTAGTCAAGAAACTAAATAAACTAAAAGAAAAACAGTTCCCACTACTTTTTAATGATCAAACTAAACAGTATATAGATATAGACTTTAGCAATATATATCAAAATAACTCTTTTAAGGCAAATATATATCTTCCATACAAAAAAGATGTAAATATAAATATAGTTAATAAAAAGTGTGTAAAAGGTTTTTATATAAATTTTGAACAGTTTAAGAAAGAAGATGAGTTTAAAAACTATAAATACTATTTACCACATAGATATGATTGGGTTAGTAGTATAGATAAACAAATACAATACATAGAGTATGAAGAGTCATTAAAGTATATAGAGTATTTCTTAAATCTTAAAAAATCACCATTAGTATGGCTAAAAGATGATGAGGTATACAAAGAGTTCTTTATTACTTGGTGGTAGATTAGGTTAAATTAACAATAATTGTTTATTAGATACAATCCATATAGAATAAGAAGGATGAATATATTATGACAGTTATAGAATTATTTCAAAAATTATTAAGATTTAAATCTGTTACACCTGATGATGATGGAGCATTTGATTTTATACAGGAGTATCTAGGTGATACTTGGGAATGTATCAGTGTTGATATGGAAGGTGTTAAAAATAGATTTTATTATAAAAAATTTAATGACAATCCTCAGCACTTATGTTTTGCAGGACATATAGATGTAGTACCTCCAGGTGAAGGTTGGGATGTAGATCCATTTGCAGCTGATATTGTTGATGGAGTTATTACTGCACGTGGTACACAAGATATGAAAAGTGGAGATGCTGCTTTTTTATATGCTTGTAAGCATGCAGTTAATTTTGATGGGACACTTAGTATTCTTATGACTTCTGATGAAGAAGGTGAAGGAACATATGGAACTATCAAGATGTTAGAACATCTAAAAGAAATAGATTTTATTCCTCAATATGCAGTAGTAGCAGAACCAACTTGTGAAGAAGTTTTTGGAGATGCTATTAAAGTAGGGCGAAGAGGTAGTATAAATGGATATATTACTATAAAAGGTAAACAAGGACATGCAGCTTACCCTGAGAAGTGTATAAATCCAGTACATAACTTCGCTGAGGTTTTACCAAGAATTGCAGGGCATAACTTAGATAATGGAGATGAATATTTTTCACCTAGTAAAATGGTTATGACAGATATTAGAGGTGGAATGGAAGTTACAAATGTAACTCCACCAAACCTAAAACTAATGTTCAATGTGAGAAATTCAACAAATACTACAAGAGAAAGTGTTGAAGAGTTTATTCATAAAAACCTAGAAGGTTTAGAATATGACTTTAGAACAACTCAAGGTTCATTTCCTTTTGTTACAAATAAAGAGTCAAAAGTAGTAAAAGCAATGGAAAATTCAATCAAAGAAATAACAGGTGTTACTACAAAACATAGTACAGCAGGTGGAACTAGTGATGCTAGATATTTTGGTAGCTTTGGAATAGAAGCTATTGAATTTGGTGTTATAAATGATACTATTCATAGTGTTGGTGAAAGAACTACTGTAAAAGAAGTAGAAGACTTAACAGCTGTTTATGTGGATTTGATTGAGAAGTTTTAAGAGGAATAGAAAATGGAAGATAACTTAACAAGATGTAGACAAAGATTTACAAACTATGAAAAATCATTGAGACATCTTGAAACTACTGTTGAAAAAGATGTTTTGAACGAGATAGAAAAAGCAGGATTAATACAGTTTTTTGAGGTAACTTTCGAGTTAGCTTGGAAAGTAATGAAAGATTTTCTCACAGCTGAGGGATATGAAGTAAAAAGTCCAAGAGCTAGTATAAAAACAGCCTTTGAATACGGACTAATAGAAAATGGAACTTTATGGCTTGAAGCTCTTGAAAAAAGAAATCTTGCATCACACACTTATGATGACCAAATACTTGATGAACTAGAAGAGTTGATAATAAACTCTTACTATCATATCTTAGAAGAGTTCAAAGAAGCTATAAAGAAAAAGCTATGATAGGACTTACACAAAAAGAGCTAGAGGTATTAGAAAAAGTATTTAAAAAGTTTAATAAACTAGAAGAAATAATACTTTTTGGCTCAAGAGCTTTAGGTACACATAAAAAAGCTTCTGATATAGACCTAGCAATAAAAGGTGATGTAGATATAAATACCTTGGCAAAACTAAAATACACACTTGAAGAAGATACTTTACTTCCATACTTCTTTGATATAGTTATATATGATAATCTTGAAAATGAAGAGCTTAGAAAGCATATTGATGAGTTTGGAAAAGTTATATTTAAATAAAATGATAAGTATTTAAAGGTAGTCTATAATGAATAATTATATCGTTCAAAATATGACAAGATATTTGAATATAGAACATTTTTCTCAAATATTTAATAATGACTATGTATCTTATTTTGATGAAAGAATAACTAAACCAGATTTTAAAGAATTATATAATTCTAAATATTTAATGCTTGTTGCTGAACCAGGTTATGGAAAAACAAGACTTTTTAAAGAACTTGTTTTAAGAGCAAATGAAAATGACCTAAAAGTATTTTTCATTGATGCAAAACAAATTAAAAATTCAATAAAAGAAAATATAGAAAAATGCAAAGTTATTGAATCTAATATTTCTGAAGAAAAATTACAAAAAAAGATTTATTTTTGCAATAAAGAAGATTATATATTAGATGATAAAACTATTATTTGTTTAGATGCTCTTGATGAATTACCTTTTTCAAACCTTTATAGTTTTTTTGAGCAAGTTGAAGAGTTTATAATTGATAATCCAAATATAAAAGTATTTTTATCTTGTAGAACCCATCATTTAAATAAGATAGAATATGATTTATCCAACATTTCATTTGAATATTTAACTTTAGACAAATTTTATGGAAAACAAGTTTTTAATTATCTAAAAAATAAAAATATTGATGATGAAACAATTGAAAAAATAAAAGAAAAAACAAAATTAGGAAATCTATTTGATTTTTTATTAATTCCAAGATTTTTATACTATTTTAGTGAATTAATTCAAAATAAAAACATTGAAGAGATAATAAACTTATCAAGAAGTGAAATTTTTGAAGATTTTATATATAGAAAAATTGATAAAGAAAGAGATAAAAAGTATCCAGAATCTGAAAATCATACTATAAAAAGAGTTTTAGAAGAATTAGCATTAGTAATGAAGATTTTTCAAGTTTCTCAAATCAGTAAAGATGATTTTTTTACAATCTTTAAAGAGCTTAATCTAGGAAATATTTTTACAGGAAAAGGACTAATAGAGAAACTATGTGATAAAAGTCTTCTAAAAGATAATATAGACTATTTAGAATTTGAAAACCAAGAGTTTTTAGATTATTTGGCTTCAAAAGAATTGAGACGTTATGAAAAAGTTGAACAAGTTTTTTTTGATATTGCACTAGAACCATACCTGAAAGAAATATATACACCTTGGTTTTATGTAATGCCTTTTGTATTAGAACAAAATCTAAATATGGTAAGCATCCTTTTGGATTTTTTAGAGAAAAACTCTAATAAAATTTTACAAGAAGAATATTTTAAAATATTAATAAGTGTTGATAGTAAATTCTTAGACGTAAAGACTAGATTAAAAATATTTGATTTAGTTTTTAATTACAACATTGAACATAATCAGTGGATGTACCCTTATTTAGATAATTTAATCTATTTTTATGATGAGAAAGAACACTATCAAAAAATAATAGATTCAATAAATGGTGATGTTGAAACTAATAATATAAAAATCCGAAATTCAATAGATATAATTGAGAGTTTGTGTAAAAAAGAGCTTATTAAAGCTGAACAAATAGAGTTTTGGAAAGAAAAGTTTTTAGAATGGCTAAGGCTTGATGTAAAAAAATTTAGGAATTTACATCAAGCGATAGTTTCAAGTTGTCCAGCAATTATGAAAAATGATTTTGATTGGATAAAAAAGATATATTTTATATTTGAAACAGGTATAAATGTACAATATGAATACGCAAGAACTTGTTATAAAATTGCTCCAAATGATAATTTAAGTATAGATATATATTTTAATTGTGAAAAACAATTTAAAAAAAATAAGATAGATAATATTGGAAGAATTGATGGTAATGTAAAATATATTTCAAAAGTGGATAGTTTAGATGGAATAAGGTATATTTTAGAAAAATTGACTTCATCAAATTGGAAAGAATATTTAAGTTATATTTTTAGTACAAGTTATAGAAGTAAATTTCAAGATGATTTAGAGCAATTGATTTTAAACATTAGAAGTAATCTAAATGATGAAATTATTGAATTATTAAAAATTTTATTGATAAAAATTGTGAAATTAAAAATTAAATATGAAGAATATAGTAAATATTTACTTCAACAAATATTTAAAATTTTAATTGAGAAAGAAATAAATTTCTTAAGTTTATTTATTGATGAACTTTATAAATTATATGAAAACAAAGAATTATATTATTTTGATTTTGAATATATTATTGAGACAGAATTATCAAAATATTTTAATAATAAAAATTTTGATGAAATATACAAAAAATTAATAACTTTTAAATTTGAAAAAAGAAATATTGATGATTTACTTATTTACTCACTTTTTTTTAATGAAAGAGTTAATAAAAAAGTAAAAAATAAAATTGAAAAAATTTATAAAAAAGAATTAAAAGTAATTGAAAAAGATAGAGAAAAGTTAAAAAATAAAAATGCACGAGATTTAAAAAATAAACAATTAGGTTTATTTAGACAGTGGGAACATAAATTAGAACCAGAAGTAGGAAAATTTGTTAAAGATTTATTTGAATTTTACATAAAGAATAAAGAAGCTTTAGAAAAATATGAGAAGTTTGAAGAGAATAGAACTAAAACTATTTTATGGGCTAAAAAAGTTATAAAGAATAATAATCCGTTAAATGGTAAAGTTGAAAAAAGTGGAAATAGCTCAACTGTTTTTGGAATACTTTTTTATAAAGATGCCATAGAACTTTTATCTAAAGAAAATATTGAATTCACTACTGATGAACAAAATTTGATAGACAATGTATTTAGGTACTTACCTTTTGATATAAATCGTGAATATGAAAGTACATTAAAACTTGCAAAAAAACCTTCACCACAAGCTATACAAGATATATTAGATGTTTATGCTGGAGAAAAAAGGAAAGATAACTTAGATATATATCATCCTCAAAATTTTTTAGAAATTTATAAACAAACTAATATAAAGGAAGCAGAACCTATACTTTTAAAAATGCTTGAGAATTCTGAAATAGATGAATATATTCGTAAAGAAATTATTCAGGTCCTACCTAAAGAAATATTAACTCAAGATATTATAGTTAAGTATATAAAACAAAATGGTGAATCAGATATTTTATATGAAAAATTATTGATAAATTTAATTAAAAAATTTAATGATAAAGAATCAATCAGAAAAACATTTGAAATAGTTACTAAAAAAGGTAAAGAAACTAATATACCTGAATACCAAACTAATCTATTTGGAAGTGCATTAGACTTAGAATATGGATATTCAAATGAATTAGCACTAGAACTCACTCAAATAAATTATGATATTGAAGAAGATAAAAAGTTACTAGAAATAGCTTTAGACTTAAGGAATAAAGGTAAACATGTTAATGGATATTTTTTTGAAGAGATTGTATTTAGACATATAAAATATTTAAATCATAAAAAAACATTTGAACCTTTAATTGAAATTGAAAAGTTCCTTCAAGAAAAAAGTTCTCATAAAAACTTATATTCTTTTGAATATAGGTTCAAAGAATTAAAACAAATATATTTAGATAATTTATCAAAACCGAAACATATAATGGAAGCAATTAAAGCATATAAAAAATCAAAAAAGAGTGAATATATTACGGTTAATTCTTCTTTACATTTATTAGAGATTGTAAAAGATAGTATTTCAAATGAAATTAGAAATTGGATTGAAGTTGAAGGTGCTTATAAACATATTGGAGAATTATCAAAAAAAGATACAAATACAAATGCTGAAGATTTTATACAAAAAACAATAAAAACTCAAATTGAACTAGGTTTAGTAAAAAAAGGTTTAAGACATACAGATATTAAAATTAAAAGGGAAGAACAAACTTTAGATGATAAAAGAGCAGATTTTACAATAAATTATGGTTTTATTGGTCAAGTATTATTAGAATTAAAATTATCACATAATTCAGAATCAAAACCAACACGAAAAGATGGAAAAGATTATAAAGAAAAATTAATTAAGTATATAGGTGCTACAAATTCTGATTATGGGTTATTTATAATTTTTAACACTAAAGAAAATAAAATAGTTTTTGAAAGACAAATAAAAGCTTTAGTAAAATTTTATGAAGATAATGAAAATATATTTGTATTAGGAATTAATTGCTTATAATGATAATTTTACTTTACATTTTCCCAAAAAATTCTATAAAAGATAAGTAGCTTTATCATACTAGACGCTTAATATCAAACTAACATAATATAAGTTAGTATTTTTATTATTTAATCATCAAAAAGGAAATACTATGAAGTCATTAAGTCCAAATCTAGCCGTAAAAGATATAAAACAAACTGTAGCATACTATCAAGATAATTTTGGTTTTGAAATTGAGATGCTTGTTGATTCCTTACAAGAAGATTTTAGTCCACAAATTAAAAAAGAAAAAGATTATATTTGGGCACTTATAAAAAATGGTGACGTTTCTGTAATGCTACAAGAAGAAAATAGTATAAAAGAAGATATTGGTGAATTTTATAAAGATATTGGAGCTTCAATTAGTTTATATATTGAAGTAGATGATGCAGACTTCTTATACGAAAAAGTAAAAGAAAATGTTGAAGTATTGAAGCCTATTTATACAACATGGTATGGACAAAAAGAATTCTATATAAAAGATATAAATGGGTATATTTTAGCTTTTAGTTCAAAAGTTTAAATGAGAATTGATAAGATAAACATGTTAAAAAATGCAAATAATAGAATATGATAAAAAATACCAAAAAGTGATACCTGAACTTTTTACTAATACTATACATAAAACATGCAACAAAGATTATTCAAAAGAGCAATTAAATGTTTGGGCTAATATTCATATTGATTATAAAGCTTGGCATAATAGATTAAATAAAACAAAACCATATTTAGCAATAATTGATGAGAAACTTGTAGGTTTTGTAGAGTTTTATGATGATTACATTGATTGTTTTTATGTACACAATGAATATCAAGGAAAAGGTGTAGGAAAAATGCTTATGAATCATATTTTTAAACTAGCTAAACAGAAAGAACAATCTCTTTTAAGAGTAGATGTAAGTATTACTGCAAAAGCATTTTTTGAAAAGTTTGGTTTTACTGAAGTTAAAAAAAACATACTAAAAAGACAGAATATTCAGCTGATTAATTATAGTATGGAAAATAAAATAAATAATATAAATTAGGGTTTAGTATGCAATTAAAAATATATCAAATTGATGCGTTTACAGACAAAATATTCAAAGGTAATTCTGCCGCAGTAGTTATTTTAGATGATTGGTTAGGAGAAAATATTATGCAATCAATCGCTATTGAAAATAATTTATCTGAAACTGCATTTGCAAAAAGAGTTAATAATGATACTTATGAGATAAGATGGTTTTCTCCTATAACTGAAATTGATTTTTGTGGTCATGCAACATTGGCTACGGCATTTGTTTTATTTGAACAAAATAATACATTAAAAGAAGTTACTTTTTTAGCAAAAGCTGTTGGAAGTTTAAAAGTTAGCCAATTAGATAATGAATATATTGAAATGGTATTTCCAAATAGAAAACCGCAAAAAGTCGATTTTATTCCAGAAGAGTTAAAAAGAGGTCTTTCTATTGAACCAAAAGATGTTTTGATAAATCAGCAAGCATATTTTGTAGTTTATGAAAATGAAGAAGATGTATATAATGTACAAGTAAATCTAGACGAAATAAAAAAATTAGGCCCTTTAGATGTTACAGTTACTGCAAAATCTAAAGAATATGATTTTATTTCAAGATACTTTTGGCCTGCAAATGGTGGCATTGAAGATCCAGTTACAGGCTCAATGCATACAGGAGCAGCTCCCTTGTGGGCAGAAAGACTGAATAAGTATGAATTAAAAGCTTATCAGGCATCACAGCGGGGTGGTTTCTTAATATGTAAAGTAGAAAATGAAAAAGTAATTATTTTAGGTAAAGCTGTTAAATATTTAGAAGGTTATATAAATATAGAAGAAAATAAAAAGGCTATGTTGTGAAAACTATTGGATTACTTGGTGGTATGAGTTGGGAAAGTACGGCTTTATATTATAAACTGATAAATGAAGAAGTGAAAAATCAACTCGGAAGTTTACACAGCGCTAAAATAGTTTTATATAGTGTTGATTTTGATGAGATAGAAAAACTTCAACATAAAGGTGACTGGGATAAAACAGCTGAAATTTTATTCAACGCTTCTAAAAATATTGAAGATGCAAGTGCAGATTTTATAGTTTTATGTACTAATACCATGCACAAAGTATTACCTCAAATTGAAGATAAAATAGGTATTCCTTTTTTACATATTGCAGATGCTACTGGAAATGTTTTAAGTGAATGTAATATTAAAAAAGTAGGCTTATTAGGAACTGCTTTTACGATGCAACAAGATTTTTATAAAAATCGTATAATAGAAAACTTTGGTATTAATGTAATAGTACCAAATGAACAAGAAATGAATATAGTTCATAAAATTATATATGATGAGTTATGTTTAGGAATAGTAAAAGAAGAATCAAAAAAACTGTACTTGAAAATAATTGATAACCTTATTTTAAATGGAGCAGAAGGTATTATCTTAGGATGTACTGAAATTGGAATGTTAGTTAAACAAGAAGATACAGATGCAAAATTATTTGATACAACATATATTCATTCAATTCAAGCTGTTAAGGAGGCTTTAAAATGAATAAGTTTGAAGAAGCTTTAAAAAAACAAAAAGCAATCATTATTGATGGAGCTTTAGGAACACAAATACAAAGAAATGGTCATAATGTAAATGATTCATTATGGTCAGCTAAGTTTTTAGATGAAAATCCAAAAGTTATAAAAGATGTGCATATACAGTATTTAAACGCTGGTGCAGATATTATCATTACTTCATCTTATCAAGCTAGTTTTGAAGGATTTTTAAAAAAAGGTTTTACTCAAGAAAAAGCTGTTGAACTACTAAAATTATCTATAAATATTGCTATTGAAGCTAGAGATGACTTTTGGGAAAAATGTGATCAGCAAAATAGAATAAAACCTTTAGTTGCAGCTTCAATTGGACCTTATGGTGCATATCTAGCTGATGGTTCAGAGTATAGTGGAGATTATAAAATAAGTGACATTGAGTTAAAGGATTTTCATAAAAAAAGACTTGAAGTATTAATTCAAACAAAACCAGATATTTATGCTTTTGAAACTATTCCATCAAAAAATGAAGCAAAGATTTTGTGTGACTTAATTGAAGATTTTAATATAAAAAACTCTTGGATAAGTTTTAGTGCAAAAAATGAAAACTTTACAAATGCCCATGATGAAATCGTTGAAGCTATAAAATATCTTAACAATTGTCATTCATTAGGTGCAGTTGGAATAAACTGTACAGCACCTCAGTATATTCCACAACTAATTGAGAATATAAAATCTTCTACAAATAAACCTATTGTTATTTATCCAAATGGTGGTTCTAAATATAATCCTATAACTAAAAATTGGGAAAAAGGAGAAATCTCACCAATTGAATATTCAAAGATGGCTCATTTATGGTTTGAAAAAGGTGCAACAATAATTGGAGGATGTTGCGAAACTGGACCTGAAGAGATAAAACAAATTAGAAATATTTTATCTTAAAAAGAGTAAATAGTGAATGCAATAGAATATTTAAAAAGACACCATAGTAATGATACTATTATTACAAAAGATATAACTTTAGCAAAGTTTTGTACAGTTCAAAACAATTATAAACACAAATTTATCATCCCTTCTAATCTGTTAAATGTAGTATATAGTGGTAAAAAAATACTTCATACAGTAAATGGTGATATTGAAGTAAAAGCTGGTGAGGCTTTTTTTATGACTAAGGGTGAGTATGTGATGAGTGAAGTTATAGGTGAAGAGGATTATGAGTGTTTATTAATCTTTTTTGATCATCATGCAACTAGAAAACTAATTTCAGAGTTACCTTTTAGATTAAATATTAATAATTCAAAAGTTTTATGGAATCAAACTATGAAAAAGATTTAAGCCTTGAAGAGTTTGCTAGGCTTAGTGGTAGAAGCCTAAGTGGCTTTAAAAATGAGTTTAAATCAATATTTGATGAAAACTCCTATGAAGTGGATTTTGAAAAAAAGAGTACAGAAAGGTAGATTTCTTATTCAAGAACTTGGTTATGATGTTGGAACTGCTGCATTAAGTGTAGGATTTAAAACACATGCTCACTTTACTAGAATATATAAAGAACAATATAATTCAGCGCCTAGCTTTACAGATAAATGATTAGACTTTTTAGATAAACAATAAAGTAAAAATTATGGTTATAATACTTGAAATATAAAAGGAGTTTATATGAAGAAAATTACATTAACACTATTATCAACTGCTATTTTAGGTCTTGCAAGTACTATTACAATAGATGGTTTTAGTTCACCTGAAAGTATGATAACAAATAATAAAAACTTGTATGTATCAAATGTAGGAAAAGAGTTGAAACCTACACAAAAAGATGGAGATGGTTTTATTTCAAAACTATCTAAAGATGGAAAAGTAGAATCTTTACATTTTATAGATGGGTTAAATGCACCGAAAGGTATGGGTATAGTAAATAATACTCTTTATGTAGCAGATATTGATACGTTAAGAGGGTTTGATTTAAATACGAAAAAAGAGGTATTTTCTTTAATATTTAATGGAATCAGTTTTTTAAAT
The DNA here is from genome assembly GCA_964022095.1 of uncultured Arcobacteraceae bacterium. GTDB lineage: Bacteria > Campylobacterota > Campylobacteria > Campylobacterales > Arcobacteraceae > Malaciobacter_A. Next base: position 47,624 of record CAXHZO010000012.1, read on the forward strand.
GATATTACTGTTAAAGATAGTAATACACTATTTGTAGGTGCAAGTGATAAAGAAGCTATTTATGAAGTGAATATCGCAGAAAAAAGTTATAAAAAACTAATAGACTTTACAACTGCAAATGGACTTTTCTATGAAAATAATATTTTATACGCAGCGCAGCTTGGAAGTAGTGCAAAGTCTATGTTTGATGGAAAAGGTAGACTATTTATGATTGAGTTAGATAACAATAATAAATTAACTCAATTAGGAACTTTCCAAGGTGTTTTAGATGGTGTTACTAAAGTAGGGGATAATGTTTTTGTAAGTGATTGGGGTAATGGCAAAGATACAGGTATTGTAAGAGTTTATAACCTTAAAACAAAAAAAGAAGATATCTTAAAACTTGAACCATTTATGGGTGCAGCTGATTTTTGGATAGATGACAATAAATTGTATTTACCTCAAATGATTGGTGGAAAAATTAGTATCATAAATCTTCCAGCTTTATAGTTTTTCTTATTCTACTTAAATGAGTTGGTGATATACCAAGATATGAAGCAATATGATATTGCGAAAGTCTTGAAAGTATATGACCAAACTCTTGTAAAAATCTTTCATATCTTTTCCTAGCATCTTCTAAAACTAAAGAGTAAGTACTATCATCTTTTTGCATAATCCAGTGTTTTTCTAAATACAAAATATGATACATCTTTAAATCTTCAAATTTATAAAGCAATTGTCTGTATTTATCATGTTGTATATCAATTACAATAGAATCTTCAATCGCTTGAACACTAGAATTAGCAGAAGTATTTGTCAAAAGTGCAACTATAGGACCATAGATTCTATTTTCCCAAAAGAAATTTTTTGTATATTCATCACCATTTTCATTTATTGTAAATGTTCTAAATAAGCCTTTATATACATATGATATTGCATTTACATTGTCATATAGATCAAAGGCGTAGGCATCTTTTTTTATTTCTTTTATTGTACAAATTTGTTTTAATTCATTCCATGTTTCTTTACTAAGTGAAAAGTAAGAGTTTATTGTTTGTTTTAAACTATCAAATATTTTATCTTCATTCATTTTTGAAGATTATCAAAAAAATCAACATATGTAAATGACAAAATAAGTTTATTTATATAAACTTTCAATAAAAACAAGGTTTACAATGACAGAAAAACAAAAAGCACATATTTTAGTGCTTATCGCTACTGTTTTAATAGCATTATCTTTTATTGTTTCAGGTAAATTATCAGGGCTTATTAATCCTATATCTTTAACTTTATTTAGATTTGTATTGGCATTTATTGTTTTGTTACCATTTATTTTAGTAATAAAAAAAAATAGAGTTAAAATTAAAAAAAGTTTTATGAAAGGCCTTAAAATAAGTCTTTTTTATAGTTTGTATTTTATTCTTTTATTCAAAGCTTTAGAGTACACAACAGCTTTAAATACAGCTACTTTATTTACTCTTGTTCCTTTATTAACAGCAATTTTAGCTGGTTTTATTTTCAAAGATAAATTAAATATTTTCAAAATCAGTATCTATTTATTAGGAATGATAGGAACATTAGTAGTAATATTTGATGGAAGTATAGATGCTTTTGTAAAATTAACTTTTAATTATGGAGATATTATATTTTTATTTGCCATTGTTTCAATGGCATTTTACTCTATTAGTACAAAATACTTTTATGAAGAAGATGATGAAGTTTTAGTATTAACTTTAATGACACTATTTGGCGGAATCATTTGGATGGCATTAGTTTTAGTTGCTTTTGATATACCATTACAGTGGGAGAAGATTGAAGGTAAGTATTTTAATTATATGATTTATTTAAGTATTGGTGCAACACTTTTTACTGTGTTTTTATACCAAAAAGCAACAGTAATTCTTGGTCCAAATAAAGTTATGTCTTATGTTTATTTAAATCCGGCGGTTGTAGCAATTATTATGTATTTATTTGAAAGTCAAACTATAAATCAAAAAGTTTTCATAGGTATATTATTATCAGTTTTTGCTACAATTATTTTACTGAAACAAAATAAAAAGATAAAGAAGAATTAATGAAAGTTACAAGAATAAAAAAACTAATGATTTCAGGTCTTAGTACTATTACAAACAATGAACTAGAAATGAGTGAAGAAAACGGTAAGATCCCAACACTGTGGAATGATTACTTCGAAAAAGAGATTTATAAAAAGACTTTTAATAAAGCAAATAAAGATTATATGTATGGAGTATATAGTGATTATGAAAGTGATGTAAATGGAGATTATAAAATAACAGTTGGTGTGGAGGTTACAAAACCAAAAAATGCAATTGTTATTGAAGATAAAAAGTATTTAGTTTTTGATAAACAAGGTGATATTTCTGAAATTGTTATAGATTTATGGAAAGAGATTTGGGACTATTTTGAAAAAGAGACTACATATGAAAGAGCTTATGGTGTTGATTTTGAAAAATATGTAGCCGAAGAAGAGATCGAAATCTACATATCAATCAAATAATAAAGGATTTTCGTATTTATATTTAAATCCTAATTTTGTGATCTTACTACCGTCAATAATTCTATTTTTTTTAGATATGTCTAAAAAAATAGAAGGTTCAAAATTATGTTTAATACTGTTGTTTTTATAAACTTCTTTTTTTGTTGGAGTTATTGAAGCTGTGAGGTTAAATACTCCATTTATATTATTTTGGATTACAAAATTCGTAGCTGATATTATATCATCTCTGTGAATATGATTTACTAAAGAGTTACTATCTTTTACTTCTTTTGCTGATAGTCTTTTACCTGCAATTCTATTCCCTCCAATTAAGCCTGAACATCTAAATATAACATCTGTTTTATCTTTTATAGCTATTTCTGCATCAAATACTTTTTGAGAAGTTGGAGTATTTATAACACTATTTTCATCATATACTCCATCTTCTTTTGGGTAAACAGATGTTGAACTTATGAAAAAGATTTTTTCTATATCTTTTATCTTTTCATATGAGTAAATAGTATTTAAAAACTCAACATAGTTATCAAATTTTGATGGAGGAAAATTTATAAACAGATAATTACAATCTAAAAGCTTATCTAAATTATTTGTCTGTTTTTCATTTAAAACATATGTTTCAAAGCCTAACTCTTCGTAAAAAGAGATTTTCTCTTTTGTTCTTGAAGAGACTTTTATTTTGTATTGATTTTGTAAAGATTTAGCTAGTTCTAATCCTAACCAACCAGTTCCTAGTATTGTAAATGTTTTCATGATTTGATAATATCATAAATTAAACCTTTTTATAATTATGATATTATTAAAAATAAAAAATTATTAGGAAAAAATATGCCAATAATAAATGTAAAAATGACACATGAAGATGGTGGCGCTACAAAAGAGCAAAAAGAAGAGTTAGCAAAAGGTATAACAGAGCTTTTTGCAAAAGTATTTAATGGTAGAGGGGCTAAAAGTGCAGTTGTAGTAATAGAAGAAATCTCAACTGATAATTATGCAATTGGTGGCGAAACTATTTCAAATATTAGAAAAAAAGTATCAAAGTAGTATGTATTTAGAAAAGTTAAAAGATTTAGAATCAGAGTTTTTATATCAATATCCAGAAGGTTTTAAAGATGAACATTTTTTCCCTACAATGAAAAAATTTAAGCCTGAAAAACTTGAAGAGTTTGCAAAAGAGGCTTTAAAAAAAGAGAATTTTTCAAATCCAAACTTGATTGTTGAAGGCTTTTTTAAAACAGTTCAAAAATCAGTTATGGTTTCACTGTTTGATAAACTAAAATTAAAAGATGCCTTAGCTAGTTTAAATTCATATGAAAAAGATATGTTAAGTATCGAAATATATGAACTTTTATATGGAAACCAAAAAGAGGGCTTTGAGGGCTTAGTTGAGTTTCTAGAACAATATAAATTAGCTAAATGGACTATTGTTAGTATAGTTCCTTATAGTATAAATAGACAGACACAATATTTTATAAAACCAACAACAACTAAAAATATAATCAAATACTTGGAGTTAAAAGATGTTGTGTATAAACCAAAACCAACTTATGAGTTTTATAAAAATTACACAGGATATTTAGATGAGATGAAAAAAGAAGTAAGTGATACTTTAACTTTCGATAATGCAGCATTTACAGCATTTTTTAAAATTGCAATTGAAATGTGTGAGGTTTGAGACTGTTCAGAGTTTTGTGTCAAAGTTTGATAGTCCTAGAGTTTTAGTATAGTTAATCTTATTAATCCTAATTTGTGCCAAAACTTACAGTTTGTTGAACTTTCTATTTTAACTTAGAATCTTTTAAATTCTGAGTATGAATTTAAATTACCACTCCAAATAAATAATGGCTCTTGGGGTAGACCTTATTCTGAAAATTAGAGTTTTTTAATTATGGTTCTTGATGTTAAGTGATTCTGCTATAAAATCAAATTTGAAAAAGGAAAAAAATGGAATTACCATCAATAAATTTATTCTCTTTTATTTTTAATTTAAAAAAAGAAAAACCAAAAAATGGATATTTTTTAGAATTTAATAAAAAAGGATCTGAAAATTCTAGACATCATATATTTAAAGAGAACAAAGTGATAGACTCAAGAATAGATTTAAAAAATATTTCTATGGGTGTTCTTTGGGGATACAATGGTGCTGGTCCAAGACAAGCTGCACTAGCAATACTAGCTGATTATAAGAATGATGAATTTGCCTTAAAACATTATGAGCAGTTTGCTATTGATGTTATCAATAAATTAAAACATGATAGAAATGATTTTTTGAAATTTACTACTATCCAAGATTGGATTGACAATGTTCATTTTACAGCTGATTATGCTGAATTAGAAGATGATAAAAGTGAGCAATGCTAAATAAGTATTGGAAAGAAGGAATTCTGGGAAGGGTATTCATATTTAATTACTTAGTCAATTTAGTAACGTGTCCTCGAAATTAAGTGTCTTAAAAATAATTAATCAAATATTTAAATAAATTATTATATTATTAAATAAATTATTTCTAGGAAATTTATTTGAAAAATGCAAAAAATAGAATATCAAGAGCAGAAAGAAAATTTATAGAATTAAAAAAATTTATATTGAATAATCCCCCTTATATTTATACTTTTGAAGTTGACTTAAATAAAAAAGAATGTTGTACTTATGCAAAAGGTAATGAATCTAATATTGATGAAATTAAAATGGAAATTGGAGATTTAATACATCAAATTAGAATTACTTTAGATAATGCATATTGGGATTGTGTTTCACCTTTTGTTAATGAAATTGAACATCGAAGTATTCAATTTCCAATTGGTAGAAGTAAAAGTGGTTATGAAAATAATCTTAAGAGTAGATTGGCTGCAAAAGTTAGTGATGATTTTTTTAATAAAATGAAAAGAATAAAAGCATATCCAGATGAAGATGGAAATAAAATTTTATGTTTAATTAATGAACTTGATATAACAGATAAACATAAATTCCCTAATCCAATTATTGATTATACCACTGTATCAACTTCTCAATTAAAAGAACAAATCAATAATTTTCCTGAAAATATAAATATTGATAATATGATTATTAGTAATTGCCATAGACATATATGTTGGAGTATTAATAATTACCAAATTACTAAAGAATTTATATCCATACCACCTACAACATTTCTATATGAAAAGGAATTAAATATAAATATTGGAATTAATATTAAAGATGGATTACCATTATTAGAAACTTTACATAAAATGATTAATGAAGTAAAAAACACTATTTCAATATTATCTGAGTAGCATACTAGTATATATATGTTTGAAACAATAAAAAATATATTTAAAAGGAACTAATATGAAAAGAGGAATTGTAGCGACACCTGGAATTTTACATAAATTACCTCAGGGTATTCAAATGGAAAGAAGTTTAAATTTTGATGAACTTAAATATTACATATTATATTTTAATAAAGTAGTGATTCCTTCTAATAATGGTTTATATATTGGGCTACCCAATGAGAAAGAGTTAATCGAATCTAATCTTATTAAAAGACCAAACTATAATGTTTCAGGATTAATAGATTATGCATTATTAACAAAAATACAGACTACTGAATTAGAAAGATTACAAAAAATAAATGATAATACTTACTGGAATTTACATCAAATAGGTGGAGACTCAATTATTGCCTCTAATGAAGATCTTGTAAGAAAAGAAACAATAAAATTTAAGTTATTAAATGTTCTTCCAGTTCCTTCAGAAGATGTGAGTATTGATGAGCTTTCAATATTTAAAGAAAAGAGAAGTGACGAATTTAATTCACTACATGAAACAATTGATAATCTTTATCTTGATATATTAAAATCTCCGGATCAAGTATTCTCTGAAAGAAAAATAATAATTCAACTTCAGAATGATATTGGAAATATTCAAAAGGTTTCATCAGAGAAATGGAAAATCTTTAAAGGATATAGTTTGGATTATGACTTTACAATAGCTACTGAATTATCAACTTCAGGATTAATTGCAGGTGGTGGGGCAGGATATGTATTTGATCAAGCTCTTTTTGGTACGACATTTCCAATAGGTACAATTATAGGAGCAGCTGTTAAGGGTATTGATATTAAAGTATTACCTAGCATGACATTAAAAAAAGAGACTCCAAACCACCAATTATCATATATATCGCATGGAATTAAGAATGGAATTATAAAGACTGTTTAATTTAAACTAAAGAGTCTGAATATCATTAAATCAAAAATGATAAAGGAATCTAGTTACGGTACTTAATAGAAAAGAGGAGTATATACTATATAGATATATTTCATTACTCATAATACATGAATCTAATGACTAAAATCATGTCCAATTTTTTACTTAAAGGAATAAGAACAAAGAATATAGCTAGATATAAAAGCTTTTATTTCTTTATTTTACAGTAATTAGAGAAAGGAATGTATTATCATAATAGACACGTATGTTAATCTTCCAAGTTACAGCAATTTCTTGATTCAATTTAATGTTCTAAAACCACTAGTTTTTAGAACACAAACACTTATTAGTATTTTATGTTCAATAAAGTGTTCAAAATGCAAAAATCTTAATTCCCACAAAGCCTTAAGAGTTTTTGAATACTTTTAAAACAAACTCTTACACTCAACTTCCTGATCTCTTAGCTTATTTCCTTTGGTCTTAAGTCCAATAGTATTCTCATAGTAGGAACACCTCTCATACTTCTTCTCTTTGTTAAGTAGGATCTTCCAGAAGCCACTAGGAACAGATATCTTATTTCTTCCTATGCAAATGGATAAATTGACTCTAATGGTCTTTGTTTCCATTCTTTGAGTAATGGTATAACCTTATCTGTAAAATCACTTATTGTTGCTTTTGAAAATTTCATACCAAATTTTTCAATGTGTTCAGCTATTTGGCTATAACTATTACCTAAAGCATATAAAGATAAAATCTTTTGTTCTATATGATCTGACATATGGGTTTGGTGTTTTTTAACAATATGAGGTTCGTAAGATCCCCTTCCTGTCTCTTGGAACTTCTAACTCAATTCACCAACACTACTTTTCATAGTTTTTAAAGATTTACCATTCTTTCTATTTTTATTTATCTCAGAAGTTAGATGAGATTTTAACTCTGCTTCTAATGCAGCTTTAATTCATTCAAGTGCATCTGTTCAATCCTTTAGAATAAATTATATAAGACTGACACAAAATTTCTAACACTCCCTGAGGTTTAGTTTTTACACTCCTTACATACTTTTGCAAACTCTTTTATAGCTTGTATTATTTCATCTTCTTTAAATCCACCAAATCCCATAGCATATAAATCATCTTTTCTATTATATATTTTTATATTTACTTTTTGAGTTTCTTTTAAAAGTAATTCTTTATTAATATTACTATTTAATTTTATAAGGATATTTAAGCCACTTCCTTCTCTTATGATTTCCATTTCATCTTTTAACTCTTTTTTTAAAGACTCTTTCATTAGATTGTGTTTTTTTCTATTTAGAGTTCTTACTTTTCTTATATGTTTGATAAAATACTCTTCTTTTAAAAATAGCTCTAATGTTTTTTGTATATCAATAGAAATACCTGAAAATGGATAGTCAAAACACTCTTTGTATTTTGAAATTAAGCTTTTTGGTAATATTAAGTATCCCACTCTTAGAGCTGGAGAAAATGATTTTGAGACAGTTCCAAAATATATTACTCTATCATTATTGTTTATTCCTTGAAGGGCAGGAATTGGTTTGTTGTAATAACTTAATTCACTATCATAGTCATCTTCTATTATATAGCTATTTGTTTTTTGTGCCCATTGAAGGATTTTTATTCTATTTGCTATTGGTATTGTAACACCAGTTATATATTGATGTGCAGGAGTTAGATATATTAGTTTTGATTTGATTTTTTCAAGGTCATTTAAATCTATTCCTTGTTTTGTCATTGAAAGGTACTTTATATCATAAGACATTTGTGTAAATACTTTTTTTGCAACCCTATAAATATCCCCTTCAATAGCAATACTACTTGTAAAGTCTTTTAATAATAAAGAAACAATAAACATTGCATCTGAAAAACCACTACAAAGAACTATTTGATCTTCACTACAATTAACTCCCCTTGAAGACCTTAAATATTTTTTTAACTCAATTCTTAATGATTCTAATCCTTGTGTATTTACATATGAGCCAAAATCAATATCTTCTTTTAATACTTTGTTATAAACTTTATTCCATGCTTTTATAGGAAAAGTATCGCTACTTAGTTTTGCTGGATAAAAATCATATTTATATTTTTTAGTACTTGTATTTTTGTTTTGTTCATCAATAGGTTTAGTTAAGTCTTGATATAAATCTTCACTTACATAATAACCTTTTTGAGCAATACTATCTATGTACCCTTCTGCATATAGTTGATTATAAGCATTTTGTACAGTATTTTTACTAAGATTATATTCATTTGCTAAAGTTCTAATAGAAGGTAGTTTTTCTCCAGCTTTTCTTGTGCCATCTTTTATTCTTTCTTTTATTTGTTCATACAATTGAATATAAAGTGGTATGTCAGATTTTATAAATTTATACATAACTGTCCCTATAAAAAATTTATTTTTTGTATCTTGTGGCAAGTACAGTTTAATGATATAGTACCATAATTATTTAAAAAGGAGCTAGAATGTTATTTCTTGGTATGACAAAAAATAAAGAGCTAATAGAAGAAGTTTTAACAGAAGTTGAGTATGGAACACTTGCTTTATGTAAAGATAATATTCCATATAGTCTTCCTATAAATTTTATATATGAAAAGGGTGCTATATATTTTCATGGTTCAAAAAAAGGTAAGAAAAAAGAGTATATAAATAATAATAAATATGCCTCTTTTAGTATTGTTGAACCATACTCTGTGATACAATCATATTTTAGTAGTGATAGTGAATTGTCTTGTCCTGCAACACATTTTTTTAGATCTGTTAGTTGTGATGGTCTTATGATTATAGTTCAAGATTATGATGAAAAAGTAAAAGCACTAGAACTTTTAATGAAAAAATTACAACCAGAAGGTAAATATATACCTATGGAAAATAAAGAAATATATGAAAAAAAGATAAATGGTGTTGAAGTTTTTAAACTAAATATAGAAAATATCAGTGGGAAATTAAAATTAGGTCAAAACCTACCTAAAAAGAGATTTGAAATGGTTTTAAACTACCTTGAAAAAAGAGGTTATGATATAGATAGACAAACTATTTCAAAAATGAAGGAGTATAGAAATGATTAAATATAAAATTGCAGATCTTAGTGATATAGATGATGTATTAAAACTACATAAAAGATATCAAGTTGATACTATTAATGAAGAAGATAAAAAAGATGGTTTTATTACAACTTCATTTTCTAAAGAGTTACTTGAAAAATTAATTAATGAAGAGCAAGGTCTTTTTATAGCAAAAAAAGATGATAATATAGTTGCTTATGCGATGAGTGCTTCATGGCAGTTTTGGTCTATTTGGCCAATGTTTGTACATATGATTAATGATTTAGAAAATTTAAACTATTTAGGTCAAAAACTTACTGTGGAAAACTCTTATCAATACGGTCCAGTTTGCGTGGATAAAGAAGTTAGAGGGAAGGGGATATTGGAAGATTTATTTGATTTTGCAAGAGTTGAAATGAATAAAAGATATCCTATTTTAGTAACATTTATAAACAAAATTAATCCAAGATCATATGAGGCTCACACTAGAAAACTAGGATTAGAAGTTATTCAAGAGTTTGAGTTTAACAATAACAATTACTATGAATTAGTTTATGACACATCAAAAAGTAAAATATTGTAAGGGGATCAAATCTTAACAATAGTTAAGATTTGATTATAATTTTATTTTTTATCTACACTTAATTTACCTGCTCCAATAAACATCAATGCAATTGCTGATAACATGAATAATAATGGCAATTCTATAGCTAATCCACCAGTCTTATCATTTATTGATAGTATTTCTGAAGAGTGTACTAAATAAATAGCAAATGCCATAGTTGATGCAAATATTAGACTACTAATTCTTGTATACAATCCTATTATTAACATAATTGGTATAATGATTTCTCCTAAATAAACTCCATAAGCTAAAAATTCTGGTAATCCATTATTTACAACTAAAGCTTTTATACCATCAATTCCATGAGTAGCTTTACTAACTCCATGAAATAGCATTAAAAAACCAAGTGTTAGTCTAAGTATAAGTTTTCCTAAATCAGGGCATAGTATTTGACCTAAAAAATTTTCTATTTTATTCATTTTTTCTCATCCTTTATAATAAGTATTATCATTATAGTAAAATAAATTTAAAAAGATATTACTAATTAGTATAATAATTAATATTTTTTTAATTATGAAACTAGACAAAAAGTAAAGTTATTGTATAATGGTACCTATTATAAAAGTAAAGGAACTTAATGGAACAATTACCAAACTGTCCAAAATGTGGAAGTGAATACACTTATGAAGATGGAGATTTATTTATCTGCCCTGAGTGTGCACATGAGTGGTCACAAGATTCATCTTTAGAAGCAGATGATGATACTTTAGTAGTAAAAGATGCAAATGGAACATTACTACAAGATGGAGATGATGTAACAGTTATTAAAGACTTAAAAGTTAAAGGTAGTTCTTCTGGTATAAAAGTTGGTACTAAAATTAAAGGTATTAGGTTAGTTGATGGTCATGATGGTCATAACATCGATTGTAAAGTTCCAGGTGTTGGAGCTATTAAGTTAAAACAAGAGTTTGTTAAAAAGTCTTAATTATGAAATATCTAATTTCCAATGAAAATATTAAAGTACCTAATATGATTTATGGTACTGCTTGGAAAAAAGATAATACAACACACCTAGTTAAAACTGCTATTAAAAGTGGTTTTAAAGGTGTAGATACTGCATGTCAACCTAGGCACTATCAAGAAGATTTAGTAGGAATTGCACTAAAAGAGTGTTTTGATGAGGGTATTTTACGTAATGATATTTTCATCCAAACAAAGTTTACTCCTCTTAGTGGGCAAGATCAAAATAACATGCCATATAAGGTAACTGATAGTTTAAAAGAGCAAGTTCAAAAATCATTTGAAAAATCAAAGAAAAATTTAAATTTACAGTATATAGATTCGTACATTCTTCATACTCCAATATTACCTATAGCACATACTTTAACAGTATGGGAACAAATGCAAGAGTTTTATTATAATAGAGAAATAGGACAATTGGGAATTTCGAACTGTTATGATTTAGAAACACTTCAATATTTATACAATAATTCAGATATTAAACCTTCAGTAGTTCAAAATAGGTTTTATAATCATACTAACTATGATAAGGATATTAGAATTTGGTGTAATGAAAATGGAATTATTTATCAAAGTTTCTGGTCACTGACTGCTAATCCACATTTATTAAATAGTAATATAATTAAAAATTTATCTTCAAAATATAAAAAAACTGTTGAGCAAGTTTTCTATAAATATTTAAATAGTATTAATATTATTCCTCTAAATGGAACAACATCAAAAGAACATATGAAGAAAGATTTAGATTTAGATAGTTTTGAGTTACCCCAAAATGAAGTTGATTTAATCAATGAAATTTTGTAAGATAGAAAATCTATCTTACGTCTATTCCATATTTCTTTAAAATATTAACCCAAACAATTTTATTTCCTTTTGGATCAAACATTGCAGGTGTTCCTTGAACTCCCATTTGTAGTGCTAATTCAATATTTTCATCTAATTTTTTAGTTAGTTTTTCTTTTTCACCAGCTTTAAACTTATGATTTTTAAACTTATCATCTTTTGCAGTTACATTTAGCATCGCATTAACTTTATCTTGTGGTGTTTTTTGACTCATTACATATAAAGATAAGTCATATGCATTTTTATGAAAATCAAGAGGATAATAGAAAACTCTAATTTTTACTTTATCTTCAATTTGAGGGAAATATGACTCAAACTTTCTACAATAAGGACACTCAGGATCAGTAAATAGAATATATTCATCACTTCCTGTCCCAAATGTGAAGGCTTCTTTTCCTTTTAATATTGAAACATCAACTGGCATTGATAATGGCATACCATTATTAACATCTAATACGTCACCTGAAATTAAATATTTTTTATCTTTTGATAAATAGATTGTATCAACTGCATTTTGAGCTTTGATATTTAAAATATATAAAGAATCAGCATCGATACCTTTTGTAATAGAAATTCCAGATTTTTTAAAGATATTTAGTTCTTCCATCTTCTTAATATCTGATTTTGATAATTCACTTTGTGCAAATAATGTACTTGCAAGTAAAGTTGAGCCTATTACTAATTTTTTTGTATTATTAAACATTTATTATCCTATTGAAAATTTATATTATGATACTATTTAATTGTTAACCAAACGTAAAATCAAATATTTTTTAATTGTTCTTTCATATTTTTAGCTGCAAGTGCATACCCACCATTTGAAGAATCTACAAAATGAATATGTTTTCCGTGCCTTTCAAATATTATGCAAGTCATTAAAGCTGAATCAGTTTTATGAATACCATAAACTATATTGTTCTTTTTAAACTCTTCTTCTAAATACTCTTCAAGTTTTTTTGTAGAGTCTTTATTTAATGATACTACCATTCTAATCATATCATCAAATTTTTCAGTGTCTGTTGTTCTTAGAATTCTATTTTTATAATCAGACCACTGTCCTGAATCTTTTTTCATTAAAAAGTACCCAATTGTATTTTCTAATATCATTTGGGAAAATTTAAATATTTTTTGAAAAAAGTTATTAGAAAATAGTGAAGCTTCTGCATTTAGTTCCATTAGGTTATAACTTAGACTTAAATTTGAACTATCTAAAATAGGGTGTCTTAAGTCATAAGAACCTGTTATGTCTTCTATTGATTTAATTATATTTTTATAAATAAGTTTTGAACTATCATCATCTTTTATAGCTTTAATTAATATAGATAAAGTTTCATCTTTTGGTGAAGGAATATTTTGCCATCTACACTCTAAGCCATCAAAGCTAGAGATATATTCTGATTCAAACTCATCTTTAATTGCATATTTCTCTTCATCTTTTTTTAGTAGTTCTTCTGCTAGTTCTAAACCATTTCCTCTAATAATTGCTTGTGAATGTTCTTTAGATAAGGATAGTTTAGAAATTTCAATTTTAGTTCCATTCTCTTTTAACTCTTTTACACTTATAATTCCAATTCTAAGCTCTAAATCATAACTTTCTTTGGCTTTTTTTTGTGAATCAATTAAAACTTTTTTAGCTTCGCTGATTATAGAATTTGGTATCAAAACACTAGCTCCATCTCCACCAAAAGAAAATGGTAAATCAAGCTTTCTATTTATATTCAACACTCCAATAATAAGGAGTGATGCTACAAAGTTTACTTGTTTGTACATACCAGATTCAATAGATTTTGTAGAGTTTTTTATATCACTAACTACTACACACCAATCATCAGGTACTTCTATAAAGTACTTATCTTCAGTGATTTGTGAAAAACTTGTAAAGGTGTTTAAATTTTTATAAAAATCTATTGTATTTTTCATGTTATAAACTCAAATATTATTGCAGTTGTTAAAAATGATATTAAAATACCATAACCAACAATTGCTGAACTAAGTCTAGGCGCAAGTCCTGCCATTGATGCAATTGCACCAGCTGTAATCATAGGAGCCATTCCAGCTTCCATAATAGATACTATTGAAGCTTGATTATTCCATCCGAAAATAAAACATATCCCAAAAGCAATTAATGGTGCAATAATAAGTTTTATACTCAAAGCAACACTAAAAGGCTTTATATCTTCTTTTTGTAATTTTAGTTGTAGTTGTAATCCAACTGCGACTAAAGCAATAGGAACTATTGTACTAGAAAAAGCTTCTAAAACCTTTGAAATAGTCTCATTAAACTCTACCCCAATTAAAAAAAGTGCAATTAGAAGTGAAATGAAAGGAGGAAAAGTTAGAACTTTTACTAAAATTATTTTAAAACTTAGTTCACTTTTATTAGAGTAATACGAAGCAATAAATGTTCCATAAGTAGCAAGAGCTATAAAAGTACCAAGTTGATCATAAACCAAAACGTAAGGTAGCGCAGAATCTCCCATATAGGCATTTAGTATTGGAATACCCATAAATGATGAGTTTGTTAAAATAGATACTAAAAGAAGAGAACCTGTAATTTCCCTTGAGAAATTAAAAAATTTACTAAGCCCTAAGACAATAAATACACTAATAGTCATTACTAACCATGATACAACTATGGGAATAATTGCATCTACTGAGAAGTTTAATTTTGGTATTTGTAATAGTATCATTGCTGGTAAAGATATATATATTACAAATAAGTTAAGTATTGCAGGTGCTTCTTTTGAAAATATTTTTAATCTATTAAGGCCATAACCTATTGTTATGGCTAAAAGTATTAATATGAAATTTTCCATATAATTTCTTATATATTATTATTTCGTATCACACTGAATTTCTCCAGTTATTGAGCCAAACTCTTCAACATAATCTATCCCCCATTTGTACATTTCATCTAAAATAGGTTTTAATCTTTTTCCTGCACTACTTAAAGAGTAAACAACTTTTGGAGGAACTTGGGCAAATACTTCTCTTACTATAATATTTTTTTCCTCTAATTCTTTTAATTTTATTGTTAAAGTTTTTTGTGTAATTTCACTAATCTCATGATGTAAATCTTTGAATCTTTTATCTCCATCAAGTAAGTGCCAAATAATTGCTAATTTCCATCTATCATTAAATATATCTAATGTTACAGAGACTGAACATTTGTACTCTTTATCATTTATTATATACATTATTAAATCCTTTATTAATTAAATTATATCATAAAAGAATTAAATTCTTATTACTTACCTAAAGTAAAGTAAGAGAAAATTAAGTTTATAGAGATTATAATTTTCATCTTAAAAGGAGTTAATTTGAAAAATGTATTAATAATTAATGGTCATCAATACTATGAAAATATTGCAGAAGGGAATTTAACAAATAGTATTATTGAAAAAACTAAATATTTTTTAGAACAAAATAATTTTAATGTAAAAATTTCAAATATTGATAAAGGGTTTGATAAAAAAGAAGAGGGTGATAATCTGTTATGGGCAAATTATGTAATCTTACAATATCCAGTTTACTGGATGGGACTTCCATGGATTACAAAAAAATATTTTGATGAAGTTTTAGCTCAAGGTGTACATTATTTAAGTGATGGAAGAAGTAGAACTGATAGCTCTAAACTTTATGGAAGCGGAGGACTACTAAAAGGAAAGTATATGCTATCTTTAACATATAACTGTCCAGAAAGTGAGTTTGGAGATATAGAAGGTTTTTTTGAGGGTTTAACTCTTGATCAAGCTAATATTGCAACTCATAAAATATTTCAGTTTTTAGGTTTACAGAAGATGAAAAGCTTCAGTATTCATGATATATTTAAAGGAAATTTAGATATAAATATTGAAATGAAAAAATTAGAAAATAGATTAAAAGAAAACTTTAACATTGGAGAATAAATATGGACAAAACATTTATGGAAGCTATGGATTTTAGACATGCTTGTAAGATTTTCGATGAAAATAAGAAAATATCAGATGAAGATATGGATTTTATTTTAGAAACAGGTGTAAAATCACCTAGTTCTTTTGGTCAAGAGCCTTGGAAGTTTCTAGTTATAACTAATGAAGAGTTAAAAGCTAAAATTAGGCCATTTTGTTGGGATCAACCACAAATTACTACATGTTCACATCTGGTAATAATTTTAGCCGCTATTGATGCTGTTAGACCCGAATCTGGTTTAGTTGAGAAAAAATTAGGAAGAAAAGGTTTTCCTAAAGATAAATTAGAATTCTATACTGGAATTTATGCTTCTCATTTAGAAGATACTTTAAGTAGTGAAGAAAATATTTTCGCATGGACTGCAAGACAAACTTACATTGCATTGGGAAATATGATGACTGCAGCTGCTACAAAAGGTATTGACTCTTGTCCTATTGAAGGTTTTGAAAAAGAGAATGTGGAAAATATTTTAGGACTTGATACAAGTAAATATCAATTATCAGTTGTTGTACCTTTTGGTTATAGAATAGATCCACAATCTTCTCAATTAAGAGAAGATAAAGAAAATATAATTGAGTTTATAAAATAACTATAAAATGATACTTTTAAATAAAAAAAACTACTAAAAACTAACAAAAATCTTAAAAAATAAGAAAATGATACTATTTTTATACTCTTTCTCTATATAATTTAATAATAAAAAAATTAAGGATGAAAACTATGAAAGAAGGTATATACTATCCTTGCTTCAAAGATTTTTTGAAAGAGAATAAAAACAAAGAAAATAAGCAGTTTATACTAATAGCTGAATATAGTGATTTTGAAATGGAATATTTAAATGATTATAAAGGTGATATTGTAGGTGCAATTGTTCCTTTCATTTTATACAATACAGAGTTTTATAATAAAGGTGTAATTGCATTTAATCTACCTGAAAACTCTGATTACTTATTTGTGGAGGATATGACTAATCTGAATAAGGAAGAAGTTGAATCCTTTGATATCGAATCTTTATTGGTAGTTTTAGATGGATTAAGTCCTAATATCACACAATTTTTAGATGACTTATTTGAATATGTTCCTGAAAATACACAAATTGTTGGTGGCGGCGCAGGAAAAATGACTTTTGAGCAAGATCCTGTAATTTTCTCTAAAAATAAAGGTATTCATAATAATGCTGCACTATTAATCAAGATTTCTAATAAGTTAAATATAGGAATTGAGAATGGATGGCAATACTTAGAAGGCCCATTTATAACAACCAGTTCAGAAAAAAATGTATTAAAAACTTTAAATTTTAAAAATGCATTTGAAGTTTATAAAGAAATAGTTCAAAAAGATAGTGGAAAAACTTTTGATGATTCTAACTTTTTTGATATTGCAAAATCATATCCCCTTGGCATTGTTAAGTATGATAAAGAAGTAATAGTCAGAGATCCTATTTTAGTTGATGAAAACAATAACCTAGTTTTAGTTGGAGATATTCCTCAAAACTCTTCAATTCATATATTAAAAGGTGATCCTGAAAATTTAATTGCATCTTCTTCCAAAGCTGTAAGTCAAGCAAG
Organism: uncultured Arcobacteraceae bacterium; assembly: GCA_964022095.1. Taxonomy (GTDB): domain Bacteria; phylum Campylobacterota; class Campylobacteria; order Campylobacterales; family Arcobacteraceae; genus Malaciobacter_A. The sequence continues at coordinate 65,312 of CAXHZO010000012.1, forward strand.
TAAAAACATAGATCAAAAAAGCGCATTAGTTGTATTTGATTGTATTTCAAGAAGTATATATCTAGCAGATAGATTTGTAGAAGAGTTAGAAGGTATGAAAAATAATTTATCTTTTGATACAAATTTATGTGGTGCGTTAACATTAGGAGAGATTGCTAATAATGGCGATGAGTATATAACTTTTTATAATAAGTCTTGTGTTGTAGGTGTATTATGCTAGTAGAACAACTATCAACAGCTTATAAATGTCATAGTGCAATTGGAAATAGTATTGATTTAAAAGAGATGATTTCTGAGGTTTTAAGGGCTTTTGTTAGTGAGTCTTATGCAATTTATGGGGAGTTTTATTTAATAAAAGGTGATGATTCTTTAGAAAAAATCACTTCAATTGGCAAGTTAAAAGATTTTGATGCATCAGATTATACAAATTATGTAGAAAAAATAAATTATGTTGAAACCAAAACAACAAATGTAATTAAAATGTTTTTAGATCATGGAATTTTATTTTTGGCTTCAAAAAATAAAAGTGCTGATTGTTCATTTTTTTATTCTATGTTTGAAAGTTTAATGCCAAAACTTAACTTAAGTATTGAAGCATGTATAAACTATGATAAGTTACTAGTATCTTATGATTTAGTAAAAAAACAGAAACTAGAATTACAAAAAGCAAACAAAACAAAAGATGAATTTTTGGCAAATATGAGTCATGAGTTAAAAACTCCTTTAAACTCTATTCTTTTAATTTCTACAATTATGTCAAAAAACAAAGAAAAGAAATATGATGAAAAAACTATAAAAAATATGAATATCATTAAGAAGTGTTCAATTGAATTAATGGAATTAATTAATGATATCTTAGATATTTCACAAATAGAAGCTGGGAAGATAAGTATACATAATGAACCAATGAATCTAAATACAATAGCAAATGATTTATATGATTCAATGGAAGAGATATGTTTAAACAAAGGCATAAAGCTTATAAAAAATATTAAAGGTAATGATTTTTCTATAAATTCTGATATTAAAAGAATTAATCAAATTACAAAAAATCTAATTAGTAATGCAATAAAATTTACATCTAAAGGCAGTGTAACTATCTCACTTGAAGAATTTGAAGATAAATTTAATTTATCAATAATTGATACAGGGATTGGAATGGAAGCTGATAACTTAGAACAAATATTTGATAGGTTCAAACAAGCAGATGGTACTACAACTAGAAAATATGGTGGCACAGGTTTAGGCTTATCTATTTCAAAAGAACTTTCAAATTTAATTGGTGGAAATATCTTTGTTAAAAGTAAAAAAGGTGAGGGAAGTACTTTTATTTTTGAAATACCTAAAAAACCAAAAGACGTAAAATTAAAATCATCTACTGAGAGTTTAATTATAGATATTCAAGATGAATTAAAAACACAAACTCCAAAAGAGATATTTTTATTACATAGTGATGCAATTGAGCAGTTTAAATTAGCAGTCCAATTAAAAAAACTAAATTATGAGGTAATATCTGTAATTAATCATGATAATTATATAAAAGATTTAGAGAAATTAAATTCTGAAGATTTTATAGCTATTTTAGATGAAAGATTAGTATATTTTGATGAAATCTTGAAAAAAATAAAAGATTATAATAATAAAAATACTATAATAATAACAAAAGAAAAAGAAAAATGTAACTATGATGGAGATTATTACTTCTACTTTAAAGATAATAATAATGAATTAATGAGCAAAATAGAGCTTTTGAAAGAAGGTAAATAATGAATGATAAATTTAATATATTAGTTGTTGATGATATTGAAGAAAATATCTATACTTTAGAATTATTGATAAAAGATAATTTTGATGTAAACATATATACAGCTATAAGTGCAAGTGATGCGATGAAAATTCTTCTTGAAAACCATATTGATTTGATTTTAAGTGATGTTCAAATGCCAAATATTAATGGCTTTGAGTTTGCTCAATATCTAAAAGATGTAGAAGTTACTAAAAATATACCAATAATTTTTATTACAGGTATTTTCGATAAAGATGAATATAAAACAAAAGGTTATGATGTTGGTGCTATTGAATATATTACTAAACCGATTGATAATGAATTATTAATTTCTAAATTAAAAATTTATATTGATATATATAATAGATTAAGATTAAAAAACTCAGAGTTAGATAGATCAAATAATCTCTTAATACAAAGTAGTAAAATGGCAAGTGTTGGAGAACTTATGGGTGTAATTTCACATCAATTAAAACAACCATTAAATCTATTGTCATTATATTGTGATGATGCACATTATACATACAAAACAGAAGAATTGACTGATGAGTATATGCAAGATTTTAAAGACAATACAAAAGATCAAATAGTATATATGACAAAAACAATTAATGGCTTTTTAGATTTCTTTAACCCTCACAAAAATAAACAGATGTTTACAATTGATAATGCAATACAAAATTCAATAAAACTTTTAAAAGGTAAATTGGATTCTACAAATACAAAAATTGATTGTGATATTGATGAGTCTTTAAATTGTTATGGTGTTGAGATGGAACTTTCACAAATAGTTCTAAACATAGTAAATAACGCTTTAGATGTTTTAAAAGATAGAAAAATAAAAGAGCCAGAATTATTAATTAAAAGTTATAAAAGTGGTGATAAAATAGTATTAATAATTGAAGATAACGCAGGTGGAGTTGAAAATAATCAAATAAGTAAACTCTTTGATGCTTATTATAGTACGAAGGAAGAAGGTACTGGAATAGGTCTTTATATGGTTAGAATGATTGTTGAAAATAGTTTTCTAGGAACAATTGAGGCTAAAAATTCTAAAAAAGGTTTAAAATTTATAATTTTTTTGAATAATTATTAAAATGATACTTTTCTAATACTATATCTTTATATAATTTCTATAAAGATATAGGAGGTGTAACATGAATAGTATTTTTATAGATATAAATAACAATATTGCTATGAAGTCTTTACTTGTTATTAGTGATGACATAAATTTTGTTCAAAAAATTAAAGAGAATCTAGATTCTAATTTTAGTATTTCATTTTTTAATGAAAGTAAATTTCAATTATTAAGTAATATAATTAATAGTTTTGATGTAATAATATTTGATAATGATAAAAAAAATCTAGAGACCTTTATTGAGAGTTTTAAAGATATTAATTCTTACGATATAAACATACCTTTAATTGTTTTAGAATCTAAAATAAATAAAGATAATTCATTATACAAATATGCTAATGTTTTTTTAGTGTTAAAAAAACCTATAGAAATAGCTTTAATAAAAACTAATATTGATTTGTGTTTAAACTTTATAGATTCAAATAAGAAAAAGCAGTTTGAAGAAGGTTTTTATTTTGATATAAATAGAGAGTTACTATTTAAAGGGAAAGATCTAATAAAACTTACTAAAACAGAAAGAAAGCTAGTAAAGTTATTAGCTCAAAATGTAAATGTCTTAGTAACTTATGAGGAGATATCACAAAATGTATGGAAGGGTAAAAACTTTTCTATTTATTCTTTAAGAAATGTTGTAAAGCATATTAGAGAAAAAACTAGTGAAACATTTTTGAAAAATTCTTCAAATAGAGGCTATATAATAAATACTATTTAGTATTTATTATATAAAAAAGGCTTATTTAAAAAAGCCTTTTTTTGATCCATCGTCTTTTTGTTTTTCTAAATCACTAATAATATCTTCAAGATTAGAAACTTTATCTTGTAATCTTGTTTCATCATTTTTATATAAATTTATTGTATTTTTATTGTGTTCAACTATATCAGTTAATTTTTCAATTTTTTCTAATAATTTATTTTTATCTTGTTTTAGATGAGTTATTGAACTAAGCATATTTTCTATTTCTGCATTTTTTTGTTTTACAAGGTTTAATTTACCTTGATTATTATTCAGTTGACTTTTCTCATATGATTCTAATTGTGTTAAAAGTACTTTTTTATCTTCTGTTATTTTGTTGATTTGGATATTTAATGAGTTGATATGTTTATTTAATTCTAGAATTTCTTTATGGCTTTTTTTATTATCTTCTGAAATTGAGTAAGCTTTTTTCTTAAATTGAACAATATTTTGAATAATCTTTTTATTTAACTCTTTTTTCTCTTTCTCTTCATCTGTAACTTGATACCTAATAGCAAGATACTCCAGGACATTTTTGTGAGTTGAATCAAAAATAGGCATATATATAGTTTTTAAATATATAGTTTCTTTTTCATTATTTATTGATTTTAAAGTACCTTCCCAAGTTTTACCTTCTTTGAAACAATGTTCTATTTCAGAAAGTAATTCACTATTTGTTGCTGGATCGATTATTGATTTAAAATCTTGATTTATTATTTCATCTTTTTGTTTTCCTAATAAATCGCAGAAAATATCATTTATATATGTAATCTTATTATCTGCATTAATTCTTGTTACAAAAGTTATTTGCTCAATTGTTTTTAAGTAAATTTCTAGTTCAGTTTGTTTTTGAATTAAACTTGATTTCAAGTAGATTTTTTCACATGTTTTAAAAACTACATTTGTCATTGTTTCCATATCTAATGGCTTTATTAAGTAATTTACAACACCAAGTTCTATGGCTTTTAATAAAACATTTGATTCATTTCTTGCTGTAACAAAGATTACAGGAACTTCATTATCAAGCTCTCTAATCTTTTCTATCATTTCTAATCCATCCATTTTTGGCATATTAATATCACTTATTACTAAATCATAATGTTCATTTGCCATATGTTTCTTTTGAAACTGTAAGTATCCTTCTAATCCATTTTCACAAGATTCGACACTGTTAAATAGTCTTTTGAAAATTTTTTGAGATATCTCTCTTGCTTGAACTTCATCTTCAACATATAATACATTTAAACTTTTAATAAATTCCCTTAATTTTTCCATTTTAACTCTTTTTATTAATATTAATTTTGTAACCTAATCCATAAACATTTTCTATGTTTAAAGAAGGGTATTTCTTTTTCAATCTAGATATAAGATTTTTTAAGTTTGCTAAATAGTCTCTACTATCATAAGTCTCATCCCATAATTCTGCAATAATTTCATCAATTGTAAATATTTTTTTAGAATCTTTTAATAGTAAATTTAAAAGAAGTAACTCTTTTTTTGTTAGTTTTACTTCTTTATTAAATTGTAATAAAGATTTGCTATTGATATTCCATGTAAAATCATTTCCCAGATTTACTATTGATTCATTATTTGTTTTTAAATAAAAATCATACTCTTTTTTTATGGTATGTTCAATAACTTCTAATAAATTATCTAAGTCTATAGGCTTTAAAATATAGTTATCAATATCTAATTGAATAGCTTTAAGCATTTTATCTGGTTCACTTCTAGCTGTAAGAAATATAAAAGGAATATCATTATTTTGATTTCTTATTTTTTCTAGAAACTCTAGGCCATTCATTTTAGGCATGTTTATATCACTAATGATTAGATTTATTTTCTCATTAGTATTTTCAATAAAACTATATGCTTCTTCACCATCTGGTGCTGTTATTACTTTATTGAAGAATTTTTCTAGTATTGATTGCAATTTTTTTGAAGTAGATTTATCATCTTCAATATAAAGTATGTTAACTGTTTTTTTGTATTCATTTAAAGTTTTCATACTTTATTATAGCATTAAAAAGTATAAAAAAAGTATCATTTTTTAAAAAATAACAATTATATGGCCTTAAAATTATAATTAAATTCCTTTGCTAGTATTGATTTTATTGATATTTTTAATAAATTATTTTAATTAAATAACCACTTAAATAATAATTATAAATCTAAATTACCAAGCAACTCTGAACTAAGTAGAGCTGATTCTAAATTATTGTAGTTAAAGTAATCTCCACAGATTCCAAGATTTTTTGATTTATTTATATAGTATGGAATATCAAGTGAAGTTTTGGCAAAAGCATACTTCCACAAGTGAGGAATGATTGTAAAGCTTTCTAATTCATTTTTTAGTTTATCATCAAATGTAGCTAAAAATTTAATTTTTAGCTGCTCTTTTGATAAGTCATTAAACTTATTTGCCCAATGTTTTTTAGAATGAATCACGTAAGAGTTAAAATCTTTATATAGATATTTTTTAGAGTTATCAACTATATTTTCAATATTTTCATTTTTATAAAACTTTGATATGTTTTGTATTTTATTATCATTTGAGTGAAGTATTAAAGAAAATACAGAATCATATGAAACAGCTTGTAGTTGTGATTTTATATCATCATCTAAAGATATATCCATTTGTAAGATTTGTGTTGCAGGAATTGTTAAAAAAAGTTTGTCAAAACCTTTATAAGTGTTTTCATTTTCATCTTTTAAATGCCATTTATTATCTATTTGTTTAGCACTTGTAATTTTTGTATTTGTTTTTAAATCTTCACTATTTATTAAGAATTTACAGATTTTATTTATACCGCTTTTAGGGAAGAACTCATCATATCTAGCTTTTAAGACACCATTTTTAGCTAAATCTAAACAAAACTCTTTTAAATCACCTGTTATTGGTTGCAATCTTGAGGTCCCATGGTCAATAAATTTATCATCTATATACTTAGTACTAAGTCTGCCTCCAACTCCCCTTGATTTTTCAAAAATTGTTATATCATCATACTTTAACTCTAAATTATTATAAAGATTACATCCACTAAAACCAGCACCAATAATTGCTATTTTCATTGTTTCCCTTACTTTCTATACACTAATCTAATTATTGCTAAAACAAAGATTCCTAAAGATATCTCTTTTAAATCTTTATCATATAAAAGTGTAAATATTGAAATAAAAATCAGCCCTAATGATAAAATAATAGGTCTAATAAAATCTTTAATCTCTTTTGCAATCCATTGTAATTGGTTATTAGATATTTCAATCTTTAACTCACCTTTGTTGGCTTGTTTTATTACTGATTTTAAATCCTTTACAATAAATGGAATATCTTTTATTTCATCAATTATTGTCTCTTTTATACTCTCTTTTGCTCCAAGCGCTCTTGGTAGATTATCTTGTAATATTGGTAAGATATCTTTTACACCATTGAAGTTTTCAATATATGTTGTTCCAAGACCTTCAATAATTGCACTAACTCTTAATATATAAATAGCATCACTAGGAAGCTTAAAAGGCATATTTCTTGTACCTTCAAGTACATCAAAAGCAAGTTCTTGCATTGACTCACTATCTAAGTTGTCATTTGAAAAAATCTCAAACATCTTTTCAGTAAATTCTGCAAGTTCATTTGTAGGAGCTTCATAAGCAATAGTTCCTAATCTTTTTGAAGCACTAATATATAATTCATAGTCTCTTTCATTAGCAGCTTTAATTAACTCAATAATTGCAATTCTAATATCATTTGGCACTGTTTTAACCATACCAAAATCTAGAAAAATAATATCTCCATCTTTTGATATTAGAATATTGCCAGGGTGTGGATCAGCATGAAAATATCCATTTATAAGCATTTGAGTTGTATAAAAGTTTACTAAAGTAGCAATAACTTTTTTGAAATCAATATTATGTTTAAAAATACTTTCTTTATCATCAAATCTAAAACCCTCTTCAAAGCTCATTACAATTGCATCATCACAACAAAGTTCAGAATATGCAGTTGGAAATTTTATATTTTCTTTTTCGTAGGCTTTTGAAAATTTATTTAAATTTTTCAACTCTTGATTTAAACTAACTTCTTGTTTTATCATCACACTAAATTCACTAATTACAGCCTCAATAGAGTTTTTTGTGTAGTGAGAGAATAGAGGTTTGAATATATAATTAAAAGTATTTATGATTCTTATGTCTGCTAATACTTGATCTTTAATATCTTTTCTTCTCAGTTTAACTGCAACTTTTGTATTATCATTTAAATAAGCAACATGAACTTGACCAATAGAAGCACAAGCTATTGGTTCTTCATTGAAACTAGAAAATGGATTTTGTTTAAATGAAATATTAAATATCTCATCAAAATCCTTTTTTGACATTTTTGGTAGTTGGTCATGAAGTTGTCTTAATTCATCTAAGTATTCTTGAGAAAAAAAATCTGCTCTTGTTGCTAATACTTGAGCAAGTTTTATAAAAGAAGCGCCCAAAAATGTAATAGTATCTTTAAGATCTTTTGGTTTTAAAGGCTTTAGTCCTAGGAAACTTTGTTTTCTTTTGATGACTAAATAAACAGTTAGTAAGAACAAAAAGACTTTTAATACTCTTTTTGGTGAGTAATACGTTAATTTTTTTAAAAAAGTATTTATTTTAAATCCTCTTTTAATTTTTCTATGTCATCTTTTGTCGCAACACCTAATTCATCTAAAATCTCTTTTATTGTTGATTTTAGTTCATCTTTAAACTTTTCATCACTTTCTTTGCCTTTTTTTTCAAGTGATTCTAAAAAGCTTTTTATGTCTTTTGAATCTAGTTTTCCATCATCTTCAAGTTTCTTTAATTCACTTTCTACTTTATCTTTCAGTAATAGTGCTCCACCAAGACCTGTGTAAATAAACTCTTTTAACATAATTTTTCCTTTTTTATTTATTATATGACTTTTTTATAATCTTTGGTAGTTAAAATATGTCCTTTTATTACCACGGACCTTGAAATCTAACTACTTTGTGAGATACTTTATTTTTATGCTTTGTTGTTCTTCCTTGAACCCTTTTTCTCCACCTTTTATAAGCACTTTTAGATATTAAATCACGCATTTTATTTTTCACTTGATTTTCTGTTAGTCCATAAAGTTCATAAATAGTATCAAAAGTTGTTCTATCTTGCCAAGCCATTTCTATTAGTCGATTTAAATCACTCTCTTCAAAATCTACTTTCTTTTTTGGTTTATTACTTTTTTTTAATTTCTTGTAATACATTACTTCTCCTAATATAGGCAATATTTTATTATATGTAAAGAAACTTTCATACTAAAAAAATGTTCATTAAAAAATATTGTATATATATAATTATTTAGTTATAATTAATTATTAGTGGGGAGATTAATGATTAAAAAACTAATTATATTATCTATTTTTTTTATAAATATTTTACATTCAAGTGATTCTAAAACTAATATTAAGTTACAACTTCAGTGGAAAAACCAGTATGAGTTTGCTGGTTTTTATATGGCTAAAGAAAAAGGCTATTATGATGATATTGGAGTAAATGTAGAGTTTATTGAATTTGAAAGTGGTATAGATATTGTTGACGAAGTATTATCTGGGAATAAGGATTTTGGTATTTGGAATTCATCATTAATCTCAGAATGGTTAAATGGAAAAGAAATTACGCTACTATCTAATTATTTTAAAACTTCTCCCCTCGCTTTAATTACTAGACCAGAGATAAAAGTACCTAGTGATTTAATTGGCAAAAATATTATGATTCACAAAGCAGATTTAAATAGTGCAAATTATCAGCAGATGTTTAATATGTTTGATATAAATAGTAAAAATACAAATTTTTATGAACCAAATTTTTCAATAAAAGATTTTGGTAGATATGATGCAATATCTATTTTTATGACAAATGAGCCTTTTGAGTTTTTAAAAAACTCTATATCATATAATATTATATATCCAAATAATTATGGAATAGATTTAAATGATGTAAATTTATTTACTTCAAAAAAGTTTTCAAAAGAGAATCCAAAACTAACAGAAAATTTTACTAAAGCTTCAACTAAAGGTTGGAAATACGCTGTTGAAAATATTGAAGAAACGGTAAATATTATATATGAAAAATACAATACACAAAATAAATCTAAAGAGGCTTTATTATATGAGGCATATCAAAGCCAAAAGTTTATACAGTCAAAATATTATGAGTTAGGTAAAATCTATAAAGATAAACTTGAAAAGATTGCAAAACTATATATTGAGCTTGGATTAGCACAAAATTCTAAAGATATAAACGAATTTATTTATTCTAGTAATGCTGCAATTAAAATAAATGAATTAACTAATAGTGAAAAAGAGTATTTAAAAAATAAAAAAATTATAAAAATGTGTGTAGATCCCAATTGGATGCCTTTTGAATCTATTGTAGATAATGAATATAAAGGAATTTCTCAAGAGATTTTTAATCTTATCGAAAAAAAAACTGAGTTAAATATTCAATTATATCCTACAACATCATGGCATGAAAGTTTAGAGAAAATAAAAAATAGAGATTGTGATATTTTGTCCCTAGCTATGAAGACTAAAAAAAGAGAAGAGTATTTAGATTTTACAAATCCTTATTTAAAGTATCCCTATGTTATCGCAACTCAAAAAGATAAATTATACATTGATAAAATTGAATCTATAATTGATGAAGAGATTGCATTAGTAAAAAGTTATGCAATTAATGAAGTTCTAAAAAATATGTTTCCTAATAAAAAATTTATAAATGTAAAAAATGTAAAAGAGGGCTTAGATTTAGTAAAAGATGGTAAAGCTTATGCCTTTATTGGTACTGTTATTTCAATAGCTTATACTATGCAAGAAAATAATTATATTAATCTAAAAATATCTGGAAAGTCAGACTTATTATTAAAACTATCTATTGCAACTAGAAATGATGAACCACATTTAAATTCTATAATGGAAAAAGCGCTAAGTTTAATCTCTGAAAAAGAAAAACAAGAAGCTTATAAACACTGGTTTCAAGTTAAATTTGATCAAACAATTGATTATACAATGATTTGGAAAGTAGCAATTGTCTTAATTATAATTATTGCTATTTCTATATATTTTAATAATAAATTATTTAATGAAAAAAGAAAAACACAAAGAATTCTAAATAACTTAAAGGTTTTACAAAAAGAGTTAGAACAAAAAAATAAAGAGTTAGAAAGAACCTCTATTACAGATAAACTTACAAATACATACAATAGGTATAAAATTGATGAAGTTTTAAACTATGAATTAAAAAGAACTTTAAGAAATAAAGATACTTTTGGACTAATTTTATTAGATGTGGATTTTTTTAAATCAGTAAATGATAAATTTGGACATAATATTGGAGATAAGGTACTAGTTTCAATTACAAAAACTGTAAAAGATAATATAAGACAATCTGATGTATTTGGACGGTGGGGTGGTGAAGAATTTTTAATTATTGTTCCAAATACGAATAAAGAAGACCTAATCTTTTTAGCACAGAAAATTAGAAGAATTATTGAAGTAACCCCTATAAGTATAGTAGGTCATAAGACTTGTAGTTTTGGTTTAACTGTATCAAAAGAAAATGATACTAGTAATAAAATAGTTGAAAGAGCTGACAATGCACTTTACTTTGCAAAACATAATGGTAGAAATAGAGTTGAGTTTATTGATTAAAAAACTCACTCATATAAGTTCTATACATAAGGGGAACTTGGTTTTGTTGTAGTTTTAAATTTTCTCGCTCTTTTATTGAAACTGCACTAAAGAAGCTTTTCCATAGTTTTTGGAATTTTTCTTCCTTTTGGCTAAAAGTGGGAGAATTAAATGCTGCTACTTCTTGAACTCCCATATAATCATCATTTTTGATAAATGCTAAGCCTCTAGACACATCATGTATAATAAATTTTTGGTTGTTAAATCTTTTTAGAAAGTGTTTTGCTAAAAAATACAAGACATTAAACTTACTATCAATTTTAGCATATAATGTTCCATCCTCTAGTTCTTCAAATCTTGCATAAGCATACATTTTGTGAACGAGTCTAAAAAGCTCTTGCTCTAACTTATTTAGACTAAATACTACTTCGTTATTTATATTAAAAAGTTCATTTTTATTTTTAAACCCTATTATTATGAAACCAAGTAAATCAAGCTCAAATTCTCTTGTATCGCATAAAAAAATATTTAAAATTTTTTCAAGTGCCTTTTTGGGAAACTTTTGTTTTATAGCTTCTAGAACTTTTTCACTGTTTTCTTTTGAACTTTGTATATCTATAATCTCTTCTAAAATTAATTTTTGAGGAAGAGTTTTATATATTTCATTTGGTTTTAATTTCTTATAATATACTTCGTATACAAGGCTTAGGAAACCTTCAAAACTACCATCATAAAGTAAAATCATAACTCACCAGTAATATTACTATATTGAATATCAAACAAGCTTGGTTGATGTATTTTTTTCGGTTCTGGTTTGATTAGTGCTTCTTTAATGTTTTCTTTATAAAATGGTACTTGCTTTTGGAATTCTTTATTACAAGTTATGAAGTATTTTGCTCTTTTCATAGATATCTTTAATTTTTTTAAATCATCAAATGTAAGTCTTTTAAATCTTCTAGCTTTGAGTATTTTCATAACACCTCTTGCACCAATACCAGGGATTCTAAGAAGTTCTTCTTTACTTGCAGTATTTACTTCCATAGGAAAGTATTTTAAGTTATTAAGAGCCCAAGAAGTTTTGGGATCAATATCTTCATCAAGATTTGGAAATTCATCACTTACTATTTCATCCCAAGTAAAATCATAAAATCTAAGTAACCAATCAGCTTGATAGAGTCTATGTTCCCTTAAAAGCGGAGGTTTAGTAATAGTTGATGGAAGAAGTTTATTTGAATCATTTACTGGAATATATGCACTATAATATACTCTTTTTAAAAGTCCCTTATCATATAAAACAGAGCTAAGTTTTAATATATCTTTATCACTTTCAGGAGTTGCCCCAACTATTAGTTGCGTACTCATACCTATTGGTTTTTTCTCTTTTTGTAAGCTTATATCTCTTGCATGTTTTAGTGGTTGTAGTACACTTTGTTTAGTTTTATTTGGTGCTAGAAGTTTTAAACTTTTATCGCTTGGAAGTTCTATGTTTGAGCTAACTCTATTTGCTAGTTTTACTATATCTTCAACTAATTCCATACTCCCACCAGGTATAAGTTTTACATGAATATAACCATTGAACTTATACTCATTTCTCAGAATTTTTAGTGTTCTTAAAATCAAAGTCATAGTATGGTCTTCATTTGAGATAATTCCAGAACTTAAAAATAAACCTTCAATATAATTTCTCTTATAAAAGTTTATAGTAATATCAGCAAGTTCTCTAGGAGAAAAAGCAGCTCTTGGAATATCATTTGAAACTCTATTTATACAATAAGCACAATCATA
>CAXHZO010000013.1:0-70133 GCA_964022095.1 uncultured Arcobacteraceae bacterium
GATGCAGCAGGGAATGTTTCAGAAGAAGGTTCAGATTCAGCAGTAATCGATACAGTAGCAACAGATGCACCAATTGTAACAATTACAGAAGATACAAATGATGATGGATTACTTTCAGGTGATGAATTAGATGGACCAGTAAATGTAGTAATTGAAGTACCAGCAGGTACAGAGATTGATGATACAATTACAGTAACAAACCCAGATGGAAGTACAACAGATTACCCAGTAACACAAGATATTATAGATAATGGATTACCATTAGAGTACCCAGCACCAGCAGAAGGTGAAGAGTTAACAGTATCAGCAGTAATTACAGATGAAGCAGGAAATACATCAGAGCCAGGAACAGATACAGTAACATTAGATACAGTAGCAACACCAGCACCAACAGTAACAATTACTGAAGATGCTAATGATGATGGATTAATAAATGCAGAAGAATTAGATGGTGATGTAAATGTAACAATTACAGTACCAAGTGAAGCAAAAATTGGTGATACGTTAAATGTAACAAACCCAGATGGAAGTACAACTGACTACCCAGTAGATCAAGATATGTTAGATAATGGATTAGCATTAACATACCCAGCACCAGCAGAAGGTGAAGAGTTAACAGTAAGTGCAACAATTACAGATGCAGCAGGGAATGTTTCAGAAGAAGGTTCAGATTCAGCAGTAATCGATACAGAAATTGTAGCGGCAATCACATTAGATGAGAACATTACTCCTGATGATATTATTAACGCAAGTGAATCAGGTGAAAACATCACTATCACTGGTACAGTTGGTGGAGATGTTAAAGATGGAGACATTGTAACATTAACAATTAACGATACAGAGTATACTGGAACAGTTTCAAACAATAGTTTTGCAATTATTGTTGCAGGTTCAGATTTAGTAGCTGATAGCGATAGCATCATTGATGCAAGTGTAACAACAACAGATGAAGCTGGAAATAGTGCAACAGCAACGGATACGGAAGGTTACAGTGTTGATACAGATATTGAAGCGACAATCACATTAGATGAGAATATTACTGCTGATGATATCATTAAATCATCAGAAGCAAATCAAGATATAACAATCACTGGTACAGTTGGTGGAGATGTTAAAGATGGAGACATTGTAACATTAACAATTAACGATACAGAGTATACTGGAACAGTTTCAAACAATAGTTTTGCAATTATTGTTGCAGGTTCAGATTTAGTAGCTGATAGCGATAGCATCATTGATGCAAGTGTAACAACAACAGATGAAGCTGGAAATACTGCAACAGCAACAGATACTGAAGGTTACAGTGTTGATCTTAATGATGCCCCAGTAATTGAAACAACAACTGTAGCTGTTTCAGAAGAAGGATTAGATGGCGGAATTAAAGATGATAATGGAACTCCTAATGATACAACTGATGAAGCAAGTGTTTCAGGAACAATAGTAATTACAGATCCTGATAATGATGACTTAACAGTAACTTTAATTGCACCTACAACTTCATTATCATCAGATGGTGAACCAATAGTTTGGAGTGGAAGTAATACTAATGAATTAATAGGTAAAGCTGGAAATGAAGAAATAATTAAAGTAACTATTAATGATAATGGTGAATATACGGTTAACTTATTAGGTCCAGTTGATCATCCAGATACGACAACTGAAGATGTTATTTCGTTAGACATTGGTGTAAAAGCTAATGATGGTACTGAAACAACAACAGGTTCATTTATCGTAAAAATTGAAGATGATATGCCAACTAGTTGTGAAATTACTAGAGAAATTAATATTGAAAAAGATGTTGTAGTTGTAAGTAATTTAAGTGCTGGATTTAAAAATTCAGTATTTATTGCAGGAACTGACCAAGTAACAGAAACAAATACAGATACAGATTCATTAACAGATAAATTAGAGTGGGGAATACCAGGAGAACAAGGTCATGATCAATCAGGTTATAACTTAATTGATAATACAGACTTTACAAATGCAACTGGTGCCCAAATTGATACAAATGGGATATTTGAATTAGCTCAATTTACGCACCAAAACTGGACAATTTATCAAGGTACTTCAGTACTAGATAAAACAACAATTACAATGAGTATGGATATTCTTGTAAATGATGAAGCAGTAGCAGTTGATTTTGATGTTCTTTTAGATCATACAGAAACAACAAATACAGATAATGAGATTGAATCTAGAGATATAATTACATTACCAACACAAGATGTAATAATAGATGTAAATGGACAAGATTATGTATTTACAGTAGAAGGTTTCAAAGATGAAAATGGAGATTATGTAAAAACAATCTATACAAATGAAGCAGCTGACAATACATTTGGGATATTTGCAAGTATTAAGCCAACAGGTGAATTACCAGAAGTAAGTGGAAATGTTTGTAATGATGCAGGAGCAGATGGACTAGATAAAATTGTTTGGGGAGATTTAGATAACCCTTATGGAACAATGACAGTAGATGAAAATGGAGCTTACACATTTGTAGTAAATGAAAATACAAGAGATAATCTTGAAGCGGGAGAAAGTATAAGTCAAGAGTTTACATATACAGTAATTGATAAAGATGGAGATAATTCAACAAATACAGTTACTATTAATATTAATGGAACTGAACCTATGACTGCTCCAACTGTAACAATTACTGAAGATATAAATAATGATGGAATAATTACATCTGATGAATTAGATGGTTTAGTGAATGTAACAGTAGAAGTGCCAGCAGGAACAGCTGTAACTGATACATTAACAGTTACAAATCCAGATGGATCAACAACGGATTATCTAGTTACACAAGATATCATTGATAATGGATTATTATTAGAATATGTAGCACCAGAAAAAGGTGAAGATATTACAGTATCAGCAGTAATTACAGATGTTACTGGAAAAGTTTCTCCAGAAGCTCAAGATTCTGCAATTATTGATCCTATAGATTCTAAAGATGATACATTTACAGCAAAAGAAGAAGGTAGCGAATGGGTAAATAATACATTAGTTACTGATTCACCTACAGAAGGTTACTCAGCACAAGGAAATGTATTTACAAATGATAACACTGTATCAACAGCTACAGTTTCAAGTGTTGTAGTTGCAGGTACATCATATGTAGTTGCTCAAGATGGTACAAATACAGTTATTACTACAGATAAAGGTTCTTTATCTATTAATAATACAGGTGAGTTTACTTATGATGTTAATGAAACATATAATGAATCATTAAATGAAGGAGATGTAACTTCTGATATCTTTACTTATATAGTAAATGGAGATGATACTGAACATGCTGATTTAACAATTAATATTAAAGGTACAGATGATGCACCAGTTATTGATGCAGCAGCTGGAGGAGAGTGTGAATCTCCTGAAATAGTTGAAGTGGTAACAACAGTATTTACATCGTCATTTGAAATGAATTTAAATACAGACGATGTAACATTTGTAAACGCTGTAGATGGTTGGACTTCAATTAATTGTGATGAAAAAATAGAGATAAGAGATGAAACTATACAAAATACAAGTGGTGGAACTATCTATACAGGTTTAGCAGCAGATGGAACAAAATATGTTGAATTAAATACAGATGATTCAAATACATATCCAGATTCATCAGGAATTACAAGAACAGTAGATACTGTTGCAGGTGCTGAGTATGAGTTAGACTTTAACTACTCTGCAAGACCAGGATATAATGATGAAGTTTGTAAATTTGAAATAGCAGTTGATGGAGTAGTTCTAGGAACATATAGTGAAGATGGAACGGGATTATCTACAGTTAACTGGATTGATAATTCAGTTTCATTTACAGGTACAGGAAACCCAGTTGAAATTCAATTTAGAGAAGTAGGAACGTCTAACCCAGATGCAGGAAGAGGAATGTTTATTGATGATATTACTTTAACTCAAACTGTTAAAGGAACAGATGTTACAGATAATCTAATTGTAAATGGAAGCTTTGAAGATGTAACTGGAATCGATGCACATGGAAATCAATTATTTGATCCAGAACTTAATAATAGTGAATGGGTAGGAATGAAAACTCTTACTGGTTGGGAGTTAATGTCTAGTGAGTCAAGATGGATGGAAGTACATGAAGGTAACCATGCAGGTGTAGGTACAACTGATGGAGAAAATTACTTAGACCTAGGTGAATCAGCAACAGTTTCTGGAGATAAAGATTCAAATTACAATGCAAATACTCATATTGGACAAGTGGTAAGTGGAGTAGTTGATGGAAATAACTATGAATTTAAATTTGATTATAGAGATAAAGCATCAATGCAAGAATCTGGAACATCTGGTGAAAACTCAGGAATTACTGAAGTATACTGGGGTGGAGAGCTAATTAGCACAATCCAAGGTAATAATACAAGTTCATGGGAAACATTTACATTTAATGTAACTGGAGGATCAGGAGATGGTTCAAATAGAATTGAATTTAAAGAAATTGGAGAAGGATACGACAACTGGGGAATTGCAATTGACAATGTAAGTTTAGTAGGAACAGATACTTCAACAGCTTGTCATATTGTAAGCGATATTAATATTTCAGATGTAGATGACACTAATTTAGAAAGTGCAACAATAGTATTAACTAACTACAAAGATGGAGATGTTATTAATGTAAATAACTTACCATCAGGAGTTACAGCAAGTACAGATGTTGTAAATGGTGAATTAGTTGTAACATTAACAGGAACATCAACAATTGCTACATATGAAGAGGCAATTGAATCATTAACTTTTGAAACTACTAATCCAAGTGAAGTTAAAAATCTTGAGATTACGGTAAATGATGGAGATAAAGATAGTAATATTATAAATCTTTCATTTGGTGAAGATTCTCCTGCTGAAACAGTTCCAACATCAGTTAGTGAAGAGCAAACAATAGTATTTGAAGCAAACACAGCTGTAGATACAAATATTGTAGTAACATTAGATGTTTCAGGAAGTATGGACAATAATGATGAGTGTGTAGATAGATTAGCATTAGCTAAACAAACACTTCAAAATATTATCAATGAATATGATGCAGCAGGAAAAGTAAATGTTAAAGTAGTAACATTTAGTGCATATGGATGTGATTCAGGATGGATGAATGTAAACGATGCATTAGCATATATCAATAGTTTAAGTGCTGATGGAGCAACAAATTATGAAGATGCATTATTTGAAACATATAATAACTATTCAGAACCAACAGCAGACCAAACAGTAGCATACTTTATCTCTGATGGTGAACCAACTAGAGAGAATAAAGAAGGTTATGATAGATATTGTAATACAGGTACTGATTATGAAAATGGATGGTTAGATGCACCATATGTTCAAGGATGGAATACATTTGTAGATACATATGTAGATCAGTTAAATGTAGTAGCAATGGGAACAGGTATTAGTGATACAAGTTACCTAGATGCAATCGCAGGAGTAGCAGATGGAGATTATCCAACTACAATGGTAGTAACAGATTCAACTCAGTTAAATGATACATTATTAAGTACAGTAAATGTAAATGAAACAAAAGTAGTAAGTGGAAACTTATTAGATAATGTAGACTTTAATACAGATGGAGCAGGTGGAATAGTTAGTATTGAAATAGATGGAACAGTATATACATCAAATACATTCCCATCAGTAGGAGTAGAGACTTCAAATGGAGGAAAACTAGAGTTTGATTTTGCAAGTGGAGATTATACATACACAGCAGTTGAGTCAAACTACTCATCAGATATAAGTGAAACATTTAATTTAGTTGCAATAGATAGTGATGATGATACAACTTCATATTCATTAACTATTAATGTTGATGTTTCTGAAACTCCAGTAGATCCAGGTACAGGTGAAATTGTTATTGAAAACAGTGAAGTGATTTTCGAAGATGACTTTGATGGTTGTGACACAAATGGATGGTCTTGGAATCAAGTTTCAGGTTGTTATTCATCTTGTGATGTGAGAAAAATTACAGATGCAGATTGTGATGGAGATAAAGAACTTTACTTAAAAGATTACGATACATCAAGAGGGTTTGTTGGTCAAACTTTATCAGGTAGTTTAGCTCTTACAACATATGCAATTTCAGCAGATGTTGATACTAAACCAAATGGAACAGATTATAACAATGACGCAATAGGTATTGTATTTGGTTATAGTGATGATAACAACTATTATAGAGTAGAGTGGAATGATTTTGATGGTAATTATTCATCATCTGATACATATAGAGATTTCTCAATTATTAAAGTAGAAAATGGAACAGAAACTGTATTAGCAACTGAAAACCAATTTGAAATTTACAATACTTATGGAAGTGAGTTTAACCTAAAAGTTGAAGTTGATGAAGATGGAATTAGTGCATATATTGATGATAACTTAGTTGTTTCTGCATCAAATGAACAACCATCAATGGGAACATTTGGTGTATGGACTGATGACAATGATTCAGGTGTTGCATATGATAATATAAAAGTTGAAGCTACAAGCAAAACTATTATTGAAGAATCTAATGAGTTAAGCTTAGATGATATTATTGCAAGTCAAGTAACTGAAGCTGATGTTATTGATATTGAAAATAACATTGCTACTAACTTGGACATAGATTTATCAGATGTAGTTGATTTAGTTGATGAAGACAATCAATTAACAATTAAAGGTGATTTAGAAGATTCAGTTGATCTTGATTCAACTCAATGGTCAAATAATGGAACACAAGAAGTTGATGGTGTTAACTATAATGTATTCAACGGAACAGGAACTAATTCTACAATTAAATTACTAATTGAAGATGATATAGATACTAATATCTAGTATTACCACTAAATAAATAGGAGAAATATCTCTCCTATTTATCTCTTTTTAGCTAAACTTACAATATGAGACAAACACGATTAGAAGACTTTTTACAATTAGAAGAGCATAATAAAGAACTTGAAAAAAGAATAAAAGAAGAGTTAAAGAAAAATATTGAAAAAGATAAACTACTTTTTCAACAAAATAAAATGGCTGCACTTGGTGAAATGTTAGGAAATATTTCTCACCAATGGAGACAACCTTTAATGGAAATAAACTCTTTATTTTTGCCTATTGAAGCAAAACTAAATCTTGATATGCCAATTGATAATGAAGAATTACTAAAGTCAATTGAAAAACTTAATGATATTACAAAGTATATGTCAAATACAATTGATGATTTTAGAGATTTTTTTGTAAAAGATAAAGAAAAAATAGAGTTTAAATTACTTGATCAAATTAATTCAACTATAAATATAATAAGTGGTGGATTAAAAACTCATGATATAAAACTTGATATAATTATGCAAAGAAATCCTACTTTAATTGGATTTAAAAATGAATATTCTCAAGTATTGATTAATATTATCAATAATGCAAAAGATATTTTAGTTCAAAGAGAAGTACAAAATCCATACATAAAAATATCTATTTTTGAAAAAGATAGAGATATGATTACTATTATTGAAGATAATGGTGGCGGAATTAAAATTGAACCTATAGAAAAAATCTTTGATCCATTTTTTACATATGAAAAAATTAATGGTTCAGGAATTGGCTTATTTATGGCTAAACTAATAATTGAAAATAACATGCATGGAAAACTACTTGCCCAAAATAATGGAAATGGCGCAACTTTCACTATTTCTATACCAAAATATTGATATAAATCACGCTTCATATTGTATTTAATCAATTTTAGATATAATCCAAAAAAATCATAAAACTTCATAAAAAAATAGGATTATCATGCCAAAACAACTATTACAAAAACAAGCAGACACAATTAGATTCTTAGCAGCTGATATGGTACAAGCAGCAAATTCAGGACATCCAGGTGCTCCAATGGGACTTGCAGATATTGCAACAGTATTAAGTAAACACTTAAATGTAAACCCAGCAGATGAAAAATGGCTAAACAGAGATAGATTAGTGTTTTCAGGAGGTCATGCTACAGGTTTAGTATATTCATTATTACACCTTTGGGGATTTAACGTATCAATTAATGATATGAAAAACTTTAGACAAACTCATTCAAAAACTCCGGGTCATCCAGAATATGGACATACTCATGGTATTGAAATTACAACTGGACCTTTAGGTCAAGGTATTGCAAATTCAGTTGGTTTCGCAATGGCAGCAAAGCATGCACAAAACACTTTAGGTAAAGATGTAATTGATCATAAAGTTTATTGTTTATGTGGTGATGGAGATTTACAAGAAGGTTTATCTTATGAAGCAACTGCAACAGCAGGACATTTAAAATTAGATAACTTAGTAATTATTTATGATTCAAACTCAATTACAATTGAAGGTGATACTTCAATTGCATGGTCAGAAAATGTTAAGAAAAGATTCCAAGCAATTGACTTTGAAGTTTTAGAAATTGATGGACATAATTTTGATCAAATTGATAAAGCATTAATAACTGCTAAATCTTGCGATAAACCTGTATTAATTATTGCTAAAACTGCAATTGCAAAAGGTGCAGTTACAATGGAAGGAAGTCATCACTCTCATGGAGCTCCTTTAGGTGATGAAGAGATTGCAAAATCAAAAGAGAAAGCTGGATTTAATCCTGAAGAAAAATTTGTAGTACCTGCAGATGTTAAAGGTGCCTTTGATAAATTAATCGTTGGTTCTACTGCTCAAAATAATTGGGAAGAGTCTTTAAGTTCTGATACAAAAGCAAAAATTGAAGCTTTAGCAAATCCTAATTTTGATGCAATTGAATATCCAACTTTTGAAGCTGATTCAAGTGTTGCAACAAGAGATTCAAATGGTAAAATACTAAATGCAATTGCTTCAGCAGTTCCAGGTTTCTTAGGTGGAAGTGCAGACTTAGGACCATCAAATAAAACGGAATTAAAAGGTATGGGTGATTTCCCTACTGGTAAAAATATTCATTTTGGTATTAAAGAGCATGCAATGGCATCTATTTGTAATGCAATGAATTTATATGGATTATTTAGAGTTTACTCTGCTACATTCTTTGTGTTTAGTGATTACTTAAAACCAGCAGCAAGAATTGCTGCACTTGCAAGTATCCCTCAACATTTTATTTGGACACATGATTCTATTGGAGTAGGTGAAGATGGACCAACTCACCAACCAATTGAACATTTATCTCAATTTAGAGCATTACCAAACTTTTATACATTTAGACCTGCTGATGCAACTGAAAATGTTGACTGTTGGAAAACTGCTTTAAAATTAAATGCTCCGTCTGGATTTGTTTGTTCAAGACAAGGATTAAGAGTATTAAAAGATGAAAAAGTTTGTGGTGAAGTATCAAATGGTGGATACTTATTAAAACAAAGAGAAAATGCAAATATTACAATCATGGCAAGTGGTTCTGAAGTTATGTTAGCATTACAAACAGCTTGTAAGTTAGAAGAAGAAGGAATTATTGCAAATATTGTTTCAGTTCCTTGTTATGATCTATTAGTAGAGCAAGATAAAGAGTACATCTCTAAAATTATTGATTCTAATACTAAAGTATATGCTGTTGAAGCAGCAAGAGGATTAGAGTATTATAAATTTGCAGATGTAGTATTTGGAATGGATACTTTTGGAGCTTCAGGACCTGCTGGTGAATTATTCGAAGAGTTTGGATTCACAATTGATACTTTAAAAGCTAAAATTGTAGCTGACTTCAAAAACTAAAACTTTTTAACAAGATAGATGGAATATCTCCATCTATCAAATTTTATATAATCTACTCACTCATATCATCTTCTTTTTATCTTTTCTTCATATAATATACTCATAAAAATATAAGGAGATTTTAATGGCAATAGGATTTATTGGTTTAGGAAATCTAGGACGAGCTATTACTACAAGATTAAATGAAGTTGGCGAAGAACTAGTAATTTATAATAGAAGTAGTGAAAAAATAAAAGACTTACCTTATGAAAAAGCACAAACACCAAGAGAGCTTTATAAAAAATGTGATGTAATTTTTATGTGTTTGTTTGATTCAGATGCAGTTAGTCATATCTTCTCTATGCAAAATGGATTATTATGTGAAGAAATAAAAGGTAAAACTATTATTGATTTAACTACAAATCATTATGATGATGTATTAAAATTCCATGATGCAGTTAATAGTTTAGGTGGGAACTATTTAGAAAACCCAGTATTTGGTAGTGTAGCACCTGCACTTCAAGGAGCTTTAACAGTTGTTAGTGCTGGTAAAAAAGAGGTTTTTGAAAGTGCAAAACCTATTTTAGAAAAAATTGCAAAAGAAATTTTCCACTTAGAAACTCCATCAAGTGCTACAAAAATGAAACTTATCAATAACCTTTGTTTAGGCTCTTTTATGGCTACACTTGCAGAGTGTACAGTGATGGCTGAAAACTGTGATATTGATAAAGCAAAAGCTCTAGAGATACTTGGAGTTGGTGGTGGGCAATCCCTAGTTTTAAAAGCAAAAACTCAAAAGTTAATTGATGAAGATTTCTCTGCACACTTTTCAAATAATGCAATTAATAAAGATTTACATTTATTGCAAGATTTAGCATACCAAATGAAAAAACCACTTTATAGTGCTGCAATGCCAAAAGAGTTGTTTTCTAAAATGAAAGACATGGGTAAAGGGGAAGAGGACTTCTGTTCTATTTATCAACTATTTAAAGGATAAAAAATGCCACATCTACAATTTGAAATAAATAAAAAAGTTGCAAAAGAGACAAAAGAAAATTTTGTAATACAGATTAGAGAGTGTTTTAGTGATGTTATGGATACTGGAACTGATCATATTGCAGTTTCAATTAGAGAGTATGATAAGTATAATCTAAGTATAGGAAGAGCTGATTTTAAAGATGATATTTGCTTGATGAACCTTGATATTAGAGAGGGAAGAGTAATTGAGAAAAGAAGAGAATTAGCTTTAAGATTTATGGATATAGTCAAAAACAATTTTGGAATAATCCAAAAAAATCAATACATAACTTTTACTGAACACAAAGGTGAAGATTTTCACCTTGTAGAAAAGTTTTTAGATTCATGGGAAACTGGAGAAGACCCACTTGCATAAAATTAGATAGTGAATTTCACTATCTAGTAATCAATTTGTAACTTTTTTATATCAATATATCAATATATCTTGATGTATTTATCTTTATATGATATAATTCACAAAAAAATTAAAGGACAACTATGGATATTTTTTTAAAATCAGTTAGTGCTTTAAATGATGAAACAAGAGTTAAAATTCTAAAGTTCATCAATATCTATGGTAAATGTTGTGTTTGTGATTTAGAAAACTCTTTTGAGATGATTCAATCTCGTCTTTCTAGACATCTAAAAATCCTAAAAGAAGCTGGATTTTTAAGAGTTGATAGAGAAGGAAGATGGGCTTATTACAGTGTTAGAAGTCCACTTGATGAGTTTAGATTGTCTTGTATAAAAGAGATTGAAACATTGCAAATACAATTGCCAGATTTGAAAAAAGTTTGTGAAAATAAGGATGATAATTGAAAGAGACACTTTTTGTATATGGAACACTAATGCCAAACTGTCCAAATGGACATGTATTAGAAAATATAGTAGGAAAGTTTGTGCCAGCAACAGTAAAAGGAAAACTTATTGATGCTGGATGGAGTGCTAGTATGGGTTATCCTGGAATTAGATTAGATGCAGGAACTGATACTGTTCATGGGTATTTATTTTACTCTGATAATTTAATTGATAACTGGGATTTCTTAGATGAGTTCGAAGGTGATGAGTTTGAAAGAACTCCTGTGACGGTTGAAAGATATGATGAATTAGATGTTGAAACATTTATTTATACTTTAAAACCAGAAATTATGGATATGCACGAGGAATAAAATGTTTGTAGCTAGTCTTATTTTTATAATAACTTTAGTATTTGTTATTTTGCAACCAAAAGGTTTACAAATAGGAACAACGGCAGTTATTGGAGCAATTGTCGCTTTAATAGTAGGAGTTGTAAGTTTCAGTGATGTGTTAATTGTAACAGATATTGTATGGGATGCAACATTATCATTTATAGGTATTATTATACTTTCTATGGTACTTGATGAGATAGGTTTTTTTGAGTGGGCAGCACTTAAGATGGCTAAGTTCTCAAATGGGAGCGGCCAATTGATGTTTGTTTACTCTATTTTATTGGGAGCTTTTGTATCTGCATTATTTGCAAATGATGGAGCAGCACTAATTTTAACTCCAATTTTACTTGCTAAAATGAGAGTTTTAAAGTTAAATATGAAATCAATCATTGCATTTTTACTTGCAGGTGGATTTATTAGTGATAGTGCTTCTCTTCCTTTTGTATTCTCAAATCTTACAAATATCGTTACAGCAAACTACTTTGATATAGGATTTATTACATATTTATCAAATATGGCAATTCCATATATTGTAAGTGTATTTGTATCAATAGTATTTTTATATGTATTATTAAGAAAAGATATTCCAAAACAAGTTGATATAACACTATTAAAAGAGCCAAGAAGTGTGCTAAAAAGTATTGAACTATTTTATCTTTCATGGATATTTTTAGCTTTATTACTATTAGGTTATTTTGTAGGTGATGCTTATGATTTACCTGTTTCAGTATTTGCTCTTGGTGGTGGTATTTTATTTTTGATTATTGCAACAGCTTTTAAAACAGTTGAACCAGTTCATATAATAAAAGAAGCACCATGGCAAGTAGTTTGGTTTAGTATTGGATTATATATTGTTGTTTATGGTCTTAAAAATGCAGGACTGACTGATTATTTAGCTTTAGTATTACAAGACTTAGCCCAAAGAGGAGATACTATCGCAATCGTTGGGACAGGATTTATAAGTGCAATATTAAGTGCTATTATGAATAATATGCCAACAGTTATGATTATGGATATTGCATTAAAAGATATTCCAAATGAAGCCTTAGCTTATGCAAATATTATTGGGTGTAATTTAGGGCCTAAGATGACTCCATTTGGTAGCTTAGCAACTCTACTTTGGCTTCATGTATTAGCTAAAAAAGGTGTTGAAATTTCATTTTGGCAATACAGTAAATTTGGACTTATTATAACTCCACCAGTATTACTTATAGTTTTATTAGCTTTATAAGGGTATTACTTTGGAATTAGTTTTAATAGCAATTGCTTTAGCTATGGATAGTGTTGCAGTTAGTATTGCAAGTGGAAGTAAGTATAAAAATATAGGGTTTATTACAACTTTGAAAATTGCAGCTTTTATGGGAATATTCCAAGGGCTTATGCCTTTAATTGGATATTTCACTGGAGGCTTATTTGCAAGTTTTGTAGATAGTTTTGATCATTATATTGCATTTGTAATTTTAGTATATCTTGGATATAGAATGATAAAAGAAGCAATGGAAGATGATATTGAAGATGAAGTAAGTGATTTAAAAACAAAAACACTTTTTATATTAGCAATTGCAACTAGTATAGATGCACTTGCTGTTGGGATTACTTTCTCTTTTGGGGATATTAATATCTGGTACGCAGTTGCTCTTATAACTTCTATTACATTTATTCTATGTGTACTAGCAGTTTATATTGGAAAAAAACTTGGTGGATTTTTAGAATCAAAAGCTGAGTATTTAGGTGGAGTTATTTTGATGATTCTTGGATTTAAAATATTGTTTGATGGATTAAATTTAATATAAAGGGTAAAATATGGATAAGAAAGTTTTAATTTTATGTACAGGAAATTCGTGTAGAAGTATAATTGCAGAAGCACTTATAAATGCAAAATTAGATGGTATTAGTAGTGATAGTAGTGGTGTAAAAGCTAGTGGAAGAGTTAATCCAAATGCTCAAAAACTGCTTACACAAAAAGGTATTTGGAGTGATGAATATCACTCAAAAACTATTGATAAAGTGATTGATAATGAGTATGATTTAGTTGTAACAGTTTGTGATCATGCAAATGAGACTTGCCCAATGTTTCCAAAAGCAGTAAAAGTTATTCATGTAGGATTTGAAGATCCAGATGGAAAAGGTTTTGATGCATTTGAAGAGACTTATGAAGAAATAGAAGAAATTTTACTTCCAAAAGTGGTAGAGGCACTAAAGTAAGATGTTTGAACCTTGGGAAAAGCTAGTTGATTTATTTGTTTATACATTTTTAGGACTTGAAAAAAGTTCTCATTTGGCTAGTTCTTTGCATTTTTTCATATATGATACGGTTAAAATTTTTATTTTATTAATTACTATTATTTATTTAGTATCATTATTTAGAACTTATTTTCCAGTTGAAAAAGTACGTACTTATTTACAAGGAAAACACAAACTTATAGGACACGTATCAGCAGCCTTTTTTGGGATGCTAACGCCTTTTTGTTCTTGTTCTGCTATTCCTTTATTTTTAGGTTTCTTACAAGCTAGGATTCCTTTGGGAATTACATTTTCTTATTTAATCTCAGCACCATTAGCTGATGCAGTTGTTATTGCGTTGTTATTTTCTCTTTTTGGTTGGAAGATAACTTTAATATATATTGCTTCTGCTCTTTTAATTGCAATTATAGCTGGATTAATTATAGGAAAATTAAATTTAGAAAATGAGATTTTAATAAAAGTCCCTCCTCAATCGTGTTGCCAAAATTCAGGTGAAAAGATTACATTGAACTCAAGACTAAGTGAAGCTTGGGCTGAAACAAAAATGATATTTAATAAAATATACATTTATGTAATTATTGGTATTGCAATAGGGGCATTTATCCATGGATATATTCCATCTGAAACAATTGTAAAATATGCAGGTGGAGATGCTTGGTATGGACCAATTATGGGAGTTATTATGGGAATGCCTATGTATTCAAGTGCAGCAGGAATGATTCCTTTAGTTGAAGTTTTAACTTCAAAAGGGATGTTACTTGGAACAGCATTATCATTTATGATGGCAGTTGTTGCTTTAAGTTTACCAGAGGCTATGATATTAAAAAAAGTAATGTCTATGAAACTTATATCTATATTTTTTGGAATAGTAGGAAGTGCTATTTTATTAGTTGGATATATTTTTAATGCAATTTTGTAACACCATTTGAACACTATTTATTGATATCCTTTGAAAAATGATATATACTAAAAAAAATCAATGGATATCAATATGGAAAAATACAAAAACATAAAAGTTTTGATTGTTGAAGATGATGATATAGCAAGGGAAAATGCTGTTGAATTACTTCAAGAATATTTTATTGATATTTACGAAGCTAGTAATGCTTTAGATGCTTTAAAAATTTATGAGAAAAACAATCCTCATATAATCATAAGTGATATTCAAATGCCTAAACTAAATGGCTTAGAATTTATTTCAAAAATAAGACAAAAAGATAAAAATGTACAAATAGTTATATTGACTGCATTTTGTGATAAAGATTATTTACTTAAAGCTATTGAATTACAATTGGTGAAATATTTAATTAAGCCAATAAATGAAAAAGAGTTTGAAAAAACACTTCAAGTAGCTTGTGAAAATATTAATAAAAAAGAATCAAATATTGTATTTTTAAATAGTGATTTAAAATTTGATATGTACAATTTAACTTTAGTTCAAAATGCTGATTTAGTAAAATTAAGAACAAAAGAGGTTGATTTTTTATACTTATTACTAAAAAATAAAAATAGATATGTAACTTATCAAGAAATAGAAAACTTTGTATGGAACAATGAAGTAATGAGCAAAGATGCATTAAAAACTTTAGTTAAAAATATAAAGAAAAAGATACCAAAAGAGATGATTTTAAATCTAACTGGAACAGGATATAAAATTGATATTAGATTATAGTGTTTTATATTTTGGTATTACATTTGGAATAGTTATGATGACTATTTTATACACTTTTATTAGGTATATTTATTCAAAAGAGTTTTTTTATATTATCTATTGTTTGATGCAATCTTTCTCATTAATTTTTATTGTTGGGTATAGCCAATTATTTTATAAAAATAAGTTTTTTAATGAACTATCTTTAACTTTTGCAAGTCTTTGTGCGATACTGTTTGCAATTAATTTTTTTGAGGGTAGATTTATACCTAAAATTACAAACTATAAAGAACTAAGTATCAATACTTTTTTAGTAATGGTTGTAATATCAACTTCATTTTATCATTATAGTTTATTTGAATATTTACCATATACGATTGTTTATGGAATATTATTTATATCTTTAGTTTTTAATCTAAAAAATGGTTTTAAACCAGCTTTAGTTTATGTAATTGGATGGTCTTTTTTATGCATAGTTCTTTATATATTTGATTTTAAAAACTATTATAATCTTAGAGGATTTACAGATATTGTTGTTGTGGCTTTTACAGTTGAAGCTATACTTTTTACAATATTTTTATCATCTAAATATAGTATATTAAAAAAAGAGAATGAAGAGTATGAAAACATGGTCTTTCAACAATCAAAGCTAGCTAAAACTGGAGAGATGATTGCAAATATTACACATCAATTCAGACAACCATTAAACAATCTTTCATATATTTTGATAAATCTAAATAAGAAGTTTAAATCAAATAATTTAGATGAAGTATATTTTGAAAAAAAGATAACTCAAGCAAGTAGTCAAATAGATTTTTTATCAAAAACAATTGAAGATTTTAAAGAGTTTTATACTCCTAAAAAAGAAAAAGAGAATTTCTTTATAAAAGATTGTGTTGATAATGTTTTATCTATATTATCAGCTGATTTGAAAAATCATAATATATCTGTAGAAATAGATTTTAGAACTATTGAAGAAATAGAGATTTATGGAAGCAAAAATGAATTTTCTCAAGTATTATTAGCTTTGATCTCAAATAGTATTGATGAATTAAAAGATATAGAAAATCCTCAAATAAATATAAATATAGATTCAAATAGTTCAGATGTAATTGTTTCTATCCTTGATAATGGAAAGGGTATAAAAGGCTCTGTTACTAGACTGTTTGAACCATATTTTACAACTAAAGATAAAGGTACGGGATTGGGCTTATTTTTAGTAAAACAGATAATTGAAGAGTCATTTAATGGAAAAATTGAAGTAAAAAATTTAAAGCAAGGATGTGAGTTTTCTTTGATTATAGAAAAACACATATAAAAGGGAGTTGATGTTAAGAGGTATTATTACATTGTTAATATTTCAGTTTTTAGGTGAGTGTGTTACAAAACTATTTTCACTTATGATACCAGGACCAGTTATAGGAATGCTTTTATTATTGGTATTTTTAAGCTTAAGAAAAAGCAGTTTTAGTAGTTTGGATACTGTTGTAAATTTTCATTTAAGATATTTACCAATGATTTTAATCCCCGCAGCTATGGGGATAATCACACAATTTGAAACCATTACTACAGAGTTATTTGCTATTAGTATTTCACTATTTTTGGGAACTATAGTTGCTATTGGATTTAGTGCAAAGTTTATGGATATTTTAACTATAAAAAAAGAGAGTAAAAATGAACTTTGATGCACTTTTAGAATATATAAATAGCACACCACTAGTCTGGTTAATCATTACAATTGGTGCTTTTAAAATAGGAATAATTGTATATGAAAAGTTTAATAAAAACACTTTTTTACAACCTATAATTGTGGCATATCTTATAATTGTAACTTTGGTTTTGATGACAAATACTAGTTATGAAAAATATTTTGATTCTGTACAGATTATTCATTTCTTTTTAGGAACAGCTACTGTTGCATTAGCATTACCTTTATATAAAAATCTAAAATATATAAAAGAGTTGATTTTACCTATTATTTTAACATTAATTGTTGCTGGTACTTTTTCTATGATTTTTACTATTTTTTTACTTTGGATTTTTGGAGCAAAAATAACTACGATTTTATCTATGACTACAAAATCAGTTACAGCACCAATTGCAATTATAACTTCAGAGCAAATAGGTGCAATACCATCTTTAGCAGTTGGATTTATAATCATAACTGGTATTTTAGGTGCCTTATTTGGAAATATGATTTTTAAGTTTTTAAAAATTAAGCATGATAGTTCAAAAGGTTTTGCTCTTGGTTTGGTATCACATGCAATAGGTACTGCAAGAGCTATTGAGATAAATGAAAAAGCAGGAGCTTTTTCTGCTCTTGCTATGGGATTAGTTGGAGTATTAACTGCAATTGTTTTGCCAATTGTGATTTATTATATAAAATAGGGTTTTCCTATTTTATATTTATTTGATTAAGTCATTTCTTGGATAAATAAAAGAGATATTTCTTATTGAGTTATATTCACTATTTTCTAGAGTAGATATTTTTACTTTTAGATTTAGTGGAGTATCTTTTTTATCAGAAATAAATAGTCTTTTATTAGTTTGAACTATCACAATTTTTTTTACTCTTTGATTTGGTTTTAGTTTAAATGCTTTGAATCTTTTTATTTCAAAATTCTCATTATCTAAAACTTGAATATTAAATGTATGTTCTTTTTTCAGTCTATTTTGTATAGTAAAGATATAGTTGTTTGCTATATGTTCAGGTGATTTTATATTATATAATTGGGTTGTTTTATTTATATTTACTATGAAATATTCTTTTTTTATTGCCATACTAACTGCAAAAACTATACATAAAATAATACTTACAATATATGCTAGATTTCTTTTTGTAAATAGTGAAATATTTTGTTTGTTTAAAACTTCATTTGTACTTCCCCAGCCAATTAAGTTTTTCTTACCAAGTTTTGTCATAACAGTTTCACAAGCATCTACACACTCTAAACAATTGATACACTCAACTTGTAAACCTTTTCTAATATCAATATGTGTTGGACAAATTTTTACACAGGCTTCACATGTAGTACAGTCATCATTTTCATTGAGTTGTTTGATATTAAAAATAGATTTTTGACCGTTTTTATAAATATCTCCACCACGATTTGTATCATATACTACTTGCTTTGTATTGTCATCATATAAAACAGATTGGATTCTTGAATAAGGACATACATAAGTACAAAAGTTTTCTTTCATAAAAACAATATCATAAAATAAAAATAGTGCAATACTAAGTACAAATATAATCATAAACGAGTGTTCTTGAGGTTTCGCAAGATAATTGAAAAAATCTTCAGGAGGTACAAAATACCACATAAAATTTGAAGCGATAATAAGTGTTATAATAAACCATAAAAATAAACCAATATATTTTTTAATTTGATTTGATTTTTTATTGTAGTTTATATCTTTTTGTTTATTTTTGATTCTTCTTAAATCTAAGATTGTACTTTCTATTAAATCTCTGTATATGACTCTAAAAATTGTTTGAGGACATGCCCATCCACACCAAACCCTACCAAATATAGTAGTAGTTGCAAATATCCCAATAAATAAAATCATAAGTAAAAATGGCATTATAAAAAGCTCATTTACATTGTATGAAAAACCTAGAAAGTGAAACTCTAATTTCTCAAAAGATAGTAAAAGCATATGATTACCATTTATCTCAATAAATGGCAGAACCATTATAAATACTGTAATAGCAAGATAAGTTAAGTGTCTTTTTTTTGAATAACTCATAAATAACTCCTTTTGAAAATTTTAATTTATTTTGGTGTTTCTTTAGTGGTCTTGCAAATTTTTATTAAATATTTGTACAATACACTTTTAGGAGATATTTATGAAAATTGAAATATTAGGAACAGGTTGTACAAAATGTACAGCACTTTTTGAAAATACAAAACAAGCAGTAGCAAAAGCAGGACTTTTTGCACAAGTTGAAAAAGTAGAAGACTTAACAAAAATTATGGAATATGGTGTGATGAGTACACCAGGACTTGTAATAGATGGCGAAGTTAAATCTACAGGAAAACTTCTAACAACTGAAGATGTTTTTGAACTAATTAAAAAGTAAGAAGAGATTCTTACTTTTTATTTCTTTATCTATAAAGTAAAATAGGTTTTTTCATTCCTGATAAAACTTTTTCTGTAAAACTTCCAAGAACTAGTTGCTTAATCCATGAGTGACCAAATGCTCCCATACATAAAACATCAAAGTTCTCTTTTTCAAAATAATCAGTAATTAATACTGGGCTTTCACCTTTTGCTCCATAAGTTGATACTTCAATATCATTTTTTGCATAGATATTTTTAGCTTCTTCTAAAAGTTCTCTTGATGAACCTTCGTGCTTACTAAGATTTATAATTGTTCTTGAAACATCTTTTTTAAAGATTGGTTTGCTTGATGTTGCTTGAAGTAGTTTTCTTGATTCATTTGAACCATTGTAAGCTACTAGTAGTTTATTTGGTTCTACAAAGTCGTTATTTACTAGTAGTACTGGTTTATGAATTGATTTGATAATATCTTTTACATTATCCCCCACTAGCTCTTTTTCATGGCTATTAAGTCCAATAATTAATATTACAGTATCTTCTTCAAACTCAACTATGTTTTCAATAATTTCTCCATGAACTTGTGAGATTACTACTTCATTAGTACATTTTGAACTTATTTGCTCTTTTAGTGTTTTAAGAAGTTCTTTCCCTGCACTAATAGCACATTTACTCTCAACAGCTTCTTCTTTTACCAGTTTTTCTAAAACATCTTCTTTTGCACCAAGTCCAATGTTTCCAGTTAAATCAACTTCTTTTGCGTTGTGATTGTGTTCAACTACGTTTAAAAGTTTTAAAGGAAGATTCATATTATTTGCAATCATCACTGCATAATCCATGATAGCTTGTGTATATCTACCACCATCAACACAACATAATACATAACTCATCTTAGTGTCCTCCCATTACTTTTTCAATTTCTTCTGGTTTATCATGAACCCCAAATCTATCTATGATAGTTGAACTTGCTTCATTTTGTCCAATAACTTCAACATCAGTTCCTTCACGTCTTAGTTTGATAACTGCTTTATCTAGTGAATAAACTGCTGAAACATCCCAAAAATGTGCTCTTGATAAATCGATCACAACTTTAGAAACTACTTCTTTAAAGTCAAACTCATTGTAGAATTTATCTGCACTATTGAAAAATACTTGACCAACAAATTTATAAGTTCTAGTTTCACTTTGTTCATCAAAACTTTTCTCAACATACATAAAGTGAGATATTTTGTTTGCAAAGAACAGCGCTGCTAGTAATACACCTGTAACAACACCAAGTGCTAAGTTGTGAGTATAAACAGTAACAGCAACTGTTGCTAACATTACAATATTTGTTGAAACTGGAAGTGTTTTTAAGTTCTTAATACTTCCCCAATCAAATGTACCAATTGATACCATAATCATTACTGCAACAAGTGCTGCCATAGGAATGATTGAAATAATATCTGAAAAGAATACAACCATAATTAGAAGTAAGAAACCAGCGATAAATGTAGAAAATCTTCCTCTACCACCAGATTTTATATTGATAATAGACTGACCAATCATAGCACATCCTGCCATACCACCTAAGAAACCAGTTGCAACATTTGAGATACCTTGACCTCTTGCTTCTGTTTGTTTATTACTTTTTGTATCTGTTAAATCATCAATAATAGTTGCAGTCATAAAAGACTCAAGTAAACCAACAATTGCAAGTGCAAAAGAGTATGGGAAAATGATTTGTAAAGTTTCTAAATTAAATGGAATATCTGGTAATAAAAATATTGGTAAAGTATCAGGAAGCTCTCCCATATCTCCAACATTTCTCACATCCCATCCTACAAAATAAACAAAAATTGTAAGTAAAACAATAGTTACTAAAGGTGATGGTAAAAGTTTACCAATCTTTGGAACATATGGAAACAGGTAAATAATCCCAAGACCAACAGCAGTAAGTGCATATACATGCCAAGTTACATTTGTAAGTTCAGGTAATTGTGCCATAAAGATAAGTATTGCTAAGGCATTTACAAATCCAACTACAACAGCCCTTGCTACAAAACTCATAAGCCTATGAATTCCAATATATGATAAAACTATTTGAATAACACCTGTTAAAATAGTCGCTGCAAGTAAGTATTGAAGTCCATAATCTTTTATAAGTGTTACCATAACTAGTGCCATCGCGCCAGTTGCAGCACTAATCATACCAGGCCTACCACCTGTAAAAGCAATAATAACTGCCATTGAAAAAGATGCATAAAGACCAACTTTAGGGTCAACTCCTGCAATAATAGAAAATGCAATAGCCTCTGGAATAAGTGCTAATGCAACAACTAAACCAGATAAAAAATCTGCTCTAATATTTGAAAACCATTCTCTTTTCATGGTTTGATACATATATTTCCTTGTGTGATTAATTTAAACGTAAGTATTTTCGCGATTGTATCCAAGTTGTAGTTAACATAGTATAAACTAAAAAAATAAAAGTAAAGAGTTAAACTCTTGACTTTATATATTAAATTTACTATACTTTCAAAAGTAAAGAGTATAACTCTTAACTTTTAAGGAAATAAAATGAAAATTATTGAAGATAAGAAATACTATAAAATGTCCGAAATAGTGGACTTAACTGAACTTAGTAATCACACCATATCTTTTTATTTTAAAAAAGGTTTACTACCAAATACACTAAGTACCTCAAAAAATATGAAATACTATCCAGAGATAACAGTTACAGTTTTAAATTTAATAAAATATTTCAAAGATAATTTAAATTTTTCAATTGATTATATAAAAGAGCTATTTGATTATTATAATATTAATTTTGAGAATAGGTCTGATTTGATTTTACAATCAATTGAGATGTTAAGCAGTGAAATAAAAAATCCAATATCAAAAAAAGATTTAGATGAAGTAAATTTAAAAGAAGCGATCAAATTAGATTTACTTGATGATAAAGATGTTTATTTTAAAACGGAAATAGAGGTTTTAAAAACATTTAAGCAGTTAAGAAAATATGATATTTCAACACAACTTATAAGTGAATATGTAAAGACAAGTAAGACTTTAGCAAAACTAGAGAGAGAACTTACAACAAAAGTTTTAGAGAAAAATGGTGTTTTACCAGAAGTTTTAGTACTTGATATATTAAATTCATTCAAACCATATATCTTCAATAAGCATACAATTGAAGAGTTTAAAAAGGATATCTAATGGGCAAGATAAATAATATAGTGGCAATAAAGTTTGCTTTTTTATTCGTAGTTTTTTGTAATGTTGTAGTTGATGTTGCACACAAAGTTTTTTTACAAAATATTGCTTTTAAGATATTTGATGGAAGTACACAAGTTATTTGGATATCTATAATAAATGCAATGATAATTATTCCTTTTTTACTTTTATTTACTCTTAGTGGATATTTATCTGATAAATATAATAAAAAGAATATTTTGATTTATGGTGCCGTTTCCTCATTTACACTTTCAGTTTTAATGATATTTGCATATATGTCTTCAAACTTTTATATTGCTATGATTACTTTAGTTGCACTTGCTATTCAAAGTGCAATATATAGTCCAGCAAAATTTGGTTTGATTATAGATATTTATGGAAAGAAAAATTTATCAAGTGGTAACTCAGCACTTCAAGCAACTTCAATTATTGCTATTTTATTCTCAATTGCTAGTGCATCATTTTTCTTTGAAGCTTTTTATAATGCAAACAATCTAATTGAATTACAAACTAAAGAAGAGCTATTAACTGCAATTTTGCCACTTACATATTATATTTTACCAGTTGCATTTTTAGAAATGGTAGTTTCAGTTTTAGTTTTAAAAAGAGTAAATACTCACTATAAAAAAGATGAAGATTTATCAATATGTAAAAAAGAGCTATTTCAAGGAAAACTTTTAAAGAAAAATATAAATACAATTTTTTCACATAATGTAATTTTCTTATCTGTTATTGGATTATCTGTATTTTGGGGTATATCACAAGCTATGATGGCAGTATTTCCTTCTTTTGCTAAACAATATTTAGGGGTAACTGATGTATTTGTGATAAATGGAGTAATTGGTGCGTCTGGTATTGGTATCGCTATTGGTTCAATACTTTATTCTAGAATCTCAAGACATTATATTGAAGTTGGTACTATTCCTTTGGCTGCATTTGGTATGGCTGCATCTATATTCGCAGCAACTGTTGTTGGAAGTCCATTTTTAATTGGACTGTCTTTTTTAGTATTTGGTATATTTGGTGGTATGTTTGTTGTTCCATTAAATGCTTTAATACAATTCAATGCAAAGAAAAAGAGTTTAGGTACGATTTTAGCTGGTAATAACTGGTTTCATTCCCTTGCAATGTTTATTATGCTTTGCATGACTACAGTTGTTTCTTTTTATGATTTAGATCCATTAAATACAATTTACTTAATACTTCTAATTACTATTATTGGTACTTTATATACTGTAATAAAACTTCCTCAATCTTTGATTTTGCTATTTTTAAAAACAGTAGTTGGATTAAAATATAAACTTGAAGTAAATGGAATAAAAAATATTCCATCAAATGGTGGAGTTTTACTTTTAGGTAATCATGTATCTTGGATAGATTGGGCAGTGATTTTAATGTCAGTTCCAAGAGAAGTAAAGTTTGTAATGCATAAGCCAATTTACGAAAAATGGTACTTAAACTGGTTATTAAAAATGTTTAAGTCAATTCCTATTTCAAATATGGCTAGTAAAAGTACTATGAAGACTATTGCAAATGAGTTAGATAATGGAAGTATAGTTGTACTTTTCCCTGAGGGAAATATTACTAGAAATGGTCATTTAGGAGAGTTTAAAAGAGGCTTTGAAAAGATTTTAGATTTTACTACAAGTGATGATATTGTTGTAGTTCCATTTTATATTAGAGGTTTATGGGAATCATTATTTTCAAGAGCAAATAAAAAGTATAAACAGTCAAAAAAAGTAAAAAGTGTAACAGTATCTTTTGCAAAAAGAATTAAAAAACAAAATGCGAACACTGTTAGTGTAAAAAATGAAGTTGTAGAGTTATCAACTAAATCATGGAAGAGTCATATTGATGATGTTAATTCATTAAATGAAGTAATATTTGATAGGTTAAATCAAGTTGGTGATGATCTAATATTTGCAGATTCTACAGGATTAGAACTAAGTGGATATAGATTTTTAACGGTATCTATTTTATTTAAACAGTTACTTCAAGAGAAGTTGAAATCACAACAAAATGTAGGTTTACTTCTTCCCTCAACTGCAGCTGGAGCATTTATAAATAATGCAGTTTTAATGATGGGAAAAACAGCAGTAAATTTAAATTATACAAGTGAAATTGAGTCTATAAAAGAAGCAATTAAAAGTGCAGATATTAAAACAATAGTTGCTTCTAAAAAGTTTGTTGAAAAACTAGAGCAAAAAGGTATAAATATAAGTGAAGTTTTTGATTTAGTAGAGGTTGTTTATGTTGAAGATTTAAAAGAGAATATATCTAGAGCGAAAGGAATTTTAACTTATTTTAGTATTAAGTTTTTACCAAATATTTTATTAAAGGCTATGCATTTATGTAAAACAAAAAAAGACGATACAGCTGTGATTTTATTTTCTTCAGGAAGTGAAGGAACACCAAAAGGTGTTATGTTAAGCGGAGATAATATTTTAGGAAACTCTCAACAAATAGCAGCAGTTATAAATGCAAGTGATGATGATACTATTGTGGGATCTCTTCCGTTATTTCATGCCTTTGGTATAGTTGTAACTACATACTTACCATTAATTGAAGGTATAAAATGTGTTGCACATCCAGACCCAACTGATGGATTTGGATTAGGAAAATTAGTTGCAAAATATAAAGCCACAATAATGACGGGGACTTCAACATTCTTTAGACTTTATACAAAGAATCCAAAAGTAAAAAAAGAGATGTTTGATTCTTTAAGGCTTGTTGTTGCTGGTGCAGAAAAACTAAGAGAAGATGTAAGAGTAGATTTTGAAAGTAAATTTAATAAAGAGATACTAGAAGGATATGGTACAACTGAAACTTCTCCTGTTGCTGCTTGTAACTTACCTGATGTGGTTGCTCCTGATGGAACTATACAAATAGGGCATGAAAAGGGAAGCGTTGGTATGGCAATACCTGGAACTACAATAAAAATTGTAAATCCTGATACATATGAAGAGTTAGATGTAAATGAAGAGGGAATGATAGTAATAAGTGGTGTTCAAGTTATGAAAGGATACTTAAATGATAATCAAAAAACTTCTCAAGTGATTAAAAAAATTGGAAATAAGAAATATTATATCACAGGAGATAAGGGTAGAGTTGATGAGCATGGATTCTTAACTATTGTAGATAGATATTCAAGATTTGCAAAACTTGGTGGTGAGATGGTTAGTTTAGGTGCCATTGAAGAGAAAATTTCGAAGCTATTAAAGTTAGATGAGGATTCTTTAACTGATTATATTATTACAACTCTTGAAGATGAAAAAAAAGGTGAAAAAATTGTTCTTTTAATATCTCATGTTAGTGAAGAAATTACAAAACAGTTAAAAGAAGATATGATTGAATCATTTGATAATAAGCTAATGATTCCTTCAAATATAAAAATAGTTGATGAGGTGCCAAGACTTGGGAGTGGTAAAAAAGATTTCAAAGGAGCTAAAAACTTAGCTAAGAGGTTATGATAAAGAGATTATTTATTCTCTTTATCACTTTTGTCATTTGCACAGATTAAATTAACAATATCATCTTGATTTGTGCAAAAATTTCCATTTTTTTCAATTAGGAATAAATCTCTTGCATAACCTTTTAGAGTATGAAGTTTTGCACTTTCAATATCTACATTAAAGTCATCAAATACTCTTGCAATATAAGCAAATAGACCTTTTTGGTCTTTTGTTCTAATATGCATAGATGCTAAATATGTAGTATGGTTAGGATCTACTATCACATCACTCTTTTTTATTATTGGAGCTTTTAATGGAACAGATTTACTCATATCAAAAGAGTCTTCAATGATTTTCTTAATATAGAAAATTTCATCATCATTTACTCTTTCTGCAAATGTTATATAAAATGCTTTTTTATCATCAAATAACTTATAAATATCCATTGTCGCTAAATTCAGTGATTCTAGTTTTCCAAGTAAATATCCTAAATTTAGTGGAGTTTTTCTTATAATTCTAAGTGTTAGTTGTGTTTCATTTGTAATCTTATATTTGTATGTATCTGTTGTATGAGTCTTTTGGGCAAGATAGATTATATCTTCTGCTTTTAGTCTTAAAAAAATTTGATTTGAAGAGATATAATTGATTTTCTTTTTTATAATATTTGATAACTCTTTATATTTTTTTATTTTCTTAATAGTATTTATTTTTGCAACTCTTCTAGCCCCTTCATTTAATAAGTCTTCATTTTCAAATGCAGGTAATGTTTGGTTGAAAAGTTGTCTTAATAATGATGCAGTTGAACTATTAAATATATTTTTACCCACAGCAGAGATATCACAATAAGTTACTACATAAAGCATTTGCATAGCTACTTTTGTTTTTACAAGTCCTGTAAATGTTAAAATTGTTTTCTCTGAATAAATATCTTCATGAGTTGCAATATAAGACATCATATTATGATATCTAACTAGTCTTGCTCCAATTTTTATTAATTCTTCATCAAATCCAAAGTTTTTTAGCATCTCTTTAAATAGTTTTTCACCTTCTACATGATGATCGCCTTTTCTTCCTTTTCCAATATCGTGGAAAAGTGCAACAAGTCTAACAACTATTTGATATTCTGGTTTTAAATTATCATATACTTCTTTGATATGTTCATTTTCTATATATTTTGAAAATTTTAAAGTATTTATTGAATGAACATCAACTGGGTGTTTATGATATCCATCAAACTGTGGTTGATGGATTATTTGCTTTGTTTGAGGAATAAGATAAGAAAATAATCCTGAATTATATAAAAGCTTAATAACTGGATGTAAATCTGGTTTTGATAAAAGAGCTTTCATATTTTTCTTAATCTCTTTTGTAAAAGTTTTAGGTAAAATTACCCTGCTTGCAAAGTAGATGTAAGACCTATCAAATCTTTCAACAACATCTGGTAACTCTATTAACTCTTTTAACAAATTATTCAAAGTTATAGATTTTGTATTAAAAGATGTGAATATTGTATTTCCAATAATATATTGATCTTTTTTATATCTTAGTTTTCTTAATTGAGGAATATTTTTTGATTCAAATATTGCAGCTCTAGTAAATTTTTTAACCATTGTTGCACTAAAAGAGTGAATATTATGTAAACATGACATAAGCTTTGACATACACTGTCTCTCTTTTGTATATCTAGGAGTATTTGTAAATCCAAGTTTAGTACTTAAATCAGGTAAGATATCAAATGTAACTTGATCTTGTTTTTTTCTTGCAACATTATGTAAAGCATTTCTTACTTGAAAGATATATTCTAATGATTGTCTATATTTTCTAAACTCTTCTTCTGAATAGTGAATACCAATTAGTTGTTTTGTGTGATCAACACCAAATAAAACATTTGCTATCCAATACACCATATTTGACTCTCTCATCCCTCCATATCCATCTTTAATGTTTGGCTCCATTGTTAATGGATACTTTAAAAGTCTTTGTTTATGTTCTTCAAGTTTTTCTAAAATAAACTCTTTTTGGTTTGTATTTCTAATAGTTTTTAAAGCATTTTCATATCTATACCACAGCATTTTAGAACCATAAATAAGTCTTGATTCAATAATAGAACTTTTTATAGTAATATCTTCTTTTACAGCATCTTTTATCTCTCTTACCTCATGCACTCTAGACCCAAGTTTTAATCCACAGTCCCATGCTAAAGTAATAAGCTCTTCCATCATACTTTTTAAGTTATATCCTTTGATATCCTCATATAAAATCATGATATCAATATCAGAGTAGATACAAAGTTGTTCCCTACCATAAGAACCAAGCGCAATTAAATCAATTGGAATAGAGCTACTCATTGGTTGATATGAACCAAAATGTTTTCTAAGAATATATTTATAAAGAGCTATTAAAAATTTATCTGTATGTTTTGTGTGTTTTATAAAAAAATCTTTTCCACCAGTTGTTTCTAAAGTAGTATCAATTAATTCAACATAATTTTTATAATATGTTTTAAAAACCTTTGCAATTTCAAAATCTTTTGCACCACTGTCAATTAATTCTTCAACTTGTATATTTAATTCTGTAATCATAATAATTTATCATCTTTTTTGTTTGAATTTATTTTTTATTGTAGCATATATTAAATTGTTGAAATTTAATATATATTTTAAAGAGAATCTTTATGTAAATCTAGTTTTTTTCTAAGAGTAATTCTATTTAATCCTAAATGCTTTGCAATTTGTACTTGCGATTTATATTTGTCCATACATGCTTTTAATAAAGGTACTTCAAAGATATATAATAGATCTTTATATGAATTTTCGCCTTCTAAGTTTTCACCAAAATATTTTTCTAAGAACATAAGAATTTCATGCTCTCCAATTGTTTCAAAAAGGTATGAAAAGTATATAGACTTTCTAAGACTGTGGGCATTATTTGAGATATTTACAATTAGTTTATTTGAATTTATATATGGCATATCCAAGATAGTACTAGCCTCTTTTGAAAATTTTTCAACTAGTGCTTTTGTATCTTCACCTCTTTTTGAAAAGTTTGGAATTTCAAGATTAATCGAGAATATATCTTTTAATTTTTGATTTAAATTTTCTGTATTTGAAATGGCGATTATTCTTATATTATAATCATTTAACCATTTTAAAAATAGATCAATATTAGTAATTTCATGAACTTTATCTATTATTATAGCTTCATCTTTTAGTGTTAAAACATCATCTTCGATGTCTTTTTGCAGGTTTTTCGCTTCATAAATATCTGATTTTGGAAGTATAAATTTTGCAAGAGATTTTTTTCCTACACCCATTTCCCCTAATATTAAAGCATTTACATTTACTGCTTGTAGTAGTTTTGCTGAATTAAGTATTTCTCTTGAAATTTCATCTTGGGCTATATATTCCTGCATATTTTATCACCTTATTTAAATATATTTATTATACAAAAAGCTTTTATTTAAATTTTATTATACTGTATATTATTAAAATATTTTATTTATTTTGTATACTTTATATACAAATAGTACAGATATAATCTGTTTTGTTTTTTAGCAATATTTCGTCATAATAAAATAATTTGTTAATAATGGATAATCTATTGAAATCTAAATATTTACTATCAATAATTTGTTTTGTTTTTTTAATATTACTAACGATGATTGTACAAAAATATATTACTCAAAAAGAGAATGAAATTTCAAAAGAAAAATACTCAAATATTTCATTTCTAATTCAAGAAAAAATAGATTTATTAATTAAAAAAGAAAAAAACTCAATACTCTCATTATCTTTATCTATTAGTAACGGTAATCAAAAAATTAAAGATGTAATATTAAAAAATGGAAGTTTAGATTTAAAAAATATTGTAAAAAAGTTAGATACTCATACTAATTTAAAACACTTATGGTTTCAAATAATTGATAAAAATGGTAACTCTGTTTACAGAACTTGGTCTTCTAAAAGAAATGATAATCTTCTTAATGTAAGAAAAGATTTAAAAGAATTAATTAAAAAGCCAAAAATAAAATCTTCAATTAGTGTTGGAAGATATGATATTACATTTAAAGCAACTATTCCTTTATATCAAAATGGTGAATTTATTGGTTTTTTTGAAACAATATCTCATTTTGATAATGTTGTTAGATTTATAGAATCAAGTGATGATGTGCATTCTTTAATAATAGTAGATAAAGAGCACTCAAAGCAGTTGAGAAATAATTCATTTTCCAAAACTTTTGTACAAAATCATTACATACCAAGTTACCTATCAAATAAAGATATATTAAGTTTAGTTAGAAAAGAAAATATTAGTGATTTTATAAGTATAGACAAATATATTTTAAAGAATGAATATTTAGTAATAAACTATAAAATAAAAGATAAGAATACAAAACTTGGGAATTTCTTAGTCTTTAAAAAACTTGATTCAATTGATATGACTGATTTAGAAGATTTTAAAAGGCACGCATTTTTCTATATTTTTACTTTTATTTTATTAATACTATTAATGATATTTACGATTTTTTATTACTTCTATGCAAGAAAACTTAAAAGTGTTCATATAAAACTGAGTAGAAATAAAAGAAAATT
Organism: uncultured Arcobacteraceae bacterium; assembly: GCA_964022095.1. Lineage (GTDB taxonomy): Bacteria > Campylobacterota > Campylobacteria > Campylobacterales > Arcobacteraceae > Malaciobacter_A. The sequence continues at coordinate 31,094 of CAXHZO010000013.1, forward strand.
ACAAGAATTAAATGAGAATTTACAAATTACAATAGAGCATGAAGTTAAGAAAAACGAACAAAAAAATAAGCTTCTTTTTCAACAAAATAAGATGGCTGCAATGGGTGAAATGATTGAAAATATTGCTCATCAATGGAGACAGCCACTTTCACTAATCACAACAGAAGCTTCTGCTTTAAAAGTTAAAAAAGAGTATGGGCTTTTAGAGAATAATGATATTGAAAATTCATTAGAATCTATTATTGAAACATCAAATTATTTATCTCATACAATTGATGATTTTAGAAACTATTTTTCTCCTAATAAAGAAAAAAACTTTTTTAATAGTAATAAGTTAATCCAAAAGTGTTTAAATTTGATTTCTAGAGAGTTTAATAATAGAAATATAAAAATTATTCTAGATATAGAAAATATAGAAATAAATAGTTATGAAAATGAACTTGTTCAAGTGATTATAAATATTTTAAATAATGCAAAAGATGAATTAATAAAAATTGAAGATAGAGAAAAAAGATTTATATTTATAAATTTATTTATTCAAGAAGATAGTATTTGTATAAAAATAAAAGATAGTGCAGGTGGAATAGATGAGGAAATTATTGATAGAATATTTGAACCATATTTTACCACAAAACATAAAAGCAAAGGTACAGGAATAGGCTTGTATATGGTTGATCAAATTTTAGAAAAGCATATTAAAGGTTACGTTAAAGTAAAAAATGAGAGATACAATTATGAAAATTGTGATTATACAGGAGCTGTTTTTTCTCTAATAATTCCTAAAAATTAGGAACTATTAGTTTTTTTTCTTTGTAAAATATATAAATACTGTAAGTGATATCAAAATAACTGCAATACCTGCTATTAAATAAAAGGCATGGATCATGTGATCATAATTGTCAATGGCTATCTTAAATACGACTATAAGTGCTTCTATTGATAAGGCAATAATAATAGTAATCAAAAACTTTGTAAGCATCTTTGTTTCTACGTTTGAATTCTTTGAATATGATTTAAAGAAAACTTCTTGTTCTAGGATTGTTTTTGCCAAATCAAATATTGCAATACCTAGGGTTAGAGCAATAATAGGTTTAAAAATCATTTCTAAACTTAAATCTATGTTTGCAAAAAGATAAGTTAAAAAGTCATAAAGAGAGAATATAATTGTAAAAAATGATAAAGCCATAAGTGTAAAACCAGCAACTACATAAAAACCTTTTGTAAGGCCATGAAATGATTTGTTTAATTCAAGTAAACTAAGTTTTTCTAATAAGATTTCGATTCTAAAATCTAGAAAATATATCTTATCACCTTCTTTAACAGATACTGTTACACAACTACTTCTTGTTGCACTACTAATATATGGCTTTGAAAATGCAATATTATTTTCAGTAAAATGTAGTTTAGTAATAAGATGAGATCTGTTTTTACCATTTCCAATAGAATCATTTTTATATCTTCCAATATTATCAGAAACTTGTTGTTTTGTATTTTTATCAATTACATATACTAATTCTAAAGAAGGAAATAGATTATAAAGGTGCTTGAAATCATTATTTTCATATAGTGATAGATCACCAAGGTTTCGAATACTTTCTTGTAAAAAGTACTCTATATCTTCTTGGTTCTGATTGTAGGTTTCTAAAAACTCTTTCATAAATATCCTGTATATTTTTTATCTAATTATACTCTAATAGATAAAAAATATACTGCGATGGACTGGATATTAATTAGACATTTTGAATCTATAAGTGAAAACGTTTTGATTTTTAATGTAATCAACTTTGTATAAAATATTGTATTTATCACATATTGAACTTATCATTGATAAACCTAATCCTAAACTTTTTTTGCCATTATCATTTTCTCTGAAGTTTCTTTGAAATATTTTATTGGTATCTTTAATTTTATTTCCATGTGAGTAAAAACTTAAAACTATATTTGAATTTTCTTCATAAAGTTTAATAGTTATTTGTGATAAATTTTGACTGTGTTTGATTGCATTTGAAATATTATTATCTATTAGTCTTTCAAGTTCTATAATATTAATATCAATCCAAAGGTTTTCCTCAATATCAGTTTTTATAGTTTTAGCTCTTGTTTTCAAAATATTTTCAAAAAAATCTATTCTTTCATTTGTAAACTTACTAATATTTAGTTTTTGTTTCTCATATGATATTTTTTTATTATCAATAATATAGCTTAAGTCATCATATGAACTTTTTAACATATTAATTGCAGAGTTAATTTGTTTTATATATTTATTTAACTCATAAGGTATATTTTTTTCAATAAATACGACATTATTCATAATAATAGATAATGGAGTTTTCATTTGATCTGTAATAGCAATTATAAAATCTTTATTTTCTTTAAGTAGGTTTTGGTTTTTTGTTGTTGTATCTTCAAGCATTATTAAAGCTTCATAATATTTTTTTGTAAAATAGAATATGATCAATAAGAAAATAGTATGAAATATCAAGAAAACATAGAAATAAAAATCTATTTTTTTATCTAACTCTTTTTTATATGCCATATCAATATTTAATTTTAAAACAAAATCTCCCATTAGCTCTAGATATTCATTTGATTTTTTTATTAAAGGGGTATAAATTATTAAAGAATTGTTCTCTTTTTTTCTCAATTCTTTTTGTAGTCTATTTGAAAGTATTATAAAATCATTAGTTGTTTCATCTTTAGGGTACATTTTTTTAGATGAAATATACTCTTCTTTTGTTTTTGAAAATTTTTTTTCTAAAATATTATCATAGTATTCATCTCCATTTAGTTTTCTTTCAATTCTATATAAGTTACTTTTTTTATTTGTTACAAGATGTACTTTTTTAATAGTATCTCTAAGAATTTTGTTTATTTGTTTATTTATAAAGCCCATTTCAAAATATAATTCATCATTTATTTTTGAATAGGAATAACTTTTAATTTCAGAGTTGATTATGTCAATAGATACACTTTGTGATTGATAAATATTTCCATCATGTGTCTTATCTAACTCAAGTCTAGCATCAACTATTAGACCAAGTTTAAATCCTATATCAGGTTCATAGGTTGATTCAGTTATTGTGTAATCTTTATTTAATAAAAAAAGATGTACATCTTTATTCTTTAAATCATAGTTAGAATAAATTTCATTTCTTAGTTTTTTAATATCAAGCTTTGGGTTTTTTCTTAGTTTTTTTGTATAGTATTTATGAATCTCCTTGAAGATTTTTCTATCAGCTTCAATTGCATCTCTAATTGTCTTAAATGTATTTATGATAATTTCTTTATTTCTAGAGATAGATTTTTCTATATAAGCATTTACTTTTTTATCCTGAGACTCTTTATATTCATAATAAACAGCATAGGTAAAATATATTGAAATAATAGTAATAAAGATATTTAAAAATATAAATTTGTATTTATTTCTCATTTTATTTTTCTATTATATATCCTTGTTTGATCTTTGTTTTTATTATATTATAAGGTAATTTTTTTCTAATATCTGCTAGAAGCTGTCTTAATGGAAAAGAATCTTTATCCTCTCCTTCCCAGACGTAGTCATAAATTATTTCAACAGGTACAATCTTATTTACATTTTGTAAAAGTACTTCAATTAATCTTCTTTCTTTGTTTCTTAATTCTATTTCCTTCTCTTTGAAAAAAAAGCTTTTAGTATTAAAATCATAATAGAAATCTGAATTGAATTGAATATTAGAGATATTATGATTTAAAAGTTTATTCACTCTTACTTCTAATTCTTTTATATGAAATGGTTTTTTAATATATTCACTACAACCATATTCAAAAGCTTTTATAAAGTTTTCTATTTCTAAAGATGCTGTAATAATTATAATAGGTGTAGTCGAGTCTTTTTCTCTAATATATTTTAGTATATCAATACCATTTAACGAAGGTAAATTAATATCAATTACATAAAGATTAATATCTCTATTTGTGATTTTATCAATTTCATCAATTGCTTCAATCCCATCATGAATACTTGTAGTGTTGTAAGCTTTCATTTTAAAATATTCTGTAATAACAAAATTTAATTGAATATCGTCTTCTATAACTAGTACATTAAAATCCATACTAATAATCCTTTATATAAAAATTGTATCTAAAAGAGGTAATATTCATGTCATTCCCAAGTGTATTTAAATAAGAAACTATCATCTTTTTTTTCACATTTATATATAATTTTATTTTTTTCACATATTTTTTTGATTACATAAATTCCTAAACTAATACTAGATGTATCTTTTATAAGTATTTTTTCACTTTTTTCAAATAAATTATTAATGCTTATATTTTTTGAATATGCTTTAAAAACTAAATTATAAGTTTCATTTTCCTTATAGAAACTAATAATTATATTTGTTTTTATATCTCCATATTTTAAGGTATTAGAAATATTATTATCTATTAGTCTTTCTAATTCTATATCATTAAAAACTATTTCATAATTCTCTTTTATATTTAGTAAGATATTTTTTTTATTTGCTTGGGCAATCTCATCAAAGAATATAACTCTTTCTTTGATAAAATTAGATACATCTATTGTTCTTTTTGAATACTTTAAATTTTTATATGAAATATAGTAAGAAAGATTTTCATATGAGTTTGATAAGGAATTAATTGCTGCATTTACTTGGCTTGTATATTTAGAAATATCTGTTTTAAATAATGTTTCCATAAAAGAAATATTCGTAATGACAATTGACAATGGTGTTCTAATTTGATGAACCATGTTTGAAATAAAGTTTTTATTATAATTAACTAATTCTTTGTGTTTATTATTCTCTTTTTGAAGTTTTTCTTGAATTGATTGATATTTTTTTGTAAAGTAAAAAATAATAAAAAGTAAAATAAAGTGAATAAATATAAATAGAATAAGTTTAAATATAATTGTTTGATAAAACTCTTTTTCTTGTGAAATATCTAAATCTACTTGAAGTATTATATCTCCAGGAATTCCCATGATAGGATTATTCTCTTTTAATAAAGGAATAAAAAATCTTAAAGTTTTATCATCTTTTACAGATTGTTGTTCCCATATTCTTGATGTTTTTATAATTGGATTATTTGTGATTTCATCTTGTCCATATTTTTTTATATTTAAGTTGTAATCTTCATTTGTTTTGTAAGGTTTTTTATGGGCAAGCAAACTTTCATAAAAAAGATTATTATTACTATCTTTCATCACACAAAATAAATCAATATGTGTGTTTGCAACTTTTCTCATTTCATCAAAATCTTTTCTATGATCTAAAGCTTCTTTATAAATTACTCCAAGTCCTAAGTAAAGCTCTTCATCTAATTTTGAATAAGAGTAATTTTTAAGTTCATAGTCTAAGAAGTCTACAGATACATCATTTGATTGTTTATATTGATCAATATATGATAAAGAGTCTAAACTCTCTTTTGATTTTTTATTAAAACTTAGATTTCTATTTAAGTTTTTTGCTTCTGTTGAGTCTATAACTCTATAATAATACTTATCTACTAAGAAAACTTCTATATCTACTTTTTTATTTTCTAATTGAAACTCTTTTTTTATATTATTTCTTAACTCTTGCAAATTAGCTTTAGGATTTTCTTTTAAGTGATTGTGTAAAGATAGATGTATTTCTTGAGTTAACTCTTTTTTATTTTCTAGTAATTGATTTATACCAACTAAGCTTTTTTGCATATGTGCTTGATTTAAGTTTAAGATTCTTGTTAGTTGTTTTTCTATTTCATATTTTTGGCTTAAAACATATGAGTCATAAACCATATATATAAAAAATAATGTAATAGAACTAATAGCAATATGAAGAATAGAGATTTTAAATTTTAAACTCAAAAATAATCCAATTTTGTTTTTTTATATTAAATCAAAGAGAAGATTAACTTCTCTTTAATTAAAAACTAAATGCTTTCTTCAAAGAATCACCAACAGCTTTTATCTCTTCGATTTTATCCATAGGATTTGAAGAACTACCATTGTTTTGAGTTGTATTTTCCATAGCTTCTTTTGGAGATGGAACTGAACCTATTGAAGTTGCTTGACCAGAACTTGATTTAAAAGTTATTGTTTTCCCATCAATTTTCTTTAAAGGAGCATTATAACTATATTCCATAGGAATTAAAACTTTATATAAAGCTTCACCTTTTTGATTTGTTAATGCACATAAAGCTGTGTCTCCAACTTTACCTTCTTTAAAGAATCTTGGCTCTCTAATATATCCTGCACAAACTGATTCCATTTCCCATTTGTTTTTCTTTAACATTGAAGTAAAATCATTACCTCTTTTACTATTTGAGTCATTTGAACATTTTGAAATTCCATTTTCATTTGGACATCTCATTTTTATCATTCTCTCTGCAACTTTGTTTTTATATGCAATTTCTCCTGTTGGAACAGTTTGACCTGTTCTTAAATTCACACAAGAAAATTCTGGATTACTAGTCCCAAACTTTTTTTCCCAGTTTTCATCTAAAAACATTGTTAAACACTGATGTTGAGTAAGTTTAACTTCACAAGAGTTTTTACCCTTTGGAGTTAATTTTTTTGTATCAAAATAACCTGTACTTTTAGTGATTTGATTTAATCCCTTTTTCCACTCGTAATCACCTTTTGAGCCTATATACATTTTTTTATAATCTTTAGCATCCATTGCACAAGGAACAGATGCTGGGTCAAATGCATTTGCATAAGCCGTAGAACTAAATAATAGACCAAATGTTAGTAGCGTTTTTAAATACTTTTTCATGTTTTTTTCCTTTTGTGTTTTAAAGAGAAGGTGAACTTCTCTTTGCTGTTTATTTAATAAACTATGTTAAGTGTTTGATCTTGAGTATCTGTAGCACCAGAGCTATCTGTAATTGTAAGTCTTATCGTTCTTGTACCACCTGGTAATCCTACACAAGAGTATGTCTCGCTAACTGTTGTTCCACCATCAATAAAATTATTACTATTACCTGCTGTTACATCAGTCCATGCATATGATGCAATATTTCCAGTAGATGAACTTCCAGTAAAGGTAATAAACTCAGAACCTACTCTTTGACTTGGAGAACAAAATGGTGTACCACTTTGTCCCTGAGCCGTAATAACTGCGTTTAATGGAGTACTTGAAACAGGTCCAACTAAAAATGAATCTTGATTTGCTTGACTCATACCTGAGTTTGTAAATATATCACTTACAGTTAAACTTGCATTTTTTCTAGGATATAAAGCTGATAAATCTTGATTAAATGCACTTGCATCTTCAAACATATTATTCATATTTGTCACATTTTGAATTTGCCAAGTACTAATATCTTGATTAAATGCGGCAGATTTTAAGAACATACCTCTCATTGATGTAACATTTGATACATCCCAAGAACTGATATCTTGATTAAATGTATGTGAAGCAGGACTACTTGCAAACATGAACTCCATATTTGTTACACTGCTTGTATCCCATCCACTTATATCTTGGTTAAACAATCTAGCTCCATTGAACATACCATACATTGAAGTTACACTACTTGTATCCCAAGAACCTATATTTTGATTAAAATTACTTGCACCACTGAACATATTATACATAGAAGTTACTGCACTCGTGTTCCAAGAACTGATGTCTTTATTAAATGCAGATGCTCTGTAAAACATCTCTCTCATATCAGTTACACTACTTGTATCCCAAGAACCAATGTTTTGATTAAAGGCACTGTTTTGGAAAAACATAGCATACATAGTAGTTACAGAACTTGTATCCCATGAAGATATATCTTGATTAAAGCCAGTGTTTCTAAACATAACACGCATATCTTTAACATTACTTGTATTCCATGTAGAAATATCCGCATTAAACGCTCCTGCACTATTAAACATATAACTCATATTAGTCACATTACTTACATCCCATGAAGAAATATCTGCATTAAAACTACTTGCACCATTAAACATATTAGACATCGAAGTAACATTTGATAAATCAGGAACTCCTGCACTTGAAGCAATAGTTGTTAAATTACTTGCATTATTAAACATATTTGACATTTCTGTCCACTGATTATTACCCCAATTTACAATTTGTGTAATTTTTTTTGGATCTCCACTATTAAAAGCTAAACCACCATATGTTCCACTTACTCTTACATCATATACTCCATCATTTGTATATGTACAAGTATAATTAGCAACACCTGTAGCTTCATTTGTTCCATCATTATCACAATCTACATTTAAACTAACATTTGATGTTGTAGCTGTAACTCCAAAGTCATTTGTTCCATTGTTACCATTTGCTTCTGTATCAATTTTTAAGATGAAGTCATTTGATGTTGTGTTCCCACCAGTTGAAGCAGCACTTATAGTAATAGTTACAGTTTGAGAAGTTGATATAGGAGTTCCTGTTCCTCTATCTTCATACTGTACAATTCTTAAATCATAAGTTCCAGCTGGTAATGCTGCTGGTGTATTTGTTCTTTGGTCTGCTGTTGTAAAATCAATAGTAGTTTGTGTACTTATAGGAATATTTCCTGAACTTTGATTATATATAGTTCCAAGCGAACCAGTTGGAGATAAAAACCACTCATAAGATAAAGTATCTCCATCACTATCAGTTGAACCTGATAAATCAATAATATATGATGAAGCAGCGTTTTCAACTGCACTTGCAGATGTACCATTTGCTAAGTTCCAAACTGCAGCTTGATTTGATGAAGCAGCAGCATTAACTGTAACAATTACATCATCAGTAGAAGTAGCACCGTCATCATCAGTTACAGTTAAAGTGATATTATGAGTTCCCACAGAGAAATCAGATTTGCTAAATGATGAGTTTGTAGAAAGTACAGTAGAACCCTCAGCCCAAGAATAAGAAGAGATTGTACCATCACTATCAGATGAAGCAGAAGCATCTAAAGTTACACTAGTACCTTGAGTTACAGTTTGATCCGCACCAGCATTAGCAACAGGAGCTAAATTAGCTGCAGCTTCAGTAGAGAAAGTAATAACCTTGTCAGTAGTACCACCTAAATCAATGTCAGTTCCTGCATAGTTTTTAATTGTATTTTTGATAGTTAAAGTATAGTTTTCATTATTATCTAAATCGGCATTTGGAGTAATAGTTACTACATCTCCATCTCTAGTAATTATAATATCAACATTTGCACCTGTATTATCATTTGTTAGAATAAAATAATCATTTGTTAAATATCTTCTTGGTATTTGGTCATTAAATGTAAGTTCAAAATCTACATCGATATCAACATTAGTATCCCCATTGTTAATTGTAGAAGAAGATAAACTTAATATAGTTGAAGTTGTTATTTCCCCTTGCGCTTCTAAAATATTTTCAATATGGTTTTGTGCTTGAGTTGCATCTACTATATCTTGTGAATTAAAACCTGCATTTACTAAAATAGTATCAACAACAGTTCCATTATCTAATAAATTTGTTTCAGTATCATTTGGATCTTCAAATAAATCAAAATTAGTTTGATTTATTTCAATTGCATCAGTTGATGGGTCAGAATCTAGTGATTGTAAAAACCTACCTAATTTAATCACATCTGTATTTGTAGTATCTGTTCTAGGAACACCTATTATATCTTGTAAAAATATTTTCCCATCAACTGGAACAGCATTAACTGTTCCTAGTTTTACATCTCCTACAAAAAACTCAACACTTCCATCTGTATATGGAAATTTACCATTTGCATCAGTATAAGAATCAGCAGAACCATTAGAGTATACTACTTTAACTCCTGATACAAAATCATCGATTAATGTTGCAGTTGAAGACGAGCCACTAGAACTACCTCCACAACCAATAAGCATCCCAGCTACAACAATTGAAAAACTCATTTGTTTAAATTTGTTCATAATATTTCCTTTTTTTAGTCAATAGGAAATGATATTAATTAAATGTAACCTTTGTGTAACGAAGGTGTAATATTTATATAAGTTTTTTATTTATTTGTCTAAAAATTTAAATAAACTATTCCATCCTCAATTTTTGTCTCATAGGTTTTTGTACAGCCATAATCTTCACCTATAGATTCGCCCGTTTTTAAATCAATATCTGTGTTATGAAGTGGACAAGTAATTACATGTTCGTGAACTAGACCTTCACTTAATTTCCCTTGTTTGTGAGGGCATAGATTATTTACTGCGAATATTTGGCCATCTCTTGTTTTAAAAATAGCTATTTCTGTATTGGCTACTTCAATTTTTCTTGAACCCATTTGAGGAATATCTTCTACTTCTGTGATTTTATACCATGTTGCCATTTTTTAAACTCCTTTTGCTTCAAAACTATGAGATTCTTCTGGATTTATTACGATTGGATTAAACTCTTTTGTAAACCCATCTTCTATTGCTTTTGCCCATGGGTCAACTTGTGCAGATTTTTGAGATTCATCAAATCTTTGTGCATAGTATTTTCTTTTTTCATCATCAAACATTACTTTTTTTACATGTTCTAAACCAACTCTTTCAATCCAATGAGCAGTTCTTTCTAAATAAAATGCATCTTCTCTATAAAATTGCATATAAGCCTTTGTGTATTCAAATAACTCTTCGTCAGTTTCTACTTTACATAAAAAGTCAGTTACTCTAACTTTTATACCACCATTACCAGCAACATGGATTTCCCATCCTGAATCAACACCAATAATTCCAAAGTCTTTGATAGTTGCTTCTGCACAGTTTCTAGGACATCCTGATACAGCGATTTTATATTTATGTGGTGTCCATGAACCCCATGTTAGCTTTTCAATCTTAACACCCATACTCATAGAGTCCTGCGTTCCAAATCTACAGAATGTATTTCCTACACATGTTTTTACTGTTCTTAATCCTTTTGCATAAGCTTGTCCTGATACAAATCCACAATCATTTAAATCTTTCCACATAGGAGCTAATTGTTCTTTTTTAATTCCTAACATATCAAGTCTTTGCCCACCTGTAAATTTTACAGTTGGAACATCATATTTAACAGCAATATCTGCAATATCTTTTAATTCTTGAGGAGAAGTTAACCCTCCCCAAATTCTTGGAACAACTGAGTAAGTTCCATCTTTTTGGATATTTGCAAACATTCTGTCATTTACTAAGGCACTTCTTTTATCATTTTTGTATTTGTCGTCATTGTATTTAACTAATAAATAGTAGTTAACTGCTGGTCTACATTTTGCACAACCATCTTCTGTTTTCCATGAAGCTTTTTTAAACACATCATATACAGTTTCAAAATCACCATCATCAATGATTTTTTTAACTTCTGCATGACCTTTGTTTGTACATCCACAAATTCCTTCAGGCTCATTATTGTACTCATCACCTAAAGTATTTACTAAGATTTGTTCAACTAAGCCTAAACAAGAACCACATGAAGCTCCAGCTTTTGTACATGATTTTACATCACCTAGTGATTTTAAGTCTTTATCTTTAATTGCATTTACAACATCTCCTTTGCAAACACCATTACATCCACAAACTTCTTCGTCATCACTCATGGCATTTATATCATCACCACCATGTCCAGAATCTCCAGAAAGTGCAGATTTACCAAATAAGATTTTTGTTCTTAAATCACTAATATCAGTGTGCTCTTTTAATAGTTTTAAATACCAAGATGCATCAGCAGTATCACCATATAATACAACTCCTATAATTTTATTATCAAAAATCACAAGCTTTTTGTAAATACCTGCTTTTTCATCTAGTAAGATTAACTCTTCAGTTGTAACATCTCCTAAATAATCACCTGCACTAAATAAATCAACTCCAGAGATTTTAAGTCTAGTTGATAAAGTTGATCCACTATATCCTTCAACTTCAACTCCCGCAAGCTTTTTAGCTAATACTTTTCCTTGCTCATATAAAGGAGCAACTAAGCCATAAGTATTTCCATTATGCTCAATACACTCACCAACGGCAAAAATTGATTCATCACTTGTAGCCATGAAATCATCAACTAAAATACCTTTTTTTGTTTCTATTTCTGCATCTATTGCAAGCTCTTTATTTGGAATAATTCCAGTTGCAAATACTACAATATTTGACTCAACACTTTTCCCATCACTAAATGTAACTGTTTGAACTTCTGTTGTTCCAGATATCTCTTTTATAGTAGTATTTAACTTAAATTCAATTCCGTATTTTTCTAAGTTTTGTTGTAAAAGTTTTCCACCAGTACTATCAAGTTGTTGTGATAAAATAGAACCACTTCTATGAACTAAAACAGTTTTAACCCCATGCATTGCAATACCATAAGCAGCTTCAAGTCCAAGCAGACCACCACCAACTACAACTGCTGTTTTAGATTTATCAATAGTTTCTATTATGGTATCAACATCAGCTTTATTTCTAAAAGCGATCACATTATTTAAATCACTTCCAGGCGTTGTAGGAATAAAAGGTTTAGATCCAGTAGCAATTAAAAGTTTGTCATAAGATTCAATTTTCCCACTTTTTGAAGTGATTGTTTTATCTTTTTTATTAATCGATACAACCTTATCTCCTTTGTTTAGTGTGATATTATGCTCATCATACCAAGTTTGGTGATTGATAATCGTATCTTCAAATGTTTTTTCTTGTGATAATATATATGAAAGCATAATTCTATTGTAGTTTACGTAAGGTTCATCTCCATAAATAGTGATATCATACTTGTCATTTGTAATTTCTAAAAGATCCTCAATGGCTCTTAAACCACTCATTCCGTTTCCAATAACTACTAATTTCTTTTTCACTTTATTTCCTTTTTATCTTATATTCAAATTATTCCATAATAAAAGCTTTAAGGGATAAAATAAATGTATATTTTTTAATCAATAAAACTTAAATTTACATTATAAAATTAAAAATATAATATATTATTGTTTAAATAATATATTTAATACTTAAGAATACATTAAAATATAACTAAAAAGATATTGCTTATAAATAGTATAAACGATATCACTTGCCAAAATTTAACAGGATTTTTTTCTATTATTGGAACTTTATTTTTATTTAAAAACTTTGGATTTGGTGTTTTTAAATCATAAATAAATTCTGATAATAAACTATATCTTTGATTTGGATCTACACTTAAGGCTTTTTTGATTGTTTCATTAAACCATCTTGGAATTTTTATCTCTTTATTTATAATTGGAGAATATGTAAGTCTGTTTTGTGCTGATTTTGTTGTACTTTTTGCAACATCATTTCCGTAAGGAAATTTTCCAGATAACATATAATAAATGATAACACCAAGGGAAAAAATATCTGATTTTACACTTCCTGTATCACCAAGAAAATATTCAGGTGCACTATATAAAGCAGTTCCTTGAATATGAAACTGTTTTGTAAAACTATCAATTTCTAAAATACCTTCAACTTTTGTAGCACCAAAATCAATTATTGTTACATGGTTGTTTTTATCTATTAAAATATTCTCAGGTCTTAAATCTTGGTGAACCATTTCATAAGTATGAAATGATTGAAGTCCATTTGCTATTTGATCAACAATATCCCTAACCTCTTGTAAAGTAGGACTTGGATTATCTTTTATCCACTGTGCTAAAGTTTGCCCCTCAATAAAATTTGTAACTACATATAAATAGTTTTTTTCTCTATTTTGTTCATATGCTTTTAGTACATGCTTATTGTTTAATCTCTTTGCAATCCAATCTTCCATTAATAGTCGTTCTAAATAGGCATTGTCTTCTTTGAATTCATATGATGGAATTTTTATTACAACTTTATCTTGAGTTTGTAAATCAATGGCTAAATAAACATGACTTCTACTGTTGTAATTAAGTGTCTTTAAAATCTTAAAACCATCAAATTCATCTTGCTCTTTTAAATCTTGATGAACTGGTTTTTCGTAGATTTCACTTTGTACTTCATTTACTTGTTTTTTGGGTAAATTATCAATTTTAACAATTTGTAGTGTTAGATTATCATCACTTTTATTTTCAATTGCAGTATTTACTAACTTTTTTGCTAAATCATTTAAATCACCTTTATAAGAAGAGACTTCCTTTATGAATGTTTCATTATTTATAAATTCATAAACACCATCTGTCATAAGCAAAAATAGGTCATCTTTTTCAAGAGGTGTTGATTCATAATCAGTATTTAAAACTGAATCAATTCCTAAAGCACGTGCAAGATAGCTTTTATCTTTTGATACCCAAGTTCTATGATCAGTTGTTAATTGTGTTAATTCATTATTTCTTATTTTATAAACTCTAATATCCCCCACATGAAGAATATGTGCAGTGTTTGATTTTAAAATCAAACTTGTAAAAGTACATACAAACCCACTATCTTTTTCAAGGTGGTATTGATTTTCTTTATTCTTTGAATATAGCCAAGAATTTGTTGCGTTTATTACTTTTGTTGCAGCATTTTTTACACTCCAAGCTTCACTTGTACAGTAATAATCTTCTAAAAATGTTTGAATACTAACTCGACTAGCTTCTTGACTTACATCACTACTACTTATACCATCAGCGATACAAATTGAAATACCTTTTGTTATAAGTTGTGGTTCTTTTGGAATTTTTATTTCATGGTAGTCTTGGTTGATTTTTTTAACACCTTTAGAAGTGTATTGACCATAAGAGATTTGAAGATTGTTTTGCATAGTTTATCCTGTTTATTAAGTAGTTATAAGCTCACTTGAGCTTATAACTTATTACCAAGATTTATAAGGTAAGAATTTTCCATTCATAGTAATAACTACTCTATCACCAGCTGGATTTTCTTCTTTATCAATATCCATTGAGAAATCAATTGCACTCATAATTCCATCACCAAATTTTTCACCAATAAGTTCTTTAATCGTATCTCCATAAACACCAATTACTTCATAGAACCTGTAAACAACTGGATCAGTTGGAATATCTTTTTCCCAAGTTTTGTATGGGAATTCTATTAATGTTTTTTCAACATCTTTAGAAAGCTTTAAAACTTCGCATAGTTTCTTTGCATATTTTTTCTTCAAACTGTTTTGACCTAAACAAGCAGAAGTTAAAAATACACTTCCTAAACCAACCTTTGAAGATATCTCTTCCCAAGATAAACCTAAACTTTTTTTAGCAACTATAATCTCTTCTGTCATTTCAATTTTTGTCATTTTTAAATCCTTTCAGTTTTTTAAATTAGTAAAATATTTAGAGTTAAACACTTTAGTAATTTAAAAAAGGAAGTAGCGCGAATACTTCCTTTTTTGATATTTATTAAGCAGCTTCTTTTGAACTTGAAGAAGGTGTAGTTAATTCTCTTTTTGCACCAGTTTTATAGTGCGTGTAGTAAATCATTAATCCAACAAATAATAAACCACCAACTAAGTTACCTAATGCAACTGGTAATTCATTCCATAATAAGTAATCAGCAATTGTAAAATCACCACCCATAATTAGTGAGAATGGAAATAAGAACATATTAACAATTGAGTGCTCAAATCCCATAAAGAAGAACAGCATAACAGGCATCCACATAGCTAGCCATTTCCCTGAAACTGAAGTTGAAATCATAGCTCCAACAACACCCATAGAAACCATCCAGTTACATAACATACCTCTAATAAATACAGTAATCCATCCAGCAACTCCATATTCAGAATAACCTACAGTTCTAGACTCTCCAATAGTTGCAACTTTTTGTGCAATAGCTCCACCATCAGTATTAAACCCCATAGTAAATATAAAGGCAATCATACAAGCAACCGTAAATGCACCACCAAAGTTACCCAGTGCTACTAATCCCCAGTTTCTTAAAATTTGACCTATTGTTACACCTGGTCTTTTATCAAGCCATGCTAGTGGCACTAGTGTAAATACTCCAGTCAAAAGGTCAAACTTCATGAAATATAACATGATGAATCCCACAGGGAATAAACAAGCTCCTAAGATTGGAGAACCAGATTTCATTGCAACAGTAATTGCAAATACAGCAGCTAGACCTAAAATAGCACCAGCCATATACGCTCTAATTAACGTATCTTTAGTTGACATGAAGACTTTCTCTTCACCAGCATCTACCATTTTCGTAGCGAATTCAGATGGATTTATATATGACATACTCAACTCCTTTTTTTAATGTTTTGTTGTCTTATGTTTTTCACATTTTCATTAAATCAAGAAAAGTGAGGAAAAATAGAGGAAAAGTAAAAAATACTGTATAAAAAGTATACAAACGCCTAGAATAGTTTGTTGTATAATAAAAATAAAAAAGGAAATAAAATAAAAAAATCTTTAATTTATCTTTTTGTATTCTTTTCATTATCACTTTTCTCTTTAATTGGATATACCATTAAAAGTTCATATCAAGTGCAAGAAGAACTACTAGAAGAGAGTCTAAAAAATAAAGCTCTTGCGATATTTAATCTTATAGTTGATATGAGGCACTGGAATGCCCAATATGAAGGTGTATATGTAAAATCAGACAAATTAGAACCAAATCCATATTTAAAACCTGGCTTTATAAAATCAGAACATGGGGAGAAACTAGTTTGGGTAAATCCTGCTTTTATGACAAGACAAATCTCAAATATTGCTAGCAAAAGAGATGGTTTTAAATTAAAAATTACAAGTAATAAACTTATAAATAAAAACAATGCTCCAGATGAGTTTGAAGCAGAAATTTTAAATTACTTTGATAAAAATCCTCAAATTCCTTATTATTGGGAAATTAAAGAGAATAATTTCAAGTTTATGGGAGCCCTTAAAACAGAAAAAGCTTGTTTAGCTTGTCATGCTCATCAAGGTTATAAAGTAGGAGATATTAGAGGTGGTGTTTCTGTATCTTTTGATGTTGAACAAGAGTTTGAAAAACTTGAAGTAATAAATAAAGACAAAGAGCAAAGTTTATTTTTCTTAATCACAGCAGCAATTGGTGCAATTTTAACACTACTTATTCATCAAAATATAAAAAGAGTAGATGAAGATAAAATTTCTGAACTTAATGAATCTTTAGAAGCAAAGGTTCAAGAGTTAGATGAGTTTAATAAAACACTTCATAAAAAAGTTGAAGTTGAATTAGTAAAACAAAGAGAAAAAGAAAATCTCTTAATCCAACAATCAAAATTAGCAGCTTTAGGAGAGATGATTGGAAACATTGCCCATCAATGGAGGCAACCAATTAGTGCTGTAAGTGCTATTATGATGAATATTAAATGGACTGCTATTTCTCAAGGTGCTGATAAAAAATTTATGGATGAAACTATGAAAGAGGCAAATGAACAGTTACAATATATGTCTCAAACAATTGATGATTTTAGGAATTTTTTTAAACCAAACAAAGAAAAAGAGATGTTTGATATAAAAAAAGAGGTTAGAAAAGCATATAAAATTATGAGAGCAACTTTAGAAAACTATGAGATAAATACTCAAATACATAATAGAGTTGAAATAGATGTATATGGTTATGCAAATGAGTTTTCGCAAGTAATTTTAAATATCATCTCAAATGCAAAAGATGTTCTAATTCAAAAAAATATTCAAAATCCACGAATTGATATATTTTTATCAAAGGATGATGCCTTTGCTTATTGTGAAATTCTTGATAATGGTGGAGGAATACCTTTTGAGTGTATTCAAAAAATATTTGAGCCATATTTTACTACAAAAGAATCATCAGGAACGGGAATTGGATTGTATATTTCAAAAGAGATTATTGTAAAACATATGCAAGGTACACTTGAAGTTGAAAATACAAAAGATGGGGCAAAGTTTATAGTTGCAATACCTTTATATAAAGATGAGGTTTAATATGGAAAGATTAAAATCAAAAACAATTTTACTCATAGAAGATGAAAGAACCATAAGAGAAAATATAGCTTCGATGTTAAAGTTTTTTTTCAAAGATGTTTATACTGCAATTGATGGTTATGATGGGTTAGATAAGTATGAACATTACTTACCAGATATTGTAATAACTGATTTAAAAATGCCTAATATGGATGGATTTGAACTTATTGAAGAATTAACAAAAAGACAAAGTCAATCTTATACAATAATAGTTTCAGCCCATACTGATACAGAATTACTTATAAAAGCTATTCATGATGGAGTTGATAGATATTTAATAAAACCAGTAACTGAAGATGAACTTTTTGAAGCATTTGAAGCTTATTTAAAAAAGATTGATATAACACAACCACAAACTATTGAAATAGATAAAGATGTATTTTTAGAAACTGATAAAAAAAGTTTAATAGTTAAACAGCTCGAAGTACATTTAAATAAAAAAGAGTTTTTGCTTCTTAAACTATTAACTTCAAGTAATAATAAAACTTTTACATATGAAGATATTGAAAATGTAGTTTGGGGTGGGTCTGTTATGAGCCAATCTGCAATTAGAAGCGTTGTTAGGGATTTAAGAAAAAAAATAGGTCAAAATTATATTATAAATGTTTCAGGAGTAGGGTACAGTTTAAAATAGGGATTTTGCCTAATCTTTCTTATATATTAATCTTTTATTAACTGACTATTAGATTATCATTAACGAATACAGTTTATAATAAATTTATGGCTTGAAGGGAAATTGCGAACTTCCCTCAGAAAGTTAAGCGAATTTTTCAAATTTAATCTCCTAAATTAAAAAAAGGTTCTTAGGAACCTTTTTTTACCTATTGATTCTTTGTGATTCTTTATTTATTTTACTGGCAAATATTTCGTCTTTTATTACTAAATGTTCTAATTGAGCAACAATATCTTCATCTTTTACTTTTATTCCGTTTGGAACTTTTTTACTATGTAGTTGTACTGCACATTGTTTGAAGTTTGGTTCAAAAGATTTAGGATCAAAATCAGCTATTGTGATAGTATTAATTAATTGTTCATTATAATGAAATGGCACAAAAATACTTCCAGGTCTAATATTTTGAGATTCTTTTACCATAATTTCATTGATTCTCCCTCTTTTTGAACTAATATCTAATCTATCACCATTTTTTACTTTTAGTTTTTTAGCATCAACTGGATTTATTTCAATCCACGCTTCAGGAGCTAAATCATTTAAAATTGAAATTGTTTTAGTCTTTGTTCTTGTGTGCCATTGTTCTACTGTTCTTCCTGTATTTAAAACAAGAGGGAAATTAGTATTACATGATTCTTTTAATGGCTTCCAATCAAGTGGAAGAAGGTTTGCTTTTCCAGATTCAGTTGGGTAAGGCATATCTTCACTATATAACCTTGCTTTTCCTTTTGGATATTTTTCATTACAAGGCCATTGAATTCCTCCTAATTCTTCAATTAATTCATAACTCATTCCTGAGTAATCACATAATCTGCCTTCACTTACTTTTTTCCATTCATTAAAAGCATCTCTTGGCTCACTCCAGTTTGGATATAATTTTTCATTTACACCTTCAAAGTACTTTGAAAATTCTAAAACAATATCAAAATCACTTTTTGTATCTCCAAGTGGTTCAGTAGCTTTCTTTGCATAGTTACATCTTCTTTCACTATTTGTATACACTCCCTCTTTTTCACTCCAGGTTGCTGCTGAAAATACAACATCAGCTTCAAGAGCTGTTTCACTTTTAAAGGCATCTTGAACAACCAAAACCTCTAGTTTTTCTAAAGCTTTTCTTAGTTTATTTTGGTCTGGATAAGATATTAAAGGATTAGTTGCAACAAGCCATAATGCTTTAATTTCACCAGCTTCTATTGCATCAATAATTTGAGGATAAGAATATCCTCTTTTTGTAGGTATATCTTCTACTGGAACATTTATAAGTGTTGCATACTCTTCTCTATCATGTGCACTTGCAAAGTTTCTATAACCAGGAAGTGAGCTTGTAAATCCTGTCTCCCTTGTGCCCATAGCATTACATTGGCCAGTTATTGAAAGTGCTGTTGCACCTTCACGTCCTAAATTGCCAGTAATTAATGATAAGTTACAAATTCCACTTACTGTATCAGTACCAATTGAACTTTGATTAACACCCATTGTCCATGCACTCATAGCTTTGTCTGCTTTTGCATAAACTCTAGCTAGTTCATATAAATCTTTTACTTCAATACCTGTTATATTTGCTACATCTTGAGGCTTGTAATTCTCCATGATATGTTTTCTAAACTCTTTATATCCAGTAGTTCTTTCTTTTATGAATTTTTCATTTTCCCAACCTTGCTCTAGAATTATATGACAAAGTCCATTCATAAGCGCAAGATCACTTCTTGGATTTATTGGAGCATAAATATCTGCCATATTTGCAGTTTTTGAAAATCTAGGGTCTATAACAATAATAGTTGGTTTTTTCCCAGTGATTTTTTTGTTTTTTGCAATATGAAGTTTTAAAATAGGGTGGTTATCCGCAATATTTGCTCCAATTAGCATAATCACATCAGCATGTGAGAAATCTTCATAACATCCAACTGGTCCATCACTTCCAAATGTTTGTTTATATCCCATAACTGCACTTGCCATACATAGTGTTGTATTTCCACAGTAGTTATTTGTTTTTAAACCCATTTGAACAAATTTACCAAGACTATAAAATTCTTCAGTTAATAATTGACCAGTTGAAATAACACCTATTGCTGTATTCCCATATTTTGATTGGATTTCTTTAAATTTATCGCTTGTAGTTTTAAAAGTCTCATTCCAAGAAGATTCAACTAATTTACCATTCTTTTTAATCATTGGAGCTGTAAATCTGTTTTCACTTTGTACCATCTCATGTTCACTTAAACCTTTTGGACAAAGTGTTCCTTTATTTACTGGATGTGCGGGGTCACCTTTTGTATAAACTGGTTTTCCATCTTTAACTCCAATATATAATCCACAACCAACTCCACAATATCCACATGTACTTCTGACCCATTTATCAGGAGCCTTTTGTTTAGCTACTTTTCCAAATGTTTTATCATCAGTCAGTTCATATTTTTCATTCTTAATATCAAAATTTAGAAAGTTTTTTATTTTGTTAATCATTATATTATCCCCACTTTTTTATCCACGTTGATTTCCCATAAAGAAATTACCTGCTAGTCCTTGTGCAACTGCTGTTTTATAAAAAAGTGATCTTGAAATGATTTCACTAGAAAATGAAGTTAAACAAGATAACACTAAAAATAAAATAGCCCAAGTATAATTGTGACTTGCTATTAGAAGTAAACTTAATACTGGTAATACAAATGCCCCAATAGTTAATGTGATAGCTCTAACTTTTCTTAATTTTATAAAATTTTCTTCATATAAAGCTTTCGTCTTATTTAATTGATAATAATTTTTATGTTCCTTATCTAAGTTTTTATAAAATTTAATCTCTTTTGAAAACTCTCTAAATTGTAAGAATGCGATGAATACTCCTATTGGAATTAGTAATAATGCAGATTCATATCTCTCTAAATTAACTAATACAATTCCAACAAGTAAGATTCCAATATACCCTACATTAAAGAAGATACTTGTTGTTTCTTCTTTATTCCAAGATGGTCTTGCTTTTATTCTATAAATCATAGATTGTGCATAAATACCATATCCTCCTATTGTAAATACAAAAGCTTCTAATATAAACCTAAAGAATTGATTTGCTTCAAAAAAGAACATTATAATTAATAGGGATAATCCAAATGTATATGCTCCAAGTGCTGCTGCTTCTCTACTTAGCCATGAAGTTTTTAAGTTTTTCATTGCTGTCATAGCAAGTCCTGGACGTCCAAGATGAAGGGCTGATAATGGAAGACCAATTGCTGCAGGTAAAAATACTGCTATCATCATCCATAAAGAAGGTGTTGGTAAATTAAATCCTATAATATTGATAAATTCACCTAAAAATAGTGCTGTAAATCCTCCAAATGAAAGTTGTGTTAATACAGTCATAAATACAAGTGGCCACTCAGCATGATTTGGTTTTACAATATGTGAATCAGCAGGTGTCATATCTTCTGTTTCATCAATTGTATATCTTGTAGTTGGTTTAGTAATATCAATATCAGGAAGATTTGGTGCAATACCTTCTTTACTCATATCTTCATTTAGCCATTGTTTAACATTTACTACTTCAATTGCAATAGCACCAGATGGACATGCTTGAACACATGCTGGAGTTTGTCCAACATCTAATTTTTCATGACACATATGACATTTAGTAACTATTCCTCTGTCTTTATTAAATGTTGGAACTTCATAAGGACAATTCCAAGTACAGTATTGACATCCAATACAACTATCATCATCATGAAAAACAATACCATTATCAAATTTTATATACGAATTTGTAGGACACCCGATTAAACATTCAGGTTCAATACAGTGATTACATGACATTGAATTAAAGTGATTTTTCACATTAGGGAAAATACCGCTTTGCGTTTCCCCAACTCTTCTCCATTTTACATCTGCATCATTATTATTTTGTTCATTGCATGCAACTTCGCAACAGTGACAACCAATACAGGCTGTTGCATCAAAGTGAAATCTATATTGCTCTCCATATTTAGGTTTTGGAACTTCTATAGAGTAATTACCACATTGCATTCCTGTTTGGGCTTTGTGTTTAATAAAGTTTTCTAGTGGTGTTTTTTCGTTTTGACTCATCTTATAATCCAATTCTTTCTTGTATTTCTTCTGTTGTTAATTTTGATAAAACTCTTGAATCAAAACTTTCAAATGTTTCATCTTCTATTTTCTCATTTTTGTAAATCTCAATTAAATTTCTCACTATAATTTGAGCCTTTTTCATAGGAATGGCTTTTGAAATCTGTCTAGCTTCTAAAACTTTTGAAGTTGCTTTACCCCCTAAAAATATTTTTACACCATCACATTTCTCACCATTTTCATCTTTTGCAATCGCTCCTTCAAATCCAATATCTGCAACACCATGAACACCACATCCTTTTGGACATGCTGACCAATACATTCTTATTTTCCCATCTTTTATTGGAGTATATTGATTTAAATAAATTGCCATTTCGATTGAATCAGATTTATTAGCTATTACACCAAATGAGCACTCATTAATACCTGCACATGCAATTTGATTTCTAAAAAAAACATTATTATATGAGTCATATTTTTTAAAAATCTGAGATTCTTTTATCGTTGTTATATTTTCAGTATTAGTTATTAAAAAGAAGCTTTGTTCATTTGTAAATCTTAATATTGAGTCTGTTGTTTCCATTAATTTAGTAATACAGTGTAAATCTTTACTATTAAAAAGTCCTGCTGGAATTGGAAAGTAAATTGCAGATTTATTGTTTTTTAGTTCTGTAATTGAGGATTTATCAATTTTATACTCTTTTTTTACTAGTAACTCTCCAGCCCCTAAAATATTTAAGCCAGATCTTTCTTTTAATATTTTTTCTAGTTCTTCTAATCCAATTTCATCTATAAAAAAGTTTAATCTATTTTTATTTCTATTGTCTCTAAACCCATAAGTTTTAAATAAATCTAATAGTGTTGCAAAAATAGTTTTTACTTCATTTGGTTTTACAAATATATTTGTAGGTCTTGCTTGAACTCCAACTTTCCCACCAAGATAAAGGTTGAATCCTATTTCTTCATTTTTTTTAGCTAGAACGAAAGCACAATCTTGACCATAAATATTACAATCATTAATAGTGTCACCTAATATTCCCGTATTGAATTTTCTTGTTAGAGTTCCTATAAAGTCTTCTTTTTTTAGAAATACATCGTGGATATCATCTACTAAACTTTTACACTCAATTAAAGAAGTCTTTGAATATCCATCAAGAGGAGAAGCTATAACTCCTCTTACGTTATCTCCTGCTGTTTGATAAGTAGTTATTCCAACACTTTCTAATTTTTCTAAAACTGTAGGTAATTCTTCAAATCTTAAATGTCTAAATTCTACTTGACTTCTTGTTGTCAAATCAATTCTACTTTTCCCATATTCTTTAGCAGTTTTACAAAATACTTTTGCTTGATTTAATGTAAGTTGACCATAAGGAATTCTAATTCTGATAGCAAATTCATCATTAGATCCTTTGTCATAGATTCCATAACATTTTAATAAGTGTTTTGATTGAGCATTTGTAATATTTTCATATCCCATATTACAGAATGTATGAAAATTATCAATGAAGTTTATTGCTTTTTGTTCACTTTTTAATTTCTCAATCTTATTGATTTTTTTATTTCTTCTTTCAAAGGCATCTTTTAATGTACTCATAATATTCTCCAATATTTGACTATATATGAGTAATTTTATCAGTAAAATTAATGTAAAATTAATTTTTATTGATTATAAAGTATACAATTTTATAAATATAAGATAGTACTAGTATGTTATTTTATGTAAAGTTAAGATTATAGTTTTTTAATCTTAACTGCTGAATGATTATAATCAGGTTGTAATGAGTCTTTATCGTAGATATCATTAGTTAGAAAATTTATATCTCTATTACTTACTGGTACAAAAATATTATCTTCATTTATATTTTCTGTTATAGTAACTATAGTTTCTATTTCTCCTCTTCTTGAAATAATTTTAATTTTATCACCATCTTCTATTTTTAATTTCTTAGCATTTATTGGGTTGATCTCACAAAAATTTAATGGTTTATGTTTTAAAAGTGTTCTTGGTAAATTTGTTTTTGTACCACTATGCCATTGATCTCTTGTTCTTCCTGTTAATAAAATAAATGGATATTCCAAATTGGTTTTTTCACTTAATAGTTTATTTTCAACAAAGAATAGATTAGCTTTATTATTTTTTGTAAAAAACTCTTTTTCTTCTCTAATTTTTTCACCCCAAATAAATGGTTGCTCTTTTAATTTTTCATAAGAAGTGTCATATACATTTAAATGAGGGTTTAATTTTGTCATCTCTTGATACTCTTTAAATATTTCTTCAGGACTAGAGTATTTAAACTCTTCTTCAAAGCCAAGTTTTTGTCCTAATAATTGAAATATTTCCCAGTCAGGTTTACAATCAATTGATGTTCTAGTTAGCTTTTCTTGTTTTGTAATTGTTCTATCTAGATTAGTTTGTGTTCCTTCTTTTTCTCCCCAAGGTGCTGCAGGAAGTTTTATATGTGCAAAATTAGCTGTTTCTGAATTTTCATAAGCATTTATTTCTACAACTAAAGGAATTTTTTTGATTAGTTCTTCCATTTTATTTCTATTTGCTAGATGGTAAATTGGGTCTGTATGACAGATAATTAAGACATCTAAATCAGCTTCTAGCATTTGTGTTGCTGTAAGCCCTGGGATATTAGATACTTTATTTGTATTCCAAAAGTTATTTACTTTCTTTATGGATTCTTTATCAAAGTCTAAATGTACTGCAAGCATTGTTGAAAGTCCTCCAACTTCTCTTCCTCCCATTGCATTTGGTTGTCCAGTTAAAGAAAATGGACCAGTTCCTTCTTTATATATTTTTCCTGTTAAAAGATGAGTATTAATAATACTTAAGTTTTTATCAACACCTTGAACTGATTGGTTTATTCCCATTGTCCATGCCGTGATAATTTTTTGATTTGCTTTATACATTTCCCAGAATTCTTCAAATTGTTCTTTTGTTAACCCTGTTCTTTTTAACATTTTAGTTACAGGAATTCTTTTGAATTTATTTTTAAGTAGTGTAAAATTGTTTACATTTTCCTCTATGAATTTTTCATCTACTAAATTTTCATCAATAATTCTTTTTGATAGAAGATTAAAAAAATCTATATCACTTCCAGGTTTAATAGGAAGATGTAAATCCGCAATTTTAGCTGTGTCAGTAAATCTTGGATCAATTGTAATTATTTTTAAACCTTGTTTTTTTGCTGTTTTAATTCTATTGTGAAATACTACATGGGCTTCAGCTGTATTTGCCCCAACTAGTATTAGTAAATCAGACTTAAATATATCATCCATTCTCACTGGTACATAATCAATACCTAAAGCTTTTTTATATCCAACAACAGCACTAGACATACAAGTTCTACTATTTGTATCTACATTATTAGATCCTATAAAACCTTTCATTAGTTTATTTGCAACATAGTAGTCTTCAGTTAAAAGTTGTCCTGATAGGTAAAAACCAACTTTATCTTTTGAAGTTGATTTAATTGCATTTACAATTTTAGATATTGACTTATCCCAAGAAGTAGTTTTGTATTCTTGGTTTATGTTTTCTCTTATATGAGGTCTTAAAAGTCTTGTTGGTGTTTGAATACTTATTAATTCTGATACACCTTTTGAACATAGTCTTCCTTCATTTGTAGGATAGACTACATCACCTATTAATTTATTTTCTTCAAATTCAAGCCCACAACCAACACCACAATATCCACAAACTGACTTAATCATAATATAATTCCTAAAATATAATTGTATAAATTTTAAATTGATTATATATTATAATTAATGTAAAGTTAAGATAAGGTTGTTTATTAAATAAACAATTATTTTAAAATTTGGCTTAAAAATATTGCATTGATAATTAGAAGCATGTAAAATCCAACTTTATAGAATTTTTCAGGATTCTTTTTTAATAGTGGCGCTTTTTTATCAAAAAAAGGTTTGACTTTATGTGTATTTTCTATTTCATATTTCATATGAGAATATGATTCATATCTCATATTTTCATCAATACTAATTGATCTAAGAATTACACTATTTAACCAATCTGGAATTTTATTGTTCAAAGATTTTGGATTTTTAGGAGTTTTAAAAGTAGGGTTTTGAAATGGTTCAATCTCACCATAAGGATATGTCCCTGTTAAGGCTTGATATAAAGTTACTCCAATAGAAAAAATTTCTGTTTTTTCATTTATAGTACTTTCTTCAAATCTTTCAGGGGCTAAATATGATGGTGTTCCCGCTTTAGAGTTTATTGAAAACACTTCTGTAATAGAACCAAAATCAATTATTTTGAATAATCTTTTATCATCTCTTTGTAAAACCATAATATTTTCAGGTTTAATATCTCCATGTACTAAATTATATTTTAATAAATATTCTTCCATTGAAAGTAAGGTTTTCGCTAAATTTATAGTATCATCAATTGTTAATTCTCTTTTTTTTAGATATTGCTTTAAATTAACACCATCTAATTTTGTCATTAGGTAATATCTTGCAGTTCTATGATTTGGAATAAATGATTTTGGAAAAAAACCTGCTTTTAATCTTTTTGCATTCCATGCTTCTTTTACATATAAATCTAATAGGGTATTATTATCAATTGCTTCAATAGGTGCAAACTTTATAACATATTCTTGTTCATTTTTTTTACAAATCCAAGTTCTATCATTTCTTATTAATGATTGTGTTAATTCAAATCCATCAATCACATCACTTTTTTTTAATTTTTCAGGAATTGATAATTTCATATTTTTTAGTATTTCTAATTGATCAGTATCGAGTATTTCTAAAACAATAGCACTTGTGTCATCTGGTAAGTTTTCTTCCATAAGAGAGCTGGCTTTTTTAACTATATGATATGCTCCACTTGTAAGGTGTTTAGTTAGAGTATCACTACTCATAATAGAATAAAGTCCGTCACTACACATTAGAATTTTGTCATCTTTATGGATATTATTTTCAAAATAGAAAATTTCTACTTCATTATCTATTCCTATTGCATTTGATAAAACATTATCCATCCCATCTTCATTATGGTCATATGATAATTGACTAAGCTCATGATCTCTTAAAAGATATATTCTACTATCTCCAACGTTTGCACCATAAAGTCTATTACCTTTGATAACACATACTGTTACAGTAGTTACATATTCAGGTCTTTCATATTCAGCAATTGATTGTGCATAAAGAATAGAGTTTATAGATTTAATAAATTCATGAATTGCTTTTTCAATAGTCCAAACTCTAGGTATATTTTTAAAGTTTGTAATTATATGTTGAGTTACTTTTTTAGCTGCAGAAGCACCTTCTTGAGCACTTCCTACTCCATCGCATAGCACAGCTATAGTCATATTATCAAGTTGTTTTACTTCATAAAAATCATCACCAGTTAATTCTTTACCTTTTGTTAAAGAAAATCCACTTGCCTTGATATTACTTTTACTCATTTGGATACCTTGTATATATAGAATAAAATTTTTATAAAAAACTTTATTTTATATATAAAAAGAGGAAATCCTCTTTTTATATTCTACCACCTGCTTGTACACCCCATGTAGTTCTCCATCTAGTTTTTACTAATGAAATACCTGAAATTGCAACTAATACAACTGCTGTAAAGATTAAGAATCCAGCTGTGTATCCATCAAATGCACCTTTTGACCAACCAAGAGTTTTAATTAACGCTGTTCCTCCAAGTCCACCTGCACATCCAACAATACCAGTCATAATACCAATATCTTTACCAAATCTTTGTGGAACTAATTGGAATACAGCTCCATTTGCCATTCCAAGATTTGCCATAATAAGAAATAATACTAAAATAGCTACACTAAATGGTAAGTTATATGTAGCATTAATTATTGCTAATAGTGCAACTATACCATAGAAAAAGTATAGAGACCTAACTCCACCAATTTTATCAGCAATTGCTCCCCCAACTGGTCTTAAAACAGCACCTGCAAAAATACATAAAGCACCAAAGTATCCAGCAATTACTTTTACATTTGACTCATCCAACACATCAATACCAAATGCACTCATATCTACTTGGTATGTATTCATTAAATATACTTTCATATACCCTGCAAATCCAACAAAACCACCAAAACTTACAGCATAGAATAAACAGAACCACCAAGTGTCTTTATCTTTTAAAAGCTTACCATAATCTTTTAATTTTTTTGGATTTGCTTTATATACATCTTCAGGAGCATTTTTTGCTAAAAATAAGTAAGCAACAAATACTACAATTGCCATTGCTGCACCAACACCAAATACAGATTCCCATCCCCAGATCTCTGCAATTTTTGGAGCAAATAAGAAGTCAATAACAACACCAATATTACCAGCTCCAGCAATTCCTAAAACAACACCTTGTAATTTTGGAGGATACCATTGTCCAGCTTGTGGAAGTGCAACAGCAAATGAAGCACCAGCAAAACCAAGACCAAGTGCAACTACTAATAACTGATTATAAGTAATATCATTACCTTGAAAATATGCAGTTAATAAAGCTGCAATTACAATACCTTGTGAAATAAGTGCAGTTAACTTTGCACCAATTTTGTCTACACCGAATCCTAAAACAATTCTTAGAATTGCACCAGAAAGTATTGGTAGTGATAATAAAGTAGCTTTTTCTCCTGCTGTCATTATATGACCACTTAAAGCTAAAGCTTCACTAATTTCTGTACTTAATGGACCTAGCATTGTCCAAACCATAAAACTCATGTCAAAATATAAAAAAGCCATGAACAACGTTGCTGCGTGTCCTTGTCCTTTTAAGTCTTTTATTCCTGCCATAATCTTTTCCTTTTATGAAACAATTTATTTAATTATAAATTTAAAATTGAACTTTTCTATGCTTCTAATGTATAAAAAATAAGCAATTTATAAATATTACTATTATATTTAATGTAATATTAAGTCTTAAATTGAATAATTTGAAAGTATATGACTAATAAATCAAATTATTAATGTAAATATAAGTTTTACTGTTTATTAAAGATACAATGTGTATATAATATATATAACTCTATTAGTTAAAGTATATACAATGTTTAATTCTTTATCTTTAAAATATTAATGTTTATTTAAGCTAAAAATAATGTTATGTATATTGTTAATTGCTTTATTGTTTTTTATAATATAGCTATTAATGTAATATTAAGTTTAAAATGTATAAAAAGTAAACATTAATATTGTAACTTTTGTATTAAAAGTGTGATAGAATTTTTTTATCAAAGATTTCAAGGAGTTAAAAGATGTTAAAACAAGCGTTAAAAATTGGTTTAGGTATTTCAGTAGTTGCAAGTGCTTTAATGGCAGCGCCAGAAAAAACTAAATTAAAAATTGGTTTTATTGCATTAACTGACTGTGCACCATTAGTTATAGCAAAAGAGAAAGGTTTCTTCGCAGAAGAAGGTTTAGATGTTCATGTTGCTAAAGAAGGTGGTGGATGGCCTGGAATTCAGCAAAAAGTAATTTCTGGTGAATATGACTTTTCTCATGCATTAGCAGGGATGCCAATTGCAGCAACACTAGGTATTAATGGAAATGCACATCTACAAGCACTTCTATCACTTGATTTTAACGGAAATGCAATTACTTATGGTAATAACATCATAGGTGAAATGGAAAAATATGGTTTAGATAAAACAAAAAGACCAGTATCAGCTGAAAGCTTAAAAAAATATATTGATGCTAAAAAAGCTGCTGAAGGAAATGATTATCAACCATTAAACTTTGGTATGGTTCACCCAGTTTCTACTCATAACTATGAGTTAAGATATTGGATGGCTGGTTCTGGAATTAAACCAGATGAAGATACTACAATCAAACCTTTCCCACCACCTACAATGCCACAAAACTTAATTGCTGGTAATATTGAGGGATACTGTGTTGGTGAGCCTTGGAATTCAAGAATTGTACTTAAAGGTGCAGGTTCTGCACTAGTTACAAATTATGATATTTGGAATAATAACCCTGAAAAAGTTTTACAAGCAAGAGCAGATTTTATTAAGAAAAACCCAGAAACTACAAAAGCAGTTATGAGAGCAGTAATTAAAGCTCAAATGTGGCTAGATGAGTCATGGGAAAATAGAGAAGAAGCTATTAAATACCTTGCTAAGAAAAACTACGTAAAAGCTCCTAAAAAAGTTTTACAAAAGTCAATGTCTGGAACATTCCTTTATAATAAAGGTGTAGATTCAGAGAATCCAATGTTTAACACATTTGCTAACTATTATGCATCATATCCATTCTACTCTCATGGTATGTGGTTTATTACACAAATGTACAGATGGGGACAACTAGAAAAACCAGTTGATATGAAAGCGACTATTGAAAAAGTATATAGACCAGATTTATTTGCAGAAGTTGCGAAAGAAGTTGGATATACATTACCTCCTTCAGCATGGAAAAAAGATGGTGTTGATGAATACAATAAATTTATTGATGGAAAAGTTTGGGATCCAAACAAAGCTGTTGAATATATTTATGACACATTCGCTGTATCTAATCCAAAAGTTACAAAAAAAGAATTAGCGAAAGTTAATACTTGGAAAGTTGATACAAAACAACCTTCATATGTTTGTCCTTATGGACCAGCAGGTTGTGCAGATCCAAAATTCGTAACAAAAAAATAAATTTAATTAAAAGGAAAAGCTCTTATGAGCTTTGTCCTTTTGAATGCACAAAGTTTGAGTAATCAAAAGGACAAGTTTTCTAAAAAGGAAGTAATCATGAATAAAGAAACATTGAAAAAGATATTTCTACCATTAATTGTATTAATTGTAGTAATTCAAATTTGGTCTGGAGTGTCAACATTAATTCCAGGATTTCCAACGCCAAGTGATACATATGTATATGCATTTGGTGGAGAAACAAGTGATGGAGAAGAGCCAGAAGGTGTATTATCTGATCCATTTTATATTGAGAATCAAGATGATAAAGGAATTTTTTGGCAAGTTTTAGAATCTCTTAAAAGAGTATTTGGTGGATTTGCATTAGCAGTATTAGTTGGTATTCCAGTTGGTCTTGCAATTGGTATGAGTAAAAATATTCAATATGCGTTAGATCCATTTATACAAATATTTAAGCCAGTTTCACCATTAGCATGGTTACCTTTATTACTATTTGCATTTAAAGATATTGATAATACGGCGATGTCTACAATTTTTATTACATCAATTTGGCCAATTATTATTAATACAGCCCTTGGTGTTAAAAATGTTAGTGAAGATTATTTAAATGTTGCGAAAGTATTAAGGTTTACTGCATTAGAAAAAGTATTCCAAATTATTTTACCAGTTGCTGTTCCTTATATCTTTACGGGTATGAGATTATCACTTGGTATTGCTTGGTTAGTTATTGTTGCAGCTGAGATGTTAACAGGTGGTATTGGTATAGGTTTTTGGATTTGGGATGAGTATAATAATCTTGCTTATCACAATATTATAATTGGTATTATAATAGTAGGTTTAGTTGGATTTTTACTTGATGCTGTTATGGGTAAAGTTGCTGATTATTTTGACTACAGAAAAAAGATGTAAGGTAAAGGGTATAAAATGAGTAAAAATGATAAATTCTTACAATTAGAAAGTATTGATAAAACATTTCCACTTCCAGGTGGAAAAGAGTATAAAGCTGTAGTTGATGTAAATGTAAATATCAAAAAAAATGAGATTATATCAATTATTGGACATAGTGGTTGTGGTAAAAGTACACTTTTAAATATGATAGCAGGACTTGATGCACAAACAAAAGGTAATATTATTTTAAATAATAAAGAGATAACAGGACCAGGCCCTGAGCGTGCAGTAGTATTTCAAAATCACTCATTACTTCCTTGGTTAACTGTTTATCAAAATATTGAAATGGCAGTAAAAAAAGTAATGCCAGGACTTAGTTCTGCTGAATTAAAAGAGAGAGTTTTGCACTTCGTTTCTATGGTAAATCTAGATCATGCAGCAGATAAATTCCCTGGTGAAATTTCTGGTGGTATGAAACAAAGAGTTGGTATCGCAAGAGCACTTTCAATTCAACCAGATGTACTTTTAATGGATGAGCCTTTTGGTGCACTTGATTCATTAACTAGAGCAAATCTACAAGAACACTTAATGAGAATTCAACAAAAAGTTCAAAATACAGTAATTATTATTACTCATGATATTGATGAAGCTGTTTTGTTAAGTGATAGAGTAATTATGATGACTAATGGTCCAGAAGCAACTATTGGAGAAATTTTAGAAGTGAAATTAGATAGACCAAGGGATAGAGTTGCTCTTCAAAGTGATCCTGAATATATTAGATGTAGAGAATCTATTTTAGACTTTTTATATAAAAAATTTGCAAAAGAAGATGAGTAGTTTAACTCTCTTCTTTTATATTAAACTCTTCTTTCATTGTGTTTATTAATATGTCTAAATTTCCTTTATCTATTTCTTTTTCTACTCCATCTTTTAATTTTAAAATGTTTTTATGAAATTTTTTAAAATAATTTAGCATTTTTGGATCTTTTTTTTCTGTATTATTTACTATAACTCCCTCATCAAGCATACTAATAACTAAGTTTTTTTGTCCCATAAATGCTGCATAGTTAATAGGTCTAAATCCATATGAATCAGCTATATTTACAACTTCTTTATTAAAATGATGAATTAATTTAAAGTATTTAATTCCTTTTTTCTTTAATATTGCAACATGCATTATTGTTCTACCTAGATTGTCAACTGCTAGTATATTTGTTTTACAACTAAGAAGTAGTTTAAAAGTATATTCATCTTTTTGAGCTATTGCTCTATGTAAAATTGACTCGCCATTTCTATTTTTTGTATATACATCTACCCCTAGATTTATTAAAGATTGTAAAGTATTTAAAAAAAGTTTTAACTCTTCTTTTGTTTGTGCATTTTTTACTTCCATTAGTTTAAATAGAATATTATTGCCATCTCTATCTTTTTGATTTATTTCAATGTCAAATTTTTTAAGAATTTTAAATAGTTTAAAATTATAATACATTAAAGGTTCAAAAAACAAAGGTTCATCTTTTGAATTATACTGGTCTAAATCTATTGTAGAGCTCTTTAAAATAAATGCAAAAACAGTTAAAAATTCTCCATTTGGGTTTATTCTTTTTTCAATCTCTTCGTCTAATTCTTTATTGTTTTCATAATATAATATTAAATCAATTAGTATTTCAACAATTGTTTTTGAATCTTTATTTTTAATATTAGGATTAGAACCTTTTTCTAAATAAAGTTTAATTAAATCTAAATATTCAACACCACCTTTTAAAACTAAATCAAAAAGTACTGTTTCACTGTTAATATTTTTATGGTTAATATTGATTTCATCTAAATTTATAATAATATCTATCAATTCTCTACTTAGTGATTTTGTAGCTTTGAATAGTATATTTTCATTATTTATATCTAACGTACAGACATTTACACCTAAGTTTATGAGTTCTTTAATCATTTCTAAATGACTATTTTTTAATTGAATATTATCTTTTGGTGTATTTGTATAATAGTTGATAGACTCCATAAGTAAAGTTATGTTTTCAGAACTTTTTGTATTTATATCACAGCCTAGTTCAACGGCTTTTTTAATAACATCTTTATTTTCACTACCTTTTGATACTGCATAAAATAAGAAATTTTTTCCTTTTTCATCTTGAATTGTTGGATCTGCTCCTAATTCAAGTAATTGCATTGCAAGTTCATGATTTTTTAGTATTACTTCTTTATGTAAGATTGTATGTTTTTCTTCATTTATTTTATTAATATCTACTGTTTCTAATCTTGCTATTTTACTTATTATTTCTGGATTACCATTTGCAATAGCATCAAATATTAGATTATTTCCGTGGGTATCACAATTATTTAAATTTTTTGTATGTTGTATTAAAATATCGATAAATTTATTACTAGCAGTTAAAACAGCTTCTTGTAATACTGTTCTGTTGTAAATATTTAAATGATTAACATTAGCCTTATTTTCTATTAGTATATAAATTACTTCACGGTCTTTAGAATTAATAGAGTAAAAAATAGGTGTAGCTTCTTCATCATCTAAAGCTTCTATATTTGCACCATTGGCTATTAGCCATTTGACAGCTTGCGCATAGCCTTTTTTTGAACAATAGTGTAACATTGTTTCATTATTTTCATTTCTCCATTCTATATCAATGTCATTACTATTATAAAGTTGTTCAATTTTAATTTCATTAAAAACATTACTAGATAGTTCTTTTAAAAAGTCTTCATTGGTAATATTCTTTTTTGGTAAAAATTTTTTTAACATTATTACACCATTATTTTATTTATATTTATTATATACAAATTAGCATAAAAAAATAAAAAAATACAACTGTGTAAAAATTATACAGTAAAATATTTACAAGAGGCTAAAAAATATTTATAATGACAGCATACAAAATGACAAAGGAGTCTTATGGAAAATTTCACAGATTTAAAATACATCTTAGATGGTTTCTTATTTGTATTTTCTGGAGTTTTAGTAATGTGGATGGCTGCAGGTTTTGCGATGCTGGAGTCTGGTTTAACAAGAACAAAGAATAACGCGACGGTTTTAACAAAAAATATCGCTTTATTTGCTATATCTTGTATTATGTACTACTTCGTAGGATATAATTTAATGTATGGTGATGGATCCTCATTTATGGGAAGTTTCTCAACAATTAGTATGGAAAATGGTGCAGATGCTGGTTATCCTGCTGCTGCTGATTTCTTCTTCCAAGTTATGTTCGTTGCAACTGCTGCGTCAGTTATTTCAGGAACAGTTGCTGAGAGAATGAAATTATGGCCGTTTTTAATATTTGTTGTATTCTTAAGTGGTGTTATTTACCCAATCCAAGGTCACTGGACATGGGGAGGAACTGAATTAGGTGGTTTAATCGCTGGATTCTCTGACTTCGCTGGTTCTACAATCGTTCACTCTGTTGGTGGATGGGCTGCATTAGCAGGTGTATTAATTCTTGGTGCTAGAAAAGGTAAATATGGTAAAGATGGACAAGTTAGACCAATTCCAGGTTCGAACTTAACTTTAGCTACATTAGGTACATTCATTTTATGGATGGGTTGGTTTGGATTTAATGGTGGTTCTCAATTAGCATTAGGTTCTAAAGCTGATATTGATGGAATTGCTTTAGTTGTTGCTGACACAAACATGGCTGCTGCTGCTGGTGCTATTGCTGCTGCACTTTTAACTCAACTTATTTATAAAAAAGTTGATTTAACTATGGTATTAAATGGTGCATTAGCTGGACTTGTATCTTGTACTGCAGGACCTGATTTAGGTATGATCGTAGCATTTATTGAAGGTATTATTGGTGGTGCTTTAGTAGTATTTGCTGTTCCGTTCTTTGATAAATTAAAAATTGATGATCCCGTTGGTGCTTTATCTGTTCACTTAGTAGCAGGTATCTGGGGAACATTAGCAGTTGGTATCTTTAACCCTGATGTAACAATCATGGCTCAATTAAAAGGTATTGTTGTAATCGGTGCATTTGTATTCATTGCTTCATTCATTATTTGGAAAATCCTTGACATTGTAATGGGATTAAGAGTTGATGAAGAGACTGAAGTTAATGGTCTTGACATTCACGAAACTGGATTAGAAGCTTATCCAGAATTCAAAAGAGCTTAATAAATAAAGGAAGGATGAATAAATGAAAAAAATCGAAGTAATAATTAAACCTTTCAAATTAGAAGATGTTAAAGATGCTCTAGTTGAAGCGGGTATTACAGGTATGAGTGTTTACGATGTAAAAGGTTACGGTA
Organism: uncultured Arcobacteraceae bacterium; assembly: GCA_964022095.1. GTDB lineage: Bacteria > Campylobacterota > Campylobacteria > Campylobacterales > Arcobacteraceae > Malaciobacter_A. The sequence continues at coordinate 67,427 of CAXHZO010000013.1, forward strand.
GACAACAAGGTCACTCTGAATTATACAGAGGGGCTGAGTATGTAGTTGACTTCTTACCAAAAATCAAAATTGATGTTGTGGTAAAAGAAGATATGGTTGATGCAGCAATTGAAGCAATTGTTAACTCTGCTAAAACAGGAAAAATCGGTGATGGTAAGATTTTCGTTTCATCATTAGATGAAGTTGTTAGAATCAGAACAGAAGAAAAAGGTAGTGAAGCTATCTAATTTTTTTACTACAGTTTGAGAAAAGTTTATTTTTTCTCAAATTGTATATTTTTTATACAGATCTAAAAAAGCTTATAAATTTATTACTGATATAATATTCCCTAAATTTTACAAGGGGTATGAATATGGATGTTCAATCAGTATCTTACATAATTGATACGTTATATGCAATCTTTGCAATGACGCTTATCATCTTCATGGTTCCAGGTTTTGCTATGTTAGAAGCAGGAATCGTTAGAACCAAAAACGTTACGGCAGTATTAACAATCAATACTTTAATTTACGCAGTTGCTTCAATGGCATTTTTACTAGTTGGTTACTCAGTTGCATTTGGTGACTTTGGAGCTGATGGAATGAGTAAATGGGCTGCATTTTTATTCCAAATGGCATTTGTTGGAAAAGTTGTAAACATCATGAGTGGTGGAGTTAGTGAAAGAGCAAAAGTTATTCCATTAGCGATATTTACAGTAATAATGGCAACTATTTTATATCCAGTTGTAGTAAATGTATCTTGGGGAGCTGATTTCTTAGATGGAACATTCTTAGATTTAAATATGTATGATTTAGCTGGTTCTACTGTTATTCACTCAACTGGTGGATGGGCATTACTAGCTGCAATTTTAATTATTGGTGCAAGAAAAGGTAGATATACAAAAAATGGTGGGATTAGAGTAATTCCTGCTTCAAATATTCCTTTATTAACTCTTGGTGCATTTTTATTATGGATTGGTTGGTTTGGATTTAATGGTGGATCTGTTGGATCAATTGCTTCAAAAGAGAATGCTGATGCAGTAGCACTTACAATTATGAATACTAATACAGCTGGGCTTGCTGGAGCTATTATGGTTGCTATTATGATGCATTTTATGTATAAAAAACTTGATTTAACAATGATTTTAAATGGAGCACTTGGTGGATTAGTTGCAGTAACTGCAGGTCCAGACTTATACGATATTTATACTCCAATATTAATTGGTGCAATTGGTGGAGCATTAGTTGTATTTGGTGTATCTTTCTTTGATAAATTAAAAATAGATGATCCAGTTGGTGCACTTTCTGTTCACTTAATTAATGGTATTTGGGGAACGATAGCTGTTGGTATATTTGCTTCAAATGGTGATGATATTACACTATTAAATCAATTAAAAGGTATAGTAGTTGTAGCTATATTTGCATTCGTTTCTTCATTTATGATTTTATATATTATTAATAAAATTATGCCATTAAGAGCTGAAGAAGATGAAGAGATGCAAGGATTAGACGTAGAAGAGTGTGGATTAGAAGCATACCCTGAGTTTAAAAGAGCATTCTAATATCAAAGATTATTTAAGTTTAATAAAAATTTGATAAAATAAAGCAATTAAAAAAAGGATTATTAAGTGAAAAAAATTGAAGCTGTAATTAAACCGTTTAAATTAGAAGATGTAAAAGATGCATTAGCAGAAGCTGGTGTAACAGGTATGACTGTATCTGATGTTAAAGGATACGGAAGACAACAAGGACACTCTGAATTATATAGAGGTGCTGAATATGTTGTTGATTTCTTACCTAAAATAAAAATTGAGTTAGTTGTTTCTGAAGATCAAGTTGATTCAACAATCGCAATTATTATTGACGCTGCAAAAACAGGAAAAATTGGAGATGGTAAAATCTTCGTTTCTGCTGTAGAAAAAACTGTTAGAATTAGAACAGGTGAGCAGGATGAGGATGCTATTTAATGAGCATCAAAACTTTTGAAATAAATGAACCTTTAGATATGCACCTTCACTTACGTGATGGTGATATGTTAAAATTAGTTGGTCCACTAACATCAAATACGTTTAGTGGAGCTCTAGTTATGCCTAACTTAGTTCCTCCTGTTACAACTAAAGAGGATTTATTAGCTTATAAAAAAAGAATTATCGAAGCTTGTAGTGGTGATAATTTTGAACCATATATGACACTTTTTTTCAAAAATGATTATTCATATGAATTTTTAGAAGATATTAAAGATGATATCATTGGAATAAAATTATATCCAGCAGGCATTACTACAAATTCTGAAAGTGGAGTTGCTTCAATGGATGTTGAAGCTCTAAGACCTACTTTAGAATCTATGAGCAAACTTGGAATTCCTTTATGTATTCATGGTGAAACAAATGGTTTTGTAATGGATAGAGAATCTGAGTTTATGCCAATTTATGAATCAATTGCATCAGCTTTTCCTAATTTAAAAATCATTATGGAACATATTACTACAAAAGATGCTGTAGAGCTACTTGATAAGTATGATAACTTACATGCAACAGTGACGCTACATCACTTATTAATCACTCTTGATGATGTTGCAGGTGGCATGCTAGCACCTCATTTATTTTGTAAGCCAATTGCAAAAAGACCAGAAGATAGAAGCGCACTTTTAGATGCTGCATTAAAAGGGCATCCTAAATTAATGTTTGGTAGTGATAGTGCTCCTCATCCAAAACATAAAAAAGAGTGTT
>CAXHZO010000014.1:0-57456 GCA_964022095.1 uncultured Arcobacteraceae bacterium
TAATTACTCCACCTGGAGAGTTGATATATAAATAGATATCTTTATCTGGATCTTCTGCTTCTAAGAAAAGTAATTGTGCAACTACTGTTGAAGCAACTGCATCATTTATTTCTCCACTAAGCATAATAATTCTATCTTTAAGAAGTCTAGAATAAATATCATAACTTCTTTCACCTCTTCCACTTTTTTCAACTACGTATGGTATATAACTCATATTAATTCCTATGTTAATTATTTTCCTAATTTTTCGTCTAATAATTTAGTGATAACTTTATCTTCAATCATAGACATTTTGATTGCAGGTAAATAACCGTTATCTTGGTATTGTTTTACAACTTCTTGTGGGTTTTGACCCATTTGCATTGCTTCAAAATATAATACTTGCATAACTTCTTGGTCACTTACATCTACATCTTCTTTTTTTGCTAAAGCATCAACGATAAAAGTAGCTTTTACTGAATTTTCAGCATCTTCTCTTAATTCATCTCTCATTTCTTCAACTTTTGAAGCATCTTCTTGTAAAGCTTTGATTTCATCTTCGCTTAATGATCTAACTTTATTATTTAACGCATAATTGATTTCTTGATCAACTACTGAAGATGGTAATGCAAATTTAGTTTCTTTAACTAAAGTTTCTAAAAATACTGGTTTTAAATCTTCTCTGTAGTATTTAGCTTTTGATTCTGCTGATAATTGCTCAGAGATTTTAGCTTTTAAGTTTTCTAAAGTTGCTTCTTCACCATCTGGTAAGAACTGTTTAGCAAACTCATCGTTTAACTCAGCTTCTGCTTTTTCTTGGATTTCATGTAATTTTACTTTAAATACAGCATCTTTACCTTTTAAGTTTTCAGCTTGGTAATTTTCAGGGAAAGTTACAGTGATTTCTTTTTCTTCTTCATATTTCATACCAATAATTTGATCTTCAAATCCTGGGATAAATGAGTTAGAACCGATTTCTAATACGTACTCTTCAGCTTTTCCACCATCAAATGCAACACCATCAACAAAACCTTCAAAGTCAATCACAACATGATCTTCTTCTCTAACCATTCTTTTTCTAGCAATTTTCTTTAATGGAGCATTTTGCTTAGCCATTTCTTGTAATCTAGCAGTAACTTCTTCATCAGTTGCTTCTTTAGACTCAACTGCAGGAACTAATGATTTATAATCACCTAATTCAATTTGTGGCTTAGTAGCTACTTTAATTTCAATTTCAATTGAACCATCTTCTTTTTTATCAAATTTAGAAATTGCTGGCTCACCAACTAAATCTTCATTCTCAATATTTAATTCTTTTAAACCAGCGTTTAATACAGATCTTAATGCTTCACCTTCAGCATCTTCTCTTAATTTGTCAGCATATCTTTGTTTTACAACTGCTACAGGTACTTTACCTTTTCTGAAACCTTGAATATCAAGTGTTTTTGCAGCTTCTTTAGCTACTTTGTCTAAGTTAGACTCAATAGTCTCTTTTGCTAACGTTGCAGAAACTTCAGCATTTGCTTCGTCAACTCTTTTTGCGTTAAATTCCATTAAATTTACTCCGATATTTTTAATTTTAACCGTGATTTTATCTAATAATTACTTGTGCTTTACTAAAATACTATTTATAAAGGAGTTTGCATTGAAATTTATCTATATAAATGTGTTATTACTAATGTTGATTCCAAGTATAATTCTAATGTATTTAATCATAACAAAACAAAGTACCCTGAACAAATATTTTTCTGATGAAGTTTTAAACAAACTTAATGTTTCTAATCAATATTTTTCAAATAAAGCTAGAAATATAACTATGTTTTTAGCACTAATATTTTTTATTATTGCCCTTGCACGGCCTGTGACAAATGAAAAACAACACCAAATAACAAATGAAAAAACAATTCCACTTGTAATAGCTCTTGATGTGTCAAAATCAATGCTTGCAAATGATATTTACCCTACAAGATTAGATTTTGCAAAAAAGAAACTTCTAGAGATAATTGATTATTCAAAACAAAACTCAATTGCAGTTATTTTATTTGCAAAATCTTCATATGTGTTAAGTCCTCTTACAACTGATTTTAACTCTTTGAAGATTTTAATTAATAATTTAGACACCGGAGTTAATTTTGATAATGGAACAAATATCTTATCTGTAATAGAATCAACTTCTAAACTTACAAAAAATTTCGAAAATAGAAATCTTCTTATATTAACTGATGGTGGAGATAATCTAAGTTTTGAAAAAGAGATAAACTTAGCAAAACAAAGCAATACAAAAGTCTATACTTTAGCTTTAGCAACAAAAAAAGGTTCAGCAGTAAGATTAAATGATGGAAACTATCTTACAGATAAAAAAGGCAATATTGTAAATCTAAAATTAAATGAAAATATAAAAAATTTAAGCTTAGATACAAAGGCTGGGTATATAAATTATACTCTTGATAATAGTGATTTCAAACAAATACTTAATGATATAAACTCAAAATCCAATGAACTTATTCAAACAAATAAAAAGATGAAAAGCTATACTGAACTATTTTATTATCCCTTAGCCCTTGGAGTTATTTTTTTGCTAATTGCAAACTCTTCAATGCCTTCATTTAAGAAAAAAACTTCTACAAGTTTATTTATTATATGTTTAACTTTTTTTGGGTTAAACACAAAAAGTTATGCATTAGAATTTGATTTTGAAATCATTAAAGAAGCAAATCAAAACTACAAAAATCAAGACTACGATAATGCAATTAAAAACTATGAGAAACTAGAGTCTAGTTCTCAAAGTGAGTATAACTTAGCAAATGCATATTATAAAAATAAGCAGTATAAAAAAGCAGCGAAACTTTATGAAAATATAAAAACAGACGATAGAGATTTAGATTTTCAAAGATTACATAATCTTGGTAATAGTTATGCAAAAGCTGGTGAGATAAATAAAGCTATAAAAGCATATGAAAACTCATTAAAAATCAAAGAAGATAAACTTACAAAAGAAAACTTAGAATTATTAAAAAAATTAAAAGATAAGAAAAATCAAAAAAAGAGTAAAAAACCTGAAAATAAAAAAGATAAAAAAGATAAAAAAAATAAGAATAAAAAAAGTGAAGAAAACAAATCCAATAAAGAATCTAGTAATAAAAAACAAAAAGAGGAAATAATGACTAAGTATGAAGAGGAAAAGTGGCTAAAACAGCTAGAAAACAAAAAAACAAACTCTTTACTTAAGAAGATGAAATCCTCAAAACAGGATTCATCTTCAAATCCATGGTAGCAATTAGTAGTTTTTAGATTTTCTCATTTGAAGTAGCTCTTTTTGAACTGAAATATTTATTCTTTCATTTGGTTCAAAATTTAAAGAGTAATTTCTTCCATCATAATCAACAGAATTTAAAATGATTTTCATAGCTTCTAATCTTGCTTTATGCTTATCATCACTTCTTACAATATGCCATGGAGCAGATCTTGAAGTTGTTCTTCTTAACATCTCATATTTCTTTTCTGAGAACTCATCCCATAAATCTTGAGCTTGCATATCAACTTCTGAGAATTTCCATTGTCTTAGTGGATCTTCGATTCTTCTATCAAATCTTCTTTTTTGCTCTTCTTTTGATACAGAGAAATAAAGTTTGATTAAAACCATTCCTTGTCTTACTAAATCTTGCTCGAAATTAACAATATCTTCCATAAAAATTTCATGCTCTTCTTTAGTACAGAAACCAAAAATTGGTTCAACCATTGCTCTGTTGTACCAACTTCTATCAAAAAGTACTATCTCTCCACCTGTAGGGAAATGAGTTATATATCTTTGCATAAACCATTGATTTCTTTGTGTCTCTGTTGGCTTACCAAGGGCAACAACTCTATAATGTTTATTATTCATATATCTAGTGATTCGTCTAATAGCACCACCTTTACCCGATGCATCTCTACCTTCAAAAAGAATAATCATTCTTTTATTCTCTTTTTCAAGCCAATTTTGAAGTTTAATAAGTTCAATCTGATATGGTTTTAACTCTTCTAAGTCATATATTTTTTGAATACCATCTTTTAAACTATCTTCTTTTAGATCTTCAAAATTTCCTAAAATATTTTTTAGTTGCTCATTCTCTTTTTGTAATTGTTCTACTTTTTCAGTATCTGCTTCTATCACTTTACTTTTAACTACCTTTTCATTTTTCTCTTCACTTTTTAAGACAATTGACTCTTTAAATATATTCATAAGATCAAGAGCTTTTCTTTTTGTAATATTGTCTTTTTTTGTGTAACCTAAAACTTTTACATATCTTTTTTTATCAAATTGAAATCTTGCAATATATTTTTTCCCATAATCAGGATGTGTAGCTTTTGATACGTATAGCCCACTGTAATTTGTTTTTTCAAAGTCACTTAAATTCATGAGTTAGAAGCCCTTGCAAATTTATTTTCTTGTTCCATATTTTCAATCTCTTCTGTACCAGAAATTAATATCTCTTTATCAACTACTAAATTTTCACTTGCATCAGTCTTACCTGGATAATCAACATTATTTAAAATGTGCTTTATACAGTTTATTCTAGCTTTCTTTTTATTATCACTTCGAACTACTGTCCAAGGTGAAATATCAGTATTTGAAGCCATTAACATAGAAAATTTAGCAATAGTATATTTGTCCCACAGTTTTTGAGACTCTTTATCAACTGGACTTAATTTAAATTGTTTTAGAGGATCAGTTTCTCTTTTTTTGAATCTTCTAGCTTGTTCTTTTTTTGATACTGAAATATAAAACTTCATTAAAATAATTCCAGATTTTACAATCATTTTTTCAAAATCAGGAACTTCTCTTAAAAACTCATGATGTTCTTCAGTTGTACAAAATCCCATAACTGGTTCAACTCCAGCTCTGTTATACCAACTTCTATCAAAAAGTACTATCTCACCAGCACTTGGTAAGTGTTTAGTATATCTTTGGAAATACCATTGAGTAGTTTCTTTGTCACTTGGCTTTTCAAGTGCAACCACTCTTGCACCCCTTGGATTTAAATGTTCTGTGATTCTTTTGATAGTTCCACCCTTACCAGCTGCATCCCTACCTTCAAAAATCATTAGAACTTTTAGTCCTTTTTCTTTTACGTGATTTTGAAATTTTAAAAGTTCAATTTGTAGTTTAGTTAACTCTTTTTCATACTCTAAAGTCTCTTTTTTAACCCAAATTTGGACTTTTTTACCTTTTTGTTTTAATTTCTTTTTCTTTTTCTTTTTTGGAGTATCTAATTCTTCTTGATCTTTTAATTCATCACTTATTATGTCTCTTTTTTGCCCCATCATTTTGATATGTATCCTTATTAAAGTCTCATTTTGTAATTATTATATCCAAAGTTTTTTACAATTTGGTAACATTTATTGTTCTTTTTTATTACAATTGATGGTAACTTAATTCCATTAAAGGTTGTAGTTTTAACCATTGTATAATGAATCATATCTTCTAAAATGATTTTATCCCCTATTTCTAAAGGCTTATCAAATGAATAATCCCCAATAATATCACCAGCAAGACAAGTATTTCCGCCTAGCCTGTAAGTATATTTTTTTTCACCCGCAACTCCACTATTTCTAATATCAGCTCTATATGGCATTGCTAAAGTATCTGGCATATGTGCTTCTGCAGAGGTATCCAAAATAGCTAGTTGCATTCCATTATGAACAATATCTAAAACAGTAGCCATTAGGTATCCAGTTTGCCAACCTACTGCTTCACCTGGTTCTAAATATACTTTTAAGTGAGGATATCTTTTTTTGAAATCTTTTAGTAATTTGATTAATCCTTCTACATCATAATCAGCTCTAGTTATATGATGACCTCCACCAAAATTTACCCACTTTAATTGATTAAAATATTGGCTAAAGTTTTTTTCAAAGTTTCCTAAAGCACCCTCAAGTGCATCTACATTTTGCTCACAAAGTGCATGAAAATGAAAACCATCTAGATACTGTAACATTGATTCATCAAAGTTTGCCTTTGTAGTTCCAAGTCTTGAAAATGGCGCACAAGGATTATATAAATCTACCTCAACAGATGAGTACTCAGGATTTAGTCTAATTCCTAACGATACTTTTCCATAAGCTTTGTCTTTATATCTTTTTAATTGGTTAAATGAGTTAAATACTAAGTGATTAGACAAAGAGATGATTTCATCAATCTCTTCATCTTTAAAAGCAGGTGAATAAGTATGAACTTCACCTTTAAACTCTTCTTTTGCTAAGATTGCTTCATGAAGACCAGAAGCGCAACAACCTTTTAGATATTTTTTACATAACTCAAAAGTTGATTGCATCGCAAAACCTTTTAAAGCCAAAAGGATATTTACATCTGCTTCATCTTGAACTTTTTTTAAAAGTTTTAAATTTTTTTCTAATAATTCTTCTTCACAAACAAAACTCGGACTAGGTAATTTTTCTATACTATCAACTACCTCAAAATTATTCTTCGTATGGTTCAAAGTCTTCTTTTCCTACGCCACAATCTGGGCATTCCCAGTCATCAGGAATATCTTCAAAAGCTGTTCCTGGTTCAATCCCACTATCTGGATCACCAATTGCTGGATCATAGATATAATCACATGCTGTACAAATATATTTTTTCATTATTTATCCTTTATATAGTGATATTACTATTTAATCAGATTTACATGAACAAAAGATTAACGAGTTGTATAAATACTACTCAAGCTCTAATATTTTCCAAGGTAATCCTTGAGTCATTAACTCATCCATAAATGGTTTTGCATCAAACTCTTCTATATTAAATACTCCAGTATTTTTCCAAATACCTTTATAAAGCATTTTAGAACCAATCATAGCTGGGACTCCAGTAGTATATGAAACTGCTTGAGCACCTGTTTCTTTATAGCACTCTTGATGGTCACACGTGTTGTAGATATAAACTTTTTTCTTTTTACCATCTTTAATACCTTCAATGATACAACCAATGTTTGTCATACCAACTGTTCTTTCCCCTAAACTTGCAGGATCTGGTAAAAGTGTAGTTAGAAACTCAATTGGAGTTATTTCTACGCCTTTATGCATTACAGGCTCTATTCCTAACATACCAACATTTTGTAAGCAGTTCATATGTTGGATATATGAATCTCCAAATGTCATAAAGAATCTAATTCTTTTTAAACCTTTTATGTTTTTAGACAATGACTCTAACTCTTCGTGGTATAAAAGATATGAAGGTTTAACTCCAACTTCTGGATAATCGTGTTCAACTCTTATTTCTAAAGGTTTTGTCTCAATCCATTTTCCCTCTTCCCAATATCTACCATTTGCACTAACTTCTCTTAAGTTAATTTCTGGGTTAAAATTCGTAGCAAATGGATATCCATGATCACCTGCATTACAATCCATAATATCAATGTAGTGAATCTCATCAAATAAGTTTTGTTGGGCATATGCACAAAATACACCTGTTACACCTGGATCAAAACCTGAGCCTAAAAGTCCCATAATTCCAGCATCTTTAAACTGACCATCTCTAGCCCACTGTTCTTTGTATTCAAACTTAGCTTCATCTGGGTGCTCATAATTTGCAGTGTCAACATAATCAACACCAGTTTTTGTACAAGCATCCATGATAGTTAAGTCTTGATAAGGTAAAGCTACATTTAATACTAACTTTGGATTTACTTTTTGTATTAGCTTTACTAACTCATCAACATTATCAGCATCAACTGTGGCAGTATCAATCTCAACCCCTTGGTTTTTCTTAATCTCAGCAGCGATTGCATCACATTTAGAAACTGTTCTAGATGCTAAAGTAATATTTTCAAATGTGTCAATATTCATCGCACATTTAACTGTAGCTACTCTACTAACTCCACCTGCACCGATAATTAAAATACCTTTTTTATTCATTATTTTCTCCGATAAAATTTTCACTGATATTATACTATTTTATTGTATAATAATATTTGAATATTGAAAAAATTAAGAATTATTAGGATAGTATTCCAAACTTTCATCATGGGGATGACTTGGTATCGATTAGAGCAGTGAGTTCTAGTTGCATGTCGGCCTGGGCATGCCGTTACGCGGCCCATTTTTTTTAGACGCAAATAATACAAATTACGCTCCAGCTTACGCTAAAGCTGCGTAAGTTTAACAACTTATATTAGACTCCCTTCGGGTTGAGTCTTTTGGAGGCTCGCACTACTGATTCTATCTAAGTAGAGTTTGCGGGTTCACCCTAGATAGATCATCTTTAAGAGTTTGATTGGCTTTTATTGAGACATTTTTAATCTTAGCTATTTGATTGCCTTTGGGAGTTGAGCTGTCATATAGTGAAATTTTTCAACTCTTCTAAACATGTAGACGCTATTATGACCTGTTTTAAGACTGGAGTTCGACTCTCCACATCTCCACCAATACACAAAGTCTCTTTCCTTTAAGTTATTTCATTTATTCTAGTATAATTTATTCTAAAATATATTCTTTAACAAAATATCTTTTTACATATGTATCATTATAAGAGATACTTGGGTAGAATTTCAATTAAACTATCTTAAGGATAAGTCATTTATGGAAACAAATCAGCAAAAAAATATTGCAATGTTTATTGATTGTGATAACGTTAGTGCAAAATATATTGATAGTATTTTTAAAGATCTATCTCAATATGGGAAAATTACTATTAGAAAAGCATATGGCGATTGGTCAAATAGACATCTTAATAGTTGGGAAAATGTTTTATTAGACTACAGTATTCAGCCTTATCAACAATTTGCTTATACAAATAATAAAAACGCTTCGGATATTGCAATTGTAATTGATGTTATGGATTCAATCTATACAAAAGATATTGATGTTGTTGCCTTAATTACAAGTGATAGTGATTTTACACCACTTGTTGCAAGAATTTTATCTGATGCTAAAACTGTACTTGGATATGGGGAAGAGAAAACACCAGATGCTTTAGTAAAGGCCTGTTCTCAATTTATCTATGTAGAAAAATTTATTCAGTTACAAGAAAAAAGCAAAGAATTTAATGACATTAGTGAAGATAAACAAGATTTCAAAAACAGTTATAAAGGTAAAGATTATGATGCAAAAAAAGATCATAATTTAAAAAAATCATTAATTGATGCAGTGGAGCAAGTATCTGGGGATAATGGATGGGCTGATTTAAAAGATGTAGGTTTATATATAAGTCAAAATAGTTCTTTCTCCCCAATTAATCATGGATTTAAAAAATTAGGATTATTAATTAAATATTTAGACATTTTTGAAGTTCGATACACAAATGACAACTTCACATTATTAGTAAGACCTGACAGAAATAATTTTGATTAAGAATTAATGAAAAAAATATTAGTAATAGGCTATGTTTGGCCAGAACCAAACTCTTCAGCAGCAGGAAGTCATATTATGTCAATAATGAGACTTTTTCTAGCCCAAGATTGGAAAGTAGAGTTTGCAACTCCTTGTGCACTTAGTGAACATATGATTGACCTAGAAGCAGAAGGAATTAGTAGCAAAAGTATTGAACTAAACAGTGATAGTTTTGATGTATATATTAGTACTTATGCTCCTGATATTGTGATGTTTGATAGATTTATGATGGAAGAACAATTTGGGTGGAGAGTAGAAAAAAACTGCCCAAATGCACTAAAAATACTTGATACAGAGGATCTACAATGTCTTAGAAATGCTAGACATAAAGCCTTAAAAGAAAATAGACAGGTAAATAAATCTGATTTATTTAGCGATTTAGCAAAAAGAGAAATTGCAGCTATTTTAAGATGTGATATTTCTTTAATCATATCATCTTATGAAATGCAGCTTTTAGTAGATACATTTAATATAGATGAAAACCTATTACATCATCTTCCTTTTATGGTAAATTTTGATAAATGTCCAAAAGAGACAAAAAGTTTTGAACAAAGAGAACACTTTATCACAATAGGAAACTTCCGTCATGCTCCAAATTGGGATGTTGTTTTATACTTACAAAGAATTTGGCCACTTATAAGAAAAGAGTTACCAAATGCTGAACTTCACATATATGGCTCATACCCTCCTCCCAAAGCTACAGCACTAAATAATCCTAAAACAGGTTTTTTAATAAAAGGCTGGGCTAAAGATGCATATGAAGTAATGCAAAACTCAAAACTATGCTTAGCTCCAATAAGATTTGGAGCAGGAATAAAAGGTAAACTTCTTGATGCAATGATTACAAAAACACCAAGTATCACTACAACAATTGGCAGTGAAGGAATGAAAGATGATGAATCTTGGCCAGGTGAAATTACTGATGATATGGAAGTATTTGCTAAAAAGTCAATAGAACTATATAAAAACAAACAACTATGGGAAAAAGCACAAAAAAACTGTGATATTTTATTAAAGTCAAAATACGATGGGAAAATACTTGGGAAAGAGCTTATTTTCAAAATACTAAAAGTTGAAAAAGAGTTAAAAAACCATAGGTTAAATAATTTTATTGGTTCAATGCTCAAACATCACACAATGGCTAGTACAAAATACATGTCACAATGGATTGCAGAAAAAAATTCAAAACTTTAAAAATAATAAACTTAATCATCTTTTTATTAAAAAAACAATAAAATGAATTATTAATCAATTTAAATTCATGAAATTAAAATGAATTATTAATCATCTTAACCTTATGGAAAACCATGAAATTAAAATTTCTCTTTATTATTTTTTTAAGTTTTTTTTACATACTTAATGCTAATGAAATTAAAAGAAAAATACTTGTAATACATCCAGAAATTGAACTTATATTCAATGAAAATGTACATACAAAATTAGCTTCAATTCTAAATCATTATGGATATTATGTTGATTTTGCAACAAATACTTTAGATGATGCTCCAAAAAACATAGATGAATACGTAGGTTTTATCACATGGGATTATTCACAAAAAATAAAAGATCCAGTTAAATATATAAAATATCTTACAAAGTTTAAAAACAAAAAAAACATGATTATTGGTGATATTCCTTACATTGATAAAGAAGGAAAAAATCACTTAAATGAAATTAATGTAATTTTAAAAGAAAATTTTGGTTTTACATTTGAAAACTTTTGGACAGATAATATGTCTTTAGTTAGACAAGAATATGATAAAAATTTATTTGATTTTGAGAAAAAGATCTCTTTTATTACTAAAAAAGATTTTATAGAAATAAAAACATACGATGATAGTATTAAACCTCTATTTAAAGAAACATATGAAGATAAAATTTCAAATAGTGTGTTTTTAGCAAACTGGGGATTATTTGCAAGGGCCAATAAAATATTTTATACCTCTTCTCAAACTGGGAAAAATAGATGGTTAGCTGATCCATTTAAATTAGTATCCATGGTTTACGATACAAATTATCCGATTCCTGATACTACAACTATTGAAGGGAAAAGAGTTGCTTATATACATTTAGATGGTGATGGAATTTTATCAAAATCTTTTAATGGCAAATATACAATCCAAAATGGATTGGATTTTATAAAAGAACAAAATATAAAAACAGGTGTATCTTTTGTAACAGGAGAGCTTGATGAAAAGAATCCTATATATAAAAACCCAATTTATTCTCATCTAAAAGATTTTAAACCTAAACTATTTAACAACTATGCAAGTAAGATTTTAAACCTTAAACATGTTGAACCAGCATCACATACCCACAGCCATCCATTTAATTGGAGAAAAGGCATGTATGCTTATGCAATAACAGATAATGATATAAAAAAAGTTAACTACACAGAAAATGTTATAGCATATCAAACAAAAAACAAAAAAGTTGACTTACAAAAAGAAGTTATTGACTCAATAAATTATATTCAAAAGCTCGTTCCCTCAAAAAAAGTACAAACACTTTACTGGACAGGAGATTGTTATCCTTCACTTAGAGATTTAAAGTTTATGGATGACAACAATATATTAGCTATGAATGGTGGAGATAGTAGGTTTGATTCACAATTCAACAGTTATTCATATGTAACGCCAATTGGTTTATACAATAGTGTAGCGTCTCAAATATACTCTTCAAATAGTAATGAAAACACTTATACAGATGATTGGACAAAAGATCATTGGAGATTTAAAAACATTACTACGACTTTCAAAAATACAGGTTATCCAAAAAGAATAAAACCAATTAATTTATATTATCACTTTTATGCCTTTGCAAAAAAAGGTTCTTTTAATGCTCTAAAAAAAACTTATGATTATTTAAAAAACAACAATTTAGCAATTATTTATCCAAGTGTATTTATGAAAAAAGTAAAGAATTTTTATGATATTAAAATCGAAAAAATATCAAATACAGTCTTTGATATTTCTAACTTAAAAGACTTAAGAGAGTTTAGATTTGAAGGAAATAAAAAAATAGAGTTCAATAAAAGTATTAAATCTGTAAATTATGATTATAACCTTGATGTTACTTATGTAACAGTAGTAAATGACATAAATAAAATTAGAATTAAATTATCAAATGAATAAAAAATATATTTTAATAGTAGTCTCATTATTAGTAATATTTTTAATTATTGCACAATTAATCAAACCAGATAATAAAGAACTTTCATATGTATATGAAAAATCTAACAACATCGAAAAACTAAAAGTTGTCTATGACGATAGCTTAGAAAAAGACCCGAAAAATTTAGAACTACAAGAAAAATACAAAGACACACTTGAATTATTACAAGATGATGAATATATAGAGTATTCAAAAGAGTTCTATAAAAAAACAAAAGATTTAAAAACCATAAAGAAAATCATTACATACTACAAATCAAATAAAGATTATGAAAATAGCCTAATTTGGCTAGAAAAAATGTACTCTCAAACAAATGATGAAAAAATACTAAAAGAGATTATTGACCTAACAAGCTTTACAAAAAAAACTGAACTACAAAAAAAATACCTATTAGAGCAATATCAAAAAACAAAAGAGACTACAATTTTATTTGAACTATATAATATAGGGTATAAAGATTTTAGTTTAAATACACTATTTAATTTAGCATATGAAAAAAAACTAGATAAAAATGATTACATCAAAACATTTAGATACTTAATTTATGCAAAGGATTTTGAAAAAGCAAACCTTCTATACTTTAGACACAATCTAGTAGAACTAAATATAAAAGAAAATAAAGATTTATATATTTATTTAAATGAACATTATAAAAACACAACTGAATTAAAAAAGATTTATTTAAAACTTTATGAAAAGACAAAAGATAAAAAGTATTTTGAAAACCTTGAGTATTTCTATGTTGATGAAGGAGAAATTGAAACTTTTCTAAAGTTACATAGAAAAAAATATGAAAAAACAAAATCAAAAAATAGTTTAGATATGTTGATAAGATATTCAAAACTTAATGAAAAAACATTAGATTACTTATCGTATTTAGAGATAAAAGCAATAAATCAAGAAGATGATATGATAATGAAAACAATCATTTCAGAATATATTGATCTTGAAGAAGATAAAAAGCTAAAAAGCTTTTTAGATAAAATAACACGGTTTAGCCATAACAATGACAATGTAAGAGATGTACTAATTAATTCATATGTTTATTTGCAAGAGTACAAAAAAGCTGAAAAGATTATCTATTCTCATTCACCTAAAGAGCTTGAACCTTATTTAGTATATTCAGTTTTTCAAGATAAAATAAATAAAAACAATGAATCATATTTTTTAAATGCTTTATCAAAAAAAACAGATGAGAATCTATTAAAAAAACTATTTAATTTCAAATATAAAAATAGTAATTTATTTACACAAGAGACTTATAAATATTTTAATAAGCCAAATACTTTTAAAAAGTTAAATTTTTATACAAAATATTTTTCAAAAAAACAAAAAGAGAAAATATATTTTAATTTTTCACTTAAATCAACTGATCCACAGTTTTTAGCACAAGTATCTCAATACTTCTTAAATCAGAACAATTATATTTATTCAAAAGAGATTTCTAAAAATGCATTAAGTATTTATCCAAATAATAAACTTGCATTAAAAACTATAGCATTAACTAGTTTATGGCAAAAGAATTATAATGACTCTTTAAAGTATCTTAAAAGACTTTCAAAAATTGATGAAAACAATATTGAAGTCTTATTTTACTTAGGACAAACCTTTGAACTAAAAAATAAAAAAAATACTGCAAATATGTACTATCAAAAAGTCCTAGATAATTCAGATGACAAAAAAAACAAGTTTTATTTGATATCAAAAGCAAAATTATCTAATATAGAGAAAATCAAAAATGACTTTGAAGAAATCATAAAAGACTCAAACTATAATGAATACTTAATTTCTGAGTATCTAAATCTTTATTTTGAGCAAAAATATTATGATAAAATTCTAACACTACTTGATAAATATTCACAAATTGAAAAAAGTAGTTCATTATTACAAAAAATTAGAATACAAACACTTTTAGCTAAAAAAGATATAGATAACTCAATTTTACTAATAAAAGATTTTGAAAATAAAAATCCATTAGATAATGATTTAAAATACTTTTATCAAGATTTAGCAAATATTTATTTTAACAATAATAAAAATAAGTTAGCCTATGAAAATTATATTATTAGTAAAAAACTTGGACTTGAGAATAAAGCTTTAAACAAACAATTACAACACTTAAACAAATATTTAAATTCATCAATAAAGACTAGTTTTGGGATTCAAAATGATATAAAAAAAGGAAGTATCCAAGCTGAATATGTTGATAATTTTAGATTAAAAGTAAGATATGATCAATTAGAAAAATATGGCTCAGCAAAAGCAGAACTAAGTGACATTAATGAAAACTATACTCTAGGACTAGGGAAGGATTATTATAAATTACAGTTTAACAATATTTTAAATGAACCTCTTTCTATTTACGTAAAAAAAGAAATTGATAAGAACTCTGTTTCAACTATTAATGACCAATTAATATATAAAAACTATGGGGCAAAATTTCAAACAACTGTTTTAGACGATTTATATTTAAGTAGCAAAATAGATTACTTTGATTATGAAAATAGTAATTTAACAAGACTTAGATTAGAAAATTCTGTTTATTACAATTTTACTAAAAGATATTATGTAAATTTATCATATATTTATGAGAACGTAAAAAATCAAAATGCCTATGGGTATGATGATTTATCATATCCTATATTAGCACTTGGATCAAATGATACAATTTCAAAGAATCTTAGTTATAACTACAATACTGGAATAGAATATAAAAATAGTGATTATAATCCATTTGTAAACATAAATTTATATTATGATAATAAATATTTATCTAGTAGTTTAGTTAGTAGTTTTTCTAAAGATGACTTGACCGATAAATACAATTACAACAGTATGATTAACTTTTCATACAATTTTATAGATTAAGGAATTTACTTGATACCCGTATATTTGATTTCAGCTTTAATGTTAATTTTATCATTACAAAGAAAAATGAATTTTATTTTATTCATTATTTTATTTATAATTTTGAGTGTTGGATATTATATGATTTCTGATGAAATACTAAAATTCTATCCAAATTTTGAGAGCTTATCAATTTATGAAGAATCCTTTTTAAAATATTTTCCTTATTTATTAATAGCTTCTGTTACACTATTAATTAGATTTGAACTAAAGAAAAACGAGGAAGAAACTGTTGAACTAAAAAACAAAATGTCTCTTTTAGAAAACAAAATTCAAAGAATATTTAAACTAAGTACAAAAGTTAGGAAAGATAAAAAAGAGATTGAAAAAAGACTAATTTCTGATGAAAAAGAGTCTTTAAAAATTAGAGATATTATATATGAAATATCAAGTTTCAATACAAATCAAATAGAAAAAAATATTTTAGAATATTTTTCAAAAGTTATTCCTAGTGCAAAGATGAGTTTTTTCATAAATGATAACAATATAATAAAATATTCATACTCTAATTATGAAACATCTCAAAAAGAGATAAGTGAATACCTGATAAAAGAAGTAAAACAAAGTGATAAAAGTATATTAACAATCACAAATAGTAAGTATCTAGATGATTACTCTATAATAATACCTATTAAAATGAATAATAAAAAGATTTATGGATTAATTACAGTTGATAAAATTAACTTTGAAGAATTAAATAGAGTTACAATAAATAACCTATCTTACTTTAAAGAGTTATTATCTTTGCAAATTAAAAACTCTATTATCTACAAAAAACAAAAAGAAAACTCTTTTTCATACAATGAAAAAAACATATACAATTTCAACTTCTTAAGAAAACTTCTGGATTTAGAGATCTCAATTGCAAAAAGACATAATATAAGATCTTTAGTTTTAGTTTTAAATAGCCCATCATTTACCAATATTGAAGAAAACGAAGATACTATTTTTGAGAATATTGAAAAAATGTATAAGTCATTATTTAGAAAAAATGATTTAATTTTTTATAACCATAAAAACAATAACTTTGTAATTCTTTTAACTTTAACAGCTGAAGACAAGTATATCTACATTAAAAATAAAATTGAGAAATATCAAATTGATTATGACTTTACTTACAATCATATTATAATTAATGAAAATTCAAATAGAAATGAAATTCTAGAAATGTTGGAAAAGATATGATAAGTTGGATAATTCTTCTAATTTTATTTACTCTACTATTTCAAAGCATAGGCTTTGTTTGTGTAATAGTATCTATTATTTTATATCTTGCATTTAGCAAATTTTCAAAAAAAGACTCTATAGAACTTTTTACTGAAAAAAGTATAGATGGAAATATAATTCAAAAGATTGACCAATACGAAGTAGAAATGAACCAAGAGGTTTTTGATATAAACAAATTAGATTCATATAAAGATATACTTTATAATGGACAAGAAAACGAAAAAATCGATTTAATTGGTATGGTTATTTTTAATCCTACAAAAGAGTTTATTTCATTAATAAGAATTGCATTAAATGATGAAAATGAAACAGTAAGAATTCTTGCAAGTAACTCTTTACAAAAATTTGAAAACTTTTTTGATGATACTATAGAGAAATTAATAAAAGAGTATAAAAAAACAAATGACGAAAAGTATTTAATAGATTTAATAAAAACATATGATAACTATATAAACTCTACTTTATTAGATAGTTTTCTACATAAAAAATATATTAATAAAATATTTACTTTATTTAATGAAATAAAAAATATTGAATCTAAAAAAATACTTTATAGTTTATATTTAAAACTAGCTGTAAAGTATAATCATGATAAAGATTTAGAAACAAAACTAATAAACTTTGTTCAATACAACCCATCAAATGAAAACTTATTTATGATTTGTGAGTACTTCTTTAAACAATCAAATATCAAAGAAATTTATAAATATCTTAAGAAAATAAATCCAAAAACTTTGAAATCTCAAAAGTTTAAAAATATATACCAATTTTGGATGAACAATGCCGCTTAGTAGATTTAAAAAGAAGATAACTCCTGATATTTGTCTTATAGTTGAAGGCTCATACCCATATGTTAAAGGTGGTGTTTCATCATGGTTACATCAAATACTTGAAAACTACAGTGAATTTACTTTTGATCTAGTTGTATTAGTTGCTAGTGATAAAGAAGAGTATATTTCACAATATGAAATACCTAAAAATGTAAATAAAATTCATCATATTTATATTAGTAAAAATGTTAAAAAACCTCTATTTTCTTTAGGGAAGATGTTTTTAAATAAAAAATTTAAAACATTTATTGATAATTTTTTCAGCTTTAAGGATTATGAAAAAGTAATTAAGGAAATTCAATCTTTATCAAAAAGCAAAAAAGAAAGATTATTGCAAGAAGTTTTATACTCAAAAGAGGCTTTTAATTTTTTAAATAAAATCTATGACGAAAGTTCATTTAGTTCTAAATCATATATAGATTATTACTGGTCTTTAAAAAGTATATATTTTTCATTTTTTAATACCATATTAGCAGATATACCAAAAGCAAAAGTTTATCACACCATTTCTACAGGTTATGCAGGACTATTTGCTTCAGTTTGTAAAATCAAAAACCCTGATTCTAGAGTTATAATTACAGAGCATGGTATTTATACAAGAGAAAGAAAAATGGATATTGCAATTGCGGATTGGGCAGATAGAAAATATGAAGAATATAATCCTAAAAACACTATATCACTTTATAAAGATATTTGGGATAAATCTTTTAGTTTAGTATCTAAAATTACTTATAAATATTGTGATGAGATCATCTCATTAAATAGTAAAAATAATCAAATACAAATCAAAGAAGGTGCAAAAAAGAAAAAAGTCTTTTTTGTAAGAAATGGAATAAACCTACAAAGATTCAAGTTTACATTAAGAGAAGAGATTAATCCTAACAATCTAAAAATAGGTTTCTTAGGAAGAGTAGTAAAAATTAAAGATGTAAAAACTTTTATTAAAGCTTCAAAAATTGTATGTAATAAATATCCAAAAGCACAGTTTTTAATTGCTGGACCAACAGCTGAAGATGAAAGTTACTTTGAATCGTGTAAAAATTTAATTGATGCTTTAGAATTAAACTCAAATATTAAATTTTTAGGATTAGTAAAATCTAATGAATTTATAGAAAAAATTGATCTTATGGTTTTAACTTCATTATCAGAGGGACAGCCTTTAGTTTTAAGTGAAGCTAATGCATGTGGAGTACCTTGTATTGCAACTGATGTAGGAGGTTGTAAAGAGATGCTTAAAGGTGCAGCTGAAGATCAATGTGGAGTATCAGGTATTATTACAAAATCTGTAAACCCAAAACAAACAGCAGATGCAATAATTACATTTATTGAAGATAAAAAACTATACAAACAAGCATCATTAAATGGAAGATTAAGAGCTGAAACTTTCTACAATGAAGTAAACTTTTTAGACTCTTATAGAGAAATATATACTAATAATATAAATCGTTCAAAGGTAAAATAATGGCTGGTATTGGATTTGAATTACAAAGAGTTTTAGATAGTGAGAAAAGCCAATTTAAGAAGTTAAATACTGCACTAAAAAGTATGATAGTAACTTCTGGACCTTGGTTAATTTCTATTATTACTTTAATTCTTTTAAAACTATTTATAAGTGAAATTACAACAGTAGACATGTTTATGAGTTTTATAAATATTATAATTTACTCTTTTATTTTTTCTATGGTTTTAACTTCTCCATTTATTAATGTTATAACCAGATATTTATCTGATTTAATTTATATGAAAGAGTTTAATAAAATATTCCCCCTATTTTTAAGCTCAACAGTTTTTATCACAATATTATGTTTTGCATTTTCTAGTTTTTATATATATTATTTTACAGATTTACAAGAGAATATGTTAGCAGTGTCTGCACTATTTACTTCTCTTGGTTTACTATGGCTTATTATGGTTTTTGTAAGTACATTAAGAAATTACAGTTTAGTTAGTAACTCATTTTTAATTGGTATGACAATTTCTATTATTACAATTTATTTTTTTAAAAATGAATCTTTAGATGCACTACTTAAAGGTTTTAGTATTGGGGTTTTAATTACAATTTCAATATTGATTGCTAAATTAAAATTTGATTTTGAGAGTGAAAAAATATTTGATTTTAAGTTCCTATTTTTAAAAAAATACATTCCTTTATTTCTTAGTGGATTTACTTTCTATTTTGCTATTTGGGTAGATAAATTTATTTATTGGTTCGCATCTGATCATGGTGTAGAACTAACAAAAGGTTTTTTCTTTTTTCCTGAATATGACTTTGCAATATTTTTAGCTTATTTAATCGTAATTCCTACAACTGCTTATTTTACAATTTTTGTTGAAACAACATTCCATGATGCACAAAGAAACTATTTTGGAAGTATTGAAAATAAAAAAAGACTTGATGTTATAAGAACATATGAAACAGAATTAAAAAAAGCTTTCTTTAAAGGTTTAATAAATACTACAATATTTCAGTTTGTTATTGCAGTATTTTTTATTATATTAGTTCAATATTTTTTAGACTCATCTTCTAATATTAGTACAATTCCTATTTTAAGAATTGTTGTTTTAGCAGTATCATTCCAAATGATATTAAATGTATTAATAATATTTATGTATTACTTTAATTATCAAAAAGAAGTATTAATAATTAGTATAATTTACTTAATCCTAAATATAGTTTTTACACTTTACTATAAAGACTTTTCGTACATATATGTTGGATACTCATTTTTTTACTCAACATTAATTACACTATTTATAGCTTTAATTATATCACTATATAAAATTGAGAATATAAACTACTATACTTTCTCAAGAAATGAGATTTAATATGCTTAAATTTTTATTTTTAATTAGTTTATTTATGAGTTTTTTAATTGCAAATCAAAATTATAAACTATTAATTCCTCTTTATTCTCACCCCTCACAATGGAAGAGTTTTGAAACTCAATTTAAGTTACTTAAAGATAAGAATATTCAAACATACATGATTATAAATCCAAATAATGGGCCAGGTCAAAAAGTAGATCAAAGTTATATTGATGGTATTAAATATTTAAAAAGTTTTGATTTTAAAATCATTGGTTATGTTCATACTCAATATTCAAAAAGAAATCTTTTTGATGTAAAATTAGATATTTACAACTGGTCTGATTTTTATGGTTCAAATAGAATAGATGGAATTTTTTTTGATGAAACAGATACAAAGAAATCTAGTTTTAATTATTACAAGAGTTTAACTAACTACTCTAAAGTTCAAGATTTTAATTTTAATATCTTAAATGCAGGATATACAACAGATAAAATATATATTGATAATAAAATAGCAAATATTATAATTACATTTGAAAACTCTTATGAGGGCTTTTTAAAGGATTTTCCAAAAAATACAAACAAGTCTAATGATTTTACAAAATTATCTATACTAGTACATTCAGTAAAAAACAAAAAATTTTATGATCTTTTATTAAAAACACAATACTTAAATTTTGATTTTATCTATTTTACAGAAGATACATTCCCAAATCCGTGGGATGAACTATCATTAGAGTTTATAAAAACACTTCATAAAAATTCAAATTAAGAAGCTATAGAGAATACCCCTACTTTTTTAAGTCTAACTGCTTCTTTTATTTTATCATTTGTAAAATCAATTTTAAATTGTTTAACTTCATCTTTTGAAATTGAATAAAAAATGCCAATAGGATAAATTCTTGTATCAACATCTTCCCAATTAATATTGTCATTTAAAAAATATACCCCAACATCATCTAATGTTAAATTATACGCTTGTAAAGTTTTAGAAAGTGATTGTGAAGAGTTATAAGCCTCTAATTTTATTTGTTCAACAGTTTTCACACTACATATTCCCATCTTTGATATGTTTTAGCAATTATTTCTATGTCATCAATTCTCATTGCATTTATGATTTTAAATCTGCCACTTCTTAAAAAAGCTTTTATTTTCATTTCATATCTCCTGTTTTTTGTGAGGTACATTATACACAAATGAATATTATTTAAACCTTAATAGTATATGCTTTTATATATTTTTTATTTTTATATGATATACTTATGCATATTTTATCTTTTAGGAGAAAAATGGATAGAGAAACTTTTAAATCAATGCTTAAACAAGCAGGATTCAATAAAAGAACCTTCTCTGAGTACTTGGGTGTTAAATATCAAAGTGTTAACTCCTGGGGAAATAACGGAAGAGGAGTTCCTTATTGGGTAGAGTCATGGCTACATTTGTATATTGAAAATAAAAAATGTAAACAAATTAAAAATGTTCTAAAAGATAGTGGAGTCTGTAATTATGGCTAAATGGGAACCAAAAACACCATTTCTTGCAAGTGATGGAATTATCAAACTCTATGATGAAAATAAAAACTTTCTAGGAGTAGTTTTTATAGAAAGGTTAAATGAACCTTTTGGAATAGCTCTTCCTGGTGGTTTTGTTGATAGAGGTGAAAAAGTTGAAGATGCTTTAATTAGAGAGATGAAAGAAGAAGTAACTTTAGATGTAAACATTGAAAGTTTACTTGGAGTATATTCAGATCCTGCTAGAGATAAAAGACTTCATTGTGCTTCTTGTGTTTATATATGTAATGCAATAGGCACACCAAAAGCAGCTGATGATGCAAAAAAAGTTTTTATTTATAAAAAAAATGAGATTCCATTGGAAAAACTTGTATTTGATCACAGAAAAATTATAGAGGATTTTCTTAGACTTGAAGAAATATAAAAGAGGTATTTAAGTCTAAAATCCCTAAAATATTAAATTTTTAAAGAAGGAAGCCAAAAGTGGAACCACAATACGAAAAGATTATTGTACTTATTATTGTTTTAGTTGCTGCATTTCTGACATGGAAAATGGTAAAAGATTTTTATGCAACAAAAATACATAAAGTTTTTGCACATTTAATTGCTGTAATTACTTCATCATTTATGTTACTATCTTCTATGTTCTTATTCATGCCCAAAGATTATCAAAGAGGCGCAAGTGCCGATGTTGAATTAAGTTTAATGGGTGTTGTAACTGTTATAGTTATGCTAGCAGTTTTATATGTATTTTTTAAATATATACCTAATAAAGACAACTAATCATAACAAAAATAAATTTTAGGATAGAAAATGCAAGCTTTTTTAGAAGAGGCAAAAAAAACAAGCCGAACTATCGCAAACCTTAGCACTGCTGTTAAAAACGATGTTTTAAATCAAATGGCAGATGCTTTATTAGATCATTGTGATTTTATTATTTCAAAAAACAATCAAGATATGTTTGAAGCAAAGAAAAACAATCTTGATGAAGCACTATTAGATAGACTTTTATTAACTGGTGACAGAGTGAAAGCTATGAGTGATGCTATTAGACAAATTGCATCTCAAAAAGAACCTGTAGGTAGATTACTTGAAGGTTGGGTAACACAAGATGGTTTAAAT
This sequence comes from uncultured Arcobacteraceae bacterium, assembly GCA_964022095.1. Taxonomy (GTDB): domain Bacteria; phylum Campylobacterota; class Campylobacteria; order Campylobacterales; family Arcobacteraceae; genus Malaciobacter_A. Next base: position 22,928 of record CAXHZO010000014.1, read on the forward strand.
ATCCAAAAAGTATCAATACCAATTGGTGTTATTGGAATCATTTATGAAAGTAGACCAAATGTTACAAGTGACACTGCTGCACTTTGCTTTAAAAGTGGAAATGTATGTGTGCTAAAAGGTGGTAAAGAAGCAGAACACTCAAACAAAGCTATTGCTTTAGTTTTAAAAGAGGTTTTAGCAAAAAACAAACTACCAGAACAAGCAATCTCATTACTTCCTGATTCTTCAAGAGAAGGTGTTGCAAAACTTATCAAACAAGATAAATATGTTGATTTAATTGTACCAAGAGGTGGAGAAGCATTAATTCAGTATGTTAGTGCAAACGCTACAGTTCCTGTTGTAAAACATGATAAAGGACTTTGTCATATTTATGTTGATAAAGATGCAGCACCTACAAAAGTAATTGATATTTTAATAAATGCAAAATGTCAAAGACCAGGGGTTTGTAATGCTATGGAAACTCTATTAATACATCAAGATATTGCTCAATACTTATTACCAGGTATTGTAGAGGCATTTGAAGAGCAAGGAACTTTACTAAAAGGTTGTGCAGAAACTTTAAAACTAGTTCATATCCACCCTGCAAAAGATGAAGATTTTGATACTGAGTATTTAGCAAATGTATTAAATATAAAAGTAGTTGAAACAGTTGATGATGCGATATCTCATATTTCAACTCATGGATCAGGTCACTCTGAGTCAATTTTAAGTGAAAACTATACTACAGTAAATAAGTTCTTAGACCAAGTTGATGCAGCTTGTGTTTATGCAAATGCAAGTACTAGATTTACTGATGGTGGAGCATTTGGACTAGGAGCTGAAGTTGGTATTTCAACAAATAAACTTCACTCAAGAGGACCTATGGGAATAAATGACTTAACAACATTTAAATACAAAATTTATGGTCAAGGTCAAATAAGATAAAGGATAAAGATGTCTAAAAAGATATATTGTATTGCTTCATTTAAAGCAAAAGATGGAAAAGAGCAAGAGCTATTAGAAGTTTTAAAAGCACTTGAACCAAATACAACAAGAGAAGATGGATGTATTCAATATAAAGTTACAAAACAAATATCACATCCAAATGCTACTGGAACTTCAATGCCAATAGTATTTAATGAAATTTGGGCATCAAAAGAGGATTTTGAACTACACTGTAACAAGCCATATATTACAAACTTTTTTCAAACACATTGTGTAGATGAAAATGGACTTGTAGAAGATTTTAACGTTTGTGTTTATACAGATGAAGTTTAGAAAAGAGTATTAACTCTTTTCTATCTTGAAGTAAATGCTAATTTTATACTAAGTAAAACCAAAACAAAACTTGTACAACTATTTAAATAAGAAAAAATCTCTTTTTTCTTAATTATCCTTTCTTTTAATAAACTACCAATAATACCAATCAAACTAAGTATAACAAAAGCAACTATTATGAAAATAAGCCCTAAAAATATCATCTGAGTTGAAATATTAGCACTATTGACTTGTACAAATTGAGGTAAGAAAGCTAAAAAAAATATAGAAACCTTTGGATTTAAAATATTCATTACAAATCCTTTTAAATATAATTTTTTATACTCTATTTTATTAATATTGTTTTCTAATGATATTAAGTCATTTCTATGTTTAAATATTTGATAAGCAATATAAAGTAAATACATAGCTCCTAAATACTTCACTATATCAAAAGCGATTTGAGAGGTTTGAAATATAACTGATATTCCAAAAGCGGCTGCACTTGTATGAACTACAAGGCCCGTACATAAACCCAAAGTTGTTATTATTGCTGCTTTTTTATTTTTACTTATTCCTAATGATAATACATAAATATTATCAGGACCGGGTGCAAGTGTTAGTAAAATGACACTTACTATAAATATTACAAGATTACTATCTTCCATTAATTTTTATTTCCTATAGTTTTAATTACAAATAATCTTACTATAATTATGATAAAATTAGTTTTTATTAAAAGGGAAATATTGAGAGAATATAAAGCCAAAACAAAAGATATTATTACAACAACAACTTTTTATACTCCACTTGGCGAACTATTTGCAGCTGCTTCAAAAAAAGGTATTGTTATGCTTAGTTTTTTAGAAAAATATACACTTCAATCAAAAGTTGATATTCTAAAAAAAACTTTAGATTGTGAAATAATTCCTGTTGCAAAAAACGAAATATTTGATGTACTAAAAACTCAATTAGATGAGTACTTCAATAAAAAAAGAGACTCATTTGATATTCCACTACAATTAGTTGGAACTTCTTTTCAAATAGAAGTTTGGAAAGAACTAATGAAAATCCCCTATGGCCAAACTATAAGTTATAAGCAACTAGCAATAAAAATTGGAAATGAAAATGCTTCAAGAGCAGTTGCAAAAGCAAATGCACAAAATATCATCCCCATACTTATTCCTTGCCATAGAGTTATCTCTAGTAATGGAGATTTAAGTGGATACAACCAAGGAGTACATAGAAAAGAGTTTTTATTAAAGTTAGAAAAGAATGATTGATAAATCTATTTTTAGGCAATACGATATTAGAGGTATTGTAAATAAGAATCTTGATGAAAAAACATCTAAACTTATTGGATATTATTTTGGAAAATATCTACAAGAAAAATTTCAAGAAGAAATCTACATCGTAATAGGTTATGATATAAGACATCACTCAAAAGCTTTATTTGAAGCTTTAGTATCTGGGCTTAACTTTAGTGCTTGTAAAATTATTGATGTAGGATTAGTTGCAACTGGAGTTAATTATTTTGCCTCTTTTCAAAATTTTAATATAGAAAATAAAAAAATAAAACCAACAGCATCTATTATGATAACAGGAAGTCATAACTCAAAAAAATATAATGGCTTTAAAATAACAGTAAAAAATGACCCCTACTTTGGAAATGACCTTATAGATTTATATAATTCAATTAAAGAGATACTGATTCCAACTAATATAAACTGTATAAAATATGACATAAAAAAAGAGTATATTTCATATATGACAACACAGTTTAAACATTTAAAGAACCTAGAAACATCTTTTGTAGTTGATTGTGGTAATGGAGTTGCTAATACTGTTTTATGTGATATTTTTGATGAATTAAATTTTAATTATAAAGCTTTACATAAAGAACCAAACGGTGATTTTCCAAATCATCATCCAGATCCATCAAATGAGAAAAACTTAGTAGATATAAAAAATCATTTAGTAAATAATTGCAATTTAGCATTTGCTTATGATGGGGATGCAGATAGAATTGCAGTTCTTACTCAAAAGTACAATATAAAAGGGGACATGCTAGCCTTACTTTTTTCAAAAACTATGAAAAATCCAGTTATTATTGGAGAAGTTACTTACTCACAAAATATTTTTGATGAAATTAATCATAGTGCAAAAACAGTAATGGACAAAACCGGATACTCCAATTTAAGATTAAAACTAAAAGAATTAAATGCAGATTTAGCAGCAGAAGTATCAGGACACATCTTTTTTAATGATAGATACTATGGATATGATGATGCCATTTATGCAACACTAAGGGTATTAGAACTTGTTTATAAAGGTATTGATTTAGATAAAGAGATTAATTTAATTCCTAATGTTTATACAAGTGAAAGTATTGAATTAAAAACAACAGAAGAATGCAAGTTTTTATTAATTGATATTTTAAAAAATAAGCTAAATGAAAAAATAAGAGGCTTTCCTATTATAAAAGATATTATACAAATTGATGGCCTTAGAATAAACTTTGAATATGGCTGGGCATTAATTAGAGCTTCAAATACAAACCCAATAATACAAACTAAATATGAAGCAACTACTTATGCTACAGCAATGACATATAAAAAAGCAATAGAGAATTTAATAAAAGAGGTAAAAGATGAAATTAATAACACTGCAAGTTAAAACTAGTGAAATTTTTGAAAACAACTTAACACATCTAAAAGAATTAATACAAAAATGTGACGAAGAATCAATTATTTTAGCTCCAGAAATTGCATTAACTGGTTTTTGCTATGACAGAATGCAAGAAGCAGCAGAATTTTCAAACTTAGCAATTAAACAAATAAAAGATTTATCAATAAATAAGACAATAGCTCTTACATTTATTACAGAACATGAAAATAAATTTTATAATACTTTTCATCTTTTTCATAATCAAAATATAATTCATACACAATCAAAAGCACAACTATTTCCCCTTGGTAATGAATTAGAACACTTTGCACCAGGAAATAAAGAAGATATAAAAATAATAGAGCTAAATGGTATAAAAATTGCAACTTTAATATGCTTTGAACTGAGATTTCCAAAATTATGGGAAAGAGTAAAGGGTGCTGATATTATTTTAAATCCTTCAATGTGGGGATTAAAAAGAAAAGATCATTATGAGACAATTTCAAAATCATTAGCACTAGTGAATCAATGTTTCTTAATTGCATCTAATAGTGCAGATGAAAATATGGCAAAAGGAAGTGCAATAATCTCACCTTTTGGAAATGTAACAAAAGATGATTCAAAAGAGATTATCGAATGTGAATTTGATATTGAAGAAATTAAAAAAGTTAGAAAATACATAAATATAGGAATTGATAATGAATAAGATTAACTCTATAATATTTGTTTGTTTAGGGAATATCTGTCGCTCACCACTTGCTGAAGGTATCGCAAAAGAGTACATAAAAGAAAAAAGTCTCAATATAGAAATACATAGTGCAGGAACAGGATCTTGGCATATAGGAGAAGCACCTTGTGATAACTCTATAAAAGTTGCTGCCCAAAACGGTATTGATATATCTAAACAAAGAGCTAAACAATTTACTTCAAATGATATAAGTAATTATGATTTAATTATTGGACTTGATGATTCAAATGTATCTAATCTGAAAAAACTTGGAGTAAAAAATATTTTAAAGCTTGGAAGTTTTGGTTATGAAGGGGAAAATGTGCCTGATCCATATTTCTTTGATGGGTTTGAAGGATTTGATAAAGTTTTTAAGATGATTGAGGTTTGTGTTAAAAACTTAATTGATGAAAAAATAGATATTTAATCTATTTTCATCGCTTCTTGAATTTCTTCAAAGTCTATACCATTTCTTTTAGCTAACAATGCAAGCTTAGTTACTCTTGTAATGTGAGATGGAATAGTTTTGTATGTTGTAAAAGTTGTAGCTTTTACACCTATATGCTCTGCAAATTTACCCTGTGAGGTAAAACCAATCTCTTTGATTATTTTTTTAAATTCTTTTTTGTTCAATGTCTAATTTTCTCATATAAAAATTTGACGGAATTATAGTTTTTTTTTGCTAAATTATTTATTAAATACTTGTTAAAACTAATATTTTATAGTAAAAGTTTGACATTTTATTAATTATTAAGTATAATACCGCGCGTTTTTTATGAAAAACTAAAGGAGAAATAAATGAATATAAAAATTATTTTTTTATCTTTAATATTATTTACAAATATCTTTGCTGCGAACTTTAATGCGAACAAACTAACGCAAGAAGATATTCATAAACTAAAAGTTATTAAAGAACTTGGTCAAAAGCATGGACTAAGCTACAGCTTAATGGCTATTGCAATTAAAGAATCATCATTAGGTAAATACCTAATTAACGTAGATAGTAAAGATTATGGAATATTCCAAGCAAATATTAAAACAGTACTATCTAGACAAAAAGCAAAAAACACATCATGGAACAGAAATAAGTATGCAATGAGACTTGTTTCAGATCTAAAGTTTGCTACAAAAAATGCAATTGCAGAACTAACTTACTGGAAAAAAATACACAAAAATGACTGGAAAAAGGTATGGAGTAGTTATAATGGTGGATGGAAATACAATTCAAAAAGAGCTAGAAACTATTCAAGAGACATCGCAAAAATCATTAGAGAACTAAAAAAAGTAAAAGTTTAAACTTACAAAATCTACACTGAAAGCTAAATCTTTAGCTTTCGCCCTCCCAAAAAATTTATTTTCACAATTATTTTTCAAGAATAAAGATTTAAAATACTTTTGTACTCTATTTTAATTGATAACTATTATCAGTATTAATATTAATTTAAGATTATATGTGTAGAATTACAATAATGATTATCAATATAAAGGATAGAAAATGAATGATTTTAAAATTGAAAATAAAGAGCAACTTGTTAAACCAAGTGGTTGTACTTGTTAAGGAATTACTATGAGTGTATTAGTAATTGGTGGAGATAAAATTTCACATATTTCAAATGTATTAAAAGATCTAGGTGCAAGTACAATAAATCATTGGGATGCAAGAAAAAAATCTTCTGCACCAAAGAAAAAAGTTCCTTTGGATACAGATTGTATTGTAATGTTAACATCATTTTTAAATCATAATACTATGCTTAAATATAAAAATGAAGCAAAAAAAAGAAATATTCCTTTTGTATGTGCAAAAAGATCAGTATCTTGTGTATATGATGAATATATCAAGGTAATGGGCATTGATAATTGTGAACAGTGTTATGCAGACTGTAAGGAGAATAAAAATGTTTAACCAATTAGATAGCTTTATAGGATTTGAAAATAACAATGAATACTTACCAAATCTATTTGATAAATTTGATTCAAAACAAAAATTAAGGCAACTGTTTTTACATATGAGTAATATCATACTAAAAGGTACTTATTTTAATAAATATGAACAAAACTATTTAAGTAAATATAGTCTAAAACAAGCTTTTGAGTATAAAATAAAAAAAGATTTGAATCAAATTTTTGTTAAGAGAAAAAAAGAAAATTCAAAAGTTTTTAATTTTTGTAAAAGTTCTACATTAGTTATAAATTCATATTTAAAACAATCAAAAAAAGATTTTTATTTCCCAAAAAATTGTAAATTAAAAATAGCAAGTTTTATTAATACTTGTTATATAAATGGTAATTTCAAACTTATAATGGATAAAGATTTAGTTTTTCATGAGTTTGTATTAAAAAAAATAAAAAAACTTCATTTAGATAAAGAAGTAATAGATTTAGGAAATGCAATATGTATTAAAGACGATAATTTCCATGGAGTTAAAATATTTACATCATGGAAAGATATAAAAGTTGATAAGCCAGATATAAAAAATGAACTTGAAAGTGCAGTTAAATCTATAAAAAAAGGTGAATATTATCAAGTTTACTTAGCATATCCCAAAAATGATACATTTACTAAACATATACCAATATATGTAGATGAATTACAAAACCATGAATATCAAATAAAAGCAATACCTTATTCATTAAGGTCAATAATAAAAACAAATAGGAGTTAAGAAAATGAGTACAGCAATATTTTTTGCAACAAACACAGGAAATACAGAAGAAATAGCTACTAAAATAAGTGAAGAACTTAACAACATTGAAGTGTTTGATTTAAGTAGTATTGATGCACAAAAAATGAATGACTATGATAAATTAATCATTGGTGGTTCAACTTGGGGTGATGGTGAATTAAATGATGATTGGGAAGATTCTTGGAATAAGTTTGAAGAAGTAAATCTAAATAATAAAATAGTTGCTCTATTTGGCTTAGGAGATCAAGAGAGTTACAGTGATGAGTTTTGTAGTGCTATGGGAATTATTTATGAGCATATCAAAAATACCAATGCAAAAGTAGTTGGGTTTACATCAACTGATGGTTATTTTCATGATGAATCAAAAGCTCAAATTGGTAATGAGTTTGTAGGTTTAGTAATTGATGAAGATAATCAAAGTGAATTAACAGATGATAGAATAAAAACTTGGGTAGATAATATTAAAAATGAAATAATTTGATTAACAATGTATATTAAGATTTTTTCTTAATATACTATTGACAATCTTCACACACTCCATAAAGTTGCATAGAGTGACTAGTGATTTTAAACTTATTTTTCTTTGCAATTCTATCTTGTCTTTTTTCAATCTCTTCGTCTAAAAACTCAACTATTTTTCCACAACTTGTACAAATCAAGTGATCATGATGAGACTTAGAGTTACTTTCATATTTTTTACCATCTGTTCCAAATGCGATTGAAGTAATTAAATCTACTTCTTCTAAAAAACTAAGTGCTCTATAAACAGTAGCAATACCTATATTTGTATCTGGAAACTTCTCTTTAATTCTATTGTAAACATCTTCAGCTGTTAAATGATCTTCAGCATTTAATAAAATATTCAAAACAATCTCTCTTTGTTCTGTATATTTTAGTCCCTTTTGCTTTACAATCTTTTTTAGCTCTTCTATAGCATCTTCTGTGTTCATATATTAAATCTCGCCTTTAAAATTTATAATTAATAGTATAGCTAAAGTTTTTGAAAAGTTCAAAATAGAATTATTTAATTAACTTATATATTGATATCCATCAAGTCATTTAAAGCAAAAGTATATTATAATAATGATTATTAGTTATAAGGAATTAAATGACTCTTGATGAGCTTAACAGAAGTGAAATAGCCACAATAAAATCAATTAATTGTGATTCAGTATTAAAAAATAGATTCTACTCTTTAGGAATAGTAAAAGGCGCTACTATAAAAATTGAAGAAGTGACTTTTTCGAAAAGTACCATTGAAATAAATATAAATGGCTCAAAGTTTGCATTAAGATTTACAGAAGCAAATAAAATAGAAGTAGAAAAATGAGTAGACAAGTTATAAAAATAGCCCTCGTTGGACAGCCAAATGTTGGGAAGTCTATGCTTATTAATTCTATTTCAAATGCTAAACTAAAAGTTGGTAATTTTTCTGGAGTTACTGTAGCAAAAGAAGAAGTCTTTTTAGAATACAAAGATTACAAATTTGAAATCACTGATTTACCAGGATCTTACTCTTTAAACAACTATACACTTGAAGAAAAGGTAACAAAAAACTTTTTAGATAATTCTCCATATGATATTATTTTAAATGTAATTGATTCTACTAAACTAGAAAGAAACTTATATCTTACAAGCGAACTATTAGCCTTAGATAAAAAAATGGTTATTGCTTTAAATATGATTGATGAAGCTATAAATGAGTCAATTAATATTGATGAAAAACAATTAAGTAAGATTCTAGGAAAACCTTGTGTTAAGACAAGTGCGGCTAAGCATATTGGTATTACTGAGCTTTTAGATGAACTTGTTAATAAGTTCGAATCTAAAAAACTTCCAACTAAATTAATTTTTTCAGATGTAATTGAAGAAGAGATAATAAATATCAAAAATATTTTAGAAGAGAATTCTTTCAATTCAAATCAAACATATAGACAACTAGCTATTAAAATATTAAAAGAAGACCAAGAAACTTATAAACTTTTCCATGATCATCCTGTTTGGATAAAACTACAACCTATTGTAAGTGAAGCATTTGAGCATATTGCACTTCACTATAACACTAAAAACATGGAAGATATTTTCAACGAAGAAAAGCACTCTTTTTCAAAGGGTGCAGTTATGGAAACTGTAAAAACTAAAATTCTAAATACAAAAAGTTTAACAGATAAAATTGACTCAATATTAATACATAATATTTTTGGTATACCAATTTTTCTATTTTTAATGTGGGGATTATTTCAACTTACTTTTGAAGTTGGGAATATTCCCATGGATTTAATTGATGCATTCTTTGCAAGCTTAATTGACAATACAAAAAATATTTTAGGCAATAGCGAACTTAGTTCTATGATTGCAGATGGAGCAATAGCAGGTGTTGGCTCTGTAATTTTATTTTTACCAAATATTGTCATACTATTTATTGGAATTGCCTTACTAGAAACCACTGGATATATGAGTAGAGTAGCATTCTTATTAGATGGATTTTTTCATAAGTTTGGTCTTCATGGAAAATCCTTTATACCTTTAGTTACAGGGTTTGGATGTTCAGTTCCTGCTTATATGGCAGCAAGGACCCTTAAAAATGAAAAAGATAGACTACTAACACTATTTATTATTGGATTTATGTCTTGTGGAGCTAGATTACCTATTTATGTACTATTTGTAGGAGCTTTCTTTAAAGATGAAAATGCTGGTAATTTACTATTCTTAATCTATATCTCTGGTGCAATTTTAGGATTATTTGCAGCAAAAGTTTTAAAAATTATTGTATTTAAAAGTGAAGATGAACCATTTGTAATGGAAATGCCAAAATATAGAATGCCATCATTTAAACTTGTTTGGCATACAGTTTCAAATCAAGCATTAATGTATCTAAAAAAAGCAGGTACTTATATATTAGGTGCATCACTTTTAATATGGTTTGCATCAAACTATCCAAAACATTTTGAATATGAAGATATGATCAATAAAAAAATAGAAATGACTTCAAATAAAGAAGAGAAATCAAATTTATCTAATCAATTAGCACAATATAATTTAGAAAACTCATATTTAGGAATTATTGGAAAAGCTACAGAACCATTATTTTCACCATTAGGCTTTGATTGGAAAATGACAGTAGCACTTGAAACAGGACTTGCAGCAAAAGAGATTGTTGTTTCTACTTTAGGGATTTTATATGGTTTAGGTCAAGAAAATGACGAACAAAGTCAAGGCTTAATAGAAAAAATAAGAAGTAACATACCTCTTGCATCTGCTGTATCATTTATAGTATTTGTTATGATTTATCTACCTTGTTTAGCAGCATCAATGGTATTTGTAAAAGAAGCAGGAAGTTGGAAATACTTAGGATATCTATTTGTATTTACAACTACAACTGCATGGGTACTATCATTTATTGCTTATAATGTAGTAAAGTTGTTAATATAAAAATTACTTCAACTCAAATTGAGTTGAGTAACTTTTGTCATCTAAAGTTACCTTAAACGTCCAAAGACCTGGCTCTCTTCCTTTAATATATCTATAATCATAAATCGAACCATGTCCAGCAGGAATTATCATATTTCTTTGTCTTGATAACTCATTATTAGGATCTATCCATTCAACAATTATTTGCTTATCTTCAATATTCCTTGTGGCTTCAAATTTACAAATAATTGAGTTTTCATCTTCTAAAATAAGACAATCTACATTAGGTTCAATTTCCTCATAAACTTCAATATCTTCTTGAATATCATTATTAGTTAACTCTTCTTCAGCACTAACTACAGATATAATTAAAAAAAAAGTTAAAAAAATTGTTTTAATCATTTTTATTTTCACTTTCTAATTCATCAATATTCATATATTTTATTAATATATATTTTATTGGAGCATAAAATGTTGTCATAGATACAATAGCTATAATTAATTGAGCTACCTGAAATAGCCCACTATCTTTATCTAAAACTAACATAACTAAATAATTACTTAATACATAAGATATTATAGCACAAATAAGTACTGAGATAATTACAACTAAATTATAACTCATAGCTTTCCCATATTGGCTCTTCTTCTAAAGATGCTCTATTTTTTAAAACTTCAAAGGGATTATAAGATTCTTTATATCCCATTGAAAAATGATCTTTAATCCAATATCCCAAATATATATAAGGAACTTTCATCTCTTTTGCAATTTTTATTTGGGCTAAAACTGAAAATTTACCAATTGATAAATCTTGATAATCATGATCATAATAGCAATAAATAGCTGAAATTGAGTTTGGTAACACATCAACTAAAGCAACACCAATTAGCTTTTCATCTCTTACGTATAAAAACTCTTTTGCATACTCTTCTTTTGCGTCAACATAAGATCTAATATAATCATTTGGCTCAATAGGAGCATAGGGCCACTGTTTTTTTTCATTCATAAATTTATGATATTTATCGTATAAATTTAAGTGCTCCATAGTAACAGAAGGGGGTCTTATATAAAGTTTTGTATCTTTATTTTTTGCAATAACTCTTTTTTCTGATTTTGAGAATTTGTAGTTCTCAACATCAATTCGCATAGAAACACACTTTGTACAAGTTTTACACTCTGGCACAAAATGCATTTTACCAAATCTTCTCCAACCTCTCTCTAACATAAGTTGATATTGTGAAGTAGCGCATGTATGAAGATATCTATATCTTATATCAGATATTTTATTATCAAAGTAAGAGCACTCTCTGCCCTCTTCTACAAACTCTACATCACGATTTAATATATGCATTTTTTATTCGTTTATTTTTTCTTTTATCTCTTTTGCAATAGCAGTAATTTTAGTAATTTTTTCACTATTTGATAAACTATCATCAATTAAATGTTTAACAAAAGCACTACCAACAATTACTCCATCAACACCTTTTACTTTTTCTTTACATGTGTTTTGATCAACACCAAAACCAATATATAAAGGAGTAGAAGTATATTTTCTTACACTATCAATTACCTTTGATAAATCTTCACTTTGTCCACTACCAGTAATACCTGCATATGCAACCATGTAAATAAATTTTTCAGCATTTTGAGTAACTTCTTTGATTCTCTCTTCACTATGTGTGGGAGCTACAAAAGATACATTTACTTTGTTATACTTTTCATATAAACTTTGTAAATCTTGAGCCATTTCAAAAGGTACATCTGGGATTATAGTTCCTTTAATACCAAATTCATCTGCTTTTTGTAAAAATTTTTCTACACCATAATGATAAAATGGGTTCATATATCCCATCCATAAAGTATCAATATCTTTTCCAATTTTTGAAGATACTTCAAATAAATCATTTAATTTAAACCCGTTATTCAGTGCAACTAAATTTGCTTTTTCAATAACTGGACCATCTGCAACTGGATCAGAAAAAGGAATTCCTAATTCTAAAGTATCAACACCAGCATCTTTCATATTGTATGCTAAATCTATGCTAAATTCATTATCTGGTATTGATGAAGTAATATAACCTACTAATTTTTTTTCAATATTTTCACTCATTCAAATATTTCCTATTTATATAATTGGATAAATTTTATCTAAAATGTACTTTTAATTTTATTGTTCTTTCTTATCATTTTTTTTATTTTTCTTCTTTAAAGATAAAAAATGATTAAATACTCTTCTTAAGTTAATAAAAAATCTTGTTGTATATGTAGCTTCAGAGTTATTAATCTCATCACCTAATTTTACATTAATTGCATCAGATTTTTTCATATTAAGAACTTGAGAAGGGAAAACACTTCTATGCCCTGTCATTAAAAATGCAATAATAATTGATATGGCTGCATAATGAGCCACTTCCATTCCAAACAATTCAACGGACATTATCATTGCAGCAATTGGAGCACTTGTTGCACCTGCTAGGACACTAACAAAACCAATTGCAGCAAATAATGGAATATATCCATTAACTAAATCACCAAAAAAGTTACCACTTGCAGCACCCACATAAAATACAGGAGTAATAACTCCCCCACTACCACCAAAACCTAAAGTAAGAGATGTATAAATAGTCTTTAAAATAAATGCATACCAAGGTATATTTTCATGTATTAATTCATCAGAAGACAATGCATCTTTTATTGTATTAAAACCTAAACCTAAATACTCTTGACCAACAATCATTGTTAGTATTACTAATAAGCACCCACCTAAAAAAGCTTTTAATATATAATTTAATTTTATTGAATCAATAAAAGAATGTGTAGTTCTTAAAGTTGTGATAATAAAATCAGCAACTAGTCCAAAAAATATTCCTCCTAAAACAACTTTTGCTATTAATACATAATTAAAATCTAAATTTGAATAAAATGCAATATAAAAATAGTGATAATCTATACCAAACATTTGAGCTACAAAATATGCAGAGAATCCTGCAACAATTGAGGGTAATAAAATATCATACATCAATGCACCTACAATAAGTATTTCAACGCCAAAGATTGCTCCAGCTAATGGTGTTCCAAATACAGATGCAAATCCTGCACTGATACCACAAATTACAATTTTTCTTCTATCTTTATTTGAAAATCTAAGTTTTGTTGCAATAAATGATGCAGTAGCTGCACCTATTTGAGCTCCTGGTCCTTCTTTACCAACTGAACCTCCTGAAAAGATTGTAATAATCGTTGCTACTAATTTAACAGGTATTACTTTTATATCTATTTTCCCAGAGTTTTTATGAATTGCTTCTATAACTTTTTCTGTTCCATGACCTTGAGCACTTGGTGCAAACTTTTTAACAATAAACACAGTAAATGCTAAAGCAAAAGGTAGTGTGTAATAATAATCAAAAGGAAGTAAATCCCTTGAAGATTCACAATACTCAAGTAACTTTAAAAAAAGTGATACAACAGTACCAATTAAAGCTCCAATAATTGAAGATAGAATTATCCATTTTGTAATACTTGCAAATAGTATTGACTGTTCGGCTAGATGTTTTTGAATATCTGAGTTTTTTTTCATTTTTATACTTTGTGAGAGAGAAGTTTCTTAAAATGTATTCTAACAAATAATAGTTTTAGCATAACTTCAAGTTATGCTAAAATTGTAAAAAAATTTAAAAAAAATTACTATCTTATTTTTTCTAGTGCTTCTAAGCAAAGTTGAGTAATTTTATCAAACTTTTTATCTTTTAATAAATCTTTGGGAACAATCCAACTTCCACCGATGCATAAAACATTTTCAAGCTCTAAAAACTCATTCATATTATCTAAACTAACTCCACCAGTAGGACAGAACTTCACTTTAGGAAATGGCCCACCAAAAGCTTTTAATATTTTTGTTCCACCTACTATTGAAGCTGGGAAGAGTTTACAAAAGAAAACATCATAATTTTGTGCAAGCATAACTTCACTTGCAGTTGAAACTCCCGGTATTATAGTGATTCCATGGATATGAGAAGCCTCCAATAATTCATGGGAAATCCCAGGAGAAAAAACAAATTTTGCTCCAGCTTGTTTTGCTTTTACTAAATCAAACTCATTACATACCGTACCTGCTCCAATATTCATTTCGGGAACTTCTTTTGATATAAGCTCAATTGCTTTTATTCCAGCACTAGTTCTTAAAGTAACTTCCATAATATCAATTCCACCTGCAAGTAATGCTTTTGCTAAATCAACTGCATCATTTTCATCATCAATTACAACAACAGGAACAATAGGTGATAAACCAATTATCTTATCAATACTCATGATCTCTCCTTTCCAACCAAATCAAATACACTAGCACCCTCTTCTGCACTTCCTACATTTTGTCTAATGGAACTAAATAACTCTCTACCTAATCCATGTTTATTATCTTCAAAACTTAAGCTCGATTTCTTTCTTTTGTTTATTTTTTCTTCATCAACTAAAAGTTCTAATTTACCATTTTTAATATCCATTTCAATTAGATCTCCATTTTTTACTTTTGAAATCAATCCATTATCGCTCGCTTCTGGAGTTAAATGAATTGCACTAGCAACTTTTCCTGAAGCTCCTGACATTCTACCATCAGTTAAAATAGCTACTTTAAAACCTTTATCTTGTAATAATCCTAAAGGTGGCATTAGTTTATGAAGTTCTGGCATACCATTTGATTTTGGACCTTGAAATCTTACAATTGCAATAAAATTCTTTTCAAGTTCACCACTTTCAAAGGCACTTTGAAGCTCTTCTTGAGATTCAAATACCATTGCTTTTTCCTTAAAATACATCTTATCTTCTTTTAGTGAAGAGGTTTTAATAACACATCTTCCTAAATTACCAGTTAATAACTTTAATCCACCCTCTTTTTGAAATGGCTCATTTACTGTTGAAATCACATCATCATTTCTTGAAATTTTAGGACCTTTTTGAAAGTACACCATATTATTATTACCAATTGTTGGCTCAACAATATAATTATCTAAACCTTTTCCTACAATTGTTTGAACGTCATTATGAACTAAGCCTGCTTTTAATAATTCACTTATAACTACACTCATACCACCAGCTTCTCTAAAAGCATTCACATCTGCACTACCATTAGGATACATTTTACATAATAGTGGCGTTACTTTAGAAATTGCATCAAAATCATCCCATGTAAGTATAATTCCAGCTGCTCTTGCCATTGCAATTAGATGTATTGTATGATTTGAAGAACCTCCAGTTGCCATAAGACCAACAATAGCATTTACAAAACTTTTTTCATCTACAATATTACTAATAGAGATTTTTTCTTGTGTTAGTTGAAGTAAAATTTTTACTGCTTTTTTCGTCAGTAATTCCCTAAGAGGTGTATTTGTATTTATAAAAGAACTATTTGGAAGTTGTAAGCCCATCATCTCTAAGAGCATTTGATTTGAATTAGCAGTTCCATAAAAAGTACAAGTACCACTACTGTGATATGAACTAGACTCTGCTTTAAATAAGGCATCTTTACTTACTTTTCCAGCTGCAAAATCTTGTCTAACTTTTGCTTTTTGAGAATTTGAAATCCCTGAACCCATTGGTCCTGCTGGTACAAATATACTAGGAAGATGTCCAAATGTAAGTGCAGAAATTACAAGTCCTGGAACAATTTTGTCACAAATACCTAAATAAAATACTCCATCATAAACATTATGTGAAAGTCCAATAGCACTTCCCATTGCAATATTATCTCTACTAAATAAGCTTAATTCCATACCAGTTTGCCCCTGTGTAATTCCATCACACATAGCAGGAACTCCTGAAGAAACTTGTGCAGTTGAACCTAAATCCATTAATGCTCTTTTGATTAAAGAAGGATAAACACTATATGGTTCATGGGCTGAGAGCATATCATTATAAGCTGTAATTATTGCCATATTAGATGCATCAAATTGTGTTAAAGTCTCTTTTTCATACTTATTCATTGGTGCAATTGCATGGGCTAAATTACTACATCCTATATTGTTTCTATTTATACCTTTGTTTTTTTGTTGAGTAACTCTATTTAAATATATTTTTCTACTTTTAGCAGAACGCTGTATTATATTATCAGTAACTTCTTTTATTGTATTGTTCATGTGTGATATACCTCCACTTGAATCTCTTTGTCATTTAAAACTGCACTAATTGGCATATTATAAATGTCACTATTACTTAAAGCTTTTTGTAAAACTTCAAATTTTTCAGTTCCTTCTATATGCAAAAATAAATTTTTACTTTTTTTAATAGCATATAAAGTAGAACTAACTCTATCATAAGCAGCACTACTGGGAGTGATATTTATTGTTAAATCACTTGTAGTATAAGCCTCTTTTAGTTTCTCATTGTTTGGGAAAAGTGAAGCTGTATGAGAATCTCCTCCCATTCCTAAAATAGTAATATCAAAAGGGAAAAGTTCTTTTTGATTCTCCATATTTACAAAAATAGCTTCACTTGCCTTATTTTGTAAGAAATATTTTCTAACTAAATTTTCATTACTATTTGGATTTGTTGTTTCTACAACTCTTTCATCTACCAAACCAATTTTTACTTTACTCCAATTTAAACTAGAAATTGAAAGTTTTTCAAATAGTTTCTTAGGAGTAGATCCTCCTGATACAATAATTGAGGCAAAGCCTTTTTGTAAAATTTCTTTATGTAATATTTCAACAATTTTTGAAGACAAACTTTCAATCAAGTCCTCACTATTATCAAACCTTATTAAGCTACTACTCATCATTCCAACTCCTACCATCTTGAGCAACCAATTGAACAGCTGCTGATGGTCCAGAAGATCCTGATGTGTATGTTTTCATAGGTGTTAAGTTTTCACTCCAACCTTCAATAATTTTATCAGCCCATTTCCAAGCTGCTTCAACCTCATCAAGTCTCATAAATAGTGTAGGATTAGCTCTAATTACATCTAAAATCAATCTCTCATAAGCATCTGGTTTTCTTTCATAAGTGTGAGGTAAGTTTAACTCTAATTCAACTGGTTGAAGCTTCATTGACTCACTTAAACCTGGGGTTTTATTCATAAGTTTTAGCTCAATACTCTCTTTTGGTTGAAGAGTAATCACTAATTTATTAGCTGCAATATTTGTATTTTCTTTAGAGAATATTGAGTGTGGCATATCTTTAAATTGAATTACAATTTCAGAGTTTCTACCTTGAAGTCTTTTCCCACTTCTAATATAAAAAGGAACACCATTCCATCTGAAATTATCAATATCAACTCTAATTGCTGCATAAGTTTCAGTATCACTTTGTTCAAGATTTAAATCTTCTAAATAGCCCTTTACCGCTTCACCATTGGATGAGCCATCTTTATATTGTGCTCTTACACTATTTTTTGCAATACTTGATGCATCCATATGCCTAATTGAGCGTAAAACCTTTACCTTTTCATCTCTCACACTGTTTGCCTCTAAAGAACAAGGTGGCTCCATAGCTACTAAACATAGAAGTTGCATTAAGTGATTTTGAATCATATCCCTTAAAGCACCATAATCATTATAGTAACCTCCCCTTCCTTCAACACCAACACTTTCTGCAACTGTAATTTGAACATGATCAATTGATGAACTATCCCATAAAGGCATAAACATTCTGTTTGAAAACCTTAAAGCCATGATATTTTGAACAGTATCTTTTCCTAAATAATGATCAATTCTATATATTTGATTTTCATCAAAATACTCTAATACTTTATTATTGATTTTTCTTGATGAGTTTAAGTCTTTACCAAGTGGTTTTTCTAATACAACCCTTGAGTTTTCAGTAATTAAATCCCATTCATGTAATGCCTGACAAATAGTTCCAAAAAAATCTGGTGAAGTAGAAAGATAATTAATTCTTTCTCTATTATTGTGTAAATCTAAACTCTTTTTTAATACTTCATAATCATTTAAATCAGAGAAGTCAACTTTTACAAAAACTAATTGTTTTTGAAACTTGTCAAAAAACTCATCATTAAAATCATCATTTACTAAAAACTCTTTTAGTTTCTCTTTGACTAAATTTATATGTTCTACTTGAGAAATATCTCTTCTTGAAACAGTAATTATTCTACTATTATCATCTAAATAATTATCCATACTTAAATGATAAAGTGCTGGCATTAGTTTTCTAAATGCTAAATCCCCATGTCCTCCAAATAAAATAAAGTCACATAGCTTGTTTTTGGTACTCATAATTTTTACCTTTTAAACTTTTCCTTTTAACCACATAATTTGATATGGATTAACAACAAACTCTGTTGTTTGTTCAATTTCTGGGTCACTAAACTCTCCACAATTTGTTGATAATAAATCACATAATGGAAGATTAATATCTTCTGGTAACTTGCAAGTTACAGGTTCATTTGAAAAATTATGAATTGCAATTATTCTTTCAACATCTTTGCAACATCTATTATCAATTACAAAAAGTCTTTCATCTAATTCTAAAAACTCAAATTTACCAAAGGGATTAAAAGCCTCTTCATGTGTTCTAATAGAGATTAATCTTTTATAAGAATCAAAAACACTCTTAGGAAGACTTCCTAAAGTATTAAGTTCATTTTCTAACCAATCAATATTATATTTTTCTCTATTTATTGTTCTGTTTTTACCTGAGTGTTTAACTCCATCTAAATAATTTCTTGACCCAACTAATGAGTGAAAATAAATACCTGGAACACCAGGCATCGATAAAACAGCTGCTTGAGTTACAAGTAATCTTTTTATTCTAATAGAATCATCTTCATTTGGATGAGATAAAGCATCTATATAAGAACAGTTTAATTCATAAGGAGTTTTTGTTCCATCAGCTTCTGCTCTAAAAGAAACTAAACCACCATGCTCTTGAACTTTTTCAACCATATAGTTAACTTCATTTTCTTCTAAAATTCCATTAATTGGTCTAAGACCAATTCCATCATGACTAGCTGTAAAGTTAAAGAAACATACCTTATCACTAGGTAAAGTCAAAGTCTTAGCCCACTTAGTCAATGTTTTTGTATTTTCATGCATAATTGAATGAACTAAAAGTGGAGGAAGGGCAAAGTTATAAACCATTTGTGCTTCATCATCACCACTACCAAAGTATGAAACATTTTCATGGTGGGGTACATTTGTTTCAGTTATAATAATAACCTCAGGTGCTACTTCATGAAGAACCTCTCTCATTAATTGTATTAATTCATGAGTTTGAGGTAAATGAACACACTGTGTTCCTAACTCTTTCCAAATAAATGCAATTGCATCAAGTCTAATTAGTGTTGCACCTTTTTCAATATAATAAAACAGTGCATCAAGAACATTTCTTAATACCCTATGACTTTTATAGTTTAAGTCAACTTGATCTTTACTAAATGTTGTCCAAATATTATGAATCTTGCCATTATCAGCGACAAACTCACTTAAAAGAGGTGTTGCTCTTGGTCTAACAACATTGCTTAAATCAATACTTGGGTCCATATCAATAAAGAAATCTTGAAAATAAGGATCTCCACTTAAATATGCTTTGAACCAATCAGAGAATTGAGAAATATGGTTAATTACACCATCAACCATTAATCTATACTCTTTACTTATCTCTTCTATTTCTCTCCATGAACCCATATGAGGATCAACTGCACCATAATTTACAACTGAAAATCCATCATCTGAAGAGTATGGATAAAATGGTAAAATATGAATAGAGTTTATAACACCTTTTAAGTGGTCATCCATAAATTTTTTCAAAGTTGATAATGATGCCTCATGCTCTTTATTTACTTGATCACCATAAGTAATCATAATTACATCTTTTTGACTTAAATGATATTCTTGTGATTTTACTCTAGATTTATATTTAAAGATTAAGTCTATAATATCATTAACTGCACACTCTGCAATAACAGGAGGGTAAAGTCTATATAATCTTTTACTTATTGTATGTTCTGGATCAGATATATGTTTTGTTGTTTTTTTCATACTCATTGGTTATCTTCCTTTACATATTGTTTAAATTTATCAGAGAAATCTGGCATTACAGACCTTACAGTAATCCATGGTGACATAGAAGGAACACCCATTGGATCATCATAAAATTCATCTGCTGCTTCTTTAATCGCTTCAACAAATGCTTCAACAGTTTTAATCTCATTTTCTCTATTATAATTTAAGCCATTTAATTTACTTAAAGCATTATATTTTGAAATTTCAAATCTTGATTCTTGTAAATAAGTTGCAAGAAGTGTTTTAAAAGATTGTACAGAGAAAATAACACCCTCTTGAGCCATAATTCTAAACATAGTTTTAGCAATATCATTTGCCATTTTGTAAATTCCACCACCACTATTTTGACTTCCTAGTTCTTGGTGTTTGTGCTCATAACTCTCCATAATTTCAGTTTGACATATTCTTCTATTTGAAGTGTTTTTATAAACATCACTTAGTGTTGAAACTTCTAGTCCCCATGTAGGCGAAATACCAAGTCCTCTTCCTAAACTTCTAATAAATGAAAACTCTCCAGAAAGTGCATATCTAAAACTTTCCATATAATCTAAATATCTACTAGTACCATATACTTTTTTAAGTGAGTTAATAAGTGGTGTGTATAATAATCTTGTAGCTCTACCATGAAGTTTATCTGTAACCCTTGAGTAGTAACCTTTATTAAATTCTAAATCTAGTGCTGGATGAACAATTGGATAAAACAATCTTGCAGGAACTTCTCTTGTATAAGTTACAATATCACAGTCATGTAAAGCAAATGCATAAGCATCTTTATCAGTTAAACCATAACCTAACATTGTCCATACATTTCTTCCTTTACCTGGTGTATCAAGTCCAGGAAAGCCCTCTTTTGTTAGATCATTATATAGCTCTTTTATTTTAGGACCATCATTCCATAAAACTTCAACATCACAAGGAAGAACAGACATTAATTTTTTAACTTCTTCAAACTGTTCTTTAGTTGCTTGATCTAAACCTAATATGATTTTATAAAGATACTTAACATTTTTTAACTCTTCAATAATATTATGCATTGCAGGGGTTTCAAATTCTGAATAAAGTGCAGGTAAAAGAAGAACCATTTTTCTTCTTTTTGCAAACTCTTCAAGCTCCTTTTCCATATCATCTAAACTTCTATTACCTAAGTCTTGAAGTGTTGTAATTACTCCGTTTTGAAAAAAATCAGCCATTTTATTTATCCTTTAAAACTATTATAAAATCCATTACATTTGTACCTGTAATGCCTATTGTAAAGTCATATCCTAGTTTTTTAAAAAAACTATTACTATCACTATTATCTAAATACTGTTTTGCATCTAGATTTAACTTTTTAACTTTTTCATAGATTTTATTATCTACAAAAGCACCAGTAGAATCATTATTACCGTCAATTCCATCACTTCCTGCACAAAGCAGTGATATTTTTTCATTCACAACATTTTGTAAAAGTAATCTTAGTGCTAGTTCCTGATTTCTTCCACCTTTTCCATTTCCTTTAGGAATAGTAGTTGTCTCTCCTCCAAAAAGTAAACAAAAAGATTCATATTTTTCGTCATATTTCTTTATTGTTTTAGTTATAAACTTTGTTGCATCAACTGAGGGTTTATCTAAAGTTGTGGTAATAATTTTTGTTTTTTCAACTTTTGATTTAACAAACCTCTTAGCAGCTTTTAGTGCTATTTCATTATTTCCAATAATATGATGCTTAAATTTACCATTATTCATAGGAGCTGAACCAATAGTATTTATATCATCACCAATTACATCACTTAAAACTAATACTTGTCCCTTTGTTGCACTAATTGTATTTGCTAGTTTTCCACCTTTGATTTGAGAAATTGATTTTCTAACACTATTTAAAGCTTTAATATCAATTCCACTTGTAAGTAATGCTTGAGAAATTTTTGTAAAATCATCTAAACTCAATCCTTCAATTGGTTTTTCAATAACAGCAGAAGCTCCTCCTGATAAAAAGAAGAGAAAATAATCATTTTTTTTGAGTTTATTTACATTATTTAAAAGTTTATCTGCAGCTTTAATACTTCTTTTACTAACAATTGGGTGTGTTGAAGTATAGTGTTTTATATACTTTAGCTTTCCCTTTGAAGTTGAAATTGCAACGCCACCTTTAATTTTATTACCTAAAATATTTTCACACTCTTTAGCCATTGAAAATCCAGCTTTTCCAACACTAAAAATATATAGATTATCGATAGTTTTAAGATCTAATGTTTCATTAATGATTTTTAATCTATTTCCATTTAAAGAGATATTATCTCTTACTATACTTTTTGCTTTTACTTTATTTAATGCTTTAAAATAAATTTTTTCTAATAACTCTTTAGACATTTTTTAACACCATTTCATTCCAACCTTTCGCACCTTTAAAAGTTGATTTTTGAATATCTTTTGTAGTAAAATCTACATATTCATCATTATGATTTTTAATGATTATTGGCAAATCAACTTCTTCAAACATTGCAATATCATTCTCTCCATCACCTAAACCAATAGATATAAGCTTATCATTATAAAGTTTCTCAAAAATTTCAATAGCTTTTTTAATAGCCATTCCTTTATCTTGATTTTCTCCCATTAAATGATAAAATCTACCACCTTTTGTAATTTTGATTCCATATTTCTTAGCTTCTAATTTAAGTTTTTCAATTAAACTCTCATCTTCAATAATAAAAGGCTCAGTAAAGCCTCTTAATTTTGATAATTCACTTTTTTGTTTAGATAATCCTGTGTGTAAGCTAACTTCTTCAATACTCATATCACTAAAGCCTTTGATTTTATAACTATCTTTAAACATATTATAAAAATCTAGAATTTCATTATATGTTTTTCCTAAAGTATAAATATAATAGTTTTCTAGTTCATCTAAAGAAGATAAATCAAAATTATTATAGTTTTTAGGAAAATAAATTGCAGCACCATTTTCGATGATAAAAGGCTCAGTAATTCCTACATCATTTTGAAGTAGTTCAACCTCTGTTTTAGTTTTACTAGTATTAAAGATAAGTGGTATTTTTTTATTTAAAAGCACTTGTCTAGCTTCTTTTGATTCGGCAAAAGAGTAGTTATCATGATTCAAAAAAGTTCCATCTAAATCTGTAAATATTAACGTATTCATAATTTATGATAGCATTTAATAAACAAAATTCCAAATTGTATATGTATATAAAATATACACATATTTCAATATGTAATATTTTTATTATTAAAAAAGATTTTTGTGCTAAAATATATCATTAAATAAATATGGGAATTAATTATGAGTATTATAAAAAACGATTTTGAGAAAATGAATATTACTAAAATTAGAAATGCTAAGAATAATAAAAAACTAACAATGATTACTGCATATGATGCACTATTTTCTAAACTGTTTTCACAAATAGCAGATATGATACTTGTTGGAGATAGTTTAAATATGAGCTTTGCTGGCAAACCTGACACACTATCTGCAACACTTGATCAAATGATATATCATACAAATGCAGTTTGTGCTGGTGCTCCTAGTGCTTTTGTAATTTTAGATATGCCTTTTGGAACATATAATAATGAAAATGAAGCTTTAGCTAATGCAATTAAAGTATATCAAGAAACAAATGCAGCTGCAGTTAAGATTGAAGGTGGAGAAGATAGAGCTCATATTATAAAGCATCTAACATCTAACTCAATTGCAGTTATGGGACATATTGGATTAATGCCACAATATGTAAGAAGCGAAGGTGGATATAAAGTTAGAGGGAAAACAAAACAAGATGAAGAACAACTAATTGCTGATGCAATTGCCGTTGAAAAAGCTGGGGCTTTTGCTATAGTTGTTGAAGGTGTTATGAGTGATGTAGCTAAAAAAATCACTGATGCAGTTGATGTTCCTATAATTGGAATTGGAGCAGGAAACGTAACAGATGGTCAAGTTTTAGTTTGGTCTGATATGTTAGGTTTCTTTGAAGATTTTAAACCTAAATTCGTAAGACACTATTTAAATGGCGCGCAGCTTGTAAAAGATGCTGTTAATCAATATAGAGAAGATGTACAAGATAAATCATTTCCGTCAAAAGATGAAGAGTACTAGAATGTTTAAATTTAAAGGAACACTTTAAAGATGGAAAGAGTAGTTGAAGTAGAACAAATATCTTTTGAAGAAGACAATAATGAAGTAAGTCTTAGGCCTTCATCTTGGGATGATTATATTGGCCAAGAAAAAATAAAAAAGAATCTAAAAGTATTTATTGAAGCTAGTAAAAAAAGAGCTGAGGCATTAGATCATATACTTTTTTATGGACCTCCAGGACTTGGGAAAACTACAATTTCCTATTTAATCTCAAATGAAATGAATACAAATATTAAAATTACAGCAGGGCCTATGATAGAAAAAAGTGGAGATTTAGCTGCAATTTTAACAAATCTTGAAGAGGGTGATATTCTTTTTATTGATGAGATTCATAGACTTAGTGCTGCTGTTGAAGAGATACTATATCCTGCAATGGAAGATTATAGACTTGATATTATAATTGGTTCAGGACCTGCTGCACAAACTGTAAAAATTGATTTACCAAGATTTACTCTAATTGGTGCTACAACAAGAGCTGGAATGTTATCAAACCCTTTAAGAGAGAGATTTGGTATGCACTTTAGAATGCAATTTTATGACCATGAAGAGTTAGCTCAAATTATAAAGATTGCTGGAAATAAACTTGAGAAAGAGTGTGATGATGATGCTGCACTAGAAATTTCAAGAAGAAGTAGAGGAACTCCAAGGGTTGCACTAAGATTACTTAGAAGAGTTAGAGACTTTTCAGAAGTTGAAAATGAAAATACTATTAATATCAACAGATGTAAATATGCCTTAGATGAATTAGGGGTAAATGAAACTGGATTTGATGAAATGGATATTAGATTACTTGAACTTTTAGTTTCAAACAAAGGTAAGCCAATGGGACTTTCAACACTTGCTGCTGCACTTAGTGAAGATGAAGGTACAATTGAAGATGCAATTGAACCATACTTACTTGCAAATGGATATATAGAAAGAACTGCAAGAGGAAGAGTTGCTAGTGTTAAAACATATGAAATGTTTAGACTCTCATATCCAGGAAGTGAAAAACTTGATGACCAAGGAGTCTTATTTTGAAACCAATCTATTTTCTAATTTCTATTGCACTTGTGACAATTTATTTTATGGTAGAGTTATTTAGTCCATTTTTAAAACCTATGTTTGTAGCTTTACTGTTGACAATTGCCACAAGTTCATTAACAACATATTTAGAAAATAGATTTAAAACTAGAATCTTAGCAACAAGTGTAATGACTATTGGATTAACTGCACTGTTTTTTATTCCATTGCTTTATTGTATATTCTCTTTTGCAAACTTTTTCAATCATATTAATCAACAAGAATTAGTAAGTAGTTTAAATGCTGCAAAAATTTGGCTTATCACAATATCTGATGATTTTACATTTTTAAAAGATTTTGTTACACAAGCAGCATCAAAATTTGATGTAGGAAAAACCGTTCAAGATGTTTTATCTATTGGAGCATATTTAGGAAAAAATTCTGCAAAATTTATGATTGATATGATATTTATCTTAATATTCTTTTTCTTCTTTACACTATATTCAACTTCAATTGCAACATTTATTAAAGACTTACTACCTATAAATAAAGATGATTCTATTGTACTTTTTTATGATTCGTCAAATGTTATGACTGTAGTTTTATACTCTATTTTAGTAACTGCAATTTTTGAAGGATTCTTATTTGGTTTCTTTGCAAGTTTGTTTTATTATGATGGATTACTACTTGGAGTTTTATATGGATTTGCTTCATTAATTCCTGTGGTTGGAGGAGTTATAATGTGGCTTCCATTAGTAATTTATGAAGCAACAACTAACTCAATGACAAATGCAGTTATAATTGCACTTTATTCAATTATCGTAATATCTATTATTGCAGATACATTTATAAAACCAATAATTATAAAATATATCAATCAAAGAATAGTTAAAACACCAACTAGAGTAAATGAACTTTTAATATTCTTTTCAATTGTAGCTGGACTTTCTACAATAGGTTTTTGGGGAATGATAATTGGACCTGCTATTGTGACATTCTTTATATCAATTATGCATTTGCTAAAAAAGTATAGTGAAGGATTTAAAGAGAATGCATCCTAAAAAGGATGCACATTTAATTAGCTATCTCCACTTTCACATTCGCCACTATATGATGAGATTCCATAATCTAAGTTTGATACAGATTTAAATCCTAAATCAATCATAATTCTTTGACAATAAGCACTTCGGCTACCACTTAAACAGTAAACAACTACAGGAATATCTTTTTCATCATTTACTCTTTCAAGTGCTTGATAAAAAGATGTAGTAGGAATTAAATGATCTGTTCCTTTAATTCTTTGACCTACCCATTCCATCCATTCTCTTGTATCTATAAGATTGAATTTTATTGTTCCTGATTTTCTTGCTTCTAAAAGTGACTCAAGTTCTGCTGCATTAACTTCTTGTTTTTCTAGTAACTCTAAACACTCCTGCTTTGTTAAACCACTATGTGTAGCAACTGCATCATGTAAATGTGTTTGCTTTGAAAGTTCATTAGCTTTTTCTTTTGTATTAAAAATTCCACAATGACAACTTCCTGTATTTGGTATTTCATTTGTTAAAGCAGGAGTACATGGACACATTCTATTTTCTGTGTTATTTTCTTGCTCACTTGGAGTTTGTCCAATAACCATAAAACATGGGCAGAATCTTTTTCCATAAATCATTTTATTTCTTGTTAAGCCCATTTGAATAGATTCATTAACTTCAGTATCTGGATTGTAAACTAAATCATGTTTTTCTAATACATTTTGTGTGAATTGTTTTGTTAGTTCAAGTTCCGTTTGAAACTCATCAGAGTTTGTATCAATCTTTCTAATCATAATATTTCCTAATAATTTTGTAAGCGTAATACTATTATAAAAAATATTAATTTATGATATTAAGAGCTTTCTACAAACTCTTCAAATATTTGAGATATATCATCCGTTGAAAAGGTATTGTCATCTTTTAATGAAAAGTCAATAAGCTTTTTACTTTTAATATCAGTTAGATTTCTAATATTTTTAAATCCCATTGCCCAGTCAGGGAAATATCTCTGATGTGCATCTTCTTCAACTAATTCAATTATATCTTTATGTCTAGGATCATCTTTTATTCTTGAATACACAGATAAAACATCTGCTTTTGAACCTTCAAGACATTGTAAAAAAGTTCTTCCCTTTACTACAAGAAGTCCTGTAACATTTATTAATTCATTAGATTTTTTGGCATTGATTAATAATTTCTCAAGTTCAACACCTTCAAAATCTTTAGTAGCAGTACTCATATACATTATTCTATACATAATATATCACCTCTAAATTATTATATCATATAAATCTTTTAAAAATAAGCTTTAATAAATTATTTTTTTCTTTATTGTTTCAAAAATAAACAGGATTATTTAAAGCTTTTGAAAGCTGTGTTAAGAATTTATCTCGGGAAACTGTCTTTGCACCTAAACTTTGTAAGTGTGAAGTTGGTATCTGACAATCTATGAAATTAAACCCTTGTTTTTTGAGTTTTTTAACAAGATAATATAATGCAACTTTAGATGCTTCACTTTTTTTTGCAAACATAGACTCACCACAAAAAATATCACCAATATTTAATCCATAACCACCACCTACTAATTCTCCATTAAAATAGCTTTCAAAAGAGTGTGCAAAACCCATTTCATGAATTTTAGTATATGCCTCAATTACATCATTATTTATCCATGTCTTGTTTTGATTCTTTCTATTTACTTTTTGGCATTCAATCATTGTTTGAGTAAAATTTTTATCAAATTTAACTTCATAGATATCTTTATCAATTGCTTTTTTTAAACTTTTTGACACTTTAAAATCATCAAGCTCTAAAATTAATCTAGGATTTGGACTCCACCAAAGTATTGGATCATCTTCATTATACCAAGGGAAAATTCCATTTCTATATGCCGTAATTATTCTATTTGGATCTAAATCTCCACCATATGCTAAAATGCCTTCATCACACGCAAATCTTGGGTCAGGGAAAATATGAGAATATTTGTTTAAGGGAAATATATTCAAAATAAACCTTATAGATTTTATTTTGATTATATCGAAGATTTATAAAAAGAGGAAAAACCTCTTTTTATATTTTATATTATAAGTTAGAAATAAAAGTAGCTAATGCTTCAATTTCAGCATCTGATTTAGTAGATACTTGACCTAACATGATACCTTTCATAGCACCACCATAAGATCCATCTTTATAACCATTTAATGAATCAATAACTTTTTGTTTGTCCCAACCTGCAATAACTTGAGATTTTCCTAAAGCTTTCATTTCACCTTTTTGACCATGACAAGCAGCACATGCTTTAAATAAAGCCTCACCATTTGCACTTGGAGTTTCTGTTGCTGCAACAACTGCTGCGGCTGCAGATTCTTTAACTTCTTCTACTTTTTTCGTAGTTTCTTCAGCTACTTCTTTAGCCTCTTCTTTAACAGCTTCAGTAGATGCTTCTACTTCTTCTTTAGTTTCAGTTGCACTTGCAGCTACTGCACTTGTAACTTCATTTGCTTTTTCAGTTGTTGAATCTACTACTTTAGATACAGCCTCTTTTGTAGCTTCTTTAACTTCTTCAACTTTTTGTGAAGCTACATCTTTAGCATTAGCAGCAACATTTTCAACTGTTGCATTACCACTTGCAACTGCTTCTTTTGTTGAATCAACTACTTTATTAGTTGTTTCTTTAACAGCATCTGATGTTTTTTCGACAACATCATTTGTAGCTTCAGATACTGTATTTTTAACATCTGTCGCAGCTTCTGTAACAGTATTTTTAACACTATCTAAAACAGAAGTCTCTTTTACAGCTTCTGTTGCTTCACTTGTAGCTTTTTTGTCTTCACCACAACCAGTTAATAATAATACTGCAACTGCAGAACTTACTAAAATTTTTTTCATATACTATATCCTTTATTGAAAAATAATCATGAATTTTACTTTTTTCTTACTTAAGATACCTAATGGTATGTAAAATTCGTATATTAATTGTGTTTTTATGCATCATAAGTAAACACAAAATCCTCATTGTAATCTATTTGCACAATTCCACCTTTTTTTAGTTTACCAAATAAAATCTCATCTGTTAGTACATTTTTAATCTTATCTGAAATAACTCTATTAAGAGGTCTTGCTCCCATAGCTTTATCATATCCAAGTTCTGCAAGTGCTTTTTTAGCTTTTGCAGAAATTTTGATTTGAATCTTTTTATCACTTAATTGCTCTTCTAAATCTGCAATAAACTTACCTGCAACTTTAGAAACTACATCAATACTTAACGATCCAAAGGGAACAACAGCATCAAGTCTATTTCTAAATTCAGGTGCGAAGAACTTATTAATTGCTTTATTTTCATTTAATCCATCATCTTTAGCGAACCCCATAACATTTGCCTCAGTTGCCCCTAAATTTGAAGTCATAATTAAAATTACATTTTGGAAATCTGCTTTATTACCACTATTATCAGTTAGTTCTGCATTATCCATAACTTGTAAAAGAACAGACATTAAATCAGGATGAGCTTTTTCAATTTCATCAAGTAATAATACTGTATGAGGATGTTTTCTAATTGCTTCTGTTAATAAGCCACCTTGTTCAAATCCAACATATCCAGCAGGTGCTCCAATAAGTCTTGAAATTGTATGAGCTTCCATGTATTCACTCATATCAAATCTTTCAAAATGAACTCCTAATTGAGTCGAAAGCTCTTTTGCAACTTCAGTTTTACCAACACCAGTAGGTCCAGTGAATAAGAAACTTCCAATTGGCTTTTTATCAAGTCCAAGTCCTGCTTTATTTCTTTTGATTGATTGCACAATACTTGTAATAGCAGAATCTTGACCAAATACTCTTTTTTGCATACTTTTTTCTAAGTTTTTAAGTAAAGTAATATCTGATTTTGTTGCACTTTTTGCTGGTATATGTGCCATTTTAGCAACTGTATTTTCAATATCTTGTTGAGTTATTGTGATATTTTTTGCTGTTTTTGTTTTAAGTTGCGTTGATAAACTAATCTTTTTAGCTGCTCCTACCTCATCAATAACATCAATTGCACAATCAGGTAAAAATCTATCTGTGATATATTTTTTACTTAATTCAACTGCAGTTTCAATTGATTTTTTAGAATATTTAACTCCATGATACTCTTCATATTTTGATTTTAAACCTTCTAAAATTAAAACACTATCTTCTATTGATGGTTCATTTACATCAACCTTTGCAAATCTTCTGCTAAGTGCTTTATCTTTTGAAAAATCATTTCTAAACTCTGCAAAAGTAGTTGCCCCTATACATCTAAGCTTTCCATTTGCTAGCATTGGTTTTAAAATATTTGAAGCATCCATAGCACTACCACCAACACTTCCTGCACCTACTATTGTATGTATTTCATCAATAAATAGTATTGAATTAGGAATTTTGGCAACTTCTTTTAAAAGAGTTTTTAATTTTTTCTCAAAATCTCCTCTATATTTAGTTCCTGCAACCATAGAACCCATATCAAGTGAAAATACTTTTGCTTTAAATAAAAACTCTGGAACATTTTCATTTGCTATTTCTAGTGCTAATCCTTCTGCAATTGCAGTTTTACCAACACCTGGTTCACCTACTAAAATAGGATTATTTTTCTTTCTTCTTGAAAGTATTTCAATAACTCTGCTTATTTCAGTTTCTCTTCCAATAACAGGATCAATATCTCCTTTTTTAGCAACAGAAACTAACTCTGTAGAGTTTTTATCTAATACTTTGTTTGAATCATCATTTGGATTTTCAATTGAAAAGCCTTCATCTTCTTCTTTATCTTTATGCGATATCTCTTCTAATATATCAACTCTTTGAATACCTAATTTATTTAGCATGTAAGCCGCATATGATTTTTCATCTTTTAATATAGCTACAAACATATCTTCTACATTTGCATTTGCTCTTCCACTTGTTTGAGTATGTGCTACCATATATTCAATAGTTGAAGTTAATGAAACTGTCTCAACTGGCTCATCTTCTATATTTGCAGGTAGTTTTGGAGTATTTTCATCTATATAATTTTTAATTTCATCAAATAACTTATTAGTATCTACCCCTAAATCTACAAAAAGATTTTCTATTGTTTGGTCATGTAGTAGCATTAAAAAAATATGTTCTAATGTTAAATATTCATGCTTACTACTTTTTGCATAGCTTACAGCTTGTGCAAAAATATTTCTTAATTCTTTACTAATCATTTTTCTACTCTTCTTCCATAATGGCTTTTAAAGGAAATCCCTTTTCCCTTGCCATTGATTTTACTTGAGCAACTTTTGTTGCTGCAATCTCATAAGTATAAACACCACATATCTCTTTGCCATTATTATGAATATTCATCATAATCTGTGCTGATTCATCAACACTTTTTCTAAATACTTTAACTAATACATCTATTACAAAATCCATTGTTGAATAATCATCATTAAGTAAAAAAACATTATATTTTTTAGGCTCTTGTAATTCTATATCATCATTTAACTCTATCTCTATTTCGTTACTCACATCAAACCTTTATTATGATAAAATATTATTAAATTTAAAACACTGTATATTATAACAAAAAAGAGATTATATGAAAAAAGATAAAAGCTACTATTTAAACAAGTCTTTCTTTGTAAGCGCAACAAATACTGATGTTGGCAAAACATACGCATGTGAAAAGTTTCTTAAGTTTTTCCATTCATTAGGATTAAAGGTAGGATACTTTAAACCTTGTGAAACAGGAGTTATTGATTTGCCAATAGATGGCTCTAAAATGTTAAAACTAACAAAAGAACTTAACCCAACATTTGATTTTGAACTTAAAGACATTGTTCCATACCAATTTAAACTTCCAGCTGCACCTTATGTATCAAAAGGTGATACAAAAATAGATATTGATTTTTTAAAAAAACAAATAACACTATTAAAGAGTAAATGTGATGTACTTATTATAGAAGGTGCAGGAGGATTAATGGTTCCTATTGAAAAAGATCTATTTATTATTGATTTAATAAAAGAGTTTAATTCTAAAGCTATTTTAATCACTCCTTCAAAACTTGGATGTATAAATGACACTTTACTTTCAATTGAAGCTTTAAAAAACAGAAATATTGATTTTGAGTTTTTTATTAATTTGTATGAAGACAAAGATTCTTTTAATGACGTTTCAAAACCATTTTTAAAAGAATACTTTGGAAAGCTGAATTTTTTAAATGAATTATAAAAAGAGTTTTTATTTGCTTTTATTTCCATTCAATACTAAAATACTTGCATCTAAAATATTCATTTTTTAACTAATATTTTTCTCAGTCAATTTTTTATTTTTTTTAAAAATTTGTGAAAATTTGGAAATTTGTCAATTTTTTTCTAAATTTACCACTTCTTAAAACCTGAATTTTACTAGTTTTTTAGTGCTATTTAGGCTTTTTTTACACTTCATTTAAGTTTTCTTTCCCTTAAAAACAATAGCTAGAGCTATCTTTTTGATTTTAAACTTAAATTATTTTGCTATTTTTTTAGCTATAAAAACAATTCATATTAAATGCTGTATAACTTTCACAATGATTTTCAACTTTGTTCACAAACTTGAAAATTTTATGTAAAATATAATATTACAAAATCAAAAAAAGAAAGGTAGATAAAATGACTTCTGCAATAGATTTATCTAAATTAACGGCAAATGATGATTTGACACCAGTACTAGGTGGTTATTGGCCAGGTATTCAAATCTACTACCCACCAATCAAATTTAACCCATTAGATGGTTCGTATGAGAGTATGGAACAAGCAAAGCTTAGATTACAAAAGCATGCTTATAAAACAAAAGCACATACTGTTTTATTTGACTTAGAGGACGGTTGTAGACAAAAAGCTATGTCAAGAGAGCTTTTAATTCAAGAGTTACCAAAGTTTCCAGAAAGAAACTTCCAAATAGCTGTAAGAATTAACCCATTTAGAACTGATGAGTATGAAGAAGATCTAAAAATGTTAAAACAAATTCACAAATACATTGATGTAATTGTTTTAGCTAAAGCTGGAGAAGTTTATGGATCTGCTGAAATCAGAGATTTATCTTCTTGGTTAGTTTCAATTGGTAGTGATTTAACAATCCAACCAATTATTGAGCATCCAAAATCACTTCAGATTGCTGATAGATTAATGGATCACTCAACTGTTAAACATATTGTTTTTGGTATTCATGATTTTTCTAAAGCAATGGCATATAAAATCACTCCTAAAGGTTGGATTGATGAATTAGAGACTTTCTTTAATATGTTAACTATGGAAGCAAGAGTTAAAGGTACAGGAGTTATTGGTGGAGTTGAAGTTATGTTAACACCACACTCATTACCAGATTCTTGTGTTGAGAAAAAAGATATTAGAAGATGGTTAGACTTACATGGTGATGAAGCTTCAAGAGCTGTTTATTCTCACGCACAAAGAGAATATGCAATGGGATTAACTGGTAAACAAGTTATTACTCCTAATCATATTAATGTATGTAAAGTTGCATTTACTCCATCTCCAAATGAGATTGCAAAAGATGTTGCTATTTTAAAAGAAGCAATTAAAACTGATGCATTATTATCTGGTGCAATTAGATATGAAGGTGAAATGTTAGATCCACCAATGTTTGGTAAATC
>CAXHZO010000015.1:0-56296 GCA_964022095.1 uncultured Arcobacteraceae bacterium
TAGAAAATTTGCTGCAATGTTTGGAACTAATAATATAGATCACCAAGCTAGAATTTGACATAGCTCAACAGTTGCCGGTGTGGCAAATACATGGGGTTATGGTGCTATGACAAATTCTTTAGGGGATATTCAAAACTCTAAGGCGATTATTATATTTGGAGCAAATCCAGCGGTTAATCACCCAGTTGGTTTCCAACATTTCTTAAAAGCAAAAGAAAGAAATAATGCACAAATCATCGTTGTAGATCCTAGATTTACAAAAACTGCTGCAAAAGCAGATTTATATGCACAAATTAGACCAGGTACAGATATTCCATTTATGTATGGAATGTTAAATATTATTTTTGAAAATGGTTGGGATGACAAAAATTTCATTAATGATAGAGTATATGGAATGGACGATATTAGAAAAGAGGCTAAAAACTGGCCAGTTGAAAGAGTTGCAGATGTAACAGGTGTTAGTGCAGATTTAATTGTACAAATTACTAAATCATATGCTGCATCAACACCAGGAACATTAGTATGGGCAATGGGTTTAACTCAACATAATAATGGTTCATCTAATACAAGAATCGCTCCAATCGTACAACTTGCTCTTGGTAACATGGGTAAAGAAGGTGGTGGAACAAACATCTTAAGAGGACATGATAACGTTCAAGGTGCTACAGATATGTGTTGTTTATCACATACATTACCAGGTTATTATGGATTAAGTGATGGTTCATGGAAATATTTTGCAAAAATGTGGAATGTTGATTATGAATGGTTAAAAGGTAGATTTAAATCTCCTGAGTGGATGAATAAAAAAGGATTTACACTTGCTAGATGGTGGTCTGGAGTTCTTGGAGGTAATCCAGGAGAAGATGCTATTCATAATGCAGGAACAAATCTAAAAGCTTTATTTGTTATGGCAAATGGTATTACATCAATTGCACAACAAAAGAAAGTAAAAGAAGCTCTTGATAATCTTGAATTAGCAGTATTTGTTGACCCATTCGTAAATGAAGGTGCAATTTTAACTGATAAACAAGATGATGTTTATATTTTACCAGCAGCTACTCAGTTTGAAACTAGTGGTTCAGTTACAGCAACAAATAGATCAGCACAGTGGAGAGATAAAATTATTGAACCAATGTATGAGTCAAAAACTGACCATGATATTATTTTTGAACTTGCTAAAAGACTTGGATTCTATGATGAATTAACAGCAGGTATGTTAGTAAGAGAAAACAAAAAAGAGTTTAAATGGCCAGAAGATTGTACAGATGAAATAGCTAGAACTATTAAAACTATTGGATTAACTGGATGGACTGCTGAAAGATTGAAAAAACACCAACAAAACTGGCATATGTTCGATGAAGTATCTATGAGAGGATATGGAGAAATGACTGGTGAGTACTATGGTTTACCATGGCCTTGTTGGACAGAATCTCATAGTGGTTCACCAATTTTATATAACATTAACAGAAAAGTATCTGAAGGTGGTATGGGATTTAGGAATAGATTTGGTTTAGAGCACGATGGTGTTTCTCAATTAGCAGGAAAAGGAAGTGCTCCAAAAGGTAGTGCAAACCCAGATGGTTATCCTGAAATTACAAGAGATAACATTGAAGAAGTTCTTGGTATTAAGTTAACTGAAGAAGAGAAAAAGAAAATTGGTAAAAACTGGAAAGTTGATACTTCAAACATCATTGCTGAAAAATGTATGGAAAAAGGTATCGCTCCTTATGGAAATGCAAAAGCAAGAGCAAAAGTATGGACATTTGCTGACCCAATTCCATTACATAGAGAGCCATTACACTCTCCAAGAACGGATTTAGTTAATAAATATCCATCATTTGCAGATAAAAAAGATCACTATAGAGTTGATACTAGATATGTGTCTGAACAAACTAAACAAGATTGGGCAAAAGACTTCCCAGTTAACTTAGTTACAGGAAGACTTGTAAATTTAAATGGTGCTGGTATTGAAAATAGAGCATCTAAGTATTTAGCAAAATTAACTCCAGAAATGTTCTGTGATATTAATCCAGATTTAGCTGGAAGACATGGAATTAGAGACGGTGCTTGGATGTGGATTCACTCACCAGAAGGTACAAAAATTAAAGTTAAAGCTAAATATTCACACAGTGTATCAGATGATAGAGTATTCTTACCATTCCACTTCGCAGGATTTATGGAAGGTGAAGATTTAACTCACAAATTCCCAGATGGTACAAAACCTTATGCATCAGGAGAGAGTGCAAATACAGTTACTAACTACGGTTATGACATTGTGACTCAAATTCCTGAAACAAAAGGTGGTCTGTGTAGAATTGAAAGAGCGTAGGAGAAGCAATATGAGTAATAATAATAATGTAGATTTTTCAAGAATGAAATTTTACTGCGATGAAAACAGATGTATTCATTGTGACGGTTGTTCAGTTGCTTGTGCCGAAGCTCACGAGTTGCCAGTAGAAATTTCTAGAAGAAAAGTAGTAACAATAAATGAAGGTAAGCAAGGACAAGAGTTTTCTATGTCTGTAGCTTGTATGCATTGTACTGATGCTCCTTGTGAACAAGTTTGTCCTGTTGATTGTTTTTATATAAGAGACGACGGAATTGTTTTACATGATAAAGATAAGTGTATTGGATGTTCTTATTGTCTATATGCTTGTCCTTTTGGAGCACCACAATTCCCTAAAGATGGTGCATTTGGAACAAAAGGTGTTATGGACAAATGTACTATGTGTGCAGGTGGTCCTGATGAAACAAATAGTGAGCATGAAAGAGAACTTTATGGGCAAAATAGAATTGCTGAAGGTAAAGTTCCTGTATGTGCAGCTATGTGTTCTACAAAAGCACTATTAGTTGGTGATTCTGAATCAGTAGCTAATATCTATAGAGAAAGAGTAATATCATTTGGTCATGGTGTACAATCTATGCCTTATGGTTGGGATAAAGCGTATGGAAAATAAAAGTTTTCTTAGTGAATATAAAGCCTACTTAATTGTAGGCTTATTATTCATTGTATTAACTTATTGGTATTTTTGGTTAGCAACAATTGCTGATATAAATTATGTATATCAATTTTTGATGCAAATACTTCAAGGCAACATTAGTGGGCATGTAGTTCCTTATGAGAGTTTAACTCATTATGAACAAATGGAGGCTTCATTATTTGGACCTAATTATAATGCAATTGCGCCTGAAGTTGTTAGAGCGTTTGAAGAGAGACAACACTTATTACCAATAGTTTTTGTTGTGGAATTTTTTATCTTTTTAACAATGTTTGTTGTTGCAAAAGGTAGAAAGCAAGCAAAAATTACTAAAGAAAACGAAAAAGTACAAGTTTATTCTCTTTTCCAAAGATTTGTGATTTTATTAAACATAATTATTATGATTTATCTATTTATCACAGGTTTTTCAATTACCTTTGGTAACTGGACAGGCGGTGGAGAAATAGCTAGATTTATGAGAGCAACACATGAAATTGTAGGATTAGGATGGATTCCTGTGTGGTTTCTTATGACAATAATAGCATTTAAAGATCATAAGTATTTTATTAGACCAAGTACTAAGGTTTGGAATAAAATTTTCTTAAGAGGAAAATATAAGCACATGGATAGAATCAACTACTATATGTATGTTGTATTTGGTTCAAAATTAGTTTTAAGTGGATTTATAATTTGGTTTATGTTCCCTGATTATTTAACTAATGCTGAAACAATTCAGTTTAAAAGATTTATTTTATTTATCCATTTTATGGGTAGTGCAATTATTTCATTCTTTACATTTGAGACAGTATATTCATATTTTGTATCTGTAAAGGGTTATTTACCAGGAGTAATCACTGGAAAGTTACCAGTTGAGTATCTAGAACAGTTAAGACCAGATGTTTTAGAGGAAGATAAAAATTTAAAAGTTAGTAAATAAAGAGATTTATTTACATGATATTTCATAAAAGTATAATTTGCGGTATTAAGTAAAAGGGAGAGGTCCTATAAGAATAATTACCTATCTAGTTTAAAAACTAGTGTAAATGATAAAAATTCTTTCATGTTTTAAGTATATAAGATTAGTAGGAGAAAATCATGAAAGCAATATTGGGTTTATTATTAGTGTTAATTGGTTTTGCACAAGCAAACATAGAAGTTAATAGAGAAGATTTATTAGTTAGTATGATAAATCAACAAAAGGTCGAAGGAATTGATTGGCAATTAGTATTTACTATATTGCAAGCGAAATACTTTTCAGTAATATTTTTGGTAATCACTTTAGGGATACCTATTATTTTTTTAATTCATTATTCAATAATAGGCCCTATGATCTTTTCACATGATAGAAAAAAGATTTTTGTTTTTCCTTTGTTTCAAAGATTGATTCATTGGTTAGCTGGAATCTCTTTTTTAGTATTAATTCCAACTGGGTTAATCATGACTTTTGGAACATATTTTGGTGGTGGAGAGTTTGTAAGAGTTTGTAAAGAACTTCATGCAATCTCAACTGTGATTTTTGCAATTGCAGTTGTTCCTATGCTAATAATGTGGTTCAAAGAGATGTTGCCAATAGCAGCAGATTTAAAATGGTTAAAAATTCTTGGTGGATATTTAAATAAAAGAAAAGACCCCATTCCTGCATCAAAGTTTAATGCAGGTCAAAAAATGTGGTTTTGGGTTTGTACAGTAGGTGGTATTATGATGATTATGTCAGGTGCTGCTATGTACTTCTCAGATGCAACAAATACTATCCTTAGATCATGGGGATATGTACAAGTTGATTTATTAAGAATTAGTGCAATTATTCATAACGTTTTAGGAATGGCTATGGTAGCACTATTTTTTACTCATGTATACATGTCTGTATTTGCAATTAAAGGCGCAATTGCTAGTATGTTTACAGGGTATAAAGAGGAAGAAGAAGTAGAAATACTACATAGTATTTATTACAAAGAATTAAACAAAAAATCAAACTAGCGGATATTTTCCGTTAGTTTTTTTAAAAGAATTTAAATATGCAAAATTTGCATATTAAAGGAAAGATATGGATAACGCCAAATATTTAAAAACAGTAGTGATAGAAAAACTTATAGAAAATGAAGCCACAGAGGTTGAAGATGTGACAATCGAAGAAGCACGTCTAAACCTATTTTTAAATGGAGAGAAAGCCATATCAATGATGACTATACCAAAAGACCAAGAAGCACATGCTATTGGTTTTTTGATGAGTGAAAATGTAATTAGTAGTGTTGATGATATACAAGAGCTTAAATTAAGTGATAATGGTTTAAGAGTTGATGTAAGAGCAGCTATAAATGAAGAGTCATTACAAAATCTTTATAAAGAAAAAACTTTAACAAGTGGATGTGGTGGTGGAGTAACAGGGACAGCAGAAGGTGAACTTCATATTCCATTTAACCAAACATCTTTTAAAGTAAAACCCCAAACTATTTTAGATGAAGTAAAAATTTTTTATAAAGAAAGTGAATTATACAACTTAACAGGCTGTGTTCATAAAGCAATGGTTTATTTACTTGATGGAACAACAATCACAGCAGAAGATATTGGAAGACACAACGCTATTGATAAAGCAATTGGAAAGTGTAAGTTAGAAGGTTTAGATACTACAGAATCAGTTTTGTTTGTAAGTGGAAGATTAAGTTCCGAAATGGTTACAAAAGCAGTTATGCATAGAATTCCTGTAATTGTATCAAGAACTGCACCAACTTATCTTGGTGTTCAAACAGCACATAAACACGGAATTACACTTATAGGTTTTGCAAGAGGAAGAAAAATGAACCTTTATACACATGGAGGAAGAATTGATGTCTAGTATAGATGATAATTTAAATATTAAGCTTGATAATATTCAAAAAGAGTTGATATTAGATAACTTAGATGAAGATGGGAAACTATCTTGTATAAAAGCTTTTAAAGTAGCAAGATTAATTGGTAGAAAACCAAAAGAGATGAGCTCAATTACTAAAAGTTTAGGAATAAAAATTACTAATTGTGAATTAGGTGTATTTGGAAAATTAAATTTTAAAGCACCAAATGAAGAGATTTACAATAAGTTAAAAGAGAACTATATGGGTAATAAAACTATTGAGTGTAAAGTTTTATGGCATGAGGCTCAAAATAGTACTTTGAGAACTGTTGGTTCAACTGTTAAGCATACTGATATTGATGTTGTTCATTGCCAATTAGGATGTTTTAGAGAGAAAAAAGGTCACAAAAATGGAAGTAAAAGTTAAAGTTTGGCTAGAAGATGACAATAGAAATTTGGTTTTTGGAAGTGGTAAAAACGAGATTTTAAAATATGTTGAATTAACTGGTTCTATTTCAAAA
Source organism: uncultured Arcobacteraceae bacterium (assembly GCA_964022095.1). GTDB lineage: Bacteria > Campylobacterota > Campylobacteria > Campylobacterales > Arcobacteraceae > Malaciobacter_A. Next base: position 6,327 of record CAXHZO010000015.1, read on the forward strand.
GCAGCCCAAAAAGTTGGAATGAATTATAAAAAAACATGGAGTCATATTCAAGTTTTAGAAAACTATATTGAAGATAAATTAGTAATTACAAAAAAAGGTAGAGGTGAAGATAGTGGTTCTAAACTTACACCTAAAGCTAAAGAGCTTATTGAGTTATATAATCAGCTAAATGAAGATATTAAAAATTACTCTCAAAAAAGATTTGAAGAGTTGTTTTTAAATAAAGATGAATTAATCAGTTTAAAGGAAGATGATGCCTCATAAATTTAACACTTTGCAATATAGTAATGTGCAAGATTTACATATTAGTGATGATTTATCTTTGTCTATTTTAAAAACTAATAGTGAGTATGAAATACTTGAACAAGAGTTTTTAAAGAGATTTCAGTTTAAAGAGCTAAATAGTTTTTCTTTTAGTCGTGATGGTTTTTTATCAATATTGCTTCACTTAAATAAAACTGGGAAAATTGCAGTTAGTATTGGTGAGACGGAGAGTTTAATCCAAGCTTCAAATACTTTTGAAAGCTTAGGATTTGAACTTCAGTATATAAACTTACAAAAAGATGGAAATATAGATTATTCTCAAATAGAAAAATTAGAGGTAGATTATATTTTCTTATCATCATATGTAATGGATACTTTTGTAAAGACAAATTTAGAAAAAGTAAAAAAACTAACAAATGCAAAAGTCATCTCAAATGCAAGTGCAAATTTTGATAAAAATAGTGATGTAATATATTTTGATCCATATAAATTAACTGGCTTTAGTTTGCATGGGTTAATACTTTTTAATGATGAGTTATTTGATCCTCAATCAATAGCCTTTAAAGATACACTAGCTTTAAGTTTTATTGATAAATCATTAAAACAAAGAACTTTGGATACCTCTTCAAAAGCAAAATTTATAGAAAAATTAAAAGAGATTTTTGATGAAGATATCTACTTTTTTGTGGATAATCAAAATACTTTAGAATTTAGTTTACACTTTGCATTAAAAGGTATAAAAGCAAGAGAACTTATAAGAACATTAGCTTTAGATGAAGTTCATATTACAAACGGAGAAGGCTGTTCTTTAGGGCTTTCAAAACCTTCAAGAATAATTCAAGCCATGGGTTATGATGAATTAACGAGTAGAAACTCAATTTCACTTACTTTTACGAAAAGTTATGATGAGCAAACTATTGAAAAAATAGTTAAAACAATGGCAAAAAAATATAGACAAATTAAAGTTTTAAATCAAGGAAATTAAATGAATCAAAAAATGAATTTTTTAGACTTCCCCCAAGCTGTACAAAAAAGCTTAGAAATGGCAAATCAAATTAGCTTCACAGAGATTATCCCCATAAGTGATGCTTTAAATAGAACTATTGCAAATGATATTTTATGTGTAAAAAATCTTCCAGCTTTTAATAATTCAGCAATGGATGGATTTGCTGTTAAATTTAGTGATGCAGGGAAAACTCTAAATATAAATAAAGTGATTTTTGCAGGTGATAAGGGTGAAAGCATAAAAGAGTCTTTAACTCAAAATGACTGCTACAAGATTATGACTGGTGCAAAAGTGCCAAATGATGCAGATACTATTATTCCTATTGAAAATTGTTTTGATGTAACTGAATCAACAGTAAAAATCCCAGAAGATATAAAAGAAGGTGCAAACTTAAGATTAAAGGGAGAAGAGCAAAAAGAGGGTAATGTACTACTTCAAAAAGGTGAGAGAATAACTTCTTCTCATATCACTTTATTAGCTTCTCAAGGTCTTATAATGGTTGAAGTATTTAAAAAAATATCAGTTGCAGTACTTTCAACTGGAAATGAAATTAAAGAGCCTTGGGAAAAAGCTGATGATGAAGAGATATATAATTGTAATTCATTTGCTTTAATTTCTCAACTAAAAGAAAAAGGCTTTGATGCAACATATACAGGAGTAGTTCCAGATAGCTTAGAAAAGTCAAAAGAGTTTATTAAGAACTTAAAAACTTATGATGTGATTATTACAACTGGTGGTATTTCTATGGGAGATGCTGATTTTGTAGGAGAGGCATTTTTACAAAATGGATTAGAAATGGCTTTCCATGGAGTAAATATAAAACCTGGTCGACCAATTATGATGGGAACTATGGGTAAGACAAGAGTAGTTTGTCTTCCTGGAAATCCATTAACAGCTATGGTAAATATCTATTTATTTGTAATTCCTATGCTTAAAAAAATTCAAGGTGACAGAGCTTATTATCATACTATAACAAAAGCTAAAAATGATACTGAGTTTAAAACTAAAAAGGGGAGGGTAAACGTAGTACTTGGAACTATAGTAAATGGAGAATTCAAAGTAACTAGAAACAATAAATATGGTTCAGGAATGATTACTGCTTTATATGAAAGTAATTCAATATTAGTAACAAATGAGCAAACTTCAAGCATACAAAGTAATCAAGAGGTAAATGTAATACATTTCAATACACAATTTAATCAAACACAAACAAATATATTTAACTAGAAGGAAAGTTTTATGAGAAAAACATTAGTAACACTAGGATTAAGCACACTATTAGCTACAACTTTAATGGCAAAAGATTCACTTATGATGGCTACAACAACAAGTACAGATAATACTGGATTATTAGATTATTTAGCTCCAAAGTTTGAAAAAGAGACTGGAACGACTTTAAAGTGGGTTGCAACTGGTACAGGAAAAGCACTTAAAATGGGAAGTAATTGTGATGTAGATATTTTATTTGTTCATGCACCGGCAAGTGAGAAAAAATTTGTGGATAGTGGTTTTGGTGTAAATAGAAAGCAAGTTATGTATAACGATTTTATACTTGTAGGACCAAAAGCAGATGCTGCAAAAGTAACAGGCCTTACTCCAAGGGATGCTTTAATGAAAATTAAATCTTCACAAGCTAAGTTTTTCTCAAGAGGTGATAACTCAGGAACAAATAAAAAAGAGATTTCTTTATGGAAAAGTGCTATGGAAAAAGCTCCTGAAAATCAAGCATGGTACGTACAAACTGGTCAAGGAATGTTAAGAACAATTAATATGGCTTCTGAAAAAGATGGATATACAATGACAGATAGAGGAACTTGGATTAAATACGAATCTCAAAAAACTGATAAAAACAATATGAAAATTGTAGTTGAAGGTGATAAATCTTTATTTAATCAATACTCAGTTGTTACGATTAATAAAGACAAATGTGAAAATGTTAAGCCAAAATTAGCAACACAGTTTACAAACTGGATTGTAAAGCCAGAGACTCAAGAAACTATTGCAAACTTTAGGTTACTTGGGAAAGCTTTATTTATTCCTAATGCTAATAAATAACTAAAAGGATGAGTTTATAGTATGAATCTATTTACAGATGGTTTCACGCAAGCAATTGATTTGCTTGCAAGTGGAAATGAGAGTGTTTATTCAGCAATTAGCACAACTATTACAGTATCTTCTTGGTCTTTACTTATAAGTTTAATTATAGGTTTACCTTTGGGGTTTGCATTGGGTTATTATAACTTTTTTGGAAAAACAGTTGTAAGAACAATAGTTGATACTCTTTTAGCACTACCAACTGTAGTGATAGGATTAATTGCTTATACTATGCTTTCTCAAGCTGGACCATTTGGTAAGTATGATTTACTATTTACTCCCCAAGCTATTATTATAGGACAGATAGTTCTTAGTCTTCCTATCATAATAGCTTTAACCGCTTCACAAGTTGAAGCAGTGGATAAGAGGCTATATACATCATTAAAAGGTATGGGTGCAAGTCCACATCAAATACTTATTGCAACCCTTATAGAAGCAAGATTTGGACTTATGACAGCAGCTATGACTGCATATGGAAGAATTATCACTGAAATTGGTATTTCTATGATGGTTGGTGGAAATATCAAATACCATACAAGAACAGTAACAACTGCAATTGCTCTTGAAACAGGTAAGGGTGAGTTTATCACTGGAATTGCACTTGGAATTGTTTTATTTGCAGTTGCTTTAATGGTAAATATTGCACTTAGTGTTTTAAAAAGGAAATGGACACAATGAGTAGTTTATATAATCTAAAAAATATTGAACAATACTTTGATGGAAGAAGAGTTTTAAGTATTGATGAACTAAGCTTAGAAGAAAATCAAATAATAGGATTTTTTGGACCAAATGGTAGTGGAAAATCAACACTATTTTCACTGCTTTCATTTATAAATAATCCTTGTAGTGGACAGATAACTTTTAATGGAGTAGAGAATAAGAAACTTGATTCTAAAACTAGACAAAGTGTAGTGATGGTTCCTCAAAATCCATACTTGTTAAAAAGAACAGTTTATGAGAATATTGTTTATGGTTTAAAACTTAGAAATGAAACAGATAATTTAGACAAAAAAGTAAACTCTGCACTTTCTATGGTAGGACTTGAAAGTTCTTTTGCAAAAAGAAAATGGAGTCAACTTTCAGGTGGTGAAGCACAAAGAGTAGCCTTAGCAGCAAGACTTATTTTAAAACCAAAGGTTCTAATTTTAGATGAACCTACAAGTGGTGTTGATACAAATTCAGCACAACTTATAAAAGAAGCAATACTTTGTGCAAAACAAAAATATAATACTACTATATTAATATCAAGTCATGACCATAATTGGTTAAATCATATATGTGATAAGAAAATTGCACTTTTCCAAGGAAACTTAATAGAAAGTAGTAATGTAAACCTTCTTTTTGCTCCTTGGCGCAAAAATGAAAATCTAAACTTAGTAAAAGAGTTTAGTGATAATCAAAAGCTTGAAATTGAAAATAGTTTTGATAAAAAAAGAGATTCAATAGTGATGATAAATAGTGATGATATTTATATTTGTAGAGTTGATTGTGATGATTTTAAAACAAATAAAACGCTAAAAGGTGTTATAAACTCTATTCACCAAGTAAATGATGGAAATAGATTATTAGTTGAATTTAGTGTTGCAGGGGTAAATTTCAATAGTAAAATTACAAGAGAGTATATGCAAGAACAAACACTACTTCCAGGTGATAATGTTAATATAAATATTGATACAAAAAATATTTGTTGGATTTAGAAAAGTAAAATAAATTTTACTTAAAAATGGTATAATAATTTCTAAATAAAAGGAGAATGTATGTTTGTAAAATTAAATGAAAGAGTTTTCTTAAATATGGCAAAAATTACTAGAACTAAGATTGATCATGTTGAAGATGGAATTAGAGTGAGATTTTATGAAGGTCAAGATCAAGTAGCAAAATCAAGAAGATTTGATAGTGTTGAAGAAGCTTCTAAATGGTTTGAAGATTTAATCAAAGATATCAAATAAAGAGTATTTATTCCCAATATTTTGGGATAAATTCTTCTAAATATTAATAATAAATTTAGCCCCTGTGTACTCAATGCCCTCATAAGTATATTTTTTATTTGAAACACATAAGTTACCTTCTAGGTGCTTAAGTACAATCTCTTCACTCATATATAATCCAATTCCTGTCCCTACTAATTTATGTTTAGTGGTAAAGTATGGTTCAAAAATTCTATCTATAATATCTTCTTTTATTCCACCTGCATTATCTATTATTTCAATATATAATGTATCATCTTTTTTATAACTATTAATAAAGATAAGTCTTCTTTGATTATCTTTTAAAATTAATGCATCTCTTGCATTGTTTAGTATATTAATTAGAACTTGTACTAATTCATTTTCCAATGAAAAAAGTTCATTATTCTCAACATTTTGTATTAATTCTATATTTTTTGAAGTAAACTGTGCATTTACTAAAGTCAAAGCCTTATTAATTGTATTAGATATTTCAAATGCTATTTTTTTATTATTATTTGGATTAAAGAAGTTTCTAAAATCATCAATAGTTTCAGAAAGATATTGTGCAGAACTATTGATTTTATCCATTGCAGAATTAAACTGCATATCTGATAAACAGTCCATCTCTTTTTGAACTTTTGCGCCTGTTGCAACAGTTGAGATTGTAGATAAAGGTTGCCTCCATTGATGTGCAATATTTCCTATCATCTCTCCCATTGCTGCCATTTTAGATTGTTGTATTAACAATCTTTGTTTTTCTATAGTTTTATTAGTTTCATCTTGAATTTTATTTCTATATATTACAAATTTTTCAGAAACTTTGTTAGATATATAAAAAGACAATAAAATAAATACTAATGTTATTGATATAGAAAGTATGATTATCTTATTAATTGATTTTTGTTTAGACTCTAGCAAATACTTTGTTTTTTGCTCAATTTCTTTTTCAAAGTTTTCTAAAAAAAAACCAGTACCTATAATCCATTTCCAATTATTAATAAGTCTAATATAAGAAATCTTTTTTCTTTTCTTTAAATTTTCTGGATTTACTTCTGTACTATAAGACATAAAACCTTTTTTACTTTTTTGTGCAAATTCAATTATATCTTTTACAACATATTTCCCTAAAGGGTTTTTGATATTATAACGATTTGTTCCAATTAAAGAGTCTTTATAATGAGAAAGAACATTACCCTTATCATCGAATATAAATATATAGTTTTTATTTTCTCTTGTGATATTTTTTATTTTTAATAACAACTCTTTTTTTAGGTCATTTTCAAAATCATCAATATATTCAGCTGTTCCTATAAACCAATTATATGGTTCAAACTGTTTAATAAATCCAATTTTCTCAAACTCTTTTGATGAATCTTTTGGTTTATGAAAAAACCACTTTTGAAATCCTTCTTTTTCTTTACTTGTTGCTATATTAATTGATTCTTGAACAATATTTGTTCCTTTTGTATCTTTTACATAAAAGAAGTTTTTCCCTTCTCTTTGAGGTTTTATTGGATGAAGAATATTTGTTCCTTTTAGATCATAAATAAAAAAATATCCTCTTCCATCATTAAATCTACTAGTTTCAATAGCAGTTTTAATATCAAATATAATTTCTTCTTTTGTTTTTTTGTTTTTGTTTTTATTATAGATATTCATAGCTGTATTGTGAACTTGATAGACTCTTTTTTTAATATCTGATTTTAATGCTTGTTCTGATTTTTCTTTTTCATATGAAATTAAATTGTATATATTCTCTATTTTATTTTTTACATTTTCTTGATTTTGAATAAGATATTTTTGTTTAGTTGATTCAACTTCTCTAGTAAAATCTTCTTCCATTTTAGTTAGATATATATTAGAAATAAAAAGAGAAACAAAAATAACAAGAATAATTGGAGAAAACTTAATTATATTTAGAATAATTCTTTCATCATTTGTTATTTTCATACTAATTTCCTAATAAATAATAATTTATCATAAAAAAACTTTTATAATCTTAATTTTATAAACCTACTAAAGAATGTTAATCTAATTTTGTTTTTATACCTCAATTTGAGAAGACAAATCAATACTTCCATTTGAAATAATTTGCGCTCTTAATCCTGCTTTATTAACCATTTGAGTTAATGTTTTATCTTCTTGTAGTTTATTAGCTAAATACTTACAAGGCTCACACAATCTAATACCTTTTAATACAACTTTTCCCACTTGAAACTCTTTTCCAACTAAAGAATTCAAATCACAGTTTGAAACTACAATATTTCTTCTAAAATCCTCAGCTGTTAAGTTTAGATTATGTTCTTCATTTAAAGAGTTTATTTTTTCAATTTCTATTAGAGTAACATCTCTATCAGGTTCTATTTCACCTTCATTTGAAAATGTACCTTTTTTATTATAATATCTATCTCCAAATATACCTTTTCCAACTTCTAGTACAATTTGATTTACATTTTGCATAGGGCTTTGTGGATCTTTTGTAATTAATAGTTTTTCAATTTTACCTGACATTTGAATCCTTTTATTTTATTAGTAATCTTTTAACTATATTCTTTAAATAATAAGGATTTGCTTTTTTTATAATTAATTGAATAAAAATACTTAATAATCAAAAAAAATATAAATAAATTTCTTAATTATGATATATTTATATTTAAATATTAATTTAAAAATTCAAAGGAAATTTATGACCGAACAAATAAAACACTATGAAAATAAATTAAAATATGAAATTGATTCTTGGGATTTAAGTGAATTACTAAAAAAGAAAAATCAAGTAATTGTAATAGATACTAGAGCAACAAGTGTTTATGAAGCTGAGCACATACCAACTGCTGTAAATATTCCTCATAGAACAATGAGTGCACATAGCACAAAAGATTTAGACAAAGATATATTATATGTAACATATTGTGACGGAATAGGGTGTAATGCTTCAACAAAAGGTGCATTAAATATGGCTAAGTTAGGTTTTAAAGTAAAAGAGCTTCTTGGTGGTTTAGATTGGTGGATACGAGATGGTTATGAAACCAATGGCCTAAATGCAAAACCTTCCAAAAATATTGAGTGCGCTTGTTAGCCCTTGCTATTTATTTTTTATTCAGCTATATTGTATGTACTTAAGATGAATTCGAGTTTCATCTGTTATTATTTTGCCTTTTATTAATTACTGCTCATTGATACGATACATTATTTATACAACAAGCTCATTTTTGTCTTTTTATTAACTTCATAGCGAAGAAAAAAAGGAAAAATATGTCAATTACACATATGAAAACAAACGAAAAAATAGAGGTTTTTTTAAAACTATTAGAAAAAAATGAAAGCATTGAAGATGCCAGTTCTAAAGCTGGAATATCATTAGAAAAAACTAAACTAATTTTAAACGAAAAAGAGTTGGCTTTTTAGCCAATTCATTCTATCTACTATCTCTTAAATCTAAAAAATCTAAATTCATATAAAAATATTATTAACAAATAAAGATTTTAATTTAAAATTAAGTTTAAATTAATTTTAAGAAATGTAAAATACTTAAAAGGAGTCTGTTATGCAAGTAAATAATAGTATCAACCAAGCTTTAGACTTATTTAAAAAAAATCAAACTGTAACTGATGAAAATAGTACAAAGCAAAATGAATCTTTAGAAAAAACAATTAATGAGTCTGCTGTGAAGGTTAGTCTTTCTATGAATGCTCAAGTAATACTTTTTGCAATGAATTCTGCTCAAAGTATGAAAGATAATGCTACTGCTCAAACTGCTATATTTAAAAGCAGTGAATCTTTTGATATCTCCAGTGAACAACAAGATGTCTTAGATTTCTTAGATGGCAAAATAAGTGAAAATGGCATGAGCTTAGAGAACATTGGGTACGAAGGAAAGTCAATACTTGATTTAACACCTGATGAAGCAAAAGATTTAGTAAGTGATGATGGTTTCTTTGGAGTAACGCAAACTTCTGATAGAGTTGCAAATTTTGTATTTAATTTTGCAGGTGAAGATTTAGAATTATTACAAAAAGGGAAAGAGGGTATTATTCAAGGTTTTCAAGAAGCTGAAAAACTTTTTGGTGGTAAATTACCTGAAATATCTTATGAAACTCAAAACAGAACATTATCTTTAATAAATGAAAGAATTAATAGTTTAGGTGGAAATACAGAAGTTGAAAATTAGTTTGAAGAGATAGCTTCTTAGCTATACTCTTCTGTCATTCTGTCATAAAATTTAACATATTCAGTGTCACCTTCATCTCTTGCTTTCATAGCAGGTCTTGGGTGCTCATTTAACTTACCAGTGATCATATAAGGTACGCTATAACCCCAGTCAAGTTCTTTTTCTAATGCTACTATTTTTTCTTCAATAAATTTTAACACAGGTGATAATTTATATTTTGGGTTTTTTAAGAACCCTAATAGTAATTCTAAGTTACAGTTTCCAGCACCTCTTCCAAGTCCAGAAACAGTTGCATCTAAATAACTAGTTCCATATATCATAGCTTCTAAGGTATTTGCATATGCTAGTTGTAAGTTATTATGTGCGTGAATACCGATTTTTTTACCTGCAGCTTGGGCTTTTGTTAAATATTTTCCAGTTAATTTTTTGATTTGTTCTGGATAAAAAGAACCAAAACTATCAGCAATATAAATTACATCAACATTTGATGCACAAACTTGATCTAATACCTGGTCTAATTCATCATCAAATGATTTAGAAATAGCCATGATATTACAAGTAGTTTCATATCCTTTTGCATGGAAATCTTCAATTAATTCTAATGCTTCTGGAATTTGATGAATATAAGTTGCTACTCTAATCATATCTACAACTGAGTCTGAAGCTTGAGGAATCTCTTCTTTTAAAGTTCTACCAACATCAGCCATTGTTGCAATTTTTAAGTCTGTATTATTTTCACCAACAACACTTCTTATATCTTCTTCAACACAGAAGTTCCATTTTCCATACTCTTTAGGATCCATTACAGTTGGAGAAACATTTTTCCCAATTTCCATATAATCAACACCTGAAGCAACACACATTTCGTAATGTGCTTTAACAAAATCATCTGTGAAGTGGTAATTATTTACTAATCCACCATCTCTAATAGTACAGTCGAAAACTTTTAGGTCTTCTCTAACTGTTAAAATATCGCCATTTTTCTCTATCATTTTTTTGTACCTTCTCTAAAAAAATTCAAGAATTATAACTAAAGCATAATCAATTTGATATTAATTACAGAAATAATCAAATGTAATAAATATAAAAATTAGATAAAATATTGTAATATATACATAATTAATACAAAAGAAGTTTAATGGATAAAGCATTTTTAAAAGAAATAACAATTCTGTATGTTGAAGATGATGAGCTAATAAAAAAAGAATTATATGATACATTAAAACTTTTTTTTAAAGATGTTCTACTAGCATCTGATGGTGAAGAAGCCATAATAGCATATGAAGAAAATATCCAAGAAATACAACTAATTATCAGTGATATAAATATGCCCTATAAAGATGGAATAGAAGTATTAAATGAAATTAGAAAGACAAATAAAACAATTCCTTTTATTTTTACTACAGCTTATACTAGTCAAGAGTATTTATTAAGTTCTATAAAGTATGGAGTTGATGATTATTTTGTTAAGCCTCTTAATATAAAACAACTAGTAGAAAAAGCAGAGTTTTTAATCAAAAAAAATATAAAAAAAGATAGAGTTAATCACTATCAAAATATGATAAATGACTACTTAGACACAATTAATCAAGTAGCTTTTGTATTTGTTTTTAATGATGACAAAAAAATTAGATATGTAAATGATTTTTATAAAGAGCTTTCAAAATTAGACAGTAGTGAAGTTATCGATAAAGATATTGAGTTTTTATATCATAAAGAGACATCAAGTCAATTAATCCATGATCAATGGAGAACAATTAGTATTGGAAATAAATGGAAAGGTAGTATGAAATTTATGACCAAAGATGATAATGCTTTTTACTCTAATTGTACTATTATTCCTGTCCTTGATGAAGGAAAAACAAAATATATTAGTATTAATTTTATTACTACAAAAGAAGAAAATATCAGAAGAAGTTTTAAAAAGAAAGTGCTATATAATTTTAATGAAACAAAAAAAATATATAAAGTTGCCCAAGAAAAAATTGACTCTTTATCTTGTGAATTAAAAGAGTATGAGGATTTAGAAAAAAAAGAAAAAGAGATTCAAAATATAAAAGAGTTAAATGATAATTATATAAAAAATATAGATAAGCTCGAAGATAAATTAAAAGATATAAGGCAAAGACAAGAGACTTTTACCCATGAAGTAAATGTGAAAATGAAAGATATTTTAGAATCTACTAAAGAGTTACGAACTGAAAATAAAAAATCTGATAAAAAAATAAACTATTTAAAAAAAGAGATTAAGGTTAGACAGAATTATATTTTAAGAATTCAAGAAGAGTTAGAAGTAAAAAAAAGAAAAGTAAATGATTTAGAAGATGTTTTAAGACACAGAGAAAATCAAATAGAAGAAAAAGAAAAATTAAATAGGCGTAAATAATGGTATTAAATACAGAAAACTTTTATAAAAAATTAACAACTTTATATGTAGAACCAAATATTACTACAGCTAAGTATTTTGAAAATATTTTAAAAAAGATTTTTAAAGAAGTATTTATATTCAACAATTTTAACGAAGCTTTTGATTACTATAAACTTAATAATGAAGATATTGACTTTATAATTTGTGACATGGTGCTAGAAAAAAACTTTACAGCATTTGATTTACTTAAAAAAGCCAGAGAAATAAATGATGAAATTCCTTTTATTGTAACTACATCAAAAGTAGAAACAGATGAGCTTCTAAGTGCAATTAAATTAAATATAAATGATTTATTGATTAAACCTTATGGCGCAAAGTCACTTTTAGATTCAGTTCAAAAAATCTGCCAAACGAAATATTATAAACAAACACAAAATCAATTAATGAAAGATTTAGAAGATATTTTTGAAGTAGTTAATGAAGTTGCCTTAGTATCTAAAACAGATATAAATGGAAATATTATATTTATAAATAAATCCTTTAGTGAAATAACAGGATACACACAAGAAGAGTTAAAAGACTGTAATCATGATATTCTTAAAGATAAAAGTGATGATTCTTCATCTGATCTTTATTCAACTATCAAAAATGGAAAAATATGGGAAGGTAAAGTTAGGAATATTTCAAAAAATAATACCGTATTTTATACATATTTGACAGTTATTCCAATTCAGGAAGAATCTTCAAATAAAATTAAAGAGTATACTTGGATTGGTTTTTTAGCAACTGAATATGAACTAAAGCAAAAAGAGTTTAGAAAAAAAGTTATTGAAAATATCAATAAAAATAGAAGAATAAATACAGAAGCTAGAGAAAAAATTGACGAACTACAAAATATGTTATTAAAATATAAAAATGTTGATAGTATTTATGAATTAGAAAAATCTAGAAAAGAGAAGTTTCAACAACAGTTTGAATACTTTGATAGTGAAGCTAAAAAAAGTAAAGCAAAATTAAATACACTAAGTGAAAAAGCAAAAGAGAAACTTTATTTAGCTATTGATGAGCAAGATGAAGTTAGAATACAGAATGAACAAATTGAGATACTATTAGATTCAGTTTATAGTGAATATAATCTAAAAAATAAAACTATAAAAGAGTTGAAAACAGAGCTAGAAAAACAGCAAAAAAAGATTAATGATTTAATGTTAAAGATTGAGCATAAAGAACTAAAATTAGGATTATAATGAATTACGAAATACAAAATGAATATATAAAAGCAGTAATTGATTCAGGTGGAGCACAATTAAATAGTTTAAAAAAAAATGATGAAGATTTAGATTATATTTGGTGTGCTGATGAATCATATTGGAATAGAAGTTCTCCGATTTTATTTCCTATTGTTGGAAAACTAAAAGATGATGAATATATTTATGACAATAAAAAATATAGTATGAATCAGCATGGTTTTGCAAGGGATAAAAAATTCGAAGTTGTAAAAAAAGAAGATGATTGTGTTGAATTTAAATTAACTAGTTCTAAAAAAAGTAAAGATATTTATCCTTTTGATTTTGAACTTTTTTTAAATTATCAATTAAAGGAAAATAAATTAATTGTTTCTTATAAAGTTATAAATATAGATACTAAAGTACTTTATTTCTCTATTGGGGCACATCCTGCGTTTAATTGGCCTTTAGAAGATGAGGCAAAGGATGAGTGTTTTATAAGTGTTGATAAGAAAGAAGCTTATAGATACTTTTTAAAAGATGGCTTATTAGCTGATAATACTTATATGAATTGTGAAAAAATCTTTTTAAGTGAAGAGATGTTTTTTAATGATGCATTAGTTTTTAATGATGATATAAATGAAGTTACATTTCAAAACAGTAGAAATGACAGATTTGTAAAAATGAATTTTAAAGACTTCCCTTATCTTGGTATTTGGTCAAAACCAAGTGGATCACCATTTTTATGTATAGAGCCTTGGCATGGAGTTGCTGATAGTGTTGATCATAATAAAAAACTAGAAGATAAAAGAGGTATTTTATCTTTAGATTCAAAAAATAAATTTGAGTCTAGTTATAGTATTGAAATTTAGGGTTTGAACTCTTAAATTAGTATAGTTATAAAATAGACAGCTTTGCATATTTTTTGTAAACTTCCATGTAAAAAATATTTATAATTTTTGATATAATAAATATATATTATTAATTGAAAGTATTTTATGGAACATCTCTTATTTACAATATTTCTAACTATCTCTATCTCAACAATATTAAATATAATTTTAAAGAAATTTGGAATATCTCATATTATTGGTTATATATTAACAGGAACAATAATTAGTTATATTTTTAATTTTAGTAAGCTTGATATCCACTCTTTAGAGATGTTAGGTGAGTTTGGTATTGTTTTTTTAATGTTTACTATTGGTCTTGAAATGAACTTTGAAAAAATTAAAAGAATGAAAGAAATACTTTTATTAAATGGTTTTTTACAAGTTAGTTTAAGTGCACTAATTATTTATATATGTTCATATTTTATCTTCAATCTCAGTGTTGAAATATCATTAATTATTGCCCTTGCTTTTTCTTTATCTTCAACTGCAATTGTTCTTACATATCTTAAAAGTTCAAAAGATATTCATACTCCTTATGGTGAGAAATCAACTGCAATTTTAATTTTTCAAGATTTAGCAGTAATTCCAATTTTACTACTAATTACATTTTTAGCAAATGATACTTTATCTATTAGTGAAGTTATTACTAAGACAGTTTTTTCTGCACTTATAATTATTGCATTTATGTTTATTATTGGTAAAAAAATCATTAATTGGTTATTGAAGTTTTCTGCTAAAACTAGAATAGAAGAGTTGTTTTTAGGTTCTGTTTTCTCAATAGTAATTGGAACTTCAATATTAGCTCATGAGTTAGGTTTTACTTACTCACTAGGAGCTTTTATTGCAGGTATGATTATATCAGATACTAAGTATGCTGTAAAAGTAGAATCAGATATAGCAACATATAAAGATTTACTTTTAGGAACATTTTTCTTTTGGGTTGGTACAAAAATAGATGCTATGTATTTTTTATTAAATATTCATATTATTTTACTAATGCTTATGTCAATAATGCTTATAAAAGCACTAGTGATTTATTTTATTATCAGAAGAAAAAATGATAAAAGTACTTCTTTAAAATCAGCAATTGCATTATGTCAAGTAGGAGAGTTCTCTTTTGCAATTTTTGCACTTGCTTCAAATAATAACTTATTAACTTCAGATCAGTCAAGTTTTTTAATTTTGATTTCTGTTTTATCAATGATATTAACACCATTTATTGTTGGAAATATTTATAGATTAGCTTCTTATTTTGTAGTAGAGTTTTATGAGTCTGATAAGATTACTCCAATTAAACAAAAAAATCATATAGTAATATGTGGATTCTCAACATTAGGAAGAATTATTGCAAAAGATTTAAAAGATAAAGAGATTCCTTTTGTAATAATTAGTGATAATTTAAGACATGTTCTATTGGCAAGAAAACTTGGTTATATGGCATATTTTGGGCACTTAGATAAAAGACCTGTATTAGAGTCACTAAAAATTGAAGAATCAAGTGCTATTATTATTACACTTAGTGATGTTCATATAAAAAGATTAATATGTGAAGCTGTTTTAAATTATCACAGTGAAGCAAATATAATACTAAAAATACAATCTACAAAAGAGAAAAGTGAATTAAAAGATTTAAATATTAATAAATATATTCATGCTTATCATGAAGTTGCAAAACTATTAATAGATGAAGCAACAATGAATTTAGAATTTAAGAATCAAATTCAATAGTATACAGATAAATAATGTAAAATGACTTATTGTTTTTAAGCTAGAAAAAAGTAAAATAGGATATTAATCAAAAGGCTTCTATTTGAATCGAAAAATAATAATAAAATTTATTATAGTTTCTGTCTTTTTAAGTATTTTATCTACATTAATTATTACTTATTACTTCAAAGAAAATAACAAAGAATTAGTATTGCAAAATGCAAATGTAGTTTCAAATATAGTAAAAAATGGTTTAACTTCATATATGCAAAATAATAATATGCATCAAGTAGATACTTTTTTAAACTCTATTAATGATACTGAAGATATAAAAAGAATTTGGATTGTTAGAAGTGATTCTTTAAATAAACAATATGGAACAGCAAATAAAAAATTACCAAAAGATAGCATTGATAAAGAAGTTTTAAGAACAGGACAAACTAAATATCAAATCGAAGATAATTTGTTGCATAGTAACATGAGAATTACAATTCCATATATTGCAAATTGGGAGAATGGTCTAGATTGTACATCTTGTCATAATGCAAAAAGTGGAGATGTTTTAGGCGCAGTTTCACTAGAAATAGACCTAGGTAAAATTGAAGAGTTAACTCTAAATATATTTATATTAGTTCCTTTGTTAATATTCTCAGGGGCATTATTGATTTTATTAACTTTTAGAAAAGTATTAAAACAATATTCAAATTTATTTGAAAATATTACTGATAGTTTAGATGGTGCAATTGTAGGAGATTTTAAAAAAATTGAAATACCTAAAGATTTAACATCAGAAATGATTAATACAATGGATAATTTTAATGATTTATTGACTACTTTTAAGCACACATCTAATGATATTGATAAGAAATTAAAAGTATTTATTGGTAATTCACAAACAAATGATAGTTCTAATATTTCAGCTTTAGAAGAATCAAAAAAAATTGTTACAAATCTTTCGAATTTATATCAATTTAAAAAAGAAATTGAATTAGATAGTACAAAAGAAGAGATTTATAATAGGCTATCTCAAGTATTAATTAATAAATTTGGATTTTATAATTTTACATTTACCGAAATAAATTTAGCAAAACATAAGATGGAAGTAACAAAGAAAGTTGGAGAAAGCTTTTTTTGTGAAGCAGATTTAGAAGCTAATCCTCATTTTTGTAGAGCTGCTAGAACTAAAAATGATGTCATGTCTATAGAGTATCATTCTACTTGTCCTTATTTTAGAAAAGAAGATAAATTTCATTATTGTATTTCTACTAGTATTAGTGAAAATGTCTATTTAATCATTAATTTTGTGTTAGATACTCAAGATCAATTGGATAACTTAAAGCAGAATATATCTTTCATTAAAAGTTATATTAATGAGTCAGCACCTTCAATTGAAGTTAAAGTTTTAATGGAAGCACTTAGACAATCTGCATTTAGAGATGGATTAACTGGCTTATATAACAGAAAGTTTTTAGAAGAGCACTCTAAGAAATTAATACCACAAGCTAAAAGAGAGAAATTTAACATTGGTGTTCTTTTACTAGATATGGATCACTTCAAAGCTGTTAACGATGAATATGGACATGATATTGGAGATAAAGTTCTAAAAGAGTTATCAAGAATTTTACTTGAAAATGTCAGAGAGTCTGATATAGTAGTTAGATATGGTGGGGAAGAGTTTATGGTTTTACTTTTAAATGTAAAATCTACTGAAAATGCATTAGACATTGCTAATAAAATTAGAATAAAAGTTAGTGAGAATGACATAGATGTATATGCTGGTGCAAAACTTAGAAAAACTGTAAGTATTGGATTGTCTTTATTCCCTGATGATTCTACAAATTTTGAATCAGTTATTAAAAATGCTGATATTGCTTTATATGAAGCTAAAAATAAAGGTAGAAATCAAGTTGTAGTATTCACAGAAGAGCAAGTAAGCAGTGTAGATTTATTTTAAAACATAAATCATCATCAAAAGATGATGATTTAAAATTAGTTTAGTTTTTCTTTTGTGAAGATTACCCCATCTTCATCAGCATAAACGTAGTCTCCACTACTTACTTGAACACCTTCAAAGTTAAGAGTTTCTCCCCTTGAAGATTGTGTTTTATCAAAGTTTCTTAATGGACAAGTACCAATCGCGTATAAGCCAACTTCAATATTTTGTGTTTCTCTTGTATCTCTAACATAACCATTTAATATAATAGCTTTCCAATTGTTGTTTTTAGCAAATGCCATAAGTTTATCACCTACAACACCGAAAAATTCTTGAGCATTATCTACAACAACAATTTTACCTTCACCATCTTCATCTCTTAGCATTTCTAATAGTCTAAAATTACTTTTATCTAGTTTTATAGTTTCTATTCTTCCTGAGAAACTTTTTAAACCACCATAGTTTATAAACTTAGGTGATAAAACTTGAATTTCTTTATCTCTATTATCATCACATAAGTCTGCAGTTTGTGTAATCATTTTCATATTCATTTTCTTCCTCTTTTCTTCCTAATTGAGTCTACATCTTAACAAAAAAAAATGTAAAAAAGATGTATAAATATTAAATTTAGTTTAAAAAAATATATTAATTTACAAAAATAAGTAAAAATGTAACATTTAGAATTGAAAATCTGTAGAAATAATTGCATGGTCACTTTGAATTAGGGAACCATTTTTGTTATCTTTTAAATGTAAATCATAAATATCATAGTTTGAAAAAGAACTTTTTAGTTTTTTTGAAATAAAAATATAATCAATAACATTTCCTACTGTTCTAAAATATGAGGTTGAAGGTCTTTTTTTATAGCTTTTATCTAAATAAAATGAATCAAATAGTTGAGATCTATTTTCACTTATATTTATAGAGTTTAAATTCATAGTTTTTAATATTTGTTCAATTAAAGACTTATTTGTAAGCAAATCTATACTTAGACAAAACTCCTTATCATTTAAATCTCCTAAGGCTATTATATTTTCATTTGTTTTTAAAGTTTTACTTATATCTTCAGATAAATGTATTACTTCACATAATCTTTGTTTTAATGCATTAGCATTTTTAAAAGTGAAACTTCTTAAAGATTTTTCAATTTTTTCGTTAATAAAAGTCTCTTTTAAAAACTTATATTCAAATTCATTTAATCTATTTGATTTTAGATGAAATACATAAGTTACTAATTCTTTTTTTTCTACTTGAATATAAGCTTTAATAGGTTTTCTGGAAAATACAAATTCATCTTCTAAATCTAACATTTGTACAATATCATCATTGGTTTGTATTGTTTGTATTTTATTTATTGGATATTTTGATGCTAAAAAAACTACACATGTTTGAAATATATTTTTTTCTAAAATAGCTTCATCAACACTTGCAAAATATTTATAACCATTCTTAATTAATAACTCTTTTATTTCTTCTTGAGTAAATACTTCTTGAAATGCTATTATGTCACTATTGATATGATTGATAGTTTCTTCTATCCAATTTACTTTACTTTGCCACTGGATTGGACTAAATTTCTCTTTTTTTGTGTAGTAAGAGTAAGGTGGCGAACAAAATTGAAAAAGATTAAAAGTTGATATTCTAAGATTCATAATACTATTATATGATTTCAAAAATCAAAAGAAGATTTAAATATGACAAAATTTACAAATGAGAGTATGCATGAGATACTAAATTTCATGCAAGATAGTTTAAAAAACAGTGATAAAGTCAATACAGAAGTATTAAACCCTTCTATATCAAAAGATTTATATTGTGGAGAAGTTCTTACTTTAGATGATGAGTATATATATCGTTCTTTTAAAGTTTGGAGTGATTTATCAGAGATATTGTTTTGTAAAATGTATGTATTGAGTATAAATGATAAAACAATAGTATTAGAGTTTGAAAAAATAAATAAAGAAAACTCATTTCATAAACAACAATTAATTAATCCAAATGATAAATATGGAATAGAATCAACATTTTTTAGAATTAATAAAAATGAAGAACCAACTTTTTTAGATACGTACATAAGTGCTTTAAAAAGTGTGAAGATACAGGACAAGAAGAATGTATTAAATTTAGGTATAAATAAAGCAGATGAATTTGAAGTAATAAATAATCTATTACAAAAAGAAGAAATAGAGAAAATAAATTTTTATGGCATTGATTTCTCTTCATCTGCAATACAGTATTCAAAAAATAGATTCAAAGCAGAAAATTTCAATTTTTATTGTCATGACATAAATAAACTTGAACAGTTAGATCTTCCAAAAGCAGATCTGTTGATTTCAGTTGGTACTTTACAAAGTTCAAGTCTTAATTTCAAAGTACTTTTTATGGATTTAATTCAAAATTATCTTAGTGATAAAGGTAGTGTTATTTTAGGGTTTCCTAATTGTAGATGGATGGATGGAGAAGTGATTTTTGGAGCAAAAGCAAAGAACTATTCTTACAGTGAACAATCAGTTTTATACAATGATGTAATTTTTTGCAAAAAATATCTTCAACAGAAGAAATATAGGGTAACTCTAAGGGGTAAAAACTATCTATTTTTAACTGCAACCTCAATAAAATAAGAGTAAAAAAGTTTGATTATAAGCTTAACTTATGGTACAATATTTTATATAAAATTTAAGGAGTTATTATGCCAGCAAAACATATAGAAGTTAAAACATTAAAGTTAGCACATTCTACTGATGATACAGTAAGAATTGATCATGTTGAAAAGCCATATGGTGAGTACAGTAGTCCTGTTATTAATATTGCAATTTTTTCTCACGGTACAGATAAAGTATCAGAAATTGATATTCCTTATGAAAATGTTGAAGAGTTCATGAAAGCTTTAAATGAATCAATTGAATTATGTGATTCGATTCCAAGAAGTAACATTCATGATGAAATTAACTCACCTATTGGTGGGGGAGCTTAATTAAAAGATGGGGTCTTCCTCATCTTAAAATATAAATTTATAAAGGTTTTTATTGAGTAAAATAAATGGTGAATCAAATATTGGTTCGGTTTTAGTATTTCTGTCTTTTTTAATATCAAGTATTGCTACTTTTGGTAGTCTTTTTTTCTCCGAAATAATGCATTTTGTTCCTTGTTCTATGTGTTGGTATCAAAGAATATTTATGTATCCACTTGTCTTGATTTTTTTAATTAATCTTTTGTATCCTGATAATAAACTTTTCAAGTACTCATTTCCACTTATTTTAGGTGGTTTACTTATGGCAATTTATCATAATTTATTAATGTTTGGCATAATAACTGATGACTTAACACCTTGTGTTCAAGGGGTCCCTTGTTCTACTAGATATATAGATTATTTTGGTTTTATTACAATTCCATTTTTGTCTTTAGTATCTTTTAGTATTTTATTTATAATATCGATAATTTTAAAAAAAGGAAAATATTTAGATGAAGAATAAAAACTTAGTTGCAATAGCACTAATTATAATAGTAGCTGTTTTTGGAACAGCAATGTATGTATTTAACAGTAGTGAAACTCAAAAAGCAAAAGAGGTAACAACTTTTCAGTATGATAAAAAACCTTTTGTAAGAGAATATAGCCCATCATTTGGTGATAATGAAAAAGGTATTTACGTAGTTGAATTTATTGACCCTGAGTGTGAATCTTGTGCCATTTTTAATAATGTAATAAAAGATTTTTATAAACAATATTATAAAGACATTAAGCTTGTAGTTAGATATTTAGCAAACCACAAAAATTCTGATTATGCAATCAAAATTATTGAAGCAGCAAGACTTCAAGATAGATACTTAGAAGTATTAGATTTAGTTTATAAAAAGCAGCCATTATGGGCACAACATAACAATGAAAAACCAGAGTTATTAATGGAGTTTTTAAAAGAAGTAGATGGCTTAGATATGGAGAAACTTAAAGCTGATATGCAAAATGTAGAAATTGAAAAAAGAATCAATTTAGACAGAGTTGATGCGACTACTTTACAAGTTACAGGTACTCCAACAATTTTTATAAATGGAAAAAAACTTCAAAGATTATCACCTGATAGTTTAGAAGATTTGTATATATCTGAAGCATATAAATAAACTAGTAGATGAGGAGTATCTCATCTACTAAAATATTAAGAAAATTTATTATATTATGTAAAGTAATATTAACTTACAAATTCGTAAAGGAAAATCAATGTCTTTTTTAGAAAAAATGAAATCTTTTTTTGCTTTAGCAAAAGAATCTAATTATGATTTATTAAAAATTTATGAGCAGGACCCTAATGGCTTTTTATTAGCTTTATTAGTTGTAGTTCTTTTCGTTTTAATAATTATACTTTTAATTAGAAGATCAATTAAAATTTCAAGTGCTGTGAAATTAGTTTCTAATATTCAAGGTTCAAAAGATATTGATGATTATGATACAAAGTTAACAAAACTAGTTACTGAACTACCAAAAAGAGGTATGAAAGTTGCTCAAAGTATTAATGCATCAAAAAAAGATATTTTAGAACAAGAGTTAGCATTACTTAAGAACTTAAATATAAGTGAAAAAATAAATAGATATCAACAAATTGCTTCACAATATGCATTAATGGCTCAAAATTCTAAGAAGTATAAAATTGAAGAATTAACTTCTTTTTATGAAAATAAATCAAAATCTTTATTAGATGAAAATTTAAATGAAGAGATTAAGACTTACTATACAAACTCATTATTTGATGAAAATGAGATTACAAATGTAAACAATATTGTAAACTATGCAAATAGTTCATCAAACCCTGCTGCAATAATAAACCCTTTACAAAATCAAATAAATAAGTTTAGCTATGGATATAATCTTGATTTATTTAAGTTTATTAGAGGTTTAGATAAGCAAAAAGCTTCAAATATTTATAACACTTGTAACGAAAAGTTAAAAGAGTTATTTACTAGTGGTGAGGGATTAGTTTCAAAAGAGTTATTGGAGTATATGTTAGAAAATGATGAGAAAGATAATGTATATGGATACATTTCAAAATTAGAGAATAAAGCTCATTTGACATTATTATATAAAACACTATTTAGTAAAACAGATGATATTGATTTAGATTTAGCATTTGTTTCAAATACAAACAAAATTGATGTAGATTATAAATCTCATTTAGATAACAAATTAACAGAAAACTGGAAAGATTTATCATATATTAAATATATAATTGAATCTGATGGTGTTTTAGAAACTATTGGACATATTGATTATAGAAACGTATTAGAAAGAATAGAGAAACTAGAAACAGAAGAAGAAAACAATAAAGCAATAGCACAAGCTCTACAAATAGCAAGAAAAGCAGAAGAGATTGCAAATGAAGCTAAATCAATAGCTAGAAGTAAATAGTATAAATGGAATTTTTCTTAATAGTTTTATTAATAATAGGTATAATTGTTGCATTTTTTATAAAAGCAAAGATTGCAGCAAACAAGAAACCTACAGCAGTAAAAAAAAGTGAAATAGAAGATTATTATATTGAGCAAATGCAAGAAATTTTGTTAAGGTATCAAAAAGATGAAGTGCTTTTAAAAGAACATAGAATAAAATATTTAAAAAGAGTTAATCAAGAGCTTTCAATGAATATTTTTTTCAACGAAGAAGAAGCTAAAAATATATTAAAAAAATTAACAAGTAAGGAATTATAGATGATAAGAATTTTAATTGGATTATTAGCAGTAATGCTTTTATTTACTGCATGTGATAACAAAAGTAGTTTTGATGAAAGTCTAGTTGCAAAAACTGAAGTTACTCAAGAGGAACCATTTCAAGAGGTAAATTACTCTTTAACTACAGTTGATGCTAAATTAATAGATTTTAAAAGTACACCTCAAGGGTTTGACTTTGCAGATTATAAAGGTAAAAAAGCAGTTTTAATTGATGTTTTTGCTACTTGGTGTCCACCATGTATTGAAGAGTTACCAATCTTAAAAGAGTTAAGAGAAAAGTATAAAGATGATTTTGAAATTGTTTCTGTTTTATTTGAAAAAGATAAGCCTTTAGAAGAGGTTATTGCTTTTATAAATGAACATAAAATTCCTTATCCTGTTACAGTTGGAGAAGAGAATTTTGTTTTAACAAAAGATTTAGGAGATATTAAAAAAATACCTGAAATGTTTTTATTTTCTAAAAATGGTGAGTTCATAAAAAAATTTGTTGGAAAAACAAGTAAAGAAAACTTAGAAAGATATATTAATATTGCAATTGAGAACTAATAAACTATAAGATGTTTATTAGTTCTTTTAAATTATTTATTTTATGTTTTGCTGTTGAAAAATCTTGAGTTTGAGTAAATTTATTATGTACAATTGCACAATCTATCTTGGCTTTATTAGCTGATATCAATCCCCTTTGTGAATCTTCTACAACTATAGCTTCTTCTTTTTTTGCATTAAACAGTTCTAAACCTTTTAAGTATGGATCAGGATATGGTTTTGATCTTGGATAGTCTTCCACACATAAAACAAAATCCATAAAATCAGTTATTCCTCTATTATTATGAATTATTTCAAAATCTACTCTTCTTGAAGTTGTTACAATACCCATTTTGTATTTTTCACTTAACTCTTCTAATATATCATGAATCCCATCAATTGCTATATCTTCTGTTTTTAAGTACTCTTGATAGTATACATCTCTTTGCTCTCTTGCAACAATAATTTCTTCTTGTGAAGCCTTTGATGCTGCTACCCAAACACCTTTTCCATCAGTCATTATCTTCATATATTGTTCAAACTCTAAATCAACATTAAAAAACTCTTTTAATGCTCTTTTACTTGCTTCATAATATAAAGGTTCAGTTTCAACTAAAACACCGTCGTTATCAAATAGTATATATTTTTTCATGGATGAATTATACACAAAGTTGTTTATTAGTAGATAAAAAAAGGGAAGCTTGTGGCTTCCCTTTTTTTTTGTTTTTAGTAGGAGAGTTAAATCAAAAATCTTAACACCAAGGCTAAGTGAAAAACTTAACTTGTATTACAATTATAAAGTCATGCCATTAACATTTATTTAATAAATAGTTAATGATTAGTAAATGATAGGGATTTATTTGTCTTCCCATTTAGCAAGTGGAGCTTTGTAGTGTTTTATTTCTAAAATAAGTTCATCTATATCATCTGTAATAATAAGCATATCAATAAATCTTTTATCAATAAAGCCTTCTTTTGAAACATTTTTTAAAAAGTTCAATAAATTATCATAGTAACCATTTATATTTAAAAATGCACAGGGTTTTTTGTGATATCCCATTTGTGCTAAAGATATTACTTCAAATATTTCATCAAATGTTCCATATCCTCCAGGAAGAGCTATAAAGCCATCTGAAAGCTCTTCCATCTTCTCTTTCCTATCATTTATCGTATGAACCCTATAAATCTCTTGTAGGCTCTTATTTTCAATCTCTTTATTTGCTAAATCATTTGTAATAACACCCGTTACTTTATTTCCATATTTTAAAGATTCATTTGAAATAGTTCCCATTAATCCTTGAATTGAGCCACCATAAACAATTTGTATAGAATTTTCATATAGTTTTTTTGCAAGTGCTTTTGTTTTTTCTTCATAAATTTTACTAGCTCCAAAAGATGAGCCACAGTAAATAGCTATATTCATTTTGTATTCCTTAACTTTTCATAAGGTTCAAATATAATCATTAGTCTTGGTAGTAAAAGTAGGGCAGATGTTAAAAGTGAAGCCATTACAACTACTGTTAAAAGACCAAAATAAATTGTTGGAATTAGATTTGATAATATTAAAATAGAAAAACCTAGCATAATCACAATTGATGTGTAATACATAGCAAAACCGATACTTTTGTGTGCTCTTTTCATAGCATTCACATAATTATGATCAACTTTAAACTCTTCTTTATATCTATGGATATAGTGAATAGTATCATCAACTCCAATACCAATAGAAATAGCTGCAATTGTTATTGTCATAATATCAAGTGGAATATTTAACCAACCCATTATTCCAAAAATAGCAGAAATTGGTACGATGTTAGTTGCAAGTGCAATAAGTGCAACTTTTATTGATCTAAATAAAATTAAGAACATAATTAATAAAATAATAAGCACAAAACCTAAAGTTTTAATTTGTGAATCAAAAAGTGATTGAAGCATATTATTGTATAAAACCATTAAATTTGATAACTGAAAAGTAGTCTCTTTATTTATTATAATTTCATCTACATCTTTTTTGATTTTATTTAATAAATCATTTCTTCTAAGTTCAGGATTAGAATCAACAATTCTCATTGTAATTCTTGCTTCATTTTTTTCAATATTAATATATGGTGATAAAATTAAATCTTTGTATTTAACAGGTAGCTCATTATATAGAAGAGCTAAAGTTATTCCATCTAAATCTTTATTGTCATTTAAAGTTTTACCAACTTTTAATAGTGTTGCCAATGAGTCAACTTTACCAATTTGAGGAAGTGTTTCTAAATAGTTATGAATAGCTGTAATTGTATCCATTTTGTCTTTTGTAAACCAATATTGCTCTTCACTACCTGTTTGTTCAAATTCATCAAAAAATGAATCAAACATATCAAAATTAGCATCAGTTTTTTTTGCTTGTACTTTTTTTTGTTCATCTTTAAATTTAACAATAATATCAAGTGGAGTAGTTCCTCCTAATTGCTCATCAATAACTTCCATTCCCTTATAAATATCAGTTGATTTTTTAAAATAGTTAATAAAGCTATTTTCAACTATTAGTTTAGAAGCGCCTGTTAGTGAAAAAGCAACTACAATTATACTTGTGATAATTATGGTTTTTTTTGAGTTTTCTACAATATTAATACATTTATTAATTAAAGAAAAATTAGATACTTTTTTCTCATGTTCATCTTTTTTATTCATCATAATTAACATAATAGGAAATACTAAAAATGCAATTATAAGTGAAATAGCAATACCAGCACTCATCATAAGCCCAAGGTTTTTAACAGGTTGAATACTTGATAAAACTAAAGATCCAAATCCTGTGATCGTAGTAATTACTGCAAAAAATGAAGGATTGAATTTAGATAAAATAGTATTAATTACTAGCTTATATTGACTAGCATTTTTATATTTTACATTTAACTCTCTATATCTTACAATTAAATGTAAAATAATAGAAATTGTAATGATCAATTGAAGTGATATAAAGTTTGATGAAATAACTGTAACTTCCCAACCAAATAATCCTAAAAGTCCAGCAGTTGATATTACAGATAAAATACAAATTGATATGGGTAAAACTATCCATCTTATATGTCTAAAGATAAACCATAAAATAAATATCAAAATAAATACTAATGTAGAGCCATAGATTTTTAAATCATTTTTTACAAAGCCAATAACATCATTGGCAATCATATTAACTCCACCTAAAAAGATTTTAGAGTTTGATGAGTATTTCTTTACGACATCTCTTACTTCTTGGATATCTTTACTCTCTTTTTCTCTAAGAAAATCTCTATAGTCTTTAAAATCTTTTTGAACTTTTTCTAGTTCAAGTAACTCTTTACTTGAAGCTTTGTTATCTCTTCGTTTTTTTAGTAAACTATTTCTTTTTTCAAGGAGTTCAAAATATTTTTTATCCTCTTTTAAATTTAATACAATAGCTGTGGTTTTAAAATCTTCACTTACTAGTGAATTTTTGTATAAAGGTGAAGATAAAAATTCATTTTTTACTAGTTTTTTATCTATATCATTTTTTGTCTGTAATGTATCAACTCCAGATACTAAATCTGAAATAGGTTTGATAGGTGATTGTAATAAAGGAACGTTTAAAATAGATGTGGTACTAGATATACTATCTAAGTTTAAAAAATCATTTGTAAGGTTTTTTATTATTTGTAAATTTTTATCATCTAGTATTTCACCTGACTTTGGCGAATAAGCAACTACTAAAAAGTTTGGGTTTGTGTAGTTTTTATTAACTTCTCTGAAAATCTTTAAATCTTTATCATCTTCTAGTAATAGTGTTTCTGAAGAGGCATCAATTTCAAGTTTTGTAGTATAATACCCAAGAATTCCAACAAAACTCAGTAGTATTATTAGAATCGTTTTTGGGTATTTTAAAATTAAATTATCATAAAACTTTTTTATCATTTTTTTTATTTAGTTTCATTAGCTAAAGAATCTTTTAACTCTTCTAGTAATTCATCAAAAGTTTTTTCTTTTAGTTGCCCATTAAATTGTAGTTGGTAAGTTTTAATTATACTAACACCAACTAAATCAACATCATAAATATACCATTGCTTATCTTTTCTATTTTCATAGAAATTATAGTTTATTTGGTATGTTTTATCTTTTCCTAAAAGCTCAGTTTGTAATTGTGCTCTTGAACCTTGATGATCTTTTAATCCAATGATTTTTACTTTTTGATCATTATATAGTTTTAATTTATCAATATATGATTTTTTTAATTTTTCTTCAAAAAGCTCTGTAAATTCGGCTCTTTGTTGTGAGTTTATAGATACCCATGTTTGTTTACCTAATGAGAGCATTGCCATTAAATTATAATCAAAAACTTCATCAATAATTTTAATTATCTGCTCACCTTTTTGATCATTTGTAAGCTCTTTTTTTCCTAAAATTACAAGTACATTATCAATTTTTTCTGCCATTTTAGGTTTTATTTCATCTTTATTTAGTGCAAAAACTGAACTAAACCCTAAAGATATTATTAAAAATATTTTTATTAAATTTTTCATTTTATTCCTCTATTTGTTTGTTTCTTCTTTGAGTATATATATCTCTTAAAAATGGATATAAATCAAATGCATCTTTTTTAACAGATTCATATTGTCCAAGTCTTAAAGATGTTGTATTTATTGTTGTTCCTACTTGTATTCCTAATTGCTCATAAAAATTATTTGGTAATTTATATTGAATATCACTTGCACCTGTTGTATTTACAGGACTAACGTATCCATCAGCAGCAAGTCCTACAATATCTCTTAAATTCGAAGGTCCTAAAAATGGTAATACAATATGAAATCCTTCTCCTACACCCCAATATCCAAGTGTTTGTCCAAAGTCTTCATCATGTTCAACCCAACCTAATTCATTTTTTGCAGGATCCATAAATCCTCCAAGTCCCCATATTGTATTTACAAAAAACCTACCTAATTCTTCAGCAGAATTCTCAAATTTAAATTGTAAAAGATTATTTACAAATCTTATTGGAAAAAGTAAGTTATTAATAAAATTTGAAAGACCAACTCTTATATTTTCATGTACAGTGTTTGAGTATCCAGTTGAAACTGGAGATAAAACATATTCATAAACTCCATCATTGAAGTTTGTCATTACTCTGTTGTATCCACTTAAGGGATCAAATACTTCTTCTTTTTTTTCTTGTGAGAATTCTGTATCAAATTCATCACTAAATTGTTCAAAAGCATTTTGTGTATCAAACGAATTTTCATTTGTATTCTCATTTGCAAATGAAAATATTGATAAAAACAATATTAATATTAAACTCTTCAAACTCTTCCTTCTTTAAAAATAATTGAGATTATACTTAAAAAATGTGTAAAAAATGTTAAACTAGTTATTTAATAAATTTAAAATCTTAATTGCTTGCAGGGGATCTACTTGAATACCATGTATTCTAAAAGCAAAGTGTAAGTGTGGTCCTGTAACTCTTCCGGTATCTCCACTTAGCCCTAGAACTTCGCCTTTTTTGATGAAGTCTCCCACTTTATAATTCATTTTTATTAAATGAAAATAACAACTATATACACCCTGTCCATGGTCAATAACTATAGAATTACCCGAATAAAATCTATTTTCTGAAATTCTTACAATTCCACTATTTGAAGCAATGATAGGTGTGCCATTTTTTGCTTTAAAATCTGTTCCACTATGATAAGACTTTAGTTTTCCATTATAAACTCTTTTTGTTCCAAAATTACTTGTTATTTTTGAGTTTAGAGGATTTATAAAATCTTTATTCCAATAAATTTTTTCTGATTTACTATTATAAACTTTCATAGCTTGGATATACTCTTTTTTAGTTCTTTCTGCCCTTGACTTTGGTGGTTTAAACTTTGATGGTTTTACATTAATTACTTCACTTTTATATTTTCCATCAACTACTTTTAAATCACTTCCTTTAAATACTCTTTTTTCATTTTCTAAATAAGAGATAATAACACGGTAGTTGTCTTTTTTTTGATAATAAGATATTGGGACTAGAGCATAAAAACTATTTTCTTTAAATGGATTTTCATAAAAATCAATATTTTGTTTATCAAAAGTAAGTTTAACATCACTAATATTTTCTTTTGTAACTTCAACTAGCACGGTATTGGCATTTTTAACTACATTTGAAGAGAGTTTTAATGCAAATAAATTGTAATTTAGTATTAAAATAATAAGTATAATTTTTTTCATCTGAAAATCTTAGCAGATTTTAAATTAGGGGTATATAATATATATATTATTACAAACCTGCTATAATCCATCAAAAATTTAGAAAAATCAATATAATTGGAGTTAATATGGGTAGAGCCTTTGAGTATAGAAAAGCCGCTAAAATGAAAAGATGGGGAGCAATGTCAAGAGTATTCCCTAAACTTGCTAAAGCTATTGAAATGGCAGCAAAAGCAGGTGGTGAAGATCCTGAAATGAACTCAGCATTAAGAACGGCTATTTTAAATGCAAAAGCTGAAAATATGCCAAAAACAAACATTGATGCAGCTATTAAAAGAGCAACAGGAAAAGATGCAGCAAACTATTCTGATGTAAATTTTGAAGGTAAAGGTCCACATGGTGTTTTAATATTTGTTGAAACAGCAACTGATAATAATACTAGAACAGTTGCAAATGTTAAAATGCATTTTAATAAAAATGGTGGACAAGTTGTACCAACTGGTTCATTAGAGTTTTTCTTCGATAGAAAAGCTATTTTTGAGTTTAATAAAACTGAAGATATGGATATTGAAGAATTAGAATTAGAATTAATTGATGCTGGTTTAGAAGAGATTGAAGAGGAAGATGGAATTGTGCTTGTAAGTGCAGACTATACTGACTTTGGTACTTTAAATAAAGCATTTGAAGATATGGGTATTGAACTTACTAAAGCTGAGTTAAAAAGAATTTCAAATAATCCTCAAGAATTTAGTGAAGAACAACAAGAAGAGATTGGAAAATTATTAGAAAAGCTTGAAGATGATGATGATGTTCAAGCAGTTTATACTAACA
Organism: uncultured Arcobacteraceae bacterium; assembly: GCA_964022095.1. GTDB lineage: Bacteria > Campylobacterota > Campylobacteria > Campylobacterales > Arcobacteraceae > Malaciobacter_A. The sequence continues at coordinate 37,198 of CAXHZO010000015.1, forward strand.
TTGCATAATTAAATAGAGAGATTTCTCTATTTAATTTACTTGCTTACCGATTAAAGAACTACTACTATTACTACTCGTAGTTTTCATATTACCTGCTTTTACTTTTTTTATTATATTTTGAATATTTGAAATTCTTGTTGTTGAACTTGGGTGAGTTGAAAAGAATTCATTTGTTTGTTTTTTCCCTGCACTCATATTTTTCCAAAAGTTTAAAGCTTCATTTGGATTGTAACCAGCTTTTATCATAAGGTATATACCAATTTCATCAGCTTCACTTTCTTGAAGTCTTCCATAAGGTAACATTACACCCAGTTGAGTTCCTACTCCATATGCTTGGTTAAATACATTTGTATATTGTGGAGCACTTGATGATAATACTATATTACCAAGTAATTGAACACCTTGTTGTATTTTAGCACTACTCATTCTTTCAGCACCATGTCTTGCAAGTGCATGAGCTATTTCATGAGAAATTACAGTAGCTAATTGGTCATCATTTTTAGCAGCTTTTAAAATACCTGTATATACTACTACTTTACCTCCTGGAAGACAAAATGCATTCATTGCATCATTCTTAACTAAGTTAAACTCCCATTTATAATTTGGTATATTTGCAGCTTGTGCAATCTTATATCCTATATTTTTAACTCTTCTTGCATCAGGCGTATTTGTAATTACATCTGCTTTTGAAAGAGTTTGCTTGTATGACTGTTCACCTAATGCTAGCTCTTCTTCTTGAGACATTAATATCATTTGTGATCTATTTGTATATGGAGTTTTATGTGTACATCCATTAATAAATAGAATAAAAACTACTAGTAAAAGTGTTGCTTTAATATGTTTCATTTCTTATTCCTTGCATAAAATAAACTATTTTATAATAAAGTAAATTATAAATAAGAATAGCTTTTATTTTAATCTCATCTCTTCTACAGCTTGAATAATCTCTTGGGCTTCATCTTGTGTTAAATCATTTGCGTTTAAGTCTATTAAAATATTATCAAAAAAGTTTTTCATCTCTTTTAATTCCTCAAACTCCTCTTTATCTTCAGTTGTTGCTTTCCATGATTGGTTGATGTTTGCTAATTCTGCTAATGCCTCTTCTAATTCAGGAATAAACTCTTCTGTTAAAAGTTTTTTTAATTTTTCAATATTTGACATGATAAATCCTAATTTTTTGAAATTATATCAAATTTTTCCAATTATTTTACTTTGAAAATATAATGAATATTAAAGAAATCAAAAGGAAGTTTAAGTCTTATTTAAAACTGTATTACATATAGCGATAATTGATATCATAAAATTGAAAACCTGTTCCAAAAAGGATTATTTATGCAATATAGAATCGAAAAAGACACAATGGGTGAAATACAAGTGCCAAATGATAAGTATTGGGGTGCTCAAACTCAAAGAAGTGTGGAAAACTTTCCTATTGGTGAAGAAAAAATGCCAAAAGAAATAATCGAGGGTTTTGCATATCTTAAAAAGGCTTGTGCAATTGTAAATAATAAACTTGAAAGATTAGATGATAAAAAAACAACTGCTATTTTACAAGCTTGTGATGAAGTTTTAGAAGCTAAACTTGATGATAACTTTCCTTTAGTTGTTTGGCAAACAGGTTCAGGAACACAATCAAATATGAATATAAATGAAGTTGTAGCAAATAGGGCAAGTGAAATTTTAGGATGTGATTTTAGAGTGGAAAAAAAAGTTCATCCAAATGATGATGTAAATAAAGCTCAAAGCTCAAATGACACTTACCCAACTGCTATGAGAATTGCCTTTGTTTTAGACCTACAAAAAAGATTAATCCCAGCAATAAAAACTTTAAAAGCTACATTTGAAAATAAAGTGAAAGAGTTTGAAGATGTAGTAAAAATAGGAAGAACACATCTCCAAGATGCTACTCCTCTTACTTTAGGACAAGAAATATCAGCTTACGTTGATATGCTTGATAAAGCCTTATTACAAATAGATGATTCTATGAAGTATATAGTAGAACTTGCTATTGGTGGAACTGCTGTTGGAACTGGACTTAATTCCCATCCTGATTTTTCCCCAATGGTTGCAGAAATTTTAAATGAACTTACAAATACAAAATATAAGTTTAAATCTCACCCGAATAAATTTCATGCCCTAACAGCTCATGATGGAGAAGTTGTCTTAAGTGGAGTTTTAAATGCTCTTGCTTCAAATCTTATGAAAATTGCAAATGATATAAGATGGCTTTCATCAGGTCCTAGATGTGGAATAGGAGAAATAAGTATTCCTGAAAATGAACCAGGAAGTTCAATCATGCCTGGAAAAGTAAACCCAACACAAAGTGAAGCTATGACAATGGTTGCAGTTCAAGTTATGGGGAATCATACAACTATAAGTGTTGCAGCATCTCAAGGTAATTTTGAGCTAAATGTGTTTAAACCAGTAATTGCTTTAAATATTCTTCAATCAATTAGACTACTAAGTGATACAATACTTTCATTTAATGATAAGTGTGCAGTAGGTATTCAAGCAAATAGGTTTAATATAGAAAAATATTTAAATGACTCTTTGATGTTAGCTACAGCTTTAAACCCATATATAGGATATGAAAAAGCAGCCCTCATAGCAAAAACTGCTCATAAAAATGGAACTTCATTAAAAGAAGAAGCTATGAATCTAGGTATTTTAACTTATTCGCAGTTTGATGAGTATGTAAAGCCACATGAAATGATAAAAGCAAAAGGGTAAGAAAAGTCTTACACTTTTATCACATAGATACCTTCAAAATCAACGCAAGTTTGATTATCTTCGATTATCGAAGACTTTATCTTTAATGAAGCACTACCTTTTTCTTTTAGTTTTTTAGCTACTTTTTCTATCTCATCAATTGAAGGCTTCATTGTGTAACAATATATATCTTTAGTAACAGGCTTTTTATATGAGTTTTCATTTTTTATTACAACAATATTTTTACTATCTATATTTAGCTCTTGAGAAATAAGCCAACACATACTCCAAGATGAGATAATAGTCATAGTACTTAAACTTCCACCAAAAGCTGTTCCTTTATCATTTATATTTATTTGTAATGGAGCTGATGTTATTAATGAATTATTGTTGTACTGTTCTATTTTTATATTCATTAATTTTGTTAGTGGTATTTCATTGTGTAGTTTTTCTTGTAAGAGTTCTATAATCATTTGTTATCCTTATTAGTATGATAAATTATATAGATATAAAGATTAATAAAATATAAATATTTTCCTTCCAATAATGTACAAAAATTGTACAATATTGAAAAGAAAAGTGTAAAATAAATTTGAATAATAAACTCTGCTAATAAATACTTTTTAAGACTTTAAAAAACTAGTGAAAAGCCTACTACTAGTCATATTTTCAATAAATTAAATTAATTAAAACTTAAATGCAAAAATTTGTGTAACTTTTATTTACACTATTTAAACTTGTACAAGTGTTTACAATAATTGTACATACGATTTTTTCTCTTTATGCTATAATTTATCTAAACTTTTTAAATCGATGAGGAGATAATATATGAGTTTAATAGCTGATTATAAAGCGCATACAGAAGAGAGACTTAATGAAGGTGGATTACCTCCATTAGCTTTAACTGCTGAGCAAACTGCTGATTTAGTAGAATTACTAAAAGCAAGCACAGTTGAAGAAGCAGAGTACTGTTTAAATTTATTTAAAAATAAAATTAACCCAGGTGTTGATGATGCTGCATACGTAAAAGCTGCATTTTTAAATGATGTTGTACAAGGTAATGTTGCATGTTCAGTAATTTCTAAAACTGAAGCTGTAGAGATTTTAGGAACTATGATGGGTGGATTTAACGTTACTCCATTAATAGAAGCACTTAAAGTTGAAGAAGTAGCAGAAATTGCAGCTACTCAATTAAAAAATACTATCTTAGTATATGATGCATTCAATGATGTAAAAGATTTAATGGATGCTGGAAATGCAAAAGCTAAAGAAGTTATCGAATCATGGGCAAATGCTGAGTGGTTTACTAACAAACCAGCTTTAGAAGAAGAAATTAAATTAACTGTTTACAAAATCCCTGGTGAAACAAATACAGATGATTTATCTCCTGCAACTGTTGCATTTACAAGACCTGATATTCCATTACACGCAACTGCAATGTTACAGTCAAGAATGGAAAATCCATTAGATACAATGAAAGCTCTTAAAGAAAAAGGTAACCCATTAGCATACGTTGGTGATGTTGTTGGTACAGGAAGTTCAAGAAAATCAGGTATCAACTCAGTTCAATGGCATATGGGTAGAGATATTCCAGGTGTTCCAAATAAAAGAACTGGTGGTGTTGTAATTGGTTCAATTATTGCTCCAATTTTCTTCAATACTGCAGAAGATTCAGGATGTTTACCAATTGAAGCTCCAGTTGATGCTTTAGAAACTGGTGATGAAATTGTTGTTAAGCCATATGATGGTGTTATTACAAAAAATGGTGAAGTAGTTTCTGAATTCAAATTAGCTCCAAATACATTAACTGATGAAATGAGAGCAGGTGGAAGAATTCCTTTAATTATTGGTAAAGGTTTAACTGCAAAAGCAAGAGAAGTATTAGGTTTAGGTGCAACTGATATGTTCTTAGCTCCTGAGCAACCAGCTGATAACGGTAAAGGGTTTACTCAAGCACAAAAAATGGTTGGTAGAGCTTGTGGATTAGAAGGTGTTAGACCTGGTATGTACGTTGAGCCAATCGCTACAACTGTTGGATCTCAAGATACAACTGGACCAATGACAAGAGATGAAATTAAAGAACTTGCAGCATTATCATTTGGTGCTGATATGGTTATGCAATCATTCTGTCACACTGCTGCTTACCCAAAACCAGCAGATATTAAATTAAGACATACTTTACCAGATTTCATCAACTCTAGAGGTGGTGTTACATTAAGACCAGGTGATGGTGTTATTCACTCATGGTTAAATAGATTATGTTTACCTGATACTGTTGGTACTGGTGGAGATTCTCATACTAGATTCCCAATTGGTATTTCATTCCCAGCTGGTTCTGGTCTTATCGCATTTGCTGGTGTTACTGGTGCTATGCCATTAACTATGCCAGAATCTGTTTTAGTTAAATTCAAAGGTGAAATGCAACCAGGAATTACTTTAAGAGACTTAGTAAATGCTATTCCATACCAAGCAATTCAAGATGGTTTATTAACTGTTGAGAAAAAAGGTAAGAAAAACGTATTCGCTGGAACAATTATTGAGATTGCTGGTTTACCAGATCTTAAAGTTGAGCAAGCATTCGAATTATCAGATTCAGCAGCAGAGAGATCAGCAGCAGCTTGTTCTGTTCAATTAGATAAAGAACCAATCATTGAGTACTTATCTTCAAACATTGCTTTAATTGAAAAAATGATTGAAGAAGGTTACGAAGATGCTAGAACTTTACAAAGAAGAGCTGACAAAATGAAAGAATGGTTAGCTAATCCAGAGTTATTAACTCCAGATGCAGATGCAGAGTATAAAGCTGTAATCGAAATCGACTTAAATACAATTACTGAACCAATTTTAGCTTGTCCAAATGATCCAGATGATGTTGATACTTTAACAAACATCTTAGCTGATGATAAAAGAATCAAACAAATTGACGAAGTATTCGTTGGTTCTTGTATGACTAATATCGGATTATTTAGAGCACTTGGTGAAGTTCTTAAAGGTGAGGGTGAAGTTCCTACTAAATTATGGGTTGCACCACCAACAAAAATGGATGAAGCTCAATTAACTGAAGAAGGTTACTATGCAACATTTGCAGCAGCTGGTGCTAGATTAGAGATCCCTGGTTGTTCTTTATGTATGGGTAACCAAGCTTCTGTTTCTGAAAATGCAGCAGTATTCTCAACTTCTACAAGAAACTTTGATAATAGACTTGGAAAAGGTTCTCAAGTTTACTTAGGTTCTGCAGAAGTAGCAGCAGTAACAGCACTTCTTGGAAGACTTCCAACTAAAGAAGAGTACATGGAAATCGTACCTAAGAAAATTACAGCTGAAAACAAAGATGGAGTTTATAAATACTTAAACTTCCACGAAGTTTCAACTGATCATTTAACTACGCTAGTTACATCTAGATAATAATTATAAAAAACTAGATTTAAAAAAGCCAAGGATTAATTCCTTGGCTTTTTTTATATATAATAAATAGTGATTGATTTTTTATTAATCATTAATATAATAAGATTAGACATAAATAAAAACTTTAAGGATTTATCATATCAACTGCAAAAGAAACTAAGAAAAATACTATTATAGAAAATGCTCTAAAACTATTTTCGAAAAAAGGTTTTTATAATACAACAATCCCTGATATTGCAAAAGCAATGAAAATGAGTGTTGGTAATATGTATAACTATTTCTCTTCAAAAGAAGAACTTGCGAAGTATGCAATTAAATATTCTACAAATATTTTAGCAGCTGAACTTAGAGAAATTAATAGTATGGAAATATCTTCAAAAGAAAAAATATCTGTATTTGTAAAAAAGTATTTAGAAAATGTACAACAATCACCGGAGGTTATTGAGTATTTTTTAAGAGTTTATTTATCAAATAGAGAAGTATTCAAACAAGGTTGTGAAGGTTTTTTATGCGTAGGCGAGTTTGTAACAGAAGTTATGATTCTACTTGATGAAGGTGCACAAAATAAAGAGTTTAGAGAACAAGACTTTTTCCCTGCATTTGCAATGATTATGGGATGTCTTGGTGGATTTGCTTTTCTTTCAGGTGAGAAAGTTTTAGATAAAGATTTATTAGATTATAGTGATGCCGTTGCTGATAATATTTATCGAGCTTTAAAGTATGACGAGTAAAAAAAAACCTACAGTCGTATGGTTTCAAGCAATCACATGTAATGGAAATACTCATTCATTACTTAGCGCTAATTCAAATAGATTAGAGCTATTTTTTAATAGTTTTAATCTTATTTATCATCCAAGTCTTACTATTGATAAATCTTTAGAAGACATTCTTAATTCAAAAACAAAAATAGATTTTTTATTAATAGAAGGTTCTGTTTCTAATAATAAGAAATTTTTTCAAATCTCTGATGATTCAACATATAATCATTTACAAAAACTTATAAAAAAAGCAACATATGTTATTAGTGTTGGTTCTTGTGCTTCTTATGGCGGAATTCATTCTATGTTTAAAGAACATGAAGGTATTAAAAGTGTAGAAGAGTATTTTAGTAATAATTCTTTAGAGCATAAAATTATCAATTTAAGTGGTTGTCCTGTTCATCCTGAGTGGTTATTACAAACAATGTTTTCCTTAAAAGATTTTGCTTCAATAAAATTAGATGAAGATGGTAGACCAAAAGAGTTGTATAGTAGTTTAGTTCACCATGGCTGTACTAGAAATGAGTATTTTGAGTGGAAAGTAGAAGGGGAATTTGGTAAAAAAGAAGGATGCTTATTTTATGATCAAGGTTGTCGTGGTCCAATGACTCATGGCTCATGTAATAAAATACTATGGAATGATGTTAGTAGTAAGACAAGAGCTGGCATGCCTTGTGTTGGATGTACTGAAAAAGATTTTCCAAGAAATAATATGTTAGAAACAAAGAAAAATATTGGAATTCCACTACAAGTTCCACTGGGAATTTCTAAACGAGCATATCTATCAATTACAGGAATTGCAAAAACATTTAAAATTGATAGATTACATAAAAAACTAATGGATTAAAATTTGAAAACTGTTGATATAGTAGAAAGAATAGAGGGTGAAGCAAAACTTAATTGCTCATGGGAAAATGGAATTATAAGTGATGCTCGAATTGATTTTTTAAATTTTAGAGGATTTGAGTATATGCTAGAGGGAAAAGCACCTTTAGATTCACTTATTTATACTCCAAGAATATGTGGTATTTGTGGGCAAGCTCATTTAAAAGCTACAGTTGATGCATTGGAAAATATTTATGAAAATATTGGTGAGAAGTTAGAAATTACCCCTAAAGCAAAACTACTTAGAGAAATTGGTCTTAATATTGAGATAATTGATTCTCATATTAAATGGTTTTACATGTTTATTTTACCAGATGTTATAAAGCTTGATACTCAAGACTTAGGGATATATGAACCAATAAAAGGTAGAAGATGGCTTGAGAGTACAAAAGTTGCAAGTGAAACTATAAAGGCACTAGCAATTATAGGAGGTCAATGGCCACATACTTCATATATGACTCCAGGTGGAGTTATGAGTGATCCTACATTATTAGATTTATCAGCTATGAATAGTTACTTAGATACTTCAATAAACTTTTTTGAAAGTGCAGTAGTAGGTCTTCCTTTTGATGATTACTTATCTTTTTCTAAACTTAAAGATTTAGATAAATTAAATGGTGACTTAAAGCAATTTAGTGATTTAGCATTTAAATATTCACTTGATAAATATGGAAAATCATACGAAAGATTCATCACTTTAGGTGAAAGTTCTATATTTTGTTCTGGGAAGTATGATAAAAAAGTAGAAAAAAGTATTGATACAAGTAAAATCTTTGAGAGTGAAAAAAATACATTCACTATACATGATACTACTTCTGAAGATAAGCATACTTGGTCTAAATCAGTACTTTATCAAAATAAATTTTATGAAACAGGTCCCCTTTCAAGAGCAATGGTTTCAAATAATAAATTTATTAAAAACATATACAAAGAGTACAAGGATAGTGTATATACTAGAGTACTAGCTAGGGTAAATGAGATTGCATTATTATTAAATGAAACAAAAAAACTAATCTCTCAAGTTGATATTTCTCAAGAATCATATATTCAACCTAAAATAGATTTAAAGAGTTTAACAAATGTTTATGGAGAATCATCAATTGAAGCTACAAGAGGGTCTTTATATCATAAACTTGCGATAAATGAAGGTAAAATCTTTACTTATAATATTATTACTCCAACAGTTTGGAACTTAGGTCCAAAGTATAGCGATCAGCTGGGAATTGCACAAAATGCTATTATTGGTAGTCCAAGTATTGAAATTGCAAAAATCATCTTACGAAGTTTTGATGTATGTTCTGTATGCACTACTCATTAAAAAATACTTCAATATAACCAAAAAATAATTATTTAATACATATATAGTCATTAAAAGTATCAGGCTATTAATGGGCTATAATACAATAGTATGATAGGAAAAAAAGGAGTTCCTATCAAAACTTTAACAATTGGAAAGAAAATTATCTATTTAATAATAATTATCTCAATATTGGCTTTACATCAAGCTTCCTTATATTAAATTGGTTTGCAAGTCAAGCAGTAACAGAAACGTATATTAAAACAAAGAATGATTTAATATCTTTATCTAAAAATAGAATAGCTGCTAAATTAGATATTGGAATTTCAAATGCTATTGCTTTGTCTTCTAATGCAGATTTAAAAGTTTCTTTAAATGAAGAAGATAAAGAATTAGCCTTTGAAATATTTTCATCAGTAAACGATAATTATAAGAATAATACTAATTATAAAAATATGAGAATACATATTCATAGAGCAGATGTCACGTCGTTTTTAAAAGTTTGGGACTCCGAAGATGAAAATGATGAGGACTTAAGTGAATCTAGACCAACAATAAATAAAGTAAAAGAAACAAAAGCTCCTTTAAATAGTTTTGAAATTAGTGAGTTAGGACTAACTCTTAATTCTATTGTGCCTGTACTTGATTCTCGTAGATTAGGTGATAGTTATATTGGTTCTCTCGAACTTATTCAAAGTATAGATTCAATTGCAAAAATATTTGATAAAACAAAAGATGGATTTATTTTACTTGTTGATAAAAAATTAATTTCTAAAAAATCAAAAGAAACTAAAATGATTCAAAATTATATTGTATCTCAAACTTTTGTAAGCAAAAATATTTTAGAAGATTCAAAAAATATTAATATTAAACAACTGTTAAAAGATTCATTTTTTATTACTTCAAAGTATTTTTATGCATACGAAAATATAAAAGATTTCAAAGGAAAGAATATTGGTATTGCTTTACTTTCTAAGCCATTAAGTATTGTTAATAAAGATATTGAGAATGCAAAAGAGCTTATAAATATCGATATTATGTAGCAGATGCACAAGACTTTTAGGCTAGTTTTCGGCTAAAATTTCAGTAATTTATTTTAATTATTGGAGTAAAAAATGGCTGATTCTCACGTTATATCTGCACTATCAAAAAAAAGAGGTGAGCTTCTTGGCTCAATTAGACATTACAAAGAATTAATTTCATCTTTAGATAAAGACTTAGCTACTATAGATGCAACTATAAGAATATTTGAACCTGATTTTAAATTTGGTTCTACAAGAATCGTTAATAAACATAAAAGAAATAGATATTTTGAAACGGGTGAAGCAAGAAGACTTATTTTAGAAGCTCTTAAAGAGAAAAATGAACCTACAAGAACTGATGATTTAAGTGATATTGTTATGAATAAAAAATCTCTTAGTTTTGACAATGACTATGAACTTAAAAACTTTAGAAAATCAATTATAAGTGCATTAGGTACTTTAGAAAAAGATAATCTAGTTCAAAGAGTAGATAAAGAAGGTCTTGTTATTATCTGGAAGATTAAAGAGTTAGAGGATTAAATACCTAATCTTTCAGATAGTCTTTTGTTGCCTTGCCAATACCCATAAAACTCATTAGACACTAAAGAAGTTAAACATCTTGATAAAATATCATCAAAAATCTCTTTATTTGATTTTCTTCTTGTATCTTCTCTATATGCAATTTCATTAGCATAATTAGATAAATATAAATTACCAATTTTATGTAAGTTACCATACTGCATTCTTCTAAATCTTGCATTATATGATTCACTTTGATTATTGTTTTCTCCATATACTCCTGAGTACTCTATTTGATGATTAACTCTATTCATATCATAATGAGCAGTTAAATCGTCATAAGCATTTGATTCATCCGTATGGATTGAACTTCCAACTTTAATATATTTATGAGCTATAGTTTTAATATCTGTAGAGTTTTCAGATTTTAAGATAAAAGTTTTAGTTTTTATTGCACCTACAGTTTCATCATTAAGCTCTGCTCTTTGTCTTAAAGAGATAACAACTCTTTTATTAGGCTTATGAACTTTTCTTCTATCAACTCTTTTATCTATTTGATTTTTTGGTCTTATATAGTGACCTACATATACACCGTCCATTTCACAAGTTCCTTCAAGCTTTTCATCTTCATTATAATCCATTAAAGATTCTCTAATCTTATGAGATAATACCCAAGCAGTTTTATATTGAACATCTAAATCTCTACTTAATTGTAAAGCTGAAATTGATTTAACTGCATTAGTAAATAAAGCAATTGCTAAAAGATATATTTTTAAAGGTTTTTTATGACTAGCAAAAATAGTTCCACTAGTAACAGAAAATGTATGAAAACACTCTTTACATCTAAACTGCATTCTTGTTTTTAAAAAGTAATGTTTTTTAACTGAACCACAACAAGGACAAACTGGTTTACCATTAGTTGAACTCCATCTAACATTTTTAAATACTTCAAAAGCTTCCATATTAGACATCATCATAATTTTTACCATTGATAACTCTCTTGCTTTTGATGATAGTAGAAAATGTTGTGCCATCTTTTATTCCTTAATGTTAAATGCTTTTTATAATATGTATTTTACACCTTGTTAGTTTAATTTCACATTAAATTGACTTAATTTTAAATGTAATTAGCATATTTTATAAGCTTAAATTAATATATTAATATGTAAAATACATCAAGATTAATACAAAGGTATTAAAATGGATTTTGATACATTTTTAATAAAACTAAAAGAAGCTAGTTTATCAAAAGAGGAATTTGTGGAATTAACTGGAACAAACATGAATACCTTAAAAGGTTGGGCAACTGAGAGACAAGGTAGAAAAGTACAGCATTGGGTTGAGAGTTGGTTAAGTCTATATATGGATAATAAGAAAAAAGATATTGTAATTGAAGCATTAAGGAAATAGTATGCTAAAGCCAAATTTTATAAAAACTCATAATTTTATTAATATTATTTTGAAAAAGAAAGAGTTGCCATCAGGTTCAAAAGATTTTTTAATTAAAGAACTTCATAAATTAAACAACATTAATCCTGACGAGAGAGAAGAGAATCAAAAAACTTACATTAGAGATTTTTTATCTAATACTTTTGGATATAAAATTAATACCGCTGGAGATATTGATTGGGCAATTTTAAATGAATTAAATAAAGTAGAAGTAATTATTGAAGTAAAAAGAATCAAAAATGATTCTGAAATGGTTACTAAAGAGAACTTCTTAAAAAAAGCTTTTTATGAAACAATTTTATACTTTATGAGAGAAAGAAATAAAAGCAATATTGATTTAAAACATATTGTTATCACAAATATTAGTAGTTGGTTTGTTATAGATGCTACTGAATATGAAAGATTGTTTTGGAACAATAAAAAATTTAGAAAACAATTTTTAGATTGGGAAAATAAAAAAACTTTGGATAGTAAAACAGATTTTTTCTATGCTGAAATAGCAAAACCTTTTTGTGAATCCTTAAATAATTCAAGAAAAGTTTCATTGTTTGAAACAGACAATGAATTAATTGATTTTACCCACTTTAATATCAAAGAATTACTTTTTAGTAATGCTGATAGAAATTTTTCTAATGTCTATAAACTTTTAAGTCCTGATACCCTAATGAAAGATTTTTCTCCTAATGATGGAAATAGTTTAAATAAAAATTTTTATGATGAATTGCTTTATATTTTAGGACTGGAAGAAAAAAATATTAATGGCAAGAAAAGAATTGTTAGAACTCAAAAAGAAATACAAGAGGGTTCTTTTTTTGAAAATATTTATACTAAACTTTACAGATATAACAAGCTATCTTCAAGTGAAGATGAAAATTTTAACAAAGTAATATCATTAATAATAGTATGGTTAAACAGGATATTATTTTTAAAATTATTTGAAAATCAATTAATTGGATTTGCAAAAGATGATAGTCTATCTTTTTTAAAAAATGAATTTATCAAAGATTTTGATGAGTTAGATAAATTATTCTTTGATGTGCTATCAAAAAAACCTGATGATAGATATGAGGATATTAAAAAGAAGTTTAATTTTATTCCCTATTTGAATAGTTCTTTATTTGAAGAATCCGATGAAGAGAAGAATCTTATATTTATATCACAGTTAGATTCAAATTCTAAAATTAAATTATACAAAAATACAGTTTTAAAAAATAAAGATGGAAAAAGATTAACTGGAGAAAGTACACTTATTGAATACTTATACGATTTTTTAAACTCATACAATTTCGGTAGCTTAAATAATAGCAACACGATAGAAGAACATCATAAAGAATTAATTAGTAGTTCGGTCTTAGGGTTAATTTTTGAAAAGATTAATGGGTATAAAGATGGTAGTTTTTATACTCCAAGTTATATAACTACTTTTATGTCAAGAAATATTCTTGAAAAAATGGTTTTTGACAAATTCAAAGAAATTAAAAATTGGAATTGTAAAACAATTGATGATTTATATGATAAAATAGATAATAAAATTGAAGCAAATGAAATAATAAATAGTTTGAAAATTTGTGATACTGCTGTTGGAAGCGGGCATTATTTGGTCTCTATGCTTAATGAAATGATTAGACTTAAATCAGAATTAGGGATACTTCTTGATAAGAATGGAAAGAGAATTAGAGACTATAAAGTATTAATAGAAAATGATGATTTAGCAATTAAAACTATTGATAATGAATATTTTACTTATCAAAAACCTAAAACAGTAACAGAAAACCACTTAGTTCAAGAAACAATATTTTTAGAAAAACAGAAAATTATTGAAAACTGTTTATTTGGAGTTGATATAAATCCAAACTCAATTAATATTTGCAGATTGAGACTTTGGATTGAACTTTTGAAAAGCACATATTATACAGAAGATAGTAATTTTGAATATCTTCACACTTTACCAAATATAGATATAAATATTAAAACTGGAAATTCTTTGCTTACTAAATTCCCCTTGATAGACAATGAAAATATTCCAAAATCCTTAAAAAGTAAAATTGAAGATTATAAGTTATCTGTAAAAGAGTACAAAAGAACTGACAATAAATTATTAAAACATGAAATTAAAAATAAAATTAGAATTATGAAAGATGAGTTCACTAAAGATTTTAAAAATAATTCTCATAATATCGTAAAATTAAAAAGAATTTTAAATGGATACAATACTGCTAAAGAAGTCAAAAAAGGGTATATCCAACAATTTGGTTACGAAGGTTTAGTTAAAGACATTATTCTAAATTATGCAAATGATACAACTGATAGTTTATTTGATATTGGCAGTTCTATGAGTAAATCTCAAATTAAAGAGGCAAAAAAAATAAAGAAAGATATGCTAAAAACTATTAATTTATTATATAAAAATATAAAAAAAGCAGAAAATGACAAAATATATGAAAATTCTTTTGAATGGAGATTTGAATTTCCTGAAATTTTAGATGATGATGGAAAGTTTTTAGGGTTTGATGCAATAATAGGTAATCCGCCTTACATTAGAGAGCCTGACAATAAAGATGCTTTTATTGGTTTACATGAATCACCTTGCTACAAAGGGAAAATGGATTTATGGTTTTTATTTGCTTGCAAGGGTATAGATTTATTAAAAGATAATGGAAGACTATCATTTATTGCTACAAATAATTGGGTGTCAAATTATGGTGCATCTAATTTCAGAAACAAGCTATTGCAAACCACCAAAATAGAAGAATATATTGATTTTGGAGAATATTTTGTTTTTGATAGTGCAGATGTATTAACAATGATATTTACACTAAGTAAAACGAATGAGAATAATGATTACTTATGTAAATATTCTAAGGTTATTGATAAAACGATAAAAGAAGACGAGATAAAAGAATTCTTAAATAATGGTTCTAGTGAAAAAATAGAATGTTTTAACTCTTTAATGATTAATGATAATTTAGTAGATAAGAATATTGTATTTTTGGATGATAAAACGACCAAGATACTAAATAAAATTCAAGATAAAAGAAATTTTGCTTTAGATGAGAAAAAAGAAATCACTAATGGTGTTCAAGTTCAACAAGAAAGAGTTAATAAAAAATCATTAGAAAAATTAGGCAAAAATTATAGATTAAATGAAGGCATTTTTAATCTAACTACAGATGAGTTAGAGTATTTAAGTTTAAATGAAAATGAGTATGAAATTGTAAAACCACTTTATACTTCAAAAGAAATCAATAAATATAAAACTAACAAACAAAATCAGAATTGGGTTATTTACACAGATAGTAGTTTTAAAAATGTTGAAAAAATGGAAAATTATCCAAATTTAAAATATCACTTAGATAGATTTAAAGAAGTAATTACTTCTGACAATAAACCTTATGGTATCCATAGAGCAAGAAATGAGTATTTCTTTAAAGGCGAGAAAATTCTTTCATTAAGAAAATGTTCTAATAGACCTACATTTAGTTATGTAGATTTTGATAGTTATGTGAACCAAGCATATTATGTAATTAAAACAGAAAGGGTAAACCTAAAATATCTCACAGCTTTTTTAAATTCAGATATTATAGCCTTTTGGTTGAAATTTAATGGAAAAATACAAGGAGGTAATTATCAAGTTGATAAAGAGCCATTGTTAAATATCCCATATTCTATCATTGAAGATGAGCATACAATCAATGAAATAATAAGCATAGTTGATTCTATCTCTGCATCTACTAACTCAATAGATTTAGAAGATGATTTAAATCAAATATTTTGGAACTATTATAAATTAGACAGTAATGAAATCAACTTTATTAAAAAGGCATTAAAATAATGCAAACCCTAGAATACAATAAGCAAACTCATAAAATAACCCTCAATACTTATACGGAGGATGAATTCTTAGAATCAGAAATAGATATTACAGAACAAGTATCTACTTTGGTTATTGAAAAGATTTATGATGATTACGATTTAGATAATGGAGATGAACTTCTAATCACTAAGAAAAAGTCTTTAAAAAATCATACAAAAATTAAGCTATAAAATTTTTTTGAAATTTTTTTCAAGGAAATTTCAAACAAGGTTTTCATTTTCAGAGAAACTGCGATTTTTTAAAATCTTGTTTTGTGCATTTGCTACATAATATCGATAAATATTGCATTAATTCTTATGTCAATAATTATGCTTATTCTTTTTGTTTCGATTATTGCCTTAATGAATAATGTTGTTATTAAACCAATCAGAAATTTAGAAATAGGATTAGTATCATTCTTTAAATATTTAAATAAAGAAAAAGAAGATACGGAACTTATTAGTATAAATTCAGAAGATGAAATAGGAATAATGGCAAAAGTTGTAAATGAAAATATTGAAAAGTCTAAAAATGAGATTGAAGAAGACAAAAAAGTTATATCTGATACTATTAATGTATTGACAAATTTCCAACAAGGGGATTTATCTCAAAGAGTTAAAGAAAAATCAAATAATCCAGCTTTAAATGAATTAACTAATCTTTTAAATAAGATGGCTGTAAACTTAGAATCAAATATTGATA
The DNA here is from genome assembly GCA_964022095.1 of uncultured Arcobacteraceae bacterium. Taxonomy (GTDB): domain Bacteria; phylum Campylobacterota; class Campylobacteria; order Campylobacterales; family Arcobacteraceae; genus Malaciobacter_A. The sequence goes on from CAXHZO010000015.1 coordinate 53,797, forward strand.
ATATATTAAGTATTGTAGATTTATATTCTAATTATAACTATACAAAAAAAGTTATGACAAATGAACTTAAAGGTCATTTATTAAAATTATCAAATGGAATTAATTCATTAGCTGATTCAACAACTAAAATGTTAATACAAAGTAAATCAAATGGATTAACATTACAAAATAGAGCACAATTATTACTTAAAGATGTTGATACCTTAAATAATAGTTCAACTAAAACAGCAGCAGCTTTAACAGAAGTTACAGAAAATGTTAGAAGTAACACTTCAAATGTTTCTGAAATGTCAGTATATGCAAAAGAATTAGCATTATCTTCAAGTGAAGGTCAGAATTTAGCCTCTCAAACAACTAACTCAATGGATGAAATAAATGAAAAAGTAACCGCAATTAATGAAGCAATAACTGTTATTGATCAAATTGCATTCCAAACAAATATCTTATCATTAAACGCAGCAGTAGAAGCAGCAACTGCAGGGGAATCTGGTAAAGGTTTTGCAGTTGTTGCACAAGAAGTTAGAAACCTAGCAAGTAGAAGTGCCCAAGCAGCTAGCGAGATTAAAGAATTAGTAGAAGATGCAAGTTTTAAAGCTGATGAGGGTAAGAAAGTCACTGATTCAATGATTACTGGATATAATAAATTAAGTGGAAATATTGAGAATACTACAAAGCTTATTGATAGTATTCAAGTTTCATCAAAAGAACAATTACAAGCAATTGAACAAATTAGTGACACTGTAAATCAACTTGATCAACAAACTCAATTAAATGTTGAAGTGTCAAATAATACTCAACAAATAGCAGTTGAAACAAATAATATAGCTATTTTAATTGTGAATGAAACAAATGAAAAAGAGTTTGATGAATAAGATTAAAGAATAATTTGACAACACTTATACCTTGTGTTGTCAAACTACTAAAATAACTATAGCAATACTATTTTTAAAAGACAAATAATGTTTACTTTTGTAACAAAAACTATAAAATATAAAAAAAGACTTTAAATTAAATCTAAATTATAAATTTTATTAATAAATGAATGTCCATTCTTAATATAGTCCTAATAATCGATATTTATTAAAAGTATAAAAATAATTCAAAATAATATTTGCTAGACAATTGCTACGAATCCCATAAATACGTTAAGTTTTTGTAAAGTTTAGTATTGCTAAGTTAAATTTATATAAATGAATGTTCATTTTTTAAGGAGTGTGATTTATGATAGATTCATCTGAGATGGTAAAAAAAGTTTTTACCCAAAAATCAGGGCGAGTGGAGACAAATAAGGGTGAGGAGTTTTATAACTCTTTATATAAACAAGCAGAAACGAGGTTGGCAGATTTAAGAGCTCAAGAGCCACTTAAAGATATTGATCTTATGGATGTTATTGATAGCGAAGGCGTAAATAGAAGAGATTTCATGAAGTGGGTAAGTGCAACTACTGCTACACTTATGTTACCTCCTATGTTTGCACCACTAGTTGCCCAAGCAACTGAGCTTATGAATAGAGTTCCAGTAGTATGGATTGAGTTACAAGACTGTGCTGGTAACTCAGAAGCACTTCTAAGATCATCTGCACCAACTGTTGATGATTTATTATTTGATGTTTTATCTTTAGAGTTCCATGAGACTTTACAAGCTGCAGCTGGTCATGATGCTGATAGACAACTTGAAGAAGCTGTTCATCACTTTAAAGATAAATATCTATTATTTGTTGAAGGTGCAATTCCAATGGCTAATAATGGTCAATATGGAACTATTGGTGCTATGGGTGAAACTTTCCATGATCACTTAATTAGAATGTCAAAAGATGCTGCTGCAGTAGTTGCAGTTGGTACTTGTGCAACATTTGGTGGAATTCCAGCAGCTGCTCCAAACCCAACTGGTGCAGTTGGAGTTATGGATTTGGTAAAAGGTAAGCCAATTATTAATATCCCAGCATGTCCAGCAAACCCAGCTAATATGGTTGGAGTAATTTTACATTACGTTTTAACTGGTCAAATTCCAGAATTAGATTCATTATTAAGACCTAAGTTTGCATTTGGTTACAGAATTCACGATAACTGTGAGAGAAGAGCTCACTTTGATGCTGGTGAGTTTGTTGAAGAGTGGGGTGATGAAGGTGCTAAAAACAACTTCTGTTTATACAAAGTTGGTTGTAAAGGTCCTATGACATTTAATAACTGTTCAATTATTAGATATAACGATGGGGCAAATTGGCCTATTGGAGTTGGTCGTGGTTGTATTGGTTGTTCTGAGCCAGACTTTTGGGATAAATATGCTTATGAAAGACCAATGGCAAATGCTAATATTAAAGCGCCAACTGGTGGAGTAGAGAAAACTGTTGATGAATTTGGACTTGGATTATTAACAGCAACTACTATTGGTATTGGAGTTCACGCAGTTGCAAGTGCAGTAGCGGGAAAAAAATCAGATGAGGGAGAAGAATAAAAATGGCAAAAAAACACTTAGTAATTGATCCGATTACAAGAATTGA
>CAXHZO010000016.1:0-52123 GCA_964022095.1 uncultured Arcobacteraceae bacterium
TCTTTATTCTCATGCTCTTTTAAATATGCTTCTATATTATCTTTAATTAAATCTGATTGATGTGCCATCTTAAAAATATCCTTCTTGTTTCTTTTTCTCCATTGAGGCATCCCCATCAGAGTCTATTAATCTTCCTTGTCTTTCACTTGTTGTACAAATTAACATTTCTTGAATAATCTCAGGTAAAGTTGTAGCTTCACTTTCAACTGCACCAGTTAAAGGATAACAACCTAATGTTCTAAATCTTACATTTTCCATTTTTGCTGTTTTTCTTAACTCTTCTGGCATTCTGTCATCATCAACTAAGATTTTTGTTCCCATATATTCAACTACTGGTCGCTCTTTAGAGAAGTATAAATCAGGGATATCAATATTTTCTAAATAGATATATTGCCAAATATCAAGTTCTGTCCAGTTTGATAATGGGAATACTCTAATTGATTCACCTTGTGTGTGTTTACCATTATAGATATTCCATAACTCTGGTCTTTGATTCTTTGGATCCCATCTATGGTTTTTATCTCTAAAAGAGTAGATTCTCTCTTTTGCTCTTGATTTTTCTTCATCTCTTCTTGCCCCACCAAATACAGCATCAAACTTTTGGATATTTAAAGCGTTTTTTAAACCTTCAGTTTTCATAACATCAGTATGAAGTGCAGAACCATGAGTAAATGGTGAAATATCCATTTCTAATCCTTTTGGATTAGAGTAAACGATTAACTCCATACCAACTTCTTTAGCTCTTCTATCTCTAAACTCAATCATTTCTTTAAATTTCCATTTAGTATCAACGTGCATTAAAGGCAATGGAGGAGGAGCAGGGTAGAATGCTTTTTGTAAAAGATGTAGCATTACTGAGCTATCTTTTCCAACACTATAAAGCATTCCAGGGTTTTGAAACTCTGCTACTACTTCTCTCATAATATGCATTGATTCTGCTTCTAGTTGTTTTAGGTGTGTTAATCTATCTTGGCTTATTTCCATTTATTTTCCTTCCTTATTTTTTGTGTAAACCACACTCTTTATGTTCTGGGTTTTCCCACCACCATCTTCCAGCTCTTATATCTTCACCTTCTTTTACAGCTCTTGTACAAGGTGCACATCCAATACTTGGAAAGCCTTGATCATGAAGTTTATTGTATGGAACATTATTTGATTTAATATAATCCCAAACATCAGTTTCATTCCAGTTAATAATAGGATTTACTTTGATAACTTCAAAATTTTCATCCCATTCAACTAAAGGCATATCTACTCTTGTAACACTTTGTGTTGCTCTTAAGCCTGTAATCCAAACATCAAGTCCATTTAATGCTCTTTTTAAAGGCTCAATCTTTCTAATTCCACAACAGTTTTTTCTTTTTTCTATACTTTCAAAGTGACCGTTTACACCTTGAGTTTGGTATAACTCTTGAACTTTTTGTGAATCTGGAAAGAAAACATTAATTTTGATTCCATATTTTAAATTTGTTGCATCCATCACATCATAAGTTTCAGGATGTAATCTTCCTGTATCAAGAGTGAAAATGTTTGCTTCTTTTTTTATTTTTAGCATCACATCTGTTACTACTTGGTCTTCTGCTGCTAAGCTTGAACTTAAAGCAACTTTGTCAAAAGAAGTTAAAAAATACTCAACAATTTCAGCAGTTGATTTATTTTTTAACTCTTCGTTTAATTTGTTTGCGATCTCTTTATTACTCACTTTATTCCTTAAATCTGATAATCATTTTCTGGTGGTTGTACTCTTCCTAGTGGAATTTTATTCCAAGCTCTTTCGTGAAAGTAATACAAAATCATTTTAGTAACAACTTCGATTGAACCAATTGATGCTGCCATTGCTAAGTTTCCAGTGATAAAGTATGAGATGATTATTGTGTCTAAAGTACCAAGTGTTCTCCAAGAGATAGTCTTAACTACTGACCGGTAAGCTTTTTCATGCATAAATTTATTTTCTCCTAATTATAAGGACTATTTACGAGAAGAGTTACTACTCTTCGTCGTAATCGTATAGTCCTGAACTTAAATATCTCTCACCTGTATCACAAAGAATAGTAACAACTACTTTTCCTTTATTTTCAGGTCTAGCTGCAACTCTTGATGCTGCTAATACATTTGCACCTGCAGAAATACCAATTAGTAATCCTTCAGTTTGAGCAAGTTTTCTTGAACTTGCAATTGCATCATCGTTAGAAATTTGAACAACTTCATCAAATACATCAGTATTTAATACATCTGGAACAAATCCTGCACCAATACCTTGAATTTTATGAGGTCCTGGTTTTCCACCACTTAAAATTGGTGAAGCTTCTGGTTCAACTGCAATAACTTTTACATCAGGGTTATGTTGTTTTAAAACTTCACCAACACCTGTAATAGTACCACCAGTACCAATACCAGCAACAATAATATCAACTTTACCGTCAGTATCTTTTAGGATTTCCTGTGCAGTAGTTTTTCTATGAATTTCAGGGTTTGCTGCATTCCCAAATTGTTGAGGAATAAATGAATCTTCGATTCCTTCAGCTAATTCTTGTGCTTTTTCAATAGCACCTTTCATACCTTTTTCTGGCTCTGTTAAAACAAGTTCTGCACCTAATGCTTTTAATAATCTTCTTCTTTCAACACTCATTGAAGCTGGCATTGTAAGGATTAACTTTATTCCAAGTCCTGCACAAACAGAAGCTAATGCAATACCAGTATTTCCTGATGTTGGTTCAATAACTGTTGTTGTCTCTTTAATATGTCCTGCTTCTAAAGCAGATTTGATCATATTTGTACCAATTCTGTCTTTTACTGAATGTGAAGGATTCATAAATTCACATTTTCCTAAAACTGTTGCGCCGCTAGTTTCACTTGCAGCTTGTAACTTAACTAATGGAGTGTTTCCAATTAACTCTGTAAAATTATTTGCGTATTTCATTTTGTATCCTTTTTTATATGCTGTAATGTAAAAATTCGTTGTATTTGTCTTGATAATCATCTAGTTTGTCTAGTGAAAGATCAAATATTTGTTTCATTTTTTCTTTTGATTCATCAAAGAAGATATTTAAAATTGGGTTGTCTGCTTTGACATCCACAACTTTAATATCATCTTCTAAAGCAATCAAGATATCTACAACTTTAATATCTTGAGGCTTTCTTGCTAACTTATATCCACCTCTAGCACCTCTAATACTTTGTACTAGCTCTGCTCGTCTAAGTTTACTTAGAAGTTGTTCTAAGTAATTTTGAGGGATATTTGCATTTGATGATATCTCTTTTATTTGTACAGGAGTATCATCAGTATGCTTACTTAATTCATACATGGCTGTTAATCCATATACACCTTTTGTCGATATTAACGGCATCTTATCTTCTTACTTTTCTAAAGCTTGATTTAAATCTTCAATTAAATCAGCTGTATCTTCTAATCCAATAGATAGTCTTACTGTCACTGGATTGATTCCTGCTTTTTCTAACTCTTGTTCACTCATTTGTGAGTGAGTAGTTGAAGCTGGGTGTGTAATTAAAGATTTACTATCTCCAATATTTACAACAACACTAAATAATTTAGTACTATCAATAACTTTTCTTGCTTCTTCAAATGAAGCTACATCAAATGAAATTAATCCTGATGCTTTTCCACCTTTGAAGTATTTTTGTGCTTTTTCATAATATGCATTAGACTCTAATCCTGGGTAATTTACTGCTTTTACTTTTGGATGAGATTCTAAAAATTTAGCTACTTCAAGTGCATTTGAAGAGTGCTTATCCATTCTTAATGATAGAGTCTCAAGAGTTTGTAGTAACATCCAAGATACCATTGGAGCAGCTGTTGCACCAATATCTCTTAATAAATTTAATCTAATTCTTAAACAAAAGTTTGGTAATGGAACATCAACATAAACTAATCCGTGATATGAAACATCTGGTTCAACAAAGTGATAATATCTTTTTTCATTTTCTTTAAAGAACTCTGATAATCCATCTCTTTCAACAATGATTCCACCAATAGCAGTCCCTTGTCCATTTGTATATTTACTTGTTGAGTGAACTACAACATCAACTCCCCATTTAATTGGGTTAAATAAAGCTGCAGTTGCAACAGTGTTATCACAAACCGTTAATACACCATTTCTTTTTGCAATTTCAACGATTTTTTCAACATCTGCAATTGCAATTTGTGGATTTGATAATGATTCAAAGAAAATTGCTTTTGTTGTTTCATCAATTTGCTCTTCTAAATCACTTGCATCAGCACTTTTAAATACTTTAGTATTGATTCCAAATCTTTTCATAGTATATGTTAAAAGTGTTACTGCTCCTCCATATAATTTATCAGAAATTAAAACTGTATCACCAGCTTCTGCAACATTTGCAATTGCATAGAAAATTGCAGATTGACCAGAAGCAACAGTAATAGCAGCTGCTCCTCCTTCAAGTTGTGCAAATCTTTGCTCTAGAATGTCATTTGTAGGATTAGTTAATCTTGAGTAGATTGGTCCTAATTCTTTTAAAGCAAATAAATTAGCTGCATGTTCACTGTCTCTAAATGCATAAGCAGTAGTTTGAGAAATAGGAACAGCCATCTCTCCATTACCTTGCTTTTTATCGTATCCAGCGTGTATTGCTATAGTATCTTTTTGCATATTATTTTTCCTTTTTTGTTCTAACAACTTTTTATATGATGAAATTATAGAACATTTTTTTATTAATGTCAAGTAATTTAATCACAATTAATATAATACCCATTAAAATAGGGGATTTAATTAAAGTTGATTAAATCTATAGGGATTATATAATATGATTAAGAAAAGTTAGGTTAAAATACCAATAAATCAATATTACGGTTACAAGATGAAACAAAATAAATACAACATATTTGATGAAATTTCTATTGATAAAGAAGATGAAAAATTTTTTGAAATTTTTAAAAATGATGTAATTAGGGTAGAAAAGATTGTTTCAAATGGCCAAAAATCACCTCAAAACTTTTGGTATGAGCAAGAAAAAAGTGAGTATATCTTACTTTTAGAGGGCTTTGCGATTTTAGAATTTGAAGATTGTGAATGTGAATTAAAAAAAGGTGATTGTTTAAATATTCCAGCAATGCAAAAACATAGAGTAAAATTTACTACTACTGATGAACCAACAATTTGGTTCGCTATTTTTTATTAGTTTTCATTTTCCCATTTTATAATTTTTCTATCTTCTTGAATAATATGTTGTAGTAAAGTGATATCAATCATTTTTGCAAGTTCTTTTTCAAAATCATCAATTTTGATTGTAGGAAGTTTTTTTATAAAGTCATTTAAACTTACAATAATACTATTATGAAGTTTTATATGTTCATCAAGTTTTGGATATTTAATTGATTTCATATGCGATTCTTCATTTTTAAAATGTGTTTTCATATAATCATATAATTTTGTAATAGTGATTTTTAACTTTTTGTTCATGACTTGGACTAAATTCAAAAGCTTCTTGAGCAATTTCGAATAATATTTTATGATCCTTATCTATGAATTCATTATTTACTTTATATGCATCTTTCCAAGATAAAGTATCTTTTAGATTTTCTAGTGGAGTATTCCATAGGTTTATTCTTTTATCTTGAGTTATAATATGATTTAAAAAATACTCTTCTATAAAATGATATAAATTGTTTTCTATTTCAATAAAATTTAATCTCTCTAAGTTTTTTATCAAGTCTGATAATTCATTTATCATATCTTTATGTAGAAGAATATGATTTGCTAAATCAAGATAATTTATAGATTTCATGTAGTTTTGTTCATTTAAAAAGTGAATTTTTAAGTATTTGAATAACTCAAATAATGTTTTTTTTTAATTTATCTTGATTATTATTTGCTTCATTATTCTCAAGACATTGTTGAGCTAGATTGAAAAGTTTTTGATGTTCAATATCTATAGCTTCGATCTTTACAACGTATTCTGCTTTCCATAAAATTTGTTTTTTTATTATGCTTTTTGTCATGAAAACTCCTAAAAATGGCACATAAAATAATTATAACTAAAGAATGTCTCAGAAATTACTCATTTTTTATAGTATTTTGTTTTTTTGCTTCATTTGAATATAATTACAAAAAAACTAGGATACATTTTTGAAAATAGCAATTATTGGAGCAGGGGCAGCTGGTATCATAGCTGCAATAACAGCAAAGAGAATAAACAAAAAACTTCATGTAGATTTATTTGATGCAAATAGTGCTATTGGAAAAAAGATACTTGCAAGTGGAAATGGTAGATGTAATATCTCAAATAGCCAAGTAACTGAAAAAAACTATCTAGGTGAAAATCCAGATTTTGTATCATATGCACTAAAGCAGTTTACATTTAATGACTTTGAAAAGTTTTGTAAGTCTATTGGCTTATTATTAGATATAAAAGAGACAAATAAAGTCTACCCACTATCAAATGAAGCAAAATCAGTAGTAAATTTACTACAACTAACACTTGATGAACTAGGGGTAAATCTCTATACAAAAGCTTTTATAAGTGATATTGAAAAAGTAGAAGATAAATTTGATATCAAAACACAAGAAGATGATGAATTTAAAGGATATGATAAAGTAGTAATCTCAAATGGTCTAGGAGCAGCTCCACAATTAAAAGCAAATGAATCAGGACTTAATTTTGCCTCAAAGTTTGGACACTCAGTAAATCCAACTTATCCTTCACTTGTTGGACTTCATACAGATGTAAACTATCATAGTAAACTTCAAGGGGTAAAAAAAGAGTGTAATGTATCACTTTATATAAATGGAAGTTTAGAGCAAGAAATATATGGAGATGTACTATTTACTAAATATGGTGTTTCCGGTTTTGCAATACTTGATATCTCACAAGTAGCAGCATATAATCTATCTTTATATCAAGATGTAAAAATAGCTATAAACTTTTTTCCAAAAATTCCTAGAAATGACTTAGCTGATCAAATTCAAAGCTTATTTAAAAGCGTACCAAATCAAAAAGCAGTAGATATCCTAACTGGAATGATATCAAATAAAATAGCTCCAGTGCTACTTGATATTTGTAAAATAAATATCGAAACTTTTGCAAAAGATATAAATGCAAAACAAATCAAAGCCTTAGCATATCAATTAAACGCATGGAAACTAAAAGTAACTGATACTCAAGGGTTTGGTCATGCTGAAGCTAGTGGTGGTGGAGTTAGAACCGATGAGGTTGATAATAAAACTTATGAGAGTAAAAAAGTTCCTAATCTATACTTCGCTGGTGAAGTTCTTGATATAGTTGGAAATAGGGGTGGCTTTAATCTTCAGTTTGCCTGGGCTAGTGGGTATTTGGTTGGGAAAAGTTTAACTAAATAAAAAATTATAAATACAAAGTGGATAAGGAATGATAGAAAAATTAAAAAAACCTATTGATAAAATAATTTATGAGAGTATAAATAGATATGGATTAGCATTTTATTTGCCAATTTTATTCTTACTTTTATTTGGATTTCTTACAGATAATGCCTCTTCTTTCGCAATTATTTCTTCTGCTCTAATCGTATTTATTCAGATGAATTATAATATTTATGAATCAAAACTAAAAAAAGATGAAGAAATAAATATTAGAACTATGGAAGTTTTAAATAAATCATATATGAATGTTAATAATTTTACAAAAGAAGAACAGATACTTCTTATAGAATTTAGAGATTGCGAAGATTATGATATTAATAAACTTATTATAGAGCAAGATATTACACAAGAATTAAGAGAAAAGATACTTACTCAATATAATTTATTAGAATATTTATCAACATTAATTAATCAAAAGTTAATTTCTAAAGAAGTTTATATAATATTAATGCATAAAGAAATTATGTATTGGATAAAGAGAAGTCAATTATTGACTTTTATAGGAGGTGAAAAGCCAGAATACTTTATTTCTTTTTGTATTAATGAAAAAATGATAGATAAAAATTATATTAATTTTTAATCTAAAACCTCTCCCTCAAAACAGTAAGCTTTCTAAGCTTACTTATCTCAAATTCTCCAACATCACATTTCACAACATCACCAACCATTTTTAAAGGCTTAATTTTTTTATAGCTCTTATTTTCATAAGAAAAGCTCACATAGTTTTTATCTTCAATAGCCTTTTTCAAAAACCTAAACTCTACGTTCATTTGAGTCCTTTGGAGCTTGTTCTCTTTTTTCTTTTGAATAATCCCTTAAAATATTTGCAACTCTTATTCTATAATCTTCAAAGATTCCAGTATTTCCTTTATCTTGAGCGATTCTGTGTTCAAGCATATTTCTCCAAATCTCTATAGATTTTTCATCTTCCCAAAAAGATAGGCTTAAAAGTTTGTTTTCGTCAGTTAAGCTTTGAAATCTTTCTATTGAGATAAATCCTTCTTGGTTTTCTAAAAACTCTTTTAGTTTTGATGCGATTTGTAAATACTCATCTTTCCCCTCTTTAGTTGGCCAAACTTCAAATATAACTGCGTACATGACTTCTCCTATTTTTATAAATAAAATTTTACAATAATAAACCATATAGCTACATTCAGATAAGATTTCAAAAAAAAAGGATTTAAAATGGAATTAGAATTATTTACGGCCTTTCTAGGCTTCTTTTTTACTGCAGTATTATTAGTAATCATTTTTCTTTATTTATATGCGATTGTTACACCTTATGATGATTACAAGCTTATTTTTGAAGACAACAACTTAGCAGCAGCTCTTGGTTTTGGTGGAGCTATTATTGGAGTATCGATTCCTTTATATAGTGCCTTAGTACACTCTACATCTTATTTTGATTTTGCTATTTGGGGAGTTATTGCTATTTTGATTCAATTAGTTTTCGCATTTATTGTGACAAGACTTGGTGGAAAATACTCTTTTAAAACAAAAATCTCAGATGGAGTTATCTCTGTTGGAATTTTGATGGCATTTTTATCAATTTCAATTGGACTTTTAAACGCTGGATCAATGAGTTATTAAAACTCATTGATAAAGTATTAAAACTACTCTACAATTCCACTCATACAAGTAACTTCAAAACCTTGATCTCTCCAAGCTTTTACAATCTCAAGTAATCCTATACTATCACTTGGCATATGAGGTGCGATGATGATATTTCCTATATTTTGCTGTGCTACTGCATCTTTTACATTTTCAGGAACATGCATTGCTACTATTGTTCCAACTCCTGCTTCAAAATATGATTTATACACATCAACTCCACCATTTGTTCCACCTGCCATTAGAACTTCAATTTTTCCTGCATAGTCTTCATTTGAGCCTACTCTTATAACTGGTTGAGCTACTTTTCCTATATAGTATTCCCATGAATTTAGTTCATTGATGATATCTTTTAGTTTTGTTTTTGGTTTATCTTCAAAAGCTTTATTTAGTCTATCTTGTACTATTTTTTCTGTGATAAAATCTGCTGGAATATGGATATTTAGGTATGGCATATTCATAAGTCTTGCAGCTGAACTCACTCTATCATAGTTTGAAGCATGTCTTCCTAAGTCAATGCTTCCTTGCATTTTTCGTAAAGCTTTTTGAGCTTTGTTTATAGGAACGCCACTTGCTATCATTCTATCAATTTGTACATCCATAACCTTTGCAAAATCAACTACACAAGAATCAGCTTTTGGGTGATGTGAAACTACGCAATCATATCCAAGCTCTTTTGCAAGTAGTAATTCAGGTGTTTCCATATCTATACCAATTAGGACTTTTTTTATATTTTTACCTTCTACAATTATATTTGTATCATAAGGCATTTCATCTAGGTTTGTTAGTTTTAGGGCTGTGTTCATTAAATCATTTGTATTCATAGTATTACCAATATATTTTTTATTTATAATAACATTTAAAATTTTGATTAAACTTATATAAAAAAGTATGTAAAAGAAGATTCAAACCCTAAGAAGGGTTTGAGATAAGTATTAGTTCCCTAATAGTTTAGTTGCAGATTTTAAAGCATTAGAAGTAGTTGATTCTTTTGCCTCATTAACTGCCCCTTCTAAACCTTCAGAAGATTTTTCAGCACAAATATCAATAGCTTTAGCCATCATTCCATCTTCAGCAATACCTACGAATGATTTATATGTAGATGCTTGAGTACAATAACTTTTAGCTTGTGCAGCTGTTTGAGGTGCTTTTTCTTTTACTACATTAGCAAGTTTTGCTCCCAAAGACTCAGCAGTAATTCCAGTAGCTTCTCCTACTGTTTTTGTAACTGAACCAAGATCAAGAGCAAAAACTGATGATGCAACTAATAATGATGAAAAAATGATTTTTTTCATTTTAATCCTTTTAATAATATAATTTTTAGAATTATATAGTTTTTATATTAATAAAAGGCAATACTATGAGTTTTATTCACCAATTTACATATCTTGTGTATTAAAAATCATAAATTCAAATAAAATATTATTATGAAACTTTCAATTATAGTATTTAGAAACAACCTTAGAACAGATGACAATTATGCTTTATATCATGCATGTGAAAATAGTGAATATGTATTAGGTCTTTATAGTTTAGAAAACTTGCAAAACAGTATTTATGAGTTTAAAAAGTGTGATGTATTTAGGCAAAAATTTATATATGAATCCTTACAAAACCTAAAAGATAATCTTTCAAAATATAGTATAAATCTTAGTATAGTAGATGATATCTCAAAAGCTTTAGAGAACTTATCAAAACAGTATGACATCACAGTTTATTTTGATGAGGAAGTAGGAACAGAAGAGTTAGCTTTTGAAGGTAAATTAAAAAAATACAATCACAAATCTTATTTTACTCAAACTATGACAGAGCCTTTTGTTTTTGATTATAAAAAAAGTTTTTCACACTTTAGAAAAAAAGCAGAAAAAATACAGATTAAAAAACCACTTGAAAGTATAAAGACTAAAAAAACAATAGAGTATAAATCACTTGATTTAGATATACCAAATATAGATATTCAAAACCCTAATGCAATTGTATTTAGAGGTGGAGAAGATGAAGGTATAAGTCAATTACAAAGCTATTTGGGTTTAATTCATGAATATAAAAGTACAAGAAATGAAATGAGTGGCTTTGAAAACTCTACAAAGTTTTCACCATATTTAGCAATAGGTTGTATTAGTCCAAGAAGAATTTATAGTGAGTTAAAAAAACAAGAAGAAAAAACTTATGAGAGTGATTCTTCATATTGGATTTATTTTGAGTTACTTTGGAGAGACTTTTTTCATCTGGTTATGAAATATAGTCAAAACAGATTGTTTTTAAAATCAGGATTAAAAGACATAAACTATAAATATAGAAATGACAAGAAACTTTTTGAAGACTTTTTTTGTGCAAATACAGGTATTGATTTAATTGATGCAAGTGTAACTGAACTGAAAACTACAGGATGGTTAAGTAATAGAAACAGACAAATTGTAACAAGTTATTTTGTAAAGAACTTAGGACTTGACTGGAGAGTAGGGGCTGCTTTTTTTGAAAGTTTTTTAGTAGATTATAATCCAGCTTCAAATTATGGAAATTGGGCTTACCAATCCCATGTTGGAAATGATTCTACATATAGAATCTTTGATGTAAAAAAACAAAGTGATATGTACAATGGTAGTGAATATATAAACAAGTGGCTGAATAAAGAGCCATCAAAAAATAAAATTGATTATAGATCTATGGCAGAAGTTGTAAAAAAAGAAGTTTTTTTTGAATAATGAAGTTTTGAATTTATTTAACTTATTTTTACAAGCTTTCTTTTAAAAAACTTTACTATAATTTCAAAAAAAATTGGGAAGTTAATTATGCAAAGCTCAGAAATCGTAAAAAATCCAGAAACAAAAGATCAAGAAAAACTAGTACAATCAGACTTTAATACTAATGTTGCTTTTTATATTCATTTAAAAGAGTACAATAATCAAGTAAGAGATGAATTAAAAAATAGATTAAAAGAGGTTTTCTTTTTTAGTAAAGGAATTGATTGGAAATTTGATAGTTTTGGAATTGAAAATAAAGGTTCAAGAGGAACTAATGTTTTAGGTTACTTTATTTTTAGAGCTGTTGAAGTTGAAAAATTACAAAAACTATTTATTGCAGAGTTTAAAGATTATGAAAATGCAACAAGAATTTCATGTTCGGTTGCAAAGTATGAAAAAGTAGAAGAAGAGTTTTTTGAGTTAAAAGTTTAGGAAACACCTAAACTTTTAATTTAATCCAAAAATCTCAAACTGCACAAACCAAACACCAATAGAAATAAAATACCCTATTAATATCATCCATGAATATTTCATATGAGAATTAAAAGTATAAATTCCTTTTAATTTACCCATAACTCCAACACCAGCTGCACTACCAAATGATATTAAACTACCACCTATACCAGCTGTTAGAGTAACTAACATCCAATTTGATAAATCCATAGTTGGATTTGCTTTTAACACAGCACTCATAACAGGAACATTATCTACAATCGCTGATAAAAAACCAACTGCAATATTAGAATAAGTAGGCCCTAAATAATCAGGTTGATAAACAATAGCTGCAAGTCCTAGCCATCCTACAAAATACAAAGCTCCAACTACTGCTAAAATACCAAAAAAGAACATTAAAGTATTGTTCTCAATTTTTGCCATAGATTTAAATACATTAAAATGATTCTCTCCATAAACTTTATTTAATCTAACAGAATAAATTTTTAGCAGTGTAAGACCAAACATCATCCCCCACATAGCAGGGAAATCTAAAACTTGATGTGAAACTACCGCTGAAACAATAGTAAAAAACCCTAAGATAATAATTGTTCTTGCACCTTCAAGCATTTGAGGTTTTTTTTCTTTTGACATATCAAAATGTGGTTGGGTATTTGGCACAACTTTTGATAATAAAAAAGCAGTTACTAAATATCCAATAATTGATGCAGGGAACAGGTATAAAAAGTCTATAAAGTGACCTTTTCCTGCTGTCCAAGCCATAAGTGTAGTAATGTCTCCAAATGGTGACCATGCACCACCTGCATTTGCAGCAACTACTATATTAATAGCTCCTGGTACTAAAAAATCTTTTCTTTTTTTCTCAATAGTTATTAATACCGTTGATAGTATCAGTGCTGTTGTAAGATTATCAGCAATTGGGGATATAAAAAAAGCTAAAAATCCAGTTACCCAAAATAGCTTTTTATATGTATAACCCTTTGATATTAAATTGTATTTTAATCTGTCAAATACACCCATGTGAATAAGTGACTCAATATAAGTCATCGCTACAAACAAGAAAAATAAAATCTCTGCAATTTCTAAAATCACAGCTTCTGCTTCATCGTGAACTAAATGAATATTTAGATCATTTATGTAGTAATAAACAGAGATTAATAAAAATGTAAATATTCCTATAAATAGTGCTGGAATTGATTTATCAACGTTGTACTTTTCTTCATTTGCAATAAAGTAATAACCTATGATAAATATTGCTAAGGTAGCGATTCCAACCCATGTAAATGTTAAATCAATATTATGTGGCATAATTCCCTCCTACTTGTAACTTCTTATAATTAAAAATGAAATTAGTGAAAGAATAGTTACACTAATACCAATTGGTAAGAAGTTATTACTATGAAAACTAAGAGCAATTGATGAAATAATTGCACCTAACCCAAACTGTAGTACTCCAACAACACTTGAAGCAACTCCTGCATTTTTTGAAAAGTGTTCTAGTGCTAAAGCCATACAATTACCAAAAATAAACGCCATCATACTCATATATGTAGCCATTAAGACCATTGTAATAGCTAAAGATTTACCTTCAAAATTTATTATCATAAAAATACCTGCA
This sequence comes from uncultured Arcobacteraceae bacterium, assembly GCA_964022095.1. Classification (GTDB taxonomy): domain Bacteria; phylum Campylobacterota; class Campylobacteria; order Campylobacterales; family Arcobacteraceae; genus Malaciobacter_A. The sequence continues at coordinate 13,800 of CAXHZO010000016.1, forward strand.
ATTACTTGAACGATTATTGCCATTTTGATTAACTCTAATTGTGTAAATTTTTTAAGCATAACTACATTTACTCTAATCATAGCTATTAATATTACAAAGTTAAATCCAAAGAAAAGAGGAAATAAATCTGTTGAAATATCAAAGTGTTCAATGAATATAAAAGATGATTTTGAAATATAGATAAAAAATCCAGAAAAGCCTAAAGCAAGAGTCATCATAGACTTCATTGCATTTTTATGAGAAAGTACAATTTTAAAAGATTCTAATATATTCTGTTTTGTATATTTAAAACTCTCTTCTAAGCTTATAAATACCCATATAGCAACAGCAAGAGAATAAACTGTTAAAAATATAAAAACTGCTTTCCATGAATAAAAGTGAATAATAAATGCTCCAATAGCAGGAGCTAAAAGAGGAGCTAAACTTCTAATAGTTCCTATTAATGAGAATACTTTAGCTGCTTCTGCTCCATGAAATCTATCTCTAACGGCAGCTGCTGCATTTACTACAACAATACCACCAAAAAAGGCTTCAAAAAATCTATAAATCCATAATTCATAGATATTTGTACTAAAAACTATTAAAAAACTAAATAGTGAATATCCCAATAGTCCTAAAATAGAACTCTTTTTTCTTCCGTATCTATCTGAAATAGGACCACCAAAAATTTGTCCTATTGAAAAACCTATTAAAAATATTGATAAGGAAAGTTCGATCTTTTCAATTCCTACATTTAGAGCTGTTGCGATATCAGGAATTGAGGGGATATAAGTATCAATTCCCATTGGTGCAACAGATGAAAGAACTGATAATAAAATGATTAAATATATATGATTTGATGAATTCTTCATTATTACTCGTTTATTGTGTTTGTTAATTTATCTAATGAATTAAAAAACTGGTCTATTTCTTCTTCACTCATACAAGCAGCTAACTTTGCTCTAAAATCTTTTACTAACTTTGAAGTAGCTTCTAATACTTCTTCTCCTTTAGGAGTTAATTTAATTAAATTTGTTCTTTTATCTATATTTGATTTTGAAATATAGCCTTTAGTTTCTAGAGCTTTTAAAGTTCTACTTATAGTTGTTTTGTCTTTTGCAAGTATTTGAGCGATTTTGGTTTGATTAACATTATCTTCATATTTTATAATCTCTAATGTAGTTCTTTGCTCAATTGCAATTCCAAAAGCTTGAAGCTCACTATTAAATGAGCTATTTAGTAAGTTTGCAGCTTGACCTATTCTAAAACCAATAGACTTTTTTAATTCAGTTTGCATATTAATTTCCTTAAAATGTATATACAACTATTGCATATACAACCTTTTATCAAACTTAATGTAAAAGATAATTCTTGTTAAATAAGAGAAAATGATTTTAGTTATTTAATTTTATTAGAATTTAAATGAATTGAGTCATTTTTGAGTCTTTTGTTTGGTAGAATAAATTGAGAAGTTATTAAAAAGGTTAATTATGGCTAAAGCAGAATTCTATGAAATAATAATTAAAGATAAAGAAAAAAATGAAATTTTTAGTAAAGGGATGTCATTAAATGAAGTATTATTAAAATCAATTGTTGATAATGATGAACATGATAAATTTTGTCAAAGTAAAAAATGTGCAGTAATTCTTAATAATCATATTAAAAGAGATGAAAATAATATAGTGTATGACTTTGCTATGTTTACTGATAAAAAGATTATTAGTACATTGATTTCTGAACCATTAAAGAGTGAAGATACTTTTGTTGAATATGATAAAAAGATTTTAGAAACAACAAACTATACAAAAATTGAAGAAAAAGAAGTTAAAGAGATTGTGTCTTTAACTGAAGAAGATAGCTTAATTGATAAATTAAAATCAACAAAAATAGATAACTACAAGATATACAAAATTATACTAGATTATGAATTACTAGAAAAAAAACAATTAGAATTATTTGAGAAGTTTGTCATTAAAAGGTTGAAAAAGGATAGTATATTTTTTAATATTATAGAAGATTATGATAATTCAGAACATAAAATTTTAATTTATCAAAGTTTAACAGATGGATTAGATATATCATATTTGGAAAAATATTTGAATACACATTTATTAGTAAGTGAAGATTTTAAATTAAATTTTCATAAATTATATGATGCCGATTTTATGGATTTACTTTTAAATGGAGAATTAAAAAGTTTTATATTTTCTTATTCGACACAAAATAAAAGTAATTTACTTGATAAAAATTTATTTAACCCATTATATCATCTTGGGGATTTGTTTGGAAAGAATTTAACAAAAGTTGAAATAAAGGCAAAAGATGAAGAATTATTAGATAACAATAAATTAATTGATTTCTTTGAAAAAGCTAGTGAAACAGGTTTTTTAGATACTTGTGAATTAAAACAAAAAGGTGGAGGAAACAAAAAAATAGATTTTAAAGATAAAAAATTAAATATAGAGTATACTGAATCACAGAATATAGATACAATACATAAGTCAGTTGAATTTTTTGAACGGGCTTTAAAAAAGAAAAAAAACATATTAAAAAAGAGATTAGGAATTTAAATGGAATGTTTTACAGAGAAGACATTAGAATTGATGGAGAAAATGGGCTTTACTCCAATAGTTTTAATTGGTTTATTAATAGCTTCTTTAACTTTGATACTAAATTTAAAAACAACTAATAAATTTATACAGGACTTCAAAAATAGTAGTAACATTGATAAATTTATTAACCTAATTTTTTATACTTCTTTTTCATTGTTATTACTGTTAATATTTTCAGTAATATCAAATTACATTGTTGATGATAATATATTATTTGTAATTAGTATAAGCTATTTAGTTTTATTTAGTTTTCTAATATATAGTTTATTTACAATTGTGTTTATTTTAAAAGAAATTGTTAGAACATCTTTAAAAGATTAAGTATAGGATTAGAAAAAGAATGAATTTCAAACTAACCTCACAAGAAGAATTAAAAGCTCTAAATATCAAAGAAGAGCAAGAGTATTTAGTAGAGTATAAAAATAAAGACTATTTTAATGGTGAAGAAACTATTGAAAAAGCTAGAGCAAAAGCTATTATAAATGATGGCATAATATCTTTTATTGTTCCAGATCCAATGGGAATGGAAAGATTTGTAAGTGAAGTTAGAGTTTTAAATCAACAATAATTTTTAGGCTCTTTATCATTTACTTTTATAACTTTATCAAGTCGGATTTTTAATCCACTTGAAAGTATCATGAACTCTTCTTTATTTGCTGTTTTAAAATCGACTATAAAATCTTCAATCACTTCTTGTATATTATTTTCTTTATAGGTTATTTCAGACTTTATTTTTTTTACTGCTAGAGCTTCTAGTTCATCATAAAAGTGGCAAGCTACTGCTTGATATTTATCGTTCATATATTTTCCTTTGCGTAATTATATCAAAAGAAAAAATATAATTTTTGTTAATATTTTGTTATAAACATATGATATAATTTTCTTATATCAAGGAGGCTATCATGAGTCTTAAAAAAATCACTTCACTTACAATGCTTTTAGCAATGGCAATTATGACTTTTACAGGTATTTTACTATTTATCACACCCCCAGGAAGAGTTGCAAACTGGACAAATTGGGAAATATTAGGAATGTCAAAAACACTAATAAGTCAAATACATACTACTTTTATGGTTTTATTTATTGTTGTAACTATTTTGCATATTATTTATAATTTAAAACCAATGATTAGTTATATGAGAAACAAAGCAAAACAGTTTGTAATCTTTACAAAAGAGATGATAGTTGCAACTGCATTAACTGTTGGTTTCTTATTTGGAACTATTTATGGAGTTGCTCCTTTTTCTACATTTCTAGATTTTGGTGAAGGTATTAAAAACTCTTGGGAAAAACAGATGTCAACAGCACCTTATTCTCATGCAGAGTTATCTTCTCTTGAAGAGTTTTCATTAAGAATGGATTATGAATTAGATGAGATAGAAGAGATATTAAAATCAAAAAATATTACATATAAAGTAGAGCAGTCACTCTCTCAAATAGCAAAAAACAATAAGCTCAGTCCAAATAAATTATTTGAAGTTCTACAAGCACAAAAAAGTTCAACGAAAGCATATATCACAATGCCTGGAATGGGTAAAAAATCTGTTGAAGATGTAGCTATAACTTTAGGTGTTTCAAGTGATGAGTTAATTGAAAAACTAAAATCACTTGGAATAGAAGCATCAAGGGATGATAAATTTAAAGAAGTTGCTGAATCAATAGATTCAAGTCCAATGAATGTATTAAAAAGTTTAGGGTATCAATAAGAAGAATAAAGAAGTATTTTTACTTCTTTATTACATCAAGAATATCAAGTGGATGAGCTACTAAAAAATCAGCACCATGCTCACTTAACTCTTTTTCATCTCTAAATCCCCATAATACACCAATACCAATCATTCCTGCATTTTTTGCTGTTTGCATATCTACCATTGTATCACCTACAAAGTAAACATCTTCAAGCTTTGCATCAAAACTTTTTGCAATATTTATTGCTGCAATTGGATCAGGTTTTTTAGGAATATCGCTTTTTTGTCCATGAATCTCTTTGAAATTGTATTTATCAAATAGGTTATCTGCATATTGAACCGTGAACTCATGGGGTTTATTTGATAAGATTGCTAAATTACAATCAAGCTTTTCAAGCTCATCAAGTAGTTCATATATTCCATCATATGCCTTTGTTTTTGAGTGAAGTTTTTGATCATATACAACTTTAAATCTATCTGTAACTTCCTCTTTTATTCTCTCATCATGTCCTGCTAGGGCATTTTCAACTAAGACTGAAATTCCACCACCTACAAATTGTTTATAATCATCAATTTTGTGGATAGGTAGATTTACATCTTCTAAAACTTTATTCATACACACTGCAATATCTTCTAATGAGTCAATTAGTGTGCCATCTAAATCAAATATAATTGTTTTTTTATTAATTGACACTTACTCTCCTTAATGAGTTAGTTGAATAATACACTAAGATTTGTGATAAGTAAGTAAAGAAGTTACCAGCCACCACTAGCACCTCCTCCTCCAAATCCTCCTCCGCCTCCAGAAAATCCGCCACCACTACTAAATCCACCTCTTCCAAATCCACCAGTTGTTCCGCCCCAACCATTGCTAGAGTGGGAAGTAGTGTTATTTTTAGGAAGAGTATCAAAGTTAACATCTCGTCTTGTAAATAGGTTAAATAAAAACACAACTATAGTAATAGCAATAGCTATGAGAAGATAATAACTAGTAAAACCAGAAGCTATTACAAATGCAAAAAAACCAAAAAATGCTGAGGTTACAGAGGATAATGAAGCTTTATATAAAAATTGACTTTTCACTTTTCTAGAAATTGAGTTTATTAGCATAGATATAAAGATAATACCAAAATATATAAATGCAAAGTATGAATCAAATTGCATGTCTGTTTCATCATTTTTTATTTTTGGAGTATATTCACCCTTTATAGCCTGTATGATTTCATCAACAGCTTTAAAAATACCTTTTTCATAATTGTTAGTTCTAAAGCTAGGTTTTAAAGTATAGTTTATAATTTCATAAGAAGTTTTATCAGTAAGCGCACCCTCAAGACCATATCCAACTTCTATACGAATTTTTTTTTCATCCATTGCAATTACTAGTAAAACACCATTGTCTCTATCTTTTTGCCCAATACCCCAAAACCTACCAAGCTGATATGAATAGTCAGCTATCTCATAACCATTTAAAGTATTTAAAATCACTACTACTATTTGATTAGAGGTTTGTTCTTCATGGTTTTTTAAAATTTCAGTTAGTTTTACTTGGTTGCTATTTGATAGAAGATGTGCTTGGTCTATTATTCTTCCTTCTAAAGGAGGAAAATACTGAGTTATATTTGCATTTAAAAAACTAAAAAGAAAAAAGAATACTAATATAAATTTTTTCATGATTTTAGCTCTATAACTTCATTTGGTAATTCATTTTCATCATTTTCCTGTATAGGGAATTTTTCAATTAAAATTGTGCTACAAGATTGAATAGCTTTTAAATACCCTTTTGATAGATGTTTCTTCTTAACATCTTTAATGAATTCATCTACGATTTTTTCCCAGTATGAATCATCGATTTTTTTTGATATTTCTTCATCGGCTATTATTTCAACATATTTTTCATCAGAACTTACAAAAAACATAATTCCTTGATTTGTTTTTGTTCTATTTAATCCAAGATTATAAAACTGTGTAGAAGCATTTTGTGAAGCTTTTTTGTGTTTATAACTTTTTGGAAGAAGTTTAAATATTACTTGATCAAACTTTTCAAAAAATAAAGAGATTCCAACAAATATTAAAAGTTGAAGTTGAAGAAGTTCAAAGGCATCTTTTTGTGTAAAAAAGATAAGAAAAAAAGAGACTAAAAATAGTATAAATATATTTATAAAAGAAGCAGCATATTTATAATTACTACTTCTTTTTGTAACAACAGCTACTAGTTCAGCAGAGCTTTTTTTCTCTACATTTTCAATCTCTTTTGAGATTAATTCTTTATCTTTTTTATTTAGTTTCATTAGAATTGTACTTTTGGAGCCTCTTGTTCTGTTACACTTGCTTTAAATGTTTCTTTAATTTGAGCACTTGGATGAACAATCGCTGCAACTAGTTTTCCAGGCATTGTTCTTAACTCTGTATTGTAATATTTAACTGCTTGTATAAAATCTTTTCTTGCAACTGTGATTCTATTTTCAGTACCTTCTAATTGTGATTGTAAAGCCATGAAGTTTTCATTTGCTTTTAAATCAGGATACTTTTCAACTACTAACATAAGTTTTGATAAAGCACCAGAAAGTCCAGCTTGAGCATTTGCAAATTGTTGCATCATTGCTGGATTATTTAAAGTATCTGCGTTTACATTTATTTGAGAAACTTTACTTCTAGCTTCTGTAACTTCTACAAAAGTACTTTTTTCATGCTCTGCATAACCTTTTACCGTTGCAACTAAATTTGGGATTAAATCAGCTCTTCTTTTGTACTGATTTTGAACTTGTGACCATTTTTCTTTTACGTTTTCATCTAACTTTGGAATATTATTGTAGTTAGTAATTACTAGATATACCAGTGGTATGATTATTGCAAGTACAACAAAAAAAAGTATTTTTTTCATGAGTTACCTTTATTAAAATTAAAATATAGTATAAAAAATATTATTAATATAATATAAATGGTTATCTAAAAAGTTATAATATTAAGGAGTATTGGAATATAATTTTTAATCTGTGGAAAAATAACACAGTGGAAAATTTATACAATAAATTTCGTAATATTATAGATAATTTAAACAGATATTGAATACTATTATCAAAAAGTCAAATTAAATGGAGATAAAATGAATGCATCAGATTTATTTGTAAAAGCATTAGAAAACGAAGGTGTTGAATATATATTTGGTATTCCAGGAGAAGAAAATCTAGATTTACTAGAAGCTCTTAGAAAATCAGAACAAATTAAACTAATTTTAACAAGACATGAGCAAGGTGCAGGTTTTATGGCTGCAACTTATGGAAGATTAACTGGTAAGGTTGGAGTATGTATCTCAACTTTAGGACCAGGTGCAACTAACTTTGCAACAGCAGCAGCTTATGCTCAACTTGGTGGTATGCCTATGCTTATGATTACAGGTCAAAAACCTATTAAGAAATCAAAACAAGGTAGATTTCAAATTATTGATGTTGTTGGTATGATGAAACCAATGACAAAATACGCAAAAGTTGTAGTAAATGGAAATAACTCTCCAGCTATGATTAGAGATGCATTTAAAATTGCAACAACTGAAAGACCAGGTGCAGTTCACATTGAGTTCCCTGAAGATATTTCAGCAGAAGAGGGATGTGAAGATAATGTATATCCAGTACAAACTTTTAAATACCCAAGAGCAACTAAAGACGCGGTTTTAGATGCAATTAAAATGATTGAAAAAGCTAAAAGACCATTATTATGTATTGGTGCAGGAGCTAATAGAAATAGAATTGGAAATGCATTAACTGATTTTGTAAATGAAACTGGAATTCCATTCTTCTCTACTCAAATGGGTAAAGGTGTAATTGATGAAAATCATAAATTATGTTTAAGTACTGCTGCATTATCAAAAGATGACTTTATTCACTGCGCAATTGACAGAGCAGATTTAATTATCAATGTTGGTCACGATGTTATTGAAAAGCCACCATTTTTTATGGAAAATGAAGAGGGAGCTACAAAAGTATTACATGTTAACTTCTTCCCATCAGAAGTTGATGATACTTATTTCCCTCAAATGGACTTAATTGGTGATATTGCTTCAAACATTGATCAAATGACAAATGCAATTTCTAAACAAGAGCATTGGGATTTTGATTACTATCTAAGAGTTGCAGAAGATGTTAAAACACACCTTTCTAAATACTTTGGAGATACAAGATTCCCAATTTTACCACAAAAAGCAGTTAGAACTATTAGAACTATTTTAGATGATGAAGATATCGTAACACTTGATAATGGTGTATATAAGATTTGGTTTGCAAGAAACTATAGATGTGCACAACCTAATACTTTATTATTAGATAATGCACTTGCAACTATGGGTGCAGGACTTCCTTCTGCGATGGCTGCAAAAATGGTAAATCCTGATAAAAAAGTTGTTGCTGTTTGTGGTGATGGTGGATTTATGATGAATGACCAAGAGATGGAAACTGCAGTTAGATTAGGTTTAGACTTAACTGTAATTATCTTAAATGATAATGCATATGGAATGATCAAATGGAAACAATCTGGTATGGGGTTTGATAACTTTGGGCTTGATTTAGGTAACCCAGATTTTGTTAAATTTGCAGAAGCTTTTGGAGCACATGGTTATAGACCAGAGTCTTGTGAAGAGTTTGAAGAAACTTTAGAGAAATGTGTAAATTCAAAAGGTGTACATTTAATTGATTTAGCAGTTGATTATTCTTTAAATCACGCAATTTTAAATGACTTATTAGCTAAAAAACAATGTATGATATAAGAAAATAGGAGAAGAGTAGATGAGTAAAATAGAAGTAACATCACCATATGATGGAAGCGTAGTTGGAACAGTACCATACGGATCAGTAACAGAAGTAGAAAATGCATTAGAGTTAGCAAGAAAAACTTTTGATGACCATAAAAATGCATTGCCAGCATATAAAAGAGTAGAGATTTTAGAGAATGTAGTAAAAATTATGTCTTCTCAAATTGATGAACTAACAAAACTTTGCGCAAGTGAAGGTGGAAAACCTTGGATTGATTCACAAGTAGAAGTACATAGAGCGATCAATGGTGTAAAATTAGCAATTGAAGCTTTAGGAGCTAGAGAAGGTAAACAAATAGCTATGGGTCATACTGCATCAAGTGCAAATAGAATGGCTTATACTTTAAAAGAACCAATTGGTGTTGTTGCAGCAATTTCAGCTTTTAATCACCCCCTAAACTTAGCAATCCATCAAGTAATTCCTGCAATTGCTGTTGGTTGTTCTGTAATTATTAAACCAGCAACTCAAACTCCAATGAGTGCAATTAGAGTAGTAGAAATCTTAGAAGAAGCAGGTCTTCCAAAAGGTTGGGCTCAAGCTGTTGTTTGTGATAGAGAAGGTGGTGAATTATTAGCTACATCTGCTAAAGTAAATGCCTTAACTTTTATTGGTTCTGGTAAAGTTGGTTGGTACTTAAACTCTAAAGTAGCACCAGGTACAAGAGTAGCATTAGAACATGGTGGTGTTGCACCTGTAATTGTAGAAGCTGATGCAAATATTGATGAATTAATTCCTTCAATTGGTAAAGGTGGATTCTACCATGCTGGTCAAGTTTGTGTTTCTGTTCAAAGAGTATTTGTTCATGAATCAATAGTTGATGAGGTAGCAAGTAAACTTGCTGATTATGCTTCTAAATTAATAGTAGGTGATCAATTAGACCCTAAAACAGAAGTAGGACCACTAATTAACCATAATGAAACAAATAGAGTTGAAGAATGGGTAAATGAAGCAGTAACTAAAGGTGGAAAAATCTTAACTGGTGGAAAAAGAATCACAGATTCAACTTTTGAGCCAACTGTTATTTTAAACCCAGCAGATGATGCACTAGTTTCAACTAAAGAAGTTTTTGGACCAGTTGTTTGTATCTATTCTTATTCTGATATAGAAGAAGCATTTGATAGAGCAAATGCCCTAGAAGTATCATTCCAAGCAGCCGTATTTACAAAAGATTTAGATACAGCTTTAAAAGCAGTAAAAAGACTTAATGGAACAGCAGTAATGGTAAATGATCATACAGCATTTAGAGTAGATTGGATGCCATTTGGTGGAGCAAAAGCTTCAGGACTTGGACTTGGAGGAATACATCATTCAATGGAAGAGTGTACTAATGAGAAATTGATGGTAATAAAATCATCAGTTTTATAAAATAAACTCAAAGATAGTATAACTAGAAGCTAAGGTTTTAAAAACCTTAGCTTTTTTTATTTCTATTTTTAACGGGAATCATGCATATATCCCATTCCATAGATATTCTTTATTATTAAACCAGGGGCTTTTTTTCGTAGGCGATATATAAGACTTTTTAGATGAGTAATATCAGGAGTTAAGTCATATTCATCGGCCCAAATGATATCTATAAGTTTATCAACAGTACAGATTTTTCCATTGTCATTTAGTATTGTTTCTACAAAACGAATTTCATTTTTTGTTAGTTCTATTGATTTATCGTTCTCTAGTAATTTCTTTTTCTTTTTATCCCAAATTAAAGACTCATTTATTCTTACAATGCTTTCATCATTATTTAAACGGTCGTGATAGATTAAATTACATAACTTAAATATATCTTCTAAAAAAGTAGAATAATCAATAGGTTTTGTGAAAAATTGGTGTATTCCTAAATTTACTAAAGGTAGTAAGTAGTTAAATTCATTTCGGGCAGATAAAATTATAACTAATTGGTCTTTTTTAATTTTATATATAGCATCAATTAACTCTACTCCATCAAAATTAGGCATTTTTATATCTGAAATAATTAAATCATAATATTTATCTGTATTTTCATAATGAGCATTATATTTATTTAATGCATCTTGTCCATCAACAGCAGTAGTGACTTTTGGAAAAATATCTTGGAGTAGTTCAGAAAACTCTTTTCTAAAGTCTGTATCATCTTCAACAAAAAGTATGTGTAGATCTTTAGTATATTTTTTCAATAATCCGTAATCCATTAGAGTCCTTAAAACGAAAATATTAATTGTCTGTAGTCTTCTTTGAAGGGTTTTATTTGAATTATACTATCATTTTGTTTCTTATAAGTATGTATAAGATGATAGTTTATATACACAAGCAGTAAGTTATTATTTGACTACTATTTAGTGTTATACTACTTAGAAAAAACAAAAGAGAAATTATGATGGATAAGAAAGTTTTAAAAGATATCACCGTTCTTTATGTTGAAGATGAAGCAATAATTCAAGAAGGAATAACAGAAACACTAAGTCTTTTTGAAATAAATGTAATCTGTGCACAAAATGGCCAAGAGGGATTAGAAACTTTTAAAAATTCACAAGAAGAAATAGATTTAATTTTAACAGATATCAAAATGCCAAAACTAGATGGCATAGGAATGATAGAAAAAATTAGACAATTTAATAAAGATATCCCCGTAATTATTACAACTGCCCATCAAGAAACAAGTTTTCTAATGCAATCAATTGAGTTAAATATAAGTGCTTATGTATTAAAGCCAATTGATATTTATAAATTAGAAGAGTCATTAGTAAAAGCAATTGAATCAAAAGTATTAAGAGAAGAGTTAATACTAAAAAATGAGAAACTAGAAATAGAAATTGCTAAAAACGAAGAGAAACAAAAGATTATGGAAACACAATCAAGATTCGCTGCAATGGGAGAAATGATTAGTATGATTGCTCATCAATGGAGACAGCCATTAGCTTCAATTGGAACTGCTTCTTTTAATTTAAAGTATAAATTATTATCAGGAAAGTTTGATTTAAACACGAAAGAAGGAAGAGAACAGCAAGCAGAATTTTTTAGTAACAAATTAGATGAAATAGAGTTTTATGTTCAAAATCTCACAACTACAATAGATGATTTTAGAAATTTTTATAAAAGTGATAAAGTAATTGTTAATAAAACAATTGATATTCCATTACAAAATAGTATAAAAATATTAAGAAAAGATTTTAAAACTAACAATATAGATATTGAACTAAAGTTAAATAGTAAAAATCAAATTAATATCTATGAAAATGAAATAATGCATGTTTTAATCAATATATTAAAAAATGCTCAAGATAAGTTTTTAGATAAAAATACTAAAAATGCAAAAATACAAATAGAAACTCAAGATATAAAAAATGCAGTTAAAATCGATATTTATGATAATGGTGGAGGAATAGAAAAAGATAATCTCGATGTAATCTTTGAACCATATTTTTCTACAAAAAAAGAGAAAAATGGAACAGGAATTGGGCTTTATATGTCAAAAATTATAATTGAAAATAATCATCAAGGAAAAATATATGCTTCAAATATTAAAGAAGGTGTTTGTTTTTCTATAATTTTAGATTGTATGTTATAATCAAAAAAATTTATTAGGGAGTTTTATTTGAAGTTTATTGTTTATCTTTTACTTTTTTTAAGTTGTTTATATTCTGATACCACAGTATTAACACAAAAAGAAAAGCAGTGGATAAAAAATAATAGTATTAAAGTAGGAGTTACAGATTTATTCCCTTTAAGTTATTTAAATAAAGATTACCAAAAAGACGGTTTTGCAATTGATATTTTAGATCTTATTATAAAAAAATTCCAAATTAAAACTAAAACAGTAGATATTAATCAAGGTAATATTGAGTTTGCATTTGAAAATGGTGAAATAGATTTAATACCTATTGTTAATAATTCAAAAACAAAAAGTGAATTTGGTGAATACTCTTCTGAAATACTAAAAATAAAAAGAGTTCTTTTTGTTAAAAAAGAGCAAAGTAATATTAATTCCTTTGAAGATTTAGCTAGCAAAAAAGTTGCAGTAACAAATGAAGAAGAAATAGTATTAAATTTAAAGAAAACTCACTCAAATATACAAACAATAGAGACTAAAGATATTGAGCATTCAGTTACTATGCTTTTAACTGATAAAGTTGATGCATTGATTGCTTCACCTATTATTATTCAAAAATTTTTAGAAGATAATTTGATTATTGATTTAAAAGCAGTTCCTTCAGTTACTTTTGAACCTTCAAACCTATATTTTATGACTAACAAAAGTAAGCCAGAGCTTCAATCAATTATAGAAAAAGGCTTAAATTTAATTTCAATAAAAGAAGAAAAAGAGCTATTTGATAAATGGTTTTTAAAAGATCTTGCAGAATTACCTATAATTTTCACAAAAGAAGAGTCAAAATATTTACAAAAAAAATCAAAAATAAATCTATGTGTAGATCCTGATTGGATGCCATATGAAAAAGTAGAAGACCATAAACATGTAGGTATAGTAGCAGATTTTATGAAAGATTTTCAAAAGAAAATTGGCATACCTTTAGAACTTGTGGAAACAAAAGATTGGACGCAGGCTTTAAAGTATGTTGAAAATAGAAATTGTGATGTTCTTTCTTTAGTGATGGATATGGAATCAAGACGTCATTATATGAACTTCACAAAACCTTATGTCACAGCACCTTTGGTACTAGTTACAAAAAGGAATGTTAGTTTTATTAGTGATTTAAAAGATTTAAAAAACAAAAAAATTGGTATTCAAAAAAACTTTGCTTCAAATGAAATTATCAGAACCAACTATCCAAACTTTGAAGTTGTAGATGTAGCTCATTTAAGAGATGGATTAAAAAAAGTAGAAAGGGGCGAACTTTTTGGGCAAGTTACAACTCATCTAAATGTAGCATATGCTTTCCAAGAAGAGTTTTATGGAAGCTTACAAATATCTGGTAAATTTGATGAACAATGGCACTTGTCAGTTGGTGTTAGAAATGATGATTTACTTTTATTAAATATATTTGAGAAAATAGTTAATTCAATAAGTGATGAAACAAGACAAAGAATTATTAATAAATGGGTTTCGGTTAAGTATGAAAAAAGTATCGATTACAAACTGTTTTGGAGTATTATTTCATTTTTAGTATTTGTTTTATTATCTATTTCTTACACATATATTCTTCAAAGAAGATATATTAACAAATTAACAAAAGTTAAAAAAGAAATAGAGATGTTAAATAGTACTTTAGAGAAGAAAGTACAATCAAGAACACAAGAGCTAGAGTTATCAAATACTAAATTAAAATTAAAAACTCAAGAGTTAGAACACTTGAATAATACATTAGATATAAGAATTAAAGAAGAGATTAATAATAGAAAAAAACAAGAACAACTTTTAATCCAACAATCAAAACTTGCAGAAATGGGAGAGATGATTAGTATGATTGCTCACCAATGGAGACAGCCTCTTAGTGCTCTTAGTACAATTATTCAAAATATTCACCTACGACACTCTTTAGGAAAGTTAGATAAAGAGTATCTTGATAAACAAAGACTGTTAAGTAATGCCTTAACAGAAAAGATGTCAATGACTATTGATGATTTTAGAAACTTTTTTAAACCAAATAAAGAAAAACAAGAATTCTCAATAAAAGATGCAATTCAACAAACAATTTTTCTTATTGATGATAGCTTTAAAAGCAGTAGTATTAAAATTGAAAATCAAATTTCAGATGATGTTATATTAAATGGTTTTCAAAGTGAACTATCTCAAGTTTTACTAAATATCATTACTAATTCTAAAGATGCTTTTTTAGAAAACAATATTGAAAATCCAAGGATTACTGTAAAAACAAAAAAAGTTCAAACGCATATAAAAATATTAGTTTGTGATAATGCTGGAGGAATTAATGAATCTATCATTAATAAAGTATTTGAACCTTACTTTACTACTAAAGACAGTTACAATGGAACTGGACTTGGTTTATATATGAGTAAAATGATTATTGAACAAAATATGAATGGACAACTAAGTGTAAAAAATATTGACCAAGGAGTGCAGTTTACAATCTATATCCCCATTAATTAATATACCTATTTAAACACTCTTTTTTATCTTTATAATCTCATATATAAAAAACATATCAAATTAAAACTTACGGTTACTTTCTGACTACTCTTTTCTGAGATAATTAAATTATCTAAAATATTCATGTATTACTTCTTCATGAAATCATTAGAGAAACTCTAATTGATGGTACATATAAATATCTTAGACAATAAACAAAAAGGAAAGATAGATGCTAAAACTAATTAGTAATATGAAAAGAAGT
This sequence comes from uncultured Arcobacteraceae bacterium, assembly GCA_964022095.1. GTDB lineage: Bacteria > Campylobacterota > Campylobacteria > Campylobacterales > Arcobacteraceae > Malaciobacter_A. Next base: position 29,168 of record CAXHZO010000016.1, read on the forward strand.
ATGATGGCAACATCAATAATAGCATTGTTAAGTGTAATGGCTATTGTAGATACTGCATCAGCAGCACAAAACTGGAGGTTTTCAAACCTATACGGAAGAGGGACAGCATTTGGTGATTTATATCAACAATTAGCAAAAGATATAGAGAAAAACACAAATGGTGAAGTAAAAGTACAAGTTTTATTCTCAGGTGAAGGTGTAGGAACATCAGGATTATTAGGTGCAACAAAATCAGGTCTAATTACAATGGCAGCACCATTTCAATCAATGCACGCAGGAGAATTACCAGCAGGTGTAGTAGAAATTGGACTTCCAGGTGGAACAGCAGATACAGATAAATTAAATAAATTATTCCATGAAGATGGATGGGATAAAATATTAGAAAAAGCATATGGATCTCAAGGATTAGTATGGTTAGCGCCATATATCCAACCACCAGTATATATAATCACTAAAAAACCAATTGAAAAAATAGAAGACTTTCAAGGATTAAAAATTAGAGCTCCAGGAGCATATGGTAAATTCTTAAGAAACTTAGGAGCATCGCCAGTATCTTTAGCGTGGAGTGAGATTTATACAAGTTTAGCAACAGGTGTAATTGATGGATCAATTGGATCAAATATGATTGACCATAGAGATGGTAACCATGTAGAAGTTGCAAAGTATATGTATAAACTTCCATTAGCAGGAGCACAAGTATTACCAATCGTAGTAAATAGAAATGCATGGAATAAATTAAGTGATGAAGCGAAAGCTGGAGTAAGAGCTGCAACAGTAGCACATGCAAAATCACAATTAGAGATGTCAAAGAAATGGGAAAAAGAAGCAGTAACTCAAATGGAAGCTAAAGGCTTAAAGTGGTCACCAGCTCCAAGTGAAGCAGATAAAGCTGCATGGAAAAAGGCAGGTGCTGGATTATGGGATGAGTATTCATCAAAAGATAAATACAGCAAACAATTAATTGATGTATTAAGAAATCAAGCTAAATAATTAGGATTTTTCAATGAATAAAAAGGTGCAACTAATGAGTAACAATGAATTACAAGATAGAAAAAATAAAGTAATTGCAAGAGGACAAGGAAACGCTTATCCAGTTTATGTAGAAAAAGCAAAAAATGCTGAAATTTGGGATGTAGAAGGAAATAGATTTATTGATTTTGGTACAGGTATTGCTGTTTGTAATACTGGACATTCTCATCCAAAAATTGTTGAAGCTGTTAAAAATCAAGTTGAGAAGTTTTCTCATACTTGTGTAATGGTAAACCCTTATGAAGTTGCAGTTGAATTAGCAGAAAAGTTAACAAAACTTGCACCAGGTGATAGCGAAAAGAAAGCAATTTTTGTAACAACTGGAGCAGAAGCTGTTGAAAACTGTGTGAAAATTGCAAGAGCTCATACGAAAAGAAGAGGTGTAATTGCATTTAATGGTGGTTTCCATGGTAGAACAAATTTAACTATGGGATTAACTGGAAAAATTGCTCCATATAAAATTGGATTTGGACCATTCCCTGGTGATATTTATCACCTACCTTATCCAACAAAATTAAATGGTACATCTGTAAAAGATAGTTTAGTTGCCTTAAAAAATCTTTTTAAAGTAGATATTTTACCTGAAGATGTTGCAGCAATTATTGTAGAACCTGTTCAAGGTGAAGGTGGATTTTATGAAACACCAGCAGAACTTTTACAACAATTAAGAGCAATTTGTGATGAACATGGAATTTTATTAATTTTAGATGAGATTCAAACTGGATTTGGAAGAACTGGAAAAATGTTCAGTGCTGAGCATTCAGGTGTTGAAGCAGATTTAATGACTATGGCCAAAGGAATTGCAGGTGGTTATCCACTATCAGCAGTTGTTGGAAAATCTGAAATTATGGACTCTCCAATTCCTGGTGGATTGGGTGGAACTTATGGTGGTTCACCAGTTGCTTGTGCTGCTGCACTTGCTGTATTAGAAATTATTGAAGAAGAAGATTTAATTAATAGATCAAATCAAATTGGAGATATTTTTAATAGAAGATTAAATGATTTAAAAACTAAATTTCCAGATTTAATTTCAGATGTTAGAAATAAAGGTTCTATGATTGCTTTAGAATTAATGAAAGATGGAAATCCAGAAAATGCAAATGTTGAATTAACAAAAGAAATTACTGCAAATGCAGCAAAATATGGATTAGTACTTTTATCTTGTGGATTTAATGCAAACGTAATTAGATTCTTACCAGCTTTAACTACTAGTGATGAAATAGTAAATGAAGGACTAGATAAGTTTACTGAATTATTTGAAAGTTTAGTAGCAAAGTAATTTAACTTAATAGGAGGAGGTGTATTTCTATATAACTATAAAAACTCTTGTAAAACTAGTAGAAGGTCAAAAAATAAAACAAAAAGGAAAGATAGATGCTAAAACTAATTAGTAATATGAAAAGAAGTATGATGGCAACATCAATAATAGCATTGTTAAGTGTAATGGCTATTGTAGATACTGCATCAGCAGCACAAAACTGGAGGTTTTCAAACCTATACGGAAGAGGGACAGCATTTGGTGATTTATATCAACAATTAGCAAAAGATATAGAGAAAAACACAAATGGTGAAGTAAAAGTACAAGTTTTATTCTCAGGTGAAGGTGTAGGAACATCAGGATTATTAGGTGCAACAAAATCAGGTCTAATTACAATGGCAGCACCATTTCAATCAATGCACGCAGGAGAATTACCAGCAGGTGTAGTAGAAATTGGACTTCCAGGTGGAACAGCAGATACAGATAAATTAAATAAATTATTCCATGAAGATGGATGGGATAAAATATTAGAAAAAGCATATGGATCTCAAGGATTAGTATGGTTAGCGCCATATATCCAACCACCAGTATATATAATCACTAAAAAACCAATTGAAAAAATAGAAGACTTTCAAGGATTAAAAATTAGAGCTCCAGGAGCATATGGTAAATTCTTAAGAAACTTAGGAGCATCGCCAGTATCTTTAGCGTGGAGTGAGATTTATACAAGTTTAGCAACAGGTGTAATTGATGGATCAATTGGATCAAATATGATTGACCATAGAGATGGTAACCATGTAGAAGTTGCAAAGTATATGTATAAACTTCCATTAGCAGGAGCACAAGTATTACCAATCGTAGTAAATAGAAATGCATGGAATAAATTAAGTGATGAAGCGAAAGCTGGAGTAAGAGCTGCAACAGTAGCACATGCAAAATCACAATTAGAGATGTCAAAGAAATGGGAAAAAGAAGCAGTAACTCAAATGGAAGCTAAAGGCTTAAAGTGGTCACCAGCTCCAAGTGAAGCGGATAAAGCTGCATGGAAAGAAGCAGGTGCTGGATTATGGGATGAGTATTCATCAAAAGACAAATACAGCAAACAATTAATTGATGTATTAAGAAATCAAGCTAAATAATCGGATATATCATGAAAAAAATCCTACAACTTATATGTTCAGTTATTGATAAGATTATTATGTTGTTAGGTAAAGGGGCATCATTTATGATGCCCATCCTTGCCTTCATCGTTGTTTATGAAGTAGTTGCAAGATATCTATTTGATGCCCCAACAATTTGGGCATATGATTTATCACTATTTCTATTTGGTTATATAGCAGCTTTAGGAGGAGCTTATGCTCAACAAAAAAGAGCCCACATAAACGTGGATATACTTTATTTATCAGTTTCTCCTAAAGTTAAAAATATTTTTAATCTAATTTCTTATTCTCTTGGTATCTTCTTTCTTATCATTATTCTTTATATGAGTATTACAAAATTTAATGAAGCAATAGAGTTTGATTATAGAAGACAAAGTGAATGGGCTCCAGCTATGTGGCATTTTTGGGTTATGTTAGGAATTGCAAGTGTTTTATTTATCATGCAATTATTTAGAGACATGATAGGAGAAGCATATCATTTATTTACTGGAACAGAATTAATAGAAAAGGAGAATAAAAAATGATTGGTGTAGAACTATTGACAGGTATTTTATTACTTTGTATTTTATTATTCTTTGCACTTGGTGCACCAGTAGGTTTAGCTCTTGGTGGAATCGCTATGTTAATAGGATATTTTACTTGGGGAGATGGAATTTTTAATGTAATTCCTACAACAGTAGAAGCGACTTTTTTTAGTTTTATTTTATTAGCTATTCCTTTATATATTTATATGGGACAACTCTTAACCCACTCAGGTATTGGTGATTCTATGTTCGCTGCTAGTCAAATGATGATCGGTAAAATTAGAGGTTCACTTGCTATTAGTGTTGTATTTATCTGTTCTATGATTGGTGCAATGGTTGGTATTATTGGTGCTGGAATTATGAGTTCAGGGAGTATTGCTTTAAAGCCAATGCTTGATGCAGGTTATAATAGAAGACTAGCTTTAGGAACTATTATGGCAGGAGGTGCTTTAGGTATCTTAATTCCACCTAGTATTCCAATGATTATGTTTGCAGCTTCTACTCAAAACTCTGTTGGTAGGATGTTCTTAGGTGCGATGGTTCCTGCATTAGTTACTATATTCTTTTTGATTTTATATATTGTAATTAGTTCTAAGTTAAAACCTGAAAATGCCCCACTTTTAAGTGAAACAACACAAGGTTTACCAGAACTTACTGGAAAAGAAAAATTCAAAGTATTTAGAAATGGTTTTTTCTCTATTGGTTTAATTTTTGTTGTTTTAGGAAGTATTATTTCAGGTATTGCAACACCAACTGAATCAGGTGCATTAGGAGTAGCAGGTGCTATTATTCTTGCATTTTTCTTTAAGAAGTTTAAAGTTGAAATGTTCAGAACAGTAGGAATGCAAACTACAATTTTAGTAAGTGTTGCTATGTGGATTATTCTTGGAGCATCAGTGTTTAGTAATTTCCATTTACTTATGGGAATTCAAGGAATGATTGCAGATTTTACAAATGGATTAGATTTACCTCCAATTGCAATTATTATTATGTTCCAATTAATTATGTTATTACTTGGATTTATTATTGATGAGTTTATTATTGTATTAATGTGTGCGCCATTATTTACACCAATTGCAGTTTCATTAGGATATGACCCAATTTGGTTTGGTGTTTTAATGATTATTAATATTTTAATTGCAGTACAAACTCCACCTTATGGATTTGCACTATTTTATTTAAAAGGGATTGCTCCTGCTGGTGTTGGTATGGGTGAAATTTATAAGTCTGTAACTCCATTTATTTTAATTAATTTAACAGTACTTATAATTTGTATGGTTTTTCCAGAGATAGTACTTTGGCTACCAAATAAAGTCATGGGATAAAGGTTTTAAAATGTTTAAAAAAATATTAGTACCTATTCATTTAGCGTATAAAAAGAATCATAAAAAATTATTTGCAGGTGCATTAAATGTACTTGATGATGATGGAGAATTTTCATTACTTTATGTAAACACAAATAGAAATCATGGTTCGGTTTATCCTATACTTGATGATAATAGTGAAGAAAATTTTAATCATTCTGCTTACGAAGAGTTAAAACAGATTATAGATTCACATGATTTACCAAAAGATAAATTATCAATGAATATTAGAAATGGCTCAGTTCATAGAGAAATATTAGAAGAAGCAAGAAGAATTGGTGCAGATGCAATTGTAATGATGGCAACAAAGCCAGGAGTAGGAAACTATTTTATTAGTAGTACAGCAGAGCGTGTAATTAGACATGCTAATTGTTCTGTATTTGTTATTAGACTTACTGGTTATTAATTAAAAATAGGAGAAGAGATGAGTAAAATAGAAGTAACATCACCATATGATGGAAGTGTAGTAGGTGAAGTGCCATTTAGTACATATGAAGAAGTGCAAGCTGCGATAGATACAGCATATGAAAAGTTTGAAGATAAAGACAACTGGATTCCAAAATATAAAAGAATAGAAATACTAGAGAAACTTATGGAAATCATGAGTTCTCAAGTAGAAGAATTAACAATTCTTTGTGCAAGTGAAGGTGGAAAACCATATATGGACTCAAAAGTAGAAATACAAAGAGCAATAAATGGTATTAAAATAGCAATTGAACAAATAGGAGCTATTGAAGGTCAAGAAATAGCAATGGGTCATACAGCAAGTAGTGCAAATAGAATGGCTTATACAATGAAAGAACCAATCGGTGTAGTAGCAGCAATTAGCGCATTTAATCACCCCTTCAACCTTGCAGTTCATCAAGTAATTCCAGCAATCGCAGTAGGATGTCCAGTAATTATAAGACCAGCAACTCAAACTCCAATGAGTGCAGTAAAATTAATAGAACTTTTAGAAGAAGCAGGACTTCCAAATGGTTGGGCACAAGCAGTAGTTTGTGATAGAACAGCAGGTGAATTATTAGTAACAAGCCCTAAAACAGCATTCTTTACTTTTATTGGTTCAGGACCAGTTGGTTGGTACTTAAATTCTAAAAGCTCACCTGGAACAAGAAGTGCCCTAGAACATGGTGGAGTAGCACCAGTAATTGTAGAACCAGATGCGGACTTTGCTTCAATGGTTCCAGATTTAGGTAAAGGTGGATTCTACCATGCAGGTCAAGTTTGTGTTTCTGTTCAAAGAATTTTTGCTCATGAATCAATCGCTGATAAATTAGCAGATGAATTAACAACTTACGCTAAAAACCTTGTAGTAGGTGATCAATTAGATCCTAAAACAGAAGTAGGACCACTAATTAATCATGATGAAGTAAATAGAGTAGAAGAATGGGTAAATGAAGCAGTACAAAAAGGTGGAAAAATACTAACTGGTGGTAAAAGAATTTCAGATTCATTATATGAACCAACAGTAATTGTTAATCCTTCTGATGATGCAATTATTTCTCAAAAAGAGATATTTGGGCCAGTAGTAGTTGTTTACTCATATAAAACATTAGATGAAGCAATAACAAGAGCGAATCAATTAGATGTATCGTTCCAAGCAGCAGTATTTACAAAAAATATTGATGTAGCATTAAAATCAGTAAAAAGACTAAATGCAACAGCAGTAATGGTAAATGATCATACAGCATTTAGAGTAGATTGGATGCCATTTGGAGGAGCTAAGACATCAGGATTAGGATTAGGTGGAATACCAGATTCAATGAATGAAATGCAAAACCAAAAGATGATGGTTATTAAATCTCCTTCTTTATAAAATAAAAAATAGTATAATTAAAAGCTAAGATGAGTTTTCATCTTAGCTTTTTTTATATCAAAATTTAGGGATACAAATATGAACTGGGATGAAGTAATACAAATAGAGCAACAAAAAGATTATTACAAAAAATTACATGAAGAAATAGAAAAACGATATCAATCAACTACAGTTTTCCCTGAAAAAAAAAATATTTTTAAAGCTTTTTCCCTTACAAAGTTAGAGAACCTAAAAGTAGTAATATTTGGGCAAGATCCTTATCATGGAACGGGACAAGCTCAAGGTTTAGCTTTTTCTACACCAAGCGAAATTAAAAATCCTCCATCAATGGTAAATATATTAAAAGAGATAAATGATGATATAGGAAAATCAACTTGTGAAGATGGTGATTTAACACCTTGGGCTAAGCAGGGTGTTTTACTTTTAAATACTATTTTAACAGTAGAAGAATCAAAACCAAAATCTCATCATAAATTAGGTTGGGAAGTTTTTACAGATAATATTATTAAGTATATTAGTGAAAATTGTGAAGGTATTGTATTTATACTTTGGGGTGCACCAGCTATAAAAAAAACTAAATTAATTGATGAATCAAAGCATCATATTTTAACGTCTCCTCATCCAAGTCCATTATCTTCTTATAGAGGTTTTTTTGGATGTAAACACTTTTCAAAAACAAACGAAATATTAAAAAAACTGAGAAAAGAACCTATACGTTGGTAATTTAATTAAAGATTTTAAATACTTTTGATTTTATAGTACTTAATGATAATTTTATTGCAGAGTATTTCATTACTTTTGCAACTTGTTTCCACTCATATTTTTCATAACAAGGGTTAGGACATTTTCTACATCTTGGTTTTATTTCATGGGGACAGTTTTGTAATTTTTCAAAAGAGTAGTCAATGTTTTTCTTACATTCATTACATAAAGTTAATGAGATATCAAACTCTGTATCTTGATAAATAACTGATATTTTTTTGTAATGAAGGTCTGTATGTTTATCTAAACAGTATGTTTCAAAAAACTTTTTAAGGGTTGCTACTTCTGTTTCAAATTTGAGTTTTGTCATAACAAAGTTCCTTTTTTGAAAAATAAGATAATTTTTATCTTGTTTTAATCGTACTTTTAATATTTTTACATAAAATAACATAATATGTATTGACAATAATCAAGAAAAGAGAGAACATGAGTAAAATACAGTTTGATGATTTTTATTTATTTAGTTTTTTAAATGATGAAGATTTGGATAGATTAAAACAAATAAGTGTTAAAAAGAAGTTTGAAAAAGATTCAATTCTTTTTTATAAAGGAGATGAACCTGTATATTTACATTTATTAGTAAAAGGTATTGCAAAACTTTATGTTCATGACCATAAAGAAAATGAAGTTATAATTCATAATTTAATTGCACCATCTTTAATTGCTGAAATAGTAAATTATGAAGATACAAAATTCCCTGCAAATTGCTCATTTGAAGTTCCTTCTGAAGTTATTTTAATTAACTACAAACAGTTTAAAGAAGAGTTTTTATCAAAACCTGAAATCTCAATGTTCTTTATTAAATCTCTAACAAAAAAAATCAAAGCATTAGAAGGCTTTATTAATTATAATATTAGTTCAAGTAGTATTGAAAAAATAGCAAAATTCTTATATGAGAATGAATCAAATTTAAGCACATTAAAACAAGTTAAAATAGCTCAAATTTTAAATATTACTCCAGAAACTTTTTCAAGAAAAGTTGCTAAATTAAAACAAGAAGGAATCATAAAAAATGAGAAGGGAAAAATTTCAATATTAGATTACAAAAGATTAAAAGACTATATTGTCAATTAATCTTTTATTTAGAGTACATATAATTATTTTGCTTTAAAATCTAGTGAGATTGAATTTACACAATGTCTTGTACTTTTAGAAGTCATTCCCTCACCTTTAAATACATGGCCTAAGTGGCCTCCACAATTTGCACAAACTATTTCAACTCTTCTTCCGTCTGCATCAGGAAGCTCTTTTACTGCATTTGATACTGTATCATCAAAGCTTGGCCAACCTGTTCCTGAATCAAACTTTGTATCTGATGGGAATAGCTCCGCATTACATTGACGACAAGTATATATGCCACTTTCATGGTGATCCCAAAACTTACCTGTAAAGGCTCTTTCTGTGCCTTTATTTATAATTACTCTTTTTTCTTCTTCATTTAGTTCATTAAATGCCATAATTTTCCTTTTTATATAAATGAATCAAATCTTTCAAAATGACAAGTGTATCCATTAGGGTTTTTTACTAGATAGTCTTGATGATAATCTTCAGCTGGCCAAAAAGTTGAAAATGGTTCTAGCGTAGTTACAACTGTATCTTCCCATTTTCCAGATTTATTTACTAAATCAATTACCTCTTTGGCTATTTTTTCTTCTTCTTCATTTTGAATAAAAATTGTAGATCTATAACTTGAACCCTTGTCATTACCTTGTCTATCAACAGTTGTTGGGTTGTGTATTCTAAAAAAATAGTCTAAAATTTCTTTAAAAGACGTAATTTCTGGGTCATAAGTTATTTCAACACTTTCTGCATGCCCAGGATGATTTTGATACGTAGGATTACTATTTTCTCCACCTTGATACCCAACATGAGTATCCACAATACCTGCTCTTTTTCTTATAAGGTCTTCCATTCCCCAAAAGCAGCCACCAGCAATGTATGCTTTTTTATAATTATCCATCTAAATCCTTATTTAATTCATTTAATAACTCATAAGTAGTTTTTTTATGATTTTTATCTAATATTATAAATAAATATGAAACTACAACTACATTCATATATATAATTGCTTCTGAAAAAGGTGTAAAAGCAAAAATTACCCCTGTAATAAGTATAAATACAGGATTTAAAACTTTAATTAAACCTTCTGCTTTAAATGCTTTTTCATTATACTCACTTAGGTTTGCTTTTAAATAGTTTTTGTCATCAAGTGTTAACTCACCTTTTATTTTTAAATCTTCAAGTCCTTGAAGAACATCAAGTCTTTTTTTATATCTTAAATATTTGATTACAATACCTATACATATCAGTATAGAAATAGCATTTGATAATATCTGTAAAGAAATATCTGATTGCATTATTTACCTCTTTTAACATAAATTAATATATAATAACGAAAAAACTTATAGGACGATATTATAAACTACATCGAAATTTTATTTATTTCATTATCATTTATTCCAATAACATATTATAGCATGAGATTTATATTTGATAAAAAAGATTATGAAAATTATGTGAATGATACTTTTTTTAATTCAAAAGACTCATGGAAATGGGAATGGCATAAAAATGAAATAGTGTCACTAACATCTGTATGCTCAACATGTAAAACAGGTTTATTATACGATGAAAACAAATATAATGATAAAGTTTACTATTATTGCCCTTGCTGTAATAAGTCACCAATTAATATAAATGGTGGCAATTATAAACACTCTCAATCAATTATAAAAAGAGAAATAAGAAGGAAAGCTTTCCCTAATTTGTATAAAAAAGTTTCATAATAGAACTTTTTCACAATTAATACATAAATATTACTTAGTATAAATAATATCTTATTTTACTTAGATATAATAAATTAAATTATTTAAAAGGGGACATAATGAAAAAAATCATTGCGATGTTAATGTTAACTGCATCATTTGTTTTTGCAGCAATTAACTTACAAACAGCTTCTAAGCAGGAGTTAATGACTATTAAAGGAATTGGTGAGAAAAAAGCTGAATCTATAATTAAATATAGAAAATCAAATAAAATCAAAAGTGCTGATGATCTTATTAATATCAAAGGTTTTGGAGAAGGTATTATTAAAAACGTAAAAGGGAACAAAACTGTTTCTAAAGCTAAAGAAAAAACTTCTAAAACAAAAAAGAATACTTCTAAAACAAAAGAAAAGTCTTCAAAAATGAAGGACAAGGTTTCTAAAAAAACAAAAGAGAAAAAATCTTCAGTTAAAAAAACTAAAGAAAAGTCTGCTAAAATAGTAAAAGAAAAAAAATCTACTTCTAAAAAAATAAAAAAAGAAGTAAAAAAGAATAAATAAGCATTATGTAGGCATTTACCTACTTTGCTTTTTACTTAATTATGGTAAAATCTCAAAAAAAATTATGAGGTTTTATTTTGAAATTTCCACCAAATAATCCTTGCCCTTGTGGCTCTTTAAAAAAATACAAAAAATGTTGTAAAGTATTTCATGATGGTACACTTCCTGTTAGCGCATTAGAGCTTATGAAATCAAGATTTAGTGCATTCGCAACTCATAAATCTCAATACATAATATCAACAACTCATAGTGACAATCAAGATTTTACAAGCGACATAAACTCTTGGATTAGTAGTATTAATCAATTTTGTGAAAACACACATTTTGAAAAGCTAGAAATAGTGGATTTTCAAGATGGTGATACTGAAAGTTTTGTAACTTTTAAAGCAACACTTTTCCAATCAAATCAAGATGTTTCATTTATTGAGAAAAGTAGATTTTTAAAAGAAAATAAAAAGTGGTTATATGTTGATGGGGAATTTATTAATTAAAGGATAGATATGAAAGTGTTATTTTCACCAAGTGAAGCAAAGTATAGTGGAGGAGAATCAAAAAGTTTTGATAAGGACTCTTTTTTATTTCCAGAGCTTTTTGATAAAAGATTAGAGATTATAAATTCATACAATGAGTATATTTTAAACTCACCTAATGATAAACTAATGAAGTTATTTGGTACAAAGAAAGAGGATGTTTTAAATCATTATAAAAAAGACATTTTCAAAAGCGAAACTATGAAAGTTATCAAAAGATATGATGGAGTAGCTTTTGATTATGTTAAATATGATGAGTTAAATAGCGATGAACAAAACTATATTGATGAAAACGTAATTATATTTTCAAATTTATTTGGACCAATTAGTGCTGGAGATGTAGGTCTTCCTGATTATAAACTAAAACAAGGTGAGAGCTTTGAAGGTTTAAAAATAGAGAAGTTTTATAATGAAAATTTCACTGATGCGCTTGATGAATATTTTAAAGATGAAGATATTATTGATTTAAGAGCAGGATTTTATGAGAAGTTTTATAAATTAAAACAGCCATATATCACTATGAAGTTTATAAAAGAGGGGAAAGTAGTTAGTCATTGGGCAAAGGCTTACAGAGGAATTATTCTAAATCAACTTGCTAAAAATAGTATTAAAACTATTGATGAACTTATGAATTTAGAAATAGAAAGTTTAAAAGTAGAAGAGATAAAAGAGACAAAACTAAAAAAAGAGATTATTTATAGTATTCAAAGTTAAGGACTAAAATGAAAAATGGTTTAGAGCATGCATTGATTTTAGATAAAAAAGGTAGTGCAAAACAAATATCTTATGATGAGCTAGAAAAAGTTGACTTTCAAAATAATTTAGTATGGCTTCATTTTGACTTCCAAAGTGTAGAAGCTATTAATTGGATTACAAATAAAAGTAGTATTGATCCAATTGCAATTGAGTCACTATTAACAGCAGAGACTAGACCTAGAACAATCATTTTAAATGACTCTTTACTTTTGGCTTTAAGGGGCGTTAATTTAAATGCAAATTCAAATCCAGAAGATATGATATCTATTAGAATTTTTATAAATGAAAATCTAATAATCACTACAAAAAGAAGAGATTTACTCTCTGTGAGTGATATTTTTGATTTATTCAAACAAAAGAATGGTCCAAAAAGCTCTTCAGAGTTTTTAGTAAAGTTAACTGATAGATTAACAACAAGAATGCAAGGTACAATAGATGAACTAGATGATAGATCTAGTGAACTTGAGCAGATTGTTATGGATTCAAGTAATAGTGAACTTAAAAGTGAAATATCAAGTATTAGAAGGGAGTCTTTATCTTTAAGAAGATATCTATCTCCACAAAAAGAGGCTATGTATAAACTTTTACATGAAAGAATTACCTGGATAAATGAGTATGAAAGAATACAATTAAGAGAGATTAATGATCAGTTAATAAGATATATTGAAGAGCTTGATACTATAAAAGATAAAGTTGCATTAATTCAAGAAGAACTAACAAATAAAATTAGTGAACAGATGAATAATAAGATGTATGTACTATCAATAGTTTCAGCAATATTTTTGCCACTTGGTTTTTTTACAGGATTACTTGGCATAAATGTAGGTGGAATACCAGGAACTGAAAATCCAAATGCTTTTTATATATTTAGCGGTTTTTTAGTTGTTGTTGTAATACTACAGTTTATATACTTTAGAAAGAAAAAATGGATCTAATATGGAAGAGTTAAGAACACAAGAAGAGATAAAAAATTACTTTTTAAATGTAATAGAAGAGTTCAAAAGTGATAAGTGTGAAGTGCATCCTTATGATTTAGCTCAAGATTTACAAAAATTAAGAGATTTAAGTGATGAAGATTATGAGTTTGTTTGTAAAAAAATTCCAAGTGAACTTTTTGCAGAGATTCTTTGTGAGATGCCTAATTACGTCCAAGAAGAAATTAGTGAGGTATTAAGTAAAAGAAAAATTGCAAATATTACTTCAATTATGGATAGTGATGATGCAAGTATGCTTATTCACAATATTTCACAAAATGATGAAGAAGCAGCACAAACGATTTTATCAAAACTTGATGATGAAGAAAAGCAAATTATTGAGCATCTTAACTCATTTGATGATGATGTTGCTGGTGCTTATATGCAAAGTGAAATATTTAGTGTTAAATTAAATGAAAATATTAAAGCAACACTACTAAGATTGAAAAAGCAAAAAGAAAATGATGAATTAGACAATATCTTCCATGCACATGTTATTGATGACAATGGAGTTTTTATAGGTTCTATTGGACTTGAAGAATTAATTTTATTTGATAGTAGTTTAAAATATAAAGATATTCCTGAGGATAAGTTCACAAATTATAGTATCAATCATAAAGCTGATATAAAAGATGTTGTTGAAATGGTTACTCACTACAATTTAAGTGCTTTAGCAATTGTTGATGATGAGAATAAACTTATCGGTAGAATTACACATGATGATATTCATGATGTTATTCAACAACTAGATACAAAACAACTTTACTCACTTGCAGGAACAAATGATGAGTCAGAGCAAGAAGAGAGCATGTACTTAATTGGTAAAAACAGAGCTTTATGGCTAGGAGTAAATCTAATTACAGCAATTTTAGCTTCAGTTGTTATTGGTTTGTTTGATGCGACAATTCAATCTTTAGTTGCCCTTGCTGTACTTATGCCTATTGTTGCATCAATGGGAGGAAATGCTGGAACTCAAACTTTAACAGTAACAGTTAGGCAAATGGCATTGGGAGAAATTTCATATGAGGATGCAAAAAAGATTATATATAAAGAGGTAGTTATATCTTTAGTAAATGGATTTATATTTGCTTTTGTAATAGGTTTTATTGCATATCTTTGGTTTGATATTGCTCTTTTAGGGCTTGTAATTGCTATATCAATGGTAATTAATTTATTTAGTGCAGGTTTCTTTGGAGCCGTAATTCCAATATTTTTACAAAAAAGAGGAATTGACCCAGCAATTGGTTCTACTGTGATTTTAACAACAGTTACTGATGTAGTAGGATTCTTTAGTTTTCTGGGACTTGCAACTTTAATTTTATTATAAAAGAGTCTATTTAAGACTCTTTTATTTCTTCAAGCTCTTTTTTTAAGTGAACATCCATTTGAGGGAATGGAATCTCAATTTCATATTTATTTAATGTTTCATATATAAATACTAAAAAGTCAGAAATATTAGATGAATCAAGTCCAGCTCTATTTGTATTTGTATGAATCCAAACCATTAGTTTAAAATCAACACTACTAGCACCCATACCTGTCATCCAAACATTTGGTAATCGTGTCATATCATCTTTTATATAAACTAGATTACTTTTATCAAGTTCTTCTTTGATTAGATTAATCACATATTTTGCATCAGTTCCATAGGCAACTCCAAATGGAATATTTAATCTTCTAATATCATCGCCAAATGTCCAGTTTGTAACATTGTTCTGCATTAAAGTTGAGTTTGGAATAATTACATCAATATTATCAAATGTTGTAATAACACTACTTCTCATATTGATTTGAGTTACTCTACCTTTTGTTTCTCCGTCAATATCAATAATATTCCCAACTTGAATAGACTTTTCAAAGATTAGAATAATTCCAGAAATAAAGTTAGAAACAATATTTTGTAAACCAAAACCAATACCAACTGAAAGAGCACCAACTAAGATTGTAAGTGATGATAAATCAATACCAACAGAATTTAATGCAAATATAAATGTTAAAAATACTAAGAAATAAAACCCTAAGTTAGCAAGTAATGTTTTAGTTGCTTGAGAACTATTTTTTAAGTTTGCTTTTCCAATTTTTCTTTTATAAAAACTTGCTAATGAAAATCCAATAATAAAAATAAATAAGAATTTAGAAATATCAAGTATTGAAACTCCTTCTCCTAAAGGAATATAAGGCTTATTTACTTCATTCCAACCAAATTTTATTATATCAGTGAAGCTCTCTTTTGTATCGGCAAAAGTTGATTTTGTTATTCCAATATGAACTCTTGATAAATACTTCAATAATTCAGTTAATGAATCATAATTTACATTATTTGTTTTTAAAAATGAGATTAAATCATTATTTAAATCAAAATAAATAGAATCTTTTTCTTTTAATGGTTTTAATAATTCTTCAACTTTGTAAAAAATAATAGTATCAATTAGTTTGATTTTCTTATTTTCAATCTTTTCTAGTTCTTTTTTTGTATTTTCTATTTGTTTTTCATTTTCAGAAATTACAGCTTTATCTAAAAGCAAAGATAATCTATTTTGATCTTTAGATATAGAATCTAGTTCTTCTACAGATTTAGTGATATTTTCATTTAGTTTTCCATCTAAAGTAAATGTAGTAGTTTCAAGTGACTTAACTAATGATTCTTTATATTGATTTAACAATACTTCAAGTGTTTTTAGCTGATTTTTATCATTTTTATTTTCTAAAATATATAAAGCATATAAAAGTTGAGAGTTAGTAGTACTTATAAGCTCTTTATCATTTATTTTATTGATTTGATTTTCTAAAGTTTTTAACTTATTTGATTTCTCTTCTATATTTTGCTTTGTAACATTAAAAGATGAATTAATTTGTAAATAAGTTTTTACACTCTTTATAAAACTATTAGTATCTTTTATTTCTACTGGTTTTTCAAATTTTAATTTAGAATCAAAGTTTAACTCGTCACTTAATCTTTTCAACAACAATTTCTGGTAATCTATTTGCTCTTTTTGTTCACCTACTTCATTTGTAGATATTTTATTTACTTGTTCAGTATAGATTTTTTGTAACTCTTCATTTGTATTATCAAACCAAGTTTTATCAATACTTATGGCAAAAAGTGTGTTAATAGATATAATTAATATTAATAAAAATTTCATTGCTTATCCTTTCTTGCGGAATGATACTATATTTTATATACGAAACAACTCAAAAAGTCGGGTATATCATGTATGAATAATATACAATCGAGATTATACTACAGTTTTAGAATCTTTTTTTACAAAATATAAAGAGATAAGTGCAATTGATGAGAATAGGGCACTATATAAGAATAAATACTCTCCATAAACTACTCCAGAGATATATGCCCCAAAGAATCCTCCAAGGCCATAAGCAACTCCATACATGAACTGTTGAGCAAGTTTTTTATTTGAGTATAAAGTATATAGATAAATTATCACAGCACTATGATATAGTCCAAATGAAAAGGCATGAATACTTTGTGAGAAGAAAGTAATTGATAGCGAATCAGGGTATAAATATAAAAGTACCCATCTAAAGATAGTTATTCCTACACAAAACTTTATTACTGCAAGCAAATTGTTTTTTAAAATAGGTCCTTGAAAATAAAGCATAACAATTTCGCATATAACCCCAAATGACCAAAGATATGATGTCATCTCTAAACTTATGCCATGTTCTGTTTCATAAATAGTGAAGAAGTTATAAAAGCCACCAAAGCTTAATTGCATAGCAAAAAGACTTAACCAAAATGGCCAATATTTAAAGAATGAAAACTCTTCATCTGGTGATTCTTCTTCATTGTGTTCAACATCATATTTTAATAAAAGTAAAGCAAATACTACAGTTAAAATATTCACTACTAAATAGTAATGGATTGCTATAAATGGTTCAGTTAAAAACCTTCCTAAAAGAAGAGCAATTACTGTAAATCCAATTGAACCATATAGTCTTGATTTTCCATATTTCTCTTTTCCCAAGTTTTTAATTGCAGTTACTTCTAGATAGGGAAGAATTAAAGATAAACATGCTGCTAAAAGTGCATTATTTATCATAAAAGCAAAAAAGTTTTCAATTGTAAGATAAAAAAATGATGTACCAATTATTGAAAAGTACAAGGCACTTTTAAACATCTTTTGGTCAAGTTTAATATGTTTTAAAAATAAAAATGGAGTAGCAAACCTCATAAGTGGTGCTATTGCTAAAACAATACCTATATCAAAAGCACTGTATCCAATATCATGAAGTACCTTTGGTAAAAATATTACATACACACCAACAGCAGCAAAATAAAAAAAATAAAAAGCTGAGAGGTTAAAAAACATTAGTTTTTACAGGGGATTATTATTGTGTTTGAAAAGATGTCTTGGATTGTTTTTTTATCTTTTCTAAAAAAAGGAAGGAACATTAAAAATATTGAAATCACAGAAAATGTAGTAACTAAATATCTAATGATTACTTGAATTACAGATACTCTTTGCTTTGTTTTATTATCAACTAATTTGCCTTCATAGGCTTTTAGCCCTGGAGTTTGACCATTTTTAAGCCAAAAAATTGCAATGATAAGAAAGTGTGCTCCCAAAATAAGACTCCAACCAAGAGTTCTATCTTGAGCAAACTCTTCACCACTTCCCATAATTAAATATATAACAATATAAAATATGGGAGTTGTGATTAAGAATGTATCTGTTAGAAAGGCTTTTAACCTTGAAGGGATAGATGCAGATTCAATAATATTTTCTTCAATAATTTTTGAAGAATTATTTATAGATTCTTTTGCTCTTTTTTGTTTTACATCCCTCCATTTAGCCATTAGTTTCCTCTTGATCCTGGTTTATAAGCAATATCTTTAAAATCACATTCTTCTGGAGTGTACATTTTAAAAGTAAAGTCATCTAATGCAAAAAGGGGCTTGTCTAAAGGAAGTTTACAATTTTTTTCTCTTTGAATATCACTTCCCTCTCTTGAACAAAAACCTCTATTAGCAAGTGCTGCATAAGCAGTGATTTTTCCACCCGCTTTTTCAACTTGTTTTGCAGCTTCTAGTGCACTTCCACCCGTTGTGATAATATCTTCACAAATAATATAGTTTTCATTTTCTTGTACTTCAAAGCCTCTTCTGATAGTCATTTCCCCATCTACTCTTTCAGCAAAAATAAATCTTACATCAAGTGCAGTAGCTAATGCAAATCCAGCAATTAATCCACCAAGTGCGGGTGAACAAACAGCATCAACCTTTATTCCAGATTCTTTGATTTGTTTAGCTAGCTCTTCTGCTAATAACTTTGCTGTTTTAGGGTCTTCTAAAACCTTTGCAGATTGTAAATAAAATTTAGAGTAGTTACCACTACTTAATTTAAAATGGCCTTCTAATAATGCATTTGCATCTTTATATATTTGTTCTACGTTCATGATTATACCGTTAAGATTTCTTGTTCTTTTGCTTTTAGAGTTTCATCTGCTCTAGTAACATAAGAATCAGTAATTTTTTGGATCTCATCTTGAGCTTTTTTGTGCTCATCATCAGTAATTTCTTTATCTTTGTGTAAAGTTTTTGCTTTATCATTTGCATGTTTTCTTACATTTCTGATAGCAACTTTAGCATTGTCAGTCATAGTTTTTGCTTGTTTTGCAGTCTCTTTTCTTTGATCAACTGTCATTGGAGGGAAAAATAATTTAATTACTTCACCATCATTATTTGGGTTAACTCCAACATTTGCTGCATTAATTGCTTGTTCAATATCACCTAAAAGGTTTTTCTCCCAAGGGTTAATTACAATTGTAGTTGCATCTGGTGCTAATACAGAACCTACTTGATTAAGATCAGTTGGTGTTCCATAATAATCAATTCTAATACCTTCTAAGATATTTGTATTAACCTTACCAGTTCTTAAAGATTTGTAATCTTTTTTAAGTGCTTCAATTGATTTTTCCATATGCTCAGTTGTATATGCATAAACTTCTTCTAACATTCATTCTCCTTTATTTAATTAATAGTTTATTTGAAATAGTATAGTAATCAGTGCTTATTGCAATTCTACTTCTATTTAGTTTTAACTTTTTGTTAATTTTGAGATCGATTATACCATTTTTAACTTTTATATCCTGCCAACCGTAAGTTGAAATATAAAGTTTTGCGTTTTTTATTGATGGATTTACTTTAACTTTAACTTTTTTTACTATTCCATCTTTAGGATAATCTTTTGGCTCAATCCAAGTAGCTTCTAAAGTTTTATATTTAAGTTTTTGTTTTAAATTAACTTTTCCTACTAATGCAACTCTATTTAAATCGTATTTATCACTATTTATATTTACAGATCCATTATTCTGATTTCCAATATAATCGAAATCAAATTTACTAATTATATTTTTAACTCTTTGATTATATTCTCCATATGGATAAACATATCCTTTGGGTTCAAATCCTAGTTTTTCTTTGAAAATAGCGTATGATTTTTTCGTATCATTATAAATCTCTTTATCACTTAGATGAGTTAAATGCGCATGTGAATATGAATGTAAAGCTATTTCTCCATATTTTGAAGTCTCTTTTATCTCTTCCCACGTCATAAAGTCATTATATTTTTTTTCTGTAGCTTCAACATAAACAAATAAAGTGAAAGGATAATTATATTTTTTAAATAGATTTAAACCATTTTTATAAAAACTTTTATATGAATCATCAATATGAAATGCTACCCAATTATCAGGTATTTCTTTATTGTCTTGAAGTCTTTGAATTATTTGAGATGTTTTAACTACTTCATAGTTATTATCTTTGAAGTATTCAAACTCTTTTTCTAACTCTTTTAAAGTTGTGTTAGTACTTTGGTGATTTGCATCACCAAATCTATGATACACAAAGATATGTGCATCAGCTAGTATATAAAGATAAGATACACAAAGAAGTAAAAAATACTTCATATCTTTTTTCTCTTTGTGTTATTTAGCTTCAGGTACTGTTGGTACTGCTGGAACTTCTGTATTTGTAGAAGGAACCGCAGGTGCTGCTGGTGCTGTAGTTTGTTTTTCAATTGGAGTTGAAGGAATTAATGTCTCAGTTTTTACTGAGTCAATAGCACTTTCATTTCTTTCTTGATTATATAAATATCCTAATGTTACTGTGTTAATTACAAAAACTAATCCTAATACCATAGTGGCTCTAGTCAAAAAGTTAGCAGGTCCCTTAGCACCAAATACAGAGTCGTTACTTCCGCTGTATGCACCAAGTCCAATACTTGAACTTTTTTGTAGCAGGATTATAATTGTTATAAGAATTGCTAAAACAAACTGAACAATTAAAAGTGTAGATGTCATAATCTATTTCCTTTTTTAAAAATGGTGGCTATTTTATCTAAAACTTATTAAGAAAAAGTTAAAATATAATTTATGTCAAAAAAAAATCAATTTTCTAAATACGCAAAAGAGTATAGCTCTCATAATATCATTCAACAAATAGTAGCAAAATCATTAATAAGAGAATTAAAATCGCATCCAAAAAAGATACTAGAATTAGGTTGCGGATCTGGTCAAGTATTTAATCATATTGATTGGGATATAGACTTTTATAAAGCAATTGATGCATCAAAATCTATGTGTGAACTTCATCCAAAGGGTGAAAATATAGAAGTAAAGTGTTTTGATTTTGATACAAAAGAGTTTTTAGAAGATATTAAAAAAGATAAATTTGATATTGTTTTATCTTCTTCAGCCCTACAATGGTCAAAAGACTTATCAAAAATACTTAAGACATTAAAAGAAATCTCTAATGAAATAAATGCAGTGTTATTTACTTCAAATACTTTTAAAACAATCCAAACTATTACAAATACAAGTTCACCTATTTTAGATGAAAATACTATAACAGAATCATTTTCAAAATATTTTAATTGTGAGTTTGAAACAATTACATATAAATTAGAGTTTGAGAATAAAAAAGATTTATTTGATTATATTAAAAAATCAGGTGTTAGTGGTGAAAGTTCACTATCTTTTAGTAATGCTAAAAAATTATATAAAGAGTATAATCTAAATTACTTAGAGTTTGAAGTAATTTTTGTTAAAACAGTTTCTAAAATATAAAGCTCATATCTTATATATTTGAAGTTTTCACTATCTTCAATAGATGTTAGCTTTGTGAACTCTTCAAGAATTCTAGAACTCTCTTGAGCTCTTTTAAAATTAGCGATTAGTATAGAGTACAAGTCATCTCTATTTTGTTCACTTTTAATTGAACTTCTTAATACATCATTTTTTACATCTCTTGTTTCTAAAAGTTCAGTATAATTTTTTGTTCTAGCTTTATGTCTTAATTCTTTAAGTTTTAGTGCAGTACTTTTGTCATTATAGATATATCTAAATATGTCTTCAACAACACGAATTCCTTCACGTAGTCTGTTTAAGTTAGCGTCAATTAGTCTTAAGTTATTTGAGTTCATATTATGTAGTAAAAACTAACTCCAAATGGAGTTAGTTAATATTAGTCATCATTGCTATTCATGATCCCTAAAATCTGTAATAAAGATATAAACAGATTAAAGAAGTCTAAGTAAAGTGATAATGCAGCTTCAATTGGTGAATCATAATTACCTTTGATAATATTCTGTGTATCATATAAAATGAATGCAGAGAATAATAAAGCACCACCACTTGCAATAATTAATTGCATCATAGAAGATTGAATAAAGATATTTGAAATACCTGCAACAATCATAATGATTAAAGCAATGAATAAAAATTTACCCATAGCTGAGAAATCTCTTTTAGTTGTCATAGCAAATAAAGAGATACCACCAAATGCAACTGAAGTCATTAAAAATGCTTGACCAACAATTGCAGCTCCACTAGGCATTGCAAAAATAGCTGCTAATAATGGAGCAATTGTTAAACCTGTAATAAATGTAAATGCAAATAAAACTGCTAAGTTAACGCCCGGAGTATGTTTTACTCTTGGGATAACAAAGAAAATTAATGCTAGTTCAACTGCAAATAAAACCCATTTTACTGGTCCCATTAATAAAGAAACAATCCCTAATCCAACATATGCACCAGCAGTAGCTGCTAGTAATGAACCTGCAAATAATTGATATGTAGCTTTTAAAAAAGCCATCAATTCTGATTTTGAAGATTCCTGTGTTGTATATTCAGAAGATTGATTCGAAAGATAATCTCTATTATACATTGTATATTTCCTTTTTTATTTTTAAGTACGTAATTTTAATTAGTTACTCTTAATAATATCTTTAATTAATATAAGAATACCAATTACAATATATTATTTTAATGTAAAATCGTAAACAAAAGGTTAATATAAGGGATAAAAATTATCCAATAAGATTAAAAATAAGAGAAATATTGAAAAAACCCAAGAGAAGTATAGTAAAAAGAGCAAGAATAAGTATATTTTACAATTTAAGTTATATTTAAGCCAAAACCCCTTGACAAAGCGAAAA
>CAXHZO010000017.1:0-51837 GCA_964022095.1 uncultured Arcobacteraceae bacterium
TTTTCATATTTAAGCCTCACTTGGGTAAAATTCCTACCCAACAAATAATTTTACCTAAAGGACTTAAAATGCAGTTTAAAAGTATAGCATTTTTATCAATTTTACCATTATTATTTATTACAGGTTGTGGTTCTAAAGATAATAAAGAAGACACAAACGAATCAAAAGTTGAAGTAGTAAAGAAAAGAACTGACTTTGCTTTAACAACAATTGATAATAAGACTATTAATGTTAAACTTGATGATAATAAAATAATTCTAAAAGACAATCAAAACAAAATTGTACTTTTAAATTTCTTTGCAACTTGGTGTCCACCTTGTAAAGCTGAAATACCAAACTTAATAAAACTACAAAATGATTTTAAAAACGATTTCACAGTAATCTCTATCTTATTAGAAGATGATGAAACAAATGAAGCGATTCAAAGCTTTATAACTGAATATAACATCAACTATACAGTAACTAATTCAAAAGAGAACTTTGAGTTAGCAAAAGGTTTAGGTGGAGTTAAATCTATTCCAACAATGTTTTTAATTGACAAAGAATCAAACTTATTCCAAAAATATGTTGGAATGGTACCATCAGAAATGATGGAAATAGATATCAAAAAATTATTAGAAAAATAAAGGTCTATAATGTTTAGTTTCTTTAAAAAGAAGAAAGAAGAAGAAAAAGAAGAAGTTGAAGTACTAAAAGAAGAAGTTTCACTTGAAAAAACAGATGAAATAGAAGATATCAAAGAAGAACCAAACTTAGAGACTCAATCTATAAGTAGTGACAATTATGCTAATCCAGTAGAAATTGAAGAAAAAGTTATAGAAGAAAAGAAAGAAGAGAAAAAAGGTTTTTTTTCTAAAGCTTTAGAAAAGACTTTTGGAAATATAAAAGCAGTAATACCTCAAAAGAAAGAAAAAATTGCCTTTGATGATATTGAAGAGATGTTAATTGAAGCAGATATGGAATATGAAATTATTGAAAAAGCAATGGATGGACTTCCAGAAGAGATTACAAGAAAACAGCTAAGACACAGACTTGTTATGCTTTTTGAGCATGCTCCTGATGTTGATTTATCAAACTTACCAAAACCATTTGTAAGACTTATTATCGGTGTTAACGGTGCTGGAAAAACTACTACTATTGCAAAACTTGCAACTAAGTCTAAAAAAGATGGAAAGTCAGTTATTTTAGGTGCAGGAGATACGTTTAGAGCTGCTGCAATTGAGCAACTATCAACTTGGGCAGAAAAAATTGATGTACCAATTATCAAAACAAAACAAGGTCACGATGCAAGTGCAGTAGCATATGATACTATCTCTTCAGCAGTTGCTAGAAATATTGATAATGTAATTATTGATACAGCAGGAAGATTACAAACTCAACAAAACTTAAATAATGAGTTAAAAAAGATAGTAAAAGTTTGTGGAAAAGCTTACGAAGGTGCTCCTCATCAAAAACTAATGATTTTAGATGGAACACAAGGAAACTCAGCAATTGCACAAGCAAAAGCATTTAATGAAATTGTTGGAGTAGATGGAATAATAGTTACAAAACTTGATGGTACTGCTAAAGGTGGTGCTTTATTTTCTATTTCAAATCAACTTGAATTACCAATTTTCTTTGTAGGTGTTGGTGAGAAACAAGATGACTTAATCGAATTTAGTCCAGATGACTTTGTAGATTCATTACTTGATGAAATTTATACACCTCAAGAGCAGTAAACTGCTTTTGAGTTAACACTTAACTTTATCAAGGTAAATTTTGGAAACTAAAGAAAAAGGTATAAATCTTCTTTCAAATACAAAAAAAGTATTACTTACTATATTTATATTTTCTTTAGTTTTATTTTTAGTAATTAGCTATGTTGTTTACAATATTTTAGATGATGATTATAATTACACTGAATTTAATGCAAAAACAATTGATGAAAAAATCAAATTCCCATGGGTAGTAATAAAAAATATAGACTCTTTTGAGATTGATAAATCAAAAGTTATCATCTACTTTCATAATAAAAAAGACATGGAAGCTAGTTGCCAAGGTGAAAATGAAAAGATAGAAAATACATTTAAAATAAAACAATCAGAATGTTTTTTTAAACTACCAAAACAAAAGTTTTCAATAACTTCAAACAAAGCAAAAATAGTAATTGTAGAGGCAAAAGAAGAACTTGTATTTAGTTCTAATCAAACTTGGCTAGAAATAGCTTCTAATAACAGTGATTATAAGTTTGAAATAAATGGAACTCAAAACTACATATGTGAATTAAACTCAAAAGAAAATGGTACTTTAATAAAAGGCACATTCAATCAAAGTTTAATAAATCTATATTCAAAAGAAGACTAAAGGTTTAAAAAGTTTCCTATTTTTCTAAAATAGCTCTCTATATTTTCAAAAGAATGGTTACCACCCTCTTCTACAATTAGTTCACTGTCACATAATTTTTCTTCAGCTTCACTATAATCTAAAACTTCATCATCTGTCTGTAATAGCGTCAAAAAGTTTCCTTGATTTACTATATTTTGTACTTCAAAACCTTTTAAAGCTTCAATATGATTTCTTGTAATTTCAAAAGAGGTACCATCATAATAGTTTGTAGCCATCCCTACTTTATCTAAAGTGTTATATGGATAAACAGCAGGGTTAATTAAAACTGCTTTTAAATTGTATTTATTGGCTAAATAAATACTATAATATCCACCAAGAGAAGAACCTACTAATCCAACTTTTTCATCTTTTTGTAAAAGCATTTCAATCATTTGCTCTAAAGTATCTATTGCTAAACTTGGAACATAAGACAAAGAAGGTGCGATTACCTCTTCTTCAAAATACTCTCTAAATAGTGTAGCTTTGCCACCATGTCCACTACTTCCAAATCCATGTATATATATAATCATTGTATCTCTTTTTAATTTTTTGTTTATTCTAAACTATTTTAGCTTTTAATTAGTCTGTTTTTTATAGAATAAGCAATCTTTGATAAAATAAAGGAATAAAGTTGAGCCCGAAAACAAGATCTGTATTAGAAGACGCATTTATTGTATTAATTGTAATTGGTATTATATATGCTGCTTATCACTTTCTTTTCAACACAAAAAGTGAGACAATTAAAGCACCAATACAAGAAGTTAAAACTGAACAAACAATTAAAAAAGAAACATCAAAGATTATTGAAAAAGAAAATATTATTGAAGCTCAAAAGATAATTTTAAAAGACAATAAAAAAGAAGAGATCAAAACTGAAGAAGTACCTAAAAAAGAAGAACCAGTTAAAGAACAAGTACAAAAAAAGATAACATTGGAGTCTTTTTATGCCCAAATTGAAAAACAAATTTACTCTAAAATCCAAAAAAATGTTGAACAAAAAGATTTAGAAAACAGAAAATCAACAAAGATAAGAATTACAATATTAAAAAATGGAATGTATGAGCAACTAAGATTTATGAATGGAGATAAAAAGTATTATGAACTAATTAGAAGTTCGGTTGTTGAAGTTTTCCCTTTAAACATAGATGATTCATTAAAGAAAAACTTTCCAAGATATTTTAGAATGGAAGTAAAAAACTAATCTTTTACTTCACTTCTTAAAATATTTCTAGCAGCTTTATCAACAATATTAAAAATAGTATCAATTTCATCTTTTAAACTATTTTTTTTATGACCTTTTACTTTTACAAATTCGCAAGTATACTTATCTAATAAATCGAAAAACTCTTTATATAATTCACTATTATTTAAAAGCTTTCCACTACTTGAGTGATAGTTCAAAGATTGAAGTTTTTCTTTTCTATTTGGTAGATTTATGATATTTTGACAATCAGTATAAACTTTAATAGAAGTATCTTTTGTATCAATATTTTTTATTGCCCAAATAAATGTCTCAATCTCTAATTTAGTTGAAGAAGTATTTTCAAACTTTTGTAAAACAACTTTTTGTTTTAAATCTTCTATATTGATATTCTCATCATCTAGTAATATATAAGCACCATAACCAATCTTTTTTTGAGGATTACAACTTCCATCAATAAATAGTTTTATTTCATTCAATATTTGCCTTAATTGTTTGGTTTTTAATTATTTTCAATCAAATATATAGTAATATCACATTAAAATATTTTAGGAAAAAAATTGACAAAAAACATTATATCGACTCTTATATTATTAGCGGTTTTTATCTCACTTACTTTTTTTGCAATAACTTCATATACAAGTGCAAAAGACTATGAAACAAGTTATAAACAATATGCCCAAGAACAAACTATCACAAGCAGTGTAGAAGAAAATACAAAAGAGATGTTAAATGGTTTTATTGGAGCAATTCTAGGACAAAAACCAAATACAAACAAAGATGAAGTATCATCAAAAAAACAAGAACTAGAGAATCTAAAAGAAAAACCAATAGAATATCTAATCATCTTTGCAAGTATAATTGCCCTATCCCTTCTTAGCTTTTTTATAGTTTCTAAAAAAGTCTTTCTTACATACTTACATAGTGTGACATTACTTAGTTTGGTATTTGGTCTTATTAGTCCTGTATTTATGATGTATATTTTACTTGACTATAATTTTCAAAATATAGTAACTATAAAAGATGCAATATTACAATTTGAATCTCTTAGTATATTAGAGTCTATAAACAAACTTATAAATATCCAAGAAAAATACTTCGTAGGAGTAGTTATCTTGCTTTTTTCAGTAATTTTTCCTCTTATTAAAACCCTACTTTCGTTTGCAAATGTTTTTATAAATCATTTACCACTTCTAAATAAAAGTACAAAACTACTTTCAGCTTTTAGCAAATGGTCTATGACAGATGTATTTGTATTATCAATATTTTTAGTATATCTTTCATCAGTAAATAGTGGAATATCAAAAATAGTGACAGAGATTGAAGTTGGGTTTTATTTCTTTTTTATATATGTGATTTTATCTATCATTCTTAGTTTTTTTAATAAGATTAAAGTTTGAATATCATTGTTGATGAACCACTAAAACCAAGGAAATCTTTTAAAAAAGAATAGCTTTCAGTTTTTACAGTTTCAAAACCCACACGCTCATAGAGTTTTTTAGCTTTAGGGTTTATATCAATAACATCTAGTCGAATTTGACTAAACCCTTGAGTTTTAGCTAGCTTTTTTATTTCACTAAGAAGTTTACTGCCTATGCCTTTACCTCGTCCCCAAGAACAAACAGAGATACCATCCATAACAAGCTCTCTTGGTTTTGGTTTTCTTTCATACAAACTAAATATTATGGCTGCCCAATTCCCCTTAATAATCCCTAATTGTGATAATAAATCACTATATCCAATACCACTAGTTAAAGATCCCTCAGGTGTTTGGTAACCAGCAATACCTATTAGTTTTTCATCATAAAAAGCACCAATCGCATACTTTAGGATTAGTGAACTATTTAAAATATTCAGTCTCTTTTTTTTATCTTTAATTGCAATGCCTAATTTTTTACCAAAAGCTTCTTCATATAACTCTACTGCTGATTCTCTAAACTGTTCTGGTATTCCAATTTGGTATGAAACTTCGTTATCTTTCATTTTGATCCAGTTTTGTTATGATGTCTTGTGTTTTGGTATTTAGTACTTCAATATTTATATCATATGCTTTCTTAACTTGAGTTATGATTTTGCTGTTTTCACAAATCACTTGAATACTACTGTTTGTTTTCCACGAATATTCTAGTGACTTACAGTAACCTGCAAATATTAGATAACCTTCTTTTGGAAAATTGATGGTATTTTTCTTTGTAAGAATTAATTCACTACCATATGGAGCATGACCAGTTTCTGATCTGGATTCAAATTCAAAAATCGTATATTGTTTACTTGGTGATTGTTTACTCGTTTTAAACTTGTAATCAACTCCAAGAAAAGAGTTGCTTGCAATTTTTATTACTATACACCCTCCAATAACAAGTAGTAAAATTACAATTATTAAATTTTTGTTCAAATTAAAATCCTTCTTAACTCAAATGTTATGTTATACATCTACTTTATAATTTAGTTTAATCTCATCGCCTGTCATACCTCTAAAACCCCAATTTGAAGCTGGACTTTCAATAATACAAATTTCTAAATCATTATTTTCTATATTAAGCTCTTGTCTAATACTCTTAAACAATGACTTTATTAAATCTTTTTTTGTTTCTGTCTCTCGACCTTCTATCATCATAATCTCAATTATAGTATATTGTTTGCTTTTATCAGCAGGAAATATCATCTCATCTTCATTGAGGGATATAAACCTATGATATTTTTTATCTTTAGGAAATGATAATATTTCAACTATTGCTGAATGTATAGTTTCTGATAATTTTTGTTTAATATTATCAAGATTATCTTTTAATCCATAGACTTTAACTTGTGCCAAGAGTTTGTTCCTTTCTTAAGTATAACGTTTAAAATGAGCCAATAAATTGCCCGCAGGGTAATTTATTGGCTCCACTGGTTTGTTAGGATTTATAGCCATTCACCATCCATTTTTTTAACTCTAAATGTTTTCGCAAAGTCCATAATAATCTCATTGTTAGTTAACTGCAACCACTTGTTAAAACTTTTTATAAGTAAACTAATTATACCTGCATATTTATCTAGATACTTTTCTTCTAATTTATAAAAATTTGTTAAATTTTCAACGTTACCAGAATAAAAATCACCTAGATTAGCAACTTGTCCATGAGTATCATCTATTTTTTTCATTAATAAGTATCTTTTATTAAAATTATTATCCTCTGTGACTTTAGAGCTATGTACTACATAAAAACCTGTTTTCTTTTCATCAAGTTTAACTAATAGTTTAGAAAAATAGTTTGTTTTAATCTTATCATATTCAGAAAACCATTCATATATATCAATTAATGAATTTAATATTTCACGATTATAGTATTGAGAACCCATTGCTTGATTTACAAATGAGTAAAACTTTTTTTCATGTTCATGAAAACTTTTTAGAATATCAAAACCTAGAATCTTTTTATCTCTTAAAATTTCTATTATTCCTGATTTGTCTAAATTAATAAATGCAGTTGTATTGTCAAAAAAGTTATCACTGTTAGGTTTATTTATAAAACGTACTAAATGGGAAATAAGCATTAGCATTTCTTGGTCAATTTCTTTTTTTAGAAAATCTAAAATTTTATCTGTTAAAATCCCTTTAGATTGCATTTCTGTAATTGATTTTTTAATTTGATGGGATAGACTTCTTTTAATATCACTCTTCACATGATCTTTTAAACTATAGGGCATTATTCTTCTATTTCTTAAATCAAATGGCAAATCATCAAAGCTTCCAAAGTCAGTATTATATATACAAATAATTTTTTCCCAGCCTAATGTTCTTGCTGCATATCCTAGTTCAATTAATACATTGGGATTTGGAGTTTTTCTAATACTTTCATCTGAACTATTAACTATGGATATATCAGCAACAAAAACACTGCTATTACTTATTTTACTAAATATAGACTCTGTAATATCAGGAGAACCTGTATCTTCTCTTGTTGCCCTATCAATATTTATATTGATAGGGATAGGTTGAATTTTCTTGAGTTCTTTTGTTGCTAAGATAATGCTGTCCTCAATAAAAGTCCAATTAGTTTTATTTGGTAAATCAGATTGCCATGAATAAAATATCGTTCTTTTCAATTTATTATTTCCTTATATCCTAACGTTTGTCGTGAGCAATAATTTTCCCGCTAGGGTAAATTATTGGTCTCCTCGTACTTGTTAGCTTTGTGTGTCAAACTAGTTAATTTTAATAAGTACTTGTTCTTCAATAGATTTTGAAATTATAACCATTAAGACAAATGTAAACTTTAGGTACTCTTCACCAACAACTCTTTTATTCCCTATGTTTAGATTACTATCTTCATTTATTTTTAAATATGTTTTATTAACTAATCCATTATTATGAAGGATGATATTTCGAGTACTAAATAATTCAATAATATTTACTTTCCACTTTTCAATATCTGGAAAAACTAAATTAAATTCTTTTGCAAGGTGTTTTAATTTATCGTTAAACGATGAGTGTGAAAATCTTAAAATAATTTTTTCTCTCTTTTCTTCTTCCAAAGAAGGCTTTTTCCATAGATAAATTGATTTAACAATATCATTTAAGAAAGCATCTGTTCTAGCAATTAAATTGATAAAGCAGTATTTATATATTTCTAATTCGTAAGTACTTACGGACTCTTGTAGGTTTTCAAATATTTTCATCCCTTCAATTTCTTCTGCACTTCTTTCTTTATTGTTAAACTCTTTTAATATCTCAGGGTATTTATCTTTAAAGAAGCCATATGAAGTACGAGTACCCGTTAGAAACTGGTCTATACTTAGAACATCTTTTTTAAAGTCAGTAATATTTTTTTCTATATATTCTTGTATATTCACTATAAGTCTCCTATGAAGCTAACGTTTGAATAGAGCGAATAAGTAACCGCTAGGTAACTTATTCGCTCCTATATTTTGTTATGTATTTATTGTAGTCAGTTTCAACTGTAAAATTTCTTCATCAGTTAATAATCTATCTTGAGTAATTGCAAACTTTATTGCACCAACTTGTTTTGCTAGTTCTTGTAATAAAAAAATCTCGCTTTGTTTTATTGCTTTTTGAGATTTTTTGTCAATATAAAATATCAGATGAAATCCTAAAAATCCAAATTTTCTATGAGACATTATATTTTGAATTAAATATAATATCATTGTTCGTGCAAAATCAATATCATCAAAAATAATTTCATTTGTTTTAAATGGATTGAAAATTTCACAATCTTGATGTTGCTGAACATTTTCTCCAATAGCTATAACAATGTCATTTTTAATTGCTATTTTTGAAGAAATAGAAATTGATGTATTTCTTTCAATATATTTCAAATGAAGCATTTCATTTTCAATAGCAAGATAAAATGTTTTTTTTAAAAATTTTGATATTAGAAATGTTGTTAAATCCATTTTAATCCTCTTTGACATAACGGTTGAGTTAAGTGGACGAGGGTACTTGAACACTTGATTGTTTGAACTAAATTTTAACTTTTTTAGGCTTTAAAGCTTAAATTACCGCAAGTATACCCTCGTTCACTTCTAGGATTTGTTAAACAACTGTGTTAGCGACTACAACCTCCAAACAACTTCCAACATTCACTAATTATTGTTTCTTCCATTTCTCTTGCTAACTTTGAATATTCTTCTGCTTCATCATATGAAATTTCAAAAGAAATTTCATGAACAGCTTGATTTCTTAATTGTTGCAATTTATGAATAATCTTAATTTCTTCTTTTTGTAAAACTTGTTTATCTTCATAAAGTTTTAAAACTTTCATTAACGGTAGATGCTTGTCTGAATCAATAATTTTGTAATGTTTTGCATTACTGAATGCAGTAAATTCTAAAGCAATCCAAGATTCTACAATAATTGTTCTTGGTGAAGTTTCTAAAGTGTCTTTATTAACATATGCATTATTTGTATTTGTTATAGTTTCTGTGGGTTGTTCTTTTTTCAATTTGTCTTTTTCATTTTTTAGTTCTTCTAATTCTTTACCAAATTCTATTTCTAATTCACCATATTTAAATTTACTTGTATAAGGAATTAGTTTTTTTATATAATCTTTTAGCCACCAAACAATTATCACTATTGAAATAGGCCAAGCAATTGAGTCAACTAATGATGAGAAAAATGTTAACCAATCCATATTTATTAATTTCCTTTGTTTAACGTTTGAAATGAGCTAATAAATTACCCACAGGGTAATTTATTAGCTCCACTGATTTGTTATGTAGGTTCTTCAATCATACTAGGAAATTCATAAACAAACTTAAGCAGCATTTCAACAAAAACTAAAAGTTCTTTGGCGTCTGTAGCATTCATCAATTGAATCTCATGAGTTGCTTCATTACCTTTTTTCCTTATATGGTCAACCCAGTGTCTACCATTTGGGGGAATAAATCCAGCATCTGAAAGATAATTTACATATTCAATGAACCGCTTACCCTCGTCTGCTCCTTGATTAACAGCAATATTCATCAAAATTTTTCTGCAAATTAATACAGATGCGGTAAAACAACTTTGTCCCGTGCATTTTCTCGCTTCATCATATAATTTTGATAGTTCATCGGGTACATTTCCAACGGAATTACCCATAATGGATTGGGGAAATTGCTGACCAGATGGCGTGATAAAAATTATTCCACCACAACTAGGACATATATATGCGGCTCCATTCTGTGATCCACTTCCATCACTATGTAACCCAATTTTTAGCCCTTTTTCTGAAGAAACTTTGTCTCCACAATATCCACATTTAAAAGATAGAACATTTAATTGTTGTGGTTTATACCAATTACTTCCATTTAAAAAATTCATTTTTCTACTTTAGACAACATAATAGATTTGAAAACTTTTTCTTTAACCTCTTTCCCTGAAAACCATTGACAGACAACATCTCCATCATCAAACCCTTGTAATTTAAACATATCATCATGATGACCATTACCAACGACATAAGAAACTGTCATTTTTTCTCCACCAGAATTAAGTTGAACCACATCGCCTTCTTTTAATACACTCATTGTTTCCTCCTACTTAAATTTATACATAACTATTTATTAGTAATACATTATATATTAATTACCCATAAAATTACTTAATAGTAATACATTTTTAATGTTATGACATCAAGTTAGACAAAGCCCTATAAATAGGCTTATTTTAATAAAATATAAAATATTATATCAAAATAAATAATATTTTTTATCGTATTTTATATGTTTAATATAGTTATTTTTGCAAGATTATTAACATATATCCTTAATAGTTTATCAAGATATCTTAGCTATATTTTAAACCCAAACATCCTCTTCTGCAGTTAGTTCACTATCTGTATCACCTGTATTAACAACACCTTTTGGCTCTACAATCATAATTTTACATTCACTACTAGCTACAGGTTTGTGTTCTACTCCTTTTGGAATCACAAACATCTCACCCGAATCTAAACTAACTGACCCATCACGGAACTCAATATTAAGTGTGCCTTCTATGACAATAAAAACCTCATCAGTATCAGTATGTTCATGCCAAACAAATTCACCTTCAACTTTTACTAACTTAAACTGATAATCGTTCATTTCTGCAATAACACGAGGTGACCAGTGTTCAGTAAACTTTGAAAATTTATCTTTAAAATTTATTGTATCAAACTTCATTTTAACTCCATAATTTAATCTATTAATTTATAATATATTATAAATTAACTACCCATAAAATTACTTAATATATGACAATATGTCATATTTTTTATCTTTTTTTATATGTTTGCTATAATTTTTAAGAATATAAAGAATTAAACAAAAATGATATAAAATCACCACTAGATTTTTAAGGACAATAAATATGGCGAAGAAAAAAACATCACTTTTTGAGTGTCAGCACTGTGGAGAACAAAGTACAAAATGGCTAGGAAAATGTCCCAACTGTGGAAGTTGGGATAGTTTTATAGAATTAAACCAAGACCAGCAAGAAGTACTAAAACAAACAGCAAAGGTAGTAAACACTACTTCAAAAGCAACACCAATCACTCAAATAAAACAAGATGATGTTACAAGATTCACATCAAATAACGACGAATTTGATTTAGTTTTAGGTGGAGGAATTGTTCCTGGTAGTTTAACACTTATTGGTGGAAGTCCAGGGGTTGGTAAATCAACACTTTTACTAAAAGTTGCAGGAGCGATTGCAGCAACAAACAAAAAAGTACTTTATGTGTCAGGTGAAGAGAGTGCTGGACAAATAAAACTGCGAGCAAATAGACTAGAAGCAAACAGTGATAATATGTACTTACTTAGTGAAATAAAACTTGAAGAGATTCAAGATGAGCTACTAAGACAAGATTACGAAGTATGTATTATTGATTCTATTCAAACTATTTATTCTTCAAACCTTACAAGTGCTCCAGGAAGTGTATCCCAAGTGAGAGAAATCACATTTGAACTTATGAGAAAAGCAAAAGAATCAGATATTGCTATGTTTATTATTGGGCATATCACAAAAGATGGTTCTATCGCAGGGCCAAGAGTACTTGAACACATGGTTGATACAGTTTTATACTTTGAAGGTGAAGCTTCAAAAGAACTTAGAATGCTAAGAGGTTTTAAAAACAGATTTGGTTCAACTTCTGAAATTGGTATTTTTGAAATGACAGCAGAAGGACTAATAAGTGCAAAAGATATTGCTTCAAAATTCTTTGATAAATCAAAAGCCCAAGCAGGCTCAGCCCTTACAGTTTCAATGGAAGGAAGTCGTGCAATCATACTTGAAGTTCAAGCACTAGTAACAGAAAGTACATATCCAAACCCTAAAAGAAGTGCCACAGGATTTGATGCAAATAGACTTACTATGCTATTAGCTCTATTAGAGAAAAAAATAGATTTACCACTAAACAATTATGATGTATTTATAAATATCTCAGGTGGAATAAGAATCAAAGAGAGTTCTGCAGACCTTGCCGTAATCGCTGCAATTATCTCAAGTTTTAGAGATAGACCAATTTCTAAAGAATCAGTATTTATAGGTGAAGTTTCACTAACAGGTGAGATTAAAGATGTTTATTCATTAGATTTAAGATTAAAAGAAGCACAAGCACAAGGTATAAAAAAAGCAGTAATTGCTCAAAAACCATCACTAAAACTTGATATAAAAACCTTCCCTGTGGATGAAGTATCAAAAATGATAGAGTTATTTTAAATAACTCTATTCTTTTCCTACTCTTTTAGCTGCACCTGACATTAGTCTCTCTTCAGTTACTATTGCTCTTGTGTGAGTACAAGTTCCTATAAGTCCTCCTGAGTCTTTTGCTTCAATCTCAAACTTATATAGTTTTCCTTCCATTCCAACAAAAGTTGCAGTTGAAGATACAGTATCACCTTCAAGTGTAGGTGCAAGATGCTTTAGATTAACTTCAACACCAACTGATAATTTGCCATCACCTAAAAGTGGTTTCATAGCCTTTGCAGCAGAACACTCCATAAGTGCAGTCATTCTAGCAGTTGCCATAACAGGTGGGAAGTTATCATCACTAGATATCTCTAAGTTTTTTGCTAAGTCTTTATTTTTTACTACATATTCAATAGATGCTTTTGAACCTATTTCTAATTCCATAGTCACTCCTTATTGTTTGAACTATTTTATATTTATAAAACTTAAAATCAAAAATTTCTTTTTATCTACTAATATGATTTATTTAGATATAATCGCGAAATTAAAAGGTATAAAATGATTGAATTAGAAAACAATACTGAATTTGAAATTAATCTAAAAACTATAGAAACAATAACTACAGAGTTAACAAACAGAGACGTAGAATTAATAGTAGTTAATAATAATGAAATTCAAGAACTAAATAAAGAACATAGAAATATAGACAAAGCAACTGATGTTCTTAGCTTTCCTATGGATTTCGATTTTCCAAATATGCCATTAGGCTCAATTGTGATCTCAACAAATTTTGTTGAAGAAAAATCAAAAGAATACGGACATAGTTTTGATGAAGAGTTTACATTATTATATATTCATGGGATACTTCATCTTTTAGGATATGATCACGAAGTAGATAATGGTGAACACAGAAGCAAAGAAGAAGAACTAATCAATCAATTTAATTTACCAAAAAGCTTAATAGTAAGGAGTTCATAATAATGGATATTTTAATTTTTATTGTCTCAATGGGGGCATTGATTTATGGAGCTGATTTTATTATTGAACAAAGTGAAAAAATAGCACTTAAATATAATATTTCTAGTTTTGTAATTGGTGCTACATTAGTTGCACTTGGTACAAGTTTACCTGAAATGGCAGTTTCAATGTCTGCTTCAGTTAAAGGGAGTGCTGATATTGCAGTTGCAAATGTAATTGGAAGTACAATTTTTAATATTTCACTTGTTCTTGGAATTGTATTTTTAATATCTAAAAAAATCAAGCCAGATAGAGATTTATTTGCCAAAGATTCTGCTTGGGCACTATTTCCAATTTTAATTTTTATTCTAATGGGAATTGATGGAAAACTAAATATGGTAGATGGACTTCTATTTTTACTTCTAATGGGAGCATATTTACTTTTCTTAATAAATTCAAATCAAGTTGAAGAGATAGATGAAGATTTAGCAAAAGAAGAGTTTTCATGGCCTAAAGCAATTGCTCTTTTAGTTTTAGGATTTGTATTTGTTATTGGAGGTGCTGACTTTGCTATTGATAGTGCGGGGAATATTGCAAGAGAGTTTGGAATTAGTGAATGGATTATTGGTTTATTCTTAGTTGCATTTGGTACTTCTCTTCCTGAACTTATAATCTCTGTAAAATCTGCAATGAAAAATAATGCAGATTTAGCAATCGGTAATATTATTGGTTCAAACGTAGCAAACTTTACTATGGTTTTAGGACTTGCTTCAATAGTAAATCCATTAAATATAGATTTTAATGCTTACTTCTTTGATATAGCAGCTGCAACAATAGCAACACTTATGTTAGTATTTATAACTGCTAATAAACTTTATAATAAATCTGCTGGAATTGCGTTGATGGTAGTTTTAGGATTAGTTATTCAAAACACTCTAGCATAAGCTAGAGTAGTTTCAAAAGTTTTATTGACACTTATTACAAGTACCACTTAAAACAATATCAGTAGAATCAATCTTGAATCCACTGATTTGTGAAGCTTCATTAAAGATAGTACTAGCATCTAGTGTTATATCTTCAATATGTCCACAAGAAGAACATACTAAATGAGCATGCTCAGCTTTCACTAGCTCATATACTGATTTGGTATTTGGTATTTTTACTTCTGATAAAAATACTTTTTCAACCATTGCATTGATATTTTTATAAATTGTAGCTAATGATACTGATGGGAATTTTGATAATAGTTTTTTATATAAATCATCAATATTCATATGACCATTTGTGTAAAGTTCTTCTACTATAGCTACTCTTTGTGGAGTAACTTTTAAATCATACTCTTTAAGTAAGTTAGTATAGTTCATCTTTACATCCTTTCGCGAAATTTTACTATATTAATCTTTTAGTTTCATATAATATATATTTAATACATAAAATTAACACTAATTAATTATAGCACAAAATTTGTTAAATGATAAACTTTTTCGTTTAAATCATTAAATTTAAGCTTAGCTAAAGTTTCAATACTTTATACTTCCAAGATCTAAAGGAAAAAAATTATCCTTTAATAAAATTTATAATAATATTCAAAATCAAAAAGGAAACAAATATGAAACAATACGAAACTTATAAATGTAACACATGTGGATGTGAAGTAGAGGTTCAAGAAACAGGAACAAATGCAAAACTATCTTGCTGTGGACAAGAGATGGAAATGATTACTGAAAACTTAACAGCTGTTAATTTAATGAAAGCCTTTGCAGGTGAATCAATGGCTAGAAATAAATATGAATTTTTTGGTGATGTTGCATTTGAAGAAGGGTTCCATAAAATTGCAAGATTCTTCAAAGAAGCTGCATTAAATGAAAAATATCATGCAATGGCAGAGTTTAAAGCATATAATAAATTAGTAAATAATATAGAATTAGATAGTACAAAAAACAATATCCAATATGCAGCAGATGGTGAGAAATATGAACACGAAGAGATGTACCCTAACTTTGAAGCAATAGCTAAAGAAGAAGGATTAAAAGAGATTGCAAGAATGTTTAAAGCAATTGGAAAAGTTGAAGTTGAGCATGAAAAAGAGTACTTAGAATTAAAGCAAGCTTTAATTGATGAAGGTTTCTTAGAATCAGATGAGGAAGAAGAGTGGGTATGTGAAGTATGTGGACATGTACACAGAGGTAAAAAACCACCAAAACAGTGTCCTTTATGTGCAGTTGAAAAAGAGTATTTTAAGAAAAAACCAACTGATGTAACAGCAGGGTAACATTATACTTACTTAAGTAAATAATGTTATAATTTATCAATAATTAATATAAAATAATAGGAGAATTCATGAAACAATATGAAAGTTATAAATGTAGTAAATGTGGTAATGTAGTAGAGGTTTCAAGTGTTGGTGGAGGTGAACTTCACTGCTGTGGTCAAAAGATGGATTGTATTACTGAAGATTTAACTTCTGTTGTTCTTATGAAAGCCTTTGCTGGTGAATCAATGGCTAGAAATAAGTATGAGTACTTTGCAAAAATTGCTCAAAAAGAAGGTTATAGAGATATTGCTGAACACTTCCAAAGAGCAGCAAACAATGAAAAGAAACATGCCCAATTAGAATTAAAAGCATACAATGTTCTAAATTATGACAAAGAGTTTGGGGATACAGTTGAAAACCTTCAAATTGCGATTGATGGAGAAAGTTATGAAAACGAAACTATGTATCCAGACTTCTCAAAAGTAGCAAAAGATGAAGGTCAT
The DNA here is from genome assembly GCA_964022095.1 of uncultured Arcobacteraceae bacterium. Classification (GTDB taxonomy): domain Bacteria; phylum Campylobacterota; class Campylobacteria; order Campylobacterales; family Arcobacteraceae; genus Malaciobacter_A. The sequence goes on from CAXHZO010000017.1 coordinate 16,434, forward strand.
GCTGATATTTCAAGAATGCTAAGTATGATTGGTAAAATTGAAATTGAGCATGAGAATATGTACAGAAGATTAAAAGATAGACTTGAAAGCGGAAATGAATTCATAAGTGATAATGATGAAGAAGAATGGATTTGTGAAGTATGTGGACACGTTCACAGAGGTAAAAAAGCTCTAAAAAAATGTCCAGTATGTGATCACCCTCAAGAGTATCAATCAAGATTAAACTCTCAAAAGTAGTTTTTTAAGCTACTTTTACCTATTAAAAATAATATCTTCGGTAATATAAGAAAAAATATTTACCGGAGATATACTTGCAAAAAATTCTATTTTTATTACTTTTATGTATTGCATCTTATGCACAAAACTTCAAAATAGCTTCATACAATGTTGAAAATCTATTTGATTTAACGAAACAAAATAGTGAATATAACGAATACAAACCAAATACAAAAGCAAATTGGAATAGTAGAACATTTAATATCAAACTAAACAATGTAATTAAAGTAGTTAAAGAAATAGATGCAGATATTATTGCATTACAAGAAATAGAAAATAAAAATGTATTATTACAACTTTTTAAAAGATTACCCCAATACAAACACTATTCATTTGTAAAATATCCTAGAAGTGCAGTTGGTGTTGCTTTTTTATCAAAAATAAAAATTACTGAAAATAGACAAATAAATGTAAAATTTAGAAATAAACTTTTTAGACCAATATTAGAAACTACATTTGAAATTGATAATACACAATTTAAAGTATTTAACAATCACTGGCCATCAAAAGCAGTTGAAGAGAGTTATAGAGTAACTTATGCAAAAGCACTTCAAGATAGACTTACAAAACTTCCAAAAGATTATGACTATATTTTAGTTGGTGATTTTAATTCAAATTATGATGAAATGACAAGTTTTAGAAGTAATAGAAAGCTAAATAATACACAAGGAATCACAGGAATAAATCAAGTGCTAAATACTACTTATGATGGTGGTTATATTACATATGATGATGTTTCTAAATTCAAAAGAAAAGTTCATTTTAATCTTTGGCTTGAACTAAATAATACAAATAGATTTTCAAATAAATATAGAGGACAAAATAACACTCCTGATAATATCATTGTATCCCCTGCTTTACTTGATACAAAAAAAATCTCATATATACCAAATTCATTTAATGTTTTTAAACCCTCATACTTATATAAAAACAACAAAGTTTATAGATGGAAAATGGCTGGGTATAAATATGAGAGAAAACACTTAGGTTCTGGTTACTCAGATCACTTACCAATTTATGCTTCATTTTCAACAAATAAAAAAGACACAAATGTCATTAAAAAAGTGTTAAAAACTCAAAATAGAAATATTGATTCAATAGTTGAACTATATGAAAAAGAAAAACTAATTGAACCAGTTATCATAAAAAATGCAACAGTAATTTATAAAAATGGTTCAAAAGCAATTATCAAAGATAATACAAGAGCAATTTATATTTATAAAAATGCTAATAATTTAAAACTAGGATACAACTACACAATACAAATAAATCAAATTTTTAACTACAATGGATTAAAAGAGATTGATGATTTTTCTGTTTTAAATCAAAAAGCTAAGAACAAAAACTATAAAGATTTATATTTAAACGCGAAAGATATAAATGTATTAAAACAAAACTATCAAAATGAAATAGTAACAAACTTAAAAGGTACAGTTAAAAATAGAAAACTATACTTTCAAAATGATATTTATATAAAGCTTTTTGCTAAAAATAAAAAAGACTTACCAAAAAATGGAGACAAAATCATCACCAAAACTGGTCACTTAGGAGAGTATAAAGGTACTCCTCAAATATTAATTCATTCAAAAAATGATTATCAAGTGATTAAATAGATGCTAATAAAATCGATTTTCACAAATAGTTCTGGTATTTTATTTTCTAGAATATTAGGATTTATTAGAGATTTATTAACTGCATCAATTTTGGGTGCAAACATCTATTCAGATATTTTCTTCGTGGCATTTAAACTTCCAAATTTATTTAGAAGAATATTTGCAGAAGGTGCATTTACTCAAGCTTTTATTCCTGCATATGCAAAGTCAAACCATAAAATTAGATTCTCTTCTATTGTTTTTTTACAACTTTTTGGATTTTTGATTGTTTTATCATTATTGGTAACTGCATTTTCACATCTTGTCGCAAAAGCTATAGCAATAGGTTTTGATGAAAAAACCATAGATTTAGCAGCACCATTATTTGCAATAAACTTTTACTATTTACCAATGATATTTATAGTTACATTTATGGCAGCACTATTACAGTATAAAAACCATTTTGCAACAACTGCATATGCAACAGCGCTATTAAATATAGGAATGATTGCTGCACTTTTAGTATCACAAAATTTAGATAAATACACAATCGCATTTTATTTATCTTATGGTGTTTTAGTAGGAGGAATACTTCAAATAATCGTTCATGTAATAGCTATTAAAAAACATGATTTGTGTAAAATATTTCACTTCAAAAAACATAAGAAAAAAGAAGAAAATAAATTCTATAAAAACTTTTTTGCAGCAACTGTAGGTTCTTCAACTGCACACATTTCAGCATTTATTGATACTTGGCTAGCATCTTTTTTAATAACAGGTTCTATTTCATATTTATACTATGCAAATAGAATTTTTCAACTACCCCTTGCACTTTTTGCAATAGCAACCTCAATCGCCCTATTCCCAATGGTAGCACGTGCGATTAAGAATAAAGATGAAAATAAAGCCTTACATTTAATGAAAAAATCTTCTATTATTTTATTTGGTTTACTATCAGTTGCGATGATTATTGGAATAGTTTTTAATGATTTAATTGTTTGGCTTTTATTTGAAAGGGGAGCTTTTACAAGTAATGACACATCAAACACTGCATTAATACTAAGTATGTATTTAATAGGTCTTCTTCCTTTTGGTATAGGAAAAATCTTTTCACTTTGGTTATATGCAAAAGAACAACAAGGAAAAGCTGCAAAAATCTCTATGCAAAGCTTAGGGTTCAATATAGTTTTTTCACTTATTTTAATACAACCTTTTGGAGCAGCGGGACTTGCATTTGCAAGTACATTAAGTGGTTTTGTACTGTTTTTTCTAACAATAAAAGAGTTTGGATATAAAAAATTCATAGAGATGTTCAAAAAGTAAAATATACTTGCTTTAGCTCACAATCAATATATTTAGATATAATCTTAGCTATTTAACAAACTATTAGGATAATCATTGAGAGAGTTTTATAAACACTATATACCCTATATTAAAGACTACAAATTAAAATTTTTCTTTGCTGTTATTGGTATGATTTTAGTTGCAGGAGGTACTGCTGGAACTGTATACATCATTCAACCTTTATTAGATGATATTTTCATCAACAAAGATAAAGAGATGCTATTTTTAATGCCTTTTATAGTAGTTGCTATATACTCTACAAAAGGTATTGGTGGATATGTTCAAAAGTACTATATTTCATATATTGGACAAGACATTGTAAGAAGAATTAGAGACAAATTACTAAGTCATATATTAAACTTAGACATGGCATTTTTCCATAAAAACCATGGTGGAAAACTAATTTCAAGAATTACAAATGATATCAATAGAATTCAGCTTGCAGTTTCAAATTATGTAGCTGATATAATCAGAGAAGCCTTAACTATCGTTGGATTAGTTGGTGTTGCAATTTATCAAAGTCCTGAGCTAGCTTTTTATGGTCTTGTTGTACTTCCAATAGCATTAATTCCACTTTCAAAACTAGCTAAAAAAATGAAAAAACTGTCTTTTAGATCCCAAGAATCTATTTCAGATATTACTTCACATTTAAGTGAAACTTTCAATAACGTAGAATTAATAAAAGCTAATTCAACTGATGAATTAGAAATGAAAGATTTTAAAAGACACAATCAAAACTTTTTTGCAGTGACACTAAAAACAGTAAAAACAAATGCCTTAGTTTCTCCAATTATGGAAATAATTGGATCAATAGGATTTGCAGTAGTTATTTTAGTAGGTGGTACACAAGTTATAAATGGAACACTTACAACTGGTTCATTTCTTTCATTTACAACTGCCCTATTTTCATTATATACACCAGTAAAAAGGTTATCTTCACTATTCAATCAACTTCAAGATGCAATTGCTGCTGATATTAGAATCAAAGATATCTTTTCACAACAAGCGAAAATTAAAGATGGAACATTAGCATTTCCAAAAAATATTGAAAAAATAAGCTTTAAAGACGTAGAGTTAAAATATGATGATTTTGTAGCATTAAAAAATATTAATTTTGAGATAAAAAAAGGTCAAACTATGGCTTTAGTAGGTGATAGTGGTGGAGGTAAATCTTCATTAATTAATCTTTTAATTAGATTTTATGATATTTCAAAAGGTGAGATTATTTTTAATGATAATGATATTAAAGATTTCACTTTATTATCATTAAGAAATAACATATCAGTTGTTACACAAAGAGTTTACATTTTCAATGACAGTGTTGCTGCTAATATTGCATATGGGTATGAAGTTGATGAAAGAAAAGTTGTAAAAGCTTTAAAGCAAGCCCATGCATATGATTTTGTTTGTAATTTAGATGAAGGTATTTATACAAAACTTGATGAGTTTGGTACAAACCTAAGTGGAGGACAAAGACAAAGAATTGCAATAGCAAGAGCATTATATAAAAATCCTCAAATTTTAATACTTGATGAAGCTACGTCAGCTTTAGATAATGAGAGTGAATCAATTATTTCTGAAGTAATCCAAGAAGTAAGTAAAGATAAAATCACTTTTGTAATTGCTCATAGATTAAGTACTATAAAAAATGCAGATAAAATTGCAGTATTTAATAAAGGTGAGATAGTAGGCTTAGGAAGTGAAGCTGAATTAATAGACTCTTGTAAAGAGTATCAAAGACTACATAACTTAGCGAATATATAACTACTTATATTCGTAAAGTTATATTTACTAACTTTTAGATAAAATATCATAATTTTACAAAAGGGAATTACATTGTCAAAATATCAGATGCTAAAAAAAGTTTTATTTAAATTTGATCCTGAAACTGCTCATCACATTGCAGAGACTGGTTTAAAATTATTAGGGAACTGTAAACTTGCTAAAAAGTATATGGAAAAAAGAAACTTTAACCAAAACCCAAAACTTTCACAAGAGGTTTTTGGAGTTACTTTTCAAAACCCAGTAGGACTAGCTGCAGGATTTGATAAAAATGCAACAGTAGTTAAATCTATGAAATCTTTAGGATTTGGTTTTACTGAAATTGGAACAGTTACACCAAAACCTCAAGATGGAAATCCAAAACCTAGAATGTTTAGATATCCAGAAGTAAATTGTGTTCAAAATGCTATGGGATTCAATAATCTTGGAATTCACACAGTATTAAAAAACCTAAAGAAGTTATACCCTTTTGAAATACCAATTGGTGGAAATATTGGGAAAAATAAAATCACACCAGAAGAGTTTGCACTTGAAGATTACAAAGTACTAATTAAGAAAATCAAAGACTATTGTGATTACTTAGTAATTAATATTTCAAGTCCAAATACACCAAATCTTAGAGATTTACAAAATGAAAAGTTTATTACTGAACTTTTTACAATGGCAAAAGAGATTACAGATAAACCAATTTTATTAAAGATTGCTCCAGATATGGAAGCACAAGTAGCTATTGATTTATGTAAAAGTGCTGTTAATGCAGGTGCTGCTGGAATTATTGCGACTAATACAACAATTGATTATGATTTAGTTCCAAACTGCCAAGACTTTGGTGGATTAAGTGGTACATGTTTAACTGAAAAGTCTTATTTATTATTTAAAGAGATTGCAAAAGAGTTATTTGGAAAAACAACTTTAATATCAGTTGGTGGTATATCAAATGGACAACAAGCATATGACAGAATAAAAGCTGGCGCATCACTTGTTCAAATATATACAGGATTAATTTTTGAAGGGCCATCAATGGTTAAAAAAATTAATGAAGAGTTATTAGAGTTATTGAAAAAAGATGGCTACAGTAATATTACTGAAGCTATCGGAGCAGATTTAAAATAAATTAAAAAGGAAGTAAAGATGAAAACTTTAAAGAAATTATTTTTATTTATTTCATTTTTTACTATTTTCGCAGGAGAATTAATGAGTAATAGTTTACCAAAGTATTATACAAAGACATTAGAAAATGGATTACAAATAGTTGCAATTCCAATGGATAATGGCTCAAATGTAGTGTCAACAGACATTTTTTATAAAGTTGGAAGTAGAGATGAAAAAATGGGGAAAAGTGGAATAGCCCATATGCTAGAACACTTAAACTTTAAGTCTACAAAGAATCTTCAAGCTGGGGAATTTGATGAGATAGTAAAAGGTTTTGGTGGATTAAATAATGCTTCTACTTCATTTGACTATACTCACTACTACATAAAATCTAGTTCAAAAAATATGGATAAATCTTTAGATTTATTTGCAGAATTAATGCAAAACTTAACATTAAAAGATGAAGAGTTCCAACCTGAAAGAGATGTAGTTGCAGAAGAGAGAAGATGGAGAACTGATAATAACCCTATGGGATATTTACAGTTTAGATTATTTAACAACGCTTATTTATATCATCCATATCACTGGACTCCAATTGGATTTATGAGTGATATTCAAAACTGGACTATTGAAGATATTAAAGATTTTCATAGTACTTATTATCAACCAAAAAACGCAATTGTTGTAGTTGCAGGGGATATAAATAAAGATGATGTTTTCAGTTCTGTTAAAAAACATTTTAAAGATATTGAAAATAAAAAAGATATTCAATCTAAGCTTCATACAGTTGAACCAAAACAAGATGGTGCAAAAAGAGTAATGATCAAAAAAGATAGTGCTGTTGAAATGATTGCTATTTCTTATCATATACCAAATTTTGAACATAAAGATCAGGTTGCACTTTCTGCACTTAGTGAATTATTAAGTTCAGGAAAGAGTTCAATTTTACAAAAAAGATTAGTAGATGAAAAAAGACTTGTAAACTCAGTTTATGCTTATAACATGGAATTAAAAGATCCAGGAGTTTTCCTTTTTGTTGCTGTTGCAAATGAAGGAGTTAAGGCTAAAGAAGTTGAAAAAGAAATTTTAGATATAATGCACGACTTGAAAAAAGGGAAGATATCAAAAAGCGATATTGATAAGATTAAAATCAATACAAAAGCTGATTTTATTTTTTCACTGGAAAGTTCAAGTTCAGTAGCATCATTATATGGATCTTATTTTGTTAGAGACAATATTAAACCTCTTTTAAAGTATGAAAAACAAGTAGAAGAACTTACTAAAAAAGATTTAATTAAAGTTGCTAATAAATACCTGAATAAAGATAATTCAACAACGGTTATTTTAAAACAGGAAAAATAGATGGACTATCATGTTAGTAAAACAAAATTTGGTGAAAAACCTTATTTTGAATTTCCTAAACAACTATTCTTAGAAGAGCTAGGAATAGAAGGTATGAAAAAGCTATTTAGTGATTTTTATGACATAGTTGTTGATAGTGATATAGGAAACTTTTTTCCACAAGATGAAGAAGAGTTAGAGAAAGTAAAAAGTCATAATGTTAAGTTTTTCATAGAAGCAGCAGGTGGACCAAAGCTTTACACACAAGCTGTTGGTCACTTTGATATGATGAAAACACATGAACAATTTTCCATTACAGAAAAAGCAAGAAGAGAATGGCTTGGATGTATGGAAGAGGTTTTAAGAAAAACAGATATTTCAAATGAAGCAAAGCAAAGCTTTTGGGATTTTTTAGAAACTTTTTCAAAGCATACAGTTAATGTTGATGAAAGACTTGAATTAGAAGATTTAGTAGTAGAGAAGAAAGGATAGATATGGAAATAATTACTGGTGCAATGACTGCACTTATCACACCATTTAAAAATGGAAAAGTTGATTTAGAAAAATATGAATCATTAATTAAAAGACAAATAGAACAAGGTATTGATGTAGTAGTTCCTGTGGGAACAACAGGAGAGAGTGCAACTTTATCACATAGTGAACATAAACAATGTATTGAAGTTGCAGTTGCTACTTGTAAAGGTACTAACACAAAAGTAATTGCAGGTGCGGGTTCAAATGCAACTCATGAAGCTTGTGATATTGCAAAACATGCTCAAGGTGTAGGAGCTGATGGTATTTTATCTGTAACTCCATACTATAATAAACCAACTCAAGAAGGTTTATATGAGCACTATAAAGCTATTGCACAATCTGTTGATATTCCATTTATGATGTACAATGTACCAGGTAGAACTGGAGTTGCTATTGATACTGAAACCATAGTAAAACTATACGATGATGTTGAAAATATTTATGCAGTAAAAGAAGCAAGCGGTGATATTAATAAAATTGTTGAAATTCAAAGTCTTAGAAAAGATTTAGTTTTAGTTTCAGGTGAAGATGCAATTGATTTCCCTATTTTAGCAAGTGGTGGACAAGGTATTATTTCTGTAACTGCAAATATCCTTCCAAATCTAAAATCTAAACTTGTACATGATGTACAAAGTGGTGATTACGCAAGTGCTAAAAAAATTAATGAAGATTTATTTGAATTAAATAAAGTACTATTTTGTGAAAGTAACCCTATCCCAATCAAAGCTGCTATGTATATAGCTGGTCTTTTAGATACTTTAGAGTTTAGACTTCCTTTAACAGCTCCAAGTGCTGATACAATGAAAAAACTTGAAGAAACATTAAAAAATTATGAGGTGATAAAATAATGAGCAACGAAATGAAAGGTAAAACTTTAGTAATTACTGGTGGTACAAAAGGTATTGGTAAAGAGTGTGTTTATAAATTTGCAAGTAATGGTATTGATGTAGCATTTACTTATAATTCAAATGCACAAATTGCAGAAGATATTTGTAAAGATGTTGAAGATAAGTTTGGTGTAAAATGTAAATGTTACCCATACAATATTCTAGAGCCAGAAACTGCTAAAGAGTTATTCTTAGAAATCGACAAAGACTTTGATAGAATTGATTTCTTCATTTCAAATGCTATGATTTATGGAAGAGCTGTTGTTGGTGGATATGGTAAGTTTATGAAATTAAAACCTAGAGGATTAAACAATATTTATACTGCAACAGTAAATGCCTTTGTATGTGGTGCACAACAAGCAGCAAAAAGAATGGAAAAAATTGGTGGTGGATCTATTGTTTCATTATCATCTACTGGTAACTTAGTATATATTGAGAACTACTCAGGTCACGGTACAAATAAAGCAGCAGTTGAAGCAATGGTAAGATATGCAGCAACTGAACTTGGTGAAATGGGAATTAGAGTAAATGCAGTGTCTGGTGGTCCAATTGATACTGATGCATTAAAAGCATTTACAAACTATGAAGAAGTAAAAGCAAAAACTGCTGAATATTCTCCATTAAACAGAATCGGTCAACCTGAAGATTTAGCACAATCATGTTACTTCTTATGTACAAAAGATGCTTCATGGATTACTGGTCACACATTAATTGTTGATGGTGGGACAACTTTTAAATAATGAAGAAAAGTTTAAATTTTCCAAATATCCTAGCACTTTTTAGAATAGCATTAGCTCCGCTAATGCTATGGTTTTTAGTAGATAGAGACTCTGCTATTTTTTCTTCTTGGCATCCTTCTTGGCTTGATTACTTTGCTGGACTTATATTTGTTATTGCTTCTGTTACTGATTTTTTTGATGGATTTATTGCAAGAGCATGGAATCAAATGACAAAACTTGGTGCTATTTTAGATCCACTTGCAGATAAAATGTTAATGCTTGCAGGCTTTTTAGGTCTTATGGTAATTGATAGAGCAAGTGCTTGGGCAGTATTTTTAATACTATCTAGAGAGTTTTTTATTACAGGATTAAGAGTTGTTGCAGTCTCTGAGGGTAAAAGTGTAGCTTCTACAATGGCAGGAAAAATAAAAACTGTAATTCAAATGATAGCAATTGGATTTTTAATTATGAATTGGCCTTTTGCAACGCAACTTTTATGGTTAGCTGTTATCTTAACAATTTACTCTGGTTATGAATATACTAGAGATTACTTCAAAGTATAAAGGCATTTTGTGGGTACTATAACTTTTCTATTAGTTTTATCATTTTTAGTATTTTTTCATGAGTTAGGACATTTCTTAGCAGCAAGATTTTTTGGTGTAAAAGTTCATGTTTTTTCAATTGGATTTGGAAAGAGAATTTTCGCAAAAGAGTGGAAAGGTACAACTTGGCAGTTTGCATTAATTCCACTTGGTGGATATGTTCAAATGAAAGGTCAAGACGACACAAAACCAGGTCTTGTTGAAGAAGGCAATGATTCATACAATACAAAAAGACCTTGGCAAAGAATAGTTATACTTTTTGCAGGACCTTTTGCAAACTTCATACTTGCAGCAATTTTATATTTTGCAATTGCAATTATGGGAGCTACAACATTAGCACCTCAAGTTGGAAAAGTTCAAGAAAACTCTCCTGCATTTAAAGCAGGTATTTTAGCAAAAGATGAAATTATCAAGATTAATAATACACAAATAAAATCATGGGAAGATATAGGTAAATTTATCGTTGGTAGTGAAGGTTCACTTAAATTTTTCATTAAAAGAGATGGTAAATTAATTGCAAAAACCATTAATCCTTATATCTCTGATAGTGAAAATATGTTTAGAGAAAAAATCAAAAAAAGAATGATTGGTATTTCTCCATCAGGGAAAATTGTAAACCTAGAACTTTCATTTGGTGAATCTTTAGTTTATGCATATGAAAAAACTATTTTTGCTTCAACAATGATTTTTCAAGGTGTTCAAAAACTTATTCAAGGTGTTATTCCAAGTAGTGAAATTGGTGGAGTAATTACAATTGGAAAAGTAATATCAGATGCAAGTCAATCAAGTATTATTGCACTATTTGCAATAACTGCTTTAATATCAGTTAACTTGGGAGTTTTAAACTTACTTCCTATTCCAGCACTTGATGGTGGACATATTATGTTTAACCTATATGAAATGATAGTAAGAAAAAAACCTAGTGATCAAGTTTTTATGTTTTTAACTATTATGGGTTGGGTGATTTTAGGAAGTTTAATGCTTCTTGGAATCTATAATGATATTAATAGAATATTTTTAAAAGATTAAAAGAGAATTTATGGATAAACAAACTGCAACAAAAAATTTAGATACGTTAATTACAAAAGTTGAAGCTGCAAGATTAAGAGTTTCAGAGCATCATATTGTTAAAATGATTGGTGTTAGTAAATACTCATCTAGTGATGATGTAAAAACTTTATACCAAGCAGGTCAAAGAGCATTTGGTGAAAATAAAGTTCAAGATTTAAAAGAAAAAATAAATGACCTTGAAGAGTTACCATTAGAGTGGCATTTCATTGGAAGATTACAAAAAAATAAAATCAATAATTTAATTGATTTAAACCCTACTTTAATTCAATCTATTGACTCGCTTGAATTAGCTCAAGAATTAAATAAAAAACTTGAAGCAAAAGGGAAAAAACTAAGTGCCCTACTTCAAATAAACTCTGCAAAAGAAGATAGTAAATCTGGTGTTATGCCAGAAGTTGCAGTTGAAGTGTACAAAGAGATTTTAGAAAAATGCCCAAATATAAGACTAAAAGGTGTTATGAGTATTGGAGCACATACAGAAGATACAAATATCATAAAAGAGTCTTTTAAAACTACTAAAAAGATATTTGACGAACTATCACCTCTTGGGGCTAAATATTGTTCTATGGGAATGAGCAATGATTATGAACTTGCCATTGCATGTGGTTCAAATATGATCAGAGTTGGCTCTACATTATTTAAAAACTAGGATATAATTCCATATTAACTTTATAAAAGAAGAAATATGGAAAACCAAGAACAAATAGATAAAATTGAATTAGTTTACTTAAAAAAACAAGATCATCTTGATATCGTAAAACTTATGGAAGATGAGTATAGATATCTTGATGATTCTACTTGGACTCAAGAAGAGTTCTACTCTCTAATAGATAAATACCCAAAAGGTCAAGTTGCGATCAAAGTAAATGACAATCTTGCAGGTTTTGCACTAAGCATTATTGTTGATTATAATAAATTTGATGACTCTCATAGCTACAAAGAAATTACTGGTAATTATAGTTTTGATACACATGATGATGAAGGGAATATGCTTTATGGTGTTGATGTATTTATTAATAAAAAATTTAGAGGCTTAAGGCTTGGTAGAAGACTTTATGAGTTTAGAAAAGAGCTTTGTGAAGAGGAAAACTTACAAGGTATTATCTTTGGAGGTAGAATTCCAAATTATGCAAAATATGCCAATGAAATTTCACCCAAAGAGTATATACAAAAAGTCAAATCTAGAGAAATATATGACCCTGTTTTAAACTTCCAACTTTCAAATGATTTTTATGTAAAAAGAGTAATTAAAAATTATCTTGAGGGTGATATTGCAAGTAAAGAGTATGCTTGCTTATTAAGGTGGGATAATATTTATTATACTAAACCAACAAAAAAACCAATGGCTGAAAAATCTGTAATTAGACTTGGATTAATACAATGGCAAGTAAGACCATATAAAAATATTGAAGAAGTACTTGAACAAGCTGAATACTTTGTAAAATCAGTATCATCATATAGAAGTGATTTTGCACTATTTCCTGAGTTTTTCAATGCTCCATTAATGGCTAAATATAATCATTTAAGTGAAGCAGATGCAATTAGAGAACTTGCAAAATATACTCCTCAATTTAAAGATGAGTTTTCAAAACTTGCAATTACTTATAATATAAATATTATCACGGGAAGCATGCCTGAACTTGTAAATGGGAATTTATACAATGTCGGATTTTTATGTAAAAGAGATGGAACAATTGAGAGGTATGCAAAAGTTCACGTAACTCCTGATGAAGAAAAAGTTTGGGGATTAAAAGGTTCAAATGAAATTAGAACTTTTGATACAGACTGTGGAAAAATTGGAATATTAATTTGTTATGATTCAGAGTTTCCTGAGCTTAGTCGACTTCTTGCAAAAGATGGTATGAATATATTATTTGTGCCATTTTTAACTGATACTCAAAATGGGTATTCAAGAGTTAGATTATGTGCACAAGCTAGAGCTGTTGAAAATGAGTGTTATGTAGCAATTGCTGGTTGTGTGGGTAACTTACCAAAGGTTGCTAATATGGACATACAATATGCACAATCAGCAGTATTTACACCATGTGATTTTGCATTTCCTGCAAATGGAATAAAAGCAGAATCAACACCAAATACGGAAATGATTTTAATAGCAGATGTAGATTTATCTTTATTAAATGAATTGCATAATATTGGAAGTGTAAATAATCTAAAAGATAGAAGAACTGATATTTATGATGTGATTAGAAAGTAAGAGTTTAACTCTTACTTACAAGCATTTTTAAATGATTTTAACTCTTCTTCAATTGAAGGAACTCTCATGAAATGTTCACCAATTAAAAATGCATCCGCACCTATTTCGCTAAGATTTTTAATAATCTCAGTATTACTAACTCCGCTTTCTGCAACAATAATTTTGCCATTAGGAATAAGTGGAATTAACTTTTCACATAAAGTCATATCCATTTGCATTGTCTCTAAATTTCTGTGATTTATTCCAATAATAGTTGCTCCACATTTAATAGCTTTTGTTAAGTCTTCTTTATCATGAACTTCAACTAAAACTTCTAAACCTAAATAAATAGCATAATCATATAACTCTTTTAACTCTTTTGTTCCAAGTGATTTTGCAATAAGTAAAATAAAATCTGCACCATATACTAATGCTTCTACTATTTGATACTTATCTAAAATAAAATCTTTTCTAAGTAATGGAGTTGGTACATATCTTCTAATACCACTTAAGTAATCTAAACTACCTTTAAAATAATGAGGTTCAGTCAATACTGAAATTGCATTTGCACCATTATGACTGTACTCTTGAGCTATTTTTAAAGGATCAAAATCCTCTTTTATAATTCCCTTTGAAGGACTAGCTTTCTTAACTTCTGCAATAATTCTTACTGGCTCTTCTTTAGTAGATGTCAAAAATGGTTTAACATCCCTTGGCTGATATGGATTTGAAGACAAACTTCTTCCTAGCAAATCTAAAGGCATATCTTTTTTTCTTTTTTCTAAATCTTCTAATGTTCTTTTATTTATTTCATCTAAAATCACTTACTACACTCCTTGATTCTTTCCCAATGTAATTTTACTTCACTATCTTCTAATCCTACCTCATCAACTACTTTTTTCATTAAGTTGTACGCATTAGAACAATTTTTTAATTTGTATTCACCCCATGCTAAAGTATCTATGTATGCATAATTATTTGGTTCTTCTTTTAAAGCTTTATTAACAAGCTTAATTCCCTTATTTACATCAATATCATAATCAATTAATATATATGCTAAATAGTTCTCAAAAACATGATTTGACACATTTTCTAAAGTTTTCTCGAATTTTACTATAACAGAGTTTAAAACACTTTGTTTATTCTCATTCATCTCAAATTCTAAAATTGCAATTTCACCTAAGTAATTATAATCATTAGTTTCACTAAACATCTTTTTTAATAATAAAGATGCCTCATCCAACTTATTAGCACTTTTATATAAACTCAATAAGATATTATCACTTTCATTATTTTGTTTTACAAATTGTATTGCTTTATTAATATCTTTTTGAACTAAATATCTTAAAAGAAGATCTCTAACTTTTATATTTAGAACATGCTTCTTTTCTGTTTTGTATTTATCATATAACTTTGTTAATAAATTTAATACTTTTTCATTTTCTTTATCTTTTTCATAAAAAGTAAGTAACTGTAAAGATAAGCCATAATGATATCCATTTGCTTCAATATATTTTTCTATTTTTCTTTTTGCTGATTGTTTTTTATTTAAGTAATAATATTCAACATTTGTTAATGTAAGTAAAGTTCTTCCTGAATTATTTAATGTATATGAATTTTCAAACTCTCTATAAGCATTGTTATATTTCTTTGCTTCTAAATATATACTTCCTAATAATTCATAATTAACTTCACTAGGTGATATTTTCAATACTCTTTTTGCAAAATATATTGATTCTTCTATCTTATTCATTCTCATTAATGAGAATGAATAAACTCTTAATATAGACTCTTCTTGTCTGATACCTTTCATTTGCTCTAATACACTAGGGTTAAGAGCATCACTAACACCTTTGTAATCTTTTTGGTGAAAAGCCAAAGAAACAAACTTTTCTAAATACTCATAATTATTTGTATTTATAAATAACTTTTTATAGATAGCTTTTGCTTTTGAATATTGACCTTGATTCTCATACTCTAATGCAAACATAATATATGATGTATCATATGGATAATATTTTGTTTTAACAGTTTTATAGTTTGTTGGCTCTTCAACTTTTAAGTTTATTGAATTATCACTACAAGCTGTAAATGAAATTAATAATAAACTAAAAACTAAAGAGTTTTTATAGCTGGACACTCTTTAACCACCTCATCAATATTTTCTTTAAAATAGTCCCAAAAAGGAAACGTTCTACACTGTTTTGGTCTAACATTATAAATGGAACATTGTTTTTTATCTAAATCAAAAAAACAACATGCATAATTGTCTTTACTTAATTGTACCTCTTTTATACTATATTTGTAAGAGATCTTGTTTAAATATTTTACTTTTAAATCTTCAGTACTAAGTTTTAAATGTAAAGCTAAAGCTTCAATTTCTGTTGGATTAATCCAAATATATCCACTTTCACCAATACAGCAATTACCAGCACAGCTATCACAGCCTTTAGGGTTAAATGCAAAATTAAAACCATCTTTTTTTACTAAATTATCCAACTTCTACCTTTATACTGTGTGTTCCACACTTTTTATAAATCTCTTGTACACTATTTGTAAAATCTCCATTTTCATCAAATGCAATTAAAGGATTTAAAATTTTAGTTAATGACTTTGAATCTTTTCTAGCATATACTAAAACTAATGTAGCTTCTTTACTTTGTTTAGGATGAAGAAATTGTAAAGCTTCTAAATTAAATTTGTATTTACTTAATAATAGTAGTATCTCATTTATTTGTTTCACATCGTAACAGAAAAAGAACTTACCTCTATTATTCAAAATTCCTGCACTTTTTTTGATAAATACTTCTAAAGGCAAAGAATCATTATACCTTGCAATCTTTAGATTTTTGTTCTCACTTTTGACAACATTGCTATGATAAAAAGGAGGATTTGAAACACAAATATCAAACTTTTTGTCAAACTGTAAATCTAAAAAAGAACCTTTATATAAATTGTTTTTTAAATTATTAGTTTCAGAATTTTTTGTACTTAAAAATTGAAACTCTTCTTGCAATTCTACTTGGTTTAAATTTAGATGTTCAAACTCTCTTGAAACGAGTAATCCCAATATTCCACTACCACTACCAATATCTAATAACTCACCTTTTACATTTTTAAACTTTTTTAAATTTTCACATATAAAATTAAATAAAAAATGAGTATCACTATTATAACAATAACCATTAAGAGGTTGATATAAAACCAAACAATTTCCTTTGATAAATTTATATATTATATCTAAGTAAGATAAATATGCCTTTTAAAGCTTTTCTTAGCTAATTCTTAAGTTAAAAAACTAGTTTAAACAAGTAAGTAAAACTTATATATTTTTAAGGGCAGATTGTTCTTGTATCGAAATGTAACATGGTCAAAATTAAGTGCATAAATTGGGGGATTTATTTTTTAATTAGATGTTAGATAGGTTATCATTCAACAATAATATATTGAGTTTAATCAATTATTCATATCAACAAAAAAATAAGGGGATATTATGTCTAATATGGAAGCTCCTGCTAACACACCTGTTTGGGTTAACGAAGATAGATGTAAAGCATGTGATAAGTGTGTATCTGTTTGTCCAGCTGGCGTACTTGCAATGAGACAAGAGGTTACTTCAACTTTAGGTTCTATGATTAAAGTAGTTCATCCAGATTCATGTATTGGGTGTACAGACTGTGAATTAGCATGTCCAGATTTTGCAATCTATGTTGCAGACAGAAAAGAGTTTAAATTTGCTAAATTATCAGATGAAGCAAAAGATAGAAAAGAGAGAGTTATTAAGAATAACTTCAGAATTTTAGATGAAGATGAGGCGTAAGGAGAATTAATGGCAAGAGAAGTAATTTCAACAGGTAATGAATTAGCAGCAAAAGCTGCACTTGACTCTGGTGTTGAGTTTTTTGGTGGTTATCCAATTACTCCTTCATCTGAAATAATGCATGTTTTATCTTCTGCACTTCCAGAAAGAGGTCATGCATGTATTCAAATGGAAGATGAAATTTCTGGTATTTGTACAGCTTTAGGTGCTGCAATGTCAGGAAAGAGATCAATGACAGCTTCTTCAGGACCTGGTATTTCTTTAAAAGCAGAAAACTTAGGTGTAGGATATATTTCAGAAGTTCCATTAGTTGTAGTTAATGTAATGAGAGGTGGTCCATCAACTGGTTTACCAACAAGAGTTGCTCAAGGTGACTTATTACAAGCTAAAAACCCAACTCATGGAGATGTAAAATCAATTACATTATGTCCAGGTAACTTAAGTGAGTGTTATACAGAAACTGTAAGAGCATTTAACTTAGCTGATAGATTTATGCAACCTGTATTTATTTTATTAGATGAAACTATTGGTCATATGAGTGGTAGAGCTTCAATCCCTGAACTAGAAGAAGTAGAAGAATCTAAAATCTCTAGAAAAAGATTTGATGGAGATAAAAAAGATTATAAACCATATGAAGTTGCAGCAGATGAGCCAGCAGTATTAAATCCAATGTTTGAAGGATATAGATATCACTTCACAGGATTACACCATGGACCAACTGGTCACCCAACAGAAGATGCAGATACTTGTGATGCTTTAATGAAAAGATTATTCAACAAAGTAGATGCACATTTAGATGAAGTAGAATTAAATGAAGAGTACATGTTAGATGACGCTGATATTATGATTATTGCATATGGTTCAGTTTCATTAGGTGTAACAGAAGCAATTAATAGATTAAGAGCAGAAGGTATCAAAGTTGGTATGTTTAGACCATTAACAATTTGGCCAAGTCCTGCTGATAGAATTAAAGAATTAATGGGTAAATTTGACAAAGTATTAGTTGCTGAGTTAAATATGGGTCAATTTGCTGACGAAGTACAAAGAGCTTCTGGAAGAAGTGATTTTGATACTTTATTCAAAGTAAATGGTAGACCATTATCTCCATTAGAGATTATTGAAAAAGTGAAAGGAATGTAATTATGGCATTTAATTATGACGAATATTTAAGAACTGAAAAAATGCCAACACTATGGTGTTGGGGATGTGGTGATGGTGTTATTTTAAAATCTGTAATTAGAGCCATTGACAAATTAGGATGGAACATGGACGAAGTTTGTGTTGTTTCTGGTATCGGTTGTTCAGGAAGATTCTCTTCTTACATCAACTGTAATACAGTACACACAACTCACGGTAGAACACTAGCATACGCAACTGGAATTAAATTAGCTAATCCAGATAAAAAAGTAATCGTTGTTGGTGGAGATGGTGATGGACTTGCAATTGGTGGTAACCATACAATTCACGCATCAAGAAGAAATATTGATTTAAATTACATTATTATCAATAACTTCATTTATGGATTAACTAACTCTCAAACAAGTCCTACTACTCCTCAAGGTATGTGGACAGTTACAATGAGTAGAGGTAATATTGACCCAACATTTGATGCTTGTAAGTTAGTTGAAGCAGCAGGTGCATCATTTGTAGCAAGAGAGACAATGTTAGATCCTAAGAAATTAGAAAGAACATTAGCTAAAGCCTTTGAACATAAAGGTTTCTCATTTGTTGAAGTATTCTCTAACTGTCACGTTAACTTAGGAAGAAAAAACAAAATGGCTACAGCAATGGCAAACTTAGAGTGGATTGATAATATTTCATTAGCAAAAGCTAAATTTGAGAAATTAGAGCCTGAGGATCAAGTAGGAAAATTCCCAACAGGTGTATTAAAACACGATAAAGATGCTCAAGAGTACTGTGAAGCTTACGATAAAGTAAAAGAAGCTCACAAAAATAAAACAGCAGTTGAGCTATAAAAAGGAGTAATCATCATGGCATCAAATAATAGAACATTAATGAGATTTACAGGTGTAGGTGGACAAGGTGTACTTCTTGCAGGATCAATTTTTGCAGCTGCAAAAATCAACGTTGGTGGTTATGGTTTAAAAACTGCAACATATACATCTCAAGTTAGAGGTGGACCAACAGTTGTTGATATTACACTGCAAGATGATGAGATTTTATATCCTTATGCAAATGATGGTGAAATTGATTTCATGTTATCAGTTGCAGATGTTTCATATCATCAATTCAAAGATGGTGTTAAAGAAGGTGGAACAATTGTAATTGAACCAAACTTAGTTAAACCAACTGATGAAGATAGAAAAAGATGGAATATTGTAGAGATTTCTATTATTACTATTGCAAAAGAAGAAGTTGGAAATGTAATTACTCAATCTGTACTTGCATTAGCAATTGCTAATTACTTTACAGGTGATACAATTCCAGCTGAAAGTCTAAGAGAAACAATGCTATCAAAAGTACCTGCAAAAGTACATGATATTAATAATAAAGCATTTGACTTAGGTTACAAATACGCAAAAGAAGCTCAAGCAGCTCAAGCATCATAATTATTAATAAATAGGCAAAATGCCTATTTATTATCTTCTAAATACTTTTCAAACTCTTTTATTTTTTCATTTAATCTATCAGCTAAATACACATTTGAATTTTTCAAACAAGAGTATATTAATTTTGAGTCTTTTATATAAGACTCTATTTCATCTTCATCCCAAAATTCTGGTTCTACACATAAGTTATTGATTCTATCTGCTAATTTTATCATTTGAATTTCATAAGGTTGAGCCAATAATCTTTCCATATTATCTTGAAATTGTTGCTTCTTATCTAGATCATAATTTTTACTTAAAGACTCTACTGCTTCAGCTATATCTAAACCAAAGTTATCAAAGATATCATCATATGTAGTTCTTGTTTTTTCAAGTATGTCATGAAGTAAGGATACACTAATAGCAAAGTTTGTTTTTTCATCATCTATTTTTGATTCAATACTAGCATGAATAACCTCAGTCGTAACTCCAACTACATGAGTTATATATGGTAAGTCTTCAAATGTCACTTGCTTAGCGTGTGCTCTTGCTGCATATCTAAGTGTACGTGTATAATTATCTTGACAAAACATTAGTTGTCCTTTTTAGCTTTAGGATTATTTATTATATTATCACTTTTAGAGAATTTTAGCAGATCTTCTGTTGTAACTATTTGACTTTTATCAATATTATTAAAACACTCTTTTAATACAATTGTTGTTGTTAATGCATCATAATAAGCTCTATGATGATTATCAACTTTTATATCTAAAACTTCTTTTAAAGAACTCAGACCATATTTCTCAGATTTTATCGTTCTTTTTGCAAGATCAATTGTACATAATTTTCTATTTAGTAATTTTCCTAAATCAAACTTTTCAAAGGAATCTGAAATAAATGTATAATCAAATTTTATATCATGTGCTACAAATACATCATCTTCTAAAAATACTTTAAACTCTTGTAGTACTTTTTCTAATCTTGGAGCATTCACAAGCATTTTAGGTCTAATCTTTGTAACTTCTTGTACATAAGGAGGTATATCTTTTGCATAAACTAAAGACTCAAACTTATCAATGATTTCACCATTTTTAATTTTGACTGCACCCAGTTCAATTATTTGGAAGCCTTTTTTGACAGAACCGCCATTTGTTTCAATATCAACAATACAAAAAGTTTGTTCTTCAAGTTTTGACTTTGTTGTTTTTAAATATACATTATCATCATGAAAATCTAAAGGCAAGCCATTTGCAACTAGAAGCTCTAATTCTAGTTCTGGGTCATTAAAAAAACTATCACTACATTGGGATAGTTTTTCTAAAAACTCATCTATTAAGATAGGTTCTTTAATAAGTTGATTTATTAGTTTTTGTTGAGTAGCTCTTTGAGATACTGTTTTTCTATTTGATTTCATTTGCCTCTTTTACAAAATCAAGCATTTTTTGCTTATCTTTTTTGCCTTTAGAAGCTTCTACTCCACTACTAACATCAACTCCATAAAAACCAAATCCATTTAACTCTTTTAAGTTTTTAGAAGTTAATCCACCTGCAATAATAAATTTTGAACAATCAACTTTTTCAAACCAATCTAAAGCAAGTCTTTTACCTTCACCTCCAAAACCTTCTACAAAAGCATCAACTAGGGCAAAATTATTTCCTACTTGTAAAATATCTGATTCTTCTTTAACTCTTAATACTTTTATATACTTTACATCTAGTATTTCAAAATCTGTATAATTAAAATCATCAATAACTTGAGCTAATTGCATCTTTGCATTTGCACAAACTTGATTTATATAATGTTCATTTTCATTTACAAATAAACCAACTGTTTGTACAAAAGGAGGAATTGAATCTACGATTTTTCTAGCTTCAAAAGGATCGATATATCTAGGACTTTTTGAATAAAAAACAAAACCTAAAGCATCAGCCCCTGCATTAATAGCATCTAAGGCATCTTGTAAGTTTGTAATACCACAAATCTTAACTTTCATTTTTTAAACCTGTAAACTCTTGATTGCTTTAGAATAATCATCATTTCCAAATACGTATGAACCGGCAACAACAACATCAACTCCTGCATTTTTTAGTTCGTGAATATTTTTGTCATTTACTCCACCATCAACTTCAATTAAACAATTTGGATTTCTCTTATTTATAAGTTCTTTTAACTTTTTAGTTTTTTCTATAACTGAAGTAATAAACTTTTGTCCCCCAAACCCTGGGTTAACTGACATAAGTAAAACCATATCTAAATCTTCTAATAAATACTCAATTGATTCAGGTGTTGAGTGAGGATTTAGTACAATTGCAGGTTTTATACCATAGCTTCTAATTTTTTGAATAAGTCTATGTGGATGTTTCTCACTTTCAATATGAAAAGAGATATATTCAGGTTTTAAAGGAGCAAAAAGCTCAACAAAAAATGTGTTGTTTTCAACCATTAAATGAACATCAAGTGGTTTAGTTGCTGCTTTAGCAACAGGATTAACAACAACAGGTCCAATAGTCATATTTGGAACAAAGTGTCCATCCATTACATCAACATGAATAAAATCACAACCACCATCACAAATAGCTTTTATTTCTTCATCTAATTTCCCAAAATCTGCAGATAATATCGAAGGTGCAACTAACATATAAAACAAGCCTTTTTATAAAATTTAAGGATTATATCATTTATAGTTTTTATACTCTATAAAAGTTTGTATATTATATAATTAATATAAAAAATTAAATGAGCTTTTTATGAAAAAATATTTACTACTTTTATGTTTAATAATTTCAAGTGTTTATAGTAACAATCAAATTCAAGAGTATGAAAAAGCTTTAAAGCTTGAAGAAGAAGGTAAGCTACTTGAAGCTATGGAAATATATAAAAAAATTGCAAAAAACAACTTATCAAATGAAGATAAATACTTATTAAATGTAAAAGATACTAATAATGATAAGCAAACTGAGTCTTTTACAAGCATGAAAAAAAACTTCTATCAAAAACAAATTGATAAAATAAATGATAATGAAACAGATGAAAGCATAAAACAAATAACTGTTGGTGATTTTGATTTATATCCTTATGAAAAAAACTACTTATTACCAGTAACATATGATTTACAAAATAATAGTGATGGTCGAAGTAAATTTGAAACCCAGTTCCAAATTAGTGTAGAAAAGCCAATATCTTATGATTTTTTTGGATTAAATGAAACGATCAGTGGAGCATACACACAAAAATCTTTTTGGCAAACTTCAAAAGAGTCATCTCCTTTTAGAGAGACAAACTATAAACCAGAGGTTTTTGTAATGTTTCCATATACAAACTCTGAAACACTAAAAGCTATAAAGGTGTCAGTTTTGCATGAGTCAAATGGAAGGAACAATGAATTCTCAAGATCATGGAATAGAATTTATGCACAAGGTTTCTTTCAACTTTCAAATCTATTCATATCTCCAAAAGTTTGGTACAGAATTCCTGAAAAAAGCAATGACGATGATAATCCAGATATTGAAGATTATTATGGTTATGGAGATTTAACTTTATTATATGCATATAAAAAACACACTTTTGAATTAAATTTACGAAACAATTTAAAATTCAGTGAAAATAATAAAGGAGCAGTAGATTTTAATTGGGCCTTTCCACTTCCTTCATTTTTATCTACTAAAAACTCTTATGGGATGTTAAATATCTTCTCTGGATATGGCAATAATTTAATAGATTACAATGAAGAAGTAAATAAAATAGGTCTAGGAATAGCTTTTTCTAGATAACTATTTTAAATTTTGAACATAATAGTATATTGCCTCAATCTCATCTTCAACTAAAAAGTACGTAGGCATTATATTTGCATAATACATTAACTTGTCACATACTTGATCTTTAGTGAATTTTTTATTAGGATTTCTTTTTTGGTTAATTTTATTTTTAAAAGTCTCTGCATCAGTTTCAGTGATACTTGGAATAATCATACTACAGTTATATTTCTTTTTCTTATATGTATGAGTAAAGTTAACTAACTTTTTTCCTTCTGCTTTTTGTCCATGACACTTATTACAGCCTATTCCTCTAGGATTATTATAAAGCATTTTTCCATATTCAAACTTTGTAATAAAAGAGTTATCAATATCAATAACTTTTTTTTCTTGATCTTCTAAAGCAAAAGCTAAACTACTTACTAAAACTAATAAAAAAAATATTTTATTCATTAACACCCTAAACTTTCTCTATTTTTTATAAACCAATATAAACTGAACATTAATCCAGGTGTTTTTGCTTTTGACTCATCAAAAATAAACTCATCAATTTTATCAATTGGTAAAAACATTATTTCAATATATTCATCATTAATACCTCCACCATCATGTACTTTCATACTTTCATCAATTTTTGCAAAATAGACACTTTGACAGCCACCACTTACTCCAACATTATTATAAAATTGAGCTATCTTTGAGATATTCTCAACCTTTACATCATATCCACACTCTTCATCAATTTCTTCTTTAACAATATTCTCTAATGGAATATCTTTATCAACTAAACCAGCACATAGTTCATAAGTAAACTTTTTACTTTTGTCACTTAAGTATACAGGTGCTCTAAATTGATTTACCAGTAAAAAGGCATCTTTTTGAGTATGGTATAAAAGAACAGCAACACTATCATGACTTCTTACCGCTTCCCAACTTTTATCTTTGCCATTTAATGTATATGTAACTCTAACTGGATGAATAAACCTAGTATCTTCTAAATCAATTACTTTAAAATTTTTTAATTCAATATTCATAATTATATCTTCTTATATATTTTATTTATTCTAACTAAAAAAGTAAAAAACTCTTTTTAAATCTAATTTTGTTCTTACTGCTTTATAGAATTAAAATCTACAATAAAAGAGCTTCCAACATCAATTTGTGATTCTAAATTCAATTTTAAATCATACTCTTGACATACTCTTTTTACAATATCTAAGCCTATACCAAATCCACCTTCTATATTATTTCCTCTTTTGTATCTTTTAAAAATCTCTTTTTGTTCTTGAATACTAATACCTATTCCAAAATCTTTTACTGTAAATATATTATCTTTCAAAGTTATTTGAATTTGTGAATTCGAACTACTGTATTTTATAGCATTTGATATTAGGTTATTAACTAATTTTTGTGTTTTTGTTCTATCCATTTTTATAAGACAATTTTCTAAAGTAGAATCTAATACAATATTTTTAGTAATAGATATATCTTGAAAAAACTCAATACTTTCACTAACTAAATCTTTTAGGTTAAAAATTTCATAAACATCTTCATTTATATCATTAAATGCTGCAAAATGAATATCATTATAAATTTGTGAAATCTGTTTTGAACTACTTAAAATATATTTCATCATTTTTTCAGGGTTTTTCCCTTTTTTTAACATACTTACTGATGTCATAAGAACAGAAACTGGAGTATTTAATTCATGTGCTGAATCTTTAATAAACTTATCCATTGATTCAACTCTAGCTTGTGCAGGTTTTAATAGTGTCTTAGCTAAAAAATAAGCAATACAAACAATAAATACAATTCCTATAATAAATGCAAATAAAATATATAATTGAAGTTTTTTTGTATCCTCATAATTTTTACAAGTTTCCATTACAATATATCTAATTGGAATATCATCATCTTTAATTGTTGTAATAAAGTAATCAAAACCTTTATTAGAGTACAAAGCCTTTTTCAAATCTACAAATTTTTGATTTTTTAAATCAGAATAAATTAGATTTTTATCTTTATCATACAATGCATATTTTAATCTATTGTCTTTTAATTTATTTGGATTGAATTCTTGGTGTTTCATATGAGAATCTAAAATCTCATTTTTTAGCTCCATTGTTGTACTACTCATCCACATATTACAATGCTCTTTTAGTAATTTTACTTCATTATTATAATAAAAATAAAGCATGATTCCCACTAAAAAAACACCTGAGCCAACATAAATTGTAAGAAACTTTCTTAATGCACTTTTTTCATCTCTATTCAAATCTGTACCCTATTCCTCTAATTGTAGTAATTCTTTCTTTCCCAACTATCTCTCTTAAGTTTTTTATATAAACTCTAATAGTAGCATCCGTTGGCATCTCTTCATATGCCCAAATATTTTGTAATAATTCTTCACTAGATATTACTCTATTTTTATGATTACAAAAATATTTTAATATATCTCTTTCTTTTTGAGCAATTTTAATAATCTTCGTGTCTGTTTGAATTTGACATAATTCTGAGTCAAAAACTATATTTTCAGATATTGATATTTTGTCATCTTGTTCTATATTGAACTGTCTACAAAGCTTTAGTATTCTTTGATCTAATTCTTCTAAATCAAATGGCTTTTTTATATAATCATCAACACCATTTTCAAAAGACTCTTTTAAATGTTTTGTATCTTGATAAGCTGTTAAAATTATAGTTGGAACTTTTTTCTTATAATCAGTTCTAATAGTTTTTAAAACCTCTATTCCACTTAAATTTGGAGTATTTATATCTAATAAAGCTAAATCAAACTTTTCATCAATTAATTTTTCTAAGGCATCTTGTCCATCTAAGCTTACAACTACTTCAAAACCCCTATCTTCTAAGTGGTCACTTAATAAGTCATTTAGTGCAATATCATCTTCTAATAGTAAAACTTTCATATTAATTCCTATTTATTATTTACAATTATATTTTAAATTTGTTTACTATATGTGTATTTAAAAAAGATCTTTAAATTAGGCTTTTTTTAAAACAATTTTAAATCTTATTCCTTTTTGATTAATACCTTTATCATCTATCTTACTTATATCAATTAATTCTAATCTACCATTAACTTTTTCTATAATAGTTTTAGTCATATAAAGCCCTAATCCAGTGCCTTTATCTTCTTCTTTTGTAGTAAAATATGCATCAAATATTTTTCCTTTTAGATCATTATTAATTCCACCTGCATAATCATCAACAAAAATAAAAAGCTCTTCTTTCTTTTGCTCAATATTTACAAAGATTTTATCAATAGAAGGCTTATTTTCAATTATTTGATCCCTTGAATTATTAAAAAGATTAATTAATACTTGAACAAGTTCATTTTCAAAACCAATTGTATTTAAGTCTTCATACTCTTGTTTAATATCAAATACAATAAATATTCCTTGATAATTAAAAATCTTTTGTACTAATTTAATAGATTTTAAAATCATACTACTAACATTATATTCATGAATATCATCATTTTTAAAAAAGTTTCTAAAATTTTCTATTGTTTCAGTTAATTGTTTAACTTGATATTTTATATCTTCATTATCTTTATGAGTATTTTCTATTGTGTTAATACCTAACATTATTCTTAACTCTTGGGCTGATGAAATCATACTAATAGCATTTAATGGTTGTTTCCATTGATGAATAATCATAGAAATCATTTCACCCATTGTCGCCATTTTATTATTTTGAATTAACTGAGCATCTTTTTGTCTATTTAGAAAAACAGCCTTATTTACTCTTTTTTCTAAATTTTCATTCATTAAAATTAATTCTTTTGTTTTTTCTTCAACTTTTTCTTCTAAATTTTCATTTAAAGAATTTTTTTCACCTATTAAATCTTCAATTTTAGAGGCCATTTTATTAAAAGCAAGTTCAAGCTGCCCTATTTCATCTTTTGATTTAATATCAATTCTATAATCTAAACTATTTTTAGAAATCTTTTTAGTTGCAAATATCAAATTTTCTATTTTTGAGGATATATAGTTAGATAGCCATAATGCAATAAAAATTACCATTAAAATCATAATAACAGTATATACAGATAGTTCATTTATGATTTTTTTTATATTACTTTCAACAATCTTTGCATTTTGTTCTACAACATCTTTTACTAAATCATTTTGTGTATTTAAAATCTTATTAACGTTCTCTCTTGTTTTATTTGCAGCTTCATGAAACTCTTCAACATTTGCTCCAATTGTTACAAATCCAAATCCAAGTTTAGAATTTCCATATTTACCAGTATAGTATGGAATAGCTGCAGCAGTTGTTAACTTCCAAACTCCACTCCAAAAGATAATAAATGAACCATGTCCTCCATCTTTTACTAGTTCTCTCCACCCATGACATTGAGGTGCAAAATTCAGATATCTACAATCTAATGGGAAGATTCCATCTTGGGTTACTTGAGACATTGTTGGTTTCTTTTTTAGTGTTTGATTATCATAAGTAGGATATTTTTCTAAAAATTCATAAGTATCCATATTTGTTTTTTCTATCTTTTCACTTATCTCACTACTTAGCCATGGTATTACACTTTTACCACTATTTTCATCATATCCATAAATAAAGTAATCTCTTGCATGGGATATATTTCTACCTAAATAATCCCACATAAATGCATAGTTACCTCTTTTTGCATCAGCAATATCAGTTTTTAAATAACTCCCTATAGTTTGAGCACTATCTGTTAATTCCATAACATGACGATGATCTAATGCAAGTGATAGATATCCTACTTTTTTATTTTCCTTAAAAACAGGGGTTACAAATCTAATAATACCTTCAAATCTTTTTCCATTTGGATTTTCTTTTCCAGCATATGCATAATTTTCAGGCTCAAAAGCTATATTTAACTCTTTTGCTTTATTTTTTGTAAAACTTCCTATTATTTTTGTTCCAATATATTTGCCAATAACATCTGATACATAAATTTCATTACTTTTAATATCTTTTATTTCATTAAAATAAGTTTCTGAATTAATATATGTATTTGATTTTTTTGAGATATTTAACTTTTTAGTATCAATTGTAGAAGTTTTATAAATCTCTTTTCCATTTAAGTCAAAATAGGTAATTTCTTTATATTTATTAATCTCTTTAGTATTAAATTTAATTGGCTTTAAATAATTAAACTCTCTTTCATTATCTTTTAGTACAACTCTTGAGATTGAATCTTCTTGTTTAATTTGATTTTCTAATATCCAAGTGTTAGTTTTATCATCAAATATATATTTACCGTGAACAAAGATTTTTCTTTTCTTAATATCAAAAAAATCTCTTAATACTTTGTCATTTAAATCTAGTTTAGATAAAAACAACAAGTCCTTATCTACACTATATAGTAAATTTGCAACTCTATTTGCAATATCCAAAGTAAGTTTTTCTAAATTTGTTTGTGATTGTTTATCTAGGTTTTTAATACTATCTTTAATAGACTCATTTGCAGTATTCAAAAGAATTTCTTTATTTTTACTATAAAGGTAATCTGTACTATTTTTCATGTAGGAATCAAGTTTTACAATACTTTCATATGCAATATATGAAATGATAACTAAGGGAAATATTTTAATTAATATGAATAATAAAATTAATTTAATTCTAATTGATAGGTTTTTCATAGTAATCCTGGATATAATTAATATTGATTATATCCAAGATATTTTTAGTGTTTATTTATTCTTTATGTAAATTTTGAATTATCTAAAGTTATCAAAAACTAAAGGTGCTTTTAACTCTAAACTTTTAAGATGTCTCATTACATTTTGTAAATCATCAAGATTTTTTCCAGTAACTCTTATCTCATCACCTTGATTTACAGCACTAACTTTTAGTTTTAAACCTTTAATTTCTGTTTGAATTGTTTTTGCTTCATCTTTTTCAATTGAATCAATGATTTTAAATGAATACTTTCTATTAGCTCCACTACTATCTTCTTTTTTTAGCTCTTCTAAAGAGTTAATAGATATTCCTCTTTTGTTCATTTTAGAAATTAAAATATCTTTCATTGCATCAATTTTATTATCACTTGCACTAGTTAAAGTTATTGTTTTAGCTGTTTGATTAAAATCAATTTCTTTAGAAATTCCTTTAAAATCATATCTATTATCAATCTCTTTTTGTGCTTGTATTACAGCATTTTTCATCTCTTGCATATCAAGTTTTGCTGAAATATCAAATGAGTGTTCTTTTGCCATTTATTCTCCTTAAAATAGTACTTCTTATAATTTATTTATATTATAGATAAATGAAAGTTTTATAACTATTAAACAAAAAGGATTTAACCTTTTGTTTATTATAAAATATGATCTTCTTTTCTTGGCTGTGGCAAAATTAAATTTAATATAATACCTGTAATTGCCCCAAGTCCAATTCCTGAAAAAGGAACACCACCAAGATTAAATGTCATTCCGCCAATTGAAAATACCAATATCATTGAAACAATAATTAAATTTCTAGGACAATTAAAATCAACATTAGCTCTAGTTAAAGTTGAAATTCCAACACTCGCAATAATTCCAAATAGTAACAACATAATACCACCCATAACTGGAACTGGTATTGTCGCTAATACTCCTCCAAGTTTTCCAACAAATGCTAAAATAATAGCTGCAATAGCAGCCCATGTCATAATTGCAGGATTGTATGCTTTTGTAACAGTAACTGCTCCTGTAACTTCAGAATATGTAGTATTAGGTGGACCTCCAAAAAGTGATGCAACAGATGTTGCTAAACCATCCCCTAAAAGAGTATTTTTTAAACCAGGCTTATCTAAATAATCTTTCTTTGTTACATTAGAAATAGCTAACATATCACCTATATGCTCAATCGCAGGAGCAATAGCAATTGGTAGAATAAACAAAATAGCTTGCCAATTAAACTCAGGAGCAGTAAAATCAGGAATTGCAAACCAAGCAGCATCAATAACTGGTTTAAAACTCACTAAGCCTAAAAATAAAGCTACAATATAACCAACAATAATACCACCTAAAATAGGAACTAATCTAAAAATACCTTTACCCAATAATGAGATTAGCATAGTAGTAAATAAAGCTACCATTGATACAATAATTGCTTGATCAAAAGGTATTAACTCAATTGCACCATCTCCTGTTTTTCCCATAGCCATATTAACAGCAACTGGGGATAAAATAAGTCCTATAGATATAATTACAGGTCCAACTACAATTGCAGGAAGTAATTTATGAATAAATCCATCACCTTTTGCTCTAATTATAAAACTTAAAACAACATACAGTAAACCTGCTGCAATAAGTCCAGACATTGTTGCAGCTATTCCCCAAGTTTGTACTCCATGTGAAATGGGAGCAATAAAAGCAAATGACGATGCTAAAAATATTGGAGGAATATTTCCTTTATTAACTAATTGAAAGACAAGTGTCCCAATTCCTGCAGTAAATAATGCTACATTTGGGTTAAGACCTGTCAAAATAGGTACTAAAACTAATGCACCAAATGCAACAAATAAAAACTGAATACCTAAAATAGAGTCTTTAACCCTAAAGTTATAATCTGTGAGCTTCATATATTATGTTTCCTTTTTTAAAATATATTACTCTTTTTTTTATTCTATTTTAATGAAACCAGTATCTAATTTATAAGTGATTTTAGTATAGAATACACTTATAAAAGGATAATTATGTACAAAGAAAGTAAAAATGTAGTAGTAAAACATCTAGTAAATAGACTAAGAGATATAAGAACAAATTCTAATGAATTCAGATTAACTATTGAAGAAATTTCAAGAATTATTGCATCAGAAGCATTAAGTGAATTTCCCACAATAACAACTAATATTCAGACATGGCAAGGACCACTTGATGTTGAAGTATTAGAAGTTCAAAAGTTAGTATTGGTACCAATTTTAAGAGCAGGTGAGCCAATGTTAACAGGAATACTAAGAACACTACCTTATGCAAGAAGTGGCTTTCTAGCAATGAAAAGAGATGAGCAAACAGCACTAAGTAAACTATTTTATGAAAATATACCACCATTAGAGGATAAAACTGTTTTACTTTTAGATCCAATGATTGCAACAGGAGGCTCATTAATTGACGGTATTGATTACTTAAAAAGTAAAGGTGCTAAAAAAATCATATCTTTAAATATTTTAGGAGCTCCAGAAGGAATTAAAGCTGTTCAAGATGCACATAATGATGTTGATATTTATATAGCTCAAATTGATGAAAGATTAGATGACCATAAATATATTAGACCTGGCCTTGGTGATGCAGGAGATAGAGCATTTAATACAAATTAACAAAACAAGATTTATTCTTGTTTTGTCTGTTTTAACTCTTTAACTTCTTTTCTTAATTCTCTTAATTCAGTTAATAACATATCTATTTTTTCATGATCTTCATGCATCTCTTCTTTCATATCTGCTTCTTGAAGTTTTTGCATCTCCCCAATTATAACAGCAACAAAAAGATTGAAGAAAACAAATGCGGCAATAATTACAAAAGATACAAAATAAACCCAAGCCCATGGATATACTTCCATTGCTTCATACATAACATCTGTCCAGTCTTCAAATGTTAAAACTCTAAATAGTGTTAACATAGATACTAAAAAATCTTTCCATAATCCAGATGGTAAATCAACAAAGAAAAAACTTCCAATAATTGCATATATATAAAAAATTATAAACATCAATATAACAATATCAATAATAGAAGGAATTGCCTTTATTAACATATCAATAATTGCTTTTAACTCAGGACGTGCTGTAAATAACCTAAGAACTCTAAATACCCTCATAAGACGTGCAATTGCTGCAAAACTTGAAGACTCTAAAGGAAGAAGTGTAACTACAACAATTACAAAATCAAAGACATTCCATCCTGATTTAAAAAAGTTTAAAAACTTTTTCTCCGCAACCATTTTTATAGCTAATTCAAAAATAAAATATACTGTAACAAAATAATCAGCAAATCTTAAAAATATGTCATAACTAGTTTGTACTTCATCTAAAGTCTTAAACCCTAATATAGAAGCATATGCAATAATAATTGCTGTAGTTAAATTAGAAAACCATCTTGAATCTCGAACTTGTTCTATTTTATCAATTGCAGTCATTTACTATTCATCCTTTAAAATACTATAAGTTGTTATTAACCATCCAATAATTAACATAGTTCCACCAATTGGAGTTATTGCCCCTAAAATTGGCATATCTAAAATTACTAATAAATATAAAGAAAATGAGAAAATAAAAGTTCCAATTACTACTAACCATGAAGCAATAACTAATTTTTTAATTTCCTCTTTAAAATTAATTAAAAACCCTAAACATAAAAGTCCCAATGTATTATAAAATTGATATTGTATACCCGTATGATAAACTGTTAACATTTCTTGTGTAAGTATTGATTTTAAGCCATGGGCTCCAAAAGCACCTAAAGCAATTGCTAAAGCCATAGAAAAAGTTGCTATTGCAATGAAGTTTTTTGATTGTTTTTTTAAATTCATAATAATATCTTCCCAAGTTTTTTGGGAAGTATATCAAATTTCTGTTTTATTTATCTTTTTTTTCTTTCTTTTCTTTTTTCTCTTTTAACTCTTTTTTCTTAGAAAAACCTGCACCTTTTTTTTCTTTCTTTTTTAATTCTAAATCATTAATCAGATCTTTATAGTCAATTCCTTCTTGATTCATTTTAGCAAAACAAGCTGCAATAGATGCAATTGTATTTGGAACTTCTTTCTTTTTTTTGTAAGCTTGAATATTCTTTTCACTAACTTTTATTAATGCAGTAAACTTTGGTATAGTTAACTCAGCATCTAATAAAAGTTTTTTAAAGTCTATAAATGTCATTTTTGATCCATTATTTCAATTTGTTTTGATTATACTCATTAATTTTTAAAATAACTCTTATAGATAATCAGATTCCCAAAAAAAATCAATCCACTCATTAGCTTCTCTAACACAATAATCAGGTTTTAAAATAGCAGTTTTCTTATAAAATAACGTTGCTAATTTAAAATCGACATTTGGAAACTTTTCATTTAAAAGTTTTAAAATTGCTTCCATAGTCTCACCCGAATCTACAATATCATCAATAATTAAAACTCTTTTTGCATGTGAAATATCAGGAATGTTAAAAATATTAAATGTATCTAATTTTAATTCCCCTTCATAATGAATAGAGTTTAGTGTATATAAATTTCTCATATCTAAAGCTTGTGCCATACAATGCCCTAAAGTTAAACCACCTCTTGCTACTGCTAATAAAACATCAGCATCATAATCTTTACACTTATCAACTAGTATCTTTGTATCTTTTTTAAATGAATCATAATCATAATATAATTTTTCCAATATTTTTCCTTATAAAATAAATGCTAATGCACTAATAATTGTAATAACCAATATACCTAAATTTAGATCTACAAACTCTTTTTTAACTAATTTAATAATTGTATAAATTAAAAAACCAGCAGCAATTCCATTAGTAATAGAAAAAGTTAAGGGCATTAAAATAACAATTAAAAATGCTCCTGCACTAGTTGCTAAATCAGTATCCTCAAAATTAATTTTACCAAGTTCTGTGAACATTAAAACACCAACAACAACTAATACAGGATAAATTGCATTAGAAGGAATAGATTTAAATAGAGGGAGTAAAAATAAAGTTGCAATGAAAAAAGCTGCTGTAAATACAGCTGTTAAACCAGTTCTTCCTCCCTCTTCAACTCCACTTGCACTTTCAATAAATGATGTAGTAGTAGAAACACCCAGTAAACTCCCTGCAGTTGTAGCAATAGCATCTGCTTCAAGTGTTTTTTGTAGTGATTTATCATTTTTGTTGTTTTCTTGAAACAGTTTAGCCCTTGTACCAACACCAGTTAAAGTTCCTAAGGTATCAAACATATCGGTAATTAAAAAAGTAACAATTACAGGTAATAAAGATAAAGATAAAGCACTTAAAATATCAAGTTCTAAAAAAATTGGTGAAATTGATGATGGTGCTGAGAATACCGCTTTTGGAAGTTCTCCTAAACCAAATACCCAAGCAACAATAGAAGTTAACGCAATAGATAAAATAAAAGCGCCTCTTAATCTATATGCATAAAAAGCAAAAGATAATATCAAGCCTAACACACCTAGTAAAACTTCAGGATTTGAAAAATCACCTAAAGAGACTAAGGTTGCTTCATTTGAAGTAATCATACCCATTTGTTTTAAACCAATAAAAGCAATAAATGAACCAATTCCAGCACTAATAGCTCTTCTTAAATTCATAGGTATTGATGTCATAATCCATACCCTAAAATTTGTAAGAGATAATAATACAAATAAAATACCAGATAAAAATACAATACCTAATGCAGTTTGCCATGGAATTTGCATTCCTAAAACTAAGCCGTATGAGAAATATGCATTAAGTCCCATTCCTACACTCATTGCAATTGGAGTATTGGACCAAAGACCTGAAAAAAGTGTTGCTAAAATTGTGATTAAAGCTGTGGCAGTAATAACTGCATCCATTGGTAAACCAGCATCTGCTAAAATAAATCCATTAACAGGAACAATATATACCATCGTTAAAAATGTGGTAAAACCAGCAAAAAATTCAGTTTTTACTGATGTGTTGTTTTGTGATAACTTAAATAAACTCATGATTTTCCCTATATAAAGTAGTTAAGATTATATTTAATTTTTAATAAGACTTTAATTACAAATAGATTACATATGTGTGTAGTTTATAATCAATTAATCACTAATAATAAAAAGTAAGAAGAAATAAAAAAAAGGTAAAAAAAAAGCTTTTAGCTAAAAGAACAAAGAAAGTTCAAA
>CAXHZO010000018.1:0-50102 GCA_964022095.1 uncultured Arcobacteraceae bacterium
TTGTTACAAATGCAGAACCTGAGCATATGGAATATTATCATTATGATTATGATAAATTTTATGAATCTTATGAAAGATTTATTGACCTTGCTAAAAAAAGAGTTTTAAATGGTGAAGATAAAGATATTCAAAAACTAAATATAAAAGATGCAACTTATCTTTATCCAAGTGTTGATATAAAAAACTTATCTTATACTTTAAAAGATAAGGAACCTTGTACTAGATTTGATTTAAAAGATTTAGGTACATTTGAAGTATGGGGATTTGGTTATCATATTGCAGTTGATGCTTCACTTGCAATTATGGCCGCTTTAAATGAACTTGATATTGAATCAATTAGAAAAAATCTTTTAAAATACAAAGGTATTAAAAAAAGATTTGACATTGTTCAAGCAAATGACAAGTTTGTTGTAATTGATGATTATGCGCATCATCCAACAGAAATTGATGTTACTATGAAATCAATTGAATTATATGACAATTTAACAAATCTTGATAATAGAATTGTTCTTTGGCAACCCCACAAATACTCAAGAACAAGTGATAATTTAGAGGGCTTTAAAAAATGTTTTAGAAGATGTGATGAACTTATAATTCTACCTATTTGGACAATTCCAGGAGAGCAAAAAATTGATATTGATTTTGAAAAAGAGTTCGAAGCATACAATCCAATCTTTGCAGATAGAATCTCTTCTACTAAAGGAAGAATCGATTTAATTAAAGATGAAAAGATTATTAAAAGCTATGATGAAGGAATTTTTTTAGGAGTAGGTGCCGGAGATATTACTTATCAATTAAGGCACTAATAAAAGAAAAATTTATCTATTAATAAAGCTTTCTATACTAAAATATTATTATAATAAGGTGTAATTATGAAAATTTTAGTTGGAAAGTTTTTAAAAAATGAGTCAACTTCTGGCTTGATCTTAATTTTTGTTACTATCCTAGCACTAATTTTTAGTAATACTTTTCTGTCTGATTTTTATAATACATTTTTACATACAAAAATAGTCTTCAAAGTTGGAGATTATTTAGATATCTCTAAACCTCTTATTCTTTGGGTAAATGATGGTTTAATGGCAATATTCTTTTTGCATATTGGTTTAGAAATAAAAAGAGAACTTCTCTTGGGTCATTTATCTAGTTTTTCAAAAATATCTTTACCTTTAATAGCTGCTGCTGGGGGTATGGCAATACCTGCTTTAACTTTTATTCTTTTTAATAGTACAGATGAATTTGCAATGAAAGGTTGGGCAATCCCAACTGCAACTGATATTGCTTTTGCATTAGGTATTTTATCTTTATTGGGAAATCGAATTCCTACTTCTTTAAAAATATTTTTAATGGCACTGGCAATTTTTGATGATTTAGGGGCAATTCTTATTATTGCATTTTTTTACACTGATGATTTATCAGTGCTTTCAATTTTATTTGCAAGTGCTGCTGTTTTTATACTATTTATTATGAACAGATTGCATGTAGTATCTTTAGGTGTATATTTAATAGTTGGTA
This sequence comes from uncultured Arcobacteraceae bacterium, assembly GCA_964022095.1. Taxonomy (GTDB): domain Bacteria; phylum Campylobacterota; class Campylobacteria; order Campylobacterales; family Arcobacteraceae; genus Malaciobacter_A. The sequence continues at coordinate 1,513 of CAXHZO010000018.1, forward strand.
TTATAATGTGGATTTGTGTATTAAAATCAGGTGTTCATGCAACTCTTGCTGGAATTATACTAGCATTTACTATTCCATTAAATGCAATAAATGAAAATAGAAAAAGAGTGTCTCCTGCAAAAACATTAGAGCACTTTATTCACAATTGGGTTGCTTATTTGATTTTACCAGTTTTTGCATTTGTAAATGCAGGAATAGATTTAAGAGATATGTCCATAGAAAAAATTAGTGAACCAGTATCTTTAGGTATTATTTTTGGATTGTTTATTGGTAAACAGCTTGGTGTATTATCTTTTGTTTATTTTGCAGTAAAATTAAAACTTGCTAAGCTTCCAAGATGTGTAACTTGGAGACAAATGTATGGAGTTGCTGTTTTAACAGGTATTGGTTTTACTATGAGTTTGTTTATTGATTCATTAGCTTATAATGATTCAAATGTATTTTTTTATACTGATAAGTTAGGAATATTAATTGGTTCTTTATTATCTGGTATTTTAGGGTATTTAATACTTAGAAAAAGCAAATCAAAAAAAATGTGTAAAGCTTAGTTTGTTATTTCTTTTTTCTTTTTATTAAATTTACTTACCTTTGCTCTATTTCCACATATTTCCATACTACACCATCTTCTTGAGTGGTTTTTTGAAGTATCTATAAAGTATAAACTACATTTGTGGTTATCGCATTTTTTTAGATATTTAAACTCTTTGGAACTAAGAAGTTTAACTAATTCTATAGCTATTTTTGTAAGTAGTAAATTCTCAGTTTTTTTAGGAATAAATTCTAAAGAGTAAGATTGTTCATTTTTCTGTATTAATGGGTGAGTCTGACTTTTTATAAGAATTTTATTTGTTTTTTCTACTAATAACTCTAAAGGTTTATCATCTTGGATATACTCTTTAAAAGAGTTTCTAATTAGTGTTCTATACTCTATAATTTCTTTATAGAATTTATTTTTTTCATCATTTGATATATTTAATTTTTTATCTATTAGTTCTTTTTTTATAAACCAATCTTGAATATCGTCAAAGTTTTCAAAGTTTTCAACTATGTCTCCATAAGGTGTAAATTGAGTATTACCAAAATCCGTAATACTGTGTTCTCCAATAAATAAAAAATCTTTAATAATGCTTCCTTTTTATTTGAATCATATCATTTATTTACATTATAGGCAATAAAATTATACTAACTGTTAAAAAATATTTGACAGGTTAGTATAAAAAATGTTAGCATTTCAACTAACTATCTATAATAACTTTAATAGTTAGTATATAAATAAGGAGAGAACATGAAAGTAGGACACGTAGGAATTAATGTACAAGATATGGAAGTATCAAAAGAGTTTTATATAAATCTTTTTGGCTTTGAGGTTATATTTGAAGAGACTTTAGAAGATAAAAGATATATTTTTCTTGGTCATGATGGTGAGATTGTTATAACACTTTGGGAACAAGCGCAAAATAGTTTTTCTAAAAATACTGCTGGATTACATCATTTAGCATTTATTGTTGATAGTGTGGATGAATTAAAAGCATTTGAAAAAAAATTAGATGAGAATAATGTATCAAAAATTTATGATGGAATAGTTAGTCACGCTGAAGGTGCACAATCAGGTGGAGTATTCTTTTTAGATCCAAACGGTGTAAGATTAGAAGTTTGTATTGGTGAGGGTATTGATGAGTGTAACCCAGAAGTAAAAGATCATAGTTCATGTGGATTCTTTTAAAAAATGAAGGATATCTTTCATAATGGTGAATATTATATTCAAGAATTAATGGGTGTCAGAATTTCTGCTGACACTCTATCTTCTAATATCAAAAAGACTATTCCTAATATTGCTGCACAATTTTTAGAGAATCTTAATTTTTGTGTGATTAGTATTGCTTTAGAAAATACAAAGCACTTTACTTTTATTGTCTATGATATAAAGCCTTTTATAAAAGTAAGTGATGATAAGAATATTGTAATAAGTTTAGCTCATCATACTTATATCCCAAAAGATTTTTTGCTACTTACTAATGCACACTTTGGTTTTATTGGCTTAGATTTTGAAAAAAAAATGCGTGTAAGAATTAATGGAAAAGTAAATTCAAGCAAAGAGAAGTTAGAAGTTAGTATTAATCAAATATACTCTAATTGCCCAAAATATATAGCCAAAAAGTTTTTAAAAAACGAGCTTAAAATTGTTAATAAACAAAAAGTTGAAAAACTAGTACAAATAAATAGCGAATTTATTAATCTATTAGCAAATTGTGATACATTTTTTATCTCTTCAAAACATAATACTTATGGTCTAGATGTTTCTTATAAAGGTGGTAAAAAAGGTTTTATAAATGTAATATCAAATGATACTTTAAAATTTATAGATTTACCAGGAAATAACCTTTTTAATACAATTGGAAATATATATGCTAATCCAAATATTCAACTTATTTTTATAGATTTCAAAAGAGGTGATATTTATCATGTAAGTGCAGTTGCAAATATTATAGAAAATAAACAAGAACAAAATAAAAGTTTAACTTTAAATATTAAATGTAAAGAAATTCTGTTTAATAAAAATGGATTTTTATTAGATTATAGTGAGTTTAAACAGTAAAAACTTTTCCATTTTCAACTTTGATTTTACCTTCAAGTTCATATTCAAATATTTTATTTGAATACTTTGCAAATGCTTCTTCATAAGTTGGATTGTTATCACAATATAATAACACTTCATCTAGGATTTGCTTAGGTGCAATTGCTCCTAAACTCTCAATAAACTCATCAATGTCATATATAACTTCTATAAGTCCTGATTTTATTAGTTTTTGTGTTCCTAAACTCTCATTTAATCTGTGGGGGATTGTATAGACTTTCTTACCCATTTTAAGTGCATATTCAACAGAAGTTAAAGTTCCTGATTTCTCATCTGCTTGAGTTACTATGAGTATTTCTCCAAGGGCAACTACTATTTCATTTCTTAGAACAAATGTATAGTTACGCGCTTTTTCACTTTCTTTATAAGCTGATAACATTAAACCATGTTTTTCTATGTTTGAAATTAGGTTTTTATTTACACTTGGATATTTTATATCAAGTCCATTTGCTACAACTGCAATAGTATTATTAAAGCCTGCTGCATTATGTGAGATTGCATCAACACCAAGGGCTGCTCCACTTACAATACAAAAACCACTATTAGAAAGTTTTGATGATAGTTTATGTGTAAACTCTTTTGTATATGAGTTTGGACGTCTTGTACCTACTATAGAGATCTTTCTTTTTTGTAAAAGTTGAGTATTTCCAATATAAAAAAGCTCATTTGGATATTTTTTCATATTTTCTAATTCAGAGATATTAAAATCTATTTTTTTAATCATAATTTTTAAACCAATAAATAATTTTTAAAATTATATCAAAACTACTTTAAATAAGGCAACTCTTTTATATAGATAGTTTCTACACCGTTTAATAGATGTTTAGATTTTGCTAAAACATCAGTAGTAATAGTATATGGATGTCCAATTGCAATGGCAAAGCCTCTTTTTTTTGCGATGTTAATAGCTTTTTTTAATTGGTTTTGAATATAGTTAAAATCTTTTTGATTATCTAAAAAAGTATTTCTAACAATATATGGCATACCATATTTTTTTGCATATTTTTTAGCAACGGATTTTGCTGTAGTTCTACTATCTACAAAAATAAAGTTATACTTTTTAAGTGCTTTAAATAGCTTATCCATTGCTGCATCATTTTGTGTAAATACTGAACCTGTGTGGTTATTTGTGTATAGTGCATTTGGATACCATTTTCTTAGCTGTGCAACTCTTTTTTCTATTTTTTCATATGAGTCATTAATATTTAAAGTATTTACTTCTGCGCCTTTAAATTTACTTGAAGCTTGCATTGGAAAATGAATCATATGAAATGGTAAATCTTGTGCAATTTTTGCTGAGTGTGAATGAGTTTTTGTGGGAGGTAAAAAAGCCATATTTACTTTATATCCAACTTCTAAAATTCTTCTTTTTTGAGAAAGAGTAGTTACATCATCAATCACAATTGCAATTTTTGGTTTATCTTTATTATTATACTTATAGTTGTCTCTAGAAGTAACTATTTTTGTTTCATCATATTTTGGTTTATCTTCAATCTTTTTTTCAACTTTTTTTTCAGTCTCTTTTTTGATTGTTTCTTGTTTTTTTACTTCTTGTTCTTTTTTTTGCTCAATTTGTTTTTCAACTTTAGTAGGTTCAATAATATCTTTTTTTACTTCATCAGTAATTTCTTCATATTTATCATGAGCTAATTCTTCTTGTCTTCTATTCTCATAATGTTCTGTAAGCTTTTTCTCTTCAAACTCTTTTAACTCTTCAGTTTTTTTTATTTTTAGAGGTTCTTCTTTTTTGATTGTTTTTGTAGTTTTATTACTATTTTCTTTTTGCATAATAAAGTAACTTACCCCAACAGCTAGGATAGCAAATGAAAATATTAATAAAAATACTTTAGCAAGTTTTTTGTTAGATATTTTTGATTTAGATGTATTTCTTTTTTGTTTTTTCTGACTCATATAGTAGCTTTAAATCTAAGGAAGAAAATCTTCCTTAAATTAAGTAGATTAGTTTTTATCTTGGTCTACGATTTTGTTAGATGAAATCCAAGGCATCATCTCTCTTAATTTAGAACCTGTTTGCTCAATTCTAGAAGCTCTTGAGTTCTTTCTTTCAGCGTTCATTCTTGGGTATCCAGCTTGACCTTCTAAGATGAAGTCTTTAGCAAATACACCATTTTGAATCTCTTTTAAGATTTGTTTCATAGCTAATTTAGACTCATCATTAATAACTCTAGGTCCAGAAACATAATCTCCATATTCAGCAGTATTTGAAATAGAATATCTCATATCTGCAATTCCACCTTCATACATTAAGTCAACGATTAATTTTAATTCGTGTAAACACTCAAAGTATGCCATTTCTGGTTCATATCCAGCTTCAACTAAAGTTTCAAAACCAGCTTCAACTAATGCAGTAGCTCCACCACATAATACAGCTTGCTCTCCGAATAAGTCAGTTTCAGTTTCATCTTTGAAAGTTGTTTCAATAATACCAGTTCTACCACCACCAATTGCAGAAGCATATGCTAAAGCGATATCTTTAGTATCTCCAGATGCATCTTGCTCAATAGCGATAAGGTCAGGAATTCCTCCACCTTTAGTAAACTCAGATCTTACAGTATGACCTGGAGCTTTTGGTGCAACCATCATTACATTTGTGTTTGCTTCAGGAGTGATTCTTCCATAATGAATGTTAAATCCATGTCCAAATGCTAAGTAAGCACCATCTTTTAAATTAGGCTTAATTTCTGCATAGTAGATATCAGCTTGATTTTCATCTGGTAATAAAATCATTACAACATCTGCTTCAGCAGTTGCTTCAGCAACAGTTTTAACAGAGAATCCTTTAGCCTCAGCTTTAGCCCATGAAGAACCATTCTTTCTTAATCCAACAACAACTTCAACACCAGAGTCTCTTAAGTTTTCTGCGTGTGCGTGTCCTTGAGAACCAAATCCAATCATCGCAACTTTTTTAGATTTGATAAGTTCGATATTACAATCTTTATCGTAGTAAACATTTAATGCCATTAGTCTTTCCTCTAATAAAATTTTTGCTGATTATACAAAAAAAAATCTAAATGTAAGGTAATTAAAAAGAATACTATAAAATTTAGGGTAATATATAAGCATAATAATGAAGGAAAAACATTGCTAAAAAAACTATTTACCAAGATTCAATCAAATGAAAAAAGATTCAATGACGAAGAGTTAAAGCTTATCGAAAAATTCGAAAGTGAAAATATTATTGAAAAAAAGAATGACACCTATGAATTAAACTCTAAGTACAAAATTGCAACGGTAAATGTTGGTAAAAACCTTGTAATCTTAGAAGATTTATTAAGTGAACACAAAAATATAAAAATTGAATTTGATAGTTTAAATGGTGCTTATCATGGTGATTTAGTCTTAGCAAAAAGAATCTTTAATCCAAGAAGTAAAATAAAAGCAAAAATTGTAAAAGTATTAGATGCTAAAACTGCTGATATCTTAGTTTATATAAAAGATAGAAAGTTTCATACTTTAAAAGAGAGTATTGTAATTGAGTCAAATAAATCAAAAAATCATGAAGAAGGTGAAGTTCTTTTAATTGATAATAAAAGTTTTGAAGTTTCAAAAAATGTAGGAAATATAAATGATCCTAAAGTAGATGAATTTATTTCTTTATATTTATATAGTGAAGATTTTAGACTAAATAAACCTTTAGAAGTTAATGCAAAAATGGATGATACCAAACAAAGAGTTGATTTAAGAGAACTACCTTTTTGTACAATTGATCCAAATAGTGCAAAAGATCATGATGATGCAATTTATTATGATGAAAAGGAAGAGGTTTTATATGTTGCTATTGCAGATGTCTCTTATTTTGTAAAAGAAGGCAGTGAATTAGATAAGTTAGCTTTTAGAAAATCAACTTCTGTTTATCTTCCAGCAAAAGTTTTACCAATGCTTCCAAATGAACTTAGTGAAGATATGTGTTCATTAAAAGAGGGTGTTGATAGGTATGCTTATGTTTTTAAAATTTATTTAGATGTGAATAAACAAGAGATTAAAAAAAGTGAATTATTTGAAGCTGTTATTAACTCTCATAAAAAATATTCATATGGTAGAATAGATAGAGTTATTGAAGGTTTTTTTGACCAGTGTAGTCCAATTGATAATGAAATTTTTAAATACCTATTACCTTTATATGAAGTTACAAAAAAGTATAGAGCTAAAAGACTTAAAACTGGTTATGAGTTTAGAACACAAGAAAATAGATTAAGACTAAAAAACTTTCAACTTCAATCAATTGAAGTTGAAACATCAACTGCTTCTCATCAACTTATAGAAGAGTGTATGCTACTTGCAAATATAGAAGCTAGTAAAAAAGTTAATAGTGTAGGAATTTATAGAATTCATGAAGAGCCATCTTTAAAGGCTATTTCAAAATTAGTTGATGACGTAAATATTCTAGGAGTAAAAGTAAAAGTTCAAAATAATGTTCATGATACAATTACACATATTCAACAAAAAGCAAAATACACAGGGCTTGAAGAAGAAATTGATGAACTTATTATTCAATCACAAACTCAAGCTAAGTATAGTTCTAAAAACTTAGGGCACTTTGGTTTAGGATTTAAATCATATTCTCATTTTACAAGTCCTATTAGAAGATATTCAGATTTAGTTTTACATAGAATATTAAAAACAAAACAAACGCCTGTTGATATTGACTCAATATGTGATCATATTTCAGTAAATGAAAGAAAAATTGATCAACTTGTTTGGGATTTTGAAGATAGAAAATATGCTAGATGGGCAAATAATAATATAGGTTTAGAAATAAAAGTAAAAATAGTTGATACTGAAAAGGGTAGAGCTGTTTGTTATGATAAAATGATTGGATTAAAACTTATTGTAGATAATTTCAAAGGTCAAAAGCTTTTTTCAAAAATGAAAGTAAAAATAAAATCAGCTGATATTGCAACAAAATTAATTGTCGGAACTACAAAGTAGTTGTCTCATTAAGTGTTGCAAATAATCTAGGTGCTTTGTCTTTTGTAACGTATTGTCCTAAAAGTTTATCTTTTTTATTAATTAATATTGGGGCTATTAAATTTACAATTGATTCTTCAATTGGATTTTGAACAACTAAACAAAAATAAATATCAAACTCTTCTTTTTTAGAAACTTTTAATTTTTTTAGAACTTTTTTCTCAATATTAAAATTTAAAGGTATTTTATTTAAATAATCAATATGTACTATGTGTACTTTAATTTGAGCTTCGTTATTTAAAATTAGTGTTGAGAAGAAATTGTCTTGTTCTATGATTTTTGCAGTTTTTGCAGATTCAAAACCTAAAAGTGAAAAAATTATTTCGTACATTATAAACCTTTTATAAAAAATCAATTGTATTAAAAGTGAACTTAGGATATGATATAACTTATGTATAAGAATGAATTTGATAATCATTTAAAAAATGATAAAAAATATAATGCCTACTTGTTTTATGGACAATCAAACTATTTAGTTGAACACTATAGCTCAAAAGTTGCTAGCAGCTTTGGTAGTGCAGATGAGATAGAAAAACTATATTTTGATGACTATAATTTTAAATATGCAAAAGATAAACTTTTGCAATCTTCACTATTTTCTTCTAACAATATTTTATTAATAAAATGTGATAAAAAAATTCAAAAAAAAGAAGTTGATGAATTAATTCAAGCTTGTAACTCAAATAGTGATAGTGTTGTTATTTTTTCATGTATGGGTGATGCTGATTTTAAAACAATGGAAAAAAGTTTTAGTGACAAAACTAACTCTGTAGCTGTTAGGTTTTTTAAGCCTTTTGATAATGAGGCTGTTAGATTATTAGAAAATGAAGCTAAAAGTTTAAATATTAATTATGATTTATCAGCTATTAATCATTTATATTTCATGCACAAAAATGACCTTTCTCTTTGTGTAAATGATTTAAAAAAGCTTTCAATTTTAGAACAAAAAATTACTCCAAATGTTGTAGATACACACTGTTTTGGAATAGGAGCAGTGAATTTTGAAGATTTTTTACATGATTTACTACAAGGTAAAGATATAAGTGATGATTTAGCATTATTACTTGAAGAAGGAATGAATGAAATATTTTTACTTAATCAAGTAACATCATTTGTTCAACAGCTATTTATGATAAGTGCATATGCAAGGACAATGGGGCAAGCAAACCCCAAAGAGATATTAGGTTTTATACCACCAAAAAATGTTTGGGAAAAAAAATCAAAACTTGCAATAAATATTAAACCAGAGGTTTTTGAAGAGATTTTGGGCTATTTATTAAATATAGAACTAGAGTTTAAAAGCTCAAAAATAGATAATCAGAACCTATATCTTCAAGCAAGCCTAAGAAAATTCACAGTTTTATTTAGATAAAATCCGAAACTTTACAAAAAACATCCTTGCTGATATTAGGAATGTAAAGAATACCGGCGAAAACTATAAGGAGATTTAATGTCATTAAAACATTATGAAACAATGTTTATCTTAAAGCCTACACTAACTGAAGAAGAGACTGTAGCGCAAATTGAAAACTTTAAAGCAATCATCGAAAAAAATGGTGGAGAAATTTCTGCTTGTGATGATATGGGTGCTAGAGAATTAGCTTATGAAATCGAAAAGAACAAAAGAGGTTACTACTTCGTAGTTTACTTCAAAGGTAACCCTGCAGGAATTGCAGAAATCGAAAGAAACTATAGAATCAACGAGAACACTCTTAGATTTATCTTCATTAAATATGAAAATAAAAAAGAGATTGCAGCTTGGACAAAAATGAGCGAAGCGGCAGCTAAAAAAGCTAACTAATCAAATTTTATTAGGGACCCAATATGTATAACAAAGTAATAATGGTAGGAAATTTAACTAGAGATATAGAACTTAGATATTTACCTTCTGGTTCAGCTATTGCAAAATCTGCAATTGCTACATCTTATAAATTTAAAACTTCAACTGGTGAACAAAAAGATGAAGTTTGTTTTTTAGATTTTAATATATTTGGAAGATCTGCTGAAGTTGCTAATCAGTACTTAAGAAAGGGTTCTAAAGTTTTATTAGAAGGTAGACTTGTATTTGAGCAATGGACTGCACAAGATGGAACTAACAGAAATAGACACTCTTTAAGAGTTGACACTATGAAAATGTTAGATTCAAAATCAGATTCACAAGGTGGGGACAACCAAGGTTATAATCCACAAGCTGGATCGTATAATCAACCATCTAATCAATACAATGCACCTGCTTCAAACAATGGTGGTATGAACAATCAAGCTGCTCCAAAGCAGAATTTTGAACAAAAAATACCTGAAATTGATATAGACGAAGACGAAATACCGTTTTAGAAAAAGGATATTATAATGGCTGAGAGAAGAAAATACGGAAAAAAATATTGTAAATATACTGAAATGAAAATTGATTTCATTGATTATAAAAACACTGACTTATTAAAAATTTCTATGAGTGAAAGAGGTAAAATTATGCCTAGAAGACTTACTGGAAACTCTAAAAAGTCTCAAGAGATGGTAGAGCAAGCAATTAAAAGAGCTAGGCACATGGCACTAGTTCCATATATTGTTGATACTAAAAACGTTACTGATGCAGCATACGCAAGATAATTAGTATTAAGTACCACTAAAAAGGGAAGGTTTTTAACCTTCCCTTTTTTTATTTCTATACAAAGATAATATATGAAAAATGAGCTACTAAATGAGGCTTTAAAACTTAGATTTGAATATTATAATGTGTATGCTAGCAAAGAAGAAAAATGGCATAAAAAATATAAAGAACATAGTTTATATGAAGTTGTAATAAAAAGTTTTAAATATGATTTTAAAGATATAGGTTTAATGATGCCTAATTTGATAAACGAGTTTGAGAAGAGTTTATAGCTTTTCCCAAACAACACCATTTGGTGTGTCCATAACTGAAATATCTAAAGTAGCTAATTCATCTCTTACTTTATCAGCAGTGTCAAAATCTTTTGCTTTTTTTGCTTCAGTTCTTTTTTCTATTAGGTTCTCTATTTGAGTTTTTGTTTCTTCATCAATTCCAAATTGAAAGTATTCATAAGCATCACTTCCTCCAATTCCTAAAATTTCTTCTATAAACTGTAAGTTTGCAACAAGCTCTTTTTTAAAAGCTTTATCTTTTGGATTTGTATTTAATTTTTCATTTGCAGTATTAATTAGTTCATCAATACTTGCAATTGCTTTTGAGCTATTTAAATCATCATTTAAAGCATTTAAAAGCTCTTCTTTAAAGTTTTTATTTACAGTTGAACTTCCACCACCATAAACTCTTTTTTTAACTCTATAAAGTTTATCTAGTCTCTTTTTTGACGAAAGTAAATCTTCTTCATTAAAGTTAAAGTCAGTTCTATAATGAGCAGTTAATAAATAAAATCTTATAACTTCTCCCGTATATGATTTTAAAATATCTTTTAAGAAAAATGAATTTCCTAAAGACTTACTCATCTTTTCTCCATCAATTGTTACAAAACCATTATGAATCCAATATTTTGCTAACTCTTGATTTGAAGATGAACATCTAGTTTGTGCTGCTTCATTTTCATGGTGAGGAAATAGTAAATCTGCTCCTCCTCCATGAATATCAATTTGGTAAGGAGTATCTTTGTATGCTAAATGCTTATCAATCATAGCACTACACTCTATATGCCATCCAGGTCGCCCAAGACCAAAAGAGGCTTCAAAACTAACATCTTGTTCTTTTGCAAATTTCCATAGAGCAAAATCAGATGGATTTCTTTTTTCAGAGTTTACTTCAATTCTAGTTTGAGAATTTTCATCACTTGCTTTATTTGAAATTGAACCATAAGTTGAATCTTTAGATGTATCAAAATATACACCATCATTTGTTTTATATGCAATATCTTTTGACATAAGGTTATTAATCATGTCTTTCATTGCTTCAAGATTTTGTGTTGCTTTTGGTTCAAGTGTATTTGGCAGTACATGAAGTGATTGCATATCATTTTTATAGGCATTAATATATGTAGAAGTAATTTCATCTAAAGTTTGATTTGTTTCATACATTTTTTTTATGATTTTATCATCAATATCAGTAAAGTTTTTTGTCATAGTAACTTCATAATTATTAGCTTTTAGTACTCTATGAAGTAAATCAAATGCAATAGCACTTCTTGCATGACCTAAATGTGAATCATCATAAACAGTCGGCCCACATACATATACTTTTACTTGATTTTCAACTAAAGGTTCAAATAGAACCTTTTGTTTTTTTACTGAGTCAAAAAATTGTAATTTGCTCATATTCTCTCTTTACTTAAATAGTGCTTCTAATGATGCAGTATCTGTTGTTTTTTCTTCTTGAGAATTATTTGTTGATCCAGCAGGTGTTGGTGAAGAACCTTCTATTTCAACTAATTCAATATCATATTTTGTAAGCATAGATGCAAGTCTAATATTTAATCCAGCTTTTCCTATTGCTTTTGATTTTTGATCACTTGGAATTGTAACAATTGCTTTACCTTTTTCGTTTGCAACAGGTGCTCTATCAATTTTAACTGATGAAATAATTGCAGGAGATAATGCTCTTGCAACAAACATTTCAGGAACTGTTGAATATTCAACACAGTCAATGTTTTCACCATTTAATTGTTGAGAAACAGCACTGATTCTAACACCTTTAACTCCAACAACAGCTCCAATTGGATCTATTTGTGGGTCAATTGTAGTTAATGCAATTTTAGCTCTAGTACCTGGAATTCTTGCACTTGCTTCAATTGAAACTTTTTCATCTTTAAGTTCTGGAACTTCTAATGTTAAAAGATTCTCTAAAAATTTTGGTGATGTTCTTGATATTTCAATAATTAATCCATTAGTTTTATCAATATTTACAGCTTTTACAACAGCTTTTACTGTATCACCAACTCTAAAGCTTTCACCTTTGATTCTACTTTTTCTTTGTAATAAACCTTTAATTTCACCAATTTCAATATAAGTGTTCTCTTGTCTATCAATTCTTGTAACAGTACCTGAAACTGTTCTGCCTAATTTACTTTTATATTTTGTTAATAGGTTTTCTTCAATAAATCTTTGAATTTTATATTCAAAATTATTGTGAAGAATTGTTGCAGCATTTCTTCCCATATTTTCAAATTCAAGATCATAGTTCATAAAGTCACCAATTTCTAAACCTGAGTCTATTTCTTTTGCTTCTGCTAATGTAATAAAGTTTTCTGGGTTGATAACATTTTCATATTGGTCAAGTGCTTCACCAGATAATCTTTCATCATTTTCTTCAACTACTTCTATTTTTTGAAATAGTTCAAGTTTTTTATTTTCTCTGTCGATATTTGCATCAAAAACTAATGTTTCATCAACCATTTTTTGTGCAGTTTTGATTAATGCTTCTTTTAGTGCATTCTCTACATCATCTACCTTTAGACCTTTCTCATACGCAATTGAGTCTAATATATCTATTATTTTATCCATTAATAACCTTTTATTTGTTGACATTGAATTGTAATCTTTTGATTTCAATGTAGTGTAGACAGATATTTTATCCAAATATGCCTTTTATAGAAATAAAAGCAATTTTTAGATAATATATCTGATTAATTATCAAATACAAAAAGGCGTTATGAATGGAATTATTATTTGCAAGAAATGAGTTAACTGAAAAACCAAAAAAAGTGCAATTAGATAAAATTAAAGATGAGCTAAAAGTTGATGGTGAGAAAATCTTCTATTTTGATAGAGACAACTCTCATAAAGATATGATGGCTTTAGTAGATACTTTAGAAGAAGATGGTTTCAATGTATACTTTAGAGAGGTAAGATATGGTCTTGCTGATGAAGAGTATATGTATGAGGTTCATGCACTTTAATATTAAGAAGCGAGAGATATGAATTCAAATAAAAAACTATTTATTCAAACACTAGGTTGTCAGATGAATGATACTGATAGCCAACACATTCAAGCAGAACTTGAAAAGCATAAAGGTTATAGTGCTACAGATAAAATGGAAGATGCTGATTTAATCATCATTAATACATGTTCTGTTAGAGAAAAACCAGTGCAAAAACTTTTTTCTGAAATTGGACAATTCAATAAGAAGAAAAAAGAGGGTGCTAAAATTGGTGTTTGTGGATGTACGGCAAGTCATCTTGGAAAAGATATTATTAAAAGAGCACCTTATGTTGATTTTGTAGTAGGTGCTAGAAATATATCAAAAATTAAAGATGTTGTTGATGTAAAAGGTTCTGTTGAAATTGCAATTGATAATGATGAATCAACTTATGATTTTGCAACAGCAAAAACAAATAAATATAGAGCAAGTGTAAATATTTCAATTGGGTGTGATAAGAAATGTACTTATTGTATTGTTCCAAGTACTAGAGGTGATGAAATCTCTATTCCACCTGAAATGATTGTTGATCAAGTTCAAAAATCAGTTGATCAAGGTGCAGTTGAAGTTATGCTTCTTGGACAAAATGTCAACTCTTATGGAAGAAGATTTTCTGATGGAAGAGAAAAATATACTTTTACAAAACTTTTACAAGATGTTTCTAAAATTGAAGGTTTAGAAAGAATTAGATTTACTTCTCCTCATCCTTTACATATGGATGATGAGTTTATTGAAGAGTTTGCAAAAAATAAAAAAATCTCTAGATGTATTCATATGCCTTTACAAAGTGGTTCAACTGAAGTATTAAGAGCTATGAAAAGAGGATACACAAAAGAGTGGTTCTTAAATAGAGCAGCAAAAATGAGAGAATTAGTTCCTGATTTAAGAATTACAACTGATATTATTGTGGCTTTCCCTGGTGAAACTCAAGAAGATTTTGAAGATACACTTGATGTTGTAAATCAAGTAAAATTTGACCAAATATTTAACTTCAAGTATTCACCAAGACCAGGAACAGAAGCACTTACTTTAGCTGATAAAGAAATTCCAGATGAAATTGGAAGTGCTAGATTAATTGAATTAATTGAGTTACATAAAAGACATCTTGAAGATTCAATGCCTAAACTAATTGGTAGTACAGTTAATATTTTAGTTGAAAGCTTAAAGCCAAATGGGGAAGTTTCTGGATATACAGATAACTATCTTCAAGTATTTGCAAAAGGAAGTGATGAATTACTTGGACAATTTGTTGATGTAAAAATTACTGACGTTACAAGAACTGCATTAAAAGGTGAAGTTATTCAATAATGGCTAAGTATTTTAAACTAAATGTTTTACCATATATACTTTCATTTTTAGTTAGAATAATATATCTAACTAATAAGAAAGTATATCATCATCCAAAAGACGATGGTAAAGCAATTATTATATGTATGTGGCATGGAGATTTAATGTCTCAAATATATAATTATTTTAAATTTAGAAAAAATGGAATAGTTAAAGCAATGATTAGCCATAATAAAGATGGTGAAATAATTGCAAAACTTGCATCAAGTTTTAAAATAGGTGCAGTTAGAGGTTCTAGTTCTAAAGGAGCTGCTAAAGTACTTATAGGGGCTTTAAAAGAGCTAAAAGCAGGTAATGATTTGGCTATTACTCCTGATGGTCCAAGAGGACCTAGATATTCAGTTGCAGATGGGATTGTTGCATTAGCTCAAAAAAGTGATTCAAAAATAGTTTGTTTCAATGCTATTCCAACTAAATATTGGCAGTTTAACTCTTGGGATAAATTTGTTTTACCAAAACCTTTTGGTAGAATAGATTTTTATATTAGTGAACCTTTTGATATAAAAGATATGGATATTGAAGAAGCAAAGAAAGTCATCAAGGATAAAATGTTAATTCATTCTATGCCATAAAAAATAGGAAAAGTAAGTATGTTTGCAAAAGAGTCTTTGTATATAAATGCAATTAAGTATGATACTCAGTTAAAGTTAGACTACAAAAAGCTAAATGAAAACAGTATCGCTGAAACTAATAACTCAGTTTTTTTAGTTAATGATGATATTTTACCTCTAGATATTGCTTTAAAATTAAACTCTTCACAAAATCAAACAGATGAAACTTATATTTCAACTCTACTTTTAAGTGATACTACAAAATTAATCAAAAAAGACAAATCTTCAAAACTAAAAGATTGTGATATAGCATCTTTTAATAATGAATATGACATTGCAGTTTTAAAAACAACTCTATTTGAAACGAAAAACTTTTTTGAAAAAACTGGAATAGACTATATCTATTCTGCATTTCATATTATGAATTTACATTTAGAACAAAATATTTGTAAAAATGAGATTTTAGTATTTTTATTTAATAATAAAGCATTTATTTTAATATTAGATAAAGATAGTGCAATTGTATATCATAAAATAGAAGACTTGCCAACCTTTGAATCAATTAAGAAAACACATTTTTATGATGATGATGTAGATGGCCAAAAGTTATTTGATGAAGTTTATTATTTAGAATTATCAGAAATTATTCAAAATACATTAACTAAGTTTTATGAAAAAAATAGTGATAATTTTATTCAAAAAGCCACAATTTTATATACCTTAAAACAGTTAGGTTCAGAACAAATTGATAATTTAAAGGATGAATTACTTTTAGAGGTTGATTATCATCCAATAAATATTGATGAAGAGATTTTTGAACTTTCAAAAGATAAACATCAAAAAAAGAGTTTTGTAAAACCAAGAAAAAAGAAGAAAAAAGCTAATTATTCAAATCTATTTATAGCAATATTCTTCTTATTAGCATTTTTTGGAATTTTTAAATTATATACAAATTTTGAGACTACATCTGATGAATCAAATCAAGAAGTAAAAGTTGTAAATAAAAATGTAAAACTTCCTGACCATATAAATATAAATGATAAAATACAAAGTAGAGTAAGTGCTGTATTAGAATCTATTCCTTATGATGTTGTTTTAAAAGAGTTTGTAGTTGATACTGATTCTTTAGTTTTAAAAGCACAATTACTAAAAAGTGATACTTTTATTACTTCATTAAAACCAAATTTAGATGAGCTATATGAAGATACACAAATAGAAGTTTCTTCTGAAGATAAAAAAATAAATATTGATGCAAGTATTACGTCTAAAGATAGTATTAAACTAAAAGACAAAGAGTTCAAAACAAACACTCAATCTTATATAAAAGATGAATTTTTCCCAATTTTAAGAGTAACAGAGCAATTAAAAATTTTAATGCCTGAAGATACAATAGTTAAATTTAAATCAAGTAATAATGCTGATATTACTAAGTTTTATTATCTTATAAATATGATTGTAAAATCTCCTAAAGAGTTTTATGATTTAATAGATATGCTAAATAATGAGTTATATTCGATTCATTTGATGTATCCAGTCAGTATGATAAAAACTATCAATGGATTAGAAGTAGAGTTTAATTTAGTTTTCAATCAACCAAAATAAAACAAAAAATTAAAAACTTGTTTTACCAAGTTTTTAATTCATTATAAATAGAGTCTCTTTCAACTGGAGTAAATCCAGAACTTTTAATTAAATCAACAAACTCATTTAAAGCTACACCTTTAGCACTAGTAGCTCCTGCTGCACTTTGTATTGATTCTCTTTCAATTGTTCCATCAACGTCATTAGAACCAAACTCTTGAGCTATTAGAGCTAACTTTACAGTTGATGTTGCCCAATAAGCTTTAATATTAGAAATATTATCTAATACAATTCTAGCTATTGCGTAAGTTTTTAAAACTTCTTGTCCTGTGATTGGAGCTTCAACTTTTAAGTAATTATTCTCTGTTTGATAAACTAGTGGAATAAAAGCATTGAAACCACCTGTTTCATCTTGAAGATCTCTTAATCTCATCATATGATCGATTCTATGTTCAGGCTTTTCTACATGTCCAAAAAGCATTGTAGCATTACTTTGCATTCCTGCTTTATGCCAAAGTTTATGAATTTCTAACCATTGATCAGATTTTACTTTTCCACCACAGATTTTTTTTCTAACTTTTTCATCAAATATCTCTGCCCCACCACCTGGCATAGAATCAATTCCATGACTTTTCATCATATTAATAATCTCTTGATATGATAAATTATATTCTGTACTTAAGAAGTGAATTTCTGCAGCTGTTAGAGCTTTTACATGAATTGATGGAAAATTTTCTTTTATTTTTTTAAATACATCCATGTACCACTGTAATCCTGTAGCTGGATTATGTGCTGAAACTATATGTACCTCTTTTATATCATTTTTAGAAGAGTTCTTAACAATATCTAAAATCTCTTCATGACTCATTGTATATTGATGAGGGTTTTTTCTACTTGCACTATATGCACAAAATTGACATACATCTTTACAAACATTTGTTGGGTTTATGTGTCTATTTATATTAAAATATGTTTTCTTCCCATGTTTGTTTTCTCTAATTTGATTTGCGTAATGGGCTAAAGTAAAAAGGTCTAAGTCATAAAGTTCAACTGCCTCTTCATAGTTTAATCTTTCACCACTTTCTAATTTTTCTATAATACTCATACTTATCCTATCTATTTACAATCTATATCTTTACTATAGCTTCTATTTTTGCCAATATGTATAAAGCCAATACACGTTTTATCTAAATCTTTGTCAAAAAATCTAACTTTAAAAACTTTACTTTTATATCTAGTTTCTTTATCTTCAACGCTTAATTTATTAATAACTTCCATATCATTAATATTTTTGTGACCTAATGTAGCAATTATTTCAGTCATTCTTAATTCTTTCATATTTTGTAAAAAAATATAACCAGCTATTGCAATTAGCGACATTAAAGTAATTATAATAATAGTTTTCTTTGGAAGTTTTCTAACATCTTGATTCATTTTATTCACTCTCTTTTAATGGTTTAAATGAGCACTCAGCTCCATCATAATACTCAATATTTCCATCTTCAATTCTATAATACCACCCATGGATTTGAACATCACCTGCTTTTACTTTTTTTTCTATATAAGGGAAAGTTAGTAGGTTTTCCATTTGGTGAACTATTGAAATTCTTTCAGTTGTTCTATAAAGTTTCTCTTTATCTGATTTATCTTGGATTGCTAAAAGAGTATACTCTTTTGCTCTTTTCCCTAGTTCAAGCCATTTTTTTACTTGCGCTAATTCAGGGCCAGTTCCTAAATCTGCATATAAACTTTTACAAGCTCCACAATGACTATGTCCACATACAATAATATGTTTCACACCTAATACATTAACTGCATACTCAATTACAGCAGAAGTACCATGGTAATCATTATCTAAATTATATGGAGGAATAAAGTTTCCAACATTTCTTAAAATAAACATATCTCCAGGTTTTGTATCTAACATTAAATCAGGTGTTACTCTACTATCAGAACACCCTACGAATAAAATCTCAGGTCTTTGACCATTTTCTACTAACTCCTTTACGTCACCTTCAAATTTAGGGAAACTAACTTCTCTAAATTTCTTATTACCCTTTACTAAATCGTTTATTAACATTTAATTCCCTGACTTTAATACTGTTTGTGAATTTTCTGTAATCATAGTAATTTTTTTAATACTATCTGATTCTCTTATATCATTTTCAATTTTATATTCAACTAAATAATCTATTTTATGGCATGAAAAAAGTTTTGTGAATGGTGACATATCAAGTACCTCACAATTTTTCATATTAAATACATCTTTACTTAATAGTGAACTAATAAATAGTAAACTTAAAAATATTATTCTCATTTTAACTCCTGTAAAGTTTTACATACATCTGTTAGATTTTCTAAATCAACATCAATTTTTGCAATAAGTCTAATTATTGCTTCTTTTACTGTTGGCTGCCTAATTGCACCAACTAAAAAATTCTTCTTTTTTAAAATAGTTTGAATATCTTTTACTTTTTTATTATCTCCAAATACAATTGGAATAATAAGACTTTGTGATTTTATATTTAACATCTCATCAATAACTGCTAAATTTTCTTTAATTCTTTTTTTCAGTTGCACTTTATTTTCTTGAATAAAATTTAATGATTCTAAACCAAGTGCAATATCAAATAGTGACGGGGCAGTTGAATATATAATAGGTTTTGCTCTGTTTGTTAAAAAATCTATTATTTCTTTTGAAGCTAATATATATGCTCCATAAGAACCATAAGCTTTTCCTAGTGTACCCATTTTTATATGGTTTTGTGAGGGTTTTATTTTATATAAATCAAAAATACCTAATAGATTATCACCTATGACTCCTGAACTATGAGCTTCGTCAACTATTAAAAGTGAGTTAGTTTTATTTGCTAATTCAAAGATTTCAATAGGAGCTAAATCTCCACCCATTGAATATACACCTTCAATAGCAATTACATCTCTACCTTTTCTTTCATTTTCATTTAATTTATTTTCTAAATCTTTATAATCATTATGTTTGAAAACAATTACTTGTTCAGGTTTTAAAAGCTTAGTAGCTAAAATCCCACTAGCATGATAATCTTCATCTATAAATAAAGTGTCATTTTTTCTACATAGTGCTTCAATCATAGAGATATTTGCTAAAAAACCAGAACCGACACTAATAGCAGATTCAAAGCCATTTATTTCACATAATTTATTTTCAAATTCATTATGTATTTGAGAGTACCCATTAACAAGCATTGATGCTTTTGGTGAATGAAATTTTTGTTTTAAAACTCTCTCATATGCATTTTGAAATAAAGTTTTATTAGTTGATAGTCCAAGATAGTCATTTGAGGCTAGGTCAATTAAGTCATCACTAAAAAGTTCTCTAGTTCTAAATCTATTCGCTTTTTTAATCGATGAAAGTTCTTTTGAATACAAAAAAAATCTCCGTAAGTATTTATATATTGTATCTAGATTTTACTAAAGTAGAAGTAAATTATGAAATTTAATATTTATGCTAGTTTTTTGCTACTATACGCAGTTATAATTTTCTTCTACTAATTTTATATACAAGTCCATAGAAGTAAGAGGTGTTTTTGCGACCTTCACCTCTTACTTTTATTTTACTCTTTTTAAGTAAAAAAAATCAAAAAATTCATATAATATCAAAAAAAATTAGGCTATTTATGCACAACTTTCTTGATAAAAACTCAAATCTTAACATTATAATTGCAGGAATTATAAAACTATTTATTGGTGTAGGTATCGCAAGATTCGCTTATACAACGCTTTTACCCTCAATGCTAGAAGAGAATATCATCTCTTTGACTTATTCAGGAGTATTAGCATCTATTAATTATGTGGGTTACTTAAGTGGTGCAATTATTTCAATTTTTATAAAAAGTTTTAATACAAAAATAAATCTTTTTAGATTTGGTATTGTTTTTTGTATATTAACAACTATTGTTTTAGGTATTAGTACAAATGAAGTTATATGGTTTCTTTCAAGGCTTATTGCAGGATTTGCTAGTGCTATGCTTTTAGTTGTTGGTGCAGCTATTGTTATGGTTAAATTAAATTATGAAGATAAAACTAAAGCTATGGGCTTATATTTTACTGGAATAGGGATCGCATTAGCTAGTAGTGATTTAATAAGTAGGTATGTTTTAATTAACTATACTTGGGAAACATCATGGATAGTTTTAAGTATTTGTGGCGCTATTTTAGCTTTTTACCCTTTATATATTTTATCTATTGATAAAGAGATTAAAAACAAAAACGAAAAGCATCCTTTTGATAAATCATTATTTTCGCCCTTTGTTTTACTTTTGATTTTTGCTTACTTCACTGAAGGTGTTGGCTTTGTAATTCAAGGTACATTTTTACCAACAATCATAAAATCAATTGATGGTATGCAAGAGTATGCAGCTTTATCATGGTTAATTGTAGGCTTAGTTGGTATTCCTTCTGCTATTATTTGGATGAGATTAGCTTTTAGATTTGGTAGTGTAAATATTATAATTATTGCTATGAGTTTACAAATTATAGGAATACTTCTTCCAACAATGTTTACAAATTTTTATGCAAGTATTTTAAGTGGTGCATTATATGGCATTACATTTGTTGGACTTGTTGCACTTTTTATGAATTTTGGTGGAAAACTTGCCAAAAAAAATCCAGTTGTACTAATGGGCTCACTTACAACAGCATATGGAATAGGGCAGGTGCTTGCACCACTTTATGCAGTAACATTAACACAAAAGTTTGGGAATTATGATTATTCATTGTATTTAACTGCAATGATAGTATTTATTGGAGTTATTGCATTACTTTTTGCAAAAAGATTAAATAGTTATATTCTCCATTAATTCAATATCTTCAGGTGTAACTATAATTACATCAATACAGTATGCATTTGAGATTTTTTTTGTTTGTATGTAGTAATTTAAACTTCTTTTGATTTTTGATAGTTTTGATGCAGTTATATTGTTTACTGCTATTTCATAATCTTGAGCAGATTTTACTTCAACAAAGTGATAGATATCATCTTTTAAAGCTATGATATCTATTTCACCAAGTTTTTTTGCATAGAAGTTTTGCTCTATTATTTTAAAACTTCTATCTTCTAAAAGTGAGATAGCTCTTTTTTCAGCTAAGTCCCCTTTATTTTTTGTACTCAATCACCCACCACCAACAAACTGTAATAGTTCGATTTTGTCATTTTCTTTTGGAGTGAAGTTTTCCCATTCCTCTTTTTTTACTATATTCATATTTACTGCTGCTGCCATAACTTTATCTTCAATTTTCAAATCAGTAATTATATTTTGCAATGAAGAGTTTGCATTAAAATCTTTTGTTTCGCCATTAACTATAATTGTCATTATTAACCTTTTAATATTTTTTTACATCTAATATTTTAAATCTATCACCCATACCAGTTGGTTCTAATAATATTTTCACTTTTTGTGTTTGTTTTAAGTATGTTGATTCGTCTACATTCGCTTTTAGTATTTCTAAAAGTTCAATTATACCAAAATCAACTAAGGCTTTTAATTGAGTATCAAATTTTATATCTATGTTATTCTTTTGATACTCTTTGAAACAATCACTAAGATAGTTGAAGTGTACATCATAAGTGATATCACTATTTTTAAATAGTTTTTCTAAGTCTAAATTATCTTCAAAAATTGGGTAGACATTATGCTTTTCATAAACTCTTGCACTAAAGTCATTTCTTGGGTATCTATCACCATAGTCAAAAGTTAAAAATTCGAATTTTTTGATATTTTCAATAAGAGTTTTTACAAAAGGTTTATAAGAAAGTGCAACTTCACCTTTTGTGATACTATATTTTTCACAATGTTCTATAATCTTTTCATCTTCACAATTGTGAAATTCTATTTTATGATTGTCAACCATTGCAATTTGAAGTTTATCTTTGTCATTTGTGTAGACTAAATCACAATCAAATGCATCAAAAATTTCATTTGCAACTATAAATGCATTATCAAGTTTTACTTCATTTATATCATTATAATGAGTTAGTTTAATTGCATTACCAAACGACTCTTTTAAATAGTTTTTTTGTTGAGTTTGTAAGTTTTCATATCTTTCAACAATTGCAAAATTCAAAGTTTCAAGTAGTGTTGGTTTTAAAGTATAAATAAACTGAATAATATCTGCAAATAAATATCCATGGTGTGCACCAATTTCTAATATTGTAGTATTTGTAGGTAAAAAACCATCTTCAATAGTTTTTATGATTTTTTTAGCAATTGCTCCACCAAAAAATGAGGAAGTAGAAACAGAAGTAAAAAAATCTCCTTCTTTTCCTATTTGTTTGTAGTTTGAGTAGTAGCCATCTTTTTCATACAGCCATTCATTAAAATATTTGTTAAATCTTTTCATGAATGGATTGTATCAAAAGTGTTGTAAATAAAAAGAAAATCTTTTTATTTACATACATCAATTACAGATTGTTGATTAGGGTATAAATATACTTCAACTCTTCTGTTTAATGCCATGTTTGCAGAATTGTCATTTGGTGCAACTGGCTTATCAAAAGAACATCCTCTTGAGAAAATCTGATTTTGAGCACCAGAAGAGTAGATAATATTACCTACATTTGAAGCTCTTTTTTCAGATAATGTTGCATTGTATGTATGGCTTCCTCTTGAGTCAGTATGTCCAACAACTTGAACTAATGTATTTGGATACTTTTGTAAAACAGTATTGATTTTTGCAATTTTTGCTTGTGCACTAGGAGTTGGGTTTGCTGAGTTTGTTTGGAACATCATATCATCTCTAAACATGATTTTTACGTAAGTATCAGTATTTGATACAATTAAATCAGCATTTGGATCTAATGCAGCATTTGGATTATTGTTTACATTTGTATTTAAACTGTCAGCAACTTCTTTTGCTTGCTTATCTAAGTTGTAACCAATAGCTCCACCAATAGCAGCACCAGCAACAGCACCAATTACTTTATTTCTACTTTTACTTCCTCCACCAACATTATTACCTAAAACAACACCAGCTAATGCACCAACTGTTGCTCCAATAATTGCTTTTTGGTTATCATCAAATGTCTGATTTCCTGTTGTTCCTGCACAACCTGTAATCATTGCAGCAATAGCAATAGATGAAATAGCAGTTTTGTAATTAAATAACTTCATTTTTGTCCTTTAAGAATTTTATAATTTATTTTAACATAACTATTGTGAAATAAAAGTTGTACAGTATTGTTTCTACTATGTAATTATTTTATGATATAATTTACAATTATTAAAAGGAGAATCTATGGAAAAACGAACAAAAATATTAGCAACTTTAGGCCCAGCAAGCCATAGTATTGAAATTATTGAAGGACTTATTAAAGCTGGCGCAAATATGTTTAGACTAAATTTCTCACATGGTAATCATGAAGATCATGCAAAAGTATTAAATAATATTAGAACTGCTATGAAAAACCTTAATACTACAGTTGGAGTATTACAAGATATATCAGGACCAAAAGTAAGAATTGGTGATTTAAAAGAGCCTTTTGAGTTATTAAGAGGTGACGTAATAACATTTTTAAAAGATGAAATAATTGGTTATAAAGAAGCAGATAAAAAATATGTAGTATCAATTAATTATCCAGATATTTTAGAAAAGATAAAAGTTGGTGAATATATTTATTTATATGATGGAACAATTAGAGCAAGAGTTATTGAAACAGATGATGAGGTAAAAGCTCAAATTGAAAACCACGGTATTTTATCATCTAAAAAAGGTGTAAACTTTCCAAATACAGTAATTGATATTGATGTAATTACTAAAAAAGATGAAAAAGATATTGCTTGGGGAGTTGAAAATAAAGTTGATTATTTTGCAATTTCATTTGTTCAAAATGGAAAAGATATGCAAAAAGCAAGAGACTTATTAAATGGATACAATGGAAAATTAATTGCAAAAATTGAAAAATTTGATGCCGTTGAGAATATTGATGAAATTATTGAAGCAAGTGACGGACTAATGGTAGCAAGGGGTGACCTTGGTATTGAAGTACCATATTATGATGTGCCAACAATTCAAAAAATGCTTATTAAAAAAGCAAATAGTGTTGGAATGCCAGTAATTACAGCAACTCAAATGCTTTTATCTATGACTCAAAATGAAAGAGCTACAAGAGCAGAAATTTCAGATGTTGCAAATGCAGTTTTAGATGGAACTGATGTTGTTATGCTTTCTGAAGAGAGTGCTGTAGGAGTTGATCCAATAAATGTTGTTGATACTATGAGTAATATTATTGCTAAAACAGAAGATATTTATAATTATGGGAAACAAGGTAAGTTTGAGCAGTTAGATGAGTTTGATAAAATTCAATCTTCAGTTACTAAACTTGCAGATGATTTAGGTGCAAATGGTATTTTAGCATTAACAAGTTCTGGTAAATCAGCATTTAAAATGTCAAGATATAGACCAAAAACTCCTATTTTAGCTTTTACTCATAAAAAAAGAGTATTAAATGGATTAAATGCAATTTGGGGCGTTGAGCCAATTGCTACTATTAAAGAGTCTCAAGCTTCTAAAATGTTTCAAAAGATGTTAAAAGAGTTAGAGAAAGTAGATTTATTAGATAAAAATGGATTATATATTGCAACTGTTGGTTATCCAGTAGGGATGCCAGGAAGTACAAATACTATTAAAATTTTAACTTCATCAGAGATTGACTACTATTTAAACTTTACTTCAAAATAGTAAGATATGTAAAACTTCTAATGAAGTTTTACATACATATCAAGTAGTGTAAGTTGTTTGTCTATTTGATAAATTTCTTTATCTAATGTTTTGATTTTTGCAGAGTTTTGTAAAGTATCTAAATCACTTTGAGTTTTAAGTTCAGCTTCTTTTTCTTCTTCAATTATTGATAAGATTGATGCATATACTTCTATATCTTCATCTGTAATTTTTATTCTTTCTTCTAACATATCTAATTTTTGAAGATTTGTTTTAAAGAAAATCTCTTCATCTGTGATTGTATTTTTTAAATTTAATTTCGATTTTAAATAGTCAATCTTTTTACTTTCAATATCATTAAAAGTTCTAGTATCTAAAGGCATAGTAACTGTTAATCCATATGATTGAGAGTTTTGGTTTATATTTGCTTGATTATCTGTTTCATGATATTTTGAATAATTATAGTATGCATTTACACTAGGTAAATACTTTGCCATTGTCATAAACGAAAAATTGCCCTTTTTTTCTATATCAGCTTTAGCTTTTTTGATTTCAATATTGTTTTTTATAAACTCTTTTTTTGTAAACATTTTAAGTTTTGGAAGGTCAAAGTTTGTGTACGGTTTTGATGAAATAGAGTTAAAACTATTTATGAAATCTTGTTTTTGATATTTTAAATCGACTAAATTATGTTTTGTTGAGTTTATAGTAAGCAGTGCATTATCCAAAAATGAAGCATCTAAAAAACCATTTAATACTTGCTCTTTTTTTCTAACTACATCTATTTTTGCATTTTGTAGTGTAAGTTGAGCTTTTTGGATATTTAAATCTATTTTTTTTATATTAAAAAGTAAAGCAACTGCTTGTTTTATTAGTTGTTTTTTTTGTTGTTCAACTTCTAAACTTGCATAATCATAAGTTGAATTTGCATATTTAATTGCTTGATAAATACCACCACTTTGAAAAATAGGTTGATTAATTGAAATTAATGATTGTGTTGTATCAAAATCTTTACCCATATTATTTTTATATTGAAGTGTAATAGGATTTATCCAATCTTTTTTTAGTTTGGAACTATCTTCTTTTATCTGCTCTTTTGATAATTCAATAATCTTTTTTCTAGGTTCTGACAGAATTGAATCATCATAAATTATTGGCTGTGCAAATGTTTGCACAGCTAAGATACTTAATAGTAGTAAAGTATTTTTACTTGATTTGATCAAGTGCATTTTGTAACCTTTTAAAACCTTCATTCATCTCTTCTTTTGTTATAGTTAAAGGAGGTAATAATCTTAATGTATTTTTCCCTGCTTTTAAAACTAAAACACCATTTTCAAAAGCTTTATTAATAATAGCTCCTAATGTATCAGCATCTTTAACTCTAAGCCCTTTTATTAATCCTAAGCCTACATTTTGAGTAAATATATCTTTATTGTTTTCATAAATTTCATTTAATCTATCATTAAAATAAATCATTGTTTCATCTAATAATCCACTATCTTTGTGTTCTTCAAGTATATTTAAAACCTCAATAGCAGCAGTAGTAACTAAATAATTTCCTCCAAAAGTAGAGCCGTGATCACCAGGTGAAAAGATATCTTTGTGTGTAGTCATAACTGCACCAATAGGAACTCCTCCACCTAAACCTTTTGCTAAAGTAATAATATCTGGTTGTATCTCATATAGATTTGAAGCTAAGAATTCACCAGTTCTGTAAACACCAGTTTGAACTTCATCAACAATCAGTAAAATCTCTTTTTCTTTTAAAAATTTAGCTAAATCTTGAATCTCTTTTTTATCAAAAGGTTGAACTCCACCTTCTCCTTGCACTAGTTCAATCATAACTGCAACTGTTTCATCATCAATTGAATCATAAATCTCTTTTATAGAACTTTTGTGACTAAAACCATCTGGATATGGTGAGAAGTTTGGTGTATGCATAGAGTCTTGTCCTGTAGCTTTTACAGTTGTAATTGTTCTACCATGAAAAGAGTGTTCTAATGTTAATACTTTATATTTTTTACTGTTAAATTTTGTTTCACCATATTTTCTAGCAATTTTAATAGCACCTTCATTTGCCTCAGCACCACTATTTGAAAAAAATGTTCTAATATCATATCCTGATAATTCACTTAGTTTTTTTGCTAAAATGGCTTGCGGTTCAATTGCATATAAGTTTGATATGTGTGTAATATTTGAAACTTGTTCATAAATCTTATCAGCAACTCTCTTATTCCCATGTCCTACACTAACAACAGCGATTCCAGATGTAAAGTCAATATAATCTTTATCATTTTCATCAAATAGTGTTGAGTTTACACCTTTTTTAAAATTTACATAATTTCTAGCATATGTATGAAGTACATACTCTTTATCAATTTGCTCTAACATTCTTTTTCCTAAAAGTTTTTAAAATTTGTATTGATTATATCTAATCATATATTTAATCCAAATCATTTATTGCATTATCATAATATCTATTTAAATCAAATAACCCAAACTCTATATTATCTTGCTTTTTAAACTCCTTTGTAAACCAATCATAAACTTCCCAGAATTTTGGATTTGCTCTATTAATTGCATATTTTAAAAGCCTTTTTTTGTGATTTTTTGTATCTTGATAATTATATATCAAATTGAAAAAATCACTAAGTTCATCTTGTTTTACAACTACAAAAGCATTTGGATAAGAACCTATAAAACCTTCTATAAAGTTTATTCTATCTTTAGAAGCATCTAATCTAGAATCTTCATCAAACATTAATGCAACATTATCATGCCATCTATTTATAACCATTGTATAAACTAAATTTTCACCACTATTTAGCTCTATTTTTATATATGCTAAATTTGATTTATCATTTGTATAATTTTGTATTAGCTTAGAGTTATTTGGTAAAGTTAACATTTTTAACGTTTGAGTTATTTGCTTTTTATTTTCGTATTTTTCTAAAATAGTTGTAGCTTTATAATCTTCTTGTATAAAATTGATATCATCTTTTTTAGTATTGGTATATTCAAGAACTTTATTTATAAATTCATCTTTATAGTTTGTAGTTTTAAACTCTATATTTGATTTAGTTTTAGAAGGTACATAATATGTGAAGTATTTTGCAATCCAACTTTTATACCAAGAATTAAAATACTCTTTTCTAGATTCTATAGGCAAAAATTCTAAAAAATTTGTTTCTCCTTCTATTCTTAGTCTATCCATATGTTTTCTAACTAAAAATTGATGTTGAGTGCTCCCAAATACATCAAATCCTGCTACTAAAGAGTAGTAAAGTCTTTCAAGTAGTGGAAAATCTATTAGCCATAGTGTTCTAGGTATATTCCCAAGTGCTCCTTTATGAACTGAAGCTGAATCAAAGTGTCTGTAGATTGTTAATAATGCATCATTTTGTTCTTCTTGATTTCCTTTCCAAATAGCTTGTATTGGTATACCGTTTTTATAATATGAGTTATAAATAGCATTTTTATTTTTATAATAATCAACTGCTTGTTCATAGTTGTCAACTATTGAAAAAGTTTCTAATAAATCGGGGTTATCTCCATATTTATTAGGAATTGATAAATGGTGTAAATTATCATTTAAATAGTATTTGTTTTTTACTGCTAAATCATAATCTGGATCCATAAACATAACCCAAAAATGATCGTTTATCACATTTAATGCGATTTGACCTTTGCAAACAGGACCTCTAATATAATTCATAATTACATAATGAATATCATCTAGTAAAAATTGATATCTACTTTTTGCAGGCATTTGTTTAAATGTTTTTAATGCATTTGAAGAAACTTTTGAATCATAAGGAGGTATATATGGTTCCTCTGTCCATTTAGTATTTATAAAAAGCTCAGTATATCTAGATAGTTTTTCTTTGTTCATTTTATAAACCATATGGGTTTTATGGACAATTGTAGATTTTATTAGTCTAAACCTATAATAAAACTCTTCATTTATCTTATCATATGGAAATCTTGTAGCAATTATTTCAACAGGACCTGTTTTTGTTTTTGATCTTACAAGTTCAAAAAAGTTTTCACTATTTTTATCAAAAGAGATATGTGCTAAAAAAAGATGTTCAAAAATATATCTAGCACTAACTTGATGTTTTATATTTTTATTGTTAAAAAACTCTTCAAACTGTATTATTAAACTATTTTCTAAATCATTAACCTCAAACTTCTCATCACTTGTTAAATCTTTTTGTTTAAGCCATTTTGTTAATAATTCATGCTCTTTTTTAGATATAACAGGTAATCCATAGGGCATACCATGGTTTGGTTTATCTTCTAAATACTTCTCTAATTCATCTTTAGTCTTTATACAAGATAGCTCATCAGTTTCAGGTGAGTATTTACCTATGTTTAAAGGGTTTTTTTGTTTTTGTTCAAGAAGTTCAATCATAACTGAAGTATCACTATTTTTAAAATGTTGTGAAACTGAATAAAAATCTTTTTCTCTCCATTGATTTTCATTTAATGCATCAACAAAAAGTCTTGTAGGATTTACTGCATTTAATCTATTTTCATAAATAGAAGTTTTACTAGCACCTCTTTTAAGTCCATCAAAAGAGGATAATTTTAATTGACAAGGTGAATTGTAACATGAGTGGCAAGTGACACATCGGTTATCTAGTATTGGTTTAATATCTTTTGCATAAGAAATAGTATTATTTTCATTTGCAAAAGTAGGGCTTATAAAAGTCAATACGAGTAATAAAATAAAAGCTAAATGTAATTTCATAAAAAATCCTAAAATATAATCGCGTGTATTATACAGAAATTTTAATATTTAAACAGATTTTTGCTAAAATCAAAACTAAAATTAAAGGAAAAAAATGCAGCATTTGATAAGGACTTCTGACTTTTCTAAAGATGAGATATTAGGGCTATTTGAAGACGCAAGAGAGTATTTAAAATTTGAATCTAATGAAGTTTTAAAAGGTAAAATTATAGTAACTTTGTTTTTTGAAAATTCAACAAGAACAAGAAGTTCATTTGAAATTGCAGCAAAAAGATTAGGTGCTGAAATTGTGTCACTTGATGTTGGAACATCTTCAACTTCAAAGGGAGAGACTATTTTTGATACAGTTGCTAATATTAATGCAATGAAACCTGATGCAATTATTATTAGACACTCTGAATGTGGATTACCTGAATCATTAGCACAATTTGTTGATTGTCCCATTATCAATGCAGGTGATGGTAAACACGCTCATCCCACTCAAGCATTATTAGATTTGTTTACTATATATGAACACTTTGATGGTCAAACTGATGGAAGAAAAGTTGCAATAGTTGGGGATGTTAGAACTTCAAGAGTTGCAGGTTCAAATAGAAAATTACTTCCAAGATTTGGTATGGAAGTGTGTTTTGTAAGCCCAGAGTGTTTTAGGTATGAAGGTGATGATTTTGCTACATATACAAGTTTAGATGATGTAATTGATGAACTAGATATTATTATGAGTCTAAGAACTCAGCTTGAAAGACATAATCAAGTATATTTTGAGTCATTAAATGAGTATGCAAAAGATTTTTGTATTACAACTGAAGTAATGCAAGATAGAGATATTTTACTTTTACATCCAGGTCCTGTAAATAGAAATGTTGATATTAGTGATGAGATGTTAAAAGATCCAAGAAATAAAATCTTAGAACAAGTTACAAATGGTGTTGCAATAAGAGCAGCAGTACTTAAAAAACTTATATTAGGTTAACTTGAGTAAAGATGAACTAAAAAAAATACTTAATAATTATGGCTCTTTAAAAGAGCCATTTTTATTTGTAGTATCCTATGATTTATCAAAGTTTTATATAAAAAAACTATCAGAATTACCAAAGCGTGTAAAATACGAATTGGATTTTCATGAACCATTAAAATCAAATCAGAAAACACAAATCAAAAAGTTTCCATTAGACTTTTCACTATATAAGAAGAAGTTTGATTTTATTCAAGAACAAATCAAAAGTGGAAATAGTTATCTTTTAAATTTAACTTCTAAAACAAAAATTCAAACAAAATTCTCTTTAGATGAAATATATAAAAAAACCCATGCAAAATTTAAATTAAGATTTAAAAACGGTAATGATAATTTTGTATGTTTTTCTCCTGAAAGATTTGTACAAATTAAGAAAAATAAAATTTACACACATCCAATGAAAGGTACAATTGATGCAGAAATACCAAATGCATCAGCTAAAATCTTAGGAGATGTAAAAGAGATGGCTGAGCATACAATGGTTGTTGATTTGCTTAGAAATGATTTAGGAATTATTGGTTCAAAGGTTAGAGTTGATAAGTTTAGATATTGTGAAAAAATAAATGCAGGGGAAAAAAAGCTTCTACAAGTTAGTTCAAAAATTTCTGCAAATTTAGATTTGAATTGGCATGAAAAAATAGGGGACATATTAACTTCTATTTTACCTGCTGGTTCAATAACTGGAACTCCAAAGAAAAAGACTATTGAAATTCTTGAAAATATTGAAGGCTATGAAAGAGATTTTTATACTGGTGTATTTGGCGTTTATGATGGAAATAGTCTTGATAGTGCTGTTATGATTAGATTTATTGAAGAAAATGAATATGGTGAGATGTTTTACAAAAGTGGTGGTGGTATTACTTGTGATAGTGATGCAGAAAATGAATATCAAGAGTTAATTGATAAAATATATTTACCATTTTAGGAGTAAGTTTGCAAGAGTATTTTGAAACTATAAAGTGTGATGATTTTGAAGTTTTTAATTTAAAATATCATGAAGATAGAATCTCTAGAACAATAGGCTTAAATATAAATTTACAAGAGTACATTTATCCACTTACAAATGAATTATTAAGATGTAAACTTATTTACAACGAATCGGGCATTTTAAATGTAGATTTTTTCCCTTATGAAAAAAGAGAGATAAAAACTTTTAAAATTTTATTTGATGATAATATTGATTACTCTAAAAAATATTTAGATAGAAGTTTACTTGATAAACTGTTTGCAAAAAAAGAAGATTGTGATGAGATAATAATTGTAAGAAATGGAATTGTTACTGATACATCAATTGCAAATATTGCAGTTTTTTATGAAAACCAATGGATAATTTCAAAAGAGTCTTTACTCGAAGGTACTACAAAAAAAAGGCTTGTGCTACAAAAAGAATTGATTTTAAAAGACATTACTCTTGAAATGCTACAAAATAGTACTAAAATAGCACTTTTAAATGCAATGATTGGTTTTGATATTTTAGAAGATTATTCTTTTAAGATATAAACTCTTCTTAGTAGTTTCCTCCATTTATCACTTTTCCCCCAATTTATTTTAACTTTTTTTGTAAAGCCAGATGAAGTAAATTTATATGAATCAAATTCATTAAATGCAAACTTAGGAATAAGTTTCTTTCTTTTTGTAAAAGGAATTACTTTAAAACTCAAGTTATCCAAAACTAATGGAGTAGCTTTTTTATTTTCTAAATATAAAAGAACCATATGAGAATCAGTTTGTCCTTTTACATCTACAACAGCAAAATACAGTTTTTCTTTAGGAATACCTAATTCTAGTAAAGTGAAATATTTAGTGATTGCATAGTCTTCACAATCTCCATGTCCTTGTATCAAAAACTCTTTAGGTGTTGCCCAATAATCAATTGATGAATTCTTTGCAAGATCATGTGCTGGTAAAATTTTGTTTATAAATGAGTTTATATGAGATAGTTTTCTAATTAAAGTGTAATCTTTTACTTTATTTTTTAGTGTCTGATACTTTTTTAATCTATTTACGATGAAGGGTTTTTTTATTGATTTATTAATATATTTTATATCTTTTTGATTAAGTTTAAATTCATATGCATTTAAATAGTAAGTAGTTAAAAAAATAAGGAAAATAGTTCGTATCATTTGATATAATATCAATAAAAACTTGAAATAGGTATTAATTATGATAAAAGATATTTTAGAAAATGAAAACTATAAGGACTTAGTTATAAAGCAAATAAAAGAAGTGATTTTGTATCTATTAGAGCAAGATCAAGAATTCTCAATAACTGCAAATATAGACGCAGTCTCTTTTGATCCAGAACTTCCAGATGTAGTAAAAGATCAGTTGTCAAAATACTCTTTATTTATTCTAAGTAATTATACATACACAACAATTGTCTTAAATGATGAATATATTAGTTTTGAAGCCGGTTTTGGAAGTGAAAATTTTGGTTCAACAGTAAAAGTTCCATTGCAGTCTATTTTCCAGATAATAATTGATGAATCAATTCTTTATATAAATCCAGTTGCAACAATAGATAAGTTTAATAAAGATAGAAAATCTAATTCAATAAATGTATTTAAAAATAATCCGAATAATAAGAAGTTTAATTAAGTAGTATTAAATAGGCTAAGCCTATTTAATATTTAGTCGTTTGGTGAAAATTTAAATAGTGCACTACCCCATGTTAGTCCACCACCAAAGGCATCAAATAATACTGTATCACCTTTTTTAATTTTACCTTGCTCATATGCATAGTTCATAGCCATTGGAATTGAAGCTGCTGAAGTATTACCATATTTATCTACAGTTACTACAGTTTGGTCTTCATTAAATCCAAGAGCATCCCCTACAGCTTTTATAATTCTATAGTTTGCTTGGTGAGGAATAAAATGATTAATATCATCATTTGATAAATTATGTTTTTCCATCATTACTTTAACATCTGAAGTTAAAGTTTTAACGGCAAGTTTGAAAGTTTCGTTACCTTTCATTCTAATACAGGCCATTTTAGCATCAAGAACTTCTTGAGAACATGGATTTAAACTTCCTCCACCTGGAGTTTTGATTAAATCATCATAGTTTCCATCGCTTGAACAATTTACATCTATAATTGATTCATCTTTGTTGTTAGTTGCTGAAACAATAGCTGCTCCTGCTCCATCTCCAAAAATAAAACATGTTCCTCTATCTGTATAATCTAAAATAGATGTGTACTTTTCAGCACCAACTATTAAAACATTTTTTTTCATACCAGATTCAATAAATGCTTTTGCTACAGATGTTGCATAAACAAACCCTGTACAAGCAGCACTGATATCATATGCCATTACAGGAGGTAAACCTAGTTTTGATGCGATTAAACATGCAGTTGAAGGCATACATAAAAAATCTGGAGTTACTGTTGCACAAATCACTAAATCAATATCTTCTTTAGCAATTCCAGCACGCTCAATTGCTTGTTGTGCTGCTTTAGCTCCCATATCAGATGGAGCTTCATTTTTTTCAGAGACTCTTCTTTCTTTAATACCAGTTCTTTTTGTTATCCACTCATCACTAGTATCTATAATTTTTTCAAAATCTGCATTTGTCATAATCTTAGGTGGAACGTAAGCTCCAATAGATCTAAAAGCTGCATATGTCATTTTTGCATATCCTTAAAAAAGTAATTAGTTGTTATTTAGTTCTGCTAATCTTGATTCAATTATTGTATCAAAATTTGAACTTGCAGCATTTATAGCTTGGAAAATAGCATTTTGAATTGCTTTTTGATTCGATTTTCCATGGGCTATAATTACAGGCGCTTTAACACCTAATAATGGAGCTCCACCATATTCTGCATAATCAACTCTTACTTTTAAATTTTTGAACACTTTTCTCATTAATACTGCACCAGTAATAGAGATCAGTGATCTTTTTAAATTTTTCTTAATAATTTTACCAATAGTATCTGCAACACCTTCTGCAGTCTTTAGTAAAATATTACCAACGAATCCATCACATACAACTACATCAACTGTCCCTTTGAAGATATCGCTACCTTCAACATTTCCTGCGAAATTTGGTAGTTTAGATATTAGTTTATATGCTTCTTTTGTAACTTCATTCCCTTTACTCTCTTCTTCTCCATTACTTAATAAACCAACTATTGGTTCATCTTGTTGTAATGCATATTGAGCGTAAGTTTGTCCCATTACTGCAAACTCAAAAAGATTTTTTGAATCACTGTCAACATTTGCTCCAACGTCTAATACTAATGTATTTTGATTTTCACTAGTTGGCATAAGTGTTGCAATAGCAGGTCTAGATACACCTTTGATTCTACCAATTCTTAATGTTGCTAGTGACATAGAAGCACCAGAGTGTCCAGCAGATACTATTGCATGAGCTTTTCCTTCTTTTACTAAGTCTATAGCTTTATAAATTGTAGATTCTTTTCTTTTTAATGCATCAGTTGCTGAGTCACTCATACTAATTACATCTTCTGTATGTATAATTTCAATTCTAGATAAAAGGTTTTGTGGAATTAATGGTAATAATTGTTCTTTATCACCAACTGCAATTGCAGTGAAGTTATTGTTTTTTTTAAGAGCTGCAATCAGCCCATCAACTATAGGAGTAGGACCGAAATCCCCACCCATAGCATCAATAGCTATTGTTAACATTAGCTCTTATATTCACCAGTATTTGGATTAACCATGTGAGGCATTTTCCAAGAACCATCGCTGTCTTTTACAGGTCTTTTTAATGTAATTTTGTAATGAGTTCTTCTTTTTGCCGCTCTACTATGAGAGACTCTTCTCTTTGGTACTGCCATTTTTTTTCTCCTTAAAATTCTTTTTCAAAGTCATCATTGCTTTGTGAACAATTTTCACAAATGAAATAATCACTTTTAATACAGTTTAATTCACCTTGAATTATTTCATCAAAATCAATCGTACTGTTTTCTATTTCTATAACTAACTCTTCACTTTCATCATTCTTGTAGATTCCATCGCTTAACAAGAAGTTTAGTGTTTCGTCAACTTCAATAATTTCAGTCTTTCCACATCTACAGCAATCGATATCTGTATTACCTACTAATTCAGCATCGATTTTGACTAATGATTGCGATATTTTACAGAAAGTACCTTCAATCTTTACTGAATCAAGCTCAATAACCAATTCCTTGGGCGTTGATGGTACTTTTCTAAACTCTATTTTCATGAATAAAAGTTAATTTATTAATAAATTAACAAATTTCTCTTTGTGCAAAAAAGAAATTAATTTCAGTTTCTGCATTTTCTAATGAATCAGAACCATGAACTGCATTTGCATCAATAGATTCTGCAAAGTCTGCTCTAATTGTTCCAGCTTCAGCTTCTTTAGGGTTTGTAGCACCCATTAAGTCTCTGTTTTTAGCCATAGCGTTTTCACCTTCT
Organism: uncultured Arcobacteraceae bacterium; assembly: GCA_964022095.1. GTDB lineage: Bacteria > Campylobacterota > Campylobacteria > Campylobacterales > Arcobacteraceae > Malaciobacter_A. Next base: position 38,365 of record CAXHZO010000018.1, read on the forward strand.
AAAACAGTTACAACAACTGGCCCAGAAATCATGAATTCAACTAATTCACCAAAGAAAGGTCTTTCAGCGTGAACTGCGTAAAATGCTTCAGCATCAGCTTTGCTTAACTGTACTTTTTTAGTAGCAGCAATTCTTAATCCATTTGATTCAAATCTATCTAAGATTTTTCCAACAACGTTCTTAGCTACTGCATCAGGTTTGATGATTGATAATGTTTGTTCCATTACATATATTCCTCAATTTAATTTTCAAGTCGCGGATTATATCTAAAAAAATAAAAAAAGGCAAGTAGTAAAAACTACTTGCCTTTTTAATAATTGATAATTGAGTTAAAAAAGTTGAGAATTAGTCTTCAACTACAGGAGTATTAGGCTCACCTCTGTCTTCTTTTTCAACAGATCCAGATCCAACTTCATCCCATTGAATACATCCCTCAGTTGGACATGCGTCAGCACATGCCGGTGCGTCATTGTGTCCTACACATTCAACACATTTGTCAGCGTATACGTAATATACATCTTCCCCAGTTGGATTTTCATCATTATCAACGATTGCTTCTACTGGACACTCATCTAAACATGCGTCACAGCTAATACAGATATCAGTAATTTTAACTGCCATAGTTAATCTCCTTATTAAAATTTAGAAAACTTTATCACAGTAAATATAAAATTAACTTTAAAAGTTAACTATTCTCATTTTCAACTAATGCAATGTGTAAAACTATTCTTATTTGTTACATATTTAATTAGATGTATTAGTAGTTTTTCTTAAGTTATATATTATATATGACTTAAAGGATAAAATTTATCTTATGATAAATTTTAGCTTAAATTTTAAAATTTAAGTTCTTTACAAGTTTAAAGTAACTCATTTTAGTATATAATTACACTACATAACAAAAAAATTAATAAAACAAAAGGAATTAAATTATGTTAGTAACTAAAAAAGCTCCAGATTTCACAGCTACAGCTGTATTAGCAGATGGTCAAATTGTAGAAAATTTTAACTTATATGAAAACATCGGTGAAAAAGGTGCGGTAGTATTTTTCTATCCATTAGACTTCACATTTGTATGTCCATCTGAAATTATTGCATTCTCTAAAAGAATTGAAGAATTCGAATCAAGAGGTGTTTCTGTGATTGGTGTTTCAGTTGATTCTCAATTCTCACACTTTGCATGGAGAGAAACTCCAGTTGAAAATGGTGGTATTGGAAGAATTAAATATCCATTAGTAGCAGATTTATCTAAACAAATTTCTAAAGACTTCGACGTATTATTTGGTGAATCAGTTGCATTAAGAGGTTCTTTCTTATTAGATTCTGATGGAACTGTAAGACACGCAGTAATTAATGACTTACCATTAGGAAGAAACATTGATGAAATGATTAGAATGGTAGATACAATGTTATTTACAAATGAGCACGGTGAAGTTTGTCCTGCAGGATGGAACAAAGGTGACGAAGGTATGAAGCCAAACACTGATGGTGTTGCTGAATACTTAGGTAAAAACGAAGGTAACTTATAATCCTTAAATAGTTTTTACTATATATATGAGCATCAATATATTTGGTGCTCATCCTCTTTTATTGACAAAAAGTCAAATAAACACTAAAATTACACGATTACTTAAATAACTACAAAAAAGAACTACAACACTACATAACTTATATATGTAAAATACACAAAAGGTAAAAAAAACTCATGGAAGAGTCAAAAACTCAAACTCAGAATAAAAAAACAAAAAAAACAAGAACACATATTCCTGTTGAGGGATACAAAATTGAACAATTAAGAGAACTTCCTTTAGAAGAACTTTTAACTATTGCAAAAGAGCTTGATATCGAAAATCCACAAGAGCTAAAAAGACAAGATTTAATGTTTAATATCTTGAAGTATCAAATAGATGCTGGTGGATTTATTTTATTTACGGGAATTTTAGAGATTAAAGATGGCGGATTTGGTTTTTTAAGAGCTATTGATGGGAACTTCTCTGATACTTCAAATGATTCTTATGTAAGTGCAACACAAATTAGAAAGTTTGCTTTAAGAACAGGTGATATAGTTACAGGACAAGTTAGACCTCCAAACAAAGATAGTGAAAAGTATAATGCTTTATTAAAAATTGAAGCAATAAATTACTTACCTGTTAAAGAGTCGAAAAACAGACCACTATTTGATAACTTAACTCCTTTATATTCAACTGATAGATTCAAATTCGAATTTGAAGCAAATAAAATGACAGGTAGAATGTTGGATTTATTTGCACCCATGGGAAAAGGTCAAAGAGGATTAATTGTAGCACCTCCTAAAACTGGTAAAACAGAATTATTAAAAGAATTGGCTCATGGTATTACTAAAAATCATCCAGATGTAAGTTTAATGGTTTTACTAATTGATGAAAGACCAGAAGAAGTTACTGATATGCAAAGAAGTGTAAAGGGTGAAGTTTATAGTTCTACTTTCGATTTACCTGCACATAATCATGTTAGAGTTGCTGAAATAGTTATTGAAAAAGCAAAAAGACTAGTAGAGATGAAAAAAGATGTAGTTATCTTATTAGATTCTATTACAAGATTAGCAAGAGCATACAATACTGTAACTCCAAGTTCTGGAAAAGTACTTTCAGGTGGTGTTGATGCAAATGCTTTACATAAGCCAAAAAGATTTTTTGGAGCTGCTAGAAATATAGAAGAGGGTGGTAGTTTAACTATTATCTCAACTGCATTAATTGAAACTGGTTCAAAAATGGATGAAGTGATTTTTGAAGAGTTTAAAGGTACAGGTAATAGTGAAGTTGTATTATCTAGAGATGCAGCTAATAAAAGAGTTTATCCAGCGTTAGATATTACTAAATCTGGTACTAGAAAAGAGGAATTATTATTAACTCCTGATATTTTACAGAAAACTTGGATTTTAAGAAATGCAATTGCTTCAATGAATGAAGTTGAAGCATTGAAATTCTTATATTCAAAAATGAAAAAAACTGATAATAACGAAGAGTTCTTCGCTTCAATGAATGAATAAAAAAGTGTTTGAGAAATCAAACACTTTTTTTACGAATTGTCTTTAACAACTAGCTTTACTAACCAACTAGCTCCTGCAAACATAAGTAATCCCGCAACTACAAATAGAAATATTTCAGTCAAAAACATGCTTTATCCTTTATAAATGAATAGTCATTCATAAAAAGAATTGTAGATAAATTATCTTTAATTTTATATTAAAAATTTAAATTAATTAGTAAAAGCATATGTATACTCTTTTACTCTATAATCAAAGGTAGTATATTTAGGATTATCTAATTTTAATTTCTTATACATCGCAGTTGCCCCAATACTTCTATTTGCAGCATTTGAAGGTGAAGTTAAACTATAAAGTTTTATAACTCTACTATTTAATAAAAGCTTATGAACCCTAATATTGTCATTTTCTATAGGAGTAATTTGTAAATTTAGTTCTTTTATAACTTTTCTAAAAAAATATTCTGGACCATTTTTACTATTTTTTCCAGTAAAGATTATTTTATCAATATTTGGACTGTTTTTTATATATCCAATTATATCTCTTAATTTTATATTTCTCATTCCTAAATCACTTGCATCAATCTTTTCTCTATTGCATGATTCAACAATATCACAAATACCAATATAATGCTTATTTAAAAAATCTTTTCTTTGCTTAATTGCATTTATTGAATTATTATAATCTAAATTTAAATTAAATATTTTATCTAGTGCTGGCCAAAGTAAATTATCCTTTGAACCATAACAAAAATCTACATCACTTTTTTTAAAGTTTTTTTCACAAAACCTAGGAGGTGGAAGGGTTCCTACAATTAATGTTTTAGTGTTATTGTTTATATATGGCCTGTATGGATGGAAGTGGAAAAACAAAAAAATGCCTTTGATTTAATTATAGGTTATTTTAACATATTAGTTATTTCTTTTTTGATATAATCTAATAAATTTAACATAAGGTAGAAGTTGAAAGTAGGTGTATTTGATTCTGGACTTGGTGGACTAACAGTTGTGAAAGCAATTGCTGAAGTTCTAAAAGGTTCAGATCTTTTTTATATTGCTGATACTGCATTTGCTCCTTATGGAGAGAAGTCTGTAACTCAAATATTAAATAGATGTGATTTTATAACACAATATTTAATTGATACTCGTGATATTGATGCACTTGTTGTTGCATGCAATACTGCAACTTCTGCAGCTATTGTTCATCTAAGACAGAAGTTTCCAAGCTTGATAATAGTAGGAACAGAACCAGGTATTAAACCTGCACTTAATGGTACTCAAAGTTCTAAAATTGGTGTTTTAGCAACTCCTGCTACATTGAAAGGTACTAAATATCAACTTTTAGTAAATGAACTTTCTTTAAGTCAAAAGATTGAATTATTTGAGTGTGCATGTGTTGGTTTAGTTGAACAAATAGAAAATGGTGATTTATCTTCACCACAAACTTATAATATGATGAATAAATGGCTAAAACCAATGAAAGATGCAGGTGTTGATAGTATTGTTTTAGGTTGTACTCATTATCCTTTGGTATCAAAAGTTATAAAAGATATTATGGGTGAAGGTATAAATTTAATTGAAACTGGAGTTGCAATCGCAAATAGACTTATGAGTTTAAGTCAAAAAATAAAACATAAAAATGAAGGTGATTTATCAATTGAGATTTGTCACACCGGAAAAATAAACAATCAAATGATAGAAAAAATATTAGATGGTAAAAAAATATATATTAGGAAGTGTGAGATATGAGCGAACAAATAGAAAAAAGAGTTTTAGCATTAAAATATAGACCAAGAAGGTTCGAAGATTTAGTTGGACAAAGTACTGTTTCTCAAACTTTATCTTTAGCCCTTGATTCAAATAGACTTTCACATGCTTATCTTTTTAGTGGTTTAAGAGGAAGTGGAAAAACAAGTACTGCTAGAATTATGGCAAAAGCACTATTATGTTCAGACGGTCCTACTTCAAAACCTTGTGAAGTTTGTGATAATTGTGTAAGTGCAAATACAAATAGACACTTAGATATTATTGAAATGGATGCAGCATCAAATAGAGGTATTGATGATATTAAAGATTTAATTGAGCATACAAAATATAAACCAAGTAGCGCTAGATTTAAAGTTTTTATTATCGATGAAGTTCATATGCTTACAACTCAAGCTTTTAATGCACTTTTAAAAACATTAGAAGAACCTCCAGGCTTTGTAAAGTTTATTTTAGCAACTACAGACCCACTTAAACTTCCTGCAACTATTCTTTCAAGAACTCAGCATTTTAGATTTAATAAAATTGCTCAAAATGATGTAATTCATCATTTATCACATATTTTAAATGAAGAGAATATTGAGTTTGATGAGGATTCATTAGAGATTCTTTCACGAACAGGACAAGGAAGTTTAAGGGATACACTAACTTTACTTGACCAAGCAATTATTTTTTCAAAAGGTAGAATATCAACTTCAAGTGTAGTTGACATGCTTGGTTTAATTGATCCAAAAGTAATGGATAATATTTTCTCTACTATACTAAATAAAGGTGATATAAATCCAATTGTAAAAGAACTTGAAGTTTATGAAGTATCACAGATTTGTGATGAAATGACTATATATTTAAAAGATAAAATGATAAGTAAAGATCCTAGATTTGACTTGTTACTATTTGATAGGTTCTTTAGGGTATTAAGTGATGCAAAACATCTTTTATCTATGAATTCAGATAGTGGATTTGTATTATTATTAACATTGATGAAAATGCTTGAAGCAACAAATATTAAAACAATTGATGAAATAATTAATCAAGTTGAAAATGTTCCTACAAAAGAAGTTACTCCAAGTACTGTAACTAAACAAGTTGAAAATGTAGGTATTGAAAAGCAAGAAGTAGTTCAAGAGACAAAAATAGAAGAAGCAACACCAGCAGATATTGCTATGGCAAATAGTGTTATTGATTTAGGTGTAGTTGATGCAATTGAAACTGTAACACCTTTTGAGCAAGAAGCACAAATCCCTGATGTAAAAGAAAAAGAACCTGAAGATAAAATAGAAGATTCTTTCTCAACACCATTTGATGCTACACCATTTGATGACGTTCCTGAAACACCTGTTACCCCAGAAGTAAAAGAAGATATTCCAAAAGTAGATAAACAGCCACAAACAAATGAAATTGTTCAAGAGGTTATTGAACAACAAGTTAGCGTGAATACTAATGAAGAGATAGAAGTTGTTGCATTACAAGAGGTTCAAGATGATCCTAGCGTTGAGTTATATGAGCAGTTAACTGCTAAAATATATGATAGAGATTTTGCACTTGGTGAGTGTTTTGAGAAGAATTTTATTTATAATGGATTTGAAAATAAGAAGTTAAATATAATCTCTTATGCTCAAGAAGATGATAGAAAGTTTTTATATAAACATTTTGGTGTTATAAAAACATTTGCACTTGATATCTTTGGCCATGATATTGAGTTAGATTTTAAAAAGGAGGAGCCCTCCGTATTAGAATCAGCGCAAAATAACTCTAATGAAAATGAATTAGTAAGCGAAGATAATAATTCAAATGATAGCGGTTCGATGATTGAAGATGTAGAAGTTGGATCAGGTTGTGTTGCAGATATGCAAAAAACTGCAAATCCAAGCCTATCTCAAAGAGAGTTAGAGTTAAATGATATTATAAACTCTAAAATGCTTGATAAAGCAAAAGAGTTACTTGATGTTAGAAAGATTACAGTAAAAACAAGAAGTTAAATTATTAACTATTGATTAATACAAAATCGATACACTAATTTCAAATATATAAAAGGAATAAAAATATGAATAAAGTTTCGAAGATACTATCAGTTAGTATTTTATTAGCAACAACACTATTAGCAAATGATGAAAGTGTAATTAAATTTGAAAAAAATAGAATTTCTCAAAATCCAAATGTAAAAGTAGAAGATATAAAAATCAATACTAAAAAAGCATTGCCTCTTGATGGTTGGAATGGGTATATTTTAGATGTTAAAGCAAATGTTGGTGGAAAAAATATTAATGCAAAAGATATTGTATTTTCAAATGGAAAATATATAGCCTTAGATTTAATTGATTCATCAAATGGAAAATCATTAAAAGATTTAGTGACTCCTAATGTAACTTCTAAATACTATGATAAATCAAAATTAATTGCAGGAACACATGATGCTAAAGATAAAATCGTAGTATTCTCAGATCCTTTATGTCCATTCTGTATGGATTATATTCCAGATGTAATTAAGCATGTAAATAAAAATTCTGATTCAATTGCATTATACTATTATCATTTCCCATTATTAAGACTACATCCAGCAGCAGGTCCACTATCAAAGATTATGGATGTTGCTAAGCATAAGGGTATGAAAAATATTGAATTAAAAGTATATGAAGCTGATTGGGATAAATACTTTACATCAAAAACTACAGATGAAAAGAAAATATTAGAAGGATTTAATAAAGAGTTTAAAACAGATATTAAACTAAGTGAAATCCAAGATAAAAAAGTACAATCTTTAATCGATAGTGATATAAAAATGGGTGAAGATGTTATGGTTCAAGGAACACCAACTATTTTTGTAAATGGTGTAAAAGATGCTATGAAAGTAAAATATTTAGAACTTGGAAAATAAAACAAAAGAGGAAACATGGATAAATTAATTATTGCAACTAGAAAAAGTAAATTAGCCCTTTGGCAAAGTGAATATGTAAAAGCTGAACTTTTAAAACATTATCCCGATATGGAAATAGAACTAAAAGAATTCTCTACAAAAGCTGACAAGATACTTGATGTACCTTTGGCTAAAATTGGAGGTAAAGGTCTTTTTACAAAAGAGTTAGAAATTGCACTTGCAAGCAAAGAAGCTGATATTGCAGTACATAGTTTAAAAGATGTTCCTGTTACATTTGAAGAAGGTTTTGTTTTAGCTGCACTTTCTAAAAGATTTGATCCAAGGGATGCTTTTTTAAGTGAAAAATATACAAGTATTAATGACTTACCACAAGGTGCAGTTATTGGAACTACTAGTTTAAGAAGAAGATTAGAAATAAAACTTTTAAGACCAGATGTTAAACTAAAAGATTTAAGAGGTAATATTAATACTAGAATTGCTAAATTAAAAGCAGGGGAATATGATGCTATTATTTTAGCTGCAACGGGTGTTCAAAAACTTCAAATTGAAGATGAGGTTAAATACTTTTCTCCAATTTCTACTGATGATATGATTCCATCAATGGGACAAGCAACATTAGGAATTGAGACTTTAGATAATCCAGAGTTAGTTCAATTATTATCTGTATTACATGATAAAAATGGTGAAATTGAAGCAACAATTGAAAGAGATTTTGTAAGAACACTTGAGGGTGGATGTCAAGTTCCAATTGGAGTTAAAGCTACTATTTTAGATGAGAATTCTATTGATGTAAGAGCAATTGTTGGTATGCCTGATGGTAGTGAATATATTCAAGAAGATGTAGTAGCTGATATTGAAAACTATGAAACTATTGGTAAAGAATTAGCTCAAACTTTCATAGATCAAGGTGCAAAAGAGTTACTTGCAAGAGCAGAAAAAGTAGCTTTTGAATAAATTCTAATAATAAGGAGAGATTATGAGAATAAATGTAGAAGATTCATTATTTTGTTTAGTTGATGTACAAGAGAGATTATTCCCTCATGTAACTAATAATGAACAAATAGAAAAGAATTTAATTACTTTAGTTAAAGGATTAAAAGCCTTAGAAGTTCCATTTATAGTAAATGAACAGTATAAAAAAGGAATAGGTGAAACAATTCCTTCTTTAAGAGAATTAGTTGATCTTGACCCACATTTTGAAAAAACTACTTTCTCTTGTTGTCAAAATGAACCAACAATGGAAGCTATTAAAAATGCTGGTAAAAAGTATGTGATTGTTGCAGGAATAGAAACTCATGTTTGTGTTTTACAAACTTGTATTGATTTACTTGAAGCTGGATTAACACCAGTTTTAGTAACTGATTGTGTAACTTCTAGAAAACAAAAAGATACTGATATGGCTTTAAAAAGATTAATTCAAGCAGGAGTAGTTCCAACTACATATGAATCAATTTTATTTGAATTAACTCTAAATGCTAAAAATCCAGTATTTAAAACAATTTCATCTTTAGTAAAATAGGGTTACACCTATTTTACAATAGTATTTTTTCCTGCTTTTTTAGCTCGATACATTTTTTTATCAGCTATATTTACAATCTCAGAATAATTATTGTATGATTTATCAAATTCAACTAATCCAACACTAAGTGTTATTTCACCAAATTTTGTAGTTTTAAACTTATTAGTAGTAGCTTCCATTATTCTTGCAATATGTTCATAAGAGTAGTTTATTGGAGTATTGAGACTTATAATACAAAACTCTTCTCCTCCAATTCTAAAAATATAGTCACTACCTTTTCTAGATTCTTTTTGTAGTACTTGAGCAAACTTTCTAAGTACTACATCTCCATCTTTATGTCCATACTTATCATTAATACTTTTAAAATTATCGATGTCTATATATGCTAAGGTAGCATTCAAAGTATCTCTTTTTACTTGTGAAAAGATATCTGAACATATTTTTTGGAAATATCTTCTATTATTTAAAGATGTTAATGTATCAGTAATAGATAACTCTTCTAATTTTCTTCTTATCTTTTGATTTTCTTGTTCTAGTTCATGTCTTTGTAATTCAATTTCTATTTTTTTAGCAAAGATACTTACTATCTCATTTAGCTCATCTGGAATATCTCTAATTAAAGATGAATAAATTGCAATATGTCCTATACATTGTCTTTCACTATTTACTATTGGAATACCATAGAAACTTTCAAATTTTTTTTCTATTTTTTCTAAAAAACTATATTGAACATTTTGAGTGATTTTAACAATTTTATTTTCAAATACAAACTTTCCTGGAATACCTTCTAAGTCTATTATTCTTGGGACTTTTTTATCTGTTGAGTATAATACTTTGATTTTTGTAGTAGGGTTTTGATTTATAGCTTTTGTAATATAGACTAAATCTGCTTTAAATATTTTTTTTATTTCTAAAGCAGTAGCTTCAATGAATCCTTTACCTATTTTTAAAGAGGTTATTTCAACTAATGATTTTAAAATTTTGTAAGGGTCAAATTGGAAATTGTTATTACTCAATATAGTTCTCTTTATTTTAAAAATTGTAATATAGTAACAAATTAAGAGTAACATTAGGATTAAGTAAACCTAGAATAATCTAGGTTTTTTTAAAATAAGATAAGATATATCTTATCTTATTTACTTTTAATCCATTGTTCCAGCAGGAACATGAACATTACCATCCATGATAATTCTTGCACTTCTACTCATAGAAGCTTTTTCAACAATATATTTACCATCTTTTTGTGATAGTGCAGCTCCAACTTTAATAGCACCACTTGGATGACCAAAAGTAACAGAGTCTTTTTCACCTCCACCAGCAGCAATATTTACTAAAGTTCCTGGAATACAAGCAGCAACTCCAATGGCAACAGAAGCTGTACCCATCATAGCATGGTGTAATTGTTGCATAGATAATGCTCTTACATGTAAGTCCATTTCATCTGCTTTTACTTCCTTACCACTTGAAGTAGTAAAATCTTGTGCAGGTGAAACAAATGCAATTTTAGGAGTGTGTTGCTGAGTTAATGCATCACTAGCATCTTTCATAACACCCATTTTAAGTGCTCCTGCGATTCTGATTTTCTCAAATCTTTCAAGTGCAGCTGTATCAGAGTTAATATCACCTTGAAGTTCAGTTCCTTTGTATCCAATTTCATCAGCATTTACAAATACAGTTGGAATACCAGCAGTTATCATGGTTGCTTTAAATGTACCAACACCTTCAACTTCTAAATCATCAACTAAGTTTCCAGTAGGAAATAACTCTTCACTTGGATCAACTGGCTCAACAAACTCTAGTACAATTTCTTCAGCAGGAAAAGCAACACCATCAATCTCATAGTCACCCATTTCTTTAACCATTCCATCTTCCATTGTTACATAACATAGAATAGTTTTTTTGATATTTGCTTGCCAGATTCTTACACAACAAACACCATTTTGAGGAACATTATCAACTAAACCTTCATGAATTGCAAATGGTCCAACTGCACTTGATAAGTTACCGCAGTTTCCACTCATATCAACAAAATCTTTGTCAATTGCAACTTGACAGAAGTAGTAGTCAACATCATGATTTGGAACATCTGATTTCCCAACTAAAATAGCTTTAGATGTAGATGAAGAAGCTCCACCCATTCCATCCATTTGTTTTTTATAAATATCTGGGCTTCCTACAATTCTTTGTAGTAATTTATCTCTTTTTCTTCCATCTTCTTGTGCTTCTTTTGGAAGATCTGCAATATTAAAAAATGTTCCTTTAGAAGTTCCACCTCTCATATATGTTGCTTTTACTTTAAATTGTGGTTTGTATGCCATAATATTTTCCCCTTAGTTTTAAATTATTCATAAAAATATTTATCAATAGTTTTATGAATAATTTTAGGGCTAAAATGCCCTAAAATTATAGATATTATTTAAAAGGTTTATTTACCTTCTGCAACAACATCTTTAGCGAATTTTTGTAAAATACCACCGTTTTTGTAAACTTCAACTTCAGCAGAAGTATCTAATCTACATAAAACATTGAATTTAACAACATCACCATTTGCTCTAG
>CAXHZO010000019.1:0-46429 GCA_964022095.1 uncultured Arcobacteraceae bacterium
CTGAACCACCTGAACCAGTATCGCCACCATCTGAACCACCTGAACCAGTATCGCCACCATCTGAACCACCTGAACCAGTATCACCACCATCAGGATTATCTAATTTTTCACAACCTCCACCAATAGACATAAAATAACCATCATTACAAGTGCCGTCAGGATTAGTTGAAGGGTCATTAGTACATGAACCATCTATCAATTGAAAACCAGTTGAACAATCGGGAGTACCATCTTCGTTGAAGCCATCAGAATTTTCAGGTGTAACATCACAAGTACCATTATTATTAGAGTAACCATCATTACAAGCGATTGAACCATCTTCGTTAAAAAAACCATTATCGGGATTAGGATAATAAACGTCATAAGTACCATCACTTAAACATGTAAATTTACCAATATCAGATACCAAATCAGCAGTACAAGAAGGAGTATTAGTATCGTAATAACCTAATTGAATAGTAAATAATATACCACCAACGCGATATTTCCAAGTAGCAGAAGATTCAACATAACCTTCATATTTTATATGTCCGTGGGCAGAACCCCAAGGAGTAGTAGAAATCTTATTTTTAGGATTGATAAGCCTAACATAAAATGTAACAAAATCTTGGTCACTCATTTGCTCAAAGCTAGACCAACCACCCGAAAAAGAAAAAGTATAAAATGTAATTAGTATTAATAATATTTTTTTCATAATCTAACTTTTGATTAAGGCCATAGAACCAAATAAAGGAACTAAGATAAGTGCCATATTGAAAAATATTGAAAAGAAATAATCAAAAACTATATCGTTAGTTAATTCTATGATAATTAAAGACATTATTTAGAACCTATATTAATTGCAATATAACAAGAAAAGAAAAGGAATGTAAAACCTACAAAAGAACCAGTTAAAGCCATTAAAAAATTATAATGCTCTAATGATAAACCTAAATAACTACTAATATCAGTAGATGAATATTGCATTAATTACCCCTTGCTATATCAATAGCTGATTTAATACCAACTAAAACAAAATAAAAAGCAGTTAAAGAACCACATATAGTAAATATATTTTGCGATGAAATATAAAAAGTTTCTAATATTTCCACTTTTAAACCTTTTTGAAAAAAACTTAAAAATAAAAAAAGCCTAGAAGATTTAAACCCTCTAGACTTAAAATTAAAAAAGCAAAGAAAAGCTATTATCTAGCCATTCCAATAGCTCTTTTAACACCCCATAAAACACCAGTACCAGTAAGTACAAGTACACCAACTGCAACTGCATCAGCAGTATTAAAAACTAAGTTAGTTAAGTCCATTCCGTCTCCTTTCAAAAGATATAGGTATTAGGCTATAAACCTAAAAAGCTTATATATAAGCTAAGTAGAATAATCAAAGAGGATTACTCTATAAAACTTATTACTCAGTTAGAGTTGAGTCAAATTTTCATTAATAGGAAACAAAACTATCAACTCTAGACCTATTTTTACAGTTAGAAGAATCATAAAAAAAGACTCACATTCTGTAAAAATAGGTTAAAGTGGGGACTTACTGAAGTACGGAACATGCCCCAAAAATTACTTTATTGATAAAATTTCGTTTTCATCTTGAACTGTTACAGATTGACCATCAGTTAGGTTATATTTAATTAATAAATCTTGTGAAATCATTTCATTATATTTTTTAACTAATGCAGGTAATTTATCATCTTCTGTAGGTATTCTAATAATCACAGAATTAGCTTTTATAGTAGGTAATTGCATACCGTTTACTTCTTTATAGAAAGTATCTTTAATAATAAATTTTAATTTAATTGAAGCACCATAATTTGATTTTGCTTGAGTTTGTCTATCTACCATTACACCACTAGCGACAAAGTCTACACCGTCTAAGTGTGCAAAGATATAATTTCCATGTTGAGTAAGTTCAGTTTTTTTAATGTTAGACATTGATTTTTCCTTTTTTGTAATCTTTTTTAAGCCCTTTAGAGCCGACTATATATTTATAACCTCATTTAACATTTGTATACTTATAGAGATAAAATAAGTATATGTATCAAAAATGATATTTTATTGATACGATTTTTTGATAAAATATAAGTTTGAACATATTGTATAAACCAATTTGTTAATTATCAAGTGAATTATATACAAATATGTTTAGTTTGTCAATAAAAATAAACAAATATGTTAAGGAAATTTATGAATTTTGGAAATAGACTAATAGAAGTTCGAGAAATACTAGGTTTTAATCAAAACGAATTTGCAGAAAAGTTAAATTTAGCACCACAATCATTAGTTAGATATGAAAAAAACAAAGTAAAACCTAATATTGAGTTCATCGAAAAATTAACAAATATGTTTAGTGTTAATTCAAATTGGTTATTAACGGGAAAAGGTAAATTAATTATAAAAAATGAAGAAGAAACAGATTTTAAATCAGAAATTTTAGAAATTTTAGAAAATTTTTCAAAAAAAGAATTAGAATACTTTTATTACCTAATGAAAGCAGAAAATACAAAAATAAATAAATAAGAATGTATATAATACAAATAAAAAAATCACAGTAAAAAAATTTTAATTATTAATTTATAAAAATAAGAATACAATCCCCTAAAAAAAGGGGGAAATATGAAAAAATTATTATTATTAAGTTTAATTGGAAGTGGATTACTATTTGGAGATTATAATTCTACAACTTTTAAAAGAGCAAAAGAAAACAATCAAAATAATTATAATAAATCTAACTCAATACGTATAAATGGATATATATACAATGTAAGAGAATATAGAGACTATAATGAAATAAGTATAGAAACAAAAGAACACGGAAGAATAAGATTCAAATCTAAAAGACGATACAAAGAAGGACATAAAGTAAGTGGTTCTTGTTTTAACGAAGAGTATGGATATTATAAAAGTTGCTATTTAACTCAAGGTAAAAAAATAAGATAAGAATGTTACAAAAAATGAGACAAAAATACTAAATAATACAAGATAATATTAATCAAAGTGATAAAACTATTAACATTCTTTAGTATTTAGTAATATACATTTATATTTATGTATTTTATAGCTTATTTTAGATAAAATGTGACCTTAAAATTAATGACAATCATAGGATAATTTGATGAGTAAAAAAGATATTAACAAAGTAGTATTAGCTTATAGTGGTGGGCTTGATACTTCAATTATATTAAAATGGCTTCAAGACGAATACAATGCAGAAGTAATTACATTTACTGCTGACTTAGGTCAAGGTGAAGAAGTTGAACCAGCAAGACAAAAAGCATTAGACTGTGGAATTAAACCAGAAAATATTTTTATTTTAGATATTAAAGAAGAGTTCGTAAAAGATTATGTTTTCCCAATGTTTAGAGCAAATGCAATTTATGAAGGTGAGTATTTATTAGGTACTTCAATTGCAAGACCATTAATCGCTAAAAAATTAGTTGAAATTGCAAATGAAAAAGGTGCAGAGGCTGTATCTCATGGTGCAACTGGAAAAGGTAATGACCAAGTAAGATTTGAGATTGGTGCATTAGCATTAAAACCAGATGTAAAAGTTATCGCACCTTGGAGAGAATGGGACTTAAACTCAAGAGAAAAACTATTAGGATACGCAAAAGAGCATGGAATTGAAATTGCACAAAAGCACGTTGATGCAGATGGTAATCCAGCAGTAAGTCCATACTCAATGGATGCAAACTTATTACATATTTCTTATGAAGGTTTACATTTAGAAAACCCAAATAATGAAGCTGAAGATTCAATGTGGTTATGGACAAACTCTCCTGAAGAGGCTCCTGATGAAGCTGAATATATCACTATTGGATATAAAAATGGAGATCCTATTTCTATAAATGGCGTTGAAATGTCACCAGCTACACTATTGGAGTCATTAAACAAACTAGGTAATAAACATGGTATTGGAAGAATTGATATAGTTGAAAACAGATATGTTGGTATGAAAGCTCGTGGTTGTTATGAAACTCCAGGTGGAACTATCATGTTAAAAGCTCACAGAGCGATTGAATCAATCTGTTTAGATAGAGAAGAAGCTCACTTAAAAGATGAGTTAATGCCTAAATATGCTAAATTAATTTATCAAGGATATTGGTTCTCACCAGAAAGAGAAATGCTTCAAGTAGCAATTGATAAAACTCAAGAAAATGTAGAAGGTACAGTTAGATTAAAACTATACAAAGGTAATGTAATGGTTGCAGGTAGAGAATCTGTTAATTCATTATATTCAGAAGAACACTCTACTTTTGAAGAAGATGAAGTATATAACCAAAAAGATGCAGAAGGATTTATTAGACTTAATGCATTAAGATTTATCATCGCAGGTAAAAAGAAAAACAAATAAAACTTCTATAAAGGGTGAAATTTATTTCACCCTTTTATTATTTTGTTGCTAAATTGTAATCTTTAAGTATTATTATTATTTCACTTTAACTGTGGAATTAATAATGCAATATCTAAAACATTTAGAACAAATTATAAATATAAACTCATATACTAAGAATAAACAAGGTGTAGATAAAGTTGGAAAGCTCATGTCTACATGGCTTGAACAATTAGATTTTATTACTACTGTTTATAAAAGAAAAGATATCGGTAATCATATTTTATATAAATCCCAAAAAACTATAGGTACAAAAATACTACTTTTAGGACACAACGACACAGTATTTCCACCTAACTCTTTTGAAGGTTTTTCTAAAGATGCTAGATGGGTTTATGGACCTGGAGTTTGTGATATGAAAGGTGGTAATATTGTTGCACTTCAATCTCTCAGAAATATTTTTGAGCAAAATGGGAAAATCGAAAATATAGACTTTTTGCTTGTTAGTGATGAAGAAACAGGTAGTGATGATTCGAAATTTCTTACCAAAGAGTTAGCAAAAAATTATGATATATGTTTTGTTTTTGAAGCTGCTGGTGCAAACTTAGAAATTGTAACTGCAAGAAAAGGCGTTGGAACATTTAAAATTAATATATCAGGAGTTGCAGCTCATGCAGGAAATAATTATGACAAAGGTAGTGATGCAAACTTAGAAGCTAGCTATAAAATACAAGAGCTTGTAAAGCTTACAAACTTAAAACTAGGAACCACTATTAATGTAGGAAAAATCAATGGTGGAGTTGGAGCTAATACTATCTCTCCAAATTGTGAACTTCTATTAGAAGTTAGATATACAACAATAGATGAGAAACGAAGAGTTTTAAAATCAATAGAAAAAATAACAAATACATCATATGTAAAAAATACTACTTCTAAATTAACTGGTGATATTCAAAGAGATGTAATGGAAGAGAGTTACAAACAACTACAATTAATTAAACAAATTGAAAAAATCAGTCAAACAAAAATATTTGCAGAAAAAAGAGGTGGAGTTAGTGATGCAAATATTGTATCAAATTGTGAAGTTACTACCTTAGATGGATTTGGCCCTTTTGGTGATGGTGATCACACACTAAAAGAAAGAGCTTTAATTACAAGTTTTGAACAAAGAATACAACTCATGACAAAAATTTTAAATCATTATCAAATATCAACTCAACAAAAGGAATATAATTAATGGCAAAAAGAAAAATTGGTATGTGGCTGTATCAAAATGGTGGTGGAGAAAGAATTCAAAATAAAATGATAAAGCAACTTAAAGAAAGAGATATAGAAATAATTCCCAATCTCAATCTAAGAGATGCCATAGCAAAAAATGATCACATAATTTATGACATTGATAATGCAAATATAAAACTGGATAAACTTGATTTATTTTTTTCTTATAATGCAGGGGAACAAACACCTTATCAAACTTTTTTATACAAAGCTTTAAATAGAATCGTGCCAATGATAAACTCATATAATGCATTTGAACTAACAGAAGATAAATTTCAAACTTCATTTTTTTTAAGACAACATGGTATTAAAACAGCTGACTATAAATTATGTCATAGAGATGATGTACATAGACTTAGCGATGTTATGAAAAAATGGAAGAAAATGGTTTATAAACCAACAGATGGTTGGGGAGGTATTGGTCTTACCAAAATTGAAAGTGAAGAGTCACTTGATATGTTAATTCCTTTTTTAAATCAAGTAAATCTTAAATATTTTTATGTGGAAAAATTTATTGATTATGATAATACAGATTATAGAGTAGAAATAGTAGATGGTAAGTTTGTAGGTTGTTATGGAAGAAAAGCTGCAAAAGGTCATTGGAAAACAAATATAACAAGTGGTGGGAGTGTATTTTTAAGAGAACCTAATGATGAGATCATAGAACTTGCAAAAAAAGTCACTAAATTAACTGGCTTAGATATTGCGGGCGTTGATATTATCTATGATAGAAAAAAAGAAGAATACGTAGTATTAGAAATCAATGGTATTCCTGCTTTTGCAACTCCTGAGCAAGAAAAGATGGGTTTAGATTTCAATAGTAAAAAGATTGAACTAATTGTTGATTTAATTGATAAAAAAACTAAAAATAAAGGACTATACAAATGAAAAAACTCCCAAAAATTGGATTACTATATTTAGATTATGTATTAAGATTTTTTGATAAATCTAACTTCAAAGGTTGGCCAGATAAGATTGAAACTGTTACTTACCACTGGAAAAATGATAAAAAAAGATTTATAAAAGAAATTAAGAGAAAAAAAATAGATGTTTTAGTTGGTAATATCCCTGCAACTGCATATGAAACTTTTGTTGAAATTTCTAAAGAATTACCAAATGTAAGATTTGTACCTTCACTTCAATCACAATTTTCAAATAAATCAAAAGAAAATGTAACTTTATTTTGTGAAAAATATAATTTATCAATTCCAAAAACAAAAATCTATTATGATAAAGAAAAAGGAATGAAATATTTAAAAAACAGAGCTTCTTACCCACAGATTATAAAAAGAAGTTATGGGCCATCTAATTATGGAGGATATTATGTACACAAAGTTGATAATTTCAAAGAAGCTAAAAATCTGCTAGAAAAGAAAAAATATACTCCAATTTATACTCAAAATGCAATTGATCTTAAAGACTCTGGTGATATTAGAGTTATGTTAATTGGACATAAGCCAGTATGTGCATTCTGGAGATATTCAGGTAAAGATCAATGGATTACAAATACTAGCCAAGGTGGTAGTATGAGTTATAAAAATATTCCAATGAATGCATTAGAACTTGCAGTAAAAGCAAGTAAAGCAGCAAAAGCTGAATACTTTGCTTGTGATATTGCTATTGATGCAAAAACTTCTAAAGCATATATTTTAGAGTGTGCAACTGCATTTGCAGCATTTCCTTATATTAGAGATTGGATTTGTCAATATATTATGTGGGATTTATCAAATGGAAAATTTAAAAAACCTCACGTGCCATTATTTTCGTGGGAAGAATTAGGAAATGTAGATTCTTCATTACTTAGAACATTAAGACATATAGGATTTAGTAAATATAAACCTAGCTATGATGGAGAATATTACTTAAATGATGCAAAAAAAACATTTGATATGGAATTAACGCAAGAGAGTTTATTAAGTGATATCCCAAAAAGTATTGCTTCAGAAATTTCAGCATCTAATAAACAAAATGAATCTAAAAAACTTGAATTAAAAAAAATAAATTTAAATAATGCAAACCTTACAGACTTAATGACTCTGCAAGGAATGGAAGATGAGTTAGCAATAGAAATGGAAATATATTTAAAAGATAATGTTATTACAGATACATCTGATCTTTTAGAGCTAGAATCTATAGATGAGCAAATGATTAAAGCTTGGGACCAAAATATTGAAGATATGAGAGTTGATATAAATAATACAAATATAAAAACACTAAAAAAGATAAATGGTATTGGTACAAAACTGGCTACTATAATTATTGATTATAAAAAAGGTGTAAAAACTATTAAATCAATTAATGAGTTAAAAAAACTTGAGGGAATTGGGAAAAATAAATTTGCACAATTAAAATCAAGATTAAAAGTTTTAGGAGAATAGTCTTTTGAAACATTTATACAGATCATATACTGATTCGACAAATATTTTTAAGGATTTAGAAAAAAAATTTCCAAACAATTTTAAACTAGAATCAATTGGTCAAACTTGGGAAAAAAGAGAAATAAACTTAATCACAATATCTAGTGATATAAATATAGCCAATAAAAGACCTGCCCTATTCTTTACAGGTACTATACATGCTAGAGAGTGGATAGGTCATGAGTTAGCAACTGATTTTGCTTCATATGTATTAGAAAATTATGATATAGATCCAACTATTCAATCATATCTATCAAAGGCTACAATTTACATGGTGCCATGTGCAAATCCTGATGGATTTGAGTATTCAAGAACACATTTTGGTTTTTGGAGAAAGAATAGAAGACAAAATGCAGATGGAACATATGGCGTTGATTTAAATAGAAATTTCCCTATTGGCTTTATTAAATCATCTAGTACTACATCTAATGTCTATGGAGGTCCAGAGCCCTTTAGTGAGCCAGAAACGCAAGCACTTAGGGATTTTGTTGAAACACACCCAAATATAACAATAGCACTAGATTATCATTCACAAGGGAATGTATTTTTCCCTGCCCATGATTTTAGACATGAAGATATGCTAGATACAACTGATATGAATACTCTATGTGCAAATATGGCTGAAGAGATTAGAAAAATATCGAGTAGAGAGTATGGTATACATCAAGGGAAACCTCCAGCAAAACTTATATCAGGTAGCGGAAGAGAGTTTTATTATTCAAAAGGTATTATTTCAACTGTTGTAGAAGTAGGAACAAGAAATATTAGTGATTACATGGATGATATGTTAGAGAATATAAGAGAACATACACCAGCACTTTTACATGCACTTAAAGAGGTTCCTAATTATTCTAAAGAAAGTTTAAAAAGAGTAAATTCATTTGAGGTAATATCTGTTGGTTCAAACCATGTTAAATTAGTATGGAATTATGACTTAAATGATGATATATATTTTGAAATATATAGAAGTCTAAAAGACAAAACATTTTGTAATAAATCTAATTTAATTACAAAGACTCACTCTTTAGATTTTAATGATATTAATCTAAATTCAAATACAAACTATTACTACAATATAAGAGTAGTAAATAAAAAAACTAAGATTAAGTCACCTTTTTATCCACAAATAAAAGTAAGAACAATTACAGAATATGATGAGTTTAGTAGAACTTATTATGGAACATCTAAAGGCACAGGTTATGTGTGTGAAAATATACATGATAATGAAAAGCACTTTGGTGTTAATTCTTTATTTGTAGGGGTGGATGATAGAAAAGGTATTTCTTACGCAATTGTAACAATAAATGTAAAAACACTTCCTCTTAATGCTTTAATAAAATCTGCTTCATTTAACTTATATCCAATAAATAGAGTTTCAACAACAATTGAAAAATATGGAGAATGGAATGTTGGCATTGTCAATCAGTTTAATATGGGTGACATAACAAATTTTGATGATGTAGAAAATATGGATGTAAAGTATATTGGAGTACCTACCAAATCTCATCAATTAACACAAGGTATTTGGAGAACATGGAATTTATCAGGTATTGAATGTGAATACTTAAAAGATGCTATAAAAGACAATAAAATAGTATTAAGAATTGAAGGTCCAAAAGAGTTAAAAATTGCTAGAAATAGGCAAATGATGCAATGGGATATAGGTTATGGTAGATTTGGCTTTGGACTACCCTATAGACCAAGAGTTGAATTAACATATACAATAGAACCAACTATTACAACTTTATATCCTAAAGAAATTTTAACAGTAAAAAAATATGAAGTATATGAAAATGAAGTAACAGCAGGATTTGACGAAGATGGTAGCAAAATATATTCAACATTTAAATTTGATTTATCAGCCCTACCTTTATACAATGATACAATGATAACTAAAGCGTATTTTGAGCTTAACTCTACAAACATCTATATAAAAGATGATATTAGATTTCATCTTGAGTTTGTAGATGAAGATATTAGAAATAACTATAGAAGTATTGAAAGAAGAGAAATTATTCAAAATATAGGATATGATGTAAGTGCAACCGAACTTAAAAACAATCAAACTCAATACTTTGTATTTGATGCTTATTCAGAGATTACTTTAAATGATAAATTAAAACAAAAAGCTACTATTGGTTTTGTGCTAAATCCTACAAGTTCTTTAAAAACTACAAAAGATAAAAAAGTATCTTGGGAAGTTAATAGTGAAGAATTATCTCCTCGATTGATTATTGAGTATATTAAAAAAAGAAGATTTCCAATTGAAACTGTGACAAATGCAAAATTATCTTTAGAAAATGGAAAAATAAAAATTACATGGACAAATCCTAAAAATTCATCATTAAAAGGTGTTAAAGTTATAAAAAACCCTTTTAGAGCTCCTTTATCCAATCAAGATGGACAAAAGATATACGCAGGAAAAGATGAATATACATTCGATGATTTTGGTGCAAATGATATAGATAAATTCTATGCAATATTTACATATGATGATGTTCCAAATTATTCTATGCCAATTATTTTAGAATATAAAGCAAAATAAGAGTTGCTTTGTTATAATTATTTAAAATCAAACTAAGGAAAGATAATGATTTTAAAATTTAAAGAATTTTACCCACAAATTCACTCTACTGCTTGGATTGCACCAAGTGCAGATGTTGTGGGAAATGTTACTATTGGAGAAGACTCTTCAGTTTGGTACGGTTGTGTTATTAGAAGTGATGTTAATAAAGTAATTATTGGTAAAAATACAAATGTTCAAGATTTATCATGTATTCATACAGATGTTGATTCTCAAACTATTTTAGGTGATAACGTAACAATTGGTCATAAAGTTATGCTTCATGGTTGTATCGTTGAAGACAATTGTCTAATAGGTATGAGTGCAACTGTACTAGATAATGCTGTAATTGGAGAAGGAAGTATCGTTGGAGCAAATTCTTTAGTAACTGCTGGGAAAAAGTTTCCACCAAAAAGTTTAATTATGGGAAGTCCAGCTAAAGTAGTAAAAGAGTTAACAGATGAAGATAGAGATAATCTAATCAAACATGCAGGTCACTATGTAGATTATAAAAACGAATATAGCTAATAAATAATAGGTTTAAAACCTATTATTTACACTTGTCATATGCAACTTGCAATTTAGAGTATAAATCATCAAAACTTACATCATCCATTTTTTCTAGAATATCAACCATAACTACGTTATCTTCATCTCCATTCCAAACTTTAATATAAGTTCCTTCTTTATAGCCATTATCTTGTCTAAATTGATTTAAACAGTTTTTACCAATATATAGTTTTTGTAACCACATAAAAGATAATCCAGAGATTTTACAACATCTAAAGAATTGATCAATAAATCTCTCAACTCCACTAAATGATGGCATATTTCCTGTATCAATAGCTAAAGCTATATAAGATAATTTTTCAGACTCAGTTACCATTAATTTTACATCTACTTCAGAAGATGCTTCATAAATACAATGTGTATTTACTAAAGATACTGCTTTTGGTACATTTGTTTCTTGTAAAATATAAGACATTAGGAAATGCCAAATATCAACTAGTTCTACATGTATATTATTCATATCAGGATCTGAGTTAATATTTTTCCAGTGTTTCCAAGGAGTTGATTCAATTAACTCTGCTACTTCCATATGTATACATCTAAGCCAGTTTATCTCTTTTCCAAACTTATTAACACCTAATTCCCAGTTCTTACCATTTGTAGAATCATTTAATTTCTTTTGTAATAAAAACATCTCTTCAAGTTTATGTGGAAAAGATGAAGCTTCATCTAAAAGTGTTGCTAAAGGTAAGCACTCTTCAATAACATTATCTAAAGTTGTACTGCTTGGTAATTCTTTTTCACCTTTTAATAAGTGCAAAACTAAAGATACAATATATGGAACTTGATTTTTATCTTCCCAATTTAAAACTTCGTCAGATGTAACTCCACTGTATTGCATAAAATCTTCAATTGTATTAAACCCTAATGATTTTATACTATCTTTAAACTCTTTGTATAACAAATTTAACTCCTAATTTAATGGTAATTTAACGGTAAATTTAGAACCCAGTTCAGTATTTTCAACAAATATATCCCCATTTGAATGCTTTTGGATAATTTGTTTACTCATATATAAACCTAAACCTGTTCCATTTTTATTGTGTTTAGTTGAAAAGTATGGCTCAAAAATTTTATTTAAAATTTCATCATCAATACCACCAGCATTGTCTTCTAATTGGATAACTAAATTATCATCTTGCTCAAAAGTACTAATATTAATAAATCTTTCTTTTATGTTTTTTTCAATCATTGCATCAATTGAATTTTTTGAAAGATTTATTAAAACTTGTACTATTTCATTTAAATAAATATTTAAAAATGATTCTGAACTATTTTTATATGATACTTTTACGGCATTTACTTTAAATAAATAATCTAAGAAGTCTAAAGATTTTGTAATTATATCTTTTATATAAACGCTCTCTTTTTTCTTATTAGGTTTAAAATAATCCCTAAAATCATCAATAGTTTTTGACATGTAATCTAATTGTCCAACTACTTGCTCAACAACTTCTTCTAAAAGTTCATCTGATATTTCACCATCAATCTCTTTTAATAGTGAAAGCTTCTGAACTAAAATAGAAACTGCTTGAAGTGGTTGTCTCCATTGGTGAGCAATCATGGAAATCATTTCACCCATAGCTGCAGACTTAGATTGTTCAATTAAAATAGTTTGCTGTTTTTCAAACTCAATTTGCGCTGTAATATCTTCATAAACAGCATCAAAACCAATAATCTCTCCAATATTATCAAAATTTGGATGAATAGTTGTTTTTACCCAGTAGTAATTACCATCTTTTTTTCTATTTTTTAATTTTCCCTGCCAAACTTTATTAGTTTTGATTGTAAAAAAGATATCTTCTAAAGTTTTTATATCTTCATCAGTATGTAAAATACTTAAATAACTTTTTCCTATTAATTCATGGGCATTATATTCAGAAATATTACAAAAAGCAGAAGATACAGAAGTAATAAACCCATCTTTATCACATCTATTCATTAAAACATGATTATCAACTATATCAACAGACTTATTTAAAGCTTTCTCTATATCTTTTATTGATTTTGAATATACATCTAAAATATTTGAGAAAATATCTTCAAAGTAATCATTTATATCTTTAATTATTTCTAATGAATGAAACTGTTTTTCATAACAATATTCAACAATTGAGTTTTTAAAAGCAGAATATACTATAAATAGTTCATAAGATTTTAGTTTGTGTTTTTTTAAGTATTTTATAAAGTCAACAACTATAGAAGATACCCCTGCTTGATTTTGATTAGTAACACTATTTAAGTAATAATCCCATACAGCTATTGCATATCTTTTTTTTATTATCTCTTCATTTAATTCATGTTTTGATATTAATTTTTTAAAATTTTCATTACTTAACCAAATATTGATTATTTTTATTTTTTCTTTATCAATTTTAAAAATTATATCAACTAGGTTCATTTATTGAGACTTTTGGTTTTTTATTGTGTAAAAGCTACATGGATTTCCACTGCTATTTTTTACTACCATCGATGGTATAAGCTTTGATTTAAATCCATAAGCTTTACAACCGTGGGGTTTATTAGGTTGCCATGTAACAAAATAATATTGGCATTTTTGGCATACAATTCGATTATTCATATATTATTTTATCTAAGAAAATTTAAATATTTACTTTACTTTGAATAGCTTTTGATAAAGATAAAATATCAACATTTTCTAAGCTAACACCAGTTGGTACACCTTGGGCAATTTTTGCAAATGTTATATTGAAATCTTTTAACTTATCTTCTATAAAAAGTATGAATGCATCATTTGCAATTGAAGGAGTTATTGCAAATAAAACACTAGAAACATCATTGTCTTTAACAAACTTTATTAACATATTTAAACTATTTTCATCTAACTCTTCAATTACAAAGTATTTACCGTCAAACTGTTTAGAATCTTCGATTATAAAGATATCTTTTGCACTTTGTACAATACACAATGTAGTTTCATCCCTAGAGTCATCTAAACAATAATCACATATTTCATGCTCACTCATAGAGCCACATTTTATACATTTTGTTATATTTTTTAAAGCACTTTCAATGCTATGGGCTATTTTTATACCACAATAGTTATCGTTCATTACAATATGATAAGCAAGTCTTAATGCAGACTTTTTACCAATAGTTGGTAACGATTCAAAAGCTTCTACAAGTTCATAAAATTTTTCAAGTCCTTTATTCATGTCGGGATTATAGCAAACCTTTATAAACTTTTAGATAAAATCGCGAATTAAAAATACAAACATTTTTTAAAGGGAGTTCTAAATTGACTGAAATAGACTATTATGAATTATTAGAAATCAGCAAAGAAGCTGATAAAAGCACTATAAAGAAAGCCTATCGAAAAATGGCTATGAAATATCATCCAGATAAAAATCCAGATGATCATGAAGCAGAAGAGAAGTTTAAAGCTGTAAATGAAGCTTATCAAGTTTTAAGTGATGAAGAAAAAAAATCTATCTATGATAGATATGGAAAAGCAGGACTTGAAGGACAT
Source organism: uncultured Arcobacteraceae bacterium (assembly GCA_964022095.1). Taxonomy (GTDB): domain Bacteria; phylum Campylobacterota; class Campylobacteria; order Campylobacterales; family Arcobacteraceae; genus Malaciobacter_A. The sequence goes on from CAXHZO010000019.1 coordinate 14,647, forward strand.
GGACAAGGTGGAGGATTCTCTGGAGGATTTGATGATTTAAGTTCAGTATTTGAAGAGATGTTTGGAGGTGCCTTTGGTGGAGGTGGTTCTAGAAGAAGACAAAGAAAATCATATAACTATAACTTAGACACAGCGGTTGATGTTGTACTAGAGTTTAATGAAGCAATCTTTGGATGTAAAAAAGATATCGAATATACATATAAAACTGCATGTAAACCTTGTAAAGGTACTGGAGCTAAAGATGGTAAAATGGGTACTTGTAGAACTTGTCAAGGTCAAGGGCAAGTACACTCAAGACAAGGATTTATGACATTTGCTCAAACTTGTCCAACTTGTCAAGGTTCAGGTCAAGCACCAAGTGCCTCATGTGATTCATGTGGTGGAACTGGTTATGATGACGTAGAAGATACATTTAAAGTTGATATTCCAGAAGGTGTAAATGATGGAATGAGAATCAGAGTTTCTGGGAAAGGAAATATTTCACCTGAAGGTTCTAGAGGTGATTTATACTTACAAATTAGAGTTAGAGAAGATTCACAGTTTGTAAGACATGATGATGATATTTATGTAGAAGCACCAATATTCTTCACACAAGTTGCCTTAGGTGCTACTATAAAAATTCCAGGACTTAGAGGTGAATTAGAATTAGAAATTCCTAAAAACTCAAAAGATAAACAACAATTTACTTTTAAAGGTGAAGGTGTTAAATCTGTTCAAGGTTATGGAAAAGGTGATTTTGTTGTTCAAATCAAAATTGAGTATCCAAAATCATTAAACGAAGAACAAAAAGAGTTATTAGAAAAACTTCAAGAAAGTTTTGGTGTTGAAAGTAAACAACATGAAACAAACTTTGAATCAATGTTTGATAAAGTTAAAAACTGGTTTTCTTAAACCGTTTTTAACTACAATCACTTTTTTTAGATAAAAACTTTAACTCATCACAAGAAAAACCTGCTTTTTTTCTACCCTCAAAATTTAAATCCATTTTTCGTTTTGTTGAACCTGGAAAAACATCTTCAATGATATCTATGTATGTAGATTCATAAGGTACATTTTCTAAATCACAAGCATATTTAAACCAGACATCACCTTTTAATACATGATCAACCTCTTCTTCTAATATAATATTTAAAACATCTAATATTTTATCGTTAAATTCATCTTTATTAGAGTTTAGTTTTTCCATTATTTTAGGATTTTGATCTAAACCATTAGCTTCTAGATATCTTGGAACTGCAGCCATTCTTCTTAAAAACTCTGGAGTTTTTTCCATCGCTTCAAAAAGATTTTTATGTACATCAAAATCTCCATATTTTCCACCAATTTCACTTAAAAGATTTTCTAACATTAAAAAATGTCTAATTTCATCAGCAGCAACTTCTAACCAATCTTTATAATAATTCATCGGTAGGTCTTTAAATCTTAATGCCGCATCTAAAGCTAGATCAATAGCTGAGTACTCTATATGTATAATTGTATGTAAAAGATATTTCTTACCCTCAATAGAATTGAAATTCTTTATTTTAGGTAAAGTTGTAGGTTTTACAATATTTAAAAAAGTTTCATAAGAAGGATTTTCCATTTTGTATGGGATATAATTATCATTGAAGTAAAAATTATTTTCTTTAAATTCTTTATAAAAAACTTTAAATTTATCTATTTTTTCTTTTGGTTCGTTTGTTAATATAATATTTTCTAGCGTTGTGAAATAATCCATTCATAACCTTATTCTTGATATAATGAACACTATTTTAGCAAAATTAAGGTTTAATATGGATATAAAAGTACAACCAATGGGTGACTATCAGACAAATTGTTATATTTTTACAAAAAATGGAAAAGATATTATAATTGATCCAGGAGTTGATGCTCTAAGATGGATTCAAAACAATGTAAAAAATCCTATTGCTGTTTTAAACACACATGGGCATTTCGATCATGTATGGTCAAATCAAATTGTAAAAGAGACTTACAATATAAAATTATATACTCCAGTTGATGATGAATTCATGCTAGAAAAAGATCCTTATGGAATGGGAATGCCTCCTTCAAGTGCTGATTTTTTAATACAACCAGATGAGCAAATAGAAATCGAAGGAATAAAGATAAAATTCCATCATTTTCCAGGACATACACCAGGTTGTTCAGCAATACAAATAGATGAACATTTATTTACTGGAGACTTTATTTTTAAAGGAACAATTGGTAGATTTGATTTTCCAAACTCTAATGCTACGTTAATGAAACGAAGTTTAGCTAAAGTCTTACAATGGACTGAAGATTTCCACATCTACCCAGGACACGGTGATAAGACCACTTTAAAAAGTGAATTAGACACACTAAAACAGTGGCATTTACATATACAAGGATAAAAATGACTCTTAATTGTGAAAAAATTATTAATGAAAATGAAAAATTAAAATTATCAGATTTAGAAAAATCTTGTATTAACACTTTTGAATATTTAAATTTACATCATGATGTTAACTTTATAATAATAAAAGCTGTATGGGAAGAAAATACAAAAATTTTCTTTGATAATAAACCTAGCGAAGATTTAGAATTAATTAATAGCTTAATTTTCAAACAAAATTGTGATACGGATATTATATTTGAGTTTTATGCAAAAAATAAAGATAACTATCAAGATGTAAAAGAACATCTTGATAGTATAAAGTTTTCTTTACAAGTATTTTCACAGTCAATATTTAATAAATATATGGAAAGAACTATTGATGAATTATCATTAGTTGATCATGTTACAGGTGCATATAATAGATGCTATTTAAACAACTATTCAAAAACATTTTTTAGTTTAGCAAATAGAGAACAAAAAAAGATAGCCTTTGTAAAAGTTGCAATTGATCAATTTAAAGCTGTTATTGATGAGTTTGATTACTCTACGGGGGATAAAGTTTTAAAAACTCTTGCTAGCTCATTAAAATACTCTATTAGAGAATCAGATATCGTTATTAAAATTTCAAATGATGAATTCTTAGTAATATTAATGAACATAATTAATAAAGAAAATGCTATAATTGCAGCAGAGAAACTAATAAATAATTTTAGTATGGAAGAAGTTATTATTAATGAAGCGAGCAATCAAGTTTTAATGAAAACAATTTGTGCAGGTATATCTCTATATCCAGATGATGCTACAACACTTGATGAGATACTCAAGAAATCGGATATTGCTTTATATGAAGCACAAAATAGAGGTAGAGGAAAAGTATTTGAATTTTCAGAGGAAGAGACTCATACTATAGATTTTTTTTAAAGGCGATACAATGAAAAATAATATTTTAGAGTTAATTGAATCATCAGGTTCTACTGGTGTAGAATTTGAAAGTATTTCAAAGATCTTCAGATTATATGAACAATTAAAATTTGCAACTAATTTAAAACAAATTGCTCAAGATATTTATTTTTGGTTACATCACGAATTTAAAATTGATAATATTAACTTCACTATTTTCGATGTAAATAAAAATGAAAAAGAGGATATTTTAATTGAGGGTGATTCTTTTTACTTAGATGATGAACATACAAATTTTTTTATTGTAAATACACATACTAGTTTAAATGCTACTATTTCATTTAAAGCTATCTCAAAAGTACACCATAGAATATTGCAAGACCAGTATCATATAATTGATGCAGCATTTAATTTGATATCACCAATTGTTCAAAATGGTATTTTAAAAAAGAATTATGTTGAGTCTTCATCAATTGATTCAGTAACAAATGTCTATAATAGAAGTTATTTAGTTGATAATTTAACTAGACATTTGATTTTATCTAAAAATAAACAAGCTCATATATATTTTTTAATGATTGGCATTGATCATTTTAAAGCTGTTATTGATGAGTTTGACCATAATATTGGAGATAAAGTATTAATTGAACTTGCTAAAACAATACACTCAAATATAAGTGAATTTGATATGGTAGGTAGGTTAACTGGAGATGAATTCTTAGTTACACTATTAAGTACAGAATATGAACACGAAGTTACTTCATTAGCACATAAAATAATTTCAGATTTTGCACAAACAGAAATTCTTGTAAATGAGAAAACCAATCAACTACTTAAAAAGACAATCTGTATAGGTATGGATAAACATATAGTATCAGATAAAGAAAGTATTAATGAAACAATAAAAAATGCTGATATTGCACTATATGAAGCAAAAAATAAAGGAAGAAGTACTTTCTTTAATTATGAAGATTTAAGAGTTGAAGATACAATAGATTTATTTTAATCTATTGTATCTTTCTAGCTTTAATATAAACTCTTTTAGGTGCAGGATAACCTTCAACTGTTTTTGTTGGGTCATTTTCATCTAAAAAGTCTTCTAAACTCTGATCAAAAGACCATTTTGTTTTTCTTTGTTCTTCACTTGTAGTTGTAGTTGTAGCAATTACTTCAATATTTTCAAAGCCTGCACGACTAAGCCAGTTTTTTAAAGCTGGGATTGTTGGAATAAAATAGATATTTGGAATTTTTGAATATCTTTTATTAGGTGTTAAACATATTTCATCATCACCCTCAATCATAAAAGTATCAATTAAAATCTCACCTTTACTATTTAATCCCCTTGCTAAAGACTTTAAAGTACCAACAGGATCTGGTCTATGGTATAAAACACCCAACATAAAAATAAAATCAAAAGAATGATTATAATACTCCAAATGCTCTACTCCAAGCATTTCATAAACTATATCAGACTTTACAAAATGATTAATAAACTCAAACTGATGTAGTGTAAGTGCAGAAGGATCAAAACCAACTAATCTTTTTGGATTATCTTCAAGCATTCTAAACATATAATAGCCATTATTACATCCGATATCAGCAACAACTTTATCTTTTAAATTAAAGTGTGGTCTTATCAAATTATACTTTATGTTACTTTGCCATTCACTATCAATTTCTAAACCAAAAATATTAAATGGACCCTTTCTCCATGGAATTAATTTTTTTGCAGCATTTTCAATAATGTCATACTCTTCTTGAGTTAGATCTTCTCTTTTACCAATGGTAAACCAATCTCCATAATCAACTGAAAGTTCACCTTTTTTGATATTACTGATTTTTAATATTTCATCATACCAAGGTTTTACATTTTTCCAGTTTCTACAATCGCTTTTCTTTTTTTGTAAATCTTCTAAATTCATAGTACAATTATATGTACATATACTAAAAAAGTATCTTAAATCAAAGTAATAATAAGCTCTTTTAGATATACTTCAACAATTTGAATATGAAAAAAAATTCATTATTCATTAACCATAGATTAACTTCTGATTAATATAATCATTAAAATTTAAAAAAGGACAATTTTTGAAATTAATAAACACGTTTTTTTCTTTTAAAGTAACACTAATATTAATTGCCCTACTTGCAGCTGGTGCGGGATATGCAACATTTATCGAAAACGATTTTGGTACATCTTCAGCTAGAGTATTGGTTTACAATAATATTTGGTATGAAACTGTATTGGTTTTAACTACTTTAAACTTAATTGGTATAATTTACAAATTCAAGATGTGGAAGAGTAAAGGAAAATTTTTATTCCACTCTTCATTTGTAATTATTTTAATTGGTGCTGGAATAACTAGATATGCTGGTTATGAAGGTATAATGCAAATCAAAGAAGGTGAAACTTCTAATACTATGATTTCTTTAGAACCTTATTTGCAGGTTACTATTTTAGATGGTGATAAATCTTATTATCAAGAGTATCAAAAAGAGTTTACAGCACTACTTCCATCGTTAAACAATTTTTCTCATACAATTAACTTTGGTGATAATAAATCAGTTGAAATACACTATTTAGATTATCTTTATGCAAAAAAAGACAAAAATGCAAAAATGGGTCTTACAACTGTTGAAATAGTTCATAATGGACAAAAGAAGCAAATTAAGCTTCCAGGTCTTAGAGGGCAGCAAGGTATGCCAAGAGAGTTAGATTTTGGAGATGTTAAAGTAATGTTAGCTTATGGCTCTAAACTTTTAGAATTACCATTTTCAATTAAATTAAATGACTTCCAATTAGATAGATATCCAGGAAGTATGTCTCCATCATCATATGCATCAGAAGTAACAGTGATTGAAGAAGATGGAAAAACATATGATTATAGAATTTTCATGAATAGAACACTTTTTGAAGGAAACTTTTTATTCTTCCAAAGTTCTTATTTCCCTGATGAGTCAGGTACTGTATTGTCAGTTAATAATGATCCAGGAAAATGGCCTACATATTTAGGATACTTTATTTTAACACTTGGATTTATAATGAACTTTTTTGATAAAAAATCTAGATTTTGGAAACTTACAAAATATGTTAGTAGTAAAAACTTAGCTTCACTTTTAGTTGCATTAACAATTGGTTTTGGTGGAACACAATTAAAAGCTGAAACAACTACAGATAATACACATAAACAAAAAACAGAAACTATAAAAGATTATCTAGAAACATTTAAAAATGGATCTGCTCCTACAGCTGAAAAGTTTTCAAAATTAGTTACTCAAAGTTTTGGCGGAAGAATGAAACCTGTATCAACTTTAAATAAAGAGATAATTAAAAAAGTAAGTGGAAAAGATAGTTGGTTTGGTTTAAATTCTGATCAGATTATATTAGGAATGTTAACAAGACCTGATATTTGGGGTGATTTAAAGCTTATTAGAGTTAAAACTCCAAAACTAAAAAAGTTTTTAGGATTAAATACAGATCAAAAATACATCGCTTTTTCTCAAGTATTCAAAGATGGTAAATATGCATTAGCAAAAGAAGCTGAAAAAGCTTTACAAACTAAGCCTATGGAAAGAGGTACTTATGAAAAAGATATTATTAAAGTAGATGAAAGATTAAATATCATGTACTCTACATTTAATGCAGGACTATTTAATATCTATCCAAAAGTAAGTAAAACAGATGATGAAAACAATAAATGGTATGCTCCTTTAGATGCAATTTCAGGATTTGAAGGTAAAAATCAACAAGCTGTTGATGCAATGACTAGAGGTTTTATTAACTCAATTATTGATTACAGATGGGATGAAGCAAATAACTTTATAGATATGATTAAAACATATCAAGTAAAAGTTGGAAGTGAAATTAATTTATCAGAGTCTTACATTGATAATGAAATTTTGTTTAATAAATTAGATATTTTCTTTAAATTAACACTTGCATATGTTTTACTTGGATTAGTTATGCTAATCTTCTCATTTATTACAGTATTTAAACCAAGTTTTAAATCAAGAAAATTAACATTTGTATTCTTTAGTATATTAGCTATTTTATTCGCAATACAAACATTTGGTATGGGATTTAGATGGATGTTATCAGGACATGCACCTTGGTCTGATCTTTATGAATCATTGCTATATATTTCTTGGTCTGCAATATTTGCAGGAGTTATATTCTTTAGAAGATCACTATTAGCACTAAGTGCAGCTGTTATTGTTGCTGGTATATTTATGTTTACTGCACACTTAACAGGAATTGATCCTCAAATTACAAACTTAGTACCTGTATTAAAATCTTATTGGTTAACAATACATGTGTCAATTTTAACTGCATCTTATGGTTTCTTTGGACTTGGCGCAATATTAGGGTTTATGACTTTAATTATGTTTATCTTCAGAAAAAATAGACCTCATATAGATGAAAACATTAAAAATATTGCTGCTATTAATGAAATTGCATTAATAATAGGTTTAGTAATGCTTACTATTGGTAACTTCTTAGGTGGAGTTTGGGCAAATGAATCTTGGGGTAGATACTGGGGTTGGGATCCAAAAGAGACATGGGCTTATGTGTCAATTTGTGTTTATGCACTAGTTATTCACTTAAGATTTGTTAAGGCACTTAATAATCCATTTGTCTTCTCAGCAGCTTCATTATTAGCATTTAGTTCTATATTAATGACTTACTTTGGTGTAAACTTCTACTTATCTGGAATGCACTCTTATGCAACTGGTGATCCAGTTCCTGTTCCAACATGGGTATATGTTACGGCATCAATGGTTGTAGTAACAATTATCTTAGCTTTCAGAAATAGAAATCTAAAAGATGTTATTAAATAAACAACTATAAGAAGGGGATTTTAATTCCCTTCTTACTTCTCTCTTCAAATATTATTTCTTAAAATTTTAACTTTGTTTCGATATAATTTACAATAAATTTCACTTATAGGTTTTTAATGTTAGATGAAAAAATTGTAGGTATTTTAAAATATACAAAAAAATTCTCAGTTTTATATGTTGAAGATAATCTTGAAGTACAAGAACAAACATATAAAATGTTCAAATCTTTTTTTAATAGTATCACTACAGCAAATAATGGTAAAGAAGCAATCAACTTATTTGTAAATAAAAGTTATGATTTAATTATTACTGATTTAGTAATGCCTCAAATTGATGGCATATCTTTTATAGAGTTTGTTAGAAAATCAAATAGAACAATTCCTATTTTAGTACTTTCAGCACATGATAATAAAGAGTTTTTTTTAAAAACTATTAATAGCGGGATAGATGGTTACATATTAAAACCTTATAATTTAGAACAAATAACTTCAATACTTACAAAAATTGTTGATAAATACTATACAAACAATGATGAAGAAAACCTAATATACTTAGAAAATGATTTAATCTGGGACAAAATGAATAATAGATTAGTTAAAAATGACAAACCAATAAAACTTACAAAAAATGAAACAAAACTTCTTCAACTATTTATAAATACAAATAGTGAGACTAAAACATATGAAGAGATTGAAGATTATATTTTTGATGACTGTGATGATAATACAAAAAAAATAAGAAATCTTCTTTCAAGATTAAAAACAAAACTTGATTATGAATTATTTGAAACCTTATATTCATATGGATATAGTTTAAAATATAAAAAAGTTTAAATATGAATTTATTTAAATTCTTAATATTTTTCACTGCCCTATTCTCAGTCTTATTTGCAAAGGAAGTAGATCTTACAAAAGAAGAACTTCAGTACATAAAAGATAATCAGCCCATAAAACTTCACAATGAAATGAACTGGCCACCTTATAACTTTAATGAAAAAGATCAACCAAAAGGTTTTAGTATTGATTATATGAATCTTTTAGCAAAAAAAGTAAATATGGAAATTGAGTACATTTCAGGCAAAACATGGGATGAGTTTATGGAGATGTTAAAAAACAATGAAATTGACTCAATAATAAATATTTCAAAGAATAAACAAAGAAGTGAATCTTTTAATTTCACAAATGTATTTCACACAGCAGCAAATGCAATTTATGTTCAAAATGGAAATGAACATTTAGATACATTGAAAAAACTAGAAGGTAAAACAATAGTTGTGCCAAAAGGTTTTTTTGCTCAACAATTATTAGAAAAATACTATCCTAAAATAAAACAAATTCATGTAAATGATTCTTTAGAAGCACTAAGAGCTTTATCATTAGGTAAAGCAGAAGCAACAGTTGGTAAGAAAAATGTATTAGACTATATTATTTCAACTAGAAATATATCAGGTGTAGTTCCTACTAATTATGTTGATGACAATCGTTTAGTTAGTCTTGTTAGAATGGCTACAAATAAAAATAATAAATATCTAAATAGTATTTTAGAAAAAGGTCAAAAATCAATTACTGATGAAGAGATATTACAGTTAAAAAGAAAATGGTTTGGTGTAAGTAATTTCAATTTAAAAAAAAATATTTTAACAAAAGATGAAAGGTTTTATTTAAACAATAAATCTGTAATTAAGATGTGTAATGTACCCCACTTAAGACCTATAGAGTTTGTTGAAGATGGTAAAGTAAAAGGTATAACAGTTGATACTCTAAAAATTATTGAAAAAAAAATTAATAAAAAATTTGAACCTGTAATTGTTAATGACTTTAAGCAAGCTATTACTTATTTAAAAAATGGTCTTTGTGATATTATTCCAAGTGTTTCAAAATCAGATGAGTTAGTTGAGGCTTCTTATTTAACAAAACCAGTATTAAATTATAAACTTGCAATTATAACACAAAAAGGGAAACCTGTTGTTCAAAGTATTGAAGATATTATTGATAAACCTATGGCAAAAAAATCTGGTTCAGAATTAATAAAACTATTTCAATCAAACTATCCAGATATAAAAATTTTAGAAACAAATAGTGATTATGAAACATTAGAAGCAGTAAATAGTAATAGAGTTTATTTTGCAATTGAACCCTTACCCATAGCTGCTTATTATATGTCTAAATATACTTTAAACAATATATTTATCTCAAGATATACAAATATGCCATTAACAACAAGTATAGCTGTAAATAATCAAGATATGATGTTATTAAATATTTTAAATAAAGCCTTAGAGACAATCACTGAAGATGAACAAACAAAAATTTTAAATAAATGGTCGAATATACCAATAAAAGAAGCCTTTGATTACTCTATATTATGGAAAGTCATTTCTGTAATTGTCTTAATTTTACTTGTTATTGCCTATAGACAAAATATTTTAAATAAACATAATCAAAAACTTCAATTAGCTAATAATGAAATTGAAAAAAAGACTGAAGAGTTAGCTAAACAAAAAGAGTTATTTGAGAAACTCTATAATAAATCAGCTGACGGGGTATTACTAATAAAAGATGAAAGAATTATTGATTGTAATGAAGCAAGTTTAAAAATCCTTGATATTGATAAAGATAATTTATTAAATAAAAAACTTAGTGATATTTCTCCTATTATACAGCCATGTGATGAGTACTCTGCTAAAATATCAAAAAATAAAATCCAAGAAAGCTTGCAAAAAGGTATATGTAGCTTTGAGTGGGTACACACAACTATACAAAAAAATGAGTCTTGGATTGAAGTTGTATTAACTTCTATTGAGATTGATACTCAACCTGTTATTCATGCAGTAATTAGAGATATTAATAATAGAAAAAAAATGGAAAAAGAGTTAGAAATTCTAACTTCAAAACTTGAAGATAGAATAAAAGAAGAAGTAAAAAAGAATGAAGAGAAAACTACACAATTAATTCAACAGTCAAGACTTGCCCAAATGGGTGAAATGATTTCAATGATTGCACACCAATGGAGACAGCCACTAACTGCCATTTCAGCAACAAGTAATAATTTATTGTTAAAACTATTTTTAAATGAACAAATAAATAGAAATGAATTAAAAGTAGAATTAGAGTTAATTAATGATTATTCCCAACATTTATCATCAACAATTGATGATTTTAGAAATTTCTTTAAAAGAGACAAAGAAAAAGAGTCTACTACGTTAGAAGAGTTAATAAATAAATCTATTAATATAATTAAAACTTCTTTTGAGTCTAAAAATATCATTTTAAATACAAGATATAAATATAATAAAAAAATTGAACTTTTTGCCACTGAAGTACAACAAGTAATTCTAAATTTACTAAAAAATGCTGAAGATATATTAATTGAAAAAAACATTAATACAAAAAGAATTGAAATATCAACATATAAAGAACAAGAGTACGCAATAATTGAAATTAGTGATAATGGAGGTGGAATTAAAACTGATATTATTGAAAAAATATTTGATCCCTACTTTACTACTAAAAAATCCAAAGAGGGTTCAGGACTTGGTTTATATATGAGTAAAACAATTATTAATGAACACTGTAAAGGATTATTAGAAGTTGAAAATTCAAATGAAGGTGCAATTTTTAAAATCTATTTACCTATCAAAAAAGATGCATAATGAATTATGAAGAAATACAAGAAATAGTTAACTATGGTAAAACCCTAAATGTACTTTTTATAGAGGATAATGATGAAGTTAGAGAACAAATAACAAAACTTTTAACAAACTTCTTCCCTAATATTATTACTGCTTGTGATGGAGAGCAAGGTTTGACTTACTATGATCAGTTTTTTAAACAAAAGTGTAAATATTTTGATTTAGTTATTACAGATATAAACTTACCTAAAAAAGATGGAATAGATTTAGCACAAGAGATTTTGTATAATAATCCAAATCAATTGATTTTGGTAATATCAGCATATACAGAAGTTTCAAAACATCAAAAACTTGAAGATATCGGTATTTATAAATTTATTCAAAAACCAATAGATTATAACAATTTTTTATTTACAATAAGAGATACAATAAATAAATTAAAAGTTTCTCAAGAAAAACTTTAGTTATAATCACAAAAAAACTAAGGTTATAAATTTGAAAACAATTATTGATATATTTAAAGAAATTACTTTAATACCTAGATGCTCTACACAACACAAACCTTTTATTTCATATATACAAAATATTGCTAAAGAGCTTGACTATTTATGTATAGTTGATAAATACAATAATATATTATGTAAAAAAGAAAATTCTACTGCTAACTTATCTTTTCAATCACACTATGATATTGTTTGTTTAGATGATGGCTGTGTTCCAAGTATTATCAAAGAAGATGATTTACTAAGAGCAGATAATACAACCCTTGGTGCTGATAATGGCATTGGATGTTCTTATATGATTAAACTCATGTATGAGCAATATGATGGAGAGTTTTTATTTACAAGTGATGAAGAGATAGGTTTAATTGGTGCGAATAACTTAAAGCTTGAATTAAATGCAAAATATATGTTAAACCTTGATAGTGAAGAGGAAGGTGAAATTTGTATTGGTTGTGCAGGTGGAGTTGATATATTTGGAGAAAATTCAAATAAAAAAATTATTCTAAATGATGAGAATTTAGATTTATATGAAATATCTATTTCTAAACTTCAAGGTGGACACAGTGGTGTTGATATAGATAAAAACATTCCAAATGGAATAAAACTAATTACTAAAACAATAAAAGAGTGTAAGGGGAAGCTTTTAGATATAAATGGAGGAGAGAGAATAAACTCAATTCCTGTTAATGTAAAAGCAATAATCGCAACAAATACACCCCCTACTTCATCACATGAAAATATGATTATAGAAAAAATTGATTCAAAATCACAACACTTAAATGTTTGGGATGATGGAATAATTAATTTTATGTATGAATTTGAAAATGGTGTTTTATCTAACAATGAAGAACTAAATGTAGTTCAAGACTCAATTAATCTTGCTATTATAAAAACAAATCTAGATAATATTAGATTAGAAATAAGTGCTAGATCAATGGCAAATGAAAATCTAAATGCTTTAAAAGAAAAAACTGTAAAATACTTAGAAAAGCATAACTTTACAGTGACAACTGACGGTAAATATCCAGCTTGGAAACCAGATATTAATGAGTTTACAAACTCAGTATTAGAAATATACAAGGAGTTTAATAAAGATGCCTCATTAGAAGCAATTCATGCAGGATTAGAGTGTGCAATATTTAAAGACAAATATCCACATATAAAAATAGCTTCTATTGGACCAACTATTAAATTTCCTCATTCAAGAAAGGAACAAGTAAGTATTAGTTCAGTTGAAAATGTATATAAAATTGTAAGTAAAATTGCAAATGAATTTAGTAAATAGATAGAATAATTCTATTTATTAACTAACCCTATTTTTAGCCTTGTTTATTTCATTTGTATATTTATATACCATGTAATCAAACATCTTAGCTTGCTGGTTTTTTTGAAAGAAAAAAAACATTTCAGCAAGTCTAAAACTCATTCTAAAAAATGCTGTAAAGGGTACAAGATAACTTATTATTGTACTTTGTGTTCTATAAGGAGAGTATTTTTCAAGCTCTTCTTTTAGCTCTTTTAATACTTCACTCTCTTCCATTAAGTTTTCTCTATCTGTTCTTGAAATAGATCTAATTGCAATAAAAAAATTTACTACAAACATTAATGCATTTAAATTCCAACCGATAATACAAATATCTAAATAACTCATAAAAACTCTTTGTTGTAATATATCTTTAAAAATTATAACGTTTTTTTTATTTTAGTTGACTAAATATTATTTATCTTTTACACTAAAAGCTTTATGTATAATACATTTTTTAATTTACAATATGAGAATAAATATAATGACAAAACAAGAATATGACAAAAACATAGAAATATTAATAAACTGGGCACATGCTTATTATGTGGAAGATAACCCTATTGCAACGGATGAAGAGTATGACAAACTTTCTCGTGTTTGTCTTGCCTTCGAGCAAGAAAACCCATCACAATCACATCCAAATTCACCAAATAAAAGAGTTGGTGGATTTGTATTAGATGGTTTTGAAAAAGCAGCACACCTAAGTAGGATGTGGTCACAAGAGGATGTTTTTAATACAAAAGAGTTAGAAAACTGGATTAAAAGAGCACAAAAAGTAAATTCAAATTTAGAGTTTTATTGTGAACCAAAGTTTGATGGGGCTTCTTTAAATTTGATTTACGAAAATGGTGTTTTAAAACAAGCTATTAGTAGAGGTGATGGAAGTATTGGTGAAGATGTTACAAACAATGTTAAAACAATCCACTCTATTCCACTTCAAATAGCAGAGAAATCTCTAATAGAAATTAGAGGTGAGATAGTTATTAGAAAAAAAGATTTTGAAAAGATAAATGACCAAAGATTAAGAAACAACGAAGCACTTTTTGCAAATCCTAGAAATGCAGCTTCAGGAAGTCTAAGACAACTAGATCCAAGTATCACAGCAAAACGAAAACTATATTTTAATGTATGGGGGATTGGTGAAAATTCACTTGAATATACAAAATTAAAAGATAAAATGGATTATATATATTCATTAGGTTTTGTAAAACCACCACTTCAGACACTTGCATCAAATGTAGAGCAAATAGAAGAGATTTATCATAAAATTATTGCTTCAAGAGATAGTATTGAAATGATGCTTGATGGTATGGTTGTAAAAATAAATGACATTGAAACTTGTGAAGAGTTAGGGTATACAGTTAAATTCCCTAGATGGTCTTGCGCTTATAAGTTTCCAGCTGTTGAAAAAACAACAAAAATAAAAGATATTATATTACAAGTTGGAAGAACTGGAGTGATAACACCAGTAGCTTCAGTTGAACCAACACTTATTGATGGAAGCACAGTAAGCCGTGCGACTTTACACAATTTTGATGAGATACAAAGACTTGATTTACGAATCAATGATGAAGTAATTATCATAAAAAGTGGTGATATTATTCCAAAAATCACAAAGGTATTCACAGATAGAAGAACTGGAACTGAAACGCCAATACTAAGACCTACACAGTGTCCAGAGTGTAATAGTGAACTATTAGATGAAGGTACTATGATTAAGTGTCAAAATCTTGATTGTCCAAGCATTGTTGTAAACTCCATAATATATTTTGCAAGTAAAAACTGTATGAATATCGATGGACTTGGAAATAAGATTGTAGAGACTTTAGTAAAAGAAAAAAAGATATATGACATCTTAGATTTATACTCTTTAAAATATGAGGATTTAGAAAACCTTGAAGGATTCAAAGAGAAAAAAATCAATAACCTTTTAAATGCAATAGAAAATACAAAAGGTACACAACTTCATAGGATCATAAATGCTTTAGGAATTGAACATATAGGAGAAGTTGCATCTAAACAAATTTGCTTAGAGTTTGGATTAAATGTAATTAATATTGATATAGACTCATTAATAGCTTTAGATGGTATTGGTGAGCAAATGGCCAAATCATATGTAGAGTTTATGAGAGTAAATAAAATTTTAGTTGAAAAACTAATTGAAATCATACAACCATTAGTTGAAGAAAAAGTAGAAGTTAGTGAAAATGCTTTTAAAGGTACAACTGTAGTATTAACAGGAACTATGAGTGTAAGTCGTGGGATAATAAAAAAACAACTTGAAGCACTAGGAGCCAAAGTAAGTTCATCTGTATCTAAAAAAACTGATTATTTAATATATGGCGAAGATGCGGGAAGTAAATATGATAAAGCAATTGATTTAGGGGTTAAGACATTAACAGAAGATGAAATGAATGCAATGATTTAATTCATTGCATTTATTTAATAATTTTATCTATAAAGTGATTTTTATCAATAGGTTTAATAAATACCTCTTCTGCTAAGTTTTCTAATTTTTCATCAACTTTTGTATCCTTGTTACTTATTAAGAAAAGCTTGTTAAATTCTACTCCTCTTAATGAATCATAAATTATAAATTGTGAAAAATTCTCAATATTTAATATTAATATATCAAACTTATTACTAAGTAATTGTTTTATAAATTGATCAATATCATCAACTTGAACTAAAGACTCAGCTTTTCTTTTTAACTCAACAGAATAAGGCATAAAACTAATCACATCATCATTTAATACTAAAATATTTTGTTTTTCATTCTCAATTTCATGAGTTTCTAAATGTAAAGATTCTATTTCATCACCATTTTTATTAATATCTGTTTTTAAACTTTTATCAATATTTTTTTTGATTACAACAGTAAAGACACTTCCTTCTCCTAACTTACTATTAACTTCAATCTTACCATCTAATAATTTAACTAAATTATCACAAATTGCTAAACCTAGACCTGTTCCTCCATATTTTCTAGCTATCCCCTCATCAACTTGCTTAAATCTTTTGAATATTAATTTTTGTTTATCTTTTGGTATTCCAATACCTTCATCTTTTATGATTAATCTTATATTTTCACCTAAGTCAGTAATTTTTAATGAAACTTTTCCTTTACTTGTAAATTTCATAGCATTACCAATTAGGTTAATTAAAATCTGTTTTATCCTTACTTCATCGTTATTTACAATTTTTAATGATTCATCTTTTTCATAGATAAATTCAATATTTTTTTCTTTTGCTGAAACTTTAAACATATCAACTATTTCTTCATATAAATCATTAAAATTAAACTCTTTAGGATTAATAATAATTTGACCATCTTCAATCTTTGAAATATCTAATATATCATTGATTAAAACCAAAAGATCTTTTCCACAATTATTTATAATTTTAATATTTTTCAACTCTTGTTCATTTAAATTTTTATTTTTATTTTTAAGCATTACTGTTGATATGATATTAATTGAGTTTAATGGTGTTTTTAATTCATGACTCATATTTGCAAAGAAATTATCTTTTTGCTTTTGCATTTTAAAGATGTTATTTCTTCTTTCATCTAAATGAATTTTCATTTTCTTCATAGAGTTAGCAAGAACACCAATTTCATCTTTTTTATTAAGATATGGCATTTGGGGATCTTTACCTTCACCAATCTCTTTTGCTTTTATACTTAAAATTTCAAGCATTCTTGTTAATTTATTACCAGTATAATATGAAACAAATAGTGAAATTAATATTTCAAATATAATTAAAACTAAAGTTTTATTTCTATTTTCAGTTATGAATTCATTACTAGATTTTAAATCAAATATAATAATAAATGAACCTAATTCATTGCCATTTTCTTTGACATGTATATGTTTCGTGTAAAATTCAGACTCTTGGTTAACCTTTAGTTGCTTTTCATCAAAAAAATCTATGTCTTTAGAAAAAAAATCTTTTGAGACACTTTTACTTGATAAAATAATATCTTCATTATCATATACAATTATTGTATTTATTAAATTTCTATTGACTGTTTTATCAACAATATTATCTAATGTTGCAAAATCATATATACTTAAAGGAACTTTTATCAGCTCTTTAATTAGTGATATATTTGATTCAATTCTTTGCTCAGTTAAGTGTTTTGAAGCTTGATTTAGTGCAGAAAAATTTACACTAACAATTAATGTAATAAAAAAAGCTTCAATAATTATATAAAACAGTATTAACCTATATTTAAATGACATCTTTCTACTTTACATTTAGATTTTTTATAACTTCGTACTCATTACTATCGATTTTTTTAAACTTTTTTATACTTAAAATCTTTTTTAATTCACTTGGCATATTAATAATTGCTTTTTCTATTTTTGCAATATCATCTTTAGACATTCTTGGATGATATGCAAAAGGATGAGAAGGATATGCTTTAGTTTTGTACACAATATGTAAATTCTTTTTATCAATATCTTCTAAAAAATTATTATACGTTCTAATAATACCTCCACCTAAATACCCAAGACCTCTTGAAATACCTTTGTATACAGAATCATGTGAATTTACATATAATGCTTTAGCATTTTTGTCTATATCAAAATTATAAATATTTTTGAACTCATATTTAGGTAATAATGTTGCTGCAAATGCATTTGGTGCTGGAAATAAAAACTTTTTATTTTTTAAGCTTTTAATATTTGTTAAATCTAATTTTTTATCTTTTGACACAATAATTCCAACAATATCTTTTTGGGCTCGTACAAAAGCTTCATATTTTTGTCTTTTATTAGCAATAATAAAATGATAAGGATTCATATATGAAACATCATACAATCCAATATATAAACTTTTTTCGAACTCAGGAATTGACTTTTCAGTACTAAAAATTATATTAAAGCCTGTTTCTTTTTCTAAATACTTTGTAATCTTCAACCATTTATTTGCAAGCTTTAAAGGACTTTGTTGAGGAACTACCCCAAGTAATATATTTTTTGCAAATAATGAGATCGAAGAGACAAAGATTAAAAGCAAAATAATTTTTTTCATCCTTGAACCTTTTTAATAATATTGTTTTTTAAAGTATAGCACAAATAATTTTTTTATCAAAATTATTTGTGCTAACAGTAGCTTAAGAAAGACAATACAATAGTGTATTTTAATATTTTTAAAGTCTAGCTTGCAAAATAATAATTTTTAAAAAGATTAAAAAAATAAACTTTTTTCAAGTTTTAGTTTTTTTTACATTTGTTACTTTAGTACACAAGTAATAATTGTCAAAATTAAGTTTCATATAAAAAAACCCTCCTAAGTGTTACTTTTTTATATACTTTAAAAAACAATTTCAATTACAATACAAATTGCTATGCTTATACTACTATTTTATTTTATAATAAATGAAAATTTAAACATATACTAATAAGGTAAATTATAATGAGTGAAGAAGTAAAAAGAGAAAAATCATTAACGATGACAATGTTAATGACTCCTGATAAAGCAAACTTTTCAGGACAAAATGTACATGGTGGTGAGATTTTAAAAATGTTAGACCATGTAGCTTATGCTTGTGCCGCTAGATACACAGGCATGTATGCAGTAACATTATCTGTTGATATGGTTTTATTTAAGAATCCTATTAAAATAGGTTCTCTTGTTACTTTCCATGCATCAGTTAACTATACAGGTAGAACTTCTATGGAAATTGGTATTAAAGTAATTTCAGAAGATATCAAAGATCATACAATTAAAAATACAAATGTATGTTACTTTACTATGATTTCAGTTGATGAAGAAGGTAAGCCAACACCTGTACCAAAATTAGAGTTATTAACTGAAGATGATAAAAGAAGATATAATGATGCGATTAAAAGAAGAGAGATAAGAATGAATTCAAGACATGGAAAATAGTTTCTAAACTATTTTTCTTTGAGATAAAAAAGGGGAAGTGATTAATCACTTCCCCTTTTTTATTAATTTATTTTTTTGATTCTAAGTAATCTTCGTAAGACCCTTTAAAGTCTACAATTGATCCATCTGCTTGAATTTCTATAATTCTATTTGCATAAGCATCTAATAATTCCCTATCATGAGATACACAAACAACAGAACCAGGATACTCAAGTAATCCTTCACCTAAAGCAATAATAGCTTCTAAGTCTAAGTGGTTAGTTGGCTCATCTAATACTAAGAAGTTACCTTGTTCTAACATTATTTTTGAAAGCATCATTCTGTGTTTTTCACCACCTGAACATTTTTCAACTTTCTTTTCTTGATCTTCGCCGTTAAATAGCATTCTACCTAAACAGTTTCTAATTTCAGAAATATCAGCATCTCTATCAAAACTTCTTAACCAATCATATAAAGTCATATCCCCTTTAATCATATCAGTTGTATTTTGAGGGAAGTATGATTTTTCAATAGTCGCACCCCAGTGAACTTCACCTGAATCTGCTTTTAAGTTTTCAACTATAATTTCAGACAGAGTTGTTTTACCAATACCATTTGGACCAATAAGTGCAATTTTATCACCTTTTTCAACTGTAAATGAAATATTATTTAAAACAGTTTCACCATCAAAAGATTTACAAATATCTTTAAGAGTTAATAACTCTTTACCAACTTCTCTTTTTTGTCTAAAGATAATTGATGGGTCTCTTCTACTAGATAATTGAATTGAACCAACATCTAATTTATCTAATTGTTTTTGTCTAGAAGTTGCTTGTTTTGCTTTTGAAGCATTAGCACTAAATCTAGCAATAAACTTTTCTAACTCTTCTTTTTCTTTTAATTTTTTATCTCTATCTGCATTTTGTTGTTTAGCAATTACAGTTGAAGCAATATACCAATCATCATAATTACCAGTAAACTCTCTAATTTGTTTATAATCAACATCTAAGATATGTGTACATACAGCATTTAAAAAGTGTCTATCATGAGAGATAACTACCATAGTACCATCGTGGTGTTGTAATTGGTTTTCTAACCATCCAATAGTCTCGATATCAAGGTTATTTGTTGGCTCATCTAAGAATAAAACATCAGGTTTTGGGAAAAGAACTTGTGCTAATAAAACTTTAAATTTATCACCACCAGTAATTGTTGACATTAACTCTTGGTGCTCTTCTGCAGGGAAACCTAAATCTTCTAAGATTTTAGTAATCTTTACATCATATTCATAAGTTGGATCTTCTTCACAACAAATAATTTCTAATTCACCTAATCTATTATTGATTTCATCAGTAAACTCTTCACTCATATAAAGTTTTTCTTTTTCTTTAACAGCATCAAACAGTCTTCTATTTCCTGCTAATACTGCATCAAAAATTGTATACTCTTCATATGCAAATTGGTTTTGTGATAAAGTACCTACTTTTTTTCCACTTTGTACTTGTACTTCACCCTCTGTAGCATCTTCTTCCCCAGAAAGGATTTTTAAAAATGTTGTTTTACCAGCTCCATTTGCACCAATAAGACCATATCTTTTACCAGTATCAAGTTTTAGGTTGATATCTTGAAATAGTACTTTTGGACCAAAAGCTTTTTTTAGATTTACAGTTTGAACCATATCTTATTCTTCTCCAATTATTTTAGTTTATTACGTATTTTTAGGGATTATATCGAAAAAAAACTATGAGAGGCTTAATATCTTTTATAACTCTAAATCAAATATACTATCTTTGATTTGATCTTTTGATAAATGCCCTTCAATTTTATCACTTGGAGGGTATTTTATACTTAAAAGTCTCTCTCTTAATGAATCTAATCTATATTTTCTCAAATTATTAACAAGTGCATCAGTAATCTTCTCAGCTGTTAACTCTCCATTATTTAACATTTCAAGAACAACTTTTTCCATATTATCTCTTGTTTTTTCAAAAGCTTCTTCTTCATCAGTTAATGTTATATATTTTTTATCTAGATACTTCATAACAAAATCACCTAGATATTTATATGTAGCAACACCTTTATACACATATTTCTGGTTTTTTACTTTGGGTAGATGTACACCTGTAAATACATGTCCTAAAACAACATTAAGGCCATCAAGTTCTTTCAAGGGATTGTGAGAACAAATAAAATCTTCTTTTACAATTGAAGGAGAATACTTTAAAGTTGAAATATTATTTTGTAAAACAATAAAACTACCACCAACTTCTTTTGGAGCACCTTTTAAAGAAGATATCTCATTTTTAAAAGCTAAAAAACTACCTTCTACTTTTTTAGGACACCCTTCAAATGATGTTAATTGGTTATCACTAATATCAAAATCACCTTCAACTTCATTAAACTTTAATGGAAGTTTCACAAGATTTAC
Organism: uncultured Arcobacteraceae bacterium; assembly: GCA_964022095.1. GTDB lineage: Bacteria > Campylobacterota > Campylobacteria > Campylobacterales > Arcobacteraceae > Malaciobacter_A. The sequence continues at coordinate 36,487 of CAXHZO010000019.1, forward strand.
TAACTTATCATTTAATCTTACATCTTCATGAACATTAACACTATTATCTTTTAAAATTGAGAAGTCTTTAATTTCATGTTTTCTAAGCCATCTGCTTATTTCATCAATATTAGTTAAAGCCACAATGGGTTTATAAATATGTGCTACTGCTTCAGCACCTTTATATTTAAATACTCCTGTATCTTCATTTTGTGAACCATCTACATGATTAAGTCTTACATCAGTAATTAAGTCCCACCCTATTTCATCTGCAACACCATCTAAATCAAATAAAGTGTTTCCATTACAAATATAATCTTTACCAACACTATGAGGTCCACCTGCAAGTTTATCAAGTAGATTAAAAGAACAATCAAAATATAAATCAATATATTTAGGTCCACTTTTTAAAGTAGTAATTTTATTATTTGAACAATTAAAATATCCTCTAATAGTTCTTGGACTTCCCTTTAAACTTGTAATTTCATTATTTGCACAACTAAAGTAACCTTTAACATCTTTTGGTGCATATGATAAATTTTTTAAGTTATTATGTGAACAATCAAAATCACCAACTTCTTTTGGTCCATCAAATAATGAATCTAATTTATTTTTTGAGCAATTAAAGTCCCTAGTAACAATTTCTGGACTTCCTTCTAATGAGATTAAAGTATTATCACTTATATCAAAATATCCGTCAACTAACTTAAATTTTATTGGAAGTTTTTTTTCATTTAATCTACCATTTAAATTTACGTTTCCATGTACTGTTACTTGTAATTTCTCATCTATAAGAAAATTATTAATTCCATATCTTTCAAGCCAGTCTTCTATATCTTCAATATTTTGCATAAAATGCCTTAAATTATTTTTATTTTTATTGACTTTATTCTAACATCTTATTATTATAATTGAAATAAAATTTGGAGAAAAAATGAAATCTATATTAATAATAGCAGGGAGTGATAGTGGTGGAGGTGCTGGAATTCAAGCAGATATAAAAGCTAGTCAGTATCATAAAGTATTTGCAACAACAGCAATTACAGCAATTACTGCACAAAATACCCAAGGTGTTCAAGGTGTTGTTGCACTTGATCCCTCTTTTGTACAACAACAAATAAAATCAGTTTTAGATGACTTTGATATAAGTGTAATAAAAATTGGTATGCTAGGAAGTAGCCAATTGATTAAAGCAGTTAAACAAAGCTTAGAAAATGTAAATATTCCAATTGTTTTAGATCCTGTTGCTATTTCAAGAGCTGGATCAAAGTTACTTGAAGATGATGCAATTGAAACTTTAAAAGAACTATTTCCTCTAGCAAAAATCATAACACCTAATTCACATGAAGCAAAACTATTTTTTAATGTTCAAAATGAAGAAGATTTAAAATCAATAAATAATTATAATACAAATATACTATTTAAAAATCTAACTAAATATGATGATAAAACTGTTGATATATTAGTTCACAAAGATATGAAAATAGAAAAATTTACTTCTTTAAAAGCTAATATGGAAAATACTCATGGTACGGGATGTAGTTTTAGTTCTTCAGTTGCAGCGCTATTAGCAAGAGAGTTTACACTAGAAGATTCAATACATGTTGCTAAAAATTATATTTATAAAGCAATTAAGACTTCACCTAATTTAGGAAAAGGTAATGGACCTATAAATCATATATTAATTGATTAAAACACAATATTAGCATACAAATAAACTTTAAAAATACATATAATCTTTTTAAGTTAGTTAATACTAGCTTAGAAAAACCCAAGGTAGTTTATCATGGAAAAAAATGTTTGGATTATAGGTTCAAGTAGTGGTATAGGTTTTGAACTAGTAAAGCTATGGCTAGATGATGGTTATAATGTTGTTGCTAGTTCAAGAAATTCTATATCATCTGAAAAACTAAATAAACTAAAAAACAAATATCCTCATAAATTACATTTAGCAAATATCGATGTAAGTGATGAAAAATCAGTCGTGAAATGTGTAAGTGAAGTATTCGGTATATTAAAAAATGTAGATATTTGTTTTTACAATGCAGGAGTCTATGAAGTTACAAACCTTGAGAACCTTGATCTTAAAGAGCATGAATCCATGATAAACATCAATTTTTTAGGTGCTATTAGAGTTTTAAAATATTTTTTAGATAAACGTCAAGAAGATTATCAATCTAAATTAGTTTTCAATGCGAGCTTATCAAGTTATTTTGGATTACCAAATGGTGGAGCATATAGTTCTTCGAAATCAGCATTAGTTAATTATGCACAATCAATTCAGCCGGAGCTAAAACTGAAAAAAATAGATGTACAAATCATAAATCACGGTTTTGTGAAAACAAGACTTACAAATAAAAACGATTTTGATATGCCCCAACTATTAGATCCAGATGAAGCTGCAAAAAAAATACATGATAAATTGAAAAAACCTTATCGATTTGAAATACATTTTCCTTTTATTTTATCAAACGTCTTAAGGTTGATTAGTCTTTTACCATATAGTTTAAGTCTTAATGTTACTAAAAAATTTTTAAAACCTAATAGTGAATAAACAAGATTTAGATAATGAATAATAACGAAACTCTAAAAAGCAAGGATATATTCTATTACGGCATCCTTGGGATACCAATTGCTTTTTTAGGGTTTCCTTTATATATTTATCTTCCAAATTTTTATGTTGAATATGTAGGATTATCTTTAAGTATTGTTGGAATAATACTTTTTGTTTCAAGACTTATAGATATGTTTTTAGATCCATTTATTGGAAAACTAAGTGACACATGCTGTCAGAGAAAAACATTAATAGCAATAGGATCGATTTTTCTTCTAATTGGAATATACTTTTTATCCAATCCTTATTATCATTCACCTCTTTGGTTGTTTATCTTTTCAATACTTACTTATATTTCGTATAGTTTAGTTTTAATTCCATATTTAACTTTAAATAGTGAAATTAGTACTAAAGAGAATAATACAAAACTATCATTTTCAAGAGAAATATTTACAATTATTGGAGTTGTTATAGCTTTAATAATACCTTATGTAGCAAATGTTGCATCAAATAGCAAAGAAACATTACAATTACTAATAAATATTTTATTAATAACTGTTCCAATAATCGTAATTATATTTTATCTAAACATTAAAGTAGCAAAAAAACAGAAAATAGATAAAAAACCTTTTTTTAAATCTATTGTTTCATTTTTTAAAAACAATACTAACAATAAAAAAATATTTTATGCTTTTTTATTAAACAATTTAGCAAACGCCCTACCCGCAACTTTGTTTTTATTTTATGTTAAATATGTTTTAAACTTAGAAGATAAAACAGGAGAATTTTTACTTATATATTTTGCAAGTTCTATTTTTACTTTTATTTTTTGGATAAAACTATCAAATAAAATAGGATTAGAGTATACTTGGATTAGCTCAATTTTAATAAGTATCGTTGCATTTTGCTTTGTTCCATTTTTAGGACAAGCTGATTATTTTGGATTTTTACTTATTTGTATCTTTACCGGCATGTGCTTAGGTGCAGATATGGCAATACCAACATCTATACAATCACAAATTGCGCAAGAAAATAAAAACATGAGTGGAGTTTTATTTGGACTTTGGGCAATGATTACAAAACTATCATTATCACTTGCAGTTCTAATTGCATTTGTTAGTTTAGATTATAATTTACAAAGTATAGATGTAAGTGATGTATCTAATGACAGATTAATCTTTTTATACTCTATTTTACCGATATTATTGAAACTAATTGCAATATTTTTCATTATCAAATATAAACTAACAAATAAAACCTACTAAAACTTTGTTATTTATTATAAATTAACAATCAAAAGGGGTGTTTGTGAAATATATAATTATGACTATACTATCTTTATCTTTTTGTTTTGCCAACACTTCTATTGATATTAAAAAGTTTTCTGGACTTTGGTATGAAATAGCTAGACTTGATAATTCATATCAAACCAATTGTGTGGCTTCTAGTGTAGAATATATTTTAGAAGATAATAAATATGATGTTTATAACAGATGTTTTGAATCTTCATTTGATGGAAAACTTATCCAATACAATGGAAGCGCCACTTTAAATGAAAATACTTTAAATATGACTTATTTTTATTTTTTTACAAGTAAATACAATATTGATTATATAAATGATTATAAAACTGTTGTAGTAGCAAATGATGACTACACAAATCTTTGGATTATGAGTAGAACTCCAAATATAGATAAAAAAGAATTAAATAAAATATTAAAACAAATTGAAAACAAAATTGATAAATCGAAACTTATTTTTACTAAGTTACATCCAAAAGGAATATATAAATGAAAATTGCAGTATTAGGTGCAGGAATTAGTGGACTTGGAAGTGCTTATATTCTAAGCCAAAAGCATCAAGTAGACGTATACGAAAAAGACAATAGACTTGGTGGTCATGCTAGAACTACAATCTTAGAAGAAGATGGAAAAAGTTTTGGTGTTGATACTGGTTTTTTAGTATTTAACTATGCTACTTATCCATTACTTACAAAACTTTTTGAGAAACTTGAAGTAAAAATAGAAAACTCTGATATGAGTTTTGGTTTTTGGGATAAAGATAAAAACGTTGCATATAATGGCGACTCAATAGGTGGAATGTTTTTTCAAAAAAGAAACCTTTTTAATTTGGTTCACTATAAAATGATTAAAGATGTTTTATCTTTCAATGAAAAAGCCAATAGTGACTTATATCATAATTCAAAAGATTTAGACCTATCACTTGGGGAATATATCAAAAATTTTGGAACAGCTTTTAAACAAAGATATATATTACCTATGGGTGGAGCTATTTGGTCAACACCTACAGATGAAATGAATGCTTTTCCAGCTAGAACTTTTATAACTTTCTTTAAAAACCATGGTTTATTAGGTGTAAATACTCACCACCAATGGTTAACAGTAAGTAATGGAAGTATAAATTATGTAAATAAAATCAAAGAAAAAATAAATGGAAATATTTATTTAAATAGTGATGTAATAAGTGTACAAAGAGTTGAAAATGGTGTAAACTTAGTACATGAAAATGGGAATAAAACTTTTTACGACAAGGTGGTATTTGCAATGCATGCTCCAGATGCATTAAAACTAATAGAAAAACCAACACTTCAAGAAGTAGAAATATTAAGTGCATTTAAATATAAAGAAAATAAAGCAGTATTACATAATGATAATTCGATCTTATACCCAAATAAAAAGATTTATGCAGCGTGGAACTATACAACTTCAAAAGAGAATAAAAATGCTGTTTCATTAACATATTGGATAAACACATTACAAAATCTAAAAACAAGAAAAGATTACTTTGTAACACTAAATGAACCAAACAACATAAATAAAAAAATTGAAGATATCACTTATGAACATCCTCAATTTACAAGTTTAGCAATAAAATCCCAAAAAAGAAAAGATGAGATTTGTGGACAAAACAATTGCTATTTTGCAGGGGCTTATTGGAGATATGGATTCCATGAAGATGGACTTCATAGTGCAAATGAGTTAGCAAAAAAACTAGGATGTGAACTATGAGTAATATAAGTAATCACAAATTTTATGAAGGAACAATTTTTCATAAAAGATTTCATCCAAAAAAAAATAAGTTTAAATATGATTTTTATTTTTTAGATATTGATTTAGATGATTTTGGTAGTTTAAAAAATAGATATTTTTCACAAAATAGTTTTAATCTATTTTCATTTAAAACATCTGATCACTTTGGACAAAGTAGTGATTTTATAAAAAATTCTTACGAACTAATAGAAAAATTTGGACTACAAAAGCCTCAAAAACTTAGATTTGTAACCTTACCTAGAGTTTTAAATTTTGTTTTCAATCCAATATCTATTTTACTTTTAATAAATGATGGAAAAATCACAGATATTTTAGCTGAAGTTCATAACTACAATGGAGGAAGAGTAATCTATCCAGTAAAACTAGAACAAACAAATGGGAAATACAAAGGTGTTGTAAAAAAAGACATGTATGTATCACCTTACTTTAAAGCTTTAGGAGTTTATGAGTTTGTGCTTAAATATGATGAAAATAATTTAGATGTAAAAATTGACTTATATGAAGATAATGTATATAAGTTAACTGCACTTATGCAATTACAAAGTGTGCCATTTACTCAAAGTAATAGTTTGAAAATATTTTTTAAGTACCTGTTTACTAATTTTTTAGTTGTTACGAGAACATATTTTCAAGCTATTAAGCTGTTTATAAAAGGGTTGAAAATATACACGCCAAGAGAAATTGATAAAGTTAGGAGGTATTAAAAATGTTAAATATATGGAATAAATTTGGACATAAGTTTTTCTCAAAAATTAAAATAGGAAAACTACAAGTAGAATATAGTGATGGTAAAGTACAAACTTATGGTGATGAAAATGCAAATGAAATTATAAAATTAAAGATAATTAATAGTAAGTTTTTTTACAGAGTTGCACTATACGGAGATATTGGTTTTGCAGAGAGTTATATAGATGAGGATTTTGAAACATCTAATCTTACAAAACTAATAGAACTAGCACTTTTAAACTCAGAAGAGTTAGGAACAACAAGTGAAAATGAAAAGAAAAAATTAATAAATCTTTTTCCAATTTTCAATAAAATAAAACATACTATGAGAAAGAATTCTAAAACGAATTCTAGAAAAAATATTTCTGCTCATTATGATTTGTCAAATGATTTTTATAAATTAATGTTAGATGATACAATGATGTATTCAAGTGCAGTTTATAAACACAAAGACGAATCACTATATGATGCTCAAATAAACAAAATAAATAGACTTGCTGATAAACTAAATGTGAAAGAAGGCAGCGAAGTACTTGAAATTGGTTCTGGATGGGGAGCTATGGCACTTCATTTAGCACAAGAAAAGAAGTGTAATGTTACAACTGTAACTTTAAGTGCTGAGCAAAAAAAGCTTTGTGAAGACAGATTTAAAAATCATAGTGTTGAAGATCAAATAGATATTATGCTAAAAGATTATAGAGATTTAAATGGTAAATTCGATGCAATTATTGCAGTTGAGATGTTTGAAGCAGTTGGGAAAGAGTATTTTCATATCTTCTTTAAAAAGTGTCAAGAACTTCTAAAACCAAATGGTGTCTTAGTACTACAAGTAATTACTATGCCTGATCAAAGATATAGCTCTTATGCAAAAGGAACTGATTTTATTCAAAAGTATATCTTCCCTGGTGGTCACTTACCATCAGTTGCAAAAGTACTTGAAATCACATCTAAACATACAAGATTTAACTTACATCATTTAGAAGAGTTCACAGAAGATTATGCAAAGACTTTAAATGTTTGGCATGAAAACTTCCAAGAAAAACTTGACCATGTAAAAAGCTTAGGATTTGATGACTATTTTGTAAGAATGTGGAAAATGTACTTAAACTATTGTGAAGCTGCATTTTTAACTAGAAATATTGGTCTTCATCAATTTGTATTTACAAGGGATCAAAATATTCATTTAAATAAAGGGTTAATTGCATGAAAAACTTAATTCTAATATTTATAATAACAATACTATTTACAGGATGTACTAGCATGAAAATAGAAGATTTTAATAACACAACACCAGAGTTTATACCACAACAGTATTTTAATGGCGAATTAAGAGCTTATGGTTTAGTAAAAGATAGAAGTGGAAAAATCATAAGAACATTTAAAGGAACTATGACAGGTTCTTGGGATAAAAAGGGGATTGGAACACTTGATGAATATTTTGTATATGATGATGGTGAAGAGATGAAAAGAGTATGGACTTTAAAACCAAATGGAGAGAAAAAATTCATAGCAACGGCTGATGATATAGTTGGTGAAAGTAAAATGATAGCAAATGGAAATACTGTAATGCTAGATTATGTTATGAGAACACCTTACAAAGATGGCACTATTGATTTGAGTGTAAGAGACTGGTTGCATTTACAAGATGATGGCGTGATAATAAATCACTCAAAAATGAAGAAGTTTGGATTTGTAGTTGGGGAGTTAGTTATTACAATAATTAAGGATTAAATAAAAAAGACGAAGATAAGAAGTTAATACTTCTTATCTTTGAATAGTTATAAAGTTAGTTGCAATAAAAAACTAATATATATCTCTAAGAAACAATAATTTATTTTATTCCTAAAAGTTAAATTACAAACGTAACACACAAAATCACCCTACAAAATAATCTAAAAACTTCATAAACTAAAGGTATGAAAACATTTATACTTTATCCAAATCAATTATTTAAAGACTTATCACACTTTAAAGATAAAAAAGTGATTCTTATAGAAGAACCGCTATTCTTTACTCAATATGAGTTTCATATCCAAAAGTTAGTTCTTCATAGAGCAAGTATGAAGTTTTATGAAGATTATCTAAAAGAAAATAATATAGATGTACAGTATTTTGAAGATGAGAGTTATTTGGATATTTATAAAAATAATGAAGTTTATATTTATGAACTGTTTGATAACTACTTAGAAAAAAAATTTTATGAAAACTTTTCAAATATCACAACACTAAAAAACCCAAACTTTATAAACCCAAATGATAAAAACAAGTTCATGCATAAGTTTTATATAAACAGAAGAAACGAGCTAAATATTTTTATGCAAAATGGTAAACCACTGCATGGTAAATATAGTTTTGATAGTGAAAATAGAAAGAAGCTTCCAAAAGATATAAAAATCCCCCCTACTTTATGTTTTGACAACAAGTATGTATCTGAAGCAAAAGAGTACTGTAAAAAGTTTAAAACAGCAGGTCTTTTAAATGATGACTTTTACTATCCTACAACTTTTGATGAAGCATCACTTCAGCTTGAGTGTTTTATCAAAGAAAAGTTTGAACTGTTTGGAGATTTCCAAGATGCTATAACAAATAATAAATCCCATCATTTTTTATTTCATTCAAATATCTCTAGCAGTTTAAATATTGGATTAATTGATTTAAATGACTTAATAGAAAAAATAGAAAAAGCTGATGTTCCATACAATGCAAAAGAAGGTTTTATAAGACAGATTATTGGATGGAGAGAGTTTATGCTTCGTATTTATGAAGATAGTGGGACAAGTCTTAGAAATTCTAATTTCTTTGAGTTTAAAAATTCAATGCCAAAAGAGGTTATAAATGCAACTACGGGAATTGCTCCACTTGATGATTGTATAAAAAAACTAAAAAAAAGTGCCTATAATCACCACATAGAAAGGCTAATGATTCTTGGAAATATTTTTTTACTACTTGAAATAAAACCAAATGAAATTTATGAATTTTTTATGAGATATTATATCGATGCTTATGATTGGGTAATGGTTGGGAATGTTTATGGAATGAGTGGATTTAGTGATGGTGGAAGTATAACAACAAAGCCATATATAGCTAGTTCTAATTATATAGTAAAAATGAGTGATTATAAAAGAAGTGAAAGTTGGTGTGAAATTGTTGATGCACTTTATTGGAGATTTTTATTTATACATTCAAGTAAATTAGATAAAAATCCAAGAATGAAAATGCAAATAAGTCTACTAAATAAAATGAGTGAAGAAAAACTATCAAAACATCTTTTAATAGCTAATGATTTTTTGAAAAAAATAAATCTTACAAAATGACATAAAACCAAAGATTTGGAAATTTTTTATATAAGATACTAAAATGAGAAAAGATATATATGAAAAAATGGAAATCCTAAGTAATAGTGCTAAATATGATGTTTCATGTAGTTCAAGTGGAGTTGAAACAAACTACAAAAAAGGTGAACTAGGTGCAACACATACAAGTGGTATTTGTCATACATATACTGCTGATGGTAGATGTGTTTCACTACTAAAGGTATTACTTACAAATTTTTGTATATATGATTGTGCTTATTGTATAAATAGAGTTTCAAATGATATTCCAAGAGCTGCTT
>CAXHZO010000020.1:0-43988 GCA_964022095.1 uncultured Arcobacteraceae bacterium
GAGCAGCTGATTTGTAATCAGCAGGTCGGGGGTTCGACTCCCTTCATCAGCTCCATCTTTTTTAATGCACTTTGGGGTATCGCCAAGTGGTAAGGCAACGGTTTTTGGTATCGTTATTCGCAGGTTCGATCCCTGCTACCCCATCCACATTTTTAACCAATCTAATTGATATATACAATGTTAATTATTTTCAAATCGCGGAATAGAGCAGTCAGGTAGCTCGTCGGGCTCATAACCCGAAGGTCACAAGTTCAAATCTTGTTTCCGCAACCAACTTCCCCAAAAATCAATTTAAACATAACTCTTTTTAGCTATAATTCACAATATTATAAAATATTAGGATAAATAATGAGTGATAGATTACATGAAATATTAGGACAAATAGGTTCTATACATACTGAATTAATAAATACAAATAAAATTTCTGATGTTGACGAAGTTTTTGAATACATTGAAGAGTTTGACAGTGACATAAAAGAGCATTATTTAAATCTTTTATTACAATACTATTTTCAAAAAAATGATTTAGAAAATTTAAAAAAAGTTCTTTTAGTTGGTGCTAAGTTTGATATGAGATTTGAAGATGTAAAAGAGGCATACTTAAATATCAAATCTAATGAAGGAAATGTAATAGAATTTATGGAAGATTCTGTTGTTTTTATAAAAGATAAAGTACTAGATGAATATTTAGAATCAATGTATGAATACTATATACAAAATGAGCAGTTACAAGTTAATTTAGAAGAAGCTACAGAGTTAATTAAGAGAAATAGGTACATATGTGCATACTGTTATAAAAATGATGATAAGCCCTTTGCAGAATTCTTTTTAAATGAGAATTTATTAGAGAGTTTAAAAAGAGACTTACCTTATTTATTAGATTAGGGAACTTATATAAAAGTTCCCATTTCATCATCTAAATAGCTATTTATTGTTTTAATAAACTCTTCATAGCTATTTTCTCCTTCTTTATTGAAAACTACAATTTCCTCTCCAAATTCATCTTGAATATAATGATCTTGGCTAATTACTTTTTTGTAAAGTTCTTGAATGTCATCTTCACTTTCATCTTTGTTGAATAAAAACCAATTTGCAGTACTTTCCCCAATTCTAACTAGACCATATGTATTTTTATCATCAATATAATCTTGAATTGTTCCATTTTCAAATCTTGCACCTACTACTAAATCGTTTTCATTTAATATCATTTCCATCTAAAGCCTTTTGTTTTTCTAGTGGAATTATAATTAAACAATAGTTAGCAAAACATTAGGTACAATACAAAAAAATATAAGGAAGCACTATTAAGAAGTTTAGAAAAGTACATATTGAAATTACAAATATTTGTAATTTGAAGTGCACGTTTTGTCCTCCTAAGTTAAAACCAAGCTCTACAATGGGCTTAGAACAATTCGAAGAGATAAATACACAATTAAAAGATATTACAAATGAGCTTGCATATCATGTTGTTGGCGATCCTTTAGTATTAAGCAATTTAGAAAAATATTTAGATATTAGTGGTAAAAATAGTCTAAAAGTAAATATAACAACAACGGCAAACAATATAAATAACACACATCATGAAGTTTTAATGCATGATACAATTAGACAAATAAATTTTTCTATAAACTCTTATAATGCAAATTCTCATAAAAAATCTCTAGATGAGTATTTAGATCCTATAATAGATTTTGTAAAATATGCTCAAAGTAAAAATCATGAATATTTTATAAACTTTAGAATTTGGAATTTAGATGAAACTTTAAGTGCTAAAGAGTTTAATAAACAAGTATTTGAAAAAGTTAATAAACAGTTCCAAACTAATATTGATGTAAATGAAGTTTATAGCTCAAGACCAAAAAATATAAGGATTGCAAGAAAATTCTTTTTTCATTTTGATGAGTATTTTAATTGGCCTGATTTAAAAAATGAAGAGGTTTCAAAAAAAGGAACATGCTATGGATTAGATTCACATTTTGGAATACTAAGTAATGGTGATGTTGTTCCTTGTTGTTTAGATCAAAATGCTTGTATAAATTTAGGTAACACAAACAATTCACAATTAAAAGATATATTAACTTCTACTAGGGTAAAAGCTATTCAAAATGGATTTAAGAACAACATATTAGTAGAAGAGTTGTGTCAAAAGTGTGAATATAGAAAAAGATTTGATTAACAAGGAAACATAATTTGAATGAAATTGATATATTAATAAAAAGCTTTAAAGACTTTCTTACTTCAAAGATGCTTAGAATTGCCCTAGTACCTTTAATAGTTACAATGGTTATATTATATATGATGTTTTTTGCTGCAGCTGATTTTGGTATTACTGCTCTTCAAGAAGTAGCAGCTGCTTCTCAAAATGGAGAAGAGGTTGTTATTGATGAAAACGCTCCTTTTTATTTTGTGTGGGCTACTTATTTGATTGTATTTTTATTTAAATACTCTTTTACTTCTTGGATAGCTGGTTTTTTACTTTATACTGTTGGTACAGTTATAATATTACAAGCTTCGGTTATTCTTTCAATTATTGTAATTGGATTTTTGACACCAATGATATTAGGAATTTTACATAAAAGACATTACTCTCATTTAACGCTTCATGGTCATGGAACTTTAATGTCCCCACTTTGGGTTTTACTAAAAAGTGGATTTATGATGATCTTTTTATTTATATTATTGATTCCTGTATATTTTGTTCCTATATTAAATGCATTTGCCTTTGCATTACCATTTTATTACTTTTTTCATAAACTATTAAATTATGATGTATCTTCAACAATTTTAAGTGAAGAAGAGTTTAAAAAGATTTATAAAAAAGAGTCAAATTCATTTAGATTTAGAACTTTATTTTTATACTTTATCTCAATGATTCCATTTGCAACACTTTTTAGTGCAGTATATTTTGTAATTTACTTAGGACATGCTTATTTTATAAAGCTTGATGAATTATATAAATTTGATATTCCAGAAACAAAATTAGATGAAAATGAAGTTAAAGTAAATGAGGAAATAAAGCAATTAGAAAACTAAGGTAAGTTATCTATTGCTTTCTGTACATTTACTTTTAAATAAGTATCAGCGGTTAAATCACTATTTATAATATCAGAATTGTTTTTAAGTAGTGTATTTACTTCATCAGGTGTTAAAGTTGAATCAATACTAAGAAGTCTTGCAATAACACCAGTTATTGCAGGCGTAGCAAAACTAGTACCTGTCCAATATGAATAGTTAGTTCCGAACCCATTATACCCTTGAGTTCCTGTTAAATCTAAAGTTACTACTCCAAGTTCTGCTGTTCCTCCCGGAGCATAAATGTCAATATTGCTTCCATAGTTAGAGTATGTTGTTACAGTATTATCTTTTGAAGTTGCACCAACTCCTAATACAAACTCAATCTCACCATCAGTTGTCCAATTATCATCTAAATCAAAGCCATCATTTCCTGAAGCAAAGACTACATGAATATTGTTATTTTTTAAGTCTTCTAAAACTGATAAATATGTTGATGAAAAACCATATATTAAATCAGAAAAAGAAGAACCCCAACTACAGTTTATGATTTGTGCACCTGCATCTTTTGCATATTGAAAGGCTTCAATAAATTGATCTTCACCTAATAAATCAAAATCAACATTAATCAAAATTAATTCAACATTATCAGGAGCAACTCCAAGTGAGTCTGAAGCAATAACTCCAGCAACAGCAGTACCATGAAAAGAGTCTGTTAAAATTGTATTATTCATATACTTTACATCAATAATTTTTGAAGCAATATCTGGATGATTGTATTGGAACCCCTGATCTATAATAGCTACTTTTATTTTATTAGAGTTTGTATTATCTGAGATATTTATATGTGCATTAGAGTTGATGTTGTAAGAATCTAGTGCAGAATTCAATTGGCTTGTTTCATTTAAGTTCCATGCGTAATCACTATGATCAATTGCTGTTCCAATTGGAATAATAGGTATTGTAACACTAGTAGAAAGATTTTCTAACTCATCACTTAATTTTGATGAGCCTCCACCACCTCCACCACAACCAGATAAGATTAGTATTGATACTAAGATTAAGATATATTTTTTCATTTTATTTTAACTTCTCTTGTATAGTTTGGATGGGCAGATAATATATCTTCTTTTTCATATAGTTTTTGGCAATAAGTAAAAATATCATCACCAGAGTTTAATTTTATTAAAAAAATATTGTCATATATTTTTTTGTAATTAGTTAAAACTAAATCACTAAAATCATCTTCACAGTAAGCATCTTTATTACATTTTACAATAATTTCATTTTTAAATCTTACTATTTTCCCTTTACTTGTAGTATATTCAAATATCTCGTTATTAGTTTCTATAGGGTTTTCACTATTAGTACTATTTAGACTCTTTGTTTTTGTATTTGGGATTAATTCTACTTTTTCTCCAAATTCATAGTAATAGTTTGAAGCCATAAGTGAGTAAACTATTATTGATAATATTAAAGCTATTTTCATATTTAATCCTTAACTACTTTATATCCAGTTCCTTGAACATTTTTTAAAAAATTATCAGGTAGTTTTTTTCTGAAGTTTTTAACAAAAAGTCTCATTGCATTTGCTGTCATTACTGAGTCTTCATCCCAGATTTGATTTTCTAACTCTTCATAAGTGATTATTCTATTTTTTGTAGTTAGAAGTTTTAAGAATTTACTCTCTTTTTTAGTTAAACTGAACTCTTCTGTTTCATTTGAAACAATTGATTTACTGTAATCAAAATACCAGTTTTTAGAAAGGATATAGATTTTTTCACTGTCGTGCGTTTTTACGAAAGCCTCTAAAGCTTCCATTAGTTTTTCATTTGTTATTGGTTTTATAATATATTTAACTAAGTGTAGTTCTGCAACTTGAAGCATATACTCTAAATCAGTATGTGCAGATGTTATTATAATTCTTGTTCTTGAATCAGTTTGTCTTATTTTTTTTATTAGGTTGATTCCTGTTTCACTGCCCATTTTAATATCAGTAATTATAAGATCAGGTTTATATTCAGTGTATTTCATAAAAGCTTCACTGACATTTTTTGCAGTAATTGTTTCTTTGAAAAGATGCTGTAAGATTTCTTGAATGTTATTTCTTATTCCATCTTCATCTTCAGCGTATAATACTGTATAAGCACTAAGTTTTTTTATAAAATCGTTTTGCATAGTGAACAAAATCCTTATTAGATAAATTGTGTTATCATATCATATTTATGTTTACAAAGGGTAAGATTGAATTTAATTACTGAAAAGAATCTATCAAAAATAATTATTTATATATTTATTATTATTATGTCTTCAATGATTTTTGCCATTTCATATTTTTATGTAATGAATACTTATGATGAGTTTGAAATACAAATGGATAAGTTCGTAGCTGAGTACTATTCAGATAAAAAGAAAACATTAAAAAAAGAGATTGATACTGTAATTGATATTATAAATTATAA
Organism: uncultured Arcobacteraceae bacterium; assembly: GCA_964022095.1. Taxonomy (GTDB): domain Bacteria; phylum Campylobacterota; class Campylobacteria; order Campylobacterales; family Arcobacteraceae; genus Malaciobacter_A. The sequence continues at coordinate 5,475 of CAXHZO010000020.1, forward strand.
TGTTGCTAAAGAAAATATTGATGAAAAAGAGTCAAAAGCTGATGCAATTAGACTATTAAATAACATTAGATTTGAAGAGAATAGAAGTAATTACTTTTTTGTATATTATATCAAAAATATGGATGGTGGAGATGATTTTGCAAGATTAATTGTTAATCCAAATAGGCAAGATTTAGTTGGAACTTTAATCTCTACTAATTATACTGATGCAAATGGAAAAAAATTTAGAGAAGATTTTTTAAAAGATATTAAATCTAAGGGTGAATCTTTTACACAATACGCATATACAAAACCTGGAATAAATGAGGTTAAGCAAAAACTTTCATATTTTAGATTATACGAAGAGTGGAATTGGGTTATTGCAGTTGGTGTATATACAGATGATATAGAAAAAGATATATCATTAAAAAGAGCAGCTTTAGAAAAAAGAGTTAAAAGCCAAGTTGCTCAAAACATAGTTCTTTTTTTGATGTTTTTATCTATTGCAATTTTAATCTCAATTGCTATTTCTCAAAAAATTGATGATATATTAAATAAGTACAAAGATAAAGTAATTCAAAATGAAAATGAACTTAGAGAATTAAATCAAACATTAGAAAAAAGAGTACATCAAGAGGTTGAGAAAAATAGAGAAAAAGAGCAGTTATTAGTACAAAAATCGAAATTAATTGCACTTGGTGAAATGATATCAAATATTGCTCATCAATGGAGACAACCACTTTCCGAATTGTCTTCAATATTAATGTTTATAAAATTTAAACACTCAATTGGTGCACTTGATGAAAAAACAATGAATGATAAATCTAAAGAAGCTGATTTGGTTATTGAGTATATGTCTCAAACTATTGATGACTTTAGAAACTTTTTTATGCCAAAAAAAGAAAAAGAGAGTTTTTATTTATATAAAATAGTAGATATTGTTATATCAATAGTCTCAAGTACCTTGAAAAATTACAATATTGATGTTCAAGTTAAAATAGATGAAAACATAAAATTAAAAACATATGTAAATGAATACGAACAAGTTTTATTAAACATAATAAATAATGCAAGGGATGTTTTAATAGAAAAAAAAATTAAAAATCCATTTATAAGAATAACTGCACTTGATGAAAATGATTATGTCGTATTATATATAGAAGACAATGGTGGTGGGATTACAGTTGAACCAATAGGAAAAATTTTCGAACCATATTTTACTACTAAGTCAGATAGTGATGGAACGGGAATTGGTCTTTATATGTCAAAGATTATTATAGATAAAAATATGAAGGGTAAATTAAGAGTTAGAAATACAAATAGTGGAGCAAAGTTTGCCATTTTTGTACCAAAAGACGATACTAATACAAAAAGTATTAATTTTAAGATGACTTAGTCGTCTTTAAATTCATCCTCTTTTTTCTTTGTAAAGTAAGCTAAAATTATAACTACACCAGTAATTATTAAAAAGGCTATTAGTTCTTCTTGAAAAGTACTCATGAGTTATTACCTTGATTTTTTTTAATTTTATCTAAATATTAATAAAAAAATAATATTTGTTTAATACATTTTGATATTATAGACTGATATACTATGTTTTGAAGAATTATTTATGGGAAAAATATGATTAATTATAAAAAAAGATTTACATTAGATAGAGAGTTTTATCCCTCTTTTAATATTGAAACTTCAATTGAAAGTGACAGAGGAAGAATTCTATCTTCTCCAGCACTAAGAAGATTACAAAAAAGAACTCAAGTTTTTGCATTAGAGTTAAATGCCTCAATTAGAACAAGACTTACCCATTCAATGGAAGTAGGGCAAAATGCAAGGTTTATTGCTAAAACAATATTTAATAAATTAAAAGAGAATAATGAATTAGAAAAGTATGGATTGCAAGATCTTGAAAATGCTTTTATTTCTACTTCTGAAATGACAAGTTTATTACATGATATAGGTAATCCTCCTTTTGGACATTTTGCTGAACAAACTATTAATGCGTGGATAAAAGAAAACCTTCTTCCAATATTAGAAAATTTTGAAGCAAGTAGTGATGAGGTAAAAGATTTAAAAGAGTTACTAAAAAGAGATATTTGCGATTATGATGGAAATGCACAAGCTATTAGGGTAATTACAAAACTTCAAAGACTTAATCTTGCTTATTATCAAATCTTGTCAGTACTTAAATATACTAGAGGTGCTTATGAAAAAAAGGATTCAAGGGATAGTTTAAGTTATTTAAAGAAAAAGCCAGGTTTTTACTACAGTGAAAAAGACATAATTGAAAAAATTCAACAAACATTAGATGTAAAACCTGGACATAGATTTCCAATTACATATATTATGGAAGCAGCTGATGATATATCATACTTAACAGCTGATTTAGAAGACTCAGTAGAAAAAGGAATTTTATCACTTGATGAAGTTTATAATTTAATTTTAAATGAGTGTGAAAATCAAGGAGAGACTTATTTAAAAGAGGTACTTAGTAAACAGTATGAAAAAGCAAAGAAAGATGATGAACCTTATCAGTTTAATATGTTTTTTACATTAGTTAGAGCTAAACTGGTAACAGCATTAGTCTCTCATGTATCAAAAGTATTTTTAGATAATCACAAAGAGGTTTTTGATGGCAGTTTTAATAGTGCTTTATTAGATTTTGATGAAAATAGTCAATTTCATAAAAGTATAAAAGTAATAGAGAATATCTCTAGAAAATATATTTATCAAAACAAAGAGGTACAAACTTTAGAATTAAAGGGATACACGATAATAAATACATTGTTTGAGAAGTATAAGCCATTATTGCTACTTAGTATGAATGATTTTACCAAGCTATTAAAAGATGAAAAAATAGATTGTTTTATTTCTATAAGATTAATAAAAAGAATCTCTTCAAAACAAATAGTTGCATATAAACATGATGTTCAAAAGATTGATAATAAAAATAAACAGAAGTACGAAATCTTAGAGTGGTATTATAGAGTAAGACTTATAATTGATTATATAAGTGGAATGACAGATGATTATGCATTAGAAGAGTATAAGCTATTAATTGCTCTTAAGTGATTAGAATCTAAGGTTTTTATTAGATTTAGTGTGTCTTTTAAAACTGTGTCATGTTTTGTGTCATGTTTTTATGTCAAAAAGGTGTTTTAGTGTCACAAAATAGTCAAATTGTGTCATCTTTTTGTGTCTTATATTGCCGATAAATAGGGGTTAACGCCCTATTTATCGAATGTATAGCTTATATTAACTTCCATACATTAGGTTTGGAAGCCATAATGCGATATCTGGAATATATGTTACTAGTAATAGTCCTGCTAAGATAGTCATTGTCCAAGGGAAGGCTGCAACAATAACATCTTTTATACTCATACCCGTAAGTCCTGAAGTTACGAATAAGTTAAGCCCAACTGGTGGGGACACCATACCTAGTTCCATATTGATTGTAATTACAATACCAAAGTGAATTGGATCAATTCCTAAAGCCATTGCAACTGGTAATAATAATGGTACCATAATCATAATAATCGCTGATGGTTCCATAAATGAACCAGCAAGGATTAGAAGTAAGTTAACCATTAACAAGAACATAACTTTGTCTACATTTGCTGCAATTAGTGCTTCTGTAATTTGTTGAGGAATATTCTCAATAGTTAAGAAGTGTGCAAATAACATTGCATTAGCAATAATAAACATAATCATAGCTGTTGTTTTAGCTGAATCTAAAGCTGTACCCCAGATTTGGTTTAATTTAATATCTTTATATACAAATACAGAGATAAAAAATGCCCAAACACAAGCTACTGCTGCTGCTTCAGTTGGTGTAAAAATACCACCATAGATACCACCAATAACAATAATAATTGTCATTAATCCCCATGATGCATCTTTCATTTTTGCTAATCTTACTTTTAATGGCTGAGGTTCAGTTCTTTCAAAACCTAATCTTCTAGCACCAATATAAGTAACGATCATTAACATTAAACCAAGCATAATTCCTGGAATAACACCTGCCATAAATAGTTTACCAATAGAAACTTCTGCTGTAACACCATATACGATAAGTACAATTGAAGGTGGAATTAAAATACCTAATGAACCGGCAGTTGCAATAGTACCAACAGCATATTTCTTAGGATATCCAGCTTGCATAATTGCACCAAACATGATTGATCCAATAGCAACAACAGTTGCAGGTGAACTACCAGAAACAGCTGCAAAAATAATAGAGGCAAAAATAGCTGCAATTGGTAATCCACCTGGTAAGTGACCAACACAAGCTTTTGCAAACTCAATAATTCTATTTGCTGCACTACCTTTACTTAGTAAGTTACCAGCAAAGATAAACATAGGAATGGCCATTAATGAATAATGGTGAACCTTTTCAAAAATCATTGCAGAAATTTCGATTGGAGAAATATCTGTAAATAACATTAATGTTGTAAATGTTGCAGCACCTAAACAAATTGCAATAGGTGTTCCAAGAACCATTAAGAAAAGAAAAATACTAAATAATACACTTACACTACTCATAGCATTCCTCCTGTTTTCTTCTCAGCATCTTTAACCATTTCTTCTAAACCTTTATCTTCTTTAACATTTCCTGCCATACCTTGTAAATGCATTTCATGTTCACTAACTTTAACAACTTTTTCATGTGGAGTTTTAATAATCTCAACTAGTTTTTCAATAACTCTATATCCTCCAAATAGGAATGATACAGGTACAACTAAGTAAATTATCCACATAGGCATATCCCATAAATCAATTGATCTTTCATCTAAGTCAATAACTAATAATAAATACTCATATCCATAATATGAAACTGCTAATAAGAAAACAATTGTCACAATATGAGACAGTATTAACATTACTTTAGCCAATTTAGTTGGCATAATATCTAATATAATTGTTACTGCGATATGAGCATCTTTTTTAAAACAGTATGCTGCTGCAAAAAAGGCACTCCACAAGAATAGATATACAGTTAATTCACTTGCCCAAGTAAAAGAAGCATCGAATCCATATCTTGCAACTACATTAATAAATGCAACTGCAACACCGGCTGTCATACCGATTGCTGCAATTGATTGATTAATAAAACCTATGATCTTACTAATTAAATTAAACATATTAACTACTTAGTAGCGATTGTTTTTTCGATTAAATCTTTACCAATTAATCTATCACTGTAGAATTCTGGATAAATTTTGCTAACAGCTTTTCTCCATGCTTCTCTTTGCTCATCAGTTAATGTGTAAATTTCTAATTTACCAGTTTTTTGTGCATATTCTTGGATAGCTTTAAATTGTGTATCATTTAATTCTTTTGCATATTCTCTCTCTTTAGCAGTAGCTTCTTTCATAGCTTGTTTAACATTTGCTTGTAAATCAGCTGGTAAAGAGTTCCAGAATTTTTTAGACATTACAACTAAGTAACCTAAGTAACCATGGTCAGAAACAGTTAAGTATTTTTGAACTTCGTGGAATTTTTTAGTGTAGATGTTAGAAAATGGGTTTTCAGCTGCATCAATTACACCTTGTTGTAATCCAGAATATACTTCAGAGAATGGCATCATTTGTGGGTTACCACCTACTGCTTTGATTTGTGCTTCTAATACTTTAGAAGACATAATTCTAAATTTTTGACCTTCTGCATCACTTGGGTTAATTAATGCTTGTTTAGAAGAAGAGAATTGTTTAAATCCATTATCCCAGAAATCTAAAGCAACAATTCCTTTAGCTGTAACCATATCTTTTAATTTAGTTCCAACTTCACCGTCTTGAACTCTGTGTAAGTGATCAATATCTTTAAAGATAAAAGGCATATCAAATAATGCTAATTGAGGTACAATTTTACCAAATTTAGAAAAACTTGGTGCTGCCATTTGAACTGAGTTTAATCTTAAAGCTTTTACAACTGCACCATCAGTATATAATTGAGATGATGGGTAAACTTGAACATCGATTTTTCCACCAGATAATTCCTCTAATTTCTTTTCAAAGAAATCTGCTGCTTTACCTTTTGGTGTATTTGGACTTACAACGTGAGAAAATTTAAGCGTATACTCTGCTGCTAATCCTGAAGTTGCAACCATTGCTGCTGCGATTGTTCCTAAAACTAATTTTTTCATATCTTTACTCCTTAATATTTTTGATATGAAATAATTATAGTTAAATGTTATGTAGCAATTATGTACGAAAATGTAAATTTTAGAAATTTTTTTATGAATTTGTGTTTGTATATAATAATGTATATATTTTGATGCTTTTTCTCTATTTATTTATTCTTTTTTTGTATAAAATACAATAACTCAAACACACCTAGCACTAGAGTGCTTAACCGTTTTTTAAACAATTTTACAGTATACTATCCCACTTTACTAGGAGTATGAAGAGTACAAGGAATATAAAAGATTAATATAAAGGAAAAAGATGGGTTGTAATTTAGACTTATTAACGTCTTTTAAGGATAACTGTGGGTTCGGTCTTGTTGCTGATATGCAGAACAGACCAAGTCATGATAACTTAGAAGATGCGATAACTTCACTTGAAAGAATGATGCACAGAGGTGCAATTGCAGCAGATGGAAAAACTGGAGATGGTTCTGGTTTATTACTTTCTATGCCTGATTCTTTCATGAGAAAAATTGCTACTGCACAAAATGTGGACTTACCAGATATTTATGCAGTTGCTATGATATTTGCAAAAGATTTAGAAGACATTGACACTTTTAAAGAGTATTGTGAACAAAATGATTTAAAAATTGTATTAACTAGAAAAGTACCAGTTGATACTGATGCTTTAGGGAAACAAGCGTTAGATAGCTTACCAAATATTATTCAAGTATTTGTAACACCAAATACATTAATGTCATCAAAGAGATTTGATGCAATGCTATACTTAACAAGAAAAGAGTGTGAGCATAAATTAATAGATAAAAAAGATTTTTATATTCCAACTTTCTCATCTAAAGTAATTGCGTATAAAGGGCTAGTAATGCCTACGCATATTAAACATTTTTACATAGATTTAAGAGATGAAGATTTTAAAATTTCATTCGCACTATTTCACCAAAGATTCTCAACGAATACTTTACCTCAATGGAGATTAGCTCAACCATTTAGAACAATTGCACATAATGGTGAAATCAACTCAGTTGAAGCAAATAGATTTAATACACAAATAAAATCAGAAGAAGTAGAATCAGAGGTATTTACAAGAAAAGAACTTGATAGATTACTTCCAATTTTACAGCCAGGTGGTTCTGACTCTGCATCATTAGATAATATGTTTGAATTTTTATTAGCAAACGGTGTTGACTTTTTCAAAGCTGCTAGAAGCTTAGTTCCTGCACCTTGGCAAAATGCACCTCATATGGATGCAGATTTAAGAGCATTTTATGAATATACTGCTACTGCTATGGAAGCATGGGATGGGCCAGCTGCTGTTTCATTAACAGATGGTAGACATATTGGATGTTTAATTGATAGAAATGGTTTAAGACCATCTAAATATGTAATTACAAAAGATGATAAATTATATATTACATCTGAGTATGGAACTTTAAAACTTGAAGAAGAAAATATCTTAGAAAGAGGTAGATTACAATCAGGTCAAATGATTGGTCTAGATCTTAAGCATGGAAAAGTTCTTAAAGAAGAAGATATTAATGATTATTTAAAATCTTCTCAAAACTACTCTAAATGGCTAAATGATGATATGGATTATGTTCAAGAATATATTGAAGATTCATTTTTAAATACATCTGATTATGAAGTTGAGAATTTAGAGAAAAAACAAAAATATTTTAATATTACTTATGAAGCACTAGACCAAATGATTGAGCCAATGGCTAAAGATGGTAAAGAACCAGTTGGTTCTATGGGTGATGATACACCATTAGCATGTTTTTCAACAGTAAATAGAAACTTTACAGACTTTTTTAAACAAAAGTTTGCACAAGTTACAAATCCACCAATTGATCCATATAGAGAAAAGATTGTAATGTCTTTAGAAACTGGATTTGGAAGAATTCATAATATTTTAGATGAGCAACCAGAATATGCAAAAAGATTAAAGATTGCTAGTCCTATTTTAATGAAAGAGAAATATGAAATTCTTTATTCATTTGGTGATGAAAATTCTCCAAGATATGATGAATATTATAAAAATAGAGTTTTTACAACTATCTTTAAATCAAATTTAAAAAAATCATTAGAATCTTTATCTTCTTATGTAATAAAAGCAGTTAAAGAAGATAATGTAGGTGTTGTAATTTTAGATGATAGAACTTTAAATGAAAATGAAAAAGCAATTCCTATGGCAATGGCTGTTGGTTATATAAATCAACAATTATTAAAAGAAAATGTAAGAAGTGATGTTTCAATTGTTGCTATTACAGGGGAAGTATATGATCCACATATGGCAGCTGTATTAATTGGGTTTGGTGTAACAGCAATTTATCCATATATGTTATATGCATCAACAATTAACTTATTTAAAAGACAAGAACCAACTAAGTATGAAATGCAAAGATACTTAAAAAATACTCAAAAATCTTTAAATGCTGGTTTATTAAAAATCATGTCTAAAATGGGTATTTGTACTATTGCTTCATATAGAAATTCTGGATTATTTGATGCAATTGGTTTAAGTGATGAAATCGTAAATGATTGTTTCACTGGTGCTCATAGTGATTTAGCAGGTCTTGGATATGAAGATATCGAAGAGAGAATTGAAAAATCACATTTTAATGCATTTAAAAAAGAAGGAACAATGTTACCAATTGATATTGGTGGTTTTTATAAGTTTAGTAGAGGTGGTGAGTACCATGATTATGGTCCAGCTACTACAAATGCAATGCATAATAAAAATGCAAAAAAAGTTGAAGACATTTCAGACTTTAAAGGTTTAAAAGAATTAATTGAAAATAGAGATAAAAAATTCATTAGAGACTTCTTTGAATTAAACTCAGATAGAGAACCTATTTCAATTGATGAAGTTGAATCGAAAGAAGAGATCTTTAAAAGATTCGCATCAGCTGCAATGTCATGTGGTTCTATTTCACCAGAAGCTCATGAATCTTTAGCCCAAGCTATGAATACAATTGGTGGTTCTTCAAACTCAGGTGAAGGTGGAGAAGATCCAGCAAGATTTAACACACTTAAAAACTCTAAGATTAAACAAATCGCTTCAGGTAGATTTGGTGTAACTCCTGGCTATTTAAGAAGTGCAGTTGAATTACAAATTAAAGTTGCACAAGGTGCAAAACCAGGTGAGGGTGGACAGTTACCAGGTCATAAAGTAACTCCATTAATTGCAACACTTAGACATACAGTTCCTGGTGTTACATTAATTTCACCACCACCACACCATGATATTTATTCAATTGAAGACTTAGCTCAGTTAATCTTTGACTTAAAGCAAGTTAATCCATTAGCTAAAATCACAGTTAAATTAGTATCATCTATTGGTGTTGGTACAATTGCTGCTGGTGTTGCTAAAGCATATGCTGATAAGATTATTATCTCTGGTGGAGATGGTGGTACAGGTGCTGCTCCATTAACTTCTATTAAGCATGCAGGTAACTCATGGGAAATGGGATTAAGTGAAGCTCATAATGCATTAAAAGCTAACCACTTAAGAGAGTCTGTACATGTACAAACAGATGGTGGATTAAAAACTGGTATGGATGTTATTAAAGCAGCTATGCTTGGTGCTGAATCTTATGCCTTTGGTACTGCTGCACTTACATTAGTTGGATGTAAAATTTTAAGAATTTGTCATACAAATAAATGTTCTGTTGGTGTTGCAACTCAAGATGATGATCTAAGAGCTCACTTTACAGGAACAGTAGAGAGATTAATTTCTTACTTCACATTTATTGCTGAAGATGTAAGAGAAATTATGGCTTCATTAGGTTACAAAACTATGGAAGAGTTAGTTGGTAGAAGTGACTTATTAAAAGTAATTGATGACAAATTTGCACAAAAATTTGATTTCCAAAATATTTTAAGAAGAATTGATGGAGTTGATACTTGTCAAAAAGAGACAAATGCTCCATTTGATGATAATAAATTTGAAAAAGATTTATTAAAGAAAGTTCACAGAACTATTGAAAATCCAAATACTCCAGTGAAAGTTAATACTGAGATTTCTAACTTAAACAGAAGTTTTGGAGCATTAATCTCTGGTGAAATTGCAAGATTCTATGGTGATGCTGGACTTCCTGAAAACTCTATAAATATGAATTTAAAAGGAATTGCTGGACAATCATTTGGTGCATTCTTATCTAAAGGTATGAACTTACATTTAGATGGCGCAGCTAATGATTATGTTGGTAAAGGTATGAATGGTGGTAAAATCATCATTAATCCAATGCACCAAGGTCCTCAATTTGCTGGTGCTGGTAATACTTGTTTATATGGTGCTACTGGTGGTAAACTATATATTAGAGCAGCAGTTGGAGAGAGATTTGCAGTAAGAAACTCTGGATGTACGGCTGTTGTTGAAGGTACTGGAGATAATGCTTGTGAATATATGACAGGTGGTATTGTAGTAATCTTAGGAAATACTGGGGTTAACTTTGGTGCTGGTATGACTGGTGGTCTATCATTTATATACGATCCTGAAAAGACTTTCGTTGATAAAATGAATCAAGAGTTAATTGAACCTGTAAGAGTTGATACTGATGATACAGAAAGAGAAAGATTATATCTGAAAAGATTGCTTCAAGATTATGTTCATGAAACTGAAAGTGAAATTGCAGAAAGAATTTTACAAAACTTCAGATCAGAAATTAGAAACTTCTGGATGGTAAAACCTAAAAATATGACAGTATTACCATTAGATCCGGATAAGGGAGATTAAGAGATGTTAAACTTTACAAAATTTGAAAGAATTAATCCAGAAAAAAGAGACGTACTTCAAAGACTAAAAGATTTCGATGAAGTGTATCAAGTATTTAATAAACAAAGAGCAAAAGAGCAAGCTGATAGATGTATGCAGTGTGGAGATCCATACTGTCATACTGGATGTCCATTAGGAAATTATATTCCTGCATGGTTGAAGCAAACTGCTACAAAAAATCCAGAATATGCTTTTGCTATTTCAAATGAAACATCTCCTTTCCCTGAAATTTTAGGAAGAATTTGTCCTCAAGATGTATTATGTGAAGGTGCATGTTCTTTAAATACTGGACATGGTGCTGTTTCAATTGGTGCAGTTGAAACATTTATTTCTGAAGATGCATTCTCAAAAGGAATGAAACCGGTAATTCCATCACATAGAAATGGTAAAAAAGTTGCAGTAATTGGTTCTGGACCAACTGGAATTTCAGCAGCAACTTTTCTACTAAGAAATGGTTTTGAAGTTGAAATGTTTGAGAGAGCTGATAGAGCTGGAGGTTTATTAATGTATGGAATCCCTGGATTCAAACTTGATAAAACTACAGTTGATAGAAGAATTAACTGGTTATTAGAAGCTGGAATGAAACTTCATACAAATTGTGAAATTGGAAAAGATAAATCTATAGCAGATCTTGAAAAAGATTTTGATGGAATTTATTTAGGTATTGGAGCAACTAAAAGTAACTCTGTAAGAATTGAAGGTGAAGAGTCTTCAAATGTACACTTTGCAATTGACTTTTTAACTGGTATTCAAAAAAGAAACTTAGGTAATAGCCAAATTGAATTTATTGATGTTAAAGATAAAAAAGTTGTTGTAATTGGTGGTGGTGATACTGCTATGGACTGTGTAAGAAGTTCAGTTAGAGAAGGAGCAACTTCAGTTAAATGTCTTTATAGAAGAGATGAAGCTAATATGCCAGGTAGTAAAAAAGAAGTTGTTAATGCAAAAGAAGAGGGTGTTGAATTTGTATTTAACGTTTCTCCAAAGTCTATTAAAACACAAGGTGATAAAGCAGTTGCAGTTGAGTTATTAACTACAACAATGAGTGAACCTGATGAAACTGGTAGACAAAAAGTTGTTATCAATGAAGGTAGTGAATATTTAGAAGATGCTGATATTGTAATTTTAGCATTAGGATTCTCACCTGAAGCTCCTGAATTCTTAAAAGAATTAAATGTAGAAACTAACTCTTGGGGTGGTGTTATTATTGATAGAAAATACAGAACATCAAACTTAAAAGTTTATGCAGGTGGTGATTGTAATAGAGGAGCACACTTAGCAGTTACTGCAGCAGTTGATGGAAGAGAAGCTGCAAAATCTATGGCAGAAGCTTTAGCATAAGATTATGACTAATATTACAGCCTTTGATAAGAAAACTTTTATAAAGGCTGTAAAGCTTGCAAATGAAGAGATTTATAACTACATAAATAATCAAATATCGTTTAAAGATTATCAATATTCAAATACAGTTGGATTTGGTGGAGATAACTCTTTAAATTTCGATATATCAGCAGAAAATATCTTTATAAAACATCTTGAAAAATTTGGTAATATTTATTCTGAAGAGTGTGGATTATTAAATAATAATAGTGAATATACTATTGTAATTGATCCCCTTGATGGAAGTAATAATTTTTTAAATAGTTTACCTTATTATGGTACATCAGTGGCTTTAAAAAAAGGTGAAGAAGTAATTGCAGGTTTTGTAACAAATCTTATTACTTCTATTATAACTTACAGAATTTTTGAAGATGATATTAAATACTTTTCAATGAAAAACAGCACTTATGTGAACCCCTTAGAATTCTCAAAATCTAATTTAGCAATTTTTGAAAGAGCATATAAATTTCCAAATGTTTGTGAAAAACTGAAAGAAAATGGAATGAAATTCAGATGTTTAGGTGCGGTAGCTTTATCTTTATGTGATGCAAAAAATTACAATTTTGTATTATTCGCTGGAGATATAAGAGAGTTTGATGTAGCTGCTGCATTATATATCTGTAAAGATTTTTATATGTATAAATCAAGTAAATTTATACTCTTATCAAAAAATAAACTGAAATTTGATCTCGTTTTAGAAATAATTAAAGATATTTAGGTTATAACTCCAACATAAATATTAATAGTAGGAAGAGGTCAGATGTCATTAATTATTACTGATGAGTGTATCGCGTGTGATGCATGTAGAGAAGAGTGCCCAAATTATGCAATTGAAGAGGGTGATCCAATTTATGTAATTGATTCAGATAGATGTACTGAATGTGTAGGGCATTTTGAAGAGCCTCAATGTGTTGAAGTATGTCCAGTTGATTGTATTATTATAGATCCAGATAATCAAGAAACAATGGAAGAGTTAAAGTTTAAATTTAATCAACTAATGGAAGAAGAAGTTTAAATGGCAAAAGTTACAACTATTATCGACATTGGGTCAAACTCAATGCGAATGGTTGTATTACAAAAAAGTAGTCGCTATGCTTTTAGTTTAATAAATGAAACTAAAAGTAGAGTGAAAATCTCAGAGGGTTGTTATGAGAATAACGGCAATCTTCAAGAAGTTCCTATGCAAAGAGCGTATGAATCTTTAAAATCTTTTTTAAATATATCTAATTCATTAAAATCAAGAAAAGTAATTTGTGTAGCTACTTCAGCCCTTAGAGATGCTCCAAATTCAAAAGTTTTTTTATCTAAAGTAAAAAATGATTTTGGAATCAATATTAAAGTAATTGATGGTGAAAAAGAAGCATATTATGGTGGCGTTGCAGCATTAAATTTAATTGATAGCAAAGATTTTGTTACTGTTGATATCGGTGGAGGCTCTACGGAATTTTCATTTATACATGACGGTAATATTACAAAATCAATTTCGTTGAATTTAGGAACTGTTAGATTAAAAGAGCTATATTTTAATAAAAATGATATAGATGGCGCAAGATCATATATTTTAGATAATTTAAAAAAGATTTTTGATTTAGGTATTGAAATACCTAAAACTGTTGTGGGTATTGGTGGAAGTATTAGAGCTTTGACTAAGATGATTATGAAAAAAGATGATTATCCTTTAGATGCTTTACATGGATATAAATATAAAGTGAAAAATGAAATCTCTTTATTTGAAGATATTGTTAATGCCCAAGATATAGATGAATTAAAAAAACTAAATGTAAAAAAAGATAGATTAGATACTATTAAAGAAGGTACATTTATTTTTAAAACTATTTTAGAAGAATTAAACAGTTCAAATGTAATTACATCAGGAGCAGGGGTTAGAGAAGGTGTTTACTTAACTGATTTACTTAGAAATTGTAACCATAAGTTCCCTACAAACTTTAACGTAAGTGTTAGAAGCTTGTTAGATAGGTATGGTATTGATAAAAAACAAAGTGCATACTTAGGAAGCAATGCAGGAAAAATATTCGATGTACTATCTCCTATGCATGAACTTGATGAAAAATACAAAAACTTACTTATAGTTGCTTCAAAGCTTCACTCTATTGGATCGACTTTAAACTTTTATAAATCAAATGACAATGCTTTTGATTATATATTAAATGGTTTAAGTTATGACTTTTTACATATTTCAAGAGCTGTAGTTGCTCATACTATTAAATTTTCTAAAAAATCTCTACCTTCAAAAAGTGATATTGAAAAATATGAAAGACTTTTACCTGATATTGAAGTTATAAGATGGATGAGTTTTATGATCTCTTTAAATTTATCAGTAAATTTAGATTACTCAAGACCAAAAGTTAATTATGAATTAATTGATGATACTTTAACTTTGGAATTACCTAATAATTCCTTTTTAATTCAATCTAATATAGAAAAATTAGAAAGTCCTAAAGAATTAAATATTAAAATAGTGTAATGGAAAATATTATATATAAAATTTTTTTAGGATTAGTTTTTATCTTAAGAAAATCACCAAAAAAAATAAGACGTGGCTTTTTTAAACTTATTGCTTATCTTGCATATATATTTGCAAGAAAAACTAACAATATTATAGAAGCTAATTTAAAATTAGTATTTGATAATAAAATCACAAAAGATGAAATTAAAGATATTCAAAAATATTCATATTTTAATATGGTTTTGTGGGTTCAAACTTTAATTGAAAATCTAGATATTAGTGATGATGAATTAAAACAAATAGTTACTATTGAAAATGAACATATCATTAAAGACTTACAAAAAGATGGTAAACCAATAATTGTCATTTCTGCTCATTATGGAAATATGGAGATGTTAAGTACTTATATGAATAAATTTGTAACACCTTTACATCAAGTTGCTAGACAATCTAATTTTAAACAAATAGATGAGTTTATTGTAAAAGCAAGAGAAGCTTGTGGAAGTACTATTATCTTTAGAAATGGAGCTTTAAAGAAACTTGTTAAAGCATTGATGAAAAGGAATACTGTATCTTTAATTATTGATCAAAATATAAATTCAAAAGATGGTGAAGAAGTACTATTTTTAGGTAAAAAAGCAAATCAAACGGCTTCAAGTGCATCTTTAGCTAGAAAATTTGGTGCATATATTGTACCTGTTGCAATTTTTAATAAAAACGAATATAAATATCATATAAAAATCTACGAGCCAATAAAACCTATAAAAACTGAAAATGAAAAAGAAGACATAAAAATTATTTCTCAATTAGAAGCTAATGCAATTTCTGATATAATCTTAGAAGATAAAAAACAGTGGTTCTGGCCACATAAAAGATTTAAAAGCCACTATAGAGAGATATATGAAAAGAATATTAATAATTAGTGATGGTAAACCAGGTCACTTAAATCAATCAATCGCCTTTTGTAAAATAAAAAATATAAGTTATGACATTGTAGAAGTTAAATTCAAATCTAAAATTCATAAGTTATTATCTTATGTTTTTGATAAAATAGATTTCTATACAGATGCTTTATATGAAGATTATAGAAAATATTATTATGATTTTTATGATGCAGTTGTAAGTGCAGGTTCTTCAACATATTATCTTAATAAACTACTTAGCAAAGAAAATAGCATAAAGTCAATTGCTCTTATGTATCCTAAAGGTTATAAGACAAATAGCTTTGATTATATTATTGCACAAGAACATGATGAGTTCAAAAGTCAAGAAAATATTATAACTGTTCCATTGAATCTTTCATATTTAAAATCAAAAAATATAATTAAGCAAGATGAAGATAAAAAATCATTAGCTATTATTATTGGTGGTAATAATAAAGTTTTTAATATGGAAACTAGCAAAATTAGAGAATCAATTGAATCAATACTTGAACAATATCCAGAGTATTTAAAATATATTACAACATCAAGTAGAACTCCTCTTGAAGTAGAAGATTTAATACACGAGTATGAATTTGATTATAAGTTGATTTTTTCTAGAGAGCCTAACATTAACCCACTAGGTGATTTTGTTCATAATTGTGATAAGTTTTTTATTACTATTGATTCAACATCTATGATAAGTGAAATAAGAGCAAATAGCGATGCAAGTGTTGAAATAATTGATTTACAATCAAGAAAAGAAAATACGAAATACCATAGATTAGTTGAAAATGTAAAGAAGATAGATAAAAAAGTAGATTTTGAAAAGTTATTAGGGAAAGTTAAGATTTGAGAATAGTACAATTATTACCTGATTTAAATGAAGGTGGTGTTGAAAGAGGAGTTGTTGATTTGAATCGAGAACTCATTAAACATGATATCGATAATATTGTAATTAGTAATGGTGGAAGGTTAGTTAATCAAATAATAAGTGATGGTGGAACTCATATACAGTTTGACGTTGCTAGTAAAAATATATTTTCTGTGTTTTCTAGAGTTATTAAGCTTAGAAAAATTTTGAAAGATTTAAATCCAGATATATTACATGTTAGAAGTAGAGTTCCTGCCTGGTTGGTTTTTTTTGCAAATAAAGGTTTAAATATAAAACTTGTTAGCACAGTGCATGGGTATAACTCTATTAGTTTTTATAGTAAAATAATGACAAAAGCTGATACTATTATTTGTGGAAGTAAATTTATGATTGAGCACATAATAAATCATTATAAAGCAAATAGAAAAAAAATTGTATTAATTCCTAGAGGTATAGATGAAGAGTATTTTAATAATCAAGGTTTTGATAAAGATTTCATCTCTCAACTTTTCGAAAAGTATGATTTAAAAGACAAAATTGTATTATCTCAAATAGCTAGAATAACACATTGGAAAGATCAAGAAACAACAATAAGAGCTATTTCTCTTTTAAAAAAAACATATCCTAATATTAAATTGATACTTGTTGGAAGTTATAGTGAAGATAGAGAGAGTTATTACACAAGTTTAGTTAATTTAGTCAAAGAATTAAACTTAGATAAAAACGTAATATTTTTAGGCTTTACTGATAAAATTAAAGAAGTTTTATCTATTACTAATCTAAATATTTCATCTTCATCTAAGCCTGAAACTTTTGGTAGAGCAAATGTTGAAGGAATGTTTTTAGGTGTTCCTTTAATTGCTACTAATATTGGTGCAACTAGTGATTATGTATTAGAATCAAAAACAGGTTTCTTTTTTGAACCAAAAAATTACAAAGATTTATCTTTAAAAATAGAAAAGTCACTAATTTTAGATTTTGATAAAGAGTTTATTAAAAATTTTGCAAAAGATAATTTCACATTAAATAAAATGGTAGAAAGAAATCTTAGTGTTTACAATAATCTTTTAGGAAAACCAAATGTATAAAATCGCTATAGCAGGTACAGGATACGTAGGACTTTCAAATGGAATCTTACTATCTCAACATAATGAAGTAATAGCACTAGATATAATTCCTGAAAAAGTTGAACTTCTTAAAAATAAAAAATCTCCAATTGAAGATAAAGAAATAGAAGAATACCTGTTAAGAGATGATTTAAACTTTACTGCTACTTTAGATAAAAAAGAAGCCTATGAAAATGCTGATTTTGTAATCATTGCTACTCCTACTGATTATGATCCTGAAACTAACTACTTTAATACTAAATCAGTTGAATATGTAATTGCTGATGTATTAGAAATAAACCCAAATGCAACAATGGTTATTAAATCAACTGTTCCTGTTGGATATACAAAAGAAGTATCACAAAAGTTTGATACAAATAATATAATCTTCTCTCCTGAATTTTTAAGAGAAGGAAAAGCACTGTTTGATAATCTATATCCATCTAGAATCATAGTTGGAGAACAATCAAAAAGAGCTCAAACATTTGCAAACCTTTTAAAGCAAGGTGCTATAAAAGAAGATATAGAAGTACTGTTTACTCATAGTACAGAAGCAGAAGCTATAAAACTGTTTAGTAATACATACTTAGCTATGAGAGTAGCATACTTTAATGAACTAGATTCTTATGCAGAGGCTCATGATTTAGATAGTAAACAAATAATCCAAGGTGTAGGATTAGATCCTAGAATTGGAAGTCATTATAATAACCCAAGCTTTGGATATGGTGGATATTGTTTACCAAAAGATACAAAACAATTAAGAGCAAATTATTCAGAAGTTCCACATAATATAATATCTGCAATAGTTGATGCAAATACTACAAGAAAAGATTTTGTAGCAAAAGCTATTATAAAGAAGCTAGATTTTACAATGAATGATAATGTAAAAACAAATAAAATAGTAGGTATATATAGACTTATTATGAAAAGTGGAAGTGATAACTTTAGAGCAAGTGCAATACAAGGAATAATGAAAAGAATAAAAGCAAAAGGTATAGAAGTAGTAATCTATGAGCCAAACTTAGAAGAGGATGTATTTTTTAATTCAAAAGTAATTAAGAATCTAGATGAGTTCAAAGCTTTAAGTGATGTAATTGTAGCAAATAGAAAGAGCGATACTTTAGCTGATGTTGAGGCTAAGGTTTATACTCGTGATTTATTTGGTGAGGATTAGAAACATATGAGAATTATACATTGTGCACCTTTTAATATATTAACAAAAACAGGTGGGGCTTTATATGCAAACCCTATAAAAATATCGCAAGGTTTAATTCAAAACAATCATTTTGTACATAATTTTGATTATAGAGATAGTTCTCGATATTTCTCTTTTCTAAGAAACAAAAAAAGTGGTCAAAAGAAAATGAATATTTTTTTTAAATCTTTAATTGATGATTTAAATCCAGATTTAATAATATTCGGACATGCTGAGTTAATACTTGAAGAGACATTTGAATATATAAAAAGAAAAAATATAAAAATGATTTATTGGTATAACGATGTTCCTATCCAAAACTATTTTAAAAATATCGCACATTTTTTTGATTTGATTCTAACTACAGCTGGTGGAGAGTTTATCGAAGACTTGAAAAAATATAATTCCAATGCCTTCTTTCTTCCTAATTTAGTAGATAAGAATATTGAAAAATATGAAGCTTTTAATAATAAGTGTGACATAGATCTATTTTTTTCAGGTCGTCATGATGAAGAACGAGAGTCTTTAGTATTAAATCTAAATGAGAACTTAGAGAAAAATATAAAAACTAAATATATAGGTCAGAATAAAAAGTCTGTAGTTATCGGAGATGAATATCTCTCTTTAATCTCTAATTCAAAAATTTGTATTAATCATAATAGAGAATTTACTTTAGGATATGAATGGTATACTTCAGATAGATTAATGCATATTATTGGTAACGGATCTTTCCCTTTAAGTACTAAAATTATAAATGCAGATGTATTTTTTGAAGATAAGTTAGAATATTATGAGTCTAATATTGAATTAGTAGAAAAAATTAATTATTTCTTAGAAAATGAAGATGAAAGAATAGATAAATCAAAATGGCTACATGAAAGAGTACACTCTTTATTTAATTCAAAAAGAGTTTCAAATTATATATTAGATTTATTTAATGGGGACGATAAAGAACTAAAAAAATATGAGTGGTACAAATGATAAAATATCTGTTTCGAAAAAATAAAGATTATTCAAGATTTAATATTATAAAAAAACTTTTAAGTGATGTAAAAATAGATGATGATATTTACATATTACTACCCTTTTCAAAAAATCAATTTTTTAAGCATTTTTTTAAAAGAAATATCATTCTAAATGATTTTTTTATATCAAACTATGATACATATGTTTTTGATAGAAAAAAGATTACAAACAAAAATCCAAGAGCATGGTGGAAATATTTTCAAGATTGGTTTAATTTTAGATTTTCAAAATATATACTAAGTGATACTATGGCTCATTTTAAATATTGGGAAAAATTATTTGGAAAGTTTAAAGGTAAACATTTAGTTTTACCTGTTTTAGCAGATAAAGAGATTTATTTTCCAAGTAAAGATGAAAACGAAAGTGAAAAAGTAAAAATATTATTTTATGGTTCTTTTATTCCTTTACATGGAATAGATATTATATTAAAAGCTTTTTCTATTATGGAAAAAAATGGTTTAGAATTTGAAGCTAGGATTGTTGGTAAGGGACAAATATTTAATGAAATGAAAACTCTTTTTGATGAATTAAATTTATCGAGTGTAACAATGAATGGTGAGTTTATGTCAGAACAAGAATTAGCTAATTTAATTAGAGAGTATGATATTGTGCTAGGAATTTTTGGAAATAGTAACAAAGCTAAAAGTGTTATTCCTAATAAAGTTTATCAATCGACAGCTTGTAAAAAGTGTACTGTAACAATGAAAAGTGAAGTTGTAAATGAGTTTTACAGAAAAGAAGACTTAATTACTTGTGAAAATAACGAAGCATCATTATCAAAAGTACTTAGTGATTTGATTAAAGATAAAGACCTAATAACTTCCACTGCAAATAATGGATTTAAAAGATTTGAGGAAATATATGATAATGCTCATAAAGATTTAGAAAAATTCATAAAACAAATAGAAAAGGATCAAAAATGAAAGGAATAGTACTAGCAGGAGGGAGCGGAACAAGACTGTACCCAATCACAAAAGGTGTTTCAAAACAATTAACGCCAATATATGATAAACCAATGATATTCTATCCCCTTTCAGTTCTAATGCTTTCTGGTATTAATGAAATTCTTATTATTACAACACCTCAAGATCAAGATAGCTTTAAAAACCTTCTTGGTGATGGAAGTGATTATGGTCTAAAATTAGAATATGTAGTTCAACCAAGCCCTGATGGATTAGCTCAAGCTTTTATTCTAGGTGAAGAGTTTTTAGATGGAGATGATGCTTGCTTAGTTTTAGGTGATAATATTTTTTATGGTCATGGATTAACTGACCTTTTAGCTAACTCTATAAAAAATATTAAAGATGAAAATAAAGCAACAGTATTTGGATACTATGTAAATGATCCCCAAAGATATGGAGTTGCTGGATTTGATGAAAATGGCAATGTAACTTCTATTGAAGAAAAACCAGAGAATCCAAAATCAAACTATGCTGTAGTTGGTCTTTACTTCTACCCAAATGATGTAGTACAAAAAGCAAAAGAAGTAAAACCATCACATAGAGGTGAACTAGAAATCACAACTTTAAATGAAATGTACCTTCATGAGCAAAGACTAAAAGTAGAACTTATGGGTAGAGGATACGCTTGGCTTGATACAGGAACACATGAAAGTATGCTAGAAGCTAGTAACTTTATTCAAACAATAGAACATAGACAAGGTCTTAAAGTAGCATGTTTAGAAGAAATAGCATATGAAATGGGATATATCTCAAAAGAGAAACTTCTAGAACTAGCTCAACCTCTAAAAAAGAACCAATATGGTCAATACCTAATTAAAAGAGCAAATCAACCAAGAGGAATGGGTAGATAATGAAATTTACTAGAACTAAAATAGAAGATGTAGTAATTGTTGAACCAACTGTTCATGGTGATCATAGAGGATACTTTGTAGAAACTTTTAGAGAAGATAAATTACAAGAATTTTTAGGATATAAAATAAACTTCTGCCAAGATAATGAATCAAAAAGCTCAAAAGGAGTTTTAAGAGGACTTCACTATCAACTTCCTCCTCATGCTCAAACAAAACTAGTAAGAGTAATCTCTGGTTCTGTATTAGATGTAGCAGTTGATATTAGAAAAAACTCTCCTACCTTTGGACAACATGTAGCTGTTAAGCTTACAGCAGAAAATAAGAAACAACTGTTAGTTCCAAGAGGATTTGCCCATGGCTTTGTAGTATTAGAAAATGATACAACATTTGCATATAAAGTAGATTCTTACTATTCTCCAAAGTGTGATAGAGGAATAGCATTTGATGATAGTGATTTAAATATTGATTGGACTTTAGGTCATGATGAATTAAAACTATCAGATAAAGACACAAAACAACCAAAACTATTTTCTATAAAAGATGATAAAGAAATATTTGAATTTGGAGTTAATTATTATGAGTAGTGCTCAAACTTTAAATATTTTAATAACAGGCTCAAATGGCCAATTAGGGAGTGAATTAAAAGAACTATCTTCTAATTACTCATATAATTTCTTCTTTACTACAAGAGAAGATATAGATATCACCTCAAAAGAGTCTGTAAAAGAATACTGTGAATCAAATAATATAAATACTATTATTAACTGTGCAGCATATACTGCAGTTGATAAAGCAGAAACTGATGAAGAAAATGCAGATTTAATAAATCATAAAGCAGTTAAAAAACTAGCCTTAGTTTCAAATGAACTTAATATAAAACTAATTCATGTTTCAACTGATTATGTGTTTGATGGGAAAAACTTTAAACCATATTGTGAACAGTTCCAAACAAACCCTCAAGGTGTATATGGTAAAACAAAACTTGATGGTGAAAATGAAATGATAAATATAAATCCATTAAACTCTGTAATTATTAGAACTTCGTGGGTTTATAGTTTTTATGGAAATAACTTCGTAAAAACAATGCTAAGATTAGGGAAAGAAAAAGAGAGCTTAGGTGTGATATTTGATCAAGTAGGAACTCCAACTTATGCAAAAGATTTGGCATATACTATTTTAGAGATACTTCCAAAAATAGAAAATAAAAAAGTGCAAATATATAATTACTCAAATGAAGGAGTACTATCTTGGTATGACTTTGCAAAAGAGATTATGAAAATGGCAAAACTTGATTGTAAAATAAATCCAATTGAAACATATCAATATCCAACTCCTGCAAAAAGACCTCATTACTCAATTTTAAATAAAGCAAAAATAAAAAAAGAGTTTGATATTGAGATTCCTTTTTGGAAAGATGGATTAGATGATTGCTTAAGAAGATTAGGAGAAAGAAAATAAATATGTTTAATAACAATAATAAAACAGTATTAGTAACAGGATGTGCAGGATTTATAGGTGCAAACTTTGTACCATACTTTTTAGATACACATGAAAATATAAATGTAGTAAATATAGATTTATTAACTTATGCAGGTGATTTAGAAAACCTAAAAGAAGTTGAGAATCATCCTAGATATAAATTTATAAAAGGTGATATCTGTAATAGAGAATTAATTGAGTTTATCTTTACTGAATATGATATAACAGGTGTAATACACTTTGCAGCAGAATCTCATGTTGATAACTCTATTAAAAACCCAGGTGTGTTTGTACAAACTAATGTAAATGGTACATATACTTTAGTAGATGTAGCAAAGAAACATTGGATGAATAAACCTTTTGAATATAAAAAAGATTATCAAGATTGTAGATTCCATCATATATCTACAGATGAAGTATATGGAACACTTACAGATGATCCAAAAGATTTATTTACTGAAACCACGCCTTATGCTCCAAATTCACCATATTCTGCTTCTAAAGCATCTAGTGATATGATTATTAGATCTTATGTAGAAACATTTGGAATGAACTGTGTTATTACAAACTGTTCTAATAACTATGGACCAAAACAACATGATGAGAAACTAATACCTACAATTATTAGAAATGCACTTCAAGGAAATCCTATTCCAATTTATGGAGATGGAAAGAATATTAGAGATTGGTTATATGTATTAGATCACTGTAAAGGGATAGATTTAGTTTATCATACAGGATTAAAAGGACAGACATATAATATTGGTGGAAGAAATGAGAGAACAAATTTACAAATAGTAAATAAAATTTGTGAGATTCTTGACCAAGAATTACCTAAAGCTAATTCTTCATATAAAGATTTAATAACATTTGTAGAAGATAGAGCAGGACATGATAGAAGATATGCAATAGATGCAACTAAGTTAGAAGATGAGCTTGGATGGAAGGCTGATGAAAACTTTGATTCTGGTATTGTTAAGACTATTCAGTGGTATTTAGGGAAATATAATTAAGGAATATTAATGGCTAAAAAAGTTTTACTTACTTATGGAACATTTGATATGTTTCATATAGGACATTTAAGATTATTAAAAAGACTTAAAAAAAAATGTGATTATTTAATTGTAGGAGTATCTACAGATGACTTTAATCAATTAAAAGGGAAAAAGACATTAATATCATATAAGCAAAGAAAACAAATACTTGAGAGTATTAAGTATGTTGATAAAGTTATAGCAGAAAAAAATTGGGAACAAAAAGTTAATGATATTAAAAAATATGATGTAGATGTATTTGCAATGGGGGATGATTGGAAAGGTAAGTTTGATGAATTAAATAAATATTGTAAAGTTAAATATCTAAAAAGAACTAAACATATTTCAACTACACAATTAAAAAAATCTTTAACAAATTTTTTATCAATTCCTAAAGAAGATATAGTTAATGCTTTAGATATTTTAGAACAATTAAAAAAAGATTTATCGTGAGTTTAAAAAAAGAGAAATTAAAGTTTTTACCTTTTCGTTTGATTAATAGAGTATTTCCTAAACAAAAGTCAATTTGGTTATTTGGTTCTTGGTTTGGTGATAAGTATTCTGATAGTCCAAGATATTTGTTTGAATATATAAATTTAGAAAAGAAAGATATTAGACCAATTTGGATAACTAAGGATAATGGAGTATATACTTTTTTAAAAGAAAGAAATTTTGAAGTTTATATGTTTGATAGTTTTTTAGGTATTTATTATACTTTAAGGGCTAGTATATGCTTTGTAACGCAATCTCATATAGATATTAATAAATATATAAAAGTACCAAAAATATATAATTTATGGCATGGTAATCCTTTAAAAAAGATTGGAAATGATGTTTCTAAGAACAAAAAGAAGTATTTAAAAGATTATTATTTAAGTGCATCTTCAGAGATAGAGAAAGAAAACTTATTTTCAGCATTTAATGTATTTAAAGAAAATATTTTTATTACAGGGCTTCCAAGAAATAGTGCATTTAAAAAGAAAAAATCAAATATAAAAAAGATAATTTATATGCCTACTCATAGAGAAGATAGTAAATCGAATGTAGTAGATGTAATATCTAAGGATATAGAAAAAGTTAATGCTTTTTTAAAGAGTAAGAAGGTTGAGTTATATTTAAGATTGCACTATTATGATTTAGAAAAGTTTAATAATCTAGAATTAAACTATACAAACATAAAGAAATATGATTTAGATGAAGATATTTATCAATCAATTAATAATTTTGATTTATTAATTACTGATTATTCAAGTATTTACTTAGATTATTTATTAAGTGATAAGCCGATTATATTTTTCCCATATGATTTAGATAATTATATTTCAAAAGATCGAGAATTTTATTATGATTATGATGATGTAACACCTGGACCTAAATGTTTTGATTGGAATCAGATTATAATTGAAGTTGATAAATTTATAAATGACAAAAGCTATTATAAAAATGATTTATTAAAAACTAAGAATAAATTTCACATATATCAAGA
This sequence comes from uncultured Arcobacteraceae bacterium, assembly GCA_964022095.1. Taxonomy (GTDB): domain Bacteria; phylum Campylobacterota; class Campylobacteria; order Campylobacterales; family Arcobacteraceae; genus Malaciobacter_A. Next base: position 31,150 of record CAXHZO010000020.1, read on the forward strand.
TGATAAATACTCGGAAAGAGTCTATTTAGAAGCAAAAAGAATCTTAGGATTAGATAATGAATAATATAGTAACAATAGGTGTAGCTTTATATAATCATGAAAAATATATAGTTAAGTGTTTAGAATCAATTGTAAAACAAACTTATAAAAATATTGAAATAATAGTTATAGATGATGGTTCTCCGGATAATTCATTTCAAGTAGCAAAAGATTATTTAGAATCTCAAAATTACAATCAAAATTATAAAATATACACAAGACCAAATAAAGGTATGTGTAATACTTTAAATGAAATTGCACAGCAAGCAAAAGGTAAATACATTTCTTTTATTGGATCTGATGATTATTGGTTTTTGAATAAAATTGAAGATCAAGTTAAATATTTAGAAGAGAACCCAAATTTTGTATTAGTTCATTCTAATTCTCAAGTAGTAGATAATGATGATATCGAAAAAAATATTTTAGATTATTCTCATAAAAAGAATACAGGGTTTCTATTTGATTCTATTATTGAAGGGAAGGGAGGTATTAATACTCCTTCTCATCTATATAAAACAAAAATTTATAAAGAAATTGGTTTTTATGATGCAACTTTAAAGTTTGAAGATACTGATTTTTGGTTAAGGCTTACAAAAAATCATGAAGTAGGGTATATTAATAAAATTCATACATATTACAGATGGCATGATGATAATCTTAGTGGTAGTAAAAATGTGCTTAAATTTTATTATGAAGAGATTGTAAAAATTTATAATAAAAATATTGATGATGAATCAAAAAGAAAAAAAGCAGTTGCAAAAATATATAGAAAATCTTTTCAAAGAGCTATTAGAAGTTTTCAATTTAAGTATTTTTTTAAATATTTGTACAAATATTTAAAAGTGAAATTTAGCTAATATACAAAATTAATAATTAAAAGGCAGATAATGAGTGAAACAAAAAATGTAATTTGTATAAAATGGGGAACTGTTTATAGTTCAGAAGATGTAAATAAATTATATAACATGGTTATAAAAAACTCAAAATACAAAATAAATTTTTATTGTTTTACTGATAATTCATTGGATTTAAATGAAAATATTATCGTAAAACCAGTGCCTATATTAAATACTATTGAAGATTATGGAACAAAGTATGGTTATCGAAAAGAAGCAGGTTTATGTGATGACAATTTAGGTGATTTAGCTGGTCAAAGAGTATTGTTTTTTGATTTAGATGTAGTAATTGTTGGAAATATAGATGGATTCTTTGATTATCCAAAAGATGACAAGTTTTATATAATAAATGATACAAATACAAAAGGGGATACGGTTGGTCAAGCAACTTGTTACTCATGGGTTGTTGGAACTTTAGGTTTTATAAAAGAGTATTATGAACAAAATCCAAAAGAGGTTTGTGATAAATTTCATACAGCTTGCCAAGAATTTTTATCTGAACAAGTAATAATCAAATTTGGAAAATTAAACTTTTGGCCAGATGACTGGTTTTGTTCATTTAGATTTGACTGTATACCTAAATTCGTACCTTTAAGATATTTTATCACACCAAGCTTACCTAAAAATATGCCTAATTTAAAAGTCGTAAATTTCCATGGTTATCCAAAACCAGATGAAGCAATTGAAGGGATTTGGAGAGTGAAAAAAGGTCAAAGTTGGAAGAAAATTTACAAGAAGTGTTTACCTACTCCTTGGATTAAAGACTATTGGTGCTAATCGATGTTAAAACAGCATAAATTATCAGATAAGTTAGGTTCAACTGTTGGTGTTGGGATTTTAAGTTGGAAATCACATAAAACTTTGGAGAGAAGTTTACAAAGTTATGAAAAAGTTGGTTTTAAAGAGTTATTTGATGAAGTTAAAATAATTTTTCAAGAAATATCTGATGATGATATAGCCCTTGCTAATAAATATGGTTATGACTATGTTGGTACAGAAAAAAATCTTGGTATACAGCATGGACATAAATTAATATATGAAAATTTAGATACTGATTACATATTGGTTTTAGAAAATGATAATCCAATAGTAGAAAATGAGTTAGTTGTAGAACAAATTCTAGAGAAATCAATAAATTTTTTAAAACAAAATAAAATTGATGTAATGAGATTAAGACATAGATGGAATTTTGGTGAGTCTTTTAGTTTGGAAAAGTATTTAAATTACTATAACGTAACTAAATTACATCCCAACTATATTTTTGATGAATTAGACACTAACAACAAAGCTTCTTTTAGTAAATTTTTTAAAAAAATATTTAGAAAAGAAAAAGCATTAAGAGTTGCAGGGTATGGATTATACTTTGAACAAAATCCTCATGAAGTTTTTCCAGAGTTTGTAGAAAAAATAGAAGATGAAATATATGCAGTAAATTCAAGAATATTAACTTGGACTAATCAAAGTGTCTTATTAAAAAGAGAATTTTACGGTAAATTATTAGAGTATTCATACAAAAATCCAAGTTCTCGTACTGCAAATGGTTTTCAGGATTTAGAAAAACCTTTGAATTCAAAATGGTGGAGAACACAAAACTTTAAAATTGGTATTTGTAATGGACTTTTTACCCATAATAGATTTGATGATAGTTGGAGAAAGACACACCAAGCATTTAATAGTGAAATAAAAAATTAGGGGCTTATATTGTCATTAACTATTTCATACAAAACAAAAACAAACCTAATAAGAAAACTACTAGAACAAGAAAATATTGATGAATTAGAAAAGAAGTCTTTCTTTTCTAAAATATTTTCTTCAAGTAATAATTATGCAGATATATATTTTCATACTGGTTCAATAGATAATGAATCATTAGAAAAGATAAAAAATGCAAAAATAGTTATAGTTAACTCTGAAAACTTAAAGCATAAAGTAATATTACAAACAAATATTGATTCATCTAAAATTCATGTCATATATCCAAGTATTGACACTATTTATGACAAGCCAAAAACTATTAAAAAAAACCTCTGTGAAAAATTTGATATTGATTCAAAAAAGAAACTTATATTTTTCACTGCGAAAAACTTTGAAAAATCTGGGATTAAAGAGTTTATTCAAATTATTGCAAGTTTAACAAATGATAACTATCATGTTCTAATTGCGGGGGATAATAGAGAAATCACAACTTTAAAGTTCAAAATGTCAAAAATAAATATGTTTGAGCATATTACATTAATAGAAGAGTATGAAAATATTGATGATCTTTTTTTAGCATCAGATATCTTTATTCTACCTTCATATAATCAATCTTTTGCATCAAATGTTCTTAAAGCAATGTTTTGTAAATGTGCAGTATTTGTAACTTCTATTAATCATTCAAATGAATTAGTAGATGTATTTGCAACTATGGATGATCCAGATGATAGATCAATGGGATTTAAAGTTGATGCACTTTTATCAAATAATGAAGATTTAAAATTAATTAAAAAAGAAAATAGAAAAAAAGCGCTACAATACACTTTAGAGAATAATTTAGAAAGAATTAATGAAATTATAAACGATATTTAAATTAGACTTAAGAATAAAAAGATAAAATACGCGAATATTTTTCACTATGAAGGAAAGACAATGTCAAGAAGATGTGCAATATCAGGAAAAGGACCTATGGTTGGTAACAACGTAAGTCACGCAAAAAACAGAACAAAAAAGAGATTTTTACCAAACTTAAGAACTGTTAAAGTTACTTTAGAAGACGGTACAACTAGAAGAATTAAAATTTCTGCTAAAGAGTTAAGAACTCTTAAAAAAGACTCATAAAAGAAAGCGCTAGAAGAGTGCTTTCGTGAGCTTCTTCACTAAACTCAAAAAAGCTCTGGGCTGGGAGATACGAACAGCTAAACCTGAATACGACTTAAATACTGAAATTTATTCTCAATTAAAACCTTTTAGATTACCCTTAATTTTAATACAAGCAATAATGTTAATTGGAACATTAGGTTATGTGTATATTGAAGATTATACAATTATGCATGCTATTTTTCAATCAGCATATACATTTACAACAACTGGATTTGGTGCATTAAATGAAGCCAACTTTAGTAATCAAGGTATTGTATTTACTGTTACTTTGATGCTTATGGGATTTGCTGTACTTACATTTTCTGTGGGTATTGTTATTGATGTTATTGCAAATGGTTCGTTATTGGAATTACTTAAGGAAAGAAGAATGCTATATAGAATTGCTAGATTAAGAAGACATTTTGTTATTTGTTATCACAATGAATACACAGCTCAATTAGCTAAACAGTTTAGAGCTAATCATATTCCATTTGTAGTGGTTGATCCAAGTGAGGACATTGAAGAGATTGCAAAAGAAAACAATTATCCATATTATGTGAAAGAAGAGCCTTACAAAGAGGTTGCTTTTTTGAAATCTCACCTAAGTTCAGCAAGAGGTGCTATTACTCTTTCAAAAGATATTTCAGACAATATTACTTTAATTGCATCTGTTAGATTATATGAAAAAGAACTTGGAAGAAATCCATTTTTAATCATTTCTAATGCTGAAACACAAAATGAGAAGATTAGACTAATGAAACTTGGTGCAGATAAAGTGGTTGCAACACCATCACTTATGGCAAAAAGAGTTTCTGCAATGGCAATTAGGCCAGATATGGAAAATGTACTTGATGAGTTTTTATACAAAAAAGATACGCCAATTGATATGGAAGAAGTTTTTGTAAGTGAACATTCATGGGCGGTAAATAGAGAAATCAGGGATTTACACTTAAGAGATAGGCTAAAAGTTTCAATTATTGGAATTACTGAAAATAAAGGGAAATTTGTTCAAATGCCAAAAGGAACTACACAAATTAATTCAAATTGTAAATTATTGTTAGTTGGTTCTCAAAAAGGTATTTCAAGAGCAAAAAGAATGATTAACTTAACTAAAAAACCAGAGGAATTATAAAATGTTTACTATTTTACCAATTAAGGGTTTTATTGACCAAATAGATGGATTTTATTGTGGTGGAATTCATGCAGGTTTAAAACCAAATGGAAATAACGATTTAGGATTTATTTATACTAAAGAAGCTTGTAATGTACAAGCTTTATTTACAGAGAATAGATTTCAAGCAGCACCATTAAAACATTTTCAAAATTATGAAAATAACTTCAAAACAAACTTTGTTTTAGTTAATTCAAAAAATGCAAATGCAATGACTGGAAAAAAAGGAATTGAAGATATTAATACTATTTTTTCTTCTTTAAATTATGATTTAATAAATCCAGTGATGAGTAGTACAGGAGTTATTGGAAATCCATTACCAATACAAAAAATTGTAGATGGTGCAAATAGTTTTGATTTAACATCTAAAAATGGTGAAGAATTAGCAAAAGCTATTATGACAACTGATGCATATGAAAAAACTTGTATGTACGAAGTAAAACTTGAAGATGGAAGTTCATTTAAAATAGGAGCAGTTGCTAAAGGAGCAGGGATGATAAACCCAAATCTTGCAACTATGCTTTGTTTTATTTGTACTGATGCCGCAATTAACAATGATGATATGCAAGAAGCTTTAAAAATTAATAGTGAAACAACATTTAATGCAATTTCAGTTGATGGTGATACTTCAACAAATGATACAGTAATGTTATTAGCAAATGGAAAATCAAATGCTTATGATAAAGAAGCATTTAGCGAAGCTTTAAGACTAGTAATGCATGATATGGCTATGTTAATGGTTGCAGATGGTGAGGGTGCTAAAAAAGCAGCAGCTTTTGAAATTATTAATGCAGTAAATAATGAGCAAGCTCAAGTTGCAGCAAAAGCATTATCAAACTCACTTTTAGTAAAAACAGCACTGTTTGGAGAAGATCCAAACTTTGGAAGAATAGCTTCTACTATTGGAGCATCTAGAATTGATAGTGATGAAGAAAAACTTGTTATAAAATATAATGATGTTATTGTTTACAACAAAGGTGAACTTTGTTTTACTCCTGAAGTTGAAGAAAAAGCTGGGAATGTATTAAAAAATGATAAGTTTAAAATTACTTGTGATATTGGATTAGGAGAAGGAAAGTTTACTGCATATGGTTGTGATTTAGGTTATAAATATATTGAAATCAATGCAGACTATAGAACATAAATTCAAAATTTATTAAGTAGTAACGCTGTATAATTATAATAAGAAAATAACTAAAAGGATACGACAATGTTTCATGAATACAGAGATTTAATTACAGAATTAAAACAAAAAGATGCACACTTTCATAAATTATTTGACAAGCACAATGATTTAGATGAGCAAATTGCAAAATTAGAAAAAAAACATGCAGATCAATTTGAAATAGAGTCATTAAAAAAAGAGAAATTAAAACTTAAAGATGAAGTTTATAATGCAATTATAAAGTATAAAAACGAAAAATAATTTTAATATTTTAATTAATTGTACTTAAAAAAGGGGCTGAAATTAAATTTTCAGCCCCTTTTTTTATGGGAACAATTTTGTTACAAGTTATACTAAGGGCTTTTTAGATAAAATATCCTAATTTTATAACTAAAGGCCTTTTTTTATGGAAAACCTTTTCGAAAACCAAGATATTATTGATGTAAATATAGAAGATTCTGTTAAAGCTTCATATCTAGATTACTCAATGAGTGTAATTATTGGACGTGCTTTACCAGATGCAAAGGATGGTTTAAAACCTGTTCACAGAAGAATTTTATATGCTATGCATGATTTAAATATATCATCAAAATCATCGTATAAAAAGTCTGCGAGAATTGTTGGAGATGTTATTGGTAAGTACCATCCACATGGTGACTCATCAGTTTATGATGCCCTAGTAAGAATGGCACAGGATTTCTCAATGAGAGCTCCACTAGTTGATGGACAAGGAAACTTTGGTTCAATTGACGGTGATAATGCTGCAGCGATGAGATATACCGAAGCTAGAATGACTAAAGTTGCTGAAGAAGTATTAAGAGATTTAGACAAAGACACAGTTAACTTTGTTCAAAACTATGATGATACTTTAAAAGAACCTGCTGTTCTTCCAACAAGAGTTCCCACACTACTTTTAAATGGTAGTGAAGGTATTGCTGTTGGTATGGCTACAAAGATTCCTCCTCATAATATGGGTGAATTATTAGATGCAGTTTTACATTGTATTGACAATCCAGAATCAACTGCTGATGAACTAATGCAGTTTATTCAAGGTCCAGATTTCCCAACAGGTGGTACTATTTTTGGTAGAAGAGGTATTATTGATGCTTATAATACTGGACGTGGAAGAGTTAGAATTAGAGCTAAACACCATATTGAAACAAAAGGTAAAAAAGAGATCATCGTTTTAGATGAATTGCCATACCAAGTAAATAAATCAAGACTTATTGAGCTAATTGCAAACTTAGCAAAAGATAAACAAATTGAAGGAATATCTGAAGTAAGAGATGAGTCAGATAGAGAAGGTATTAGAGTTGTAATTGAGCTTAAAAAAGATGCGATGAGTGAGATTGTTTTAAACAACCTTTATAAATCAACACCAATGGAAACTACATTTGGTATTATTCTTTTAGCTGTTTATAACAAAGAACCAAAGGTATTTACATTACCAGAGCTTTTAAATGTTTTCTTATCACATAGAAAAACAGTAATTATTAGAAGAACAATTTTTGATTTAGAAAAAGCAAAAGCAAGAGCACATATTTTAGAAGGTTTAAAAATTGCCCTTGATAATATTGATGAAGTTGTTAAAATCATTAGAAGTTCAGCAAATGATTCTGAAGCTAAAGAGAGTCTTCAAAATAGATTTGGATTAAGTGTAATTCAATCACAAGCAATCTTAGATATGAGACTTGGAAGATTAACAGGTCTTCAAAGAGAAAAATTAGAAGCTGAATATCAAGAGCTTATGATTTTAATTGCAGAACTTGAATCAATTTTAAAATCTGAAGATAAATTAAATGAAATTATTAGAGAAGAATTAGTTGAAATAAAAGATAGATTCTCATCTGATAGAAGAACTGAAATTGAAGATTCATATGATGAAATTGATATTGAAGACTTAATTCCAAATGAGCCAATGGTAGTTACTATTACTCATAATGGCTATGTAAAAAGAGTACCAATTAAATCATACGAAAAACAAAGAAGAGGTGGTAAAGGTAAAGTTGCAGTTACTACTCATGATGATGACTTTATCGAAAAATTCTTTGTAAGTAATACCCATGATACATTAATGTTTATTACAAATATGGGTCAATTATACTGGCTAAAAGTTTATAGAATACCAGAAGGTTCTAGAACAGCTAAAGGTAAAGCAGTTGTTAACTTAATTAACTTAAGACCTGATGAGAAGATTATGGCAATAATTCCAACATCAGACTTTGATGAGTCTAAATCTTTAACATTCTTTACTAGAAATGGTATTGTAAAAAGAACTAACTTAAGTGAATTTAGCAATATTAGATCAAATGGTGTAAGAGCAATTGTTCTTGATGAACTAGATGAAATTGTTACAGCTAAGATCACAACTGTTGAGACACAATTCTTAATGGTATTTACAAGTTTAGGTCAATGTATTAGATTTGAAGTTGAAAAAACAAGAGAGCAAGGTAGAAGCACAAGAGGGGTTAGAGGTATTAAGTTTAAACATGATACTGACTTCGTAGTTGATGCTGATGCAATTACAAATGAAGAGCAAGAATTATTAACTGTATCTGAAAAAGGTATTGGAAAAAGAACTCAAGTAGAAGAGTACAGATGTACAAACAGAGCAGGTTCTGGTGTTATTTCAATGAAACTTTCTGGAAAAACTGGAAATGTTGTTGGAGAAGTATTAGTTGATGATACACAAGACTTAATGTTATTAACTTCTATTGGAAAAATGATTAGAGTTGACATGAATACAATTAGAAAAGCTGGAAGAAATACTTCTGGAGTTATTATTGTAAATGTTGATAAAAATGATAAAGTAGTTTCAATTTCAAAATGTCCAAAACAAGATGAAGAGATTGAAGTAGATGAAAATGGAAATGTTATAAGATATAACGAAGATGGCGAAATTATTGAATCAATTGATTTAGAAAGTGGTGAGAGTACAACTCCTGTTTTAGAAGAAAAAAAATCAAATGATACACCATCTTTAATAGATGATTTAGAAGAAAATAAAGGCGAGGAAGAGTAATTTATGAGAAAATTTAATGTTGCAATTGTTGGTGCTACTGGCGCTGTGGGTGAAGAATTATGTAGAGTATTAGCTGATTATGATTTCCCAATCAATAATTTAGTACCACTAGCAAGTGCTAGAAGTGCTGGTTCAACAATTGAATATAAAAATAAAGACTATAAAGTATTAGAATTAACAGAAACATGTTTTGAAGAAAATGAAGTTGATATTGCATTTTTTAGTGCAGGTGGTTCGATTTCTGAAAAATTTGCAAAATTTGCAGTAGAAGCAGGGGCTGTTGTAATTGATAATACAAGTCACTTTAGAATGGATCCAAATGTTCCATTAGTAGTACCAGAAGTAAATCCAGAAGATATTGCGAACTGGAGAGAAACAGGAATTATTGCAAATCCAAATTGTTCAACTATTCAAATGGTATTATCTTTAAAACCATTAGATGATTTATATGGAATTAAAAGAGTTGATGTTTCAACTTATCAAGCAGTTTCAGGTGCTGGTAAAACTGGTATGGAAGAGCTTGTAAAACAAATGCAAGACTTCTTTGCATTTAAATTAGATGAAACAGAAATAAATGCATTTGCACACCAAATTGCATTAAATGTAATTCCTCAAATTGATGTTGCTCAAGATAATGGATTTACAAAAGAAGAGATGAAAATGGTTTTAGAAACTCAAAAAATTATGCACAAGCAAATGCAAGTAGCAGCAACTTGTGTAAGAGTTCCAGTTTTAAGATCACATTCAGAATCAATTACAGTAACTTTTAACGATGATGTTGAAGTTAATGTAGGTGAAGTTAGAGAGTCTTTAGAAGCATTTGAAAATGTTGAAGTTATTGATGACTTATCAAATAATGCTTACCCAATGCCAATTGTTTCAACTGATACTGATATTACTTATGTAGGTAGAATCAGAAGAGACGTTTATGCTCCAAATGTAGTACATTATTTTAATGTTGCTGATCAAGTTAGAGTAGGGGCTGCTACAAACTCTGTTAGAATTGCACTTAAGTGGATTGAAATGGAAAGCGATATTTAATGCTTGAAAAGCTTTTTGAAGGAGCTATGTGGCGAACAAGGATTTTTATAATCCTTGCAGTTGTTTTTGGACTTTTAGGTTCTGTTATTTTATTTATTGTTGGTTCTGTTGATATCTTTGAAGTATTAACATATGTAATTAATGTATATACAAATGGCTTACATCCAAAAGATTTTCATGAAGTTATAGTTAGTAAAATAATTGGTGCAGTTGATATTTATTTAATTGCTGTTGTTATGTTAATATTTGCTTTTGGTTTATATGAGTTGTTTATTTCTAAGATTGAAGCAGCTGAAAAGACTGATAATGGTCAAAATATTCTAGCAATAACTTCACTTGACCAATTAAAAGATAAGATTGCAAAAGTAGTTGTGATGGTACTTGTAGTTGGTTTTTTCCAAAGAGTACTTCACACAAAATACGATGGTGCTTTAGAGATGCTGTATTTTGCAGTATCTATTATGGTACTTTCAATTGGACTTTACTTTTTAGGTAAAGTTGGTAAAAAAGAGAAAAAAGAATATAAAGAAGAAGGCCACTAATGTCAAAAATATTTGTAGATGCATGTTTTAGAAAAGAGACTCCGTATACACCTGTATGGATGATGAGACAAGCTGGTAGATATTTACCAGAGTATATGGAAGTTAGAGCAAAAGCTGGTAATTTTTTAAATCTTTGTCATAACCCTCAAATGGCAGCTGAAGTAACAATTCAACCACTTGATATAGTTGGAGTTGATGCAGCCATTTTATTTAGTGATATTTTAGTTATTCCAAATGAAATGGGAATGCACTTAGAGTTTATAAAAGGTGAAGGTCCAATATTTAAAGATCCTTTAAAATCTCAAGAAGAGTTAGATGCTTTACTTGGTGGAGAAGCTGCTGCAAATAAATTAACTTATGTTTATGAAACTATTAAGTTATTAAAGCAACAACTTCCTGAAGATAAAGCTTTAATAGGTTTTACAGGAGCTCCTTGGACACTTGCAACTTATATGATTGAAGGACAAGGAACTAAAACTTATAATGTATGTAAAAAGATGATGTACTCAAATCCTGAGTTATTACATAATATTTTAAGAAAAGTTACTGATATTGTTAAGTTATATATGGAAAAACAAATTCAAGCTGGTGCTGATGTTGTTCAAATCTTTGATTCATGGGCAGCTGCAATTGAGCCAGGCAAATATGACGAGTTCTCTTGGTCATATATGGTTGAAATAGCAGAATATATAAAAGAAAAATATCCTCATATTCCAGTAATTATGTTTCCTAAAGGGGTTGCAGCATTTATTGAAAGAGGTTTAGTTTATGGAAACTTTGATGTATTTGGAGTAGATTGGGGAACACCAATGGCTCTTGCAAAAGAAAAACTTGGGGAAAAATATGTTCTTCAAGGAAATATGGAACCAACTAGACTTTACTCAAAAGAAAAAACTACACAGTGTGTAGAAGCTATTCAAAATGTTATGCAAGGCGAAGGTCACATTTTTAACCTTGGTCATGGTATTTTACCTGATGTTCCAGTTGAAAATGCTATTCACTTTGTCAAAGAGTGTCAAAGAGTTTCAAAAAAATAAATCTCAAAACAACTTAAGTAGGATTTTCCTACTTAAAACTATCGAAAGAATTTCTCATGTCTTATTCAGATTCAATTATATTTGGACCAGTTCCTTCACGAAGGTTTGGTATATCTTTAGGTGTTGATTTAAGTCCTTCAAAAAAACAGTGTAACTTTGATTGTTTATATTGTGAATTAGAAGGTGCTAAAACAGTCAATAGTATGGATGAGTATCCAAGTGTTAGTGATGTTATAGAACAAATCAAATTATCTTATGAAAAGCATCCTAAAATTGATGTTATAACTCTAACTGCAAATGGTGAACCAACTTTATATCCAAAACTTGACGAACTAGTAGATGAAATAAATAAAATCAAAGGTGAAACTAAAACTTTAATTTTATCAAATGGTAGTACTATTTATAATAATGATACATTTAATACTTTATTAAAAATTGATACTGTTAAGCTTTCACTTGATTGTATTAGTGAAAAGTGCTTTAAAAAGCTTGATAGACAAGATAGTAGTATCCAAATAGATAAAATAGTTCCTTCTATGTGTGAGTTTTCAAAACAAACAAAAAACAATTTTGTATTAGAAGTTTTATTTGTTAGAACATTAAATGACAAAAATGAAGAAATAGAGCTACTTTATGATGCTATAAAGTTAATAAATCCATTAAGAGTTGATATTGGAACAATAGATAGACCACCAGCTTATGAAGTAAAACCTGTTACTTATGAATTCTTAGAAGAAGTAGCAAATAAATTTGAAAATATAAATACAAATATAGTTTTTAAAAATAGACCAAAATTATTACAGAGCTATGATGAAAATGAAATACTAAGAACTCTTAAGAGGAGACCATTGACTAAAGAAGATATTTCAAATATGTTTGATGAAAAAAGTAAAGAAAGCTTGGAAAAACTAGTAAAAAATGAAGTGATTTCACTAGTATCAAGTGCAGGAGTAGAATTTTACAAAAAAGTGTGAAATAATCTTGACAAATAGAACTTTTTTAACTATAATTCCAGTCCATTTTGAAATAAAGATAGATTCCGGCATAGCTCAGTGGTAGAGTAGATGACTGTTAATCATTTGGTCCCT
>CAXHZO010000021.1:0-39064 GCA_964022095.1 uncultured Arcobacteraceae bacterium
AATAGGTTTTTTTCGCTTTGTCAAGGGGTTTTGGCTTAAATTTGGCTTAAGTTTTTAAATTCGTGGTTTTTGTTCTGATTATATACAAAAATACAATAGTAATATTGTATTTTTGTCATTAAATAATATTTGATATTATCTTTCGTGTAGTGCGTTTGCTTTTGTTTTTAAAATAGGCTTTAAAATGAAGTCTAAAATAGATTTTTTTCCAGTGATAATATCAACTGTTGTTATCATTCCTGGAATAATTGGTAATTTATCACCATTTTTTTCTAAGTAGTTTTTATCTGTTTCTATTACTACTTTATAGTAACTTTCTTGGTCTTTATCATTTTTATCTACAATACTGTCTGCTGATATTTCTACAATCTTTCCATCTAAAGAACCATATATAGAAAAATCATAAGCTGTGATTTTTACAATAGCTTTTTGTTGTGGGTTAATAAATGCAATATCTTTTGGATCTATTTTTGCTTCTATTAATAAAGTATCACTTAGGGGAACTATTTCTATTAAATCCATACCTGATTTTACAACTCCACCTACTGTATTTACATGAATAGTTTTTACAATACCATTTACAGGTGAGTGTAAAACTGTTTTATCTAGCTTATCTTCATCTGCTACTAGTTTTGATTCATATTTTTTTATTTCAGTGTTTATTTTTTGTAGTTCATTTCTTGCTTCTGCTTTAAAAGTCTTTAGTTTTTCTTCTACTTTCTTTTTAGCTTCTTGGATTGCGAACTTTGCTCTTGGAATTGAGACGTATGTATTTTGCAAGTCGCCTTGTAATTGTGTTAGCTCTTTTCTAATTTTTAGGAGATCATTTTTTGATTTTGATCTTCTTGCAACTAGTTTTTCCATTGTTGCTTTTTCTTCTTTTACAAGTGTTATGCTTCTTCTTAATTGGTAGCTTTGGCTGTTTAGCTCTTTTAATTCTTGTTCTTTTTGTTTGAGTTGTACTTTATAAATATCAAGTGTACTTTTGAGTTCTTCTATTCTTGAGTTAAAAAGCTTCAAATCATTTTGAGCAAATGATTGGGCATTTTTTAGTGTGTCTTGGGATACTTCTATTTTTGTTGGGATATTGTCTAACTCAAGTTTTGCTTCTACTTCTAATCTAGCTTTAGTAACTAGTAAGTGATAGTAAGTTTGCTTGTTTTCTTCAAGTGAAGCTTCAAATCTTGTAGTATCGATTTTCATCAATGCTTGTTGTGGTTGAACTTCATGTCCTTCTTTTACTAAGATTTCTTGAATCAAACCACCATCTAAACTTTGGATTGTTTTTATTTTCTCAGATGGTATAACTTTACCCTCACCTCTAGTTAGTTCATCAACCTGTGAAAAATATGCCCAAACAAATGCTCCTATAAAAAATGCGAATATCAAAAAGAAAAAAAGTACTACTTTAGAGTTTGGTTGTGCATTTTTTTGTGAATGTAAAATATTTACAAAATTTAAATCATCATTACTTTTCATTTTGTACTACTCTTTTTGGTTTTATCATATTTTTTGAAGCTTTTTGCTGTGTTGAGAAAGATGAGACTATTTTTTCTTTTGGTCCATCTGCTATTATCTTTCCATCTTCTACTACTATTAATCTATCAACTAAACTTAAAAGTGATGGTTTATGAGTAATGATTACTACTGTTTTATCTTTTATAATAGATTCTACTTTTTTCTTGAAAATATTTTCTGATAATTCATCCATCATGTTTGTAGGTTCATCTAATAATAAGATATTTGGATTTGATAATATTGCCCTTGCTAGAGTTACTGATTGTCTCTCTCCTCCTGATAATCCCTCACCTCTTTCACCTACAATTAAATCATATCCTTTTTCATGTTTTCCTAAAAAATCATGAACACCTGCTATTTTTGCAGCTTTTAGTACTTGTTCATCTGTAGCATATTGTTCACCAATAGTGATGTTATCTTTGATGCTTCCCATAAATAAGAATGGCTCTTGAGGAACATAGCCTATTGATCTTCTTAAATCCACTGGGTCTATTTGTCTTATGTCTGTGCTGTCAATTAAAACTGAACCTTTTGAAGGTTCGTATAGGTTTAGTAATAGTTTTGCTAAAGTTGATTTTCCTGAACCTATTTTTCCTATGATCCCTACTTTTTCGCCTTTTTTGATTGTTAGGTTTATGTTTTTCAGAACATCAAACTTTTGGTCTTTGTATGCAAAATTTACGTCTTTGAAAATAATATCACCTTCTAAATCTGGTCTTGAAAGATACTTTTGTGCTCTTTCTCTCTCAACTGGCATATTCATGATTTCATCGATATTATTTAATGAAAGTAAAGTTCTATCTAGCCTTATAATCATTCCTGCTATTTGTGAAACTGGTCCTATTACTCTACTGTTTAACATCATAGCTGCAATAATAGCACCCATAGTAACAGTTCCATCACTAGCTAAAAGTACCCCGCCAGCTACTATTAATACTCCTGATAGTTGTGAAATAAATCCTACAAAATAAGTTACTATTTGAGATAAATAATGTGATTTGTTTCCATAATATGAAGTTTGTGAGATTGATTTTTCCCAGTGTGTTCTCATACGATTTTGAGCTCTTACACTTTTGATAATTTCTAATCCAGTAACAGTTTCTGTTAAAACTGTTTGTTTGATTTGGTCTTCTTTTGCTGAATTTAGTATATTTTTTTTGATTGGTCTTTGCATAAACCAAGAAAAAATGATTGCAATTAGCATAGTAGCAAGAGATATATAACCTAAGGCTCCACCTATATAGAAAATTATACATATAAAGAAAATTACAAATGGTAAATCTACAAATGCAGTGATAGTTGCTGTTGTAAAAAACTCCCTAACACTTTCAAAAGATTGAAGTCTACTTACAAACATACCAGTTGAGCTTGGTTTTGCATCTAGTTTTATATTTAGAAGTTGATCAAAAATTTTACTTGACATTCTAATATCAGCTCTTTTTCCAGCTTGTTCGATAAAGTATGCACGCATTAGTTTTAGTATAAAATCAAATACTAATACAAAAACAATACCTGTTAGAAGTACCCAAAGTGTATCTACAGCTTTATTTGGTAAAACTCTATCATATACATTCATAGTAAAAAGTGGCACAAATATTACGAAAATATTTATTAAAATGGCTGCTATTATTACTAGTTTGTAGATACTTAGGTTTTTTTTCATTGTTCGCCAAAACCAT
This sequence comes from uncultured Arcobacteraceae bacterium, assembly GCA_964022095.1. Classification (GTDB taxonomy): domain Bacteria; phylum Campylobacterota; class Campylobacteria; order Campylobacterales; family Arcobacteraceae; genus Malaciobacter_A. Next base: position 3,198 of record CAXHZO010000021.1, read on the forward strand.
TTCTTACTATCTTGTACTTCTACATCATGATCAACTCTATTTTCAAAGTTGTATGCTGGTTTTACTAAAAACATATTTTGAGTGTATATTTTTTCAAGTTCATCTATTCCCATAGTGATTTGTGAACCTGCTGCTACATGTGGCATTATTAGTTTTGCTTGATTTTCTTTTGGATTTAGTTCTATTAAAATGCAGGCTTTGTTATTTTGTAGAAGTAAGACTGCAGGTAGTACTAGATTGTCTATTTCGTTTAGTTTTCTTTTTACTGGTTTTGTAATAAGTCCGATTCTTTTTGCTGATTTTTCAAACATTGATGGAGTCATCAATGAATCATAAATAGCAAGTCCAGCGATAAGTGATTCAGCTGAGGCTGTTCTTTTGTGATATTTAGATAAAAAAAGAAGAGACTCTAAAAGAGTATCTTCTTTTTTATTTTCATTTATATTTTCAAAATCACTATCAAAATCTATATTTTCAGATTTTTCCAATATTTATCCTAATTTATTTTTTTTTGTAATATGCTCCTGGATATGAAGAACTAAACTCTTCTTTTAAATCCATTGCTTTTTGTTCTGTTGGGATATTATACAATACTAAAGTATGAGTTCCATTTGGATTTGTTACAATTTTCGATTTTACATCATCTTTTAAATTTAAATCTGCTTGCTTTGTAGTTAGATACTTGCTATATGATGAAGAGATTAAAAATATTGCATAATTATCATTTGTTAAAGATTCAGTTTGTGTTACTGCTTCTTCTGCCATCATTGTATTTTCTTCTAAAAGTTCTTGTACTGAAGTGTCTTCAGTAGTTGCACTTATATTTGAAGTTGTATCTGAACAACTATTTTGAGAAGAGTTTTTAATACTTTTTTGTAAGATTGAAGTATTTTTCAAGATATTGTAATATGCTAAATACATATCAAACTCTGTGTTTATTAAAGTGATGTTTGAGTTGTATAAATCTGCTTCTACATTTAGAACATCGATGAAGTTTCTTGTACCTGCATCGAATTGATCTTTATAAATATCAATAATTGTTTTGTTTTCTTCAATAAACTTTTTTAACTCATTACTTTGTTTTATTGCTGTTTGATATGTATTATATGAAACTGTTAACTCATCAAGTACTGTTTTTGTAGCTACATCAAGTTTTGCTTGAGCTTCTCTTAAGAATAGTTCTTCTCTGTCTGTTTTTGCTGAATCTAACATACCATTAAAGATATTATATCTTAATTCGATTTTTCCACTGTATTGAGTAGTTTCTAAATCTTCTTCTAATAAATCTCTATCATATAAAGCTTGAAGTTTTAACTTTAGTGTTGGAAGGAAATTTGATTTTGATTGAGAAATTAAAGCTCTTTGAGAATCAATTGCTTTTATTTGCTCTTTAATTGTGTAATTGTTTTTTAAAGCTATTTTATATAACTCATCAAGAGAAGACGGAATTAATGATTTGTCAATATCAGGTCTACAAAATGACTCATCTAGTTTCATCCCTACGTTTTTGTTAAAAGAACTAATTGCTGAGTTTCTGTTATTCATGTCACCAAATAAATTGCTTTTTGCAGAATAAATTTTTGCTTTTGTTTGAACTTTATCTAAGATTTCACCATTTATTTCTTCTGTTTGTGTTGCAATTGATAAGTAATCTTCATGAACTGCTAAGTTGTCTTTTGAGGCTGCAATTCTTTCATCGAATTTTATGATATTTAAATATGCTGAAATAGAGTCATATAATATATTTTCTATATCTGCTGCATTTTTATATTTGTTTGATAAATAGTTTGATTTTGCTTCTTCTACTAAATTTGGTGTTAAGTTTCCATCATATAGCAGTTGTTCTAAATCTAGTTGAGCATTTCCACCCTTATAATCTGTAGTTGCGTCTATACCTGCTCCTGCATCATAGTCTAAATCTTCTTTCTTTTTTTCTAGATATGCTGTTAAGTCCAATTTTGGATAATATCCACTTTTTTGTTCATCTACATATTTTCTAAATGCTTCATTATTTAGTGTTTTAGATGCAATATCTTGATTATTTTCAATTGTATAATTTACAACATCCTTAACTGTTGTTGCATGTGTAAATGAAAATAATAATGCCAATGTGGGAATACTATATTTAAGTCTCATCTTGCTTCCTTTTATCTTCTTGTTGGGGTATTGTATAGTAAAAAAATAAATAAATCAATTAAAAGTTATTAAAAAATAGACACTTATGTTATTTTTTCATAAACTTATTATGCTATAATATAATCTTGTAATTAAATTGTAACTTTTATTTTTTCTAATAAAAGAATTTATATTGTTATTGTATAATAACAAAAAACAACTCAAGAAAAAACACTAATAACATAAGAGAGATTAATGACCTACCTACTACTTCACTGCATAATTTTTTTTATTATAACATACTTTATGATAAAACTGTTTATTCAATTTGCCCCAAAACTTGGATTTGTTGATATTCCCAATGAAAGAAGTTCCCATGTAAAGATTACACCTAGAGGTGCTGGGATTGTATTTGGGTTTACTTATCTATTGGCTTTAATAACTTTTGACTTATCACTATTTAGTGAAAACTATTTGGTATATTTAGCGATATTTATTATATATATTTGTGGTGTACTTGATGATAAATTTAATATCAGTGCTAAACAGAAGTTGGTGTTTATTGTTGTAGCATCTGTAATAGTATTTTTTCAAGGTTATCAAATAACAAATATTGGTGAGTTTTTTAATGTTCAATTAAATCTTGGATACTTAGCACTTCCTGTAACTGTATTTGTAATAGTAGCTTTGACAAATGCAGTAAATCTTAGTGATGGACTTGATGGGCTTGCTGGTTCTTTAGCTAGTATTATTTTAACTGCAGTATTTTTTATAGGATTTATCTATAATGATGTATTTTTGATGTCATGGAGTTCTATATTAATTGCTATTATCTTAGCATTTTTATTTTTTAACTGGCATCCTGCAAAAGTATTTATGGGAGATAGTGGTTCACTTTTACTTGGTTTTATAATTTCTATTTTGGCTATAAAATCTCTTGAATATATCTCAGCTGTATCTATACTGTTTTTGGCTGCTATTCCTGTACTTGATACATTTGTAGTATTTAGAAGAAGAATACAAAGAGGACAATCTCCTTTTAGTGCTGATAAAAATCACTTACATCATATTTTAAACAATATGAAACAAGATAAAAAGTTTACAGTGAATATGTTATTAATGATTCAATTTGTATTTTGTTGTATGTTTATACAACTTCATGAAAAAGGTGATGAACTTAATATATTAATTTTCTTTTTACTTTTCTTAATATTTTTTAATCTATTTGATCCAAGAATGAGAAGAAGAAATGATAAGTTTAGACTTAGAAAAAAATACAAAAAACAAAAAGAGAAAAATAAAATACTAAAAGAAAAGCTAGAAAATATACAGGTGTAAAAAATTTATTATATTATTTTATGATATAATATATACAGTTAATAAGGAGAAAAAATTATAATGAGTTCATCAATATTTAGAGAATATGATATAAGAGGAATTTTTGAAAAAGAGTTAAACGAGGATATCGTTAAGAAAATTGGGTTTTATTTAGCAAAGGCACTTTTAGAAAAGAACAAAGATGCTCAGTTTATGGCTGTAGGTTATGATGCAAGACTTCATTCACCAATTTTAAAAAATTGGCTTGCTAGTGGTATAAATACTGCTGGGTTAGAAGTACTTGATATGGGATTGGTTCCTACACCTGCTAACTACTTTTCAAATTTTACTGCATTTGATGAGCTTGAAGCTGATGGTTCTGTAATGATTACTGGAAGTCATAATCCTCCTGAATATAATGGATTTAAAATCACACTAGATAAAGATCCTTTCTTTGGTGAAGATATTTATGCACTAGGAAGAGATATTTTAGCTGATAATTCTACTATAGAAGATAATGAAGTTACAATTTCAATTGATGCTAAAAACAAATATATAGAATATATTGTAAATGCCTTTTCTCATCTAAAATTAGAAAACAAAAAGTTTGTATTTGATTGTGGTAATGGTGTTGCAGGTGTTGTATTAAGAGAGATATTAGATAAGTTAAATATCCAACACAAAATTCTATTTGAAGAGCCAGATGGAAACTTCCCAAATCATCATCCAGATCCAAGTGATGAACATACATTAGAAGATATTAAAAAAGAGCTTGCTACTGGTGAGTATGACTTTGGTTTTGCTTATGATGGAGATGCAGATAGAATCGCCCTACTTTCTCCAAAGTATAATTTCAAAGGAGATATCTTAGCGATATTCTTCTCAAGATTTATCGAAAATCCAACTGTAATTGGTGAAGTAAAATGTACACAAGTTATGTATGACATCATCAATACATATGGAAAAGCAATTATGTATAAAACAGGTCATAGTAACCTAAAAGTAAAAATCAAAGAAACAAAAGCAGATTTTGCAGCTGAAGTATCAGGACATCTGTTTTTCAATGACAGATACTTTGGTTATGATGATGCTATTTATGCTACATTTAGAGCTTTAGAGTTACTTGATCAAGGTTTTGATTTCGATGCTGAATATGAAGCTTTACCAAAAGTTTATTCAACTCCTGAGATAAATGTAACAGTAACAGAAGAGACAAAGTTCAAAATCATAGAAAATCTTAAGTCTGCACTTCAAACTCCACCTGAATATATGCCTCCTATTAAAGACATCATCACTGTAGATGGTATTAGAGTTATATTTGAAAATGGTTGGGGATTAGTGAGAGCTAGTAATACTACGCCTAAACTTGTAACAAGATTTGAAGCAGATACAGTAGAAAATGCAAAAGTGTATGAAGATGCACTAATGAAACTATTTAACGAAATAAAATAAATTAAGGAGAAATGAAAAGATGATTAAAAAATGTTTATTCCCAGCAGCAGGATATGGAACTAGGTTTTTACCAGCAACAAAAGCAATGCCAAAAGAGATGTTACCAGTACTAACAAAACCACTTATTCAATATGGTGTTGAAGAAGCTATGGACGCAGGATGTGACATCATGGCAACAATCACAGGTAGAGGAAAAAGAGCTATTACTGATCACTTCGATATCTCTTATGAATTAGAACACCAAATTCAAGGTAGTTCTAAAGAGAAGATGTTAGCTGATATTAGAAATATTATTGATAAGTGTACATTTACTTATACTAGACAAAATGAAATGAAAGGTCTTGGTGATGCTATTTATAAAGGGAAAGTACTAGTTGGAGATAGTGATCCTTTTGCAGTAATTCTTGCAGATGACTTATGTGTAAATCCAGATGGTGATGGCATCTTAAAACAGATGGTAAAACTATATGAGAAATATAAGTGTTGTATAGTTGCAGCTATGGAAGTACCAAAAGAAGATGTTCATAAATATGGTGTTATTGAAGGTAAAGCTATGGAAGATGGTGTTTTTGTGGTATCAAATATGGTTGAAAAACCTGATAATGACAAAGCTCCTTCAAATTTAGCAGTTATTGGAAGATATATCTTAACTCCAGATATTTTCAATATGATCAAAAACACAAAGCCTGGTAAAAACGGTGAGTTACAAATCACTGATGCACTATGTGACCAAGCTAAAAAAGGCATGGTTTTAGCTTATAAGTTCAAAGGAAAAAGATTTGATTGTGGTAGTGTTGATGGATTTGTAGAGGCTACTAATTATTTCTATAACTTAGAAAAGTCAAAAGATAAAAAGAAAAAATAAAACACATACACAAAAGGCATAAAATATGAAATACGAAAAGAACTTCTACCAAATAAAATCAAATGCGAGTATATTTGACAAGATAGTAAAAGAAAAGGAGACTATAGGTTACTATAGTCTTCCATATCAAGATACTACTGAGATAAAAGAGTTTGCAAAAACTGTAAAACAAAAAGATATAGTAGTAGTTGGTATTGGTGGGAGTTCTTTGGGAACATATGCTATTCATCAGTTTTTAATGAAAAGTGAAAACTCTAAGAAGCTTCACTTTTTAGAATCAACTGATCCAGTTGATCTTCACTGGAGACTTAGTAAAGTGGATTTAGATCACGCACTTTTCATAATCATCTCAAAATCTGGAACTACAGTAGAAACAATAAGTATCTTAAAATATCTTCATAGTGTAACAACAATAGATAATACAAACACAGTATGTGTAACAGAAAATGATAGTAAACTAAATGCCTTTGCAAAAGCAAATGATATGAAAACATTTGAAATAGCTAAAAATGTAGGTGGGAGATTTTCAGTGTTTTCTCCGGTGGGATTATTACCACTTGCTATCATGGGACTTGATATAGATAAAATTTTAGATGGATGTAAAAAAATAAGCGATAGCTTCTTTGAAAAAGGAGAATACTATGAAACAATCATGGAAAAAGCTAGATTTATAGTAGAAAATAAAAATAGATTTAATATAAATGTAGTTTTCTCATACTCATCACTTCTAGATGGATTTAATAAATGGTATGTACAACTATGGGGAGAAAGCTTAGGGAAGATAAATATCAACTCAACAAAACAAGGTCTAACTCCAATAGGTATCATAGGTCCAGTGGATCAACATAGTTTCTTACAACTTATCATGGAAGGTAAGAGAGATAAGACTATGACTTTTATCAAGATAGAAGATTTCAAAGATGATATGACAATCCCTGATATCACTATACCTCACTTAGAAGAGCTAGATTATCTAAATAATATTAAGTTCAAAGACCTAATAAACATGCAAGCTGATTCTACAATAGAAGCTGTAAAAAACCTAAAAGATATCCCATATGATATCATCACAATAAAACAACAAAACGAATACAACATAGGCAAACTAATGTTTACATATGAATTACTTACTTCAATAGTAGGAAGTTTTGTACAGATAAATACTTATGATCAACCAGGTGTTGAAGCTGGAAAAATCATATTAAAAGATAAATTAAATAAGAAATAATTAAAGAATATAAAAAATAATATTTTTTATTACAAAAATTATTGAATTTGTTATAAAATGAGTCATTTTTGAGTCATTTCTTTGGTATAATGTCGTAATAAATTATTTTGTAACTATGAAGTAACAATCTTTTGTTATAATATTACATATAAATAAATAGGAATATCACACATATGAACATACTAGTAACCGGTGGAGCCGGATATATAGGCTCTCACACTTTAGTAGAACTATCAGCTGCAGGATTTGATTTTGTAGTTTATGATAACCTTTCTAACTCTTCTAAAGAGAGTTTAAAAGCAGTTGAAAAAATCATAAACAAAAAAATAGATTTTGTTCAAGGTGATATTAGAGATAAAAATAAATTACAAGAAGTGTTTGATAAATATGATATTGATTCAGTTATTCATTTTGCAGGATTAAAAGCTGTTGGTGAATCGGTAGAAAAACCTTTGGAGTATTATGACAATAATGTCACTGGTACCCAAAGACTTTTAGAAGTTATGAAAAAAAACAACTGTAATAAAATAGTATTTTCAAGTTCTGCTACTGTATATGGAGATCCTCAAAGTACTCCTATAAAAGAAGACTTCCCAACAGGTGGAACTACAAATCCATATGGAACTAGTAAGTACATGATAGAAAGAATTTTACAAGATTTACAAATAAGTGATAACTCTTTTAAAATCGCGATTTTAAGATACTTTAATCCAGTAGGAGCTCATGAGAGTGGAACAATTGGTGAAGATCCAAATGGTATCCCAAATAACCTTATGCCTTTTATTTCTCAAGTAGCAGTGGGTAAAAGAGAGTTCCTTTCAGTTTTCGGAAGTGATTATGATACACATGATGGAACTGGTGTTAGAGACTATATACATGTAGTAGATTTAGCATATGGTCATGTAAAAGCGATAGAGTATTTAAACAAACAAGAAAAAAATATAAAGCCTCTAATAGTAAACTTAGGGACAGGGAATGGATACTCAGTACTAGATGTAGTAAAAGCGTTTGAGAAAGCTTCAAGTAAAACTATAACATATAAACTAGTGGATAGAAGAACTGGTGATATAGCAAAATGTTTTGCAGATCCAAGTTTTGCAAAAGAAGTTTTAAACTGGGAAGCTAAAAAAGATATAGAAGAGATGTGTGCTGATTCTTGGAATTGGCAAAGTAATAATCCTAATGGATACAAAACAAATAAAAAAGGAAGTAATAAATGAAAATCGCCATAGCAGGTACAGGATACGTAGGACTGTCAAACGGAATCTTATTGTCTCAACATAATGAAGTAATAGCACTAGATATTATTCCAGAAAAAGTAGAACTTCTAAAAAATAAAAAATCTCCTATTGAAGATAAAGAAATAGAAGAATACCTTCTAAGAGATGATTTAAACTTTACTGCTACTTTAGATAAAAAAGAAGCTTATGAAGGTGCTGATTTTGTAATCATATCAACTCCAACAGATTATGATCCAGAAACAAACTATTTTAATACTAAATCAATAGAATATGTAATAAAAGATGTTTTAGAAATAAATCCTAATACTACAATGGTAATAAAAAGTACCATTCCTGTAGGATATACAAAAAGTTTAAATGAAAAGTTTAATACAAACAACATAATTTTCTCTCCAGAATTCTTAAGAGAAGGTAAAGCCTTACTTGACAATCTATATCCAAGTAGAATAATAGTAGGAGAACAAAGTAAAAGAGCAGAAACTTTTGCAAACCTTTTAAAACAAGGTGCTTTAAAAGAAAATATTGATATTTTATTTACTAACTCAACAGAGGCAGAAGCTGTAAAATTGTTTTCAAATACTTATTTAGCTATGAGAGTAGCGTACTTTAATGAACTAGATTCTTATGCACAAGCTCATGGACTAAATACGAAACAAATTATTGAAGGTGTAGGATTAGATCCTAGAATTGGAAGTCATTATAATAACCCTAGTTTTGGGTATGGTGGATACTGTTTACCAAAAGATACAAAACAATTAAGAGCAAACTACCAAGATGTACCATCTTCTATAATAGGTGCTATAGTAGAGTCAAATAGTACTAGAAAAGATTTTATTGCTGATAGTATTATTCAAAAACTAAACCTAACTTTGTTTGATCACATGAAATCAAATAAAACGGTTGGGATATATAGACTTGTAATGAAAAGTGGAAGTGATAACTTTAGATCTAGTGCAATACAAGGAATAATGAAAAGAATAAAAGCAAAAGGTATAGAAGTAGTAATCTATGAGCCAAACTTAGAAGAGGATGTATTCTTTAATTCAAAAGTAATTAAGAATCTAGATGAGTTCAAAGCTTTAAGCGATGTAATTGTAGCAAATAGAATGGAAACAATTCTAAGTGATGCAAAAGATAAAGTATATACAAGAGATATATTTAATAGTGATGATTAGAGGAAAGAAATAAATGAAAATACTAGTAACAGGAACAGCAGGCTTTATAGGATATCATCTGGCTTTAAAACTTCTTCAAAGAGGTGATGAAGTAGTAGGTTTAGATAATATAAATGACTATTATGATGTAAATCTAAAATATGCAAGATTAAATGAACTTGGTATTGATAAAAAAGAACTTGAAGATAATAAGTTAGTTCAAAGTACTACATATGATAAACATAAATTTGTAAAAATGGATTTATCAGATACAAAATCTATTTATAAACTATTTGAAGATGAAAAGTTTGATGCAGTATGTAATCTAGCAGCGCAAGCAGGTGTTAGATACTCACTAGAAAATCCTCATGCGTATATAGATTCAAATGTAAAAGGCTTTATGAATATACTAGAAGCTTGTAGACATAATGAGATTAAAAACCTATCTTATGCATCTAGTTCATCTGTATATGGCCTAAATAAATCTCAACCTTTTAAAACAAGTGATCATACAGATCACCCAGTAAGTCTTTATGCAGCTACTAAAAAATCAAATGAAATGATGGCTCATACATATAGTCACCTTTATGGTATTTCTACTACCGGACTAAGATTTTTCACCGTATATGGACCATGGGGAAGACCTGATATGGCACCAATGCTTTTCGCGGATGCGATACTTAATGATAGAGCAATAAAAGTGTTTAATCATGGAAATATGAGTAGAGACTTTACTTATGTTGGTGATATAGTTGATGGTATTATAAAAGTAATTGATAATCCAGCAAATAGTTCAGATGACTTTAATTCTGAAAATCCAAGTCCAGATATTTCAAGTGCACCATATAGAGTATATAATATTGGGAATAATGCACCTGTATCTTTAATGGAGTTTATAGAAACACTAGAAGATAAACTTCAAATAGAAGCTAAGAAGAATTTCATGGATATACAACCAGGGGATGTAGTATCAACATATGCAGATACAAATGATTTAATCAAAGATTTTGATTATAAACCGGATACTAAATTAGCTGAAGGAATTGAACAATTTGTATATTGGTATAAAGGGTTTTATTCTTAATGTTATTTAGTTCATTTGAATTTATATTTATATTTTTACCAATATCATTTTTTATTTATTTTTATTTAAATAGAAAAAAATTAGGTGAAGCAAGTAAAGCTTTTTTACTTGTCACATCTTTATTCTTTTATAGTTGGTGGAATATAGTTTATTTACCATTGATATTAATTTCAATGATTTTTAACTATGTAATAGGTGTAAACTTATCTAAAAATATAGAGAATAGAAAAATATCAAAAAAAACACTTCTAATTTTCGGTATTATCTCAAACGTATCTTTATTAGGATATTTTAAATATAGTGATTTTTTTATAGATAATTTTAATGGTGTTTTTGGTTCAGAAATTCCTCTTTTAAATTTAGCTTTGCCACTAGCCATATCATTTTTTACATTTCAGCAAATAGCATATTTAGTTGATAGTTTTAGAAATGAAACAAAAGAATATGATTTTTTAAATTATGCTGTATTTGTTAGTTTTTTTCCACAATTAATTGCAGGTCCTATTGTACATCATAAAGAAATGATGCCTCAATTTGAATCTGCAAGAACAAAAATTATAAACTATAAAAATATAGCTGCTGGCCTTTTTATTTTTTCAATAGGATTATTTAAAAAAATAGTTGTCGCAGATACTTTTTCAGTTTGGGCAACTAATGGTTTTGATAAATCAGAGACATTATCTTTTATTGAAGCTTGGGTAACAAGTTATAGTTACACTTTCCAATTATATTATGATTTTAGTGGATATACAGATATGGCAATAGGTGCAGCACTTCTTTTCAATATAAAGCTACCTATTAACTTTAACTCACCATATAAAGCTAGAAACATTCAAGATTTTTGGAGAAGGTGGCATATTACTTTATCTAGATTTCTAAGAGACTATATTTATATTCCACTAGGTGGTAATAAAAAAGGGAAAATAAGAACATACTATAATCTTCTTGCTACATTTGTTATAGGAGGTTTTTGGCATGGTGCAGGATGGACTTTTATTATTTGGGGAGCTATGCAAGGGATCGCAATTGCAATACATAGAATCTGGTCTGAGTTTAACATTAAGATACCATATTTTATTGCTTGGTTTATTACAATTAATTTCGTAAATATTTCTTGGGTATTTTTTAGAGCATTAACTTTTGATGATGCTATCAAAGTTTTAAAAGGTATGTTTGGATTAAATACTTTTTTACCAAATGGCATGACTATTTCAGAGTTTAATTTAACTCCAGAAGTTGTAAAAAGTTTTCAATTCATTCAAAACCAAAGTGAATTTGATTTAAAAGTATCATTAATAATTGCATTAATAACTTTATTAACAACTTTTTGGATTAAAAATAGTATTGAATTATTAAAAGACTTTAAACCAACTAAACTAAGATTAGTAATATTTATTTTTTCAATACTAATTAGCTTAATTTTTATGAATTCAGTAAAAGAAATGGAGTTTTTATATTTTGACTTTTAAATTATATACAAAGTTATCCTTAGGGATATTATTCAGTTCTATTTTATTGATTATTGGTGTTAACTATCTTTGGAATCCATATGGTTTATTTGGTAATGTAAAAGGTAAAGAAATAAAAATAATAGAGTATGAAAAATCGTCTAAATACCTTATGAGTTTTAACTATATACCTCAAAACTTTGAAGGTTTATTAGTAGGTCCATCATTATCTGCAAATCTAAATACAAAAAATATTAAAGACTATAAAATTTATAATATTTCAATGGCTGGTGCTAATATTAGTGAACTTAAAATGGCAGTAAATAATGTAATAAAATTTGGGAACCTTAAATTCATAATTTTTTGTTTAGATCCATATCTTACAAAAGATTATGGGATGAAAAGTTCTCAAATTAATATAAAAGAGTATTGGGGAAGTTTAGGTTCAATTAATACAATAAAATTATTGAAGGCTAATCTAAATAAAAAGAAACAATTTGAAGATAGCACATACGGATATAATAACTTTAATTTAAAGAAAAAAAAACTTGAACCTAAAGAAGAAATGCTTAAAAGTTTAGAAAAGATTAAATCTGGTAAATCTAAATTTTATGATTTAAATGAAAAAGCACTTAAAGAAATGCATGAATTAATAAAATATGCTGAATCTAAAAATATAAAATTATTTGCTTATATATACCCTAGATACTACGAAGTATATAATTTACAAAAAGAAAAATATGATGTAATTTATAAAAAACAGACTTCTCTATTTAATAATAATTTAACTTTTTTTAATTTTAATGATTCTAAATTTGACAAATTAAGAAAGAATTATAATAGTTATAGTGATGGAAGTCATTTAAGTGACAATGGAGCTAAAATGGTTTTAGAAGAAATTGAATTTCAATTAAATAAATATTACAAGTCAAACAAATAATGACTCTTTTAAAAACTTCTATCTTATCTGCTATATCATCTGGCATAAAAATTTTAACAGGGCTTGTAGTTACTAAAATAATAGCCATTTATCTAGGCCCTGTAGGAATAGCATTACTTGGTCAATTTGCAAGTCTAAAAACAATAGTAACTGCTTTTTCTACAGGTGGAATAAAAAATGGTATTGTAAAATACATTTCAGAATATAGAGATGATGCAACTAATCGAAATAACTTTCTTATAACCTCTTTTTTAATTGGTTTTATTTTTTCTATTATTTCATGCATAATTCTAGTAGCGTTTAATGAGTTTTTTGCAGAGAAAGTACTTCATGAAAAAACATATGGATATATTTTTACTATATTTGGTATTAGTATTTTTTTCCTTACTCTAAATATTATCTTGATGAGTTTTTTAAATGGTATGGGTGAAATTAAAAAATTTATTATGATAAATATTGCTTCTAATTTTGTAGGACTAATATTCACATCCATTATGTCAATATATATAGGAATAGAAGGTGCACTAATATCATATGCTACAGGTGAAGCAATTGTATTAATAGTAACAATAGTAATGATTTTAAAATCAAAATGGTTTTCTTTTGATATTTTAAAAGGGGAAATTGAAAAAGACAATATTACAAAACTCCTAAAGTATACACTTATGGCACTTTTTACTTTAATTTCATTAGCTCTTACTCCCATAATTATTAGAGAATATATAGGTTCATATTTATCATGGGAAGAAGCAGGATATTGGCAAGCTGTTTGGAGAATCTCACAGATTTATTTAATGGTTTTTACTATGATTTTAAGTATTTATTATGTTCCTAAGCTATCTGGATTAAATGATATTAATGATATAAAAAAAGAAATAAAATCTGGATATAAACTATTGATGCCAATTGTAATAACAATAATGCTTTCAATTTATTTTTTAAGAGAATTTATAGTTGAATTAATTTTTACAAAAGAGTTTTTACCCGCAATTACTCTTTTTGCATTTCAGTTAATTGGCGATACAATTAGAGTAGCTAGTAGATTAGTAGATAAGCTTTTAATTGCAAAAGCGAAAACAAGACTCTTTATTTTTTCTGAATTGTTTTTTTCTTTGACTTTTATCACTTTTGCAATAATAGGAATTAATTACTATGGTTTGATTGGAGTAACATATGGTTATGCATTCTCTTTTTTATTATATTTTATTTGGATTATGTATATGTATAATAGAAATAAGTTAGTATAGAGGTTTTAAAATTATGAAAAATATTGTTTTAGTAATATCATCATTTAATACAGGTGGAGCACAAAGAGTTCTTAGTATTATGGCTAACTATTGGGTAAAAAAAGATTATAATATCACATTTGTGACAATTTCAGGCGGTGAAGTTTTTTATCCTCTTGATGAAAGAATAAATATAGTTTCTTTAAATTTAAAATCTGAGTCAAAAGGTATAATAAGTGCTATAAAAAGTAATTATATAAGAGTAAATGAATTAAAAAGAACTTTTCAGGAAATAAACCCTGATTTGATTATTAGTTTTATGATTACGGTAAATATGATAAGTATTTTAGCTGCTAAATTAGCAAAAAAGCCTATCATAATTTCAGAACGAAATAATCCTTGGAAAATTGAAGTTCAAAGATATTGGAAAATCTTACAAAAATATATTTTCCCAATCTCCAACACACTTGTTGTTCAAACAGAGAGAACAAAAGATTTTTATAGAAATTATGATCTTCCGATAGTTACAATACATAATCCTTTAGATATAAATAAAATGAATTTAAATGATATAAATATTGAAGAACGAGAGAAAATAATATTAGGAGTAGGTAGACTAGTTGATCAAAAAGGATTTGATACATTAATTAAAGCATTTAGTATTTTAGAAAATAAAGAAGAATGGAAGTTAATAATTTTAGGTGAAGGGAAAGATAGAAATAAATTGGAAAGACTTATAAAAGAATTGAAAATTGAAAATTTTGTAGAATTGCCAGGAACAGTCAAAAATGTAGATGAATATATGAAAAAATCTTCAATTTTTGTTTTATCCTCTAAATATGAAGGTTTTCCTAATGTTTTAGCGGAAGCTATGGCATATGGAATGGCTCCTATAAGTTTTAACTGTGATACTGGGCCATCAGAAATTATTATAAACAATAAAAATGGATTACTATTAGAAACTAATGATATTGATTCTTTAACAATTTCTTTACAAAAATTAATAAACAATGAAACTTTAAGAATAAAACTAGCTACAAATGCAATAAATATTTCAAAAAGCCTAAGCGTTTCAAATATAATGAATAAATGGGATAATTTAATTAATAAAATACTCAAGGAAATTAATAAATGATATTAAAAACTAATTTCTCTTTTATAAAATTATTTATAGGAACTATTACTTTTTTAATTTTTTCAAATTTTATTATATATCAAATATTTATATTAAAAATACCTCAATTTATTTTACTTGGTTTAATTTTTTCAATCATTATTGCATATAAAGTTTTAAAAAAAGAAACTATAAAATTCCAACTTTCAGGACTATTAATATGGACTTTTTATTATTTTATTTTAGTTTCCTTTTCTTTCATTTTAACAGATCCTGATGACACAACATTTGGTCTTTACAAGAAGTTCTTTGTTTCACTTTTTGCATTATGGACTACCTACATAATTTATAAATATGATGATTATGAATTATTAACGACAAGAAGAACTATACTTTATACCATGATTTTTTCTACTTTTTTAGTAATATTTGATTTTATAAACCCTGGCTTTTTCATCTCGGAAGAAAGTGATCGTTATGTTGCAGGTAGAGCAGCAGCAATGTTTTTAAATCCAAATATTGCAGGAACAGCACTTATAATTAGTTTAATTTTGTCAATAGACATTGTTCATAAGAAATGGCGTTCTTTAATAATCTTTTTTGTATTTATTGGGGTAGCTTTAACATTCTCTAGAGCAAGTATTTTAGCATATGTTGTTATCACATTTATTTTAATGTTACAAAGAAAAATAGAAGCTAAAAAAATATTATTAGCAGTATTAATTTTAATGATTAGCTTTTCAGTTTTTTTAACTGCAGGTATTAGTTTTCTAGAAAAAAAGGGTATAAACACTGACAATATTTTGGGACGTATAACTTTTTTTCAAACAGCAGGACAAGAAATTAGAGATTATAGTTATTATGAAAGAAAGATGATTCTAGAAAAAGCCCTAAATATGTTTGCAGAGAATCCTTTAACGGGATCTGGTTTTGGGGCAACTAGAACATGGGACGTTGATGTATCAGCTCATAATTTATATGCTGTTCATTGGGCTGAATATGGTATATTTGGAATGATAATTCTCCCACTACTATTATTTTTATTATATTGGAAAGCTAAAGGACAAATAAAAAATGTAATCTTTCTTTTTATTATATTTATACTTTTTCGTTCAATCTTTACACATAATACACTAGATTCTTATTATATACTTGCTTCAATTTCAATAATAATGCTATTAAATTTAAAATCAAGGAAAATAAATGATAAAAAATAAAGAAGACTATTATGATTATTTATATCATGACAAAATGGCTAATAATAAAAAAAATAAAAAATTAAATATTTTACATTTCTTTGGCTTTGGTGAACCAATTTGGGTATTTTTAGTATTATTAAGAAAACTAGAATATATAAAGAATTGTAAAAATGGCTTTATATGGAAGATTTATTTCAAAATAATTTATTTTTTTTATATAAAACAATCTATGAATCTTGATTTTAGTATTCCTTTAAATACTTTAGGAAAAGGTGTTTCTATAGCTCACAGAGGAACAATTGTAATTAACTCAAAAGCTAGACTAGGACAAAATTGTAGAATTCATGTATGTGTTAATATTGGTGCATATGGTGAAGGGGCACCAAAAATTGGTAAAAATGTATATATTGCTCCTGGTGCAAAAATATTTGGAAACATTGAAATAGCAGATGATATAGCAATAGGTGCAAATGCTGTTGTTAATAAAAGTTTTACTGAAAAAAATATATCAATTGGAGGGATACCTGCTAAAAAAATATCAGATAATGGTTCTAAAGGTTTGGTTCCAAACTATGAATAAAATAAATCTTTTATTTATTATTCCATCTTTAAGAGGTGGTGGAGCAGAAAGAGTTGTTACTATTCTTTTAAAATATATTGATAAAAATAAGTTTAATTTAACTCTAGCATTACTTAAAAAAGAAGGCAAATATTTAGAAGACATTCCTTCAGATATAGAAGTAGTAGATTTACAAGTGAAAAGAGCTAGATATTCTATTTTTAAAATTATTAAGCTTATAAATAAAAAGAAACCTGATATTACATTTTCAACATTAGGGTATTTAAATTTAATCATTTCAATTATAAAACCTTTTTTATCAAAAAAAACAGTTTTTATTGGTCGAGAATCAAATACAGTAAGTGTTAAAAATAAATTAGAAAAATATCCCAGATTTTTTGATTTTTTATATAAAAAATTCTATTCAAATTTTGACTCAATTATTGCACAAGCAAACTTTATGAAAAATGATTTAGTTGAAAACTATGGAATATCAAGTGAAAAGATTACAGTAATAAATAATCCTATTGATGTTCAGAAAGTAGAAGAGATGTCTAATAAAAATATAGAGTTTAATTTTCCAAAAGATAAAATTAATTTATTAGCAGTGGGAAAGTTAAAACATCAAAAAGGTTTTGATAATCTTTTAACAATTATGTCTCAAATTGATGAAAAATATCATTTAACTATTTTAGGTGAAGGACCTGATGAAAAAAGTCTAAAAGAACAATCAAAAAAATTAAATTTAGATAATAGAGTAAGTATGGCTGGTTTTCAGTCTAATCCATATGCTTTTATGAAACAAGCAGATATCTTTTTACTGTCATCTAGATATGAAGGTTTTCCAAATGTTGTATCAGAGGCTAACCTTTGTGGAATACCTACAATAGCATTTAACTCTCCAGGTGGTACTGAAGAAATAGTGCGAGAGGATAATGGTTTACTTATTGAAAATAACAATTTCAAAGCTTTTGAAAATGCAATTAATTTATTTGAATTAAATAAATATGATGAACAGGCTATTAAAGATTCAATTATTAACAGGTTTTCAAATGAAATAATTGTAAAAATTTATGAAAAACATTTCATAAGGTGTATGGAGCAAAAAAATGGAAAATAAGAAAATTGCCTTTTTAATAAACTCTTTAACTGCTGGTGGAGCTGAACGTGTTCTAAGTATAATCTTAGCAGAACTTGAAAAAACTGATATACAAATAGAATTAATTTGTCTAGAAAATAATATTTTTTATAAAATTCCTAAAAATATAAAAGTTACTTACTTGTCAGATAGTGATGGAAATACAAACTCTATAGGAAAACTTCTTAGTATGCCTCTTTTAGCAAAAAAATTAAAAAAACATATTAAAGAGAATAATATAGATTTAGTTCAAAGTCATATATATAGGGCTAACTTTATCAATGCTTTATCTAAACAACTTGGCTCTTCCCATGAAGTTCAAATGGTAAATGCTGGTCAAGTAAGTATGTACAAATCAAAAGGTTTATTAGGTAAGGTAAATCTTTTTTTAGTACAAAAGCTTTATCCTCTTTCAAATAAAGTTATATGTAAGTCTAAAGGGATGGAATATGATTTACAAACATATTTTAATGGAAATTTGAATACAACTATTATTAATAATCCATATGATTTAGAAAAAATAAAAATTCTTACTGAAGAATCAATAAATGACTTTGATTTTAATGAAGATAAAAAATATTTAATTTATGTTGGAAGGTTTGCTTCATTTAAAAGACCTGACTATGTAATTGAATCACTAAAATACCTTGATGAAAATGTAGAACTAATTCTTTTAGGAGATGGTCCTAAAAAAGAAACTTTAATTGAGCTTTCAGAATCTTTAAACTTATCTAATAGAGTTCATTTCTTAGGAAAAGTTTCTAACCCTTATAAATATATGAAACAAAGTGATGTTTTTATATTAAGTTCAGATGATGGGGAGGGTTTTCCTAATGTTCTAGCTGAAGCTATGGCTTGTCAAACATCTGTTATTGCTACAGATTGTAAGAGTGGGCCTAGAGAAATTTTATCACCTAAAAGTGAAGTTAATAAAGAGTTAGTTGATGATTTAGAACTTTGTGAAAATGGCATTTTAGTTCCAAAAGGAAAGCCTAAAATCATAGCAAAAGCAATTAATATAATTTTAGAAGATTCAACTTTTCAAAAACAAATTACTGTACAAGCTTTAAATCGTGTAAATGATTTTTCTAAAAATTCTATTATTGAAAAATATAAAGATACTCTATTTAACAAAGTGAGCAAATAATATGTTAATTTCTATTCAATTTCTAAGAGCTTATGCTTCTTTAATAGTAGTACTACATCATATTACATATAAAGACAAAATTTATGGAAATGATGTTTTAAGCTTTTTTACATTTGGTGAGATAGGGGTTGATATATTTTTTATTATTTCTGGTTATATCATGATGTATAGTACACATAGGAAACCTGTTAAGGCTAAAGATTTTATAATAAACAGGGTAATTAGAATTATTCCTTTATATTGGGTTTTAACTATATGCGCACTTATAATTTTCATGGTATTACCTGATAAAGTTAATTCATCAGGAGGAACTACTGTAATATTTGAATCATTTTTCCTATTACCTACGGAAGGTAAGTACTTAATACAGAATGGTTGGACTTTACGTTACGAGTTTTTATTTTATTTTATTTTTATGTTTAGTTTATTTTTAAATAATAAAAAATATATTTTAATTATTATAACAACTTTAGTTTTATTAGGTTTATTTATTGAATCTGAAAATATTTATTTTAATTTTATTACTAAAGATTTAATTCTAGAATTTGTTTTTGGTATTTTTCTTTATTTTCTTTTTTATAAATACGGTAAAGATAAAGACAATCTAAAACTCTCAATATTTTTTATAGTAATAAGTTTCATTCTACTATATTTTCTTTTGCAAAATGAAAACACAATGAGATACCGTTCTATTTATTATGGTATTCCAGCTTTTTTATTTACTTATGGAATAATCCTAATAGAAAACTTTTTTACAAAGTATAAAAAATATATTTTACCACTAGGAAATAGTTCCTATTCCTTATATCTAGTACATCCTTTTATTCTTGTTGCAAATATAATAATTCTAAAAAATTTTTATTCAGAAAAAATTTTTTTTGATATTATATTAATTTTTTCAATGCTTATTTTTTCAATAATAGCAGGGTTATTAGTTTATTACTATATAGAACTTAATTTAATAAGTTTTTTTAAAAAGTTTAAAATGAAAAAAAAGGTTTAAAATGAAAAAAAATGTAGTTATTTTATATAATACAACAGTTTATGTGTATAAATTTAGGATTAATTTAATTAAAAAAATACAAGAACTTGGGTATCAAGTAATTGTTGTTTCTCCTAAAGACGAATATGTTGAAAAACTTAAAGAACAAGGAATTAAACATATAAATATTAATATGTCTCAATATGGTATGAACCCCATAAAGGAGATAAAGACATCATATGATATCTATAAGATTTTTAAGAAATATAATCCTGAATTTTCACTTCATTATACTATAAAACCAAATATCTTTGGAGGTATTGCAGCAGCTTTTACTTCGGTGAAAGTTATTAATAATATTGCAGGTGCAGGAAAAGCATTTTCAAATGAAGAATCTTTATTTGCAAAATTAATTTCAATTTTATATAAAATAGGATTAAAAAGTTCGAGAAAAATATTTTTTCAAAACTTTGATGATATGAATTTATTTTTAAATAGAAAGTTAGTAAAAAAAGAACTAGCAGAAAGAATACCTGGCTCTGGCGTTGATTTAAATAAATATAAAACAAGTTCAATATCTACTGATAATACTTTTTTATTTGTTGGAAGGCTCTTAAAAGAAAAAGGTATTGAATATTATTTAGAAGCTGCAAAAAAGACCCTTTCTTTTTCTCCTGATGCAAAATTTTTTATTGTAGGGGAACATGAAGAAAGAAGTGAATATATAGAAAAAGATAAATTAGATAAATATTTAGAAAATGAAAATATAATATATTATGGTACTGTATCTCCTGATAAAATGCCAGAAATTATAGATAACTCTTCATGTGTAGTATTGCCATCTTATTACAGAGAAGGTGTTCCAAGATCATTACTTGAAGCGGGAGCAATGTCAAAAGTAATAATAACAACAAATAATGTAGGTTGTAAAGAAGTAGTTGATGAAGGATATAATGGATTTAAATGTGAAATAAAAAATTCAGATTGTTTACATAAATCAATGATGAGATATGTTAATTTAAAGGAAGAAGATAAAGTTACAATGAGTAAAAATTCAAGATTAAAAATGGTAAAAGAATTTGATGAAAATATTGTTCTTAGTAAATATATAAATATAATAAAGGAAAGTTAATGAAAATATTAATTACAGGTGGAAGTGGTTTTATAGGTACAAGATTAATCGATGAGTTAATCAAAGAAGAAAGTCACGAAATTATAATATATGACAAAGTTAAAAGTGAAAAATATCCAGAATTATGTATACAAGATGATATTAGAAATGTTGATTCATTAACGAAAGCTTGTGAAGGAGTAGAAGTTATCTATAACTTAGCAGCAGAACATGCTGATAATGTAACTCCTCAATCACTATATGCAGATGTAAATATAGGTGGTGCAGATAATGTTGTCCAAGCTGCAAAAGTAAATAATATCTCTAAAATTATATTCACTAGTTCTGTAGCAATCTATGGATTAAACAGAGGTACTCCGACAGAAGATATGGAAGCAAAACCTTTCAATGAATATGGTAGAACAAAATATGAAGCTGAAAAAATCTTTTTAGCCTGGCAAAAAGAAAATGAAAATAACAATCTTCAAATAGTAAGACCAGCTGTTGTATTTGGAGAAAACAATAGAGGGAATGTTTATAATCTGATAAATCAAATTTCTACAGGAAAGTTTGCAATGATAGGAGATGGACTAAATAAAAAGTCTATGGGATATGTAGGAAATATTGCTAAGTTTTTATGTGAACTAAAATCTTCAGAAAAAACATTAGATATATTTAACTTTGCAGGAAAAGGGGATCTTAGTACTAAAGAAATAGTAGAAATAGTAAGAGATGAATTATCTATAGAAAAACCTTTTCCAAAAATTCCATATTGTGTTGGAATAATAGGTGGTACAATGCTTGATATTTTATCAAGTATCACAGGCAAAAAATTCCCTGTAAGTAAAGTAAGAGTTCAAAAGTTTGCAGCTGAAACTACAGTTTCTACAAAGCATCTATTTGAAAGTGGATTTAAAGAAGCCTATAGTTTAGAAGATGGTCTTAGAGCTATGATAAGATATGAATTTAATTAAACAATTTTAAGTAAATTCTTTTATATAAACTCCTATTGAATCTTTCTTCTGTGATAAATACTTGTGGCCAGCACAAAGAAAGATTCTTTTTATTTTTTATTCTATATGCTAATAACACATCTATATTTGTTTTTTGACTATAAACTTCAAATATTAATTTTGCATGATTATTACTTATAATTATATCTTCTATTAATTTCTTTATTTTAGTACTCTTTACATTTTTTAAAGCACTAATTAAAAATTCATTAGTCTTTTCAAAATCTTTTATAGAAAAAAAATCTTTTAAGTTTCTATATAAAAATCTCTTACCTTTAAAGCCAGCTGCTCTCTTTATGTATTTTAATCTTTTTTGTTCAAAATTATTGCGCCAATATTTATAATATTTTTTAATATAAACTTTTGAACTACCAAATATTTTATAATACTCATTTTCAAGTTCCTCAAATGATTTATTTGGATTATTAAAAGATTGAATTAAAATATATCTAGTTATACCAGAAAAACTCCAATCATCAAAATTATAAGAACTATCATAATCTAATCCTAATATATTTGTATTATTAAAAACCTTAAATCTATCATATATATATTTTTCATGCCCCATAGGCAATCCAATATCATCGTTAAAATCATTCGGTCTTATAAAAACTTTTTTTAAACCTTTTTTTTTCCATTCATCTAAATCTTTTTTTATTTCTTTTGGTAAATCACCAAATTTAGGAACAAAGCCTAAGATAATATCATCTTTTAAGATTTTTTTTGTAGGAGGATACCTATAATCACTATATGCATAAGCTATTAATTTTGAATCAGGATTAAATTTCTTTGATTTTTCTAATAACCTATTCCAAAAAAATATATATCTATCCGTTTTAGATTTTTTTTGAAAATCTTTATACCTATCATCTTCTGAATCATGTAATCGACAGAATTCACAAGTACAATATCCTCGAGAATCATTTATGGTTGCATTATAAATATTCCTATTATATTGGGTATATACTTTTCTCCAATTTTCTACAATTTGATTTTGAAGATTTTCATTTGATATACAAAATTTCTGTCTACTTGCATCTAATAAAGGGAATCCTTCAACTCCTCTTTTATTGCTTTCTGATAAAGAAAACCATTCAGGTTTTTTTTCCCCATATTTATTCCAGAACTTTCTGAAAGCATGACCATAAGAGGGCTTTGAAGAAATATGTAATTTCATTCTTCTCTTCCAGAGTAAATCATCCTGCATATATTTTATTACATCTGATTTAGAATAGATTAGCTCTTTTGGAGTATATTTATTCATCTGTAGTTTCTTTACAAGTTTATTATATCTCCATATATCATTTCTAAATACAGTAAAATTGTAATTTGAATTCCAAGAAAAAGATTTATTAATTAATTTTAAATTTTTTATTTTCTTATATATTATCCCCTCATCTTTTGGTTTAACCCATCTAATTCCTAATTCATTATATAAAAAATCATATACAGAAAAAAGTGTTCCTACTTTATTTCTCATAAATAATACAGTTTCTAACTCAGTATTTTTTTTCTTCATAATTTCATCAATACCATATAAATATACCTTATTATCTTCTATTAAATAGTTAGACATTGAATCTATTTTAAAGTTTTTTTTTGGAGTTTTACCAATATAAAATACATATTTACCATCTGTTTTCAATGATGATATTAGAACTTTTTTATCTAATACTAATTCTAAATGTTTCTTTAATTCATTGGCAGCAAATTTTTTTATAAAATCTGCATTTGGATCTACAATAATTGTTACATTTTGACTATAGTTAGAAAACAATAATGAAACAGTAACAAGTAAAATTGATATAACTTTCATTTATTTACTTAAATATTGATATAAATAATCTTAATGGTCTAATTATATAATATAAGATATTAGTTTTTTTCGATAGATTAATAAAATATATATCATAATGTGTTGGCTTGAAAATTGATGATAAAAAATACTTCACACTATCAAATTTTGAGTCTTGAAGTTTTGATATTGATAAAAACTTTTTTAAAATTTGCTTCTTTTGTATTTTTATTTTACTTTCATAAAAATGCTCATTATTTATACTTTTGAAAATATCATTTAAAACTATATCGAAATTTTGGTACATTTTTATTTCATTATGTATTAGTTGATCTAATTTTGTTTTATATAAACTATTACTAATAAGTAAACCTAATAAAAACATATTTCTTACTTTTAATTTTTTAGATAACTTTAATAAATCTTCCCAATTGATTTTATATTTATTTATAATCCTATCTACATCTGTAATCCACTCTACTCTTTCCCATAAATGCTTTGAACCATGAACACATAAATATAATAAATATAAATTAATATCTAGTGTCTTAATATTTTGAGAATTTAAATTTATATTCGAAATATTTTCCCATATACTATATTGATCAAAATTATCATTTATCAATTTTCTAAATAATTTCCAATGTAATTCTATGTGAATATTATTATTAGTAAATAAACTACAGTCACTTCCTACTTCCAATAATGCTTCATTTTTTAATATTGCTAAATCCAAGTCTACTTTATATTTATTTAAATTTAAAACTTTTACTACCTCATAAACGTTACTGTCTTTAACTAATAAATCCAAATCACTATACTGCCTAGAAACTATGTCTCCGTAAGCCAACTGTGACAAAGTAGGACCTTTAAAAGATATCACTTCTATATTGTTTTCTTCTAATAGTTTTGTGATTTTTACTAATTCTGCTGTCATTAACATATTTTGCTTGAGGATTTGTAGTTTTTTTAGTTTCATTATATTTAGCTTATCACTTGGTACTAAAATATCATAATCTTTAAGAGTCTTATATACTAAAGGAAATAATCCATGACACATCGCTATATATATAAAATTATCCCAGTCTTTTATCTCTTTTATAAGATTCTTTATAGTATTTAAGTCTTTGATTTCTTTGCTACACTCTATAATAAGTAATATATTTGAATTAGTTATCACTATTTAGTAACCCCTTTTTATTATTCATAATTGACCATTTAAGTAAATTTTGTTTAATCTTTTATATAATATTATACTAAAAATGTAAGATTTTATTATTAAACTATTATTAAAACTTTTAAATTTTTTTTATTATAAAAAAAATCATATATCAACAAGGAGTAATTCAATCACTAATATAATACTATGCGGAGGAAGTGGTATAAGACTATGGCCAATAAGTAGAACACTTATACCAAAACAATTTGTAAAATTGTTCAATGAAAAATCTTTATTCCAACTAACTGTTCAAAGAAACTCAAGTGTTTGTGATAGTCAATTTATTGTTTCAAATGCTGAACAATACTTCTTAGCTCTTGATCAACTTGAAGAGCTTAATAAAACTAATAATAAATACCTTTTAGAACCAGTAGGAAGAAATACTGCTCCTGCTATTGCCTTAGCTTGTATGCAATTAGATTATGATGAAATAGTTCTTGTTACTCCTAGTGATCACTTAATTAAAAATGAAACACAGTATGCAAAGGTTTTAGAAAAAGCTAAAGATATGGCAAATGATAATAATCTTGTAACATTTGGTATTACTCCTACATTTGCTGAAACTGGATTTGGTTATATTGAAACTGTAAATACATATGATGTAAAAGCTTTCCATGAAAAACCTGATTTGCAAACTGCTACTTCATATTTAGAAGCTGGAAATTACTATTGGAACTCTGGTATGTTTATGTTTAAAGCAGGAGTATTTTTAGATGAACTAAAAAAACACTCTCCTGAAATATTTGATACATCAAAATTAGCTTTAGAAAACTCTTCAAAAGATGATATTACTAGAATCAAACATGATGATATGATGAGTATTCCTGAAGATAGTATTGATTATGCTGTAATGGAAAAATCAAATATAGTAAAAGTAGTACCTAGTGATATAGCATGGAGTGATGTTGGAAGCTTTGATGCACTATATGAAGAGTTACCACAAGATAAAAATGGTAATACAGTAAATCCTAATCATGTATCAATAGATAGTAAGAATAATCTTATTTATGGAAATCAAAGAAAAATTGCAACTGTAGATGTAGAAGATATGATAATAGTAGATACAGGAGATGCACTATTAATATCTAAAAAAGGAAGTTCACAAAAAGTTAAAAAAGTAGTAGCAGAAGTTAGAAAGAATTCTGAACTACATAATATACACTTAACTGGACATAGACCTTGGGGAACATATACAGTGCTTGAAGACTCTGTAGGATATAAGATAAAAAGAATAGAAGTAAAACCAGGGAAGAGACTGAGTTTACAAAAGCATTATCATAGAAATGAACACTGGATAGTAGTAAGCGGAACTGCAACAGTAACAGTAGGTGATAAAAAACAGTATATAAGACCAAATGAATCAACATATATAAAAATGGGAGAGCTTCATAGGTTAGAGAATGAAGGAAAAATTCCAGTTGTTTTAATAGAAGCTCAAGTTGGTGAGTATACTGGTGAGGATGACATTGTTAGGGTTAGCGATGATTTTAAGAGGAGTTAATCTTTTTTGATTAACCCTTTTTGCTCCAAGGCTTCGCAAAAATTTTGAATATCTACTTCTAACTGTTCTTTTGGTACTTCGTACTTAGTAGATAACTCTTCTATAAGTTTATCTTTTGGTGTATTTTTTGAGATGTGTTCCCAGATATCTTTTCCTACTTCATTTATAGAAAAATACTCTTGTGTATTTGTATCTAAAATGATCACTTCATCATCTACCTCTTGGATAAATACTGTACTTGGTATTGTGTAATTCATTTTGTTTCCTTTTGATGTGATATTATTGATTTGTATACTTCTTCTAATCTATTTTTATCCCATGGAATAATTATATTATATACTTTTAGTTTGTTTGCTATTGTTGATAGTTTATCAAATCTTGACTGAGTATTTACTCTTAGGTCTATATCTGTAGCATATCTTAGGGCAGTAAATTTTTCTATACCTTTGATTTCTGATATGTTTATTTCACTATTTTGAGGTGATTTTATTAGATTATAAATACTGTTTATTTCACTTGTTCTTTCTTGGAAATTTTGCGTATAAAGACCTAGATCTTCTACTTTTCTGTATGGTCTATGATATGGATATGAAGGTACAGCTATGACTTTGTCTTCATCTAAGTATGTAGCTACTTTATCATCTGATATCATAGTATGATTTTTTTTGATAAAAAAATCTGTGAGTGTGGATTTTCCACCAAAAGAGTTTGCTATAAATAACACTGCTTTATCTTCTATATTAACAGCTCCACCATGTATATAATAGTACTTGTTTTCAATAGTTAATAAAATAGGTAAAAAAGTATGAGTAAGCCAATAGTTCACTAACTCATGAGTACCATTTTTATGTAGTTTATAATATATAATATCACTTGAAATATTTGCCCAAAATGTAACTACATCTTGTACATCAAAAAATATTTTTTGATTTTTTTGAAGATTATCAAAAGATTTATCACTAGTGATTGAGACTTTTCTGTATTGGTTGTTGTTTAGATAAAGTATCTGTGTAGTATCAAAATCAAAAGAATCATCTCTTTTGATTTGATATGTGTTTTTTTTAGCTTTTTTTAGCTCATCTGTATAGACTAAATTATAGCCGTAGGCGTACATCTATTTTCCGAAAAGATTATATGCATCGCCTCTATCGTTACCTGTGTTAGGATTTGTAGTACCATCGTTTGGTGTTTCAGATCCACCACCTACAAAACTTCCAGCAGCTGCTTTTGAAGGATTTGTAATTTGTCCTAATGCAATAACAGTTGGAACTGTATATGCAGCCTTTTTAAGAAATTCTCTTCTTGATTGTGTTTTTTTATCCATGTGTTCGCTCCATAAATTTGTATTATTGTATTATAACTTAATTTATTACAATTTTACCTTAGAAAGAGTTTAAAAATTATACAAAAGATTATTTTCATTATTTTGTAATCAAATTGTAATTTTTATGCATATTATATTTGATGTTTTATAACATACTATGTTATTATAAGCAATTATATTTAAAAAAGGGAGCAGATGCGAAAGATAGTATTAAACACTTTTTTATTATTTAGTATATTTTTACTAAGTGGGTGTTCATTAAAAGACTACAAGCTTTTCCAAGCAGAAAAAGTTGAGGAAGAAAAAGCTACTGTGATTACAGATACACAGTACTTAAAAGATGTAAAGTTTGAATACAAGGTTCAAGCAAATGATAGATTATCTATCACTGTTTATGTACAGTCAGGAAAAGGTTCTCAACAGATGTCTTCAATGCTAACTACAAGATCAGACAGTAGTATCACAAACTCTGATGATGAAATTGGTATTTTAGTAACACAACAAGGAACGGTAAGACTACCACTTCTTGGAAGTGTGGAAGTTGTTGGATTAACAGAAGATGAAGTTTCTGAGAAACTAATATCACTATACAAAAAATATATAAGAAATCCTTATGTAATAACAGAAATCAAAAATCAAAGAGTTACTGTGATTGGTGAAGTTAAAAAGCCAGGTGTAGTAACAGTTACAAATGGAACATTGAACCTAATAGAAGCTATAGCTCAAAGTGGAGACTTAACAGACTTGGCTGAGAGAAATAATATCAAAATCATTAGAGGGGATCTGCGAAATCCTGATGTAAGAACTATAGATATCACTGATGTAACTGCATTAAATGAATCTAGTTTACATTTAAGACCTAATGATATTATATATGTACAACCAAGAGCACTTAAAGGTATAAATAAAGCCTTTGATGAAATCAGTCCATTTTGGAATATGTTAACAAGTATTCTTAATCCATTCGAAAAAAGAGTTAATATCTTAAATGGTGGCGACTAATGGACACAAACAAAATACACAATGATGAAATAGATTTAAAGGATTTATTTAAAACTGTTTTAAAATATAAATATATTATCGCACTTTTTGCGATAATATTTGCTTTTGGGTTTGCGTATTATGCATATACAAAACCAAGTATCTACTCTTCTTATGCAACAATAGAGCTACAAGAAGAATCAAATGGATGGAACTCTGATGATGCCTTAAAAAAAGCATTTAGTGGTGGTAGTGTAAATGTAGAAAATCAAATAGAGATTTTTAAATCAAAATCTCTTCAAACAAAAGCTACAAAATTTTTAAATCTTGGGACTAGATACTTTACAGTAAAAAATCATAGAACTCATGAGTTTTATTTAAACTCACCTTTTGTAGTAGTAGATAAAATAATAGAAAATCCAATTTATGGGAAAAAATTTTTCTTGACTCCTATCGATGCAGATTCTTTTAGATTAGAAATAAGACCTATTTCTAAATACTCTAAAAGAGGTTTATTTGCTATGACAGGAATAAAGCCATATAATAAAGAAGAACTTATTACATATAATGAGGTTCATAAATATGGTGAAGATATATCAAATGAGTGGTTCAGTTTAAATATCAAAAAATTAACAACACTAGAAAATGAAGAGTATAGTTTCTCTTTTGTACATCCAGCTGCTCAATCTAATGTTTATTTTAATGGTCTTTCTGTAGGCCAAGTTTCAGAACTAGCATCTATAGTTAGAGTTTCTATTTTAGATAGTGTTTCTTTAAGAGCTAAAGATTTATTAAATAGTTTATTTAAAGCTTACTTAGAACAAGAAGTACAAAGAAAAAGTGAAGTTGCAAACTTATCTTTGGCTTTTATAGATGCTCAATTAGATGAGATTAATAAAAGACTAAAAAAATCTGAAACAAGTTTAGAAACATATAAAGAGACAAATGATGTAATAAGCTTATCTGATAAAGCAAATACAATTTCTGAAAAACTAGTAGAATATGAATCAAAGCTTCAAGAACTAGGAATAGAAGAAAATATATTAAGTAATTTATATCAATTTATTAGTAAAAACCAAAACTTATCTGGTCTTACAGTTGGTTCAGTAAATTTTGCAGATCCTGCACTTGCAAATCTGATAAAAAATCTTCATGAAATGGCAACTCAAAAAGAATCTCTTCTTATTGACTATACTGAGTTACATCCTGATGTTGAAAAACTAACTAAAACTATTGCATCTCTTAGACGACAGATTATTGCTTCTTTAAAAAGTAATTTAAATCAAATTAATCAAAGAAAAAAATCTTTAAATAACTTAGTATACAAATATAAAAAATCTATAGAGACTCTTCCTAAACAAGAAAGAGAATTAACTAGACTTTCGAGACACTTTAATGTTAATGAAAAAGTATACTCATTTTTACTAGAAAAAAGAGCTGAAACGGCTATTTTAAAATCTTCTACTATTTCAAATGCTAGAATCTTAGATGAAGCAATAAACTTCAGCCAAGCTGTTAAACCAAAAAGAGTTTTAATAGTACTTGTAGGAATAATCTTAGGTGTGATATTTGGACTTGCATATGCATTTTTAAGAGAGTTTTTCAATAATACAATTAAAAATACAGATGAAATAGAAAAATATAGTGAAATACCAATTTATGGAGTTGTGCCTTTTAATAAAAATAAAAAAACTGATAATATATTTGATGAGGCCTTTAGGTCTATTAGAACAAATCTTCAGTTCTTACCACAAAATGAATCAAGTAGAATTATAAGTATTACATCATCTGTTTCTGGTGAAGGTAAAACAACTATTGCTGCTAAGCTTTCTAAGATTATTAGTCAAACAAATAAGAAAGTGATTATTTTAGATTTAGACTTAAGAAAAGCAAGTATCCATAAAGAGTTTGATATACCAAACAATATAGGTATTAGTAACTTTTTAACTGGTCAAAATAAGCTAGAAGAAGTTATCAAAAAAACTGAAAATAGCTTAGTAAATGTTATAACTACTGGTCCTTTACCTCCTAATCCTTCTGAGTTAATATTAACTGATGAGCTTAAGAATATGTTAGAAGAGTTGAAAAAAGTTTATGATTATATTATCATTGATACTCCTCCTGTAGGATTAGTAACTGATGCACTTATATTAATGAACTTCTCTGATATTACATTTACTGTTGTTAGAGCTAACTATACAAGAAAAGAGTTTATTAAAAACCTTGATAGACTTGCAAAAGAGCACTCTCACAATCATATTGGAATGATTTTAAATGGTGTTGAGATTGGTGATAAATATGGTTATGGTTATGGTGTAAGCTATGGCTATGGTTATGGAAATGGCAAATACTACAAAAACAGATAATACACTAAGAATCAAATAAGATTATTTCTTATTTGATTCTTCTTAAATACTTCTTCTAATCCTGTGTTGTTTATATAACTTTCTAAAGAATTAAAATATTTCATTGAGTGAATATCACTACCTACAAAATCTATCAAAGAGTTATCTACTAAAAACTGTGCTGCGCCCTTTGGTTTTTTACCATAAAACTGATTTAAAGAGTTTAGATTTAACTGAAATAATAAGCCCTGCTCTTTTAGATTATGATATTTTTCATAGCTTGATGAGTAATAAGTATATCTTTCAGGATGAGCTAAAATAGGTTTATATCCACTATTTAAAAGTTCAAATACCACTTGCTCTAATCCAAATGGATTTGAAGTATATGAAAGTTCAAATAATACATAGTTATCCCCAAAAGTCATTAGATCTTTATTTTTTATTAGATTTATAAAATGTTCATCAAAATAATACTCAGCGGCTGCTTGTATTTCTATTGATATATTTTGTTTATGAAGTTCATTTTGAACTTCTTCTAATCCTTTGAGAATAATATCTTTTGTATTTGGATATCTATGGCTCATAATATGTGGAGTAGTAATTAGTTTTTCATATCCTAGTTTTTTTAGATTTGATATGATTGAGATACTCTCTTCTAGTGTTTTTACACCATCATCTATTCCTGGGATTAGATGAGAGTGTAAATCAGTTGTGTAGTAATATTTTAATGAATTTAGTTCTTGTTTCTTTTTAAAACTATTGATTAATTTTTTTAACAATTAAACCTCCTATATACAAGGAAATTTATTCCTTGATATATTATATATTCTCGACTACTATATCTTTATCAATTAGTAAAGTCAATACTTGATTATCAGTTCCTACTGCTGTATATGCAATATAAGAATCATCACTTAAATCAACTGAATTGTTTAAATCTGTGTCATTTGTGTCTTTTGACCAAGTTGATAAATCTAGTTTGATAGTATCATTGTCTTCACCTTTAATACTTAGTATATTAGCTGAGTCTTCTGATACCATAGCTTGGAAATCTTCTATTGTAAGATTAGATAAAATATGCTCACTTGAAGATAAATCTAAAGAATCAATATCAGATAAATCAAAACTTGATGCAGTATTATCTAAAATACTTGCTAAATCTATATCTTGAGTATTAAAGAATAAATTACCTTCATCATCTAATGAAATAGCTTCACTCTCATCACTACTATCAATAACATACGTTTCAGTAGATCTACCAAGGAATAACCCAGAGCTATCAGTAGTTGTATAATCGAACTCTACTTCAATATCCGTTAATCCAGTAAATGCATCTAGGTATGTTGATAATATTGTATATTCTCCTGTATTCTCATCGATACTTACTATATCTTCTGCTATTGTTGAGTCTACATTTACTTCTATTGATACTTCACCTAAGGCTTCATCTACTGTTATGATTTCTTGTAGTTTATTCATTACAGATGCAAAGTCCATATAGTTTATTAAGCTTGGATTATTTGTTAGTAATGTTTGAATTTGTAATCTTATTGGTTCTGCTTGCATTAATAAATTTGGATCTAGTGACATTAGTTCTGATATTTCTATATTATTATCTGCTGTTATTGTTTTTACTAAATCTTTTAATCCTGTTGTATTATCCATAAATTGACTTGTTAAGTTATACAGTTCTATTAAATCATTTAAGTTTTGTTCTGTTGCTAGTGTTTGTAGTAACTCTATATCTGATGCTATTAAACTTGAGTTATTTACTATTGATGTTTTATTTGCTACTACGAAGTCTTTGATTAATACTATTCCACCTAATGCATTTGGATTAGCGTTATAGAAATCTCTTAGATCAGCATATACTTCTTTTGAAGTTTCTATTGTATCTTCACTTAAAGTTAATAATCCCATTATATTACCTGTAGTTACATAATCTAAGAATACTGGTTTTATTTCATTTACTGCATCTACTACTTCTTGTGTATTTATATCTACTAATGAACTTATACTATTTATTCCACTTATTGTCGCTGTTACACTTACTGTTGTTGGGTCTAAAGAGAATAATATTGGTGATTCAAAACTTACAATACCAGAATATGGTGCACTTTCTCCTGTTGTATTAAATACTTCAGTAGATCTACCAAGGAATAACCCAGAACTATCAGTAGTTGTATAATCGAACTCTACTTCTATATCTGTTAATCCAGTAAATGCATCTAGGTATGTTGATAAGATTGTATATTCTCCTGTATTCTCATCGATACTTACTATATCTTCTGCTATTGTTGAGTCTACATTTACTTCTATTGATACTTCACCTAAGGCTTCATCTACTGTTATGATTTCTTGTAGTTTATTCATTACAGATGCAAAGTCCATATAGTTTATTAAGCTTG
Source organism: uncultured Arcobacteraceae bacterium (assembly GCA_964022095.1). Taxonomy (GTDB): domain Bacteria; phylum Campylobacterota; class Campylobacteria; order Campylobacterales; family Arcobacteraceae; genus Malaciobacter_A. The sequence continues at coordinate 37,104 of CAXHZO010000021.1, forward strand.
GATTATTTGTTAGTAATGTTTGAATTTGTAATCTTATTGGTTCTGCTTGCATTAATAAATTTGGATCTAGTGACATTAGTTCTGATATTTCTATATTATTATCTGCTGTTATTGTTTTTACTAAATCTTTTAATCCTGTTGTATTATCCATAAATTGACTTGTTAAGTTATACAGTTCTATTAAATCATTTAAGTTTTGTTCTGTTGCTAGTGTTTGTAGTAACTCTATATCTGATGCTATTAAACTTGAGTTATTTACTATTGATGTTTTATTTGCTACTACGAAGTCTTTGATTAATACTATTCCACCTAATGCATTTGGATTAGCGTTATAGAAATCTCTTAGATCAGCATATACTTCTTTTGAAGTTTCTATTGTATCTTCACTTAAAGTTAATAATCCCATTATATTACCTGTAGTTACATAATCTAAGAATACTGGTTTTATTTCATTTACTGCATCTACTACTTCTTGTGTATTTATATCTACTAATGAACTTATACTATTTATTCCACTTATTGTCGCTGTTACACTTACTGTTGTTGGGTCTAAAGAATAGATAAGAGCTTCTTCTTTTGTAATTGCACCTACTTCAGAATCTGCTGAATCATCTAAAATAACTTGTGTAGAATAATTAGTACTAATTGTACTTAGTTGTTCTTCAACTGTCTCAATTTTTTCTTCAATCTCTCTTGTAACAACTTGTACTTTTACTAAATCTTCTAAAGATTCAAGTGTACTTGAACTATTATTAGTAGCTTGAGATATTGCAGAGTTTGTATTTGAAATAATATTAACTAACGATGCCACTCCAGTAGTACCTAAGAAATCTACTGCTGTATGACTACTATCAATATTAGTAAATGTGTTGTTAATTAAGTCTTCTAAAATATCATCAATAGATGACATTGTTGAGCTATTTGTAATTAGTAGTTTTGCAAACTCTTCAGATGCAGCAATATAAGCTTCTTTTTTAGTTGCATATCCTGCACTTACAGCCGCAGCTGCTATTTGAGAAACTGCATTTTCAATCATTATATTCATAGTTTGTAATTGAATATACGCATCTATTTCAGTTTGATTTGTTGTATTTAAAGATGATTCAATTGGATCTGAAAGAAGATCTATTGAAGAAGGTACATTAAGTACATTTTGAATTAATGTTTCTGCTTGTGCTTGAGTTAAACCTTCAGCTATTAAATTTACAACAAGTGTTGTTGTTGGGTTTAATACAGATTCATTTGATAAAGTTTTATATTGTCCATCAAAATCAAGTCCTGTTGAGATATCAATACCTCCCTCACCAATAATTGTACCACTCGCACTAGGTTCTAAACCATATTCACCTGCATAGTTAGTTAAAGTATTAGCTTCACCTGAATCTAAAATTCCATCATTATCTGTATCTGCAAATACTGTCATACCTGAGATATAACCATCAATACTTGTTCCAGAAATTGATTCATCCGCGCCTGTTACTGTTACACTTACTGTTCCTGTATTACTATTTTCTGTTCCATCATTTGCTACTACTTGGAAGCTTACTTCTGTATTATCTGTTGAGCTCATTGAGTCAAACTCTGTGCTATAGATAAAGAAGTCACCTACATTTACATTTGTTAATCCAAAGTTTGTAATATCTGTTTGTGTTAATTGAATTACTCCATTTACATTACTTGTTACATCTGTTCCATTTAACACAAAGTTTGAGCTATCTGTTATTAATGAAATACTTAATCCATCATTTACATCTACATCACTTACACCTAATGCTGCGTATACATCTGCTTCACTTACTACATAGTATGCATTTTCCATTCCTGATAGTGTTAAGAAGTCATCTTCACTTAAGCTTGACAGTGTTGCTGTTGTATTTGCTATTACTGGTGCATCATTACTTCCAGTTACTGTTACACTTACTGTTCCTGTATTACTATTTTCTGTTCCATCATTTGCTACT
>CAXHZO010000022.1:0-38519 GCA_964022095.1 uncultured Arcobacteraceae bacterium
TACTTGCCATTTTCTAATGGAATATACCAATATTTTATTTTGATTTTTTCAAAATGTATATTTGGATTTCTTTTCAACTTTACTATTGGGTAATCAAATCCACCATCAAAAAGTTGATTACATTTTAATATGCGTGATATTGTAAAATAAATCGCCTTAAAAAAAGTATTATTATCCAACTGCCATAGTGCATATTGTGAACAAGTTGGGTAATATCTACATGATCCAAAGGATATTACACTTAAATATCTTTGATAAAATCTAATTAAAAATTTGAAGATTGCTTTCATTTTAATAACTCTAATCTTTTAAATGCAAAATCAAAATCTTTTTTTAATTTTTTAAAATCATTATTATTGATTTCATTTTTTGCTACAAAGATATAGTTACCTGATAATATTTTATTTTCGTAAGTATTAAATAAAGCTCTCATTCTACGTCTAGCTTTATTTCGTTCAACTGCATTTCCAATCTTTTTAGAAGTTACAAATCCAGCTTTTATTGTTTGTTGAGAATTAAAAAAAGCGACAAAAGAGCTTGTGTGCCATTTTTTGCCGCTTTTATATAGTTTGTTAAAGTCTCTTGAAGAATTTAATCGGTGATTTTTGCTTAAACAGCTAATCTTTTTCTACCTTTGGCTCTTCTTGCTTTAATAACTCTTCTACCGTTTTTAGTAGACATTCTTAGTCTAAATCCGTGAGTTCTTTTTCTCGGAGTGTTATGTGGTTGATATGTTCTTTTCATCTTAGGTTTTCCTCTATTTCACTAATTAAGTCGTGGATTATAATTAATTTGAGCTTAATGTTTCTTTATATATGAACTAAATTAGATATTTAATGGCAAAATTATCTTAAAAACTGCTCCATGATAGTTTTTTCCATCATAATTAAAGCTATCATTTGATACAAAAATATTACCTTTTAAATGTTTTTTTACAATTTCTTCACTCATAAATAAACCAATTCCTGTACCATTTTGAGTAGATTTTGTAGTGAAGTATGGTTCAAAAATACTTGTTAAAACTTCGTTCGGTATTCCACCTGCATTATCTTTAATAAAAATTTCTAAATTCTTATTACACTTTTTTACATTAACAAAAATATATCTATTGGTTTGTTTTTTTACTAATTCGTCTCTTGCATTATTTAATATGTTTATTAAAACTTGAATTAATTCATTTTCTAAACTGTTTAATTCAACATGTTCTATATCTTTAAATATTTCAATACTCTTAGAATTAAATTGAACTTTTACTAAACCAATTGCTTTATCAAATGCTGATTGAATATCAAATTTTTTAGCAATTTTTTGTGGTTTAAAAAAGTCCCTAAAATCATCGATAGTAGTTGAAAGGTATTGTACATGCTTGTTCACAAGAGTTAAAGACTCTATTTCATCTTCTTGTGTCAAAACACCTAACTCTTTTTGCATCTTCATTCCTGTAACTATAGTTGATATAGTTGATAATGGCTGTCTCCACTGGTGGGCAATATTTCCTATCATTTCTCCCATAGCTGCCATTTTTGATTGATGAGCCATGATATTGTCTTTTTTAATATTATCTTTTATTTGCTTTTGTATATCTGCTTGATACTTTTGGAATTTACTCTCTAGTATGTTTGAAATATTAATGAATATTACTAAAATAAAAAGAGTCATAATAAAACTCACAAGTAAGATTTTTTTGATACTACTATTATTTGAACTATTTAATTCTAATTTTTTCTTTTCTAAATTTTCATAAAAATCATCCATATAAAAACCTGTTCCAATAATCCAATCCCAATCTTTGATATTATCTACATAACTATATTTATAGATATTTCTTTCATGATCTTCTTTATCAGGTTTTATAGTGTGATAGTAAGATAAAAAATCACCTTTTCTTGCTGCAGTTTTCATAAGTTCAAATGTTTTATAAATATCAGGGTTAAAACTTTTTTGATAGACAGTTTTTCCTATAAAACTTTTATCATAGTAACCTAAATAAACTCCATCATAATTAATAATAAATATATAACCATTTTTATCAAATTTAAAATCTGAAATACTTTTTATAAGTCTATTTTTTAGTTTGGATTCGAAATCATCAACATATTCCCCTGCACCAATAAAGATATTTAAAGGCTCAAACTTTTTAAAATAACCGATTTTTTCAAATGCTTTACTTGAGTTATCATCTTTTTTCCAATACCAAGAATAAAAAGTTTCATCTTTTTGAGTTAATATTTTATTCATCTCTTGCATAAAGGCAGTCCCTTTTTCATCTTTTGCATTCCAAAGGTTTTTATTTTCTAGATATTTTTTTTCTGGATGAAATATATTTGTGCCATCTAAAGTATAAATAAAAATATAACTTCTATTATCATTGAATCTAATATTTTTCAATATTTTTTTTATTTTTGAAAACATCTTTTCTTTTGGTAAATCTTTATGCTCTTCATAAATGTTACTTAGAATCTTGTAAGAGTTATCAATTTGCAGTTTTAAAGTTTCTTTCAAATCATTTAGTGCTATTGTTTTTTCATATTCTACTTGCTCTTTTATTCTTTTTACTTGATATTGTATTTGTTCTTTATTTAATTGAATGTAGTTTGATTCAAGTTTTTCTGTTTCATTTTTGAGATTTATTTGGTTTTGATTATATAAATAAAAAGTCACTAAAGCTGAAATAAATATAACAAAAATAGAAGGGACGTATTTAATTATATTTATTATTTCTTTTTCTTTTTTTTGCATTTGGTCTCTTTAACTAATAATTAACTAATTATATATTAAAAGAGACCAAAATGCAATAAATAACTTTTTTAAGATAAGTTAACAATTACCTCATCATTAAGTACATCAAATTCAACTTTACTTCCCTCACCTATTTTATCTTCTAAGATTAAATCTGCAAGTTTGTCTTCAACTATTTCATAAATTGCTCTTTTAAGTGGTCTTGCCCCATAAACAGGATCAAATCCAACTTTTGCGATAAACTCTTTTGCACTTGAAGTTAAGATTATTTCTATATCTTTACTTCCAACTTTTTTCTTAATTGAAGCAAATAAAATATCAACTATGTTTGTAATTGCCTCCAGTCCTAATTGTTCAAAGATAACAATATCGTCAAGTCTATTTAAAAACTCTGGTCTAAAATAAGCTTTTAAATCATCTAGTACTGATTTTCTTCTTTCTTCCTTATCAGATATTTCAATAATCTTAGCACTACCAATATTTGAAGTTAAGATAATAATTGTATTTTTAAAATCAATTGTCACACCTTTATTATCAGTTAATCTTCCATCATCTAATACTTGTAATAAAATATTAAATACATCAGGATGTGCTTTTTCAATCTCATCAAATAGTATTACACTATATGGTTTTCTCCTAACTGCTTCAGTTAATTGACCACCCTCTTCATATCCAACATACCCAGGAGCTGCTCCAATAAGTCTACTAACTGCATGTTTCTCCATATATTCACTCATATCAAATCTAATTAAAGCTTTCTCATCATCAAATAAAAACCTTGCAAGTGTTTTAGCACTCTCTGTTTTACCAACTCCTGTTGGCCCTAAAAACATAAATGAACCAACTGGTCTACTCTCATCACTAAGTCCTGCTTTATTTCTTTTTATAGCTCTAGAAATTGCTTTTAGTGCTTCATCTTGTCCTATTACATCTTGCTTTAAAACTTCCTCTACTTTTAAAACCTTTTGTTTTTCACTATCCATCATTTTAGTTACTGGAATTCCTGTCCATCTAGAAACTATACTTGCAATCGCTTCTTCATCAACACTATTTCTTAAAAGTGTCCCTTGCTCTTGCATTTGATTCCATTTTTCTTGATTCTCTTTAATCTTTTCTTGTAATTGAGGAATTTCACCATACTCAATTGAAGCTGCTTCTTCAAATTTAGATTCTCTTTTTGCACGTTCTGCTTTATTTTTAAGTTCATCAATTTTTGCTTTTAAAGAACTTTCTGCATTAAATGTCTCTTTTTCATTTTCAAATCTAGCTTCTAAGTTTTGCTTCTCTTCGTTTTTATTTGCTAATTCTTTTTCAATCTCACCTAATCTTGCATCATTCTTTTTTGATTTTTCCATCTTTAATGCTTCTTTTTCTACATTAAGTGTTTGAATCTCTCTTTTTATAGTAGATAAAATGATTGGCTCTGATTCTATTTGCATTTTAAGTTCAGCTGCTGCTTCATCTATAAGGTCAATTGCTTTATCTGGTAAAAATCTATCTGATATATATCTATCAGATAGTTTTGCTGCACTTACCAAGGCACTATCGTTTATAGTAACATTGTGGTGAGTTTCTAGTCTCTCTTTAATACCTCTTAGTATTTGTAAGGCTTCATTTACACTTGGCTCATCTACATTTACTGGTTGGAATCTTCTTTGCATAGCAGCATCTTTTTCAAAATACTTTCTATACTCTTTAAGTGTTGTTGCACCAATAGTGTGTAATTCACCCCTAGCTAATGATGGTTTTAAAATATTAGCTGCATCCATACTACCTTCACTAGCTCCTGCTCCAATGATAGTGTGAATTTCATCGATAAATAGAATAATATTTCCAGCTTTTTTCACTTCATCAATAACAGCTTTTAATCTATCTTCAAACTCACCTCTGTATTTTGCACCTGCAATTAAAGCACTCATATCAAGTGTTACTACTTTTTTATTCTGCAAAGATAGTGGTACTTCTTTGTTAACTATTCTTTGAGCTAATCCTTCAGCAATTGCAGTTTTACCAGTACCAGGCTCTCCTAGTAAAATTGGATTGTTCTTTGTTTTTCTAATTAGAATTTGCATCATTCTTTGAATTTGCTCATCTCTACCAATTACTGGATCTAATTCACCATCAATTGCTTTTTTATTTAGATCAATTCCATATTTACCTAATGCTTCTAAATTATCATCTCCACTTTGAGAGTCTATTGTTTGCCCTGCTCTCATAGCCTCTAAATTTTTCTTTGCTTCATTTAAATCTAAGTACTTTCCTAATACATCTTTTATTACTTGATTTTTTAGATTTGACATTAACCAAGTATCAATTGCTATGTATTTATCTCCATTGCTTGTCATTAAACCCTCAGCACTTTGTATACTTGCTAAGAAATTTCTAGAGAGTTTTATATTCTCTTTTGTTACACTTGAAACTTGGGGAAGTTTGTTAGCATATGATTTTGCTTCTAGTTCAATAGCTGCTTTATCAACATTCATTTTATTTAATAGTTGATTTAATACTGAGTTTGTATTTGTTAATAAAGCCCATAAAAAGTGGATTATATCTACTTCTTGATTTTTATTATGTAATGCAAGTGAAACTGATGAGTCAATTACCTCATGCATTTGGTTTGTTAGTTTTTCAAAAATATTGTTATTCATTTTAGCACTCCTTTTCTTTAACTGCTAATAAAATTGTAGCACCTTTAGTGTCTCTTTGTCAAGTCTTTTTATAAATCTTTTATAAATTATAATTGCATTTCAAAATAGGTTCCTTTAGAAATGGGACATTTTAAAAGGATTTAAATGCTTTGTGGAATTGATGAGGCTGGACGTGGACCAATAGCAGGGCCATTAAGCGTTGCAGGTGCTATATTTATAAATGAAGTTAAAGAGTTAGATGACTCAAAAAAATTAAGTGAGAAAAAAAGAGAAGAGTTATTCGAAAAAGTAAAAGAGAATTGTCACTATCACATTGTCTTTAAAAGTGCCAAAGAGATTGATGAAAGAGGTATAAGTGCTTGTTTAAAAGAATCAATTCTTGAAATTATGGAAAAGCTAAAAGATAAATGTGAAGAGTTTCTAATGGATGGAAATACATCATTTGGGATAAATACACTACAACATAAAATAAAAGCAGATGCAAGTGTAAAAGAAGTTAGTGCTGCTTCAATTTTGGCAAAAGTAAGTCGGGATAGGTACATGGTGAAAATTGCACCAGATTATAAGGAATATGACTTTGATAAACACAAAGGATATGGAACAAAATCTCATGTTGAAGCAATTAAAAAATATGGCAGAAGTGACCAACATAGAGTTACTTTTAGATTAAAAGCACTAGGTGAAGAAAAAATTGGAGTTCAAAAAAATCTATTTTAGATTATTTTGAAACTTCGCCAATATAATTTTCTACTGATTTTATTTTTTCTACCATTCTATTTTCATGGTTTGGCCTAATATCAAAAGTAATAGTTGAATAAACCCTTGAGCAACCTGCTTCTTCTAAAACCTTATAACAATTACCTATTAAGATTAAAGCATCACTCATTTGTGCTGTTTCAATAATAGTACACATTGAGGTTAGTTGATAGTTATAACCACTATTTTTTATAACTTCAATAACCTTTGATACATAAGCAGATTTGCTCTCACTTTTATCTGTTGGAAACATTGCCATTTGAACTAAAACTGACATTTCTATCCTTAAAAATAATATTGTATATTTTTTGTACAAACTATATAAAATATACGCTAATCTTTAACATATTATTTAAAATAGTTTTGTTATGATAACTGCTAAATAATTATAAAAGGATTAACATGCAACTAGATGTATCTCCTGAAGTTTTATTATCACAACTTGGTTATTCTAAAAGTGATGCTTCACTTCAACAAGCTGAGAAAATGATAACATCAACTTCTAACTTTGATAAATTTTCGAAACATATATTCTCATTAAATGATCATTTAAAGAAAATGAATGCTTATATTGGGTTATCAAATAAAACAGACTATCTAAAAATTAAATGTGATGAAAATGATGCTGAAGAAATTCTAAAAGAGTTTCATGATGAAGTAAGTCATTGGGCAAACAAATATAACGTGAAATTAGAAAAGATGGATAACAAACCTATATATTATATTTTAGGTACACACTAAATTTCTAGTGTGTATTTAAAGCTTTTTTATGCAGGTAAAGTTATTGTAAACTTAGCACCTGTATAAAACTCGTCTTCATACTTATAAGTAATATTTTCAACATTAATATCACCTTGCATATTATTAATTATAAGCTCTTTAGTCATATATAAACCTATACCAGTACCTACACTTTCATCTTTTGTTGTAAAGTGGGCATCAAATACTTTATCAATGATATCTTCTGGTATTCCCTTTGCATTGTCTTTGATTATAATATTTATTTTATTATGCTTTTTATACATCTGAACAAATATAAATTTATTTTCAATATCCTCATCAAGATTTGCAAAAGCATCATAGGCGTTGTTAAATAGGTTGATTAATACCTGTACAAGTTCATTTCCATATCCATAAATATCAATATCATCTAACTCTTCTATTATAACTACATCACTTTTTTTACTAACTGAAATCAATAGTTTTCTTGTCTTAAGATAAATATCTTTAAGTTTAAAGTAGTTTTTCTTTTTGTTCTGCCTTAAAAAGCCCCTAAAGTCTTCTATTGTTTCAGATAAAAATTTTGTTGAATCTATAACATTATTTAAAGAGTTTTTTAAATCCTTGTCATTTAAAATATTTAACTCTTTTTGAACAATAATTGAACTAGCTGTGGAACTTATAGCACTTAAAGGCTGACGCCACTGATGAGCTATATTATCAAGCATTTGGCCCATAATAGCCATTTTAGATTGATTATAAATTATTGATTCTTTTTGTTTATTTTTAGAGATTTCTTCTTTAACTTTATCATACAAGTCTTTATTTAATTTTTTCAACTCTTTAGTTTTTTCTTCTACTTTAACTTCAAGTTTTTCATTTAATTTTTTTGCTGAGTCAATTTTCACTTTTAAAAGTATATTTTTTGTATTTAAATTATAAATATAATAAACTAAGATAAATAAAAATAGTGATAGAAAAGTAAATAAATATAAAAAGGTATTTGAAGTGTAAAATAAACTATTTTCTAAATGCATTATTAATTGTAGTTTTCCATTCAAAATATTTTTTCTTATACTGTCTATATCTTTTTTCTTAGAAACTTTAAAACCTTTTATATCAAAACACTCATTATTAAAATGAAGATGAAACTTATTTAGTTTTTCAAAACTAAAAAATTTGTAATCAAACATAGCTTTTGTATTTAATTTAGCAATAATAGTTCCAACTTTTTTATTTGATAAATAAATCGATTCAACAATAAAAAACTGTAATTTATCATTCTTTTTTTCAATTAACACTGTTGCATTTTCATACTCAGTTAATTTATGTTCATATAAAAATGCAATAATTTTTGAACTATTTAAAGCTTTATTTCCATCTAATATTAAAATATCATCAAAAAGTTTTTCATCATTTAATGTTCTATTATTAATAAATTTTTTTAGCTCATTTTCAATCTTTACAATATTAGCTTTTAATCCATACTGTAAAGACATTCCTAAGGCTTTATTCAAAAAATATGATGAGATATCTTTACTGCTTAATAAAATTTCTATGTACTCTTTTGATATTGTAAAATAGTTATTTACACCATTATGTACATTTGATAATTCTAATTTAGCTTGATCTTTTTCATTTTGTATAATTCTATTTTGACCAAAACTAATAATGGAAATAATCAATATAGAATAAATCAGAAAAATTGAAACTAAAATAATTAAGGATTTGTTTAATATATATTTACTTAAAATTTAAAATCCTTCATAAAAAATTCATTAAAATAGTAAGATACAGAAGGATAGTATTTATTTACTAACTTATTAAAAGTACCATCATTTCTTATATCTTCTAAATATTTATTAAACTCTGATAGTAATTTTGGTGAGTTTTTCCTAAAGGCAACTCCCATAAACTGATCTTGAGATACTGGACCTAACACTTTTATTTCACCACTGAATTTTTCTAAAGCTATTAAGGCATCAGGAACATCAAGGAGAGTTAAATCAACTTCATTGTTTATAACAGAGGGAACCATCTCTATAATTTTCTTTTCACTTGGATGAATTACTATTTTTGCTTTTGTATTTTCTAAATCATATAAAGAAGCATCTAGACATGTATTTGGTCTTGTTAAAACAGTTTTATCTGCCATTAAGTCTTTTATATTTGCAATATCTTTTTGTATAGTAGATGTTGGTTCTATTGGCTCAATATTTGAATTTGCTTTTGCTATTAACCAAACACTTGAAGGAAAGGTAGGATTTGAAAAAGACACAACCTCTTCTCTCCATGGAATAATTGTTAAGCCATTGGCTATTAAGTCACCTTTGATTTGTACATTTTGTAATAAAGTTACTTTTTTATTTTCATACCTAACATTTGTTCCAGTTAAGTCTCCATAAATATTATCCCAATTTGATGGAATAAATTCATACTCTAATCCTAAATATTTTGCAAAACCTTGAATAATTTCTATATCTAAGCCATCCCCAAGTCCTGTAACAAAATTTGCATAAGGGATTCCAAGATGTCTAAGTTTTCCTGATTTTTTAATTTCATCTAAATCATTTGCACCTAAAGAAAAATTAAAAAATATTAAAATTAAAAATATGCGATAAAAATAATTCATAATAATCCTTTTTATTTACTACTTATCGAATCTTATAATATATTTTATTCCATTTTTAGTGGCTTTTGGAAGAATCAATCCTTTATTTTTTTCAGTAAATAATTTAACTAAATAAAAACCTAAACTAAAAGAAGTTTCTTGTTTTTTTTCATTTATTTCAAATAAATTATCAATCTCCTCATCTTTATACACTCTACTATTATCTTCATAACTTAAATATATTGATTCTTCACTTTCGTCAATTAAGATATCAATAAAGTCTTTATCCTCACACTTTTGTTTTGAACAAAAATTAGTAACAGACTCTTCAACTAACTGTGTAAAGATATGCATTAATTCATTATAAACAATATTTATAGATAGAAGATTATTCCCTGAAATATTAACTTTAATATTATGTTTCTCAAAATTATCTTTAAAATTAAATAATGCATTATCAATTGTTACTTTAATATTTGTAATCTCTTTACTTTTTTTATTATTAAAAAACTTATGAAAATCACTCATTATATTATCAAGTTTTTTCATCTCACTAAAAGACCCACTTAATATATTTTCACCATCAAAATCTTTTATATTTGAAGTTTTAAACTCTAATAATTGTAAATACAGTTTTAATTTATCTAATGGATTTTTCCATTGAGAAGAGATTATATTTATAATATCTGACATAGCAGATACTCTTTTTTGAGTATTGATAATTTCATCTTTTTTTCTAATTTCTATTATTTGTTCATTTACTTTTTCATTTAAATCTTTATTAACATATTTTAACTCGTTCATAACACTTGCAAGTTTTAAATGAACTTCAACTCTTTTTCTCAATACATCAGTAAAAAATGGTTTTGTTACATAATCAACTGCACCCAAATCAAACCCTTTTACTATATCTCTCTCTTCATCTTTTACCGTTAGAAAAATTATAGGTATTTTATTTGTTCTAGGATCTTTTTTAATCTCTTTACAAACACTATATCCATCCATTTTTGGCATTACAATATCTAAAAGTATTAAATCAAAATTATTCTTTTCTAATAACTCTAATGCTTTATCTCCACTTTGTGCGAATATTACATTGTAATCTTTTAAGATATTCATAGCTACTTGTAGATTTTTTAAATTGTCATCGACTAAAAGTATTTTTTCATTATATTTTTTAATCATTTCTCTTCCCAAGATTGATATTTATCTTCTAATTTCTTAAGTTTAACATAACTATTTGCTTTTGTAATCAATTCAATTGTGAAAAAAGGTTTAATTACATAATCTATTCCACCACATTCATATGCTAATTCGATGTCAGCACTTGAATCTTTTCCAGATAAAAAAATGACTGGAATTTTCTTTGTTTCATCATTGTTTTTTAGTTTCTTACATACTTCAAAACCATTTATATCAGGCATCATTACATCTAAAAGTATTAAATCAAATGAGTTCTCGCTAACGAGTTTTAAAGCCATTTCTCCATTCTTAGCATAATACATTTTATAGCCTTCATTTTTTAAAATATTCATTGCCATTTGAATATTTTTTGGAGTATCATCTACAATTAAAATCTTGCTATTTGTTTTCAAAACTGTTCCTTAAATCTAAAACTATTTGTTCATATTTATTCATTAAATAATCAACATTCTCAATATCAAAAGCTTCAATACTATTATGTAAATCATCGCTGTATTCAATTAAAGATTGCACATTATATTCCTTTGAAATATCACATAGTCTTTTTGCAAACTTTTCTATTAATGTAAAATCCCCTGAATTTCTAACATCATTCCATTGTTGTTTTAAATCGCTATCTAAAATTACTATAAGTTCATTTAATAAGTTAACATCAATATCTACTTTTATTTTATCTTCTCTAATTTCATCATCTAATTGCTTATAACTTAAATATTTGCATATTTCTAAAATCAACTCTTTTAAAACAACTGGTTTTCTAATATATGAATCAAAACCATATTGTCCAACTTTTTGTAAATCTTTTCCCATAACAGAAGCTGTTAATGCAATAATAGGTATGTTCTTTAATCTATCATCATTTTTAATTAATGTAGTTGCTTCATAACCATTTAATACAGGCATTCTTAAATCCATAAAAATCAAATCTACATCATGTTCTTTTAGTTTATTTAGTGCATCTTGCCCATCAACTGCTAATAATATCTCTAAATTATAATCTTTTAATGCTGCAGTAACAAGATTTCTATTCTCTTGTACATCATCAACTACTAAAATTCTAGCTTTATTGAAAATTATATTTTTGAAATTAATCTTGTCTTTTTTATCTTCTACAAGTGCAGTTCCAACTGAAATATTTTCTAACTTTACACTAAAAGTTGAACCTTTATTTTTTTCACTTTTTACAAAAATTTTACCATTCATCATTTTTACAAGTTTACTACAAATAGCTAAACCTAATCCTGTACCACCATATTTTGCTACATTGTGATTTGATACTTGTTCAAAAGCATTAAAAATACTATTTAAGTTATCTTTATCAATACCAATTCCCGTATCTTCAATGCTAAACTCTAAATTCACTTTTTCTTTTTTAGTATCAATATAATTACTTTGAACTTTTAATTTTATATACCCTTTTTCTGTAAATTTAATTGCATTTCCAATTAAATTAAATAGTACTTGTCTTAATCTAGTACCATCTAAGATTATATATTCAGGAATACTATCATCAAGTTGCATATCAAAGGTTATATTTTTACTTAAGATCTTAGTTTGAAAAATTGTTTCAATTTCTAAAAATAGTGACTTTGGACTTATTGTCTCTTTTTTTATCTCTAACTTTCCAGCTTCTATTTTTGATAAATCTAGAATATCATTTATAATTCTAAGAAGAGATGTTCCACCTTTTTTAATTGAATCAATGTACTCTTTGTGAATTGGATTAGTTATCTCTTTTTCTAGAATATCTGCAAAACCTAGTACAGAGTTCATTGGTGTTCTAATCTCATGACTCATATTTGCTAAAAATTCTGTTTTTTGTCTTGAAGTATTTTCAGCTTGCTCTTTTGCAATTTTTAGCTCTTTATTTAGTTTTTCAACTCTATTTTTTTCTTCTGTTAATGCTAATGTTCTATCAACTACTTTTTTTTCTAAATTTGCTAAAAGATCTTGCAGTTGATTTGTTTTATCATTTACTAAACTTTTTAGTCTTCTATTATAAAAAAATATAATTATAAATACAATAGTTACAATAGCTAAAATATAAATTATTAATGTGTAATCAACTACTTGTTTTATTTCAAAAGAGTCATATTTATTTTGAATTTTCATATGTTCTAAATTGTTCATAGAGTTCATATATTTTGAAACTATATTAAATAAAATAGCTTTATCTTTTTTTATAAATAGTGTTAATTTTACTTTTAAACCCGTTGTTCCTGCGATTTTTAAATTTGTGATTCCAAGTTTCTTTAAGTAATGTCCAATTAAATCTACATTAGCAATTAAGGCATCAGCTTGTTTTGAAGATACTTTTTTTAATCCTTCATTAGCATTTTCAACTTCAATAAATTTAATATCTGGATACTTTTTATATAACTGCTTTAAGTAGCCATAGTTTTTCATTACAAGAATTTTCTTATGTGCAATTTCTTCTAAATCTTTAATATACGTAATTTTATCATTCATAACAATTGCAATTTCACTAAAAAAGTATGGTTTTATTGCTTTATAGTTTTGATTTAATATTTTATTGTCAATAACATCTGAAATAATGTCTACCTTATTTTGTAATGCTAAACTTAGACTATCACTCCAAGAATTGTTTCTAAGTTTTTTGATTTTTAGACCTGTATCTTTTTCTATGAGTTTTAAATATTCAGAAACAATTCCTATATAATTTTCATTTTCATCATAAGCTTCAATTGGTAACCAATTTGGATCTCCTGTGAAAGTCACTTCAGGGTTTTGTTCTATCCACCTAAGCTCTTTTCTCGTTAAAAGTTCATTGGTTTTATTATAATCGTAAATCCACTTATTATCAATTTTTGTTTTATTATCTTCAATAATTTTTGGTAAAAGTTTATTTATGATAGTTGCTAAAGTCTCGTTCTGTTTGGTAATACCCATTTTTAATGGAACTGTTTTATTTTTACTATATGTAAATTTAACTTCTAAATTAGGTAAAAAATTTTGCTTTAAAAAGAAATTAATTGATGCTAAACTTCCAATGAATAGATCTGCTTTTCCATATGAAACAACTTTATAAGCACTCTCTTCATTGCCTAAAAAGTAAAATTTTTGTTCAGGGTTTTCTCTTCTTAAATTTTGATGTATTATACTTTCTTTATAAACAGCAACTGTAAAATCTTTTATTTGAGAGACATTTGCAATTGGTACATCTTTTCTAGATATAACCCCAACTTGTAAATCTAAATATGATTTAGTAAAGATGAATTTTTCTCTTCTTTCATCATTGTCAGAAATTGCGGCAATCATATCAACTTCATTATTTATTGCTTTACTATAAATATCATTCCAATCACTAGTAATTGTTTCAAAAACTAAACCTGTTTTTCTAGACAACAACTCTAAATAACTAGAGGAAACACCCTTATGTTCACCTGTCATATTTATAAAGTCAAAAGGAGGATTATTATAATTAACTCCAACTTTAACAATTGGGTTTTTTCTTATCCAATTGATTTCTTGTGAATTTAATCCATCAATATTTCTATGTACTTGATAATTGTTGATACTGTTTTTTTGATCATTACTAATCAAATTAAAAGATTTTTTTAAAATCTGGTAAAGCATTTTATTATTTTTTGAAATACCCATTGATATCTCAATTGGCTCAAAATTAGTTGCGAATTTAATTTCTAAATTAGTAAGAAGATTTTTCTCAATTATATAATCACAAGAAGGAACGGTATCAATATAAACATCTGCTTTTCCATATGAAACTGCTTTTAATGCTTCTTCATTAGTATCTGAGTAAATGAATTTTATATTAGGGAATCTTTCCTCTAAAAGATCAATTACAGCTGCACTTTTTACAGTAGAAACAATTAAATTTTCTATTTCTTGAAGTTTTCTAATATCTAAAGATTTCTTTGCTACAACAACAGAATCTAGAGTTAAAAAAGGTATAAAGTTTAGATATTTTTGTCTTTTTTGTGTATTAAATAAAGCAGAAATCATATCAATTTCACCTGCTTTCATTTTATCTAATACTTTGGGCCAGTAGTCATAGTCAGTTTTAAATCTTAAGCCAGAAATTTTTGATATGTGTTTTAAATATTCTTGAACCATCCCACTGGAACTTCCATATTCATTTTCATAATCAAAAGGAGGCCAGTTATTATCTGAGCCAACCTTTACTATAGGATTTTTCTTTATCCAATTTAGCTCTTTTTTTGTAAAGTTTTTATTAGCTTGTAAATTTATAACAAAACAAAATATTAGAACTAAAAAAGACAAGATCTTCATGGGGGAAACTCTTTATTTTAAATTAACAAAGATTATACCATAAAATTCTTCTTGATGTTAAAAAATAACAATTTTAAGTCGATACAGTCAAATACTCTACAATAACTTTATCATTTAATAATATTTTTCCTAAGAACTCATCACCAACTTTAAACTCACCAACACCACTAGGAGTTCCTGTCATTAAGATATCTCCATCTTCAAAAAAAGTGAAACTATTTGCTTCATCAATTATTTCATTTGGTTTATTGATCATTTGAGAAAAATGACCTTTTTGTGTAAGTTTGCCATTAATATATAGTTCAATACCTAGGTTTGAAATATCTCCATCAAAGGAAACAAATGGTGAGAATACTGCAGCGTTATGAAATGCCTTAGCACGCTCCCATGGAAGTCCTTTATTTTTTAACTTACTTTGAACTTCTCTTAAAGTTAAATCTAATCCAAATCCAACTGCATCAATTTTATTATCTTTAATAACAAATGAAATTTCTGCTTCATAGTGACAACTACTTTGATTTTCTGGGAAAATCAATTTATCACTAATAGAAGAGTTTGGCTTAATAAAAAAGACCATTTCATCAGGTGTTTCATTATTTAATTCTTTTATATGCTCACTATAATTTCTACCTATGCAAACAATTTTTGAAGGATAGATTTTATTACTATTTACAATAATATTTTTCAAATTTTTCCTTTGACTATTTAAGTAGTTTTA
Source organism: uncultured Arcobacteraceae bacterium (assembly GCA_964022095.1). GTDB lineage: Bacteria > Campylobacterota > Campylobacteria > Campylobacterales > Arcobacteraceae > Malaciobacter_A. The sequence continues at coordinate 15,668 of CAXHZO010000022.1, forward strand.
ATCTTTTTTTAGAGTAATCATTACCGCTTTTTTTATACCAAAATCTTGCATTTTTAATATTTTTATTTACTCCATATCCTTTTTCATAGAAATACCCTAACCATGACATTGAATATTTGTCTCCCATATCAGAAGCTTTTGCAAACAATTTATATGCTTTTTTATAATCTTGCTCTACTCCAAAACCTTTTGCATATAAGTAACCTAACTCTGAAGTACCATACTTATTGTTCTTTTTAGCAGTTTTTTCATACCAGTACTTTGCCGTTTTGTAGTTTTTCTTAACTCCCCAACCTTGTTTGTAGTAGTAACCTACTTCATTTTGAGAGTATGTATCTCCTTGATATGCAGCTTTTTTAAAGTACTCTAAAGCCTTAACTCTATCAACTTTGATTCCTTTTCCCTTATCATACATGTAAGCTAATTCTCTTTGGGCAATGATATCATCACTATTGGCTGCTTTTTTTAGCCAATAAAATGCATTTGTATAATCTTTATAATCAAATAAATAGTTTAAACCTAGTTCTCTTTGAGAATAAGAGTCACCTGCTTTTGAAGCTTTTAAATACCAAGATGTAGCTTTTGTTTTATCTTTCTTTACAATTTTTCCTACATTATAATAATAAGCAACCCAACTTTGTGCAATCATATCTCCAGCATTTGCTTTTTCCATATAACAATCAAATTTTATTTGTTCTTCTGGATAAACCTTACAATCTTTAATGTTTTCAAATTTTGATGTTGTTAAATTTGCTTGATTTGTACAACCAATAAATAAGAAAGCTCCTAATAGTGCAACAATTATATTTTTCAATTTTTCTCCTTTAAAATTTTTCAATTAAATCTTTTATAATCACTGAAGTAATTCCCCAAATCACTTCTCCTTCATATTTGTATACCCAAATTTTATGTCTTTTATTACCCCAAGGCTTTTTATATATATCTGGAAGCCCTAGTTCTTCAACAGGAAATAATATCTCTTTATTCCCATTTTCATCAACTTTAAATGGTTGGATTTCATGGGATAAAGTATACTCTATTGGTTCATTATCCTTAAAAAAGTCAATAGGAATTAAAAGTGTTTTTTCAACTTCATTTTTATCAATTACCATATTATTGTATGCTTTTTTTTTCACTCTTCCAATAAAAGGATCTATTATAACTCCAGTTGGTGCAACATATGTATCAAGCTGGCCTAAAATAGTTATATCATCAGCTTTTATTCCCAACTCTTCATTTGTTTCTCTTAAAGCTGTATCCAAAAATGATTTATCAATATCTTTTTCAAAACCACCGCCAGGGAAGCAGATATCTCCACCTTGCCTAATATTTGCAGCTCTTTTTTGAAAAAGCAAATAATACTCTTTTTTAATTTTTATAATTGGTATTAAAACTGCACTATTAAAAAATCTTTTTCTACCTAATACATTTGGACTTACAGGAAGATTTGAAACTAATGCTTTTAAGTTTTTCTTTTTCATTATACAACCTTAACTTGCTTTATTGCAGCAATCATAGTTGTGATAATTTTTCTTAAATTTTCATCACTAATATTATAAGAAACAATTGAATAAATCAACTTCCCAAAAGGCCTAATCCACACACCATTTTCAACACAATAATCTTGAATTATTTGCGCATACTTATCATCTTTTAATTCAATTACTCCAATTGCACCAATATTTCTTATATCTTTTACCAAAGAAATATCTTTTGCTTTTTCTAGCTCATCTGAAAAAATTGTTTCTATTTTTTTTACGTTCTGCTTCCAGTTTGATTCAAGGAGTAAATCAATACTTGCATTTGCCACACTACAAGCTAAAGGATTAGCCATAAATGTCGGGCCATGCATTAAAACTCCAATTTCGCTATTTGATATAGTATCACTAACATTTTTTGAAGTAAGCATTGCTGCCATAGTCATATAACCACCTGTTAAAGCCTTACCTAATGTCAGAATATCAGGTTTAATTCCTGCCCAATCACAAGCAAACATTTTTCCCGTATGCCCAAATCCAGTTGCTATTTCATCTGCAATAAATAAAATATCATATTTTTCACATAATTTTTTTGCATCTTTTAAAAACTTAGGATTATAGATTCTCATTCCACCAGCACCTTGAACAACTGGTTCAAATATGAAACCTGCAACTTCATTATGATATTTTTTCAATTTTTCTTCAAGATCAATTAAAGAATCACTATAATCACTATCTAAACCAATATTTGGCTCTTTTATAAAAATATGTTCAGGAAGATATGAGCCATAAATACTATGCATAGAGTTCTTTTGATCACAAACACTCATTGCTCCTAATGTATCACCATGATAAGCATTATTTAGTGCAATAAATTTGTATTTATTTTTACCTTTTGCTTTTTGATATAAAATTGCAGTTTTTAATGCAACTTCAACTGATACAGAACCACTATCACATAAAAACACTGAATTTAATTCAGTTAATTTAATTAGTTTCTCACTTAATAAAGAAGCCTGCTCATGAGCTAGTCCCCCAAACATAATATGAGGCATAATATCAACTTGCTTTTTTAGTGCTTCATTAAGTTTTGGGTGATTGTATCCATGAATTGCACTCCACCAAGAACTCATACCATCAATTAATTCTTTTCCATCACTAAGAAAAATTGATGTTTCATTTGTAGAATCAACTCCTAATATTTTAGTCTTAGAAGGAAGTGAATTATAAGGATGCCAAACATGTTTTTTATCTATATCTAACCAATTCAAATAAATTTATCCTATAATTTTTGAATTATTATATCAAAAACTAAATTGCATCCAAAGTAATTGTAGTTAATGCACCCTTGTATTTTTCATCATTGTATGAAAACTCTATATTTTCTGTATTAATCATTCCATTCATATGCTTAATGATTATTTCTCTACACATATATAAGCCTATACCAGTGCCTTGACTTCTATGTTTTGTAGTAAAGTATGGTTCATAAATATTCTCTATAATATCTTCATCAATACCATTTGCATTGTCTTTAACTTTTATTATTGCCTTATCATTTTCTTTTATAAGCTCAAGTAAGATTATTTTTAATGACATATTTTCATCAAAAGCATCTTTTGAGTTATTAAAAATATTTATCAGTACTTGAATTAATTCTCTTTCAAAACTTTTTATTTTTATGTCTTGTGTAGCTGAAATTTTTATTTTAATATTTTTTGATTGAAATGTACTATTTAAAAGATTTACAACTTTTAAACAGCAATCATTTAATAAAAACTCTTTTTGTTGTTTTTCTGGCTCAAAAAAGTATCTAAAATCATCTATTGTTTCAGATAAATGATTAGATGTTCTAACAATATTTTCTATCGATTCTTTTAAATATACTTCATCTAATGTATTAATCTCTTGTTTTATTTTTATACTGCTTGCTAATGTAGTAATTAAAGATAGTGGCTGTCTCCACTGGTGTGCAATATTTTCTATCATTCGTCCCATAGATACCATTTTTGATTGTTGGGATAAAAGCCTATCTTTTTTCAAATTCTCTTCAACTTCTATTTTTACTCTTTTTTCTAATTGTTCATTAATTAAAATTAATTCTTTATTCTTCTCATCAACTTTTATTTTTAAATTCTCATTTACATCTTTTAAAACTTTTTGTTTATACATAATTGCTAAAAATATAACAAATACAACAAATAAAATTTGCCAAATGATACTATAATCAATCTCCTTTTTGTACTCAACACTTACCCATCTTTGAAGTATTTGATCAACTATAGAAGAATCTATATTTGATACTGCTATATCTAAAATTTCATATAGTTCATGGTAATCTTTTCTAACTGCTATAGAAATAGGTACTGAATAATCTAACTTTGCTGAAACTCTTAATTTATTTAAATTATTTGCATGTATTTTATACCAAGAAGTATAAAGTAAATCAATATGTCCATAAAGTTCATCATTTTCAACTTTTTTTAGACCTTCATCCATTGAGTCAACTAATACAAAATCTATATTTTTATAAATTTTTTGAAGAAACTGTGTTGATGCATAATTTTTAACTAAACTTATTTTCTTATTTCTTAATACAGAAATATCATCTATAAATGAAGCCTTTGCATTAGTTACTAATACAAAAGGAACATCTATAAAACTTTTGGTGAAGTTGGCAAAACTTTCTCTTTCTTTTAATTTAACAGCAGATGATAAGATATCACACTTTTTATTTTTTAAGTACTCTAAAGATTGAGATAAGTTTTCTGTTTTGATTAAATTAAAACTTAATCCAGTTTTTTCTTCTAGTAAATTAAAATAATCAATTGCAAAGCCTGAGATATTATTGTTTTCTATAAAACTATACGGTCTTATATCTGGGATTATGCACATATTTACAATTGGATTTTTTTCTATATAGTTTTTATGAGAATTTGATAATTCAAGACTTTGATTATCTTTTAAGTAGCTTTCAATCATGAAGCTATCAATATCTATTTTCTTATCTATTAAGCCTAGTACATTATATAAGTCATGTATTCGTTGTACTTTTTCTTTTTTAATTTGGCCAAGTTTTTTACTATTAAAAAAAGATAGTTTTCTTAATTCAACTGCTTCAAATACTAATTCATCTTTTGAAAGATTCTGATTATTGTATTTCTTAATTATTAAATCAGATGCTTCTTCAATATTTGCATAGGCATATTCCCAACCTTTTATAGAAGCCTCTTTAAATGATTTTACTAATTGAATATTTTGATCTATTAGTTTTTTATTTGTATATAGAAAATCACTATATAAATCAAAACCATATTTTTTGGGATCAAATATGTTGTATTCAATATTTCTTTGTTGAAGCCAAAAAGGAGTTTTTGATATATATGCAGAGATTAGATCTGTTTTATTATTTATTAAATCATTATAATTATGGCTATGTTTTAAGAAAGTTAATTCGTTCAAATCTAATTTATGAGAAATTAACATAGCCTTTAAAGAAACTTCTCCTGAATCTTCTATTGTAGTCATCACTCTTTTGTTTTTAAACTTTTCAATAGTATTTATATCTGACTCTTTTGTTGACAATAGTACTAATGGTGTAGCTTGGAACATTGCATATAAAGCAACAATATTTTCATTTTTTGCTTTTTCTAAAATTAAAGTTTCTCTACCTATTGCAAAATCTATTTTTGAGTTATTTACAAGCTCTGGAATATTAATTCCAAATTTAAAAGGTTTGATTTCAACATCTAAGCCTAAATTTTTATAGAAACCTTTTTCTTTAGCAATATAATAACCTGCAAATTGGAATTGATCAAACCAAGAGAGTTGTAGTGTTACTTTTCTAAGCTCTTTAGCATTAAGAGCAGAAAAAGTAAAAATCATTAGTAAAAATATAAATAATCTATTTTGTTTCAACATAAACACCTTGATATACCTTAAAAAAAGGCCATAAAATATTATATCAAAAAAGTTAGATTGTTTATACTTAAGCCATGTGAGAAACCTTAATAATAAATACAATAGTAAAGTGTTTTTAAAATCATTAATTTTGCTTAGATAGAAAGTTTTAATCTTTTTACTAGCCAAATAAAATATTCTTAGTTATAATCAAATTTAAATAAAATATTAGGCAATAATATGAATAAATTATCAAATAAAAAAATAAAAGGTTCTTTTTTTGGAGCAATTGTAGCAGATGCTTTATGTTTAGGTTCACATTATGAATATGATGCAAAAAAAATATACAAAGCTTATGGAGAAAAACCTATAGAGAGATTTATGAGTCCAGGTGAAATGATGGGTGGAGAAACCCATGGTATAGGTTGGGGGCAAAGAAACTATCACCCAGGTAAAAAAGCAGGAGGTACTACAGATTATGGAGACTATAATATCTTAGTGCTTGAGCATTTAGCTACAACTTCTAATCCACCTAGAGAGTTTAATTTGCAAGAACTTATTCCCCATTGGATGAATCGTTTAGAAAATAACTGGGGTTCATGGATATGTACAATGACAAAAGAAACATACACTCAAGTTAAACGTGGTACACAAATTCAGTACTTAGGTGGAATTTCAAATGCTATGGCAATACGTCATGTTGCTGCACATGGGTATTATGAGACGGAAGAAGAATTAGTTAATGTGGCTAGAAAAGCTATGTTTACACATAAAGACTTTTCAGCACTTGGTGGTGGAGAGTTTTTTGCAAGAGTGAATCATAGAGTTTTAAGAGGTAAAAATCCAAGGGAAGCAATAGAAGAAGTTGCAATACAAATGGGTGGCTTTTTTGAGGAAAAAACAAAACAAGCAATAGCAAAATATGAAGAAGAAAAAGATGAAAATACACAACTTTCAAAAGAAAAATTTAGTGATGATTTAGCATTAACTAGTATGGCTAGACTTTGGGATATAGGAAGAAGTGAACCTATTAAAGTTGGAAAAGCTAGTCCAACTGAGGGGACACTTCCTGGAAGTATTTACTTTATACTTAAATATGCTAATAAAGAAGATGGCCTAAAAAAAGCTTTACAAGCTAATGCAATGGTTGGAGGAGACAATGCTTCTCGTGCTATAGCTATAGGTATGGTACTTGGTTCTCACTTTGGTATAGATGCTATTCCTAAACAATGGAAAGAAAGCTTAGAGCAATGGGATTATTGTAATAAGTTATTAGATCAATTACCTTTACTTAAAAAGTAAAGTTTAATTTTTAATATTCTCAAGTTTTAAACTTGAGAATATTTATAAAAAAGGTCTAGTGTAAAAAGTGTCTTTTATTTGAGAAGTATAAAGCCATACCAAATTCATTAGCTGCTTCTATAATCTCCTCATCTCTGATACTTCCACCTGGTTCAATTACACATTTAACACCAGCTTCTTGTGCAGCATCAATTGAGTCTCTAAATGGGAAGAATGCTTCAGATGCTAAAACTGAACCAGTTACATCTAAACCTAAATCTTCTGCTTTTCTTAATGCTGCTTTTGCTGCATCAACTCTTGAAGTCATACCCATTCCAACAGCAACCATTGCAGAATTTTTAACATAAACTACACAGTTTGATTTAGTTAATGAAGCTACTTTATATGCAATTTCCATATCTTTAACTTCTTGCTCAGTTGCTTGTCTGTCAGATTTAAGTTCAGAGTTTCTAACTTCATCATCTTCAACTTTATCAGCATCTTGGTAAACAAACCCACCATCAACAATTTTGAAATTAATATCATCATTTGCCATTTCAAGTTTTGTTGTACCTTGTTTAAATAGTTTGATTCTTTTCTTTTTATTTAATTCTTCTTCTGCTTCAGGAGTGAAATCAGCAGCAAATACTACTTCTAAAAAGATTTCATTCATTTTAACAGCTAAAGGTAAATCTACAATACCATTTACAGCAACTACTCCACCAAATGCAGAGATTGGATCACATTTTAAAGCTTCAGTATAAGATTCTAATAGTGTATCTTTAATAGCAAAACCACAAGGGTTTCCATGCTTTACAATACAAACTGCATTATCATCACCAAAAGCAGATGCGATTTTAGCAGCTCCACTAATATCACCCATATTATTAAATGATGCCTCACCTTTTAAAGTGATAAATTTATTTGATAAGTGTTTATCAAACTCATATAAAGCGCCTTTTTGATGAGGATTTTCTCCATATCTAGTATCAAATACTTTTTCACCAACAATGAACTGTTTTGCACCCATTCCATTGTTAAATCTTTTGTTCATATAATTAGCAATCATAGAATCATAAGCAGCTGTATGCTCATATGCTTTAATCATCATATCTCTTCTAAACTCAGCAGTATTAGTGTCATTTTTTAAGTTATTTAAAACAACATCATAATCAACAACATCAGTTACAATAATTACAGAATCATGGTTTTTAGCAGCACTTCTAACCATAGCAGGTCCACCAATATCAATATTTTCAATAATCTCTTCAAAATCATCAGTTTTTTCAATAGTAGCTTTAAATGGATATAAGTTTACACATACTAAATCAATTCCTTCAACACCTAATTCTTTTGCTTGATCTAAGTGTGATTGTTTATCCCTTCTATGTAAAATCCCACCATGAATATATGGATTTAAAGTTTTAACTCTACCTTCAAAACACTCAGGAAATTTTGTAACTTCATTTGCTTCAATTACTGCAATTCCTGCATCTTTTAACTTATTGTATGTACCACCAGTTGAGATGATTTCATAACCTAATTCAACTAACTCTTTAGCGAAATTTTCAACACCACTTTTGTCACTAACACTAATTAATGCTCTCATTTATACTAGTCCTTATTAAATTTTATCTATCAAAATAAAAAAAGCCAGACTCAAATTAATGAATCTGGCTTTTTAAGAAAGTTTTATTATAAATCTTGTTCGATTACTTGTCTAAATTTATTGAAATATACATCTTTTGCTGCATCTAAATCTTTGTAAATATCATTAATAGAGATTTTATCTCCTGATACTTGACCGATTTTAGAACACTCAAGATCAAATGATGCTGCAACTTTTTCAAATGCCTCACAGTTTTCTGGTCTAACTTCAATAATAGCTCTACTTAAAGACTCAGCAAAAATATCTTTTGAGTCATCTAAAGAAATACTAGCTTCAATACCTTTGTTTCCAACTACTGCCATTTTAGCTAGTGCTATTGCAATACCACCAACATTTACATCTTTTGCAGATTTAATTAAATCAGCTTTATTTGCTTCAATTACAGTATTCCATAAAGAAAGCTCTTTTTTAAAGTCAACTTCTGGATGAACTCCTGCAACTTTTCCATACAGTTTTTTCATATATAAAGAAGCTCCAAACTCACCTTTAGTTTCACCTAATAAGTAAAGAATATTTCCTTCTTCTTGAACACATGATGGTAAAGATTTATTTGCATCATCATTTACACCAACCATTGCAATTGCTGGAGTTGGGAATACACCAACACCATTTGTTTCATTGTATAGTGATACATTTCCACCAATTACAGGAGTATTTAATTCTTTACAAGCTGCTTTTATACCTTCACAAGCTGCAGCAAATTGCCACATTACTTCTGGATTTTGAGGATTTCCAAAGTTAAGACAATCAGTGATTGCTTTTGGAGTAGCACCTGTCATTGCAACATTTCTACCTGACTCCATAACAGCTGCTGCTGCCCCAAGTTCAGGGTTAACATAACATTGTCTAGTATTACAATCAGCACTCATTGCTAAAGCTTTTCCTGTCTCTTTTACTCTGATTACAGAACCGTCATTTTTACCAGGTCCTTTTACAGTATTTGTTTGTACCATTGAGTCATATTGGTCATAAACCCAAGATTTATCAACAACTTCCATATCAGAGAATATATCATCAAATGCAACTTGATTTGAAATCTCTTTATCTAAAGTTATATTTTCAATATCTTCTAAGTAAGCTGGTTTTGATACAGGTCTATCTAAAATAGGAGCTTCTTCTGATACTGGTTGAACAGGAACTTCTGCACATTTCTCACCATGCCAGAACAATTCCATATTTCCAGTTGCTGTTACTTCACCAATAACAGCAACATCTAGTTCCCATTTTTCAAAGATATCAATAATAGCTTGCTCGCTACCTTTTTTAGCACAAATAAGCATTCTTTCTTGTGATTCTGAAAGCATAAAGTCATAAGGAGTCATTCCTTCTTCTCTTGCTGGAACCTTATCTAAATGCATAATCATACCAGATCCAGATCTTCCTGCCATTTCAAATGAAGATGAAGTAAGACCAGCTGCACCCATATCTTGAATACCAATAATTAAATCTTCTTTAAATAATTCTAAACAAGCTTCTAAAAGTAATTTTTCAGTAAATGGATCTCCAACTTGTACTGTTGGTCTTTTTGATTCAGAATCTTCAGTAAATGAAGCAGAACTCATTACAGCTCCACCTAATCCATCTCTACCAGTTTTTGAACCAACATACATTACTGGGTTTCCAATACCTTCTGCTTTTCCATAGAAAATTTCATCAGCTTTTGCAATACCTAAGTTGAATGCATTTACTAAGTTATTACCAGCATAACACTCTTCGAAGTTTGTTTGTCCACCAATTGTTGGAACACCCATACAGTTACCATATCCACCAATACCAGCAACAACACCTCTTAAAAGATATCTGTGTTTTTGAGCAGTTTCACTATCCCCTTCAATTCCAGCAAATTGAATTAAGTTCATAGATGCAACAGGTCTTGCACCCATTGTAAACACATCTCTCATAATTCCACCAACACCAGTTGCTGCACCTTGGTAAGGTTCAATAAATGACGGGTGATTATGTGATTCCATTTTAAATACAGCTGCGTATCCATCACCAATATCGATTACACCAGCATTTTCACCTGGACCTTGGATAACCCATGGAGCGCTAACTGGGAAACCTTTTAAATATTTTGTACTAGATTTGTATGAACAGTGTTCAGACCACATCGCAGAAAAAATACCAATCTCTACATAGTTTGGTTCTCTTCCTAAAATCTCTTTGATATTGTCTAATTCTTCAAGTGTTAATGAGTGAGCAAGTGCTAACTCTTCTAAAGTCATCTCTTTTTTTTGCATTTCTCGCCTTAAGTATGATTGTTAAGTAAAGGCGATTTTATCTAAATTTGGGTTAAAGTAAGTTTTAACCCTCAGTAAGTATTTTTACTTCTCCATCAATAAATTCAACATAAAGCTCTTTTTTACCAAAAAATTTAACTGCTGGACTGATGTAATCTTCATCCATGATAACCTTATATATTCTTTTGTCTAAAGAGTTAGGATATGGAGAAATATCTATATTATAAAGTTTGATTTTTTTCTTTTCTTTTTTTGAAAAAATTCTTTTTTTGTACCTTTTAAACTCTTGTAATTCCATTCCATCAAATCTTTTAAAATTTTCAGAATAGAAATTTAAGTACTCATAAATATTAGAATACTTCCAAGCATCTTTCCAGTCATAGATCATTGCAAGTATTTTTGAAACTTCTTCTTTTGTTGCTTCTTGTAGAATACCTGATGCAGTAAGTAAAACAGTGTTTTCTAAATCTATTGATTTTTCTAGCTCTTCTAATTGAGGATTATCTAATGCAATACATCCTCTTGTAAACTTTTCTCTTTCTTCATTTAAAGGCATTCCATGAATCCAAATTCCAGAGCCATCTTTACCTAAAGTTTTATCAAAAGTATTTGGATAAGAAGTTACTAATGCAAAAGGTCCATAGAATTGATCAAGGTTTGTCTTTTTTTCAGTTAAATCATAAACCCCTATTGGAGTTTTTTTATCACCTTCAAAAAACTTATCACCTTCATTTTCACCTACAATAACACTATTTCTAGAGATAAGTTCTAGTTCATAATTTTCGTTCTTGTATAAAGCAATTTCACTTTGATTTTTATGTGTTACTAGAACATATTTTTTTGTTTCATAATAACCATATTTTATATCTTTATTCTCTAAGTATTCCATCCAATAATTTTGGTCTTTTAATTTCTCATCTAATAATTCTTGAACAGATGAAAGTCCTTGGTTTCTATATATTTCTACTAAATCTTTTGAAAATAGATTTAAAGTTAAAAATAAAAAAACTATAATTTTAAGCAACACAATCCCCATATATATTTTTAAGTTGCGCAATTGTATAATATTCATCCTTAATTAATAAAAATAAAAGCGGTGTCATTTTGAATAAAATTATATTATATTTCGTTATTACTCTAAACTTCTTATTTGGAGCACAAGTACAAGAGTTGCCTTGGCCAAAAGGTGGAACTTTTTTAACATTTTTAGAAAAGTACAATATTCCTCAAAAAATGTATTTTGATTTAGAAAAAGAGGATAAAGAGTTATGTTCAGAGATTGTTGCTGATAAAAGATACTACTTATACACAAATGATGATAATAGTTTAAACCAAGTTTTAATTCCAGTATCAGAAGAGATTCAAATACATATTTTTAAAGATAGTAATGGAGTTTTTAAATTTCAAACACTACCAATAAATTATACAGAATATACTGAAACAATTGCAGTGAAAGTTAATACATCACTATCTCATGACATTTTAGAAGCTACGGGTGATGTGGCTTTAGCTGTTATGGTAAAGCATATTTTCAAAGGTGTTAATTTTAGAAAAATGCAAAAAGGTGATTTTGTAGCAATTAAATATACACAAAAATCATTATTAGGTAGACCCCATGGACTTCCTGAAATTCACGGAGCCATGGTAGAAGTAGGAAATAACACTTACTACAGATTTAAAAATAAAAAAGATGATAAATTTTATAATGAAAAAGGTAAAGGCTTTACTAAATCTTACTTTTTTAAAATACCACTTACATATAAAAGAATATCAAGTCAATTTACTAAAAAAAGATGGCATCCAGTTTTAAAAAGATATAGAGCTCACCTAGGAACAGATTTTGCAGCCCCAAGAGGAAGAAAAATCTATGCTGCTGCTGGTGGTAGAATTGAATTTAGAGGCAGAAAAGGTGGATACGGTAATACAATTATCATAAACCATGGAAATGGTTATAAAACTCTCTATGCCCACCAAAATAAATTTGCAAAAGGTATAAGAAGAGGTCAAAGAGTTAAAAAAGGTCAACATATTGGTTATGTTGGAAGTACAGGACTTAGTTCTGGACCTCACTTACACTTAGGATTATATAAAAATGGTAGAGCAATTAATCCACTTAAAGTTATCAGAAAAGCAGAGACTAATGGGTTGAAGGGTAAAGCTAAAAAAACTTTCCTAGCTAACTCAAAAAATTTAATAAATAAATTTAAAAATGAAGTAAATGACAATAATAGAGCAATAGCAACAAGATTAGAAAGACTAACAGACAGATCTGATATAAATATACTTTAGGAGAAATAATGCCTCAAGAAAAATCTACAATTAAAGATCCTAATGTATTATTAGAGGAACTTGAGTCATTACATCCAAGTGATATTGCCAACTCCTTAAAAAAAATAGAAAAAGAAAGTACTGAAGACTTTTTCTATGTATTAAAACAACTTCCTGAAGAAATTCTTGGGGAAGTACTACTTGAATTACCAGATTACTTAAGAGAAGATGCTTTTGAAGAGCTGTCAATTGAAAAACTTACAGAAGCTGTTGATGAGCTTGATTCTGATGATCAAACTGATATTATCCAAGAAATCGAAGAGTTAGATGTTAAAAAAGCCAAAGAGATCTATGATGGACTTGAAGAAGAAGATCAAAAAGAGATCGATTGGTTAAAAAAATATGAAGAAGATGAAGCTGGTGCATATATGCAAACAGAGCTTTTCTCTGCAAATATCGATGAAACATTAAGCTCTTCAATTGAAAGGTTGAGAATTGAAAAAGAGGAAGAAGAACTAGAAAACATTCATCAAGTTTATGTAACAGATAATTCAGGAGTACTACTAGGTGCTGTACTACTTGAAGATTTAATTATTTATGATTATAAAAAAACATACAAAGAGATTTTTGAACTATATGGAAATAAATTTACTCCACTTAGCGTTGAAGATAGAGAAGATATAGATGAAGTTGCAAAAAAGTTTGAAAACTACGATTTAAATGTTGTTCCAGTTATTGGATATCAAGGTATCTTAATGGGTAGAATTACAAGTGATGATATTATTGATGTAATTGAAAAAAATGCAACAGAACAAATGTACCAATTAGCTGGGGTAGATGAAGACTTTGAAAGTGATGATGACTTAGTTAATATTGCAAAAAAAAGAGCTATGTGGCTGTTTTTAAATCTTGGTACCGCAATTCTAGCATCAATTGTAATTGGTTTGTTTGATGAAACAATTCAAGCTTATGTAGCCCTTGCTATCTTAATGCCAATTGTTGCTTCAATGGGTGGAAATGCAGGAACTCAAACACTAGCAGTTATGGTTCGTCAAATTGCAATGGGTGATATTGAATTAGAACACTCTAAAGATGCTATAAAAAAAGAGGTCTTTGTATCACTATTTAATGGATTTTTATTTGCAATAATCATGGGTATAATTGCTTGGATTTGGTTCGATGAAAAACTACTAGGTTTAGTTATAGGAGTATCCATGATTATAAATCTATTTAGTGCTGGTTTCTTTGGTGCTTCAATCCCACTTGTATTAAAAAAGTTTGATATTGATCCAGCTATTGGAAGTACAGTTTTACTTACAACTGTAACAGATATTGTAGGGTTCTTTAGTTTTTTAATGCTTGCAAAAGTAATACTTTTATAAGTATTACTTTATTTATGTAAAGACTGAGCAACTATTGATAAGAACTCATCTTTTGTTTTTTTCTCTCTTTTAAATAAACCTCTAAGTGCTGAAGTAACAGTTGTTGAACAAATCTTTTCAACCCCTCTCATTTCCATACACATATGTCTTGCATCTATAATAACTGCAACACCTTTTGGCTTTAAGTGTTCATTTAAAGCATCACAAATTTGTTCAGTCATTTGCTCTTGAATTTGTAGTCTTCTTGCAAAAACATCAACTACTCTTGGTATTTTTGATAGTCCTACTACTTTACCATCAGGAATATAAGCAACATGAGCTTTTCCTATAATTGGTAACATATGATGTTCACACTGAGAATAGAATTCTATATCTTTTACAACAACCATTTCATCATTAGTTGAAGTAAAAAGTGCTTTTTGAATAATCTCTTTTGGATCTTGTTTATATCCACTACACATAAATTCATATGCTTTTCTTACACGACTAGGAGTATCTTGTAAACCTTCTCTATTTATATCTTCACCAACATGCTCTAATATCTTTCTTACAGCGTTTTCAAATTCTACTTCAGTGCTCATAAAAAACAATTCCTTTTACATTTTTATCATATTTCCCATATCCCAAATAGGTACAAAAATAGCCAAAACTATCCATAAAATTAAAGCCATAATCAAAACTAAAAATATAGGTTGTATTAAATTTATTAATTTATTTACTTTATTATCAAATCTATCTTTATATATTTTACTAATTTCACTTATCGTAATAGGTAAAGAGTTTGATATCTCACCTGTATTAATCAAATTTAAAATAATATCATCAACTAAAATACTTTTGGAAAAAGATTCATTTATATTTTTACCATTGTACAATAGATTTTCAATAAGCCGTATTCTATCTAAAACGTATTTATTATTAATTAAAAGTTTCGCAGATGTTAAAGCTTTATGAAATTCATAGTTTGAGTCAAGCATAATTTTTATTACATAAAAAAATTTATACATTTCCATATTTAAAAAAACATCTTTCATTATTGGCACTTTTGAAACTAAAGCCTTATGAATAAAAAAACTAAAATCTTCATTTGATTTATAAAAATATATTATCAATACAATGATTGCAAAAAAAATTAAAAATATGAAGTGTAAATAGTTTTGAAAAATATTTTCAACAAAAAGTAAAGATCTTGTTGCAAAAGGTAGTTGTGAATCAAATTGAGTAAAGATGACTTTAAATTTTGGGATAACAAAATAAAATATACTAATCATTGAGAAAAGAAAGCTCACTAATAAAATGATAGGATAAGACATAGATTTACTAAATGTTTTTTTAATCTCATCACTTTGAATTAACAGTTTACTAAGTGCATTTATATTTGCTTTTATACTGCCGCTATCTTGAGAGAGTTTTAAAAAAGACACAATAATATAATCAATTTTAAACTCTTTTAAAAGCTCATCGATAGGCTTTGAATTAGAAAAAGCTATTTGAACTTTTTTTAAAAATTCTAAAATAGTTTTATCTTTTTTATTTTTAATCAAAATATTTAAAGAATCATTAAATGTGATATTTGATTGAAGCATCAAGTTTAATTCATAAAATAAAAAACTCAACTCTTTTCGTTTTACTCTTTTTTTAAATAAATCGTTAATTGAAAACTCTATAGGCTCAATACTTACAATATTTTTAGGTAGATTATTTTTATCTATTCCATCTAGTTTTGTTATTATAGTATGCGCAGAGTTATTATTTAAATACTTGATTTTATATTTTTTCATTGTTTATATTACTTTATATACCTCATCAATAGAAGTGATTCCATTATTTACTTTATCTAATCCATCTTCTAAAATTGTTCTAAAACCTATTGAGTTTAGATACTTCTCAATCTCATTTAATTGTGCTTTTTTAAATATCATCGAGCTAATACTATCATCAATTTTCAATAGCTCTGCAATTGAGCTTCTATCATAAAATTTTGTAAAATTACATTTTGGGCAACCTTTATTTGTACACTCTTTACAATAATTTAAAACTAATCTTTGGGATAAAACATACTTTAATGTAGTAGATAATAAAAATGGATCTGCTTTTAAATCAATAAGTCTAGTTATAGTTTGAATCGCACTATTTGCATGAATTGTTGCTATTACTAAATGACCAGTTAAAGAAGCTTGTAAGGCAATGTCTAAGGAGAATTTATCTCTTATTTCTCCTATAAAAATCACATCAGGATCTTGTCTTAAAATATTTTTTAAAATAACTTCAAAACTAAGTCCAATTTTATTGTTTACGCTAATTTGTGAAATATCTTCAATTTTATATTCAACTGGATCTTCTACTGTTATTATCTTTTTTTCTTCGCTTTTTAACTCTTTTAAGATTGAGTATAAAGAAGTGGTTTTACCACTTCCCGTTGGTCCAGTAATTAAAATCAAACCTTGAGTTAATGATAATATTTTTTTCAACTCTTCTAATATTTTAAAATCAAATCCAAGGGAGTTTAAATCTTTATTTATATTTGTTTTATCAAGTATTCTTAATACTATAGATTCGCTATTAATTGTTGGCATAGTTGAAACTCTAAAATCAAAGTTTTTATCATTTAACTCAAGGGAGAACCTTGAATCCATAGGTATTCTAACTTGTGTTATATCCAAGTTTGAAATTAGTTTTATATATGAAGATAAAAATCTAAATAACTCTTTTTTAAAAACAAAGAATATTTTCATTTTTCCATCAATTCTAAGTCTTACATTTGTAAAACTTTTAGTAACTTCAAAATGAATATCACTGGCTCTTTTAGAAATACAAAAGCTAAGTAAATCATTAAAAAATATTTCTAGAGAATTATCACTTGAATTAGAATGAATAATTTTTTCACCTAGTTTGTAAAACTTTTTTCTAATATCTAAATTTGATAAGAAGAATAAAAGCTCTTGTTTTTCAAACTCGCAATAAGATAAAGCTGTGTTAAATTTCGTATTAATTTCTACTAAATTTGATTCTTTGCAAATCGCAACTTTTAGTACAATATCATCTTGAAATAATGGTATTATCAAACTATTACATAAATACTCTTGATCATATATATCAAATAAAGAGTAATCAATTAATTCTTTACTTAAACTTTTCATCTTTAAACTCCAATATTATAAGCTTATTATCTTTTTCTAATTCAACATAATTACTTGCGATTTTCTTTACTAAAAACTCATTTATATAATCACTTTCTTTAAGTATTTTATTATTGATTATTATATATGAGTCAATAATCGCTATAAGTTTAAAATTAGTATTTGGCTTTATAGGTTCTAAGATAAACTTTTTCAAGTGCTTTTCATAGTATTTGTTAAAAGAAAGCTCTAATTCATAAATATAATCACTTTTATTTTCTTTATTTAAATCAATCTTTTGTATTTTTGAAAAGCCATTTATATGCTCTAAAAACTCAACTAGATTTTCACTTTTACTTAGTGTTGATTTTACTAAAAGTTTAATACTATTTTTTTTCCTTGATATATTTAGTATCTCAATTTCTTTAGTCTTTGAAAAGTTCTCAATTTTAGAATAGATGTCTATATAATTTCCATCAAATTTTTTTATTTTATTTTTTATTTTATTTATATTTGTATTTTTTATTTTGGGATTATAAAGCTCATAAAAATAATAGATTAAATAGGCAATAAGTAATGGCAAGATGTATAACTGTATTTTTGTTTTAGAGTTTAGTTTCATAGACTTTTTATACCTATTTCACATTCATATAGTTTTTTCTCTTTTATATAAGTAACAGCACTATTATTAATGCTATTTTTAAACTCAATTAAAAAACGATAAATATTTTCTTTGTTTGTTGAAGTAAATAGCAATTTAATCTTTTTATTTTCATATAAAAAAGATTTTACTTTTAGTTTATTTTTATTTAAATTCTCAAGAATCAAATTATAATCTTTGCTAAAGTATTGCATTTTAGGATAAGTGATTTCTTTGGGTTTTACAATTACTTTACTATTAACACTGCCATAGATTGTAAAATAGAATAAAAAAGCTAAAATAGTAAAAATATAAACTATATAAATAGCTAAAAAACCATCTTTAGTTTTATTAAAATCTTTCAAAATAGCTTTGAAATTACTTTTCTTATAATTATCAATTAAACTAAATAAACTTTCATCATCAAACTCTTTTATTTCATCAATACTAATTGAAAGTTTACTTTCTATAAATCTATTTATTTCATCTTTATTTATTTGCTGTGTATTTTTTTGAAAGAAATATGGCTTTTTATTCTTATAAAGTATGCAGTAGTTTTTACATACAAACAGTATGTTTTTATTTGATGTACAATTAGTTCTAAAGCATTCTAGATAACTAATATCAAAACTATCATCAGCTACTAAAATTTGATAAGTTTTAATTTCAGATATGTAAAAAAGATAGATTTTGTTTAGAGATTCTATAAATACATTATTTAAAAGCAAGTTTGTGTTAATAAAATTTTTTAATGCAGTATTAAAAAGTGGCTTTGACTCCACTTGAACAATTGTAAGTTTATTTAGCCAATTTAGTTCTTTTTTCAAAATATTCCACTTTAAATAATCTTATATATTATTTTAGTGAAATATTTTTTAAATTATAATTATAAAAATTATTAATTAGTCGATATCATAACCAAGCTCTTTTAAGCCCTCTTTATTTTTTGTCCAACCTTTTTTGATAGAAACAAATAGTTCTAAATAACACTTCTTACCTGTTAATTTTTCTATTTTGATTCTTGCATCTTTTCCAATTCTTTTAATTGCAGTTGCACCTTTCCCTATAATCATTCCTTTTTGAGTACCTTTTTGTACAATAATAGTTGCTTTTACTACATCAATACCAGGTTTTTCTTCAACTTTGTCAATTTTAACATCAGTTTCGTATGGTATTTCATCAGAGATGTTTTCAAAAATTGCTTCTCGAATAAACTCTTTAAAGATATCTCTCATGTGTTCAGTTGTTAATATTTCTGGATCAAATAAGTATGGGTGTTCTGGTAAATGTTTTACAACCTCACCTAAAATATCTGAAGGTCTTGTTTGTTTTTTAATTGAGATAGGAATAACAGATTCATATTTATCACTAAATTTTTCATACTCTTTCATTTTTTCTAAAACTTCAGCATTTGATACAAAGTCAATTTTTGTAAGAAGTAAAATATGTTTTACATTTTTTTTATTTTTTACTAGAAAGTCTTCATAATGTGATACTTTATCTGTAATTGGAGCAAGAAATAAAATTAGATCACAATCACCCATTGCTTTTAAAGCCTCATCAAGCATAAACTGATTTAATAGTTTTTCTGTTTCATGAATTCCTGGAGTATCCACAAAAATAATTTGATCATCTTCATGCATTACAATAATGTTTGATCTTTTTCTTGTAGCATTTGCCTTATGCGATACCATCGCTATTTTTTCACCAACTAGCCAGTTTAATAGTGAACTCTTACCCGCATTAGGACGTCCAACTACTGAAACATATCCACATTTTGTCATTTATTGCCTTTTATTCATTTTTAAATGCAATATTACCATAAATTTACAAAAACTCTATCTTCTTCTAAAACTTAAACTTTGTAATAAATCATTTTTAGTTATAGATTCATTATCATTTATATCTGCTATTGTTCTTGCAACTTTTAATACTTTATTGATACTTCTAAAAGACAAACTATAATTTTGTATTGCTTTTTGTAATATATCACTTGATTCTTCGTTTAAAATACAAAATTTACTAACCTCTTCATCACTTAACTTTCCATTTAAATTTTTTTGTCCCCTTTGTTTTTGTATTTTAAATGCATTTAAAACATTTTCATATAACTCTTTTGAAGTAACTTTATTTTTCGTATCTTTAAAACTATCATTCATTACAACATATAAATCCATTCTATCCATGAAAGGTTCAGACAACTTGTTTTTGTATCTTTGAATCTCAGCTTCATTACACCTGCACTCTTTTGCACTTGAAAGTAAATTCCCACAAGGACAAGGATTCATTGCACCTACAAATAAAAATTTTGTTTCATACATAGTTTTTGTATTAACCCTTGAAATTAATATTTTATTATCTTCTAAAGGTTCTCTTAGTGCTTCTAATACTGATTTAGAAAAATGAGGTAATTCATCAAAAAAAAGTATTCCACCATTACTTAATGCAATTTCACCCATTTTTGCACTACTGCTCCCTCCTCCAAATATTGAGGATTTTGTACTTGAATGATGGGGATTTCTAAAACTTCTTATTGGTTTAAAATCAACTTCACTATAATCTAAAGATTGAAGTTTTGCTTTTTCTAGTATCTCTTCTAAACTCATTGGAGGCATAATGTGTTTCATTCTT
Organism: uncultured Arcobacteraceae bacterium; assembly: GCA_964022095.1. GTDB lineage: Bacteria > Campylobacterota > Campylobacteria > Campylobacterales > Arcobacteraceae > Malaciobacter_A. The sequence goes on from CAXHZO010000022.1 coordinate 36,276, forward strand.
TTTGTTATCATAGATTTTCCACATCCAGGACTACCTTCAAAGATTATGTTATGATTTCCAGCAACTGCAAGCATACTTGCATACTTTGCCATATCTTGTCCTATTACATCAATATAATCATCTCCAAACTCATCTATATAATAAAATGTCTCTGAACTTATATCTATTTTTTTATAATCTAAACTCTTCTTTTCATATAGATACTTATTTTTATCTTCACTATTAAAAAATTCGATTGCATCACTCAATGTGTTTACACAATAGATTTCAAGATTTGGAATATTTTGAAGTTTTTTTGCACTTTTTTCACAAACTAAAACTTTTTTTATCAAACCTTGTTTAGCTAAAGACAAAACTATTGCAAAAATTGAATTTGTATCTTTTATTGTTCCATCAAGGGATAATTCACCAAAAACTAGTATCTCATCAAAACTCATTTTTTTATTTTCATGTAATGCTATTTGAAGAGCAATTCCTAAATCAAAATGAGTTCCTTTTTTATTTATATCAGAAGGAGAAAGGTTTACTGTGATCTTTAGTGGTGGAAATTTAAATTCATTTGTTAAAAGAGCAGATTTAACTCTATCTTTTGATTCACTAATACTAGTAGATATCATACCTACAATAGTAAAACTTGGAAGTCCTTTTGTAAATGTTGTCTCTACATCAACTACAATTGAGTCTAATCCATCATAAGATGCTGATTTGATTATTTTCATTAAAATGCCTAGTTAAATAATTTTATTCATTATTATAATGATTTATTATTTTTTTATTGCTTAATATCTCAAAAAGTACTATGATTTTTATTTTATACGCTAAGTCTTGAAACAAAGAAAAATAAAGATTTTCTTATCTTTTATAAACTCTTGCTATAATACCTAAAAAAATTTAGGAACTTTATTATTATGAATACAACAGACTGTCCAGAATGTGGATATGAAATACTTTCAAGACTAGGCACTGTATGCCCAAAATGTGGACATACAATAGGATATTTTGAAGGAGAGAAGAAAAAGAAATATGGTAAATATTTTGCTTTAACAGTTTTTGTACCTTTTATATCATTTATAACTATTTTATTTGCATCAATTAACCCTTATACATTTTATGCATCAATTGTAATCTATGCTTATTTAGCATACAAATCTTGCCCAGCACTATTTAAAGGTGTGACTTTAGGAAAATTTGAAAAAGGTTTATTTTGGGGAATTTGGATTTTATTAAATTTAATGATTATTGCAATGATTACTAATAATATTATAAAAGGAGTTGGACAAGGAAGTTAAAAAACTATTTTTTGTTTTTTAACTTTTTTTTCCACTCTTTTTCGAATTTCTTTCTTTTTAAAAAAGATAGATTTTCGATAAATAGATGTCCTTCAAGATGTTCCATTTCATGCTGCCAAGCAACAGCTAAGAAGCCTTCACATTCCATTTTTTGTTTTTCACCATCTCTGTTAAAATACTCAACAATAATATGCTCAGCTCTTGTAACATCTTCAGAAAAACCTGGAACACTTAAACAACCTTCTGTAAACACTTGTTCACCATCTTTATGGGTAATTACTGGATTGATAGCTTCTATTAAATCTTCTTTTTCTTGAATATCTTCATCATTTGGAAGATTAATAATTAAAACATTTAGAGGAATAGCAACTTGAATTGCTGCTAATCCAACACCTGCTTGATCCATCATTGTTTCATACATATCATCTAAAAGAGTATGCAATTCTTCATTAAAAAACTCCACATCTTTAGATTTAGTTCTTAATAACTTATTTGGGTATGTAATAACTTCTCTAATCATAGTTTTCTACTACTTATGTCTTGTAATCACTTCGTCAATTAAACCATATTCACAAGCTTGATCTGAACTCATAAAGTTATCTCTATCAGTATCTTTTTCGATTACTTCAAGTTTTTGACCTGTTTGTTCTGCAATCATAGTATTTAAAGTATCTTTCATTCTTTGGATCTCTTTAGCTTGAATCTGAATATCAGTTGCTTGTCCTTGTGCTCCACCTAATGGCTGATGAATCATAATTCTAGAGTTTGGTAAAGAGTATCTCTTACCTTTAACTCCAGATGATAAAAGAAAAGCACCCATTGATGCTGCTTGTCCTATACAAATAGTACAAACATCAGGTTTAATATAATTCATAGTATCATAAATCGACATACCACTAGTAATTACTCCACCTGGAGAGTTGATATATAAATAGATATCTTTATCTGGATCTTC
>CAXHZO010000023.1:0-34834 GCA_964022095.1 uncultured Arcobacteraceae bacterium
AAATTAATGTTTGGTAGTGATAGTGCTCCTCATCCAAAACATAAAAAAGAGTGTTGTGGTTGTGCAGCAGGTGTATTTACTTCGCCTATAGCTTTGCAAGTATTAACAGATCTTTTCGAAAAACATGATTGCTTAGATAATTTAAATTCATTTGTATCATTAAATGCACAAAAAATTTACGATAAGAATCCAGTAAAGAAAACTATAAAATTAATCAAAAAAGATTTTACAGTACCAGCAATTTATGAGTTTGAAAATGAAAATGTTGTTCCTATGTATGCGGGTGAAGTTATACCTTGGAGCTTAGAAGATTAAAAACGATTATTTCGTTTTTTCTTCTAATAGTCTTTCGATTGTATCTTTTCTAACTTTAGCTTTTTCTTCTCTATCTTTTCTCATTTCTCTTAGAACATCAAGTGTTCCTTGTTTTTCTCTATCTAAATTAGATTTTATTTGAATTGCTTTTCTATTATTTGAAATACCAGAAACTGCTGAGAATTTTTCTTTTTTATTTATATATATTTTTGCTGATGATGAGTTTGCATTTTTATTGAAAACTATAACATCATCTACTTTTAATCCTAAGATATCTTCAGCTGTTAGTTCTGTTTCTGCCATTATAGAATCTATATTCATTCTAGCCCCAGAAATTAATGTCTTGATATCTTGTTTTCTACTTGATTTTCTATTTTTACCTTCACTAAATACCTTTTCTACAATTTTTGTAAGAAGTGGTTCAAAGTATGATATAGGATAACATATAGATAAAAATCCAGACTCTTCATCTACTGTAATTTCTAAAACTACTAGAAGTACAATTTCATGATCTGATACAATTTGAATAGCATTTGCATTTGTATCTCTTGATTCTATTTTGAAGTTTAATGTAGATATTTCTGCCCATGTTTTGTGTAGGTTTTTAATAAATACATTATAAAAATGTTCTAATATTTCTATTTCTATTTCTGTTAATTCTCTATTTAGATTATCACTTGTATTTATAGCACCAGAACCAAGTAACTCAGCAATAATTTTATGTGAAATAGCAGGGTTACACTCAATCACAACTCTACCTTCTAAAGGTTTAATTGATAAGGTATTTAGCGATGTAATTTGAGGAATTGAAAGAATAAATTCACCATATGTCATTTGTTCAATAGAGTATAATTTAACATCAACTATTTTTCTAAGCATTGCTGAAAGATCTGTAATAAAATCTCTAAGCATTTTATCATGCATTGTATTAAATGCTTTAAATTGCTCTGCTGTGATTCTATTTGGTTTTTTAAAGTCATAAATAGAGTAGTTTTTCTCTTTTGATATTGGTTTCTCTATTGGAGAACTGTCAATATCTTCACCCTGTTCAGCAATATCTAAAAGTGCATCAATTTCATCTTGACTTAAAAATTCAGCCATATTATCCTCTTACTTCTATATCAACATCTAGCGCACCCATTTCTTTAATCATTTTGATTGTGTCAATGATTTCAGTCATAGGTAGCTTCATAACTTTCATAGCTCTTACTAAATCTGTTACTGTTGGCGTGCCTTTAGTATTTATCATAGCATTATTTATATCTACTGCTGGCTTGTCTGCAATTTTAATATCATCCCCAATATCAACACCTTTATTTATTTTAGGATCTTTCCATTGGTTTTCAGTTAATCCTGATTGTTTAATTCTAAGGGTAAAATTATCCCTAGCAATTGTAACTGGATCAATTTTGATATCGCCACCTGCAATAACTGTTTCTCTACTCATATCAATAATAAGTTTCTTTTTAAAGCTTGAATCAAGTGGTATATTTTCTACCATAGATATAAATTTTACCATAGACATGTTTCTTGGTTTTTTAATATCAATAGTTCTAGTATCAAGTGCTTTTGCTAATCTTGTGCCAAATAAATTATTTACTTTTGTTTCAATCAAATCAGCGGTTTTTGCTGAGCTTTTATATAAACTTAATTCTATAGAATTCTCTTTTGATAAATCATAATCTATCTCATTTTCAACCATAGCTCCATCATAAATAAAGCCAGTTGTTAAGTTGTTTTCATTTGCTACAATTGTACCTTGTGCAAGGGCATATACTTTTCCATCAACACCTTTTAATTGTGTAATTAAAAGTTCTCCATGATCAACTGACTTTGCATCACCAATTGTTGATACTTTTACTTTTATTTTATCACCTTGTCTTGAAAAAGCAGGAAGCTGACCTGTTACCATAACTGCGGCAATATTTTTAGAGTTAATTGAGCCAGATGGAATTTTTATATATGAGTTTCTAAGTAGGTTTTGTAAACTTTGCATGGTGAATTTTGCTTTGTCCCCAGTTCCTGCAAGTCCAACTACTAAACCATAACCGATAAGTTGGTTATCTCTAATTCCAATTATATTTGAGATGTCTTTTACTTTTTGTGAATACAAAGATGAGAATAGCAGTATAAAAATTAATAAATATTTCAAGTAGTATCCTCCTTTGTTAATTGAAATTATTTTATCGAAAATTTAATAAAAAAAGGTATAATCTACAAATAAAATTATTTTTAGGGTTTCAAATTTGGATATTTATATTTATGGGAATAGTGGATTTAAAAAAGAAATTCATGCAACTCTAGATCATGCTAACATAAAATTTAAACTTGATGATAATACTATTATTAAAGATATAAATACTTTAGAAGAGTTAAAAGATACCATAAAAAATAACCCTGATAATATATACTTAATTGATGATGAAAAAATCATAAAAAAGAATTCTAAAATAAAGTTTTTAACGCCTAAAGATGGCATTGAGGAGACTTTCTTACTTGATAATGGAATACCAGATGTTTCTGTTGATTCTTTTTCTGATATTCCAAAATACATTATTCGAAAACATGATGAACAAAAGAGTTTAGATGAAGATATTCAAAACTCTATAATTGATATTGTTGATGAAGCATATGAAAGCGATACTAAAAGTTCTAAAAGTGAAAAAAATATAGATGATGATATTGATGTTTTTGATACAGAAAATATAGAACTTGATGATGAATTATCTATGCTTTTATCAAAAGAAGAGGATAAAAAAGAGTTAGATGATTTAGATTTAGATATAAATTTAGATGATTTAGATGATATTTTAAAAGATGATTCTATAAAAGAAGATGATTTAGAAGATACACTAAATGATGAAGAGTTTTCAAAATTAATGAACTTTGATGAAGATGTTGGTTTAGAAAATACTTCTTCTGATTATGACTCTGATGAAAATATTGTTAGCGAAGATGATAAAAAAGAAAAAGTTGAAGACTTAGAAAATCATAGTGTTCAAGCACAAGAAAATGAGATTGATGATTTAGATGACTTTTTACAAGATTTATCTAGCGAAGATTTACCTAATTTTGATACAATAGATGAAGATGAAAATAGTGAAATAAAAACTGAAATACAAGAAGAAATTTCTGAACCTTCAAAAGGAGATAATATGGCTAGTGAGTTTTCTGAACTAGATGCATTAAGTGAAAGTGATGTTTTAGACGCCTTAAGTAATTTAGATGATACCTCAAGTAGTACTACAGCTGTTAGTAAAGCTTCTTCAGTTGAAGAAAAAATAGAATTACAAAGCTCAAATATTAATGAAATAAGTACATTAATAACTCAACTACTGAAAAATAAAACTTTAGAGATTACAATCAAGATTAAAGATTAGTAATGGATTTATTGTCAATTGCTGAAAATACAGTAAAGATTATTTTAATACTAGGATTACCTTCACTTTTAGTTAGTATGGTTATTGGTTTATTAATCTCTATTTTTCAAGCAGTTACACAAGTTAGTGATGCATCATTAGCATTCGTGCCTAAAATGATTTTTGTATCAGCTTTTATTTTGATTTCTCTTCCTTGGATTGGTGATCATATTGAAACTTATACAAAAGATTTATGGGATTTGATTTTAGTTTTTGGTAATTAATTATGATTCAAAAACTTTATAATTTAAAAAAAACACAAACAGATCAAATGCTCATGCAAAAAGGTCAATTAATGACCCAAATTGAGAAAATTGATTCAGAAATTTTATTGACAAAAAACAGTATTGATACAGCAACTGTAGAAAAATTTGGAGCAATTTCAGATTTTACTATTTTAACAATGCATAAAAATACTATGCGAGCTCACATTAAAAAACTACAAGAGAGAAAACATGTTTTAAACTCTCAAGTTGAAAAATTAATAGATCAAATAGTAGAATTGCAAAAAGAGCAAGAACAGTTTGGATACTTGCTGGAAGAAGAAAAAAAAGAAGCACTTAGAAAACTTTTACTTGCAGAACAAGAAGCTTCTGAAGAGTATATTCAAAGTAAATATATTAGTGGATAGAGGATTTTATATTGTATAGATTTATATTTATAATTTTAATAGCAGTTTTTTCTTACGCTCAAGAAGAAACAATTAGCTCTTTAACAAAAGAAAAATTAGAAGTTATTGCTCTAAAAAAAGAGCTAAATGATTTTTATAATCAAAAAGAGAAAGAGTATAACGAAAGAAAAAAAGAGCTTGAAGATATACAAGTTAAAATAGAAAAAGAGAAAAAAGATATACAGGCAATACATGATAAAAATCTAGCTCTTTTACAAGATATTGAAAATACTGTTGAGAGCAAAACAGCAAAAATTTACAATGGAATGAAGCCAAAAATCGCAGCATCAATTTTTGATGAAATGATAAACGAAGGCAAAATTGATGATGTTTTTGATATAATCTTAAAATTAAAAGAAAAAAAAGTTACAGCACTAATGAAGTATTTAAGTGTTCAAAGTGCGATGATAATTACAGAAAAACTTGAAAATTTTAGTGCAAAGGTGAAGGAATAATATGGCAGAAGAAGAAAAAGAAGAAGTAAAACAATCTGGAGGAGGAAAGGGATTAATAATAGTATTAATCGCTTTAGTAGTAATTTTATTACTAGCAGTTGTAGGTGGAGGTTATTTCTTATATTCACAAGGTGTGCTTAATCCAAACCAAACGCAGCAAGAACAAGTTACAAAAGAGGATGGATCAAATGATTCAGAAACTTTTAAAGCAGATATCAATGATTTAGTTTTAAATATAACTAACTCTAAAGGTAGAGAAAAGTTAATGAAATTATCTTTTTCTATAAAAAGTAGTGAACCTTCAATTGCTGCATTAATTGAAGAATATAAAGCAGAAGTTATTGATGTAGTAATTGCTCAAATAAGTGCAAGAAGTTCTGAAGAGTTATTAACTGTTGGTGGTAAAAATTTATTAAAAGATGAATTAATCTCAGATATAAATAACGTACTAAATGAAGTTACTGCTTCTAATGATGATGTGAAAAGAGATAGCGTTCAAAAAGTTCTATTCACTTCATTTGTAATTAAATAGTAGATTATGATAGTAGCTGTAAAAAGAAATAAAAAACAGAAGTTTTTCAAAATTGCTTCTTTGTTTTTAGTAATTGCAATGTTCATTGGGTACTATTATTATATGAGCGCTGAGTTTGAAGAGAAACAAAAAATTGAACTTGAGCAAAAAAAAGCAATGGAAATTGAAAAAGAAAAACAAGCTACTATGCAAAAAAACTTTGAGAGAACGCTATTATCAGAAATTGAAAAAGCTGTAGATTTAATAGGTCAAGCACATGTAAAACATGTAAAAATAATAGAAAATAAGTTAGTAATTATATGTGAACCTGATACTAATTTAGAAGCCTTAATGGTTAGATATGGAACTATGGCTTTAACTAAGAAAACATTAAATGAAATTATCATTGCAATTGATATAAATTATGTTGTAGAGAGTAAATTAAATGCAAGTTAAATACTTATTACCAATCGCAAGCTTAGTTTTTTTTACAGCTTGTAGTGCTACTAATCAAAATGAAATAGTATTTGAGAAACCTCTAGCTCAAGTTCCTAAAAAACCACCAGTTGTAAAAAAGAATAAAGGTTCTTTATACTCAATGGAAGGTACATCATTATTTGCTGATAAAAAAGATTTACAAATTGGTGATATTATTCAAATATTAATTGATGAAGAGTTAGACTCTAATTCAAATAATAAAAGAGAATTAAGCAATTCAAGCAATACAAATCTAGGTGGTGGAGTTTTTACTTCAACAGGTGGAGGTGTTGTTGGTAGTGTTGCAAATGAACTTAATAGAAATGTTGGTGTTGGGTTTGGAACAAATAGTGCAAACAGCGATGCTGGCTCAGTTAAAACTCAATTTGAAGAGACTTTTTCCACTACAATTTCTGCAATAATACAAGAGACATATCAAAATGGAAACTATTATATTAGAGGTACAAAAGAGTTGTTAATAGAAGGACAGAAACAAAAAATTATTGTTACGGGTGTAATTAGACCTTATGATATTACTTCTGATAATTCTATAAACTCATCTCAAATTGCTAATTTAAAACTTTTATATGATAAAGATGGTACAGAATCAGATATTCTTGAAACACCATGGGGAACAAAGTTACTAAGAAGCATTTGGCCATTTTAATCTAATTTTAAGAAATGTAATGCAATAATTGAGAAATTATTCTGAAAGGAGTCTCAATGCTAAATTCTATAAACGTATCAGGTTCAGGACTTAATGCTGCAAAGACAGCTGTTGAAAATGTATCAAATAATATAGCTAATGAGAGTACTCCTGGTTATAAAAAAAGAGTAGTACAATTAAGTGAACTAGAACAAATGGACACACGTTTTACAGGACGTGGAGTTGATGCTAGTAGTGCTTATAGAATAACTTCTCAATATATGTTTGATAAGCTTCTTTCAGAAAACAGTACAACTAATTATTATGATAAATTATCAAATATGTTAGGTAGTGTAGAAACAATGTTTTCAGAAACTGATTCAAGTGGTTTTTCTGCAGACTTAAATAGATATTTTCAATCTGTTGAAAACTTAAGATCAAACCCTAATTCAGAAGTATACAGAACAACAATGACATCTCATGCAAATGCTTTAGTTGATTCTTTACAAAATCTTTACAGCTCAATTGAGCAACAACAAAAGTTAGAAAAAACTGAGTTAAATGAAAATGTTGATATCGTAAATAGTATATTATCTGATATTGGTGTAGTTAATGAAAAACTTGGCCAATTAACTGAATCTTCTAATGATTTATTAGATAGAAGAGATCAACTAGAAACACAACTTGCTAAATATGTAGATATTGAAGTTGATAGAACTGATGGAGACTATGAGCTAAAAGTTGCAGGTATGGTAGCTGTAAGATACAATACAAATGTAAGAGAATTAGCTGTTTCTGAAGAAAAAATTAATCAAACAGATAAATATGTAAAAGATAACAATAATAATGAATCAATAATTGAATTCTCTGATGGAGCATTTGACAATACTGATACATTATCATACAAATTAAATAATGAATATGAAGTTTCAGTAACATTTGGTGAAACATTTACTGATGTTGAAGGGAACAGTATTACTGTTGGAAGTAATAACTATATTAGAGCCTTAGCTGCAAAAATAAATGTAGATCCAAATATGCAAGATTATGTTAGTGCATATAATGGTACTAGATTTACTGATGCTGCAACTGGTGAGTTAATTACTGATGATACCCAAGATAACTATTTAAGAGTAGAGTCTAAGGTTTCTGGCTTAGAAGGTTCATTTGAGGGAAGAATATCTCTTCTAGAAAATAATGCTTCTGGTGATCTTATTTCAAGGGATTCATTTTATAAAGATGATTACCAAAGTGCAGAAGCGGAAGATAGAGTTTTCCTTTCTATTTATGATCAAGAAATTACTCCTAAAAATGGTATATTAAAAGCTCAAACTGAAAATTTAAGTTCTGATAATTATAGTAATAAATATCAAACATATTTAGATCAGCTGGACTCTTTTGCTCATACTTTAGCTGATTTATCAAATAGTTATATTCAAACAGGAACTGATGAATATATTTATGGTGAGAATTCTAGTGAAAAAATTGATGCAGGAACTATTAATGAATTAGGGTTATTTACTGGTTCTAGTGTTGAGGATCTAACTTTTAATGCAAGTAGAGTTAATGATTTAAACCAACAAGATTTGGATTATTTAGCTACTTTACAATGGAAAAAAGATATCTCATTTACAGGAAAAGAGCAAGATAGCTCATTAAACGAAGTTAGTTCTTTAGCTGAGTATTTTCAAAATATAAAAGTAAATGTCTCTTCAGATGTTGAAACTAATGATTTTTTATTAGAGACTCAAGAAAATGTTGAAATATCATTAAAATCTTCATATGACGAATTAGTAAAAGTTGATAAAGATGAAGAGATGATAAATCTTATGAAATTTCAAGCTGCATATACTGCAAATGCAAAAGTAATTACTGCAATTGATGAAATGATTCAAGTATTACTTGGTCTTAAAAGATAAAGGATAAATCATGGCTGATGGTATTTTAGGATTAGGATCTGGACAAGCTGCCTCTTTAAATCAAGAGTTAATTGATAAATTAAAAGACGCAGAAAGAAAAGCTAGAGTTGAGCCAATTGAATCTAGTATTGAAGATATTACATTAGAAAAAGAAGTTTTTAGTGAGATTGAAAGTAAAGTATCTGAATTATTAGAAGCTATTAAACCTTTTGATTTATTTGTTTCTGGAGGAGTAAATGCCTTTAATGAAAAATCTGCAACTACATCTGGAGATTCTGTAGTATTTGATGCTGCCGATGTATCAGTACTATCAAAGGGTGTTACAACTGTTGAGATTGTTACTTTAGCGCAAAAAGATGTATATCAAACGAATTCAGTTACTGAAGCTACTAAAGATACAGTAGTAAATGCTGGATCATTAGATATTACTGTTAATGGAGTAACTGAAACATTTGATACAACTAACTTAACATATGAACAATTAGCTGATGAAATTAATGCAAAAGATGGAATGAATGCTTCTGTTCAACAAGTAGGGACTGATTCTTTTAGATTAGTTGTAAAAAGTGCTGAATCAGGAATAGATAATGCTTTAACAATTGGAGGAGCAGCTTCTACTTCTTTAGGTTTAGATTTAGCTGCTAATCATACACTAACATCGCAAGATATGAATGCATTTATTGATGGTGTTGAATATAATGTTTCAGCAAATGATCTTACAGTAGATGGATTAAAAATATCTGCAACAAAACAAGGAACATCATCAATTAATGTTGTTGATGACACAACACAAGTATCAACTCAGATGCAAAATTTTGTTTCACTATACAATGAACTTGTAGCTACAATTAATGACTCAACTAGTGCTGATTCTCCAATAACAAATAGAAGTGGTTTAAGAGAAATTGTAAATCAAGTTAAAGAAAAATTATTTAGTACATACGGAACTAATTCTGATAAATCAATTTTTAATTATGGATTTGAATTAGATAAAACAGGAATACTAAGTATTGATGAGACAGTTTTTAATAAAGCTGTTGAAGAAGATTTAGATGGATTACAAGATTTATTTGTAGGTGTTGCTGAGAGTGAAGGTTTAGGAACACAATTAAAAGCTGTAATAGATGAAATGAGTTTTAGTGGTGGAGTATTAAATATATATGAAAATAATATGACATCTAGAGAAACTACATTAGAAGAAGATAAAACAAAAGCAGAAGAAGCTCTTAATGCTAAATATGAACAATTAGCTTTACAATTTAGTTCATATGGTGCAATAATTAATCAAATGGAATCATCTTTCTCTGGTCTAAAACTAATGATCCAGCAATCAACTGCTGGCTAAATATAATTATTGAGAAAGAAAAATTATTTTCTTTCTCCTTTTTTATTAAATTAAGGAAATATATACTATACTGTATAGCTAATTTGATTATTACGGAGTTACTATATGGGTTTAGAAATCTATAATCAACAAAATGCTGTATCTGATGATCCTTATGTTTTGATATTAAAACTTTATGAAGGTGTTATCAAATATCTTTCATTTGTAAAAAATGCAATGGAAGAAAATAATGTTGAAACAAAATTTACTTATATTAATAAAACTATTGCTATTTTTGATGAATTAAGAAATATACTTGATTTTGATGGTGGTGATGTTGCATATTATTTAGATGGATTATATTTATATCAAATTGAGACGCTGTTTAGTGCTGGAATTGATGATAATGTAAACTCAATTAACCAAGTTATGAAAGTAACTCAAGGACTTATAGACGCATGGAAAGACGAAACAGGTCTTTAAAAGCTCTAAGTGAATTAAATTATATTGATTCACTTGAATCTTTTGAAAGAGCAGATGCAATTGTTAGATGGTATGAAAACTATTTATCAGATCAAAAAATAGAAGACTTTGATTTAGAAATTGAAGACTTGAAAAAACTAGAAGAACTATTTTTTAAAAATATAAACTTTCTAAGAAATCACAAAGAAGAGACTAGATTAGAGCTGGTAAATATAAAAAAAATGCAACAGTTTTTAAAAAACTAAATCTTCCAAATCTATAGCTATTTCATATAAGTATTGCCTAATATTTTTAGGTATATGTTTTATTCTACATTTCTCTTTAAACTTTTTATCCATAATAGCTTCACTTCTGGGACAAATATATATATGCTTTTCATTTATTGCAATATTTATTTTATGAGAAATTGTAATCTCTTTTTGAAATAAAATTTCATCTCTTTGGGCATGACTTAATAAAAAACCTCTTTTTTTTAGGCTTATATCTATAATTCTGATATTTAGATTATCATCATTTTTATTTTCAAATATCTCTAAGTCTTTTATTTTTATTAGTGGTTTTGTATTTAAATTTAATGAGTTCAAATCATTTTGTAAGAATTTAAAAGAGTTTTTAATACCATTTTTAAACTCACTTAATAACTTATCACTAAAATTGTGTCTAAAGTAGTTTCTTTTGTACTTTTCATCACTATTAGACTCATCATAGAAGTAATTGAAGTTTTGCTCTTTAAGATAGCTTTGTAGCTGTTCTTTTGATACATCTAATAAGGGTTTATATATTTTATAGTTTTCTCTTTGTTCAAATTCATTTAATCCAATAAGTTCAACTAATCCTGCACCTTTTGTTAGTTGCATTAAAAACCATTCTAATTTATCATTTAGTTGGTGTGCAGTAATTAAAGTTTCATAGTGATTTTTATTGATAATCTCTTCAAAAAAACTATATCTAATATCTCTAGCTTTTTTTTCAAAATTTGAGTTTGAGTTCAATTTCACATCTTTGATAAATATTTGTTTGTTGTATTTATTTGCAAGTTTTTTTGCGTAGTTTAACTCTTCTTTTGATTGTTCTCTTTGATTGTAATTAACAATTGCTATATCAAAGGAAATATTTTGTTTTAAAAGTAGAAAGAATAGTGCAGTTGAGTCAATACCAGCAGAAAATGCTAGAAGATTTTTTGACTCTTTAATTGCACTAAACTTTAGGTTCATAACTATTTGATTACTGTTGCTAGTAATTTATCTCCAACTAATTCAGTAACTTTTACAGTATAAATTTTACCAAATTTAATTTGTGTATCTTCACCTAATTCGTTATCATTAATATAAATTTCGCCATCAATTTCTGGTGCCCAAGTAGTTTTTCTAGCACTTAATAAATACTCATGCTCATCACTTTCTCCATCTACATAAACTTCAAAAGTTTGCCCAACTTCTTTTTCTAATGACTGATTTGTTGTTTGTGCGATAATTTCACCTAAAGTCTCAGCTCTTTGATCAATAGTTTCTTGTTCAACTTTTGCTTCACTTTTAGCTGCATTTGTTCCTTCTTCATCTGAGTATGAAAAAACATTTGCTCTATCAAACTTAAACTGTTCAACATAATCACATAATGCATCAAAATCTTCTTGTGTTTCACTTGGATGACCTGCAATAAAAGTTGTTCTTACAAATGAATTTGGCTTTGATTTCATATGATTCATAAGTTCAGTTAATTGCTCAACACCTTTTCCTCTTTTCATAGTTCTAAGCATACTAGGAGTAATGTGCTGCAATGGCATATCAAAGTAGTTCTCAAATACATTTGAATCAGCAATTTTATCAATTAAACTTAAAGTCGTTGTTGATGGGTAAAGGTATAGAATCCTAGCTGTTTTAACACCTTGTATTTTTTCAACTTCACTTATTAATTGCTCTAGTCCATCTTTATGTCCTAAATCTCTTAAAAAAGATGATGAGTCTTGAGATACAAAAGAAAAGTCAATATAACCTTTTGTAACTAAAGATTTCACTTCTTTAATTAGTGATTCAAGTGTTCTTGAGTGAAGTTTTCCTTTAAATGAAGGAATAGCACAGAATGAACAAGATTGGTTACATCCTTCACTTAGTTTTACGTATGCATGGTATGAAGAACCTGTTATAACTCTTTCATTTGTTTCATTTGCTAAAAATACTTCGTGAGAAAAGTTACTTCTTTTTTCATTAACAAGTGTGTCAATTCTATCATAGTCACCAACTCCAGTAAATACATCAATCTCTGGTAGCTCTTTTTGTAACTCTTCTTTATATCTTTCACTTAAACAACCTGCCATTACTAAAACAGATTCATCTTTTCTATCATCGTGAAGATTTAAAATTGTATTGATACTCTCTTCTTTTGCACTATCAATAAATCCACATGTATTTACAATAATTACATCTGCATTTTCAGTGTCATTTGTCATCTCATAGTCACTAAGTTTCCCTAGCATTACTTCTGAATCAACAAGGTTTTTAGTACAACCAAGACTTACCATATGTAAAGTTTTTTTAGGGTTTTGAGTAGTAAATTTCATATATAAATTGTTGCCTTAATTTTTTGCGAATTTTAGCATAATATTTTTTTAAAGCCAAATATTATCAAGAAGTCTTGTATTTCCAAATCTTGCAACTACTAAAATAATTGTGTTTTTTGGTTCAATTGTAGTGATTTCATTAAAGTTTCTATCTACTATTGCTACATATTCTACATCTAGTGTTGACATTATTTCATATATTTTATTTTTCACTATTTGGCTATCTCTTTCACCTTTTGCTATAAGAGAACCTGCCATGTAAAGTGATTTTGAAATAAGTGTGGCATCTTTTCTTTGTGTAGTATCTAAATAAATATTTCTACTACTAAGAGCTAATCCATCATCTTCTCTTACTATTTCACATGGAATAATATTTATTGGTAAAAAGAGGTCTTTAACCATTTGTTGGATTAGTGATAATTGCTGAGCATCTTTTTTCCCAAAGTAAGCATTTGTTGGCTGTGTTATATTAAATAGTTTTAAAACAACTTGCAGTACTCCATCAAAATGCCCAGGTCTAGATTTCCCTTCAAGTACAAAAGAATTATTAGGTGCTTTTACAAGTACTTCTTCTTTTCCATACATTGTAGAAATATCAGGCATAAAAATATAATCTACTTTACACATATCACAGATTTTTTTATCGGCTTCATCTTTTCTAGGATAGGCATCTAAATCTTCACCTGGTAAAAATTGAGTAGGGTTTACAAAAATAGAGACAATTACTACATCGTTTTCTTCCCTTGCTTTTTTAATAAGTGATATATGTCCATTGTGTAGTGCTCCCATAGTAGGTACAAAACCAACAGTTCCATTTATATTATTTCTAATATTTTGTAATTCTTCAATAGTTTTTAAAACTTCCAAGGCTGTTTTCCCTTATATTTAAATTTTACTTTTCATCATAATTTGGATTTAGTTTTAGTAAAACTAAATCTGCAATCATATTTCCAATTAGTGTTAAAAATGCCCCAATAATTAATATTCCCATAATAACTGGATAGTCATGACTTAATGCGCTTTGATAAAATAGTAATCCCATTCCATCAATTGAAAATATAGTTTCTAAAATAACAGATCCGCCAATAATTCCTGGAAGTGAAAGCCCAAGAAGTGTAATAACTGGTGGATATAAATTTGGCAAGACAAAATATCTTAAAATTTCTTTTTGACTTAAACCTCTTGCTCTTGCAAAAAATATGTAATCAGATTTTAGTATCTCAATTGTTAAACTTCTAATATAAAGTATCAAACTTCCAATTCCACTAAATACTATAATGAATATTGGTAACACTAAATGCCAAGCATAGTCTAAATAGTAAGCTATACTTCCATCATCTGGAACACTATGTAATCCAGCAATTGGTAAAACTTCAAAGTTTATTGCAAAAACTAACACTAAAATAAGTGCTAAATAAAATGAAGGCATAGAGAAACTAAGAAGAGATAATTGCCCTGTAAATCTATCAAAAAACGAGTTTTTACTAAATGCAGATTTAATACCAAAGTAAAGTGAAATGATAAATATCAAAACCATTGATACGAGGTTTATTGTTAGTGTAACTGGAATACGACTAAGTATTTCATTTTTAACCATCTCTCCACTAGCAAATGATATTCCAAAATCAAGTTGTAAGATTGAGATAATCCATGAAAAAAATTGTACATAAAGTGGCTTATCAAGGCCATAAATAGCTTTTAATTGTTCAATTGATTCAGGAGTTATATTTGGGTTTAACTCACCACTTGCAAAAAATGAGTTAGGGGCTGCATTTATTGCTAGAAATGAAATCAAACTAATTATAAATAGCATGATGATAAGGTATAATATTTTTTTAATAAATAATTTCATAATGCGCATTATACAAAAGATAGGTTTAAAATGATAGGAATAGATGTAACATCAGTGGATAGAATTGCAAAAATGCATGATAGATTTGGAGTAAAGGCTTATGAAAAGTTTTTAAATCCAAAAGAAATAGAACTAGTAAGAAAACCAGAAACAGCTGCTGGATTTTGGGCAGCAAAAGAAGCTGCTAGTAAAGCTATTGGAACTGGTATTGGCTCATCATGTGGTTTTCATGATATTAAGATAACTAAGACGAAAAAAGGTGCACCTAAAATAAAATATAGAAAAAAAGTTAGACAAAAGTTTAATATCAAAGATTCTCATCTTTCAATAACTCATGATAGGGGATTTGCAATTGCAGTTGTGGTTAATACTTTAAATTAAGAAGATTGCGTTTTAGAAGTTTTAGCTAAATATCTCTCAAGAATTATTTTAGCAGCAAGAGAATCAACTCTTCCATCTCTTTTGTATTTGATTTCACCTTTCATTAAGTCTTCTGCTTCTACTGAACTCATATTTTCTTCTTGCAGTTCATGGGGGATTTGTAAGTCAAGTAAATTTATAAAATGAGCAATTCTTTTTTGCATATCTTCACTTGCACTTGGATATCCAACAATTAGTTTTTCAATTTCCCACTCTTTTAAAAAAGCATTTACCTCATTTGCTGCTTGATTTCTGTTTTTTCTTAAAATAGCAGTTTGTGGAGTTACTATATTAGAACTAAGACTAATAGCAACTCCGATTCTTTTTAGACCAACATCAATGCAGGCTAGTTTCAAGAGATAACCTCACTAGCTACATCAAATCTATTAGCAGTCATTAAGTGAATTTTTGGATGAAATTTATTTATTTCCCTAAATAAATCTCTACTTAAATTCATACCTATTTTATACTCTTCTTCAGGAGAGATATTATGTGCAGCTTCAAGTTTATCAAGCCAATATTGAGGTACTTTTATTCCTGGAACTTGTGCAGATAAGAATAATGCAGTTCTAAGTTTAGTAATTGGGAAAACCCCAAAGATAAGTTGTGCTTTTTTCTTATCACCTTCAACACCTTCTTTAGCATTATTAAAACTCTCAAGTAGTTTCTTAGCTGTTTCTACATCAAAAACTGGTTGAGAAATAACTCCTAATGTTCCATTTTGAATCTTATTATGAATTTTCTTTTCAATTGAAGCATAAGATTTTGCATAAGAGTTTGTAACAGAAAATGGGAAAATTTGTTTAGGCTCTATTTTAAAAGGCCGTCCAGCAAAATCCATACCTAAGTTAAAAGATTTAATCATTTTTAAAAGCATAATTGAGTTTGCTTCAAATACACCTTTTGAGTGTGGTTGATCACTCATTTTTGCAGGATCTCCTGTAAGGGCTAGTATTGCTCTAACATCAAAATCATTTGCTCCCATAAGGTCTGATTGTAAGGCTATTTTATTTCTATCTCTCATACTCATTGTTGCAATTACAGGTTTATTAAACTCTTGTTGTAATTTTAATGAAGCAAATAGTGCGTTGTATTTAAGTTTTGCAAGAGGGTTATCTGTTGCTGAAAATCCATCTACTTTATTTTGTAAGTTAAATTTTTTGATTTTTTCAATAATATTGTGCATAGATGGTTCATGCTGTGGTGTTGTTTCTAGTGTTAAAAACTTGTCTTCTTGAAGTTTTTCTATTAGTGTTTCAAACATTTAAAAAATAGTCCTTTTATAATATTTAGTAAAAATTAGATAATATTATACCCTTTAAAGACTAAAACTAGGGAAAATAAATGAAATTAGCAGTATTTGATTTTGATTCAACACTAATGGATGGGGAAACTATTGACTTTCTTGCAAAGCCATTAGGGCTTGAAGAAAAAGTAGCAGGTATTACTGAAAAAGCAATGGCTGGAGAATTAGATTTTTTTGAATCACTAATAGAAAGAGTATCTTTACTAAAAGGTTTAGAGTATTCAAAAGCGGTTGAAATATGTAAAGAATTACCATTAATGCCAGGTGCTTATGAACTTATTCCAGAATTAAAAAAAATGGGATACAAAGTTGTATGTTTTTCAGGTGGTTTTAGAATTGGTACATCACCAGCGAAAGAAAAATTAGGATTAGATGCAGACTTTTCAAATGTACTTCATGAAAAAGATGGAGTTTTATCAGGATTAGTTGGTGGTGATATGATGTTTGGTTTCTCTAAAGGTGATATGATCCAAAGGTTACAAAATATCTTAGGAGTAACAAAAGAGGATACTTTAGTTTGTGGAGATGGTGCAAATGATCTATCAATGTTTGCTCATGCAGACACTAGAATTGCATTTTGTGCAAAAGAAGTTCTTAAAAAAGAAGCGAATATCATAGTAGATACAAAAGATTTAACACAAATTTTAAATAAGATTCAAGGATAAAAAATGAGTTTAAAAGAAGATATTAATTATTCACTTTGGTGTGATTTTATTGAAAGAGATTTCTTAGAAAATAGATTTCAAGAAATTATAAATAACCAAATTATTCAAGGTGCTACATCAAACCCAGCAATTTTTGAATCATCAATTTCAAATTCGACTGCGTACAAGCAGCAGCTAGATATGTTACAAGCAAATAACGCAAAAACAATTTATGAAGAGTTAGCTCTTAAAGATATCAAAAGAGCAGCTGAGTTATTAAGTAATCTTCATAAAGAAGATGCAGATGATGGATTTATTTCAATTGAAGTTGATCCATTATTATGTGATGATGCTGCTGGTACTATTGAAGAAGGTATTAGATTAAATACTTTAATTGGTGCAGAAAATGTAATGATTAAAGTTCCTGCAACTGAAGCTGGATTTATTGCAATGAGGGAGTTAACTTCAAAAGGAATTCATGTAAATGCAACGCTGATTTTTTCAGTTGATCAAGCAATTAAATGTGCACAGGCATTAAATGAAGGTATCAAAGAATCAAATAAAGATATTAAAGCTGTTATCTCTGTATTTGTTTCTAGATTTGATAGATTAGTTGATGGAGAGTTTGCTTCAAAAGGTTTAGAAACTTCTAAATTAGGAATTATTAATGCAACTAAATGTTACCATGAAATCAATAAATTTGGAAATGCAAATATCAGAACTTTATTTGCTAGTACTGGTGTAAAGGGTGATGAATTATCTCCTTCATATTATGTTGACAGTTTAATTTATCCAAACTCAGTTAATACTGCACCTTTAGGTACTATTGAAGAGTGGTTAAAAGATGGCTCTAAAGAGCCAACTGAAATTATTACAGAAACTCAATGTGATGAATATTTTGACATACTTTCAAATAAAGGAATAGTTATGGATGATATTTATTCAAAACTATTAAAAGATGGATTAGATTCATTTAAAGTATCTTTTCAAGATCTTCTTTCAAAACTTATTAAATAGTTAGCTCTTAGCTAACTGTTTAAAAACCCCTAAATATTACAAATTGATAACAATTAAAAGCTAAACTTATTAAGAGTTATTACGTTAAAATTTCCCATTATTAAAAATAAAAGGTTATAAAATGAAAAAATGGAATCCTAGTAGTTGGAGAGATTTTCCTATAAAGCAACAACCTGAATATAATGACTTAGATAAGTTAAGTAAGGTTGAAAAAGAATTATCATCATATCCTCCTTTAATTTTTGCTGGTGAAGCATTAAAATTAAAAGAGCAATTAGCTGATGTTGTAAATGGAAAAGCTTTCTTATTACAAGGTGGTGATTGTGCAGAGTCTTTTGATGCATTTAACGCTGCAAATATAAAAGATTTATTTAAAGTAATGATGCAAATGGCTGTTGTTCTTACTTTTTCTGGAGGTTGTCCAGTTGTAAAAGTAGGTAGAATTGCAGGACAGTTTGCGAAACCTAGAAGTTCAGATTATGAAGATGTAAATGGGATTTTATTACCTTCTTATAGAGGTGATATTATAAATGAAGTTGGGTTTGATGAGAAATCAAGAAAACCAAAGCCAAAAAAACTTTTAAAAGCATACAATCAAAGTGCAGCAACACTTAACCTTTTAAGAGCATTTGCAAGAGGTGGTATGGCTGACTTAAATCAAGTTAACCTATGGAATTTAGATTTTGTAAAAGATAACTATCTTGGTGAAAAATATCAAAGATTAGCAGATGAAATTACTAAAACTTTAACATTTATGGAAGCTTGTGGAATTAGTAGTGAAAATACACCACAACTAAGTGAAACAACGCTATTTACATCTCATGAGGCATTATTATTAAACTATGAAGAAGCCTTAACAAGAAAAGACTCAATCACTGGTGATTGGTTTGACTGTTCGGCTCATATGTTATGGATTGGGGATAGAACTAGAAAACTAGATGAAGCACATATTGAATATTTCAGAGGTATTAAAAATCCAATTGGATGTAAAGTAGGTCCAACAATGAAAGAAGATGAGTTAATCCAGTTAATTGATGCTTTAAATCCAGACAATGAAGCTGGAAGATTAAACTTAATCGTTAGAATGGGTGCAAATAAAGTAGGGGATAATTTCCCTAAATTATTAAAAAGAGTAAAAGATGAAGGTAAAAATGTACTTTGGTCTTGTGATCCAATGCATGGTAATACAATAAAAGCTGATAATGGCTATAAAACAAGAGATTTTGAAGCAATATTATCTGAAGTTAAAAAGTTCTTCCAAATACATAGATCTGAAGGTACTTACGCAGGTGGAATTCATTTAGAAATGACAGGACAAAATGTAACTGAGTGTACAGGTTCTGCTTCTTCTGCTGTTACTCAAGAAGGACTTGCAAGTAGATACCATACTCAATGTGATCCAAGATTAAATGCAGATCAAGCTTTAGAGTTATCATTTATGATAGCTGATACGTTAAAAGAAGCTAGAGAAAATATGTAATTTTATACTAGGATAATCTCCTAGTGTAAATAATTAATTGTAATCTTCAAATATTTAAGCAAATATAATCTTAAATCAATTAAAGATTGTGAAAAGAAGTGTAGATTTATTATTAGTTTATTACAAAATTAATAGCTAATGAAGAGCACTTTATAAAAAAGTGTTCTTATAATTCTCTTCATTCCAACCTACTATTACATCATCATTGAATTCAATAACAGGTCTTTTAAAAAGCATTGGCTCTTTTACAAGCCATTCAAACTTTCCATTTTCATCTAAATTTAGTTCTTTTAGTTTTAGAGTTCTATATTTAGTACCTTTTGAATTAAATAAAATATTTATATCAGCTTTTGTAGTCCAAGTTTTTATTTTATCTTCAAGTGGTGATTCTTTTTTAAAATCAAAGAAATCCACTTCAATATTATTTTCTTTAAAAAATTTTAAAGCATTTCTAACACTATTACATGTTTTTATTCCATAAACTGTAATCATAATACTACTCTATAATCTTTGGAACGATGAAATATCCATCTTCACTTTTAGGAGCATTATTTATTATATGCTTAGATAGTTCTAAATCTTGATTAGAAACATCTTCTCTAAGTGGAGTTCCACCTTCAATTGTACTAAAAGTAGCTTCGATATTTGATACATCAATTTCATTTAAATTTTCAACAAAGTTAATAATATCTCCAAGCTCAGATTTTAAACTCTCTTTTCTTGAGTCATCAATTTCTAAGCTTGATAGTTTTGCTAACTTTTCTATTAATTTATCATCAACAGTCATAATTTCCCTTAGGTTTAATATTGTTTGTATTTTATCTAAAAAAGTTTTTGTAAGGCTTTAATTACTTATTACCATTACTTAAATATTCATGTGCAAGATATGAACTTCTTGCATATGGAGTACTATGTACAAACTCAAAACCTAAATCTAAAGCAATTTTTTTGTATCTTTCAAATTGCTCTGGCTTAACATACTCTAATACCTTTGCAAACTCTTTAGTTGGAGCTAAATATTGACCAATACTTAAAAATTTACAACCAACATCAATAAGATCTTTGAAAACCTGAACCATCTCTTCTTCTGTTTCACCAAGGCCAACCATAAGTGCTGATTTAGTTTTGATTTTATCTCCACCTAGCTCTTTTAATCTTTTTAAAACATCTAAAGATCTTTGATATGTAGCACCTTTTCTAATTTTGTATAATCTTGGAACAGTTTCTATATTATGACCAATAATAACTGCACCTGAATCAACAACTTTTTTCAGTGAGTCATCATTTGCTTGAAAATCAGGAATAAGAATTTCAACTTGAGTGTCTTCTGTATTATTCAATATACTTTTTGTTACTTCATAAAAATGGTTTGCTCCCCCATCTTTTAAATCATCTCTAGCAGGACTTGTAATTACTACAAATTTTAATCCAAGTTTTTGAACTGATAATGTGATTTGTTTAACTTCTTCTTCATTAACATATCCATTAGGATTACCTGTTTTAACATTACAATACTGACATCTTCTCGTACATAAATCACCTAAAATCATAAATGTTGCATTTTTCTTAGCAAAACATTCACTAATATTTGGGCACTTTGCTTCTTGACAAATAGTGTGTAATCCAGCATTATCAAGAAGTTTTTCCATCTCTTCTTGTGCTTTATTTGATAATTTCTTTCTAAGCCATACGGGTTTTTTAAATTCTATTTTATTATTTGCTGACACTTATTTTCCTTCTAATATTTTATTTAAATTTTCTTTTTCATTTTCTGTCAAATCTGATATTTTGAAATTTACATTAAAGCATTTTTCAAAAGCTTCTACTATTTTTTTCTGAGCTTCTTTTATATCTAAAACAATTCCTAAATCTTCTAAAGTAGATCCCATTAAAGAACTGTTATGTGTTTTGTATAGTGGTATAGAACCATGCTGAAAAATCAATTTACTTGTTCTTTTTTGAGCATTACCACCAATTTTTTTCCCATTAACAATAATATCATAGGCTTCAAACCCAACTTGACAAAAATCACTTTTCATTAAACTTATTTCTTTATTGTCTTTTACAAAAGATGGATTAAGACCTAATTCTTTGTAAAATGTTAAAAGAAATTGACAAATTCTTTCATAGGACTCTTTTACTCCAAGATTTTCTAGAACACTACTTGGAACTAGTAAACTATAAGAAATATCATGCCCATGAAATAAAACACCACCTCCGGTGATTCTTTTTGAACAATTGTTGTTGTACTCTTCTTTAAACTCTTGATAATCATTTAAATCTTGACCTAAACCTATAGTAAAAGATTTTTCCCACGAGTAAATTCTAAATACAATACTTTCTTCATTTTTAAATGAATTTACAAGTGCTTTATCAATAGCCATATTTTTTTTTGCGCTATTTGTATTGGATAATATTAATCTTATTTCTTTATTTTCTAACAAAAAACTGTATCCTTTTTTTACTATTTGGTAATAAATTTTAAAACTTACGTCAATGTTTTTATCAAATTAAGTATATTATAATTAAAAATACATAAAATACATTAAGTTTGATTAAAACTTAAGAAAATTATATAGTTAAAAATTTAAATTAAATTTAAGAAAGAGTAGAAATATATATTTTTCTGAGATAATTAAGAAAAAAATGTGATATTTTATAAGGAGACTAGATGACAAAAGAGTTTTTAAATGATATTGATCCAGAAGAAACACTAGAATGGATTGAAGCCCTAGATGCAGTATTAGAAAAAGAGGGGCCAAAAAGAGCTCATTATCTTTTAGAGCAACTAATTGATAAGGCAAGAAGACGTGGTACTTATTTACCTTTTAAAACTACAACAGCATATTTAAATAGTATTGATGTTGATGATGAACCAAAAATGCCAGGTGATAGAGATATCGAGAAGAAAATTAGATCTGCTATTAGATGGAATGCAGCTATGATGGTACAAAGAGCTTCTAAGAAAAACTTAGAACTTGGTGGTCATATAGCATCTTTTCAATCTTCTGCTACTTTATATGATGTAGGTTTTAACCACTTTTTTAGAGCACCAAATGAAAAAGATGGTGGAGATTTAGTATTTTATCAAGGGCATATATCTCCAGGTATATATGCAAGAAGTTTTGTTGAAGGTAGAATTACTGAAGCTCAAATGGATAACTTTAGACAAGAAGCTTTAGAAGATGGTTTATCTTCATACCCACATCCAAAACTTATGCCAGAATATTGGCAGTTCCCAACAGTTTCTATGGGACTTGGACCAATACAAGCTATTTATCAAGCAAGATTTTTAAAATACTTAACTGACAGAGGTATTAAAGATTGTAGTGAGCAAAAAGTATATTGTTACATGGGTGATGGTGAGTGTGATGAGCCAGAATCTTTAGGTGCAATTGGACTTGCAGGTAGAGAAGAATTAGATAACTTAGTATTTGTTATTAACTGTAACTTACAAAGACTTGATGGACCTGTAAGAGGAAATGGAAAAATAATCCAAGAACTTGAAGGAAACTTTAGAGGAAATGGTTGGAGAGTTGTTAAAGTTATTTGGGGTAGACACTGGGATGAACTATTAAGAAAAGATAAATCAGGTAAATTACTTCAATTAATGGAAGAGACTGTTGATGGTGAGTACCAAAACTTCAAACAAAAAGGTGGAGCTTACACAAGAGAGCATTTCTTTAATAAGTATCCAGAAACTGCAAAATTAGTTGAAAATATGTCTGATGATGAAATCAATGCATTAAATAGAGGTGGACATGATCCATTAAAAGTTTATGCAGCATATAAAGCAGCAGAAAAAACAAAAGATAGACCAACTGTAATTTTAGCTAAAACTGTAAAAGGTTACGGAATGGGTGAAGCAGCTGAGGGTAAAAATATTGCTCACGGTGTTAAAAAAGTTGATGTTGATTCATTAAGACAATTTAGAGATAGATTTAGAATTCCATTTAATGATGAAGAGTTAGAAAAACTTCCATATTACACATTCTCTGAAGATTCACCTGAAATGAAATATATGCGTGAGAGAAGAGAAGAGTTACATGGCCCACTTCCTCAAAGAAGACCAAAATTCACTGAGAAACTTGAAATTACTCCATTAGAAAAATTTAAACCAGTATTAGATGGAAGTGGAGATAGAGAAATTTCAACTACTATGGCATTTGTAAGAGTATTAAATGTTTTAGTAAAAGATAAAAAAATTGGAAAAAGAATTGTTCCAATCGTTCCAGATGAAGCTAGAACATTTGGTATGGAAGGTATGTTTAGACAATTAGGTATCTACTCTTCAGAAGGTCAAAAATATATTCCTCAAGATAGAGATCAAGTAGCATATTATAAAGAAGATAAAAAAGGACAAGTACTTCAAGAAGGTATTAATGAGCTTGGAGCAATGGGTTCTTGGGTAGCTGCAGCTACTTCATACTCAATTAATGATTGTCCTATGATTCCATTTTATATTTTCTACTCAATGTTTGGATTCCAAAGAACTGGCGATATTTGTTGGGCAGCAGGTGACCAAATGGCTAGAGGTTTCTTAGTTGGTGGAACATCAGGAAGAACAACATTAAATGGTGAAGGTTTACAACATGAAGATGGACATTCACACATTATTGCTAATACAATTCCAAATTGTGTAACTTATGACCCAACATTCGGATATGAAGTTGCAGTTGTAGTTCAAAATGGTATTGAGAGAATGTATGGTGAAAACCAAGAAGATATTTTCTACTACATTACAACATTAAATGAAAATTATCAACAACCAGCAATGCCTGAAGGTGTTGAAGA
Organism: uncultured Arcobacteraceae bacterium; assembly: GCA_964022095.1. GTDB lineage: Bacteria > Campylobacterota > Campylobacteria > Campylobacterales > Arcobacteraceae > Malaciobacter_A. The sequence continues at coordinate 24,290 of CAXHZO010000023.1, forward strand.
GGGTATCTTAAAAGGTATTTACAAATATAAAACAATTGAATCTAAAAATAACTATAAAGTTAAATTATTAGGTTCTGGTTCTATTTTCCAACAAGTATTAGCAGCTGCTGATGTTTTATCTAATGAGTATGGAATTGCATCTGAGATTTATTCTGTTACTTCATACAATGAGTTAACTAGACAAGCACAAGATGTTGAAAGAAACAACTTATTAGATGTAGATAGTGAAGATAAGACTGCATATGTTGATGAAGTTTTAGGAAGTGATGATGAGAATATTATCATCTCTACAACAGATTATATGAAATCTTACTCTGAGCAATTAGCTCCATTTGTAAAAGGTTCATTTAAAGCACTTGGTACTGATGGTTTTGGTAGATCAGATTCTAGAGCTAATTTAAGAAAGTTCTTTGAAGTTGATTCAGACTTTATTGTGTTTACAACTTTATCTCAATTATCAGATGCTGGAAAGATTGAAAAAACAGTTGTAAAAGAAGCTATGGCTAAATATGGAATTGATGCAAATAAAATCAATCCAGTAAAAGCGTAAGGAGTTAAAAATGGCTAATATTGTAGATATTTTTATTCCTGATTTAGGTGCGGATAAAGATGTAGATTTAATTGAGATTATGGTTGAAGTTGGTGATAGTGTTGAAGAAGAAGATGGTTTAATCACACTTGAAACAGAAAAAGCTTCTATGGATGTTCCTACAACTCATGGTGGAATTGTAAAAGAGATTTTAGTAAAAGTTGGTGATAAAGTGAACTCTGGTGATTTAATTGCTAGAGTTGAAGTTGCTGATGAAGAAAGTTCTGAAGCTCCTGCTGAAAAAGTAGAAGAATCAAAAGAAGAAACACCTGCTCCAGCAGTTACAACTTCTTCAAACTCATCAAGTGAGGGTGATTTAAAAGCAGCTCAAGCTGAATTAGAAGCTATTAGTGCAAGTGGTGCTGAGGTTTCTTGTCAATTTGTAAATGAACAAACAATTTGTACTGTAATTGAAGAAATTCATATTCCTGATTTAGGTGATGATAAAGATGTTGACCTAATTGAAGTTATGGTAGAAGTTGGTGAAACAGTTGCAATTGAACAAGGATTAGTTACATTAGAAACTGAAAAAGCTTCTATGGAAGTTCCAGCACCTCATGGTGGTGAAATTTTAGAATTATATGTTGAAGCTGGAATGAAAGTAAATAGTGGTGATTTAGTTTGTAAAATGACTAAAACAGTAGTTGTGGAATCAAAAAAACCCACACCAACAGCAGCAGTTGAAGAGAAAAAAGAAGAGAAAAAAGCACCTGTAACAGTACAAGAAGTAGCAGCAACTTCTGCTCCTGTTGCAAATGCAGTATTAACTGAAAAATCTTCAAAAGTTTATGCCTCTCCATCAGTTAGAAAAGTAGCACGTGAGTTTGGAGTTGATTTAGGGTTTGTAAAAGGAAGTGGTAGAAAAGGAAGAATTCTTAAAGATGATATTAAAGCTTATGTAAAAGAGCAATTATCTAAACCAGCAGTTGCTGCCTCAAATGGTGGTAGCGGTCTTGGATTTAACTTACCAGAAGCAAAAGAGATTGACTTTAGTCAGTTTGGTGATACTGAGACTGTTGAGTTAAGTAGAATTCAAAAAATTTCTGGTCCATCATTACATAGAAATGCATTGGCTATGCCACATGTTACTCAGTTTGATGAAGCAGATATTACAGAAATGGAAAGCTTTAGAAAAGCACAAAATACAATTGCAGATGATTATAAATTATCTCCATTAGTGTTTGTATTAAAAGCTGTTGCAAAAGCATTAGAGATTCATCCTAAGTTTAATACATCATTAACACCAGATGGACAAAGTTTAGTTTATAAAAAATATTTCCATATTGCTGTTGCAGTTGATACTCCTAATGGATTAATGGTTCCTGTAATTAGAGATGTTGATAAAAAAGGTTTCAAGCAAATAGCTCTTGAATTAAAAGAGATTTCACAAAAAGCTAGAGATGGAAAACTAAAATCAACAGACATGCAAGGTGCTTGTTTTACAATTTCAAGTCTTGGTGGTATTGGTGGTACTAAGTTTACTCCAATTATTAATGCTCCTGAAGTTGCAATTTTAGGTTTATCAAAATCTGAAATGAAACCAGTTTGGGATGGTGAAAACTTTATTCCAAGATTGATGTTACCATTATCTTTATCTTATGACCACAAGGTTATAGATGGTGCAGATGGTGCAAGATTTACAACAACTTTATCTAAGCTTTTAAGCGATATTAGATTATTAAATTTATAAGGAATAAACATGAGTAAAATTGTAGATATAACTATTCCTGATTTAGGTGCAGATAAAGATGTAGATTTAATTGAAGTAATGGTTGAAATTGGTGATAGCGTTGAAGAAGAAGATGGACTTATTACACTTGAAACTGAAAAAGCTTCAATGGATGTTCCAACAACTCATAGTGGAGTTGTAAAAGAGATTTTAGTAAAAGTTGGTGATAAAGTAAACTCTGGTGATTTAATCGCTAGAGTTGAAGTTGAAGAAGAGGGTGCTTTAGAAACTCCTGCTGCTGCAGCTGAAACAAAAGAAGAAACTTCTACAGCAAAACCACAAGCAACTGAAGTTTCTGTATCTTCTGATGCAAGTGAAGTAAAAGGTCAAGTATTAGTAATAGGTGCAGGACCTGGTGGTTATTCTGCTGCATTTAGATGTGCTGACTTGGGATTAGATACTGTACTTGTTGAGAGACACTCAACTCTAGGTGGAGTTTGTTTAAATGTTGGATGTATTCCTTCAAAAGCACTTTTACATGTTGCTAAAGTTATCGAAGAAGCTGAGCATATTAATCATGCAGGAATTAAGTTTGGTAATCCTCAAATTGATTTACCAGGAGTTGCAGCTTATAAATCAGGAGTTGTAAAAAAACTTACTGATGGATTATCTGGTATGGCTAAAATGAGAAATGTTAAAGTTATCCAAGGTGTTGCAAACTTTATTGATGAAAAGAACGTAATTGTTGATGGTGCAGATGGAAAACAAACAAAAATAACTTTTGATAATTGTATTATTGCAGCTGGTTCTCAAAGCTCTAAAATGTCATTCATTCCACATGAAGATCCAAGAATTTGGGATTCAACTAATGCTTTAGAAGTAAAAGAAGTTCCTAAGAAAATGTTAATTATGGGTGGTGGTATTATTGGACTTGAAATGGGTACAGTTTACCAAAAACTTGGAAGTGAAGTTGATGTTGTAATTAGAGGTCCTCAAGTTATGACTGGAACTGATAAAGATATTGTAAAAGTTTATACTAAAGCAAATGAAGATAGATTTAATTTCATGTTTAAAACTCAAACACAAGCTATTATTCCTAAAGAAGATGGTATCTATGTTGAGTTTAAAGGTGATAATGCACCTGAACCACAAATGTATGATGCCGTTTTAGTTGCTATGGGTAGAACTCCAAATGGACTAAAAATTGGTTTAGAAAATACTGGTGTTGAAGTTGATGATAAAGGCTTTATTTCAGTTGATAATCAAATGAGAACAAAAGTTTCTCATATTTTTGCAATTGGAGATATTATTGGTGGACCAATGTTAGCACATAAAGCTGTTCATGAAGGTCATGTGGCAGCTGAAGTAATTGCAGGTCATAAAGTATTCTTTGAACCTAAACAAATTCCAGGAATTGCATATACATTCCCAGAAATTGCAACAGCAGGTCTTAGCGAAATAGAAGCTAAAGAGCAAGGTATTAATTATGAAGTGTCATCTTTCCCTTGGGCAGCTTCAGGTAGAGCATTAGCAGCAGATGTTGCAGGTGCAGGTATGACAAAACTTATCTTTGATAAAGATACTCACCAATTAATTGGTGGAGCAATTGTTGGAGATAATGCAGGTGAATTACTAGGTGAAATTTCACTAGCACTTGAAATGGATTGTGATGCGGAAGATATTGGATTAACAATTCATGCTCACCCAACACTACATGAATCAGTAGGTATGTGTGCAGAGATTTTCCATGGAAGTATTACAGACCTTCCAAATCCAAAAGCTGTAAAGAAAAAATAAAAGGTTTTTACCTTTTATTTTTGACTTCTTTTTTCATAGAACTCTTTTTTAAACTCAAGCCAATTATCTTCTAAAATTGCTTGTCTTGCTTGTTTCATAAGATTTAAATAGTAGTGAATATTATGCATTGAACCTAATCTAAAGTATGTCATTTCTCCAGCTCTATATAAGTGATTTAAATAAGCTCTTGAAAAGTTTTGACAAGTATAGCAATCACACTCTTCATCGATTGGTTTTTCATCTTCTTTAAACTTTGCCCCTCTTATGTTTAACCTTCCAAAAGAAGTAAATAATGTTCCATTTCTAGCATTTCTAGTAGGCATTACACAATCAAACATATCAACACCACGCTCAATATTTTCTATTAAGTCTTCAGGTGTTCCAACTCCCATAAGGTATCTTGGTTTATCTTTTGGCATAAACTCAGTAGTCCACTCAACAGTTTCATACATATCAGCATTTGGTTCCCCAACACTTAATCCACCAATTGCAAAACCATCATAGTCTTCAAGTGCACAAAGTTGCTCGGCACTCATTTTTCTAAACTCTTTATCTGTTCCACCTTGAATAATTGCAAAGATATTTTGATTAATACCAATACCTTTTGCTTGTTGTTCTTTGTGGTATTTTATTGCTTCTTTTGCCCACTTTGTTGTTCTTTCGATTGATGTTTGAATTCTTTCACTAGTATTAGGCAAGGCTACTAAATCATCTAAAATCATCATAATATCACTACCTAAGTCATATTGAGTATCAAGTACACTTTGAGGTGTAAAGTAGTGTTTACTTCCATCAATATGAGATTTAAAAGTAATTCCATTTTCATCAGGCTTACTATTGTCACTTAATGAAAAAGCTTGAAATCCACCGCTATCTGTTAAAAACGAGTTTGGAAACTTTGAGAAACCATGAAGTCCACCAAACTTTTTTATTAGTTTACTTCCTGGTCTTAAGTATAAGTGGTAAGTATTTCCAAGTATGATTTTTGCACCCATACTTAACATATCATTTGCATCTAATGCTTTTACAGTTGCTTGTGTTCCAACTGGCATAAAGACAGGTGTAGTAATAGTACTATGTGCAGTTTTTATAGTACATGCTCTAGTTTTGTGATGTGAAGTTGCATCAATTTTAAATTCCATACAGATTAAGACCTTTTTATTTATTGAGTTTGGATTATATCTAAATGAAGTTGATAAAGTGTTTGATAATTTTATTTTAAAAGTTTAAAAAAATTATTAATTATAAAATTAAGATTTTATGATATAATAAAACCACTATAACACAAGGACTTCTTTTATGAAAAAAGTATTTATTATGATTATTTCTATAGTTTCATTGTATTCTGCAGATAATGAAATAACTTTAAATGATGCAATAAAAACTGCATTAGAAAATAATAAACAAGCTAAGATTTCAAAGATAGCTTTAGATATTGCAAAAGCACAGTATGAACAGGCGTTAAGTGCAAACTATCCTGCTTTAAATGCAATGATTGCAGGGCAAAGAAAAAAAGAGGATGTGATTTATCAACAAAGAGGTGCCATTAGTTTGCCTTCTTCAACTGCAAAATCATTAGCACTTTCAAATATGCTAGCTAGTGGATTAGATTTAGCTACTGCTCAAGCACAAATTAATTCATTACCTGCTGGTGCATTTGACAATCAAACATTGTCAATTGATACTGACACAACAGCTATGGGTAGAGATACAGTAAAAGCTTCATTAAATATTTTATATCCGTTATTTACTGGTGGTAAAATATCTGCAATAATAGAGCAAGCTAAGTTAAATAAACTAATAAATGCAAATAATATAACAAGAGCAAATCAAGATGTAATTTTTGATATCAAAAAATACTTTTATGGATACATGCTTACAAATGAACTTTACAAAATATCAAAATCGACTCTTGATAGAATGAAACTTATTTCTCAATTAACTAAAGAGTTTTATGAAGGTGGATTAAATTTAAATATTAAAAAAACTGACTATTTATCAGTTCAAGTGACTGTAACTTTGATTGAATCAATTGTTGCAAAACTAGAACAAAATAGAGAACTTGTAAAATCAGCACTCGCAAATACTATGGGATTATCATGGAATAGTGTAATCACTCCTGTATATAGTGATAGTACTATTTTACCAGCAAATTATATTTTAAGTGATTTAATTAAAGAAGCTTATAGATCTAATATTGATATTAAAAATATGGATATAGCACTAAAAATAAAAAGTGAACAAATAAAAGAAGCAAAAGCAGGCCACTATCCTACAGTTGCACTGATGGGAGAAGTTTCACATACATATAACTCATATGAATATGGATATCTAGCTGATGATAAAGAGAACCAATGGAATGTAGGTTTTGCAGTTGATATTCCTTTATTTGATGGTTTAAAAACTACTAATAGTGTAAAAGAAAAAAGTTTAGATAAAAAAAGAATGTATTTACTTCAAGATATGCTAAAAGAAGGTGTTGCTTTACAAATTAAAAATGAGCTAACAAAAGCATCAATTGGATTTAAACAAATACAAACTTTAAAAAAGAGCAAAAAACTAGCTAGTGAAAATAGAAAGTTAAATATCAAAGGTTATCAAATCGGAGCAATTGATCCTGAAGATGTAATTCAAACACAATATATTGAAGCTTATGTAAAAGCAGATTATTTAAAATATGAACATGATTACTTATTATCTTTAGCAACAATTGATAAATTAATTGGACAAGAACTTAAATAGATATTTGTAAAACTATAATTAATATTTTTAAGATATAATATCTTAATGAAAAAGATATTAATTATTTTAGATGGAATTGTTGCAAAGAAGCTTATGCATAGAATTGTGGAGGCTAATACAGGTGATAACAACTATGATGTTGTTTATATGAGTGATCTTATATTACCTGTACAAAAGCCTTCAAACTTTACTTTTTACAAACTAGACCCAACTTCAAAATCTAAACTAGCAATGGTTTTAGATAAAAATATTCACACAGAAGTATTAATTGCACTTAACTCAAAAGATGAAATGCTAAATGTAATAAAAAACATTAGAGAACATAAACAAAATCTTCAAATGACAGTGTTAGATTATTGGGGAATAAAAGTAAATGATCCTCACATAAATATTTATAGAGGTATTGATGTATTAGCAAATGGTATGGTTGAAAAACTTCCTAATGTTCCTGTTTTAGCTCAAAATATTGGATTAAAACAAGGTGAAATTATGGAAATTAGAGTTCCATTTGGTAGTTCATATGCTTATAGATATATAGGTTCAATTGAACAAAAAGATTGGAAGATTTTTGGTTTATATAGAAATCAAAAAATGATACCAATAAAACCATCTTTAGTCTTAAAACCAAATGACTTAATTTTAGTTATAGGTAAGCCAAAAGTTTTAATGCAAGTGTATAATGCTATTGGAAAAACACAAGGTCAATTTCCTATGCCTTTTGGTAGCAATATATATCTATATCTTGACTTATATTTACAAGATGAAAAAAGTGTTAAAAAAGCATTAGATGAAGCTAAATTTTTAAATCAAAAACTAAAAAACCAGAAATTAATTGTAAAAATCACTAGGCCAACATCAGTTGATATTATGAATTTTATTAAAGATGAATTAAGATATTTTACAACTATAACTTTACAAATTGATTATGCAAATAAAGGCTTCAATAAAATAATAAAAGAAGACTCTAGAAAATATGATATTGGTATGATTATGTTAACTCAAGAAATGTTTAAAAACAAAGATGATGTTAAAGGTGTTTTAGAGTTAAAAGTTCCGATTTTTAAAATAGGAAAAGAAAAATTGAAATCTGTTAAAAATACAGTTGTAGTTTTAAATGATACAAAATCATATGAACAAATTTCTCCAGTAGTATTTGATTTTGCCAGTCAAATAAAAACAAAAACAAAGATTTTTGATTTAGATCCAGTTGGTGAAGAAGAAGATAAAACAAATCTATTAAATCACTTTGAAAATTTATCAAAAATATTTAATGAGAGATTAGAAATTATTTCAAGTAATAATAATCCAATTAGAGAATTAAAAAAACAAAAGCATATGTTGCAGGTTCTTCCTTTAAAAGAAGATATGTTTAATAAAAGATTTTCAATTAAGTTTTTATATACAAATAGTGATTTTATTTCATTTGATATGAATAAATATAATCAACTATTAGTACCAGTTGCCCAAGAAGAATAAAGGAAAAAACTAAATGCATTTTGAAAAATATCCATTTGAAAGATTAAATGAATTATTAGCTGATATTAAACCAAATGAAAATTATGAGTTATCAGCATTAACTATTGGTGAACCAAAATTTGAAACACCAAAGTTTATTCAAGAAGAGTTAAGAAATAGTACAGACTTACTGAAAAAGTACCCAGCAAGTGCAGGTCTTCCTGAACTAAAAGAAGCTATGATAAGTTTTGTTGCTACAAGATTTAATGTTGATTTAAATATGAATCAAATTATTCCAACTTTTGGAACAAGAGAAGTATTATTTAATTTCCCTCAATTTGCTTTATTTGATAAAAAGGATCCTGTAATTGCATTTACCAATCCTTTTTACCAAATTTATGAAGGTGCTGCAGTTGCTAGTAGAGCTGAGGTTATTCATATAAATCTAACAAAAGAGAATAACTTTAAAGCACAACTTAGTGATGAAGATTTAAAAAAATGTGATTTAGTAGTGTTAAACTATCCAAATAACCCAACATCTGCTTCAATGACTTTAGATGAATTAGTATCATGGGTTAAAAAAGCTTTAGAGTTAGATTTTATTTTAATAAATGATGAGTGCTATAGTGAGATTTATTTTGATGAATCATCTAAACCAGTTACGCTTTTAGAAGCTAGTATTAAAGCTGGAAATGACAAGTTTAAAAATGTACTTGTAATGAATTCTATTTCAAAAAGAAGTTCTGCCCCAGGTCTTAGAAGTGGTTTTATTGCTGGTGATGAAGAGATTTTAAAAGAGTATATGAAGTATAGAACTTATGTAGGTTGTGCTTCTCCTGTGCCTTTACAAAAAGCAGCTGCAGTTGCTTGGAATGATCAAACTCATGTAGATGGTTTTAGAGCTATTTATAAAAAGAATTTTGAAATAGCAAAAGAGCTTTTAGGAACAAATATTCCAGAAGCAACGTTTTATATTTGGTTAGAAGTAAAAGATGAATTAGAATTTACTAAAAACTTATTCAAAGAAAAGCATATCAAAGTATTGCCAGGAAGCTTTTTAGGTAGAGAAGGTATTGGTAAAGGTTATGTAAGAATTGCATTAGTTGAAAATGAAGTAAAAACAAAAGAAGTATTACAAAGATTAAAGGATTTTATTGATGGAAAGTGAAGATTTATTTCAAGCTAGAACAAACCCAGATTTTTTAAAGTATTTAGAAGAATCAAGGGTTAATTCTATAAAAAATGCAGATATAGCTTTAATGTATGAGACATTAGATTCTATGCTTATTTTAGATTTAGAAGAAGAAAAAATTAATGAACTTTATTCAAATATTTTAAAAACTGCTTTTGAAAATGTTGAAAAAATTGTTAATAATGATAAAAAACTAAAACTAGTTGATAATGATTTACTTTATGTTAGAGCATTATATGAACATGCAATTGAAAAATGGTCATATGAAAATTTTGTTGGAGCAAAAGAATTAGTATTTGTTATTGCAAATATAATTGAAGATGAAAAACTAGAAAAAGCTTTAAATGTTTTACTTGTAACTTTATCTCAAAATGTTCAACTAGATGATTTTTATGATTCAAAAGTAAACTTAGAAATCGCAACAGAAGATGAAGTATATGGATACTTTATTGTTGATTTCAAATTTGATACAGATGAGTTTTTAAAACAAAATGAAGAGCTTTTAAAGACTGAATACAAAAACTTAAAACACTTATTAGGAAAATGATTGAAAGTACATTTTATAGGAATTGGTGGAATTGGTCTTTCTGCCTTAGCAAGATTTTTAAACAATGATGGTCATGAGATTAGTGGTTCTGATATGAAAAGCTCTCCTATTACTAAAGAGCTTGAAAATGAAGGTATCAAAGTATCTTGCCCTCAAGATTCAAAGAATATAAATGAAGATTATGATTTAGTTATCTATTCAGCTGCTGTAACAGATGAAAATCCAGAATTAATTGAAGCTAGATTAAAACAAATTAGAACACTATCTAGAAAAGAAGCTTTACCTATTGTTTTAGGTGATAAAAAAAACTATTGTGTAGCTGGAGCCCATGGTAAATCAACAACAACTGCAATCTTAGCTTCTATTTTACAAAGTAGTGCTTTAATTGGTGCTATTTCAAAAGATTTTGGTTCAAACTTTAGGTATGTAAATGATTTAGTTGCTTTTGAAGCAGATGAGTCAGATGCTTCTTTTTTACTTTCAAATCCATACTGTGCAATTGTTACAAATGCAGAACCTGAGCATATGGAATATTATCATTATGATTATGATAA
>CAXHZO010000024.1:0-28719 GCA_964022095.1 uncultured Arcobacteraceae bacterium
TTTGTTCTTTTAGCTAAAAGCTTTTTTTTTACCTTTTTTTTATTCCTCTATTTATATGAATCTTTATTAAAAATCATCCCTAAGTTTAATCTCAATGCATACTTTGGTTTAAAATTATCTTCTATTTTATAGTAATTCTCTGGAATTACATCCACATATAACCATTTTTTAAATAAATGTCTATATTTCAAGCTCAGACTATTTCTTTTTATTTTCATGTTACTATCTATGTTATTAATACTTGTAGCTATTTGATATGTTAAAAGGTCTTTATTTGTCACTCTTTGATTTAGATAGATTGAGTGTGCAAATTCACTGTTTTCTTTATCAATAGAGTGCCAATAGTATTCATTATAATTGTGTAAATAAAAATTTGTAGTTAATTTTTTTGAAACTTTAAAAGATGTTGTTGTTTCAAGTTTCTTTTCTACAGATTCTTTTACAGTTTGTTTTAGTACATAATCTAAGGTATTTATATTTTCCCATCTTTTTTCTATGTCTGCTTTTACAAAAGGATCTAATCCATTATTTAATTTAACACCAAGTTTTGTTTTAAAATCAATTGAATCATTTACAATCTTACTATAAAGTAAAGCAAGATTAAAATCATCATTTTTGTTTTGTGTATGGTTTTCTACATAATCTTTTGATTCTCTATCTTCATCTGATTCAAATACAAGTCTTAGTCTATCTTTTAATTTTGGAAGTTTTAGTTTGATTTTTACTCTTTGATCAAAACTTAGATTTTCATCTTCATTATAAAATGTTGATAATTCTATTTTTCCATATGTAGAACTATAGTCTTCTATATTTTTATTCTTTTTTTCAAAATAGTAATTATCAATTGCAGATGCAGAACTAACTAATGATTCATGAATAAATTTTCTATAATCATTCGTTTCTTCTATTGCTAGTTCAAAATATGATTTATCTTCATTTGCTTGTAAATTGATACAAGTTAGTAAAAGTAGTGATGTCGTAATTTTTTTCATTTCTTATAATACAATATATTTAATTTATGACACATTTTAATTCCATATAAATATATAATCCAAGAGATATAAATCCAAAAAAATGTAAATAAAAGAGTTGCAAGTGAACCATAAATTGTTGTGTAAGTTTTATTATAAATTACATAATAAACAAATAGATTTTTTGTAACAGAGAGTGTAACAAGTGTTACAAGGGATGAAATGATAGCTGCTTTATTATCAATTTGTCTATTTACGCTTAGTTTAAATAAGCTAAAAAAGATAATCCATGAAAACACGTAAGATAATATAATATTTAATATATTATTATCATAAAAGGCAATAGCGATACTAAATGCTGCGTATATAATGGCAAGTAGGATTAAATATATTGAGTAAAATAAAAAAGACCCATATAATGATTTTCTTTTTGTTTTATGTATTTTATTTACTATATATTCGTAATCTTTAAAAAACATAATAAATACAAAAAGCATATAAACAATTCCCAAGTAACCTAGTTTACTAGAGTTAGATATATAGTCTTTTAGTGTGTTTACTATATCTTGCGAGTGTGTTGGATTCAATAAATCAAGTATATATGTAGTAAATGTCTCCATATAACTGTTAAACTCAGGAAAGTTCGAGATAATTGCAATTATAAGGGCAATTATTGGTAGTATCGAAAAAATTGTAAAAAAACTAAGTGAAGCTGCATAGTAAGTTGTATCATCATTAAAAAATGAATCTATACTATTAATGATTTTTTTTGTTAAGCTAACTTCACTTTTGTTTTTCATAATTACATTAAAGTCCCATTTTGAATGGATTTAAAATGTTATTTGGGTCAAAGGCTTTTTTGATATTTTTAAATAAGTTTATTTCTGCATCTGTAAATGCAATACTCATAAATGGAGCTTTTGATAAACCAATCCCATGTTCCCCTGAAAGTGTTCCTCCCATATCTACAACAAACTGGAAAATCTCTTCAATAGCTTTGTGTCCATCTTCCATTTCTTTTTTATTTGTTTTATCTTTAACCATTACATTTACGTGAATATTTCCATCACCTGCATGACCAAAACAAGGAACATTAAATCCATATTTTTCACCAATTGCATAAATGCCATCTAGTGCTTCTGGCAGTTTACTTCTTGGCACTGAAATATCTTCATTTAACTTTTTTGTACCATAAATCGTAGTAGCAGGACTTGCATTTCTTCTTGCAAACCACAGTTGCTTTCCATGCTCTTCATCTCTTGCTTCAATAAAACCTATTGAACCATTATTTGCAAATGACTCTTTTAGTGTTTCAAGCTGAGATTTAATTTCTGCTTCACTACTTCCATCTACATCACCTACTAAAATCCCACCTGCATTTTCAGGAAGTTCTACTTGAGGGAATTTTTGTTTTAAAGCTTTTATAACTAATGCATCTAAAAATTCCATTGCAACTGGATTTGCACCAGCTGCAAGTGATTTAAATACTGCTGTCATTGCTGTGTTTACTTCAGGGAAAATACCCATGTATGTTTGTTTAAATTTTGGTTTTGGAATTAGTTTTAAAGTGATTTCAGTAATAATTGCAAGTGTACCTTCGCTAGCTATTAAAATACCAGCTGTATTATATCCTGCAACATCTTTGATAGTTTTTTTACCCGCAACAATAATATCGCCATTTGGTAAAACTGCTCTTAATGCAACTACATAATCTTTTGTAATTCCGTATTTAGCAGCTCTCATTCCACCTGCATTTTCACTAACATTTCCACCTAAAGTAGAATAATCTTCACTTGCTGGATCTGGGGGATAAAATAATCCTACTTCTTCAACGGCTTTTTGAAACTCCATATTAATAAGTCCTGGTTGAACCACTCCAACCATATTTTCCATATCAATTTCTAAAAGTTTATTCATATGTCGCTCTAAACTTAATATGATTCCACCATTTGAAGGAAGTGCACCACCTGTAAATCCTGAACCTGCACCTCTTGGTACAATTACAATTTGATACTCATTACAGTACTTTAAAATATCTGAAATATCTTGTTCATTTCTTGGAAATACTACTGCATCTGGTTCAAATCTTTCTCTTGTTGCATCATAACAATATGCAATTAAATGTGCTTTATCGTATTTTATATTCTCTTCACCTACTATTGAAGTGAAAAAGTCTATATGTTGTTTATCAATCATTATTCTAATCCTAAAATATTTTTATAAAACTCTTCATATGTTGTTGGCTTACTATCTGTAATAAATGGAATTGAGTAATCAAATGTCAATAAGTTTGATTCTATTTTTTCAACTCTAGAGTAAAATGGCATTTGTAAATCTTTATTTTCATAAGGGATATCATAACTTGTTAAAATATTAAATGTTTTTGCATCTAATATATAAACTTTTTTATTTACAACAATAAATATTGTTCCAATGTTTTGTTTGATACTAAAGTTTTGAATATCCTCTTTACTTGGATATGGTTGTCCATCAATTTTTAATTGAGCAGCAAATATATCTGAGTGTAAAAAGTTGTTGTATTTAAAGTTTGATCTTACAATTTTAAATGTATCTTGAGTTGGTGCAATTACTAATGAAGATTGATACATATAGTTTAAAACTAAGATATCATTTATTTCTACATTTCTATTTGATGTTGGTATTGCATCTTGTTTTAAGTCTTTAAAATCAAAGAATTCAACAATTGAACTTGTATTATTTGATTGGATTACTTTTGCATTTGATACGATTAACCTTTTGTCATTGTTATATACATGAACCACAATTCCACTTGTTCCAACTAATAAGTTACCAATATTTATTGTTGTTTTATTGTCTTTTATATTATCAATTTTTACACCAATTGGCTTAATTGAAAAGTTCGCTTTTGTTGTATCTACAGTCATTTGTTCAATTGTATTTGATGAACCTTTAACTAAAAAGTATCTATAGTTTAGTTTGTTTTGATTAGAATCAACTTTAATATCAACTACACTCCAACCATCTTTTTTCATATCATTTAAAGATAATTTTCCTTCACATACATCACCATCTAATGGTGTTGTTTGTATTGTAGAAGGAGTTTCCCAATTGTTTTTATAACAAACTGTTGTTTGAGCATTTGAAGCACTTACAAATAGTAAAGTGACAAATGTAGATAATACTAATTTATTTAATATGTTCATAAAATTTCCTAATTATTATTTAGATTGAAGTTCTTCTAGTTTTTCTTTTACTTCATTTACATGTAAGATTTCAATTTTTTCACCTTTTACAGTTTTCTTTTTTCTTACATTAACTTTTGGCCAAACTGCAGCAATCTTTCCATCAGGATCAATAATATAAGTTGTTCTTACCACACCCATATACTCTTTACCCATGAATTTTTTTAATTGCCAAACCCCATAATCTTCACAGATTTTCTTTTCAGTATCTGCTAATAGTGTAATTTCTAAATCTTTTTTTTCTATAAATTTTCTATGTTTTTCACTATCATCAGGACTAACTCCTAAAATAACTGCATCTAAATCTTCAAATTGAGGTAGTGCTTCTGTGAAATCACAAGCTTGTGTTGTACAACCTGGTGTTAAATCTTTTGGATAAAAGTATAATACAATCCATTTCCCTGCTAAGTCTCTTGAACAAATTTCTACATCATCTTGATTTGGTGCACAAAAATCAGCAGCTTTATTTCCTATTTCTAACATAATTATTAATCCTTGTTATTTTTTTATTGCTATAAATGTTGCGAAGTTAACCCACTTGAAAAGTGTTTCACAGTGAGAAAAACCTGCATCTAATATCATTTTTTTATTTTCATCTTCAGTATATGGTATTAAAACATTCTCTAAAGCCTCTCGTTTTTGTGATATTTCAAACTCACTATAACCTTGAGACTTTTTAAACTCATAATACTCATCTATTGATTGTTTATTTAAAGTTGAATCAGATGATATCACTTTTTCACTAAAAATAAAAATACCTTCTTTTTGTAAAGAATCATGAATTTTTTTTACTAATTTTTCCCTTTGTAAAGGTCTAATAAACTGTAAAGTGTAATTAGAAAGTATTAATTTAGCGTTGTCATAAGAGATATTATGTAAGTCATCATTTATTAAATTTATATCAACACCAAAAGCTTTTGCTTTTTTAGCTGCTCTATTTAACATAGCTTTAGAGTTATCTACTCCAACTAAGTTTAATTTTGAGTCACAGTGTTTACTAAGTTCAATCAATGTAGAAGCCGTAGAACATCCTAAATCATAGACATAGTCATCATCTTTTAAATAATTAATTGCAAAATTTATTGATAATCTTTGCATCTCTTTATAATAAGGAACAGACCTGTTTAGCATGTCATCAAATACAGATGCTACTTCTTCATCAAACTCAAATTGTTTTGTTATCGATTTTTCAAATACTTTATCTACCATGGTAGATATATTATCTAAATAAGGATTAATAATTATTGATGAAAATAAGTTTTTGCGATATCTATATCTTTTAGAATCTGCTTTTTTAATTCTTCGAAATTATTAAACTTTTGATTATCTCTTACTCTTTTTAAAAATTTTATCTGAGTTGTATAGTCTCTATCTATAATATCTTCATTTATTATGTGTGTTTCAACTGCATAACTACCATCTGTTGTAACTCTGTGACCTAAAAATGTTATTGAGTTATATTCTATTTCATTTAGAATAGTTTTTGTAATATAAACGCCTTCTTTTGGAAGTAAAAATTCATTTACTTTTAAATTGATTGTTGGCACAAAATTAGTTGTTCCTAATCCTTGACCTTGTACTCTTTCTCCATAGATTTTATACTCTTTACCTAATAGTGTATTAGCAAGTTCAATATTTCCTTCAGAAATATAATATCTAATAAATCTAGAGTGAACAGCAATCCCATCTATTTTAAATTCTTCAATAACTTCAGCTGTTCCATCAAATAGTTCTTTTAGACTATTTGTATCATGTTTTCTATCTTTACCAAAACAAAAATCAAATCCAACTACTATTTTTTTTAAATTTGGAAATTCTTCTTTTAAAAGTCTTATAAATTCATCACCTTCTAGATGTTTAATATTATCAAGTGCATAGTAATAAATTGGGTATTTGCTGTATTCTTGTCTATATCTTTTAGGTGTTAGGTTTGCATAACCTGATTCAATAGAAACAATTGCTCCATTTTTATCTAGTTTTTCAAATAATTTTTGGTGAGCTGCGTGCATTCCATCAAATCCACCAATAGCAATAGAAGTAATTGTTTGCTTATTTACTAAAATAGAAGAGCTCTTCTTCATTTCCATCTTTCCCTTGTAGTTTACTAAAACTTGAATATTTTAATTTCCAGTTTAATTGTATAGTTTTATCAATAAAAAGCTGTCTTGATTTTTCAATAGCTCTTTTATCTTTTACTACACCCTTTTTATCTCTTTTTACATTTGTACCAACTTCAAACTGTGGCTTGAAAAGTATGATAATATCTTTTGAAGATAATCTATTAATATCTTCAATAATATATAAAATAGAGATAAATGAAACATCACAAGTAACAATATCAAATATTTCATCACTTGTAAAATCTCTAATATCAGTGTTTTCAAAAAAAGATATTTTATTGTTTTGCTTTATTCTTTTGTGTAATTGATTTGAACCAACATCTACACAAGTAACTTTCTTAACATCATTTTCAAGTAATATTTGTGTAAATCCACCAGTACTACTTCCAATATCAAGAGCATTTATATTTTTTAAATCAAGTTTTATTTCATCTAAAAAAAACTTTAGCTTATAAGCAGCTCTTGATACATAAAAGTCTTCTTCTAAAATCTCTATTTTATGATTTTCTTCAACATTAAATGATGGTTTTGTTATAATCTCACCATCACATTTAACTTTGTTGGATTTTATTAGTTCAGAAGCTTTGTTTCTGCTTTGAATATCAAAGGTAGTAGTTAAATATAAATCTAATCTCATAGGTGGAATTATAGTTGAAATTTGTTCAAAAAGAGTTTAGTCATACTTTTGAAGAAAAAAAGTCAAAATTTGTTGCTCATCTTATGCCTTATGAAATGTTTTATGAGGTTATGAAGAGACTTAAAAATGAGCACCCAAAAGCAAGACATCATGTATATGCGTATAGATATTTAAATGAATTTGGTCAAGTTGTTGAAAATAGTAGCGATGATGGAGAACCAAGAGGAACTAGTGGAAAACCAAGTTTAGCTGTACTTGCAGGAGCTGAGATTATAAATAGTGCAGTAATAATAGTGCGATATTTTGGTGGAGTAAAACTTGGTACTGGGGGATTAGTAAGAGCTTATGGTGATAGTGTAAATGAAGTTATAAATATAAGTGAGTTTAAAGAGTATAAGAAACTAATATCTAAAACATTAGTTTGTGAATATACTGAATTGTCACAAGTTGAATACTTATTAAATCAAGAAAATATTATTATAAAATCTAAAGATTTTACTCAAAATGTTAATTTAGAAATAAATTTGTCTCAAGAAGAGTGGGATGAGTTTAAGCAGAAACTTTCAAGAAATATAACTATCAAATAAAAATGAGACATTTTTGAGACATTTTTTTGTTAAAATACCATCAAATGTAATTGAATTGTAATTTTTCATAGTCTTTTAGTAGACATTATGTAAAATACACAAAAATAAAGAGGAAGAAATATTGAAAAAAGCGTTTTCTTTAATGGAATTAATGGTAGTAATTATTATTTTAGGATTACTAGCAATGTTTGTTTTACCAAACTTAACTGGTAAAAGTGATGAAGCAAAAGAAAAATTAGTTTGTGTTCAAATGAAAAGTGTTGCACAAACACTAAAAATGTATAAACTTGATACTTCAGCTTACCCTACAACTGAGGAAGGCTTAAAAGTGTTAATTGAAAAAAAATACTTTGAAGATGGAAATACTCCAAAAGATTCTTGGGGAAGTGAATTTATTTATTTATCAACTGAAGATAGCTTTGACTTAGTGTCTTATGGAGCAGATAAAAAAGAAAATACTCCAGATGATATTTACTTTTCAAAGTGTAATCAATAATAATGCAAGCTATTAGAGGAAAAAAATCTTTCACTCTAATAGAGCTTATAATTGTTGTATTAATTATTTTTACAACATACTTTTTGATGTTTTCAAATAATAGTTTTAATATCAATCAAGAGAAACAAAAAATTACAATATCGAACTTAAAAGAGTTCTTATCAAATAACTTTGAATTTGAAAAAGAGTTGTCTTTTGTTTGTATTGAAGATAAATATTCATGTTATATAAAAATTGATGGAGTGGTTTTAAAAGAATCAAAAATAGAAAACTTTTTTACTCAAACTCCTGAAGTTTATGAATATAGTAAAGATGAATTAAAAATGCAGTTCAGTGAAGTTAATATTGATGATATAAATCATGATGTTATTTTTGAGTTTAAAATCAATAGTGATTTTAAGTCAAATGAATTTATAGTAGATACTTTAGAAAATGGTGTTTATGTATTTAATTCATTATTTAAAGAGCCTTTTTTCTATGAAGATGCTCAAATGGCTTTTGAACAGTTTTATTTAAATGAAATAGAGGTTAGAGATGCTTTTTAGATATAAAGGTTTTGATAGTAATGGCAAAAAAATCAAATCAAAAGTCGAAGCTACTAATTTAAAAGAAGCAAAATCTAAATTAAAAGCAAAAGGCATTTTATATACTTCTGTTTATGAATATAGTTTTAATTTTTCTAAGGTTTCATTTAAAAGAAAAAAGACTCTAAACCTATCAGCTCTTTCTTATTTAAGTAGAGATTTAAGCATATATTTAAATTCTGGAATCTCTTTGATCTCAGCTATAAATTTACTTGCTCAAAGATATAAAAATGACAAAAAATTAAGTTCATTTTTTGAATCAGTTGAAACATATTTAGATGAAGGGAAAACATTTTATCAAGCACTAGATTCTCAAAGAGCAATTAAGCTTCCAGAGTTTTATAAGCAATCAATAAAAATTAGTGAAAATGGCGGTTTACTAGAGTCTGTTTTACTAGAGTTATCAGTATTTTTAAAAGAACAAGATGCAATAAAAAAACAAGTTACTTCTGCTTTGGTTTATCCTTTGTTTATTCTTTTTATATCATTTTTTATGGTTGGATTTATGTTAAGTGTAGTAGTTCCCAAAATTACTGGAATATTTGATAAAATAAATCAAGATTTACCAACAAGCACAAAAATAGTTATATCTTTAGGAGACTTTTTTTCTAAAAACTATGATCTAATCATACTTGGTTTTATATTGATTGTTTCATCATTTGTTTTTTTACTAAAAAAATCTGCTACTTTTAAATATGCATTTGATAAATTTTGTTTGAAACTTCCATTTTTTTCAACTATGATAGAACAAGGTGAGTTAGCAAGGTTTTCTTATATGAACTCAATTTTGATTAAATCAGGAGTTCCTATTGTTCAAGCTATAAATCTAAGTGCAAATATTTTAAAAAACTCAGTTATAAAAAAAGTTTTTGTTGATGCAAGTTCCAGTGTGGTTGAAGGTAAGAAACTCTCAACTTTGTTGCTTTCAAATAAAACATACAAGATAGATGAGGCTTTTATTCACTCAATAGCTATTGGTGAAGATACAAGTAAGTTATCTCAGATACTTAATAATCTTGCAAATTTATATAATGAGTCAAATAAAGACAAAACTAATATTTTTTTATCATTACTTGAACCAGTTTTTATGCTTTTTGTTGGTGTTACGATAGGTTTTATTGTAATTTCTATGTTGCTTCCAATTTTTTCTATGAATTTAGGTTGATATGAAAAAATCAATTGTTTTATTAATTTCATTACTATTTATTACAGCTATTTCTGCATTAATTTTAAAAAACCTTGATGATACAGAGATTTACGTAAATGAGCAGAATAATAAAATAAATAAAACTCAATCTTTGGCATTAGTGAAAAATCTACAAACCCAAATAAGTAGTTTAATTTCTAAAAATAAAGAAGAAGTACAAAATGTAGTAGAATCTAAATTTTTAGATTACTATCCTTTAAAAATTGATAACATTGACATGCTTTTCAAATTAGAAGTTTATGACAAAATTAATTTAAATGGTTTAAATGGTGAGAAGAAAATAAAAGAAGAAACAATTTCTAGATTAAATGATTTAGAAATTTATAATATTGATAATTTAAGTTATCTTTTAAAAGGTAATAAAATAAACTCTTATAAGCAATTAGATAATATATTAAATAATTTTTCAAAAGAAACTTATGATGAAAAAATACTTGAAGTAAAAGAAGATTTAGGTTTTTTAGACACAAATAGTGGACAACTTTATGAGTTATTTATTAAATCAAAATTTTTAAAAGATTTTATTAATGCATATTATATTTTAGATAAAGAAGGAAAGGTAAAGTACTTTGAGCTTAGTTTCAAATAGAAGTAAAAAAGTTTTTTTATGCAAAAATACTAAGATAAATACCCAAAATAAAGTTGATATTATATTGTCTCCTGAGTTTTACTGGGTGAGAATTTTTAATATTCCTGTAAAATCTATAATGCAGGCAAGACACGTTCTTCCTACACTTTTTGAAGATGTTTTAGAAAATATTAGGGAACTTTCATATCAAGTAATAAAATTAAATGATGATAGATTTTTGTGTTTTGCATATGAAAATAAAAAAATATTTAGTGCAATCAAAGATAGTGGTGTTAATTTATCTTTAGTAAATTCAGTATATTTTGCACAAAATGAGTGTAAAGAAATATCTCAATTTAAGTGTGATCAAAAAGCTTTTTCATATACAAAAGATGAAATCTTAGTAAAAATACCAAACTCTTTATTATCTGAAGATATAGATATAAATGAAAAGATTCAAAATATTAGTTTATCTTCACACAAAGTAGATATTAAACTATACAATAATCTTTTAAACTCAAAACAGATTTATTTGATTATCGCTGCTTGCGTATTATTCAGTATTGTAAATTTATTTAAAATATTTGATTATGAAAATGAAATAAGTAGTATTGATAAAAACATTAGTAGTCTAAAAAAAGATAATAATATGCCTTCAAGTATGCTTCAACTAAATTCAATAGTTGATACATATAAAAAAGATACAAAACAAGAAATTAAAAAAAGAGAATTAATTGACTATATATTTAAGTTTAAAAATGCAGATATTTTAAATATACAGCTAAATAAAGATGTAATAGAGATTAATTTTACTAATGCAAATAAATTACTGATTGAAACGTACTTAAAAAAGAAGTATAAAATTATATCATCTCAAATAAAAGGTTTAAATTTGAACATTAGGATTAAAATATGAAAAGATTAAATCCTTTATATTTAATTCTTCTTTTTTTAACTATTGCTTTTATTTCATTTTATGTTTTATCAAATAAAAAGAAAGAATATTTAGAAAAACTGTCTGAATACAACTCTTTTAGTCAAAAAGCAAAAGAGTATAATAGTTTAAAATCACAATGGACTAATGAGAGTTTTGTTACTCAAACTATAAATAAAATTATAAAAAACAATGCATTTTCAAATGAAAAAATACTATTTGCACAAAATGGTAATTTAGTGAAAGTAAAAATAGAATCAAATAATCCAAAGGTATTAGATAATTTTTTAAATAAGATTTTAAATCAGCCAATAGTTTTAAAAAAACTTGATATAAAAAAAGATTCAATAAATATTGAAGTGAGTGTGAAATAATGAAGTTTTTATTTAAAATGATAGTGTATATCTTAGTATTCTTAGTATTCTTATTTGTTTTTTTACCAAAGCAAAATATATATTTCAAAGCAGAAGAGCTAATATCAAAACAAGGTGTTATAATTTCAGATGAGGTAGTAAATGATGGTTTTAATTCACTTGAAATAAGTGCAGCTGAGGTTTACTTCAAAGATGTTTATTTTGCTAATATAAATAAAATAGAAATGAGAAGTTTACTATTTCTTACAAAAATAAATATAGATCAGCTTAGATTCTCTCCATCTATATCAAAAATGGCTCCAAGTCCAATTTCAAAGATCTCTATTACTCACTCTATTTTAGATATTACAAAAGCAAGAATAGTTGGAAATAGTGATTTTGGAAGTCTTGATGGGTATATTGATTTTTTAAATAAAAAGGTAGTTTTAACATTAGATGCTAATAGTAAAATGAAAAGAAATTATTCAAATATATTAAGAATGATGAAACAAAAAGATGGAAGGTATACTTATGAATACAACTATTAATATTCTAATAAAAAAACTTCTTCCATTTATTTTTATAGCTTTACTTGCATATATTATAAATGCAATAATTTTTATATCTTTGCCAAAAAGTGGTATTGATTTAAGAACAAAAAATGAAACTACTTTAGAATTCAAAAAATATATTGGATTTTATAATAAGCCAAAAATATTAAAGAAAGAAACAACTATAAAAAAAGCAGAAGTTTCATCTTTAACAAAATATAAACTAAAAGCAATTTATTCAAAAGATGATAATAGTGGATGGATAAGTATTGAAAATAATTCAGGCTCAAAAAGTTATATATTATCTCAATGGGAAGATATAGATGGATATATCTTAACTAAACTATATAGAACTCATGTGATTTTTGAAAAAGCTGCTGTTGAGTATAAGTTAGAACTAGAAAAAACAAAAGAGAATATCTCTTATGAAATGTCAAATATTAATAATAATATCAAAGAGAATATAGTTGTAAAAGATGATGTAGTTAAAGTTGATAGAAATTATCTAAATAGTTATGTAAATGATGTAAATAAAGTTTGGAATAATATAGCTATTAAAGAGATAAGAAAGAATAAGCAAATTGATGGATTTAAAGTTTTTAAAGTTGCAAAAGGGTCTGCTTTTGACAAGCTTGGCTTGAAGCAAGGAGATATTATAAAGTCTATTAATAATAGAGTATTAAAATCTTATGCAGATGCTTTTAAAGTTTATAATGAAATAAACAATACACAATATCTAAATATCGAAATTTTAAGGAACAATGAAATTATGGAGTTAAATTATGAAATTAATTAGTGCAGCTTTTTTAGTATTAGTCTTAAGTTTGAACCTTTATGGTAAAGATGAAAAGATTAACATAAATTTTAAAGATTTAAAGATTATGGATTTAGTTAAGATTACTTCAAAAATCATTGACAAAAATATTTTGGTAACAGATCAAATTAAAGGAAATGTTGATTTTATCTCTAATAAACCTTTGAAAAAAAGTGAGTTAGTTTCAATACTAAATTATGTATTAGAAGATAAAGGTTTTACTTTAATTTCAAATAACGAAATTTTAAGAATAGTAAAATTAAATAATAGTGCGAAAAGTAATGTCCCTGTTTTGGGATTAAATGATTCAGATACCTTATCAATGGCAACTAGTATTTTTCCTGTATACAATGCAGATGTAGATTATATCGCTTCAAAAATTAGACATTTAATTTCAAAAAATGGAAAGCTTGTAACAAACAAAGAATCAAATTCTTTAGTAATTACAGATTTTATGGAAAATATAAAAACAATAAAAAAAGTTGTTTCTATAATGACATATGGTGGTAAAAAAGATTCATTAATTGTAAACCTAGATAATGTTATTGCAAGTGATGCAAAGAAAAATCTAGAAGCAATTTCAAAATCTAAATTTAATCAAAAAATAGAGACAGAAAAAGTAGCAATAGTTGATAATAAAGATAATAACTCTTTAGTATTAATTGGAAAAAAACAAAATATTAACTATTTAGCAAAATACATAAAAGACATAGATAAACAAGGTTCTTTAACAAAAAGGGAAGTTGAAGTAATGCCTTTAAAAAATGTAGAAGCAACTAATGTAATAAAGATTATTGATGCAATTATTGGTAAAAAAACATATGTAGATCCGAATAATAAACCTTTAGCTTCTATTGATGAAGAATCAAACTCAATTGTTGTTATGGGACCATCTGATGAATTAGAGTATATAAAAGCACTTATAAATGAGCTTGATAAAGAAAAAGCACAAGTTTATGTTCAAGCTAGAATTATTGAAGTAAATGATGAATTAGTAGATCAAATTGGTGTTTCATATGGAGTATTTGGAGGAAGTACTGGAGATAAAGGGTTAGCTGCTTTTTCATCTAATTTAAATGGTGGTTCAAATGCAATTGATTTAGTTACTGGCGCTTTAAGTTTAGATATCCCTGATATTACTTCAGGACTTGCTCTTGGTGCTTCTTTAAATTTATTAAAGCAAAATGGCGCTTTAGATGTAGTATCTGAACCATCAATTTTAGCAATTAATAATAAAGAAAGTTCAATTTATGTGGGTGAAACAATTTCAGTTAAAACATCTTCAAGCATAACTGATGGAGGAACAACAAATGAAAACTTTAAAAGAGAAGATGTTGGACTTACTTTAAAAGTAAAACCAAGAATTTCTAATGATACAAAAGTTACATTAGAAATTAATACAGTATTAGAAGGTGTAAAGACTACTCAAACTACAAGTGGAAATGCAGATACTTCAAAAAAAGAGATTAAAACAACTGCTATTTTAAATAATGGTGAGAGTGTAATTATTGGTGGTTTAATAGAAAACAGAACAGAATCTACTAAACAAAAAATACCTTTACTAGGAGATATTCCTTTATTTGGTGAATTATTTAAAAATACTGCACAAAATACTAGAAAAAACAACTTAGTTGTAATTGTAACTCCATATTTAATTCCAAAAACAAAAGATATAACTTTTGTTAGAAACCAATTAGCAGAACTTAAAAACTTAGAAGATAGATTTTTGGCTGACTCATTAGTTAGATTAAAAAAAGAATCATTAAGAAAGAAAATAAAAGAGCAAGAAAGAGATAAAGAGTTAGTTGAATTAGAAGAAAAATTAAAAGAAGTTGAATCAAAAGAAGATGATAAATCAAGTATAACAGATAATGAATCTTTACATGAGCAAAGAGTTAAAGAGTTTTTAGGATACTAGTATGAATATAAATGAAATACATAATCCAAATCTTCTTCCATATGATGAAATAGATTATACAAATGCTTTAAAAAACTATGTTTTATATACAAAACTTGATGATAAGGTAGTAATTGCTATATCTCAAGAGTATATGAGTTTATCTTTAGATTATCTAGGAAAGCAAGAATATGATCAAGAGATAATATTTTTAGATGAAATATCTTTTGAAAAACTTTATAATAGATTCTTAGAAATTAGAACAGATAAAGAGATGAGTGCAATAGCACAAGAGCAAGAAGAAGCAAAGCTTGATGATGAAGATTTCTCTGTAAGTGAATTTTTAAAAGTTGGAAGTGATATTTTAACATCTGAAGAATCAGCACCTATTATCAAGTTTGTAAACTCACTTTTTTATCAAGCAATCAAGAAAAAATCTTCAGATATTCATATTGAAATGCATGAGTATAAAGCTGAGGTAAGATATAGAGTTGATGGAGTTTTAGTAAAGCATATTGAGCTTGATAAAAATATTATGTCTTTAGTAATATCAAGAATAAAAGTTATTTCAAATCTTGATATTTCTGAAAAAAGAATTCCTCAAGATGGTAGAACTCAAATTAAAATTGCAGGTAAGACTTTGGATATTAGGGTTTCGATTCTTCCAACTTTTTATGGTGAAAGAGTTGTAATGAGAATCTTAATGCAAAGTGAAGATATCTTAAGTGTGAGTGAATTAGGGTTTCCTACATATATAACTGATGAGCTTGAAAATGTTTTGCGAAACTCATATGGAATGGTATTAGTAACAGGACCTACAGGAAGTGGTAAGTCTACAACTTTACATTCACTTTTACACCAAGTTGTAAGTGTGGAAAAAAATATCATAACTGTTGAAGATCCAGTGGAATACAAATCAAATAAGTTCTCGCAAATTCAAGTTAATGATAAAGTAGGGTTAACTTTTGCTAGTGGTCTTAGATCAATTTTAAGACAAGATCCAGATATTATTATGGTTGGAGAGATTAGAGATACTCAAACAGCATCTATTGCAGTTCAGTCAGCACTTACAGGACATTTACTCTTTTCAACACTACATACAAACAGAGCCCCAGCTGCTATTACAAGACTTATTGATATGGGAGTAGAGAAGTTTTTAATTTCATCTTCTCTTCTTGCTGTTTTAGCTCAAAGATTAGTTAGAAAATTGTGTGATGAGTGTAAATGTGAAGATGAATCTTTAGCCTCACACAAAATTTATGGACTAGAATCAAGCAAGACTATATATAAAGCATCAGGGTGTAAGTCTTGCAACTTTACAGGTTATAGTGGACGAATTGCCATTGGAGAGCTTTTTATTATTGATGAAGAGGTAAAAGAGTATTTAAAAGGTGATGTTGATGATAACACACTAATGAAACTTGCAGTTAAAAATGGAATGGTAAGTATTGACAAACAATTAAAATTGATGTTAGAACATGGTGATACTTCAGTTGCAGAAGCTGTGAGAATAGGAATAAAATAGATGAAAAAAGCTTTTTCTTTGATGGAAGTGATTATTGCAATATCAATACTTAGTTTTGTAATGGTAACATTGCTTCAAATTAAAAGTGAGAATATTTTTCTAATTTCAAAAAGTGAAGAGATATCAAAAAATAGTGAATACTTATTAGCAGCAATTAATTTAAATGAAGTAAATCAAAGAAATGAAAATCTCTTTTTAGATAGAAACTACAGTTTTGACAATGACGATTTACGAAAAGAGTTTAAAGATAAAAAAATCAAAATCAAAGATGAAAAACTTAAAACAGATACTATTGATAATGATTATATGAAATTAAATCTTACAACTTATACTACTACTTACAAGCTTGACAATAGTAATAGCAGTAAAAAAATCTATAGTTTTAAATTAGAGTTATAATGAAGGTTGAGAAAATCAAACATATAGATAAAAAGGCTTTTACATTACTTGAAGTTACAATTTCTATTACTTTATTTATGATATTAGTTCTTTTTTTATATAAATCTTTAGACCAAACAAAACATACAAATAAAATATTTGAAAACAAGAAATATGAACTTCAAAAAGCAAATAATCTTAATAATATTTTTTTAGAAGATATTGCAGAGTCAATTTCATCTATAGATATTTTAAATGATAGTGATAAAAATTCTATTGTTAGGTTTAAATCAAATAATACTTATCATAATCCCTTCTTACAAAATATAACATACTTAATCAGCTCTAATGGCATGTTAGTTAGAATTGAGAGTAAAGATAAGTTTAAAATGCAAGATTCATTATTAGATTTTTATGAAAATGCGTATATTGATATTTTATTAAAAGATATAGAGTATTTTGAAGTTAAAAATAATAAAGATGAAATTTTGCTTGTTATAAAGCAAAAAAATAAAAAAAGAGAGATTTATAAAGCATTTAAATTATAGGAGTTTACGAGTGAAGTTTTTTGTATATTTAGTTTTTTCAATTACTATTTTGTTTTCTCAAGAAAATAAGACGGTAAAGACTTCTGAATTAGAGTTGTTTTTATTTAAAGTAGGGTTTGAATCACTTTTAAAAGATGTAAAAATAAATAAAGATAAGTCTTCTTTAAATGAAACAGAATTAGTAAAGCTTAATGAAAAAATAGAATTAATCATGAATGAAATCTATAAAGATAAGAGAGTTTTAAATACAGATATAAATACAATTGAAAATAGTGAACTAATGAGCTTAAAAGAAGAAGTGAAAAAATTAAGAGAAGAGATTAATCTTTTAAAAACTCAAAAAAGAAGTAATATTGTAGCTATTAAGAAAACTAAAAAAATAGTATCATCAAGTAAAAATGCAACTGTAAAAAATAAAGAAGTATTTTTAAGAGACAAAGCTCTTCCCACTGCACAAATTGTTGGAAAAGTGTACAAAGGAGATATTCTAGAGATTGAGACTTGTGATAGGTTTGGTTGGTGTAAAATAAAAGATAAAGATGTTTTTATCTCTAAATTTACTTTAAATTTATGATTCTACAGAAAGCATTAATTTATCATAAGTTTCTAAAGAAGAGATAGTTATCTTTTTATCTTCGTTATTTAATATATAGTTACAATCACCACAAAGTATAATGATATTTTCAAAATTATATCCACCACCGTTTTGTATACTTTTTGCAAATTGTGAGTAGCTATTATTTAGTAAGATTTTATTTCCACATCTATTGCATTTTCTATCATCTCTAATCCAAGCTAACTCTTTTCTTTGTTTCCAGTCACTTGGTAATTTTGCATTTGATTTTGATTTCTCTTCATATCCAACCCAAAGTTTGTTTTTAGGGATAGACGCTTGGGTTGTTTTTTTATAATCATAATCAATAAACTGATTTACAATATTCTCAACTATTAGTGTTTCTCTTACTCTAATATCCTTTTCATTTTCAGTTTTATCAATTATTGAAAATTGAAATTTGATTTTTGGATGATATGTCGTAAGGTAATTTCTTAAATCTTTAATAAAAAGGTTCAAAGTGTTATTTGATTTATTTAAATTTAGTATTTTTTTTCTGTAGATGTAAAGTGGAATTAAGCATGCAATTAATATCGAAGCATATATTATAAACTCTACATCTAATCTCATTATTAACCTCTATACTATTTCTGGATCAATTTGATGTTTAACTAATGTTCTTTTAGCTTCTTTATGTTTTCCTGTTGCAAGTTTTTGTAATTCATTTCTATGAATAACAGGTATTATAACTTCTCTACCACAACTTTTTTCTAATGATTTTCTATTATAATCAAAAATATAAAAATCTTCATCATTATCAACTAAAATGAAATCTGCATTATTATCAAATGCATCTAATAATATTGTACAAGCTACTTTATAAGTAATCTTTTGATTTTTATTAAAAGTATTTTTTGCTAAATCTAATTTTGTAGTTTGTAAATTTAAAATTTTTGCATTTAATTTATCTAATAAAGTTTGAGTTTTCTCACATGGTTTATTATCATAGTATGCAATATTAAAATCATTAAAATCATGTTTTACTTCATAATCTTCTTCAAACTCTCCAAAATCAATAATTAAAGTATTATTCACTCTATAGTTTTGATTTTCTATGTCCTCAACATAGCCAAGTTCTTTTTGAAGATTTTGTATTTTTTCTTCTATTGAAGAATCAAAATTGAAGATTCTATTTTCTAAACTTGTGTGATATTGTGCACCTATTTCTGCAGTGTTTAATTGTTTTAAAATCATATTTTTGATTTCAGGTTTCTTTTGAATTAAATCACTTGCTAAAATTAAAATTGCATCACCAATATAATCATCTTCATAATTTAATGTGTTAGATGCGTAGTAGTATTGTTTTAGTGTATGATAGTAAATTTTATCATCTTCGTTAATAAAATCTTTTAATAAATGTAACTTTTGTTCAAAATCTTTTTCATCAATTATTAAATCATTACAAGCTCTTCTAATTGAGATTGGTTCAATTGTGATATCTTTTCCAAAGTTTTTTGTTAGATCTTCAATACTTATTGAAGCTTTTGCATGAGTACCATTAATCACTAAATCAAAATCACCATCATTAATAAAATCAAAAGATTTTTCATAGTTAATAGTATTTAAAACATCTAATAAATTGTTTTCATTTTCAATTTTTAAAAAGTGTTTTGTGTAATATGGTAGATAGTCTGAGTTTTTATCGAATTTAAATAAAGAAATTTCTAGTTTCATAAATTGTCTCACCTTTTATTGTTAATGGTAAGATTTTATTTAATTAATGCTTAAAAAAATGATAAGCATTAGTTATTTGGGCTTATCATTTCAAAAGTGTCCTATTCTGTAAACCTTTTTACATCTGCACCAATAGAAGATAGCTTTCCTTCAAGGTTTTCATAACCTCTATCTAAGTGATAAATTCTATGAATATCAGTTTCACCTTTTGCTACAAGTGCAGCTAAAACAAGTGCAGAAGAGGCTCTTAAATCTGTAGCCATTACATCAGTTCCATTTAGTGTTCCACTTTGACCATTTATTGTTGCAATATTACCATTTAAGTGAATATCTGCACCAAGTCTTAATAATTCACTAACGTGCATAAATCTATTTTCAAATAGCCTTTCATCAATTGTACTTGTACCATTTGCTTGTGTTGCAAGTGCCATAAATTGTGCTTGCATATCTGTTGGGAAACCTGGATACTCAGTTGTAATAATATTTACAGGTTTTATTTCATTTGTAGGCATTATTGTAACGCTATTTTCATCTTGAATAATCTCAAAATTCATCTCTTCTAGTTTTGAGATAACTGCTTCAAGATGTAATGGAATAACTTTATTTATTTTTAACATTTTATTCGTAATTGCAGCAGCACACATATAAGTTCCTGCTTCAATTCTATCAGGAATTACGCTAAATGGTTTTATGTCTAATAATTGTTTATTTGTACCTTCAATTATAATTTTAGAAGTACCAATCCCTTCAATTTTAACTCCAGCATCTTTGATAACTTCACAAAGTTGAACAATTTCAGGCTCTTTTGCTGCATTAATAATTGTAGTAGTTCCTTCTGCTAAAGCTGCTGCCATAACTGTATTTTCAGTTCCACCAACAGTTACTTTATCAAATACAACTTTTGCACCTTTTAAACCATCAGGGGCTGTTGCTTTAATATATCCATGTTGTATCTCAATAATTGCACCCATTTGCTCTAATGCTTTTAAGTGTAAATCAACTGGTCTTTGTCCAATGGCACAACCACCTGGAAGTGAAACTTCGCAATGACCAAATCTAGCTAGAATTGGACCTAAAACTAAAATTGAAGCTCTCATTGTTTTTACAATATCATAAGTTGCAGTTGTGTTATTCATACTTGAAGTATCAATTTTTACGCAGTGTGACTCTTTTGAATATGTTCCACCAAGTTTATCAATAAGCTTTAAAAAAGTATTGATATCAACAACATTTGGTAAGTTCTCAATAGTTATTTCACCTTTTCCTAAAATAGTACATGCTATTAATGGCAAAGCAGCATTTTTAGCTCCAGAAACTTCTACTGTTCCAGATATCTCTTTTTGCCCAACAATCTTTAAATATTCCATTTTTCCCCTAACTAGCTTAATAAATAGCGAGTATTTTATCTAAACTTAGCTTTAAATTTTTAAATTAATAATCTTTTTTTAATACTACAGACAATACAATTCGCTTTTAATATAGGATAGTTATGGACAATCAAGTAAATTTAGGTATTAAGTATATGTTATTTGCCTCTTTAATGTTTGCAGTTATGGGAGCTGCTGCTAAAGAGTTAAGTGCTTCTATGAGTTCTGTTGAAGTGGTTTTTTTTAGAAATCTTTTTGGTGTATTATTTATTTCAATATCAATCTTTAAATCACCACTAGTACAAGAAGGCGGAAAGTTTTGGCTTTTAATTTTTAGGGGAACTGCTGGCTTTATTGCTTTATTGTTTTTCTTTTATAATATCTCAGTGATTTCATTAGGTGAAGCTATGACTTTTTCTAAAACATCTACAATCTTTACTGCAATATTTGCTTATATATTTTTGAAAGAGAAACTTGGGTTTAAAGGTTGGATTGGAGTTTTTATTGGTTTTATTGGAATTTTATTTATAACTAAATTTGATGGAAGTAATCTAGATAAAACGGACTGGCTTGGTATTTTATGTGGAGTTGGTGCGGCACTAGCTTATACTTCTGTTAGAGAGTTGAGAAAATATTATGATACAAGAGCCATTGTTTTGTCTTTTATGGCAATAGGAACAGTTGGTCCTTTTATTTTATTAATAATTGGGAATTTTTACACAAATCCAAATTTAGATTTTTTATTAGGACAGTTTGTCGTTCCAAAAGGAAAAGACTGGTTATTTATAGTATTATTGGGTATTTTCGCTACATTGGCTCAATTATATATGACAAAGTCTTATGCCTGTGCAAAAGCTGGTATTGTAGGAACTATATCTTATTCTAATATTGCTTTTTCTATTATTTTAGGACTATTCTTAGGTGATGCATTTCCGGATTTCCTTATTATTTTAGGTATACTTTTAATAGTTGTAAGTGGATTTTTAGTATCCACTCGAAAGGATTGATTATGGAGTTTTTAGAGAGTTTTACATTTTGGGAAGAGTTTTGGATTATTTTTTTTATAATTATATTTGCCTGGTATGTTCATGATAAATATGTACAAAGAGAACATCAATTATTAGTTAATTATCCAATTATTGGAAGATTAAGATATTTACTTGAAGAGGTAAGAGAACCTTTTAGACAATATTTTGGGGATGAAAAATTTTATGAATCAAAAGATAAATTAGATTGGGTTCATAAAGCAAGTAGAGATAAACCAAATTATGCTTCTTTTTCTCCCTCTCAACCTTTACCTAAACCAAAGTTCATGATTCGTCATGCAAATATAGTACTTAACGAAGAAGAAGTTGATACAGACTTTAGCGTTACTTTTGGTGAGAGAAGAGAAAAACCTTATGTTGCTAAATCTATAATTTCAAGAAGTGCAATGAGTGATGGTTCTATTTCTCCTGAAGGAACTAGAGCCTTTGTAAGAGGTGCACAAATGGGTGAATTCCCAATAAACTCAGGTGAGGGTGGAGTAACTTCAAACTTCTTCGTTACACATCAGCATTATGACCCTAAGTATATGACACTTGTGGAAGGTAGTGCTTTTCAGAAAAAAGTAAAAGATGTAGTTAAATTCTTTTTTAATGGCGCAACAGCAGCTGACGTTTATAGAAAGCTTGTCTTTGGGAAAGATGAGGAGGCTGAAACTTATATTCTTGATGTAGAAAAAAAGATTTTTTATAGACCTGATTGGAACTTGCCATTAGCTATGTTTCCTGAAGAAATACCAGCAGATATGCCTGATATAATTTTTCAGATAAGTTCAGGACTTTATGGGGCTAGAGATTTAGATGGTAATTTTGATCCTTTAAGATACCAAAAAGTTATGAAGTTTTGTAAAATGACTGAAATTAAAATTGCTCAAGGTGCAAAACAAACAGGTGGTAAACTAGCAGCTCATAAAGTAACTCCAGCTATTGCATATTATAGAAATGTAAAAGCTTATGAAAATGTATTTTCACCAAATAGATTCCCATATGCAAATAGTATTGAAGAGTTATTTGATTTTATTGGAAAATTACAAAAATTATCTCATAAGCCAGTTGGTATAAAAATTGTAATTTCAGATATTGAAAATATTGAACCATATGCAAAAGAGATTAAAAAAAGAATTGATGAAGGAAACGAAGCATACCCAGACTTTATATCAATTGATGCTGGAAGTGGAGGTAGTGCCACTGCACCAATTGAAATGATGGAAAGAGTTGGTTTAAATTTAAGAGATTCTGTTTATTTAGTTGATAAAATTTTGACTCAATATAATGTGCGAGATAAAGTTAGATTAGTTGCCAGTGGGAAAATTTTAACTCCAGATGATATAATTATAATTATGTCTTTAGGAGCAGACTTCTTACAAATAGCAAGAGGATTTATGATGAGTGCTGGATGTATTAGGGCAAGATATTGTTCTGGAACAGAAGGAAAAGAGTGTCCAGTAGGGCTTGCAACTCAAGATAAATCAAAAAGAAGAAAATACTTTGTGTTTAAACAAGCTAAAAAAGTTGCTGCGTATCACAAAAATCTTCTTAAAGGTGTAAGGGGAATGTTGGCTATAATGGGACTTAAAAATATAAGCCAATTAAATAAACATAGATTAATGTTTATAGATAAAGATTCTAAGGTGCATGACAATATTGATCATGTATTTAAAAGAAGACTTGATATTGGTAAAGACTTGGAGGATGAATACCATGAATCTAGATAAAGTGATTTCAGGATTTTTTATAATTCTAGCTATGACTTTAAATTTCGGATTTTTTTACGGAGATATGGACTCTTTAGAAAATCATAGTAAGTACGAACTTTTTGCTGCAATTATAATTAATGTTATTGCGACAACTTTAAAACTTGGTGATAAAACACAGTTAGGTTCAGTTTTATTAGCTACATCTTTAGTTGCAGATATACAACTAATCGCTGCAGCTACAGTTTGGGCAGTAGCTGCTTATGCATTTACAATAAATCCTGAAGTTGTTGGTATTATAATATCTTTATCTGGAGGAGCATTACTTGCAAATCTAACATCAGTTGCACTGTATGTTGGAGATACTTTAAAATCAAAGAGATAAGTTTTGAAAAATAGCTCACTGTTTATTATATTACAAAAAATGCGGACGCCATTTTTAGTAATTATCATAACATATACTATTGCTATAATTGGATTACTTTTAATTGACGGAGTCGATGACCAAGGTAATCCATACTCTATGAGTATTTTTGATGCATTTTACTTTGTGACTTATACTGCAACTACAATTGGTTTTGGTGAATCTCCTTTTGAATTTACATATTCACAGAAAATTTGGGTAACTTTTTCTATATACTTTACAGTTCTTGGTTGGTTTTATGGAATAGGTTCTTTAGTTAGTTTATTACAAGACAAACTATTTATACAAGAGTTAGAAAAAGCAAAATTTTTAAGACAAATAAAAAGATTAAATGACAGATTTATTGTAATCCTTGGATACAATGATATCACTAAAAAAATCATTAAAAAAGCTATTGAACAGGGTGTACGAACTGTAGTTATTGAAAAAGATAAGTCAAAAATAAATGATCTTATTTTAGAAAACTTTACACCTACTGTTCCAGTTTTATATAGTGAAATTTTATCTTTGAAAGTTTTAGAATCAGCTGGAGTTAAAAAACGTAATTGTAAAGCAATAGTATCACTATTTGAAGATGATGCTTTAAATTTAAAAATTACATTAATCGCTAAATCTTTAAATAAGTATATCAAAGTTGCTGTAAAGTCAACTACTTCTAATCATACAGAAAACTTAAAAGATTTAAATGCCGAAATTGTGGTTAATCCATTTTCTATTATCTCTTCTGAAATAAACATGGCGCTGGTTGCTCCAAATTTATTTAAGCTTGAAAAATGGCTATACAAAGTTGATACTTTAACTGCAAGTTTACCATCTTTTCCTATTGGAACATATATTATTTGTGGATATGGAAGAATGGGAAGAAAGATATTTGAAAAATTAATTGAAAACAATATTGAAGCTAGATTAATTGATATAAATGCAGATAAAGAGATAAGACTTAGTAAAGATGAAATGTCACAAATAATTTTTGGTGATGCTGATGATAAAGATTTATTAGTTGAAGTTGGTGTTGAAGAGGCTAGTGCTATTATTGCTGCAACAGATGATGATACAACAAACTTATCTATTTTAGCAACAGCTAAAAAATTAAATCCTGATATTATTACAATTGTCAGAGAAAATGAATTAGAAGATGATTTTATATTTAAACAAGCAAATATCAGTCATATATTTACACCTTCTAAGATTTTAGTAAATAAAATTACAAATGCACTAATAAACCCATTATCTGATAAATTCATTAGAATGATGATAAAAAAAGATGATCTTTGGGCTGGAAAACTTGTAACTAGATTAATAAAAGAAATAGATGAAAATCCAATATTATTAGAGTTTAAAATTAATGAAAAGTTTACACCTGAAGTTTACAAATATTTAGCTCAAGGTAATAGTTTAGGTTTAGATATTCTTGCAACTTCTTTACATAATAGTGAACAAAGAAATAATGTGGTTCCTTTACTACTTCAACGAGAAGATGATATAATACTGCTTCCTCCTTGGGAGAACAATATTAAAATTGGTGATAAATTACTATTTGCATGTGATGAACATGCTAAAGATGATATGGAATATATTTGTCAAAACTCTTATGAGTTTTATTATGCATTGCATGGCAAAGAAAAACTAACAATTTTTAAAGGAAAAGAATGAAAATATTAACAGGACCATGCGTTTTAGAAGATAGAGATACAGTAATGAGAATTGCTGAGAAACTAAAACCATTAAGTGAAGATAAAAGAGTTGAGTTTTATTTTAAAGCAAGTTTTGATAAAGCAAATAGAACAAGCTTAGACTCTTTTAGAGGGCCTGGATTAGATGAAGGTCTAAAATTATTTCAAGAGATAAAAGAGCAGTTTGGATATAAATTAGTAACAGATATACATGAATCATATCAAGCTGCCCCTGCAGGAGAAGTATTAGATATATTACAAATACCAGCATTTTTATGTAGACAAACAGATTTACTAGTAGCTGCTGCAAAAACTGATTGTAAAATAAATATTAAAAAAGGACAGTTTTTAGCAAGTGGAAGTATGAAACATCCAGTTGAAAAAGTATTAAAAACTAGAGGTTGTAATGAGGTAAACTATGAAAACTCAGATAAAAATGGTGTATGGCTTTGTGAAAGAGGAAATACATTTGGATATGGAGCATTAGTAGTTGATATGAAAAACTTAATAGCAATGAGAGAGTATGCACCAGTAATATTTGATGCTACACACTCAGCACAAGTACCAAGTACAGGTGGAACAACTGGCGGAAATAGTGCAGTAGTGCCAAGTTTAGCTAAAGCAGCAGCGGCTGTTGGAGTTGATGGGTTCTTCTTTGAGACACATACAGATCCTAGTGTTGCATTAAGTGATGGACCAAATATGGTTCAAGTTGATGAGCTATACAAAGTTATAGATGATATCTTTGCAATTCAAGAGGTATTAGGTTTTAACTAAGTTTTGGATATAATCGCAAAATATTAAGAAAATTCGGAGAAATTTTATGAAAATTATTGAAGGTAAATTAAGTTTAAAAGGTGACGAAAAAGTTGCTATTATCAATGGAAGATTTAACCATATCATAACTGATAGATTAGTAGAAGGTGCAAAAGATGCATTCCTTAGACATGGTGGAAATGAAGAAAATTTAGATTTATTATTAGTTCCTGGTGCATTTGAAATTCCTTTTGCATTAGAAAAAGCATTAGCTTCTGGAAAGTATGATGCTGTTTGTTGTGTTGGTGCAGTAATTCGTGGAGCTACTCCTCATTTTGATTACATATCAGCAGAAGCTACAAAAGGTATTGCAACAGTTGCATTAAACTATGGTAAGCCTGTATCAAATGGTGTTTTAACAACTGATAC
The DNA here is from genome assembly GCA_964022095.1 of uncultured Arcobacteraceae bacterium. Classification (GTDB taxonomy): domain Bacteria; phylum Campylobacterota; class Campylobacteria; order Campylobacterales; family Arcobacteraceae; genus Malaciobacter_A. The sequence continues at coordinate 27,068 of CAXHZO010000024.1, forward strand.
AATTGAGCAAGCAATTGAAAGAGCTGGTTCAAAAGTAGGTAACAAAGGTGCTGAAGCTATGGTAACAATCATCGAAATGCTAGACTTATATAAAGCGATGGAGAAATAATTTGGCAACTAGAACACAAGCTAGAGAATCTGTAATTGGTTTATTGTATGCGTATGATTTAGGTAATGAAAATATTGCTAAGTTTGTTGATGAAATTTTAGAAGATAAAAAAATCAGAAACAAACAAAAAGATTTTGCATTAGGTCTTTTTAATGGAGTTGTACAAAACATTGAAGTAATTGATGTAGAATTAATTAGCCATTTAAATCAAGGTAAAATTACAGATATTGGTTCTGTTGAAAAATCTATTTTAAGATTAGCTATTTATGAAATTTTACATACAGATTTAGCAAAAGCAATTATTATTAATGAAGCTATTGAATTATCTAAAAGACTTGCAAGTGATGGTGCACCTAAATTTGTAAATGGTGTTTTAGATAAAGTAAATAAGGCATCATAATATGAAGTTATGTGTTTCTTTAGACTTACCAACAGCAAAAAAAAATCTTGCTTTAGTAGAGCAAATTAAAGATTTTGATGTTTGGTTAAAAGTTGGATTTAGAAGTTATATAAGAGATGGGAAAAAGTTTTTAGAAGATTTAAAAGCTATTAATCCTAACTTTAAAATCTTTTTAGATCTAAAACTTTATGATATTCCAAATACTATGGCAGATGCAGCACAAGAAATTGCACAGTTTGGTTTAGTAGACATGTTTAATGTTCATGCAAGTGCTGGTGTTAAAGCTATGAGTACTGTTATGGATAGAATAAAAGATATCCCTAACAAACCTTTAGTATTAGCAGTTACTGCTTTAACTTCTTTTGACAATGATGCATTTAAAAAAGTTTATAATGAAGATATTGCTTCAAAAGCAACACAATTTGCAAAAGATACATATGCATCAGGAATTGATGGCGTAGTTTGTTCTGCTTTTGAAAGTAGTGACATTAAAAACAATACTTCAAAAGAGTTTATTACTTTATGTCCTGGTATTAGACCTTTTGGTGAAGATGCAGGTGATCAACAAAGAGTTGCTGATATTCCTTTTGCAAAAGAAAATCTAGTAGATTTTATTGTTGTAGGAAGACCTATTTATAAAGCAGATAATCCAAAATCTGTTGTAGAAAAAATCTTAAATAACATCTAATAACATAGTAAGTTTCATAAAATCTATTATTTTATTTTAAAGTGATAGATTTTAAGTGTGTTTTAAGTGACTTGCTATTATAATTTCCGTCCTGATTTTATGATAATAAAGTCACGCAAAATTTTGAGTGGACAAGTGGGTGAGTGGCTGAAACCACACCCCTGCTAAGGGTGCGTCTCTTTACGGGGACCGAGAGTTCGAATCTCTCCTTGTCCGCCACTATGGGTCATTAGCTCAGCTGGTTAGAGCACTCGGCTCATAACCGAGTGGTCGAAGGTTCGAGTCCTTCATGACCCACCAGCAATTTTGCGGGAGTAGCTCAGTTGGCTAGAGCTTCTGCCTTCCAAGCAGATTGTCGCGAGTTCGAGTCTCGTCTCCCGCTCCATTGTTATTTTTAAATCGCGGAATAGAGCAGCCAGGTAGCTCGTCGGGCTCATAACCCGAAGGTCACAAGT
>CAXHZO010000025.1:0-28371 GCA_964022095.1 uncultured Arcobacteraceae bacterium
TAATAGCTTGTGCTTTTTGTTCTGGTGTCATCTCTTGCCAGTCTTTTAGTTTTTGTTCGTAGTTTTCAATTCTTCCATTTTTAAATAGTTCAATAATCTCATCTTTGTTATTCATAGGAATAGAATCACCATCAAAAGAGCTTTTATGAATATTAGCGATTTCTAAAGCTTTGAATGTAAAATCAACACAACTATTAGTAAAAGGTTCATAGTTACCATCTTTTAAAACTGAACCTTTTTTAAAGCCATGCTGTTCTGATAATTGAGGATTCTCTTTATCTCCAAAATCTTTTAAAATCTCAAATTGCTCTTTAGTGATTTCTTTCCTTTTAGAAGAGAAAGCAGGGCTTCCTAAATAAGAAGTACTGTCATCTTTTACAATACCTCTTGCGGTATACCCTGAATCAATAGGTTTATTAATAGTATTTCCAATAGAGTCTTCTATGTGTAATTGATACCACATGTGACCGGCAATAGATTTTGTGATGTTATTTTCTCCACTAGCTTTATAATCAGTTCCCATTGATTCTATGTGTACTTGTATATAATATTTTTCTTCCATAATATTTCCCTTATATTAGTGCTTAGTACTTCCTTCTTCAATTTCAAATCTAGTTTTAAAATATTTAGGAAGTTGAACATCTTGTAGACTTTCTATTTTTACATGATAACTTCTATATTGCTGTAATTCAGCTGACATTATAAGATCAGGACTGTCATAGAGAGGCAGAATTACAATCTCTTCAATTTTATCTTTTGTATTTGTATTACGTTTTTTTGAAGGCGTCCAGTACTCAATCTCTTTACTAGCCCATCCAAGAGGAGTAAGTGTTATTTTAAATTTAAAATATTGATTCTTTTCAGGTGGTATTGGTTTATAATTTTCATCTTTCCCTGTTCTTATTTTTTCACTTTCTATATTAGTTTCTTCTTTATGACCTCTTTGGGCATATACTGCAAAATCAAAATAAATCCAAGAACCAAAGATATTAACAGGAACAATAAACTCAGTTTCATAAGTAGTACCTTTTTTAGAAAAGTCTAGGTCAGATGTATTTGGTATATTTGTATAGCTAGGCTGACAACCTCTGTAAGCTAAAGCTAAAACTATAGTGATAGTTCCTAATATGTAATATCTTAGTTTCATATAAATTTTCCTTTCTTAACCCATAGCCTGAATACTAGAGTTAGAATTGTTGTTATTGTTGAAGAAACTTTCAGAAAAAGAGGGCTTGTATTCTTCTTGTTTGTTAAAAGAGTCTAAATTAAAATTAGGATTAATTTGAATACTAAATATGTCAGTAGAAGATAAAGAATTGCCTTCGTTAGAAATAACCTTATCTTGATACTGAGAAATAAATTGTTTGCAATAGTTATTTTCAAAAGAACTAGACAAATCAGTACTAGATAATAAAGTAAGCTTGTCTTGTGTAGTATCTAAAGAATTGATTTGAGTAAAAAGATTATTTATATTTTCTAATTTTTCTTCTTTGTTAGATTCAAACTCTTTTATATATCTGATCATTATATCTTTTAGATTTTCTATCCCTTGATTATTTGATGCAGACTGGCTATTTAGGTCTAGTTGCTCAGCTGCTTCAAATGTAGCATCTCCTCCATTATATTCGATTAGAATATCATCAGAGTTTGTTCCTATTAAAGTGTGGTTTTGATTGTTATTATTTAGATTTGCTGTTTGATTTACTAATATTTCAGAAGGAGTATTAAAAGTAATTCTATTTTCATCTGTTTTTATTAAAACATTTGAAAGAAGAATATTTACACTATTTATATCATTTAAAAGATTTCTTATTTGTAGAGATGTTTGATTTGTAAGGTCTTGTTTTATATATACTATATCATTGATAGTTGCTTTATCAATATCATTATTTTTTAAAGTTTCGTTTAGATAGAAGTTTTGATTATCTGATGTTGCGTTTGAGATAGTAATTTCATTTGTTGTATTATCATATCTTACACTTTCAGCTAATGTTAAACCTGATTTTATATCTACTATTTGTCTATAGTTTAGGTATTGAGGGAATATGTCTTTACAGAAGTTTGGGTCATTATTTGCTATATCTTCAATAATAATCTTATTTGCAGTTACATCATATACTGTAGTAACATCACTATATTTAAATTCATTAAAATCAATTGCAAGATTGTGTATCAATGCAGTTACATTATAATCTATATCATCTCCGAATAGAGCTCCTGCTACTCCTCCAACTAATGCTCCAAGTACTGCTCCTGGTAGTCCTCCTATAATTAAACCTGCTCTAGCCCCTGCCTCACCTAATAAAAATGCAGAAGCAGCTGTTCCTACTATGTGAGAAAAATTTTTATCTTCATTAAGATGGCTATCAAAAACTCCTGTTACAATTCCATCTAGTATATCTACAACTATAGCAACTTTCCCACCAATCCCTTGAGATACAATACCCATTGAACCTGAAAAAGATGCTGCAAGATAATCCTGCCCAAGATTTTTAGATATCGTATACTCCATTTTTTGATTATTCAAATTTACGATAACTGTTCCTTCACTACTAGTCATTTTCAACTCCTAATTCTAAATTTTTTAAAACTTCTTTTCTATTTTCAGCTAAAGATTGATATCCTAATCCAAATAAAGACAATCCCATAAATAGAAAACATTTTTTCTTATTCTTGTCTCGCAGAAGTAATGTTCCAAAATAATGTTTATGAATATATAAAGAGGCGTTTAAATCTTTTTTCTGAATTTCATCTTTATTTAATAAAAACCATTCAATAACTACTTTATTTTCATAAATTAATAAACATTTAAATAAACAAAGACTTAAAATCATACAACTAAACATTGCTATTAATAAGACTCCCATAAATTGAAGTAATGTATATTCACTAAGAAGTAAAAATATTATTCCTAATATTAAGGGAACAGTATTAGCTAAAATTGCAAGTAATCTACTCAAATTATTATATTTATACTTTTCTACTATTTGTTTATGCATTTTTTTTCTCACTTCCCTCATATCCTTCTAAAGTAGTTACATCAAAGCTTGAACCATAAATAGTATCTGAGTATTTACTTCCTATTATATTTTCTACATTAATTATAGTATTTTGAATAGATGTTTTAAAAGCTTGTATGGTTATAGCTTGGGATAGATTAATAGTAATTCCATGTGATGAATTTTCATAAGTTATTGTATCATCTCCCTCTCCACCATACAGGACATCATCTCCAGCTCCTGCGATTATGATTTCGTTTCCTCCATTATAATCAATTAGAATATCATCAGAGTTTGTTCCTATTAGGGTATGGTCTAGGTTATTATTATTTAAATCTGCTTTTTCATTTACTAATATTTCAGAAGGAGTATTAAAAGTAATTCTATTTTCATCTGTTTTTATTAAAACATTTGAAAGAAGAATATTTACACTATTTATATCATTTAAAAGATTTCTTATTTGTAGAGATGTTTGATTTGTAAGGTCTTGTTTTATATATACTATATCATTGATAGTTGCTTTATCAATATCATTATTTTTTAAAGTTTCGTTTAGATAGAAGTTTTGATTATCTGATGTTGCGTTTGAGATAGTAATTTCATTTGTTGTATTATCATATCTTACACTTTCAGCTAATGTTAAACCTGATTTTATATCTACTATTTGTCTATAGTTTAGGTATTGAGGGAAGATGTCTTTACAAAAGTTTGGGTCATTTGTAACAGATTCTAGGATGAATTCTTCTTGGGTAACTTTACCATATATTGTTGAATCTTGATATTCAAAGTTCTCATTTAAGTTATGATAAAGAGCATTAACTATTTTTTCACCATTATCATAAATATCATCACCCCATAAGCCTCCTGCTACTGCACCAAGTACAGCTCCTACAACAGCTCCTACTGGACCTGCAACGGAACCACCTATAAATCCACCAACAGCATTTCCAATTATTCTTCCAGCTGTCGCACCTAATATTCCAAGCTCATATCCAATTAATGCTGTACCTATTAAATTATAATATTCTTTTTGAGGATTCAATTCTTTATCAAAGACTCCTGTTATAACTCCTCCACTTACAGCAAAAACTAATCCTATAGTTTTACCTGCTGTACCACCAAATTGTTCTGACATTTCACCAACAAACCCTAAATATCCACCAAATGATGATAATGCGATGTCACTTGATTTATTTTCTGAAACTGTAACCTCATAATCTTCAATTTTAATTAATCCACTCATATTCATCTCCTTTTAGTATTTTTTTATTTATTAAATATTTTTTTAATTGTTTAATAGTTTCATTTGAAACACATAACATATCTATTTTTTCAAATATATTTAAATGTTTTTTTTCTTTATTATAAAATGATATTGAACCACCTCCAAATATTGTCCCATTTGATTTAGTTACTCTAACTGATTTATAACTAAAAAATTTGCTCTTTATAAAATATTTATATCTTAGACAAACCTTATCATTTGTAAGAATTAATCTTTCAAATAAAAATATTCCTAAAAAATCTACTATGAAAAATAGTATTACAATCATTGAAGTTATTTTTACTATATAATTTTGAAACATTAAAAAGAAAAAGAATCCAATTAAAATCCCAAACATTCTAAAGAGTAAAGCGAATATTCTCCCAAGTAGGTCATACTCAATTTCAAGTAAAATTTCTTCTCCATCAATATATTTTTTTCCATCTTTCTCCTCTATTTCTACCATTTTAAAACCTCTCTAAATCTATTTTTCATATCAAAGTCCATCATCTCACACTCAAGCCTTCATCCAAATATCTAATAATTGGATAAATAAAAAACTCAATAACTCTTCTTTTCCCTACTTTTATCTCAGCTGTTACACTCATACCTGCTTCTAGGTATCTCTCTTGTCCTTCTACAGTTAAAGTTTTCCTTCAAAGAAATCATACTTTTGAAAAGAGAAGGTATCTATTTTGATTTTTGATTGCATATCTTTTTTCACAAATCCTATATCTTGATTTAGGACATTTACTTTTACTATTAGTGGTGAATCTTTTGGAGATTCACCCCCTGGGGTGTAATTTTAATATTTCCCTTATATTAGTGCTTACCGCTTCCTTCTTCAATGTCAAAACTAGTTTTAAAATATTTAGGAAGTTGAACATCTTGTAGACTTTCTATTTTTACATGATAACTTCTATATTGCTGTAATTCAGCAGACATTATATATTTGAGTGGACCATTAGTATAAGCTTTTCCATAAAGGGGTATAGTTACAATCTCTTCAATTTTATCTTTTGTATTTATATTAAGTTTTTTTGAATACGTTCCGTACTTAATCTTTTTACTAGCCCATCCAAGAGGAGTAAGTGTTATTTTAAATTTATAATATTGATTCTTTTCAGGTGATATTGGTTGATAGTTTTTATCTAGTCCTTGCTTCATTCTATAACTTACTCTACCTGCCTCTTCGTCATGTCCTCTTTGGGGATATGTCGCAATAGCAAAATCAATCCAAGAACCAAAGATATTAACAGGAACAATAAACTCAGTTTCATAAGTAGTACCTTTTTTAGAAAAGTCTAGGTCAGATGTATTTGGTATATTTGTATAGCTAGGCTGACAACCTCTGTAAGCTAAAACTATAGTGATAGTTCCTAATATGTAATATCTTAGTTTCATTTATCTTATTTACTATGCTTTTTAAAAGTTAATTCATCTATTCTTATCCATTTTTGCATAGGTAAGTATGTACTCAACTCTCTTATATAATGAGAATACTGAACTTTTACAAGGGGTTCTTTTATCTCTAGTATTAACCCTTGATCAGACATATCTGCATACTTTATATGGTTTCTTTTTTTTATATCAAGAAGTTGAGCCTTTTTTTTATTCAATATCCCTTCATATAGATAATTTGCATTATCAAATATATTTTTATTTTTTCTATAGTTATAGGTCTTTATACATAGATTATAAGAATGAGGGTAATTGTCTAAGTATTTGTTTTGTACAAGTGAAAATGCTTTGAAATTTTTCATGTCACTATTTCTTCCATCTTTTACTTTAACCCAAATAGTAATATCTTTTTCATTTGTATGGGCTTCTAATATAAATCTTAAAAGATTTAAGTCTATTTCTTTGATGCTTGACTTATTTATAGATATGTCACTACAGTTAATTTCTGAAGACTTTTGGAATACATTCCATGCTATTTCTTGTTTATTATCTATAATTGATCCAATTGATTGAAATGAAGAAATTTTTTTTCTTCCATCTTTTACTATATAAAAATCTAAAGTTTCATTAATCTTAGGATAAATACCTTTTTGTGGTATATCATGGTTTGTTCCAAAGAAAAATTTGTATCCTTCCATATTAACTTTTTTGACATTTGAAGCAAATATTAAACTTGCAAACAAAGTTATAGTAAGTAGTAGTTTCATTTATTTTCCTTGTGATTTATTTATAATTTATCATCTGATATTAGATGTTTGAATTTAAGTTTGCTAAAAAAGCTTCTGCAAAGTGCTAGTTAGTAGTTTGAAGATAGGTTTATAAAACATATTAAAAAAGATAAGAAGTTAAAACCTCTTATCTTAAATTAGTGAATAAACCACTTGATCTTTCCATTTATTTTTTTTGCTTTGACCTCTTGTGAATCCCAATACATTTCAATCTTTTTTTGCCAATCATATTTCCAATATCTTACTTTATAAGTATTTTCTTGATTTCTTACTTTATATAGTTTTTTGATATATCCAAACTCTTTAACAGCATTTGCTCTTTTAAGCCCTGTTCTAAAGCTACTTATTTTATTTGCTGCTTGTTTTAGCGTTCCCATAGAAGTATGTGGAGCAAGTTTTTTTTGAGCACTTACATCTCCTGAGTAGCTAGCTTTACTAGATACTTTATGCCAAAAATCTATTGCTTGGTATGGTGTATCAAACCCCCCTGCAAATAGTGATGAAGTTAGTAGTAGTCCTGCTAGTAGTAGTTTTTTCATTTTTATCCTTTTTATATATTATTATATTATTATATTATTAAATGCATATAAATAACTATGCTCTAAATCCAAATTTACCAAATTGTTGTTGCATATTTGTAGCCATTTGCGAGCCTGAGTCTAGTTTGTCTACTCCTACTAGTTTATATACAAAGTTAGGCATTTCCATGATTAGTTTCCACATTAGATATACTGCTATTAAACTAGAGAATATAAGCAGTAATTCTCTAATAAAAGTAAATATAAACACAGGTAAAAAGTCGCTTATAGATTCATCAGATAAATAAAACTGCTCTTCTGCCATAAGCATAAATAACTCTTGGAAAATTGAGTATAAAAACAGAGATAAATATACAGCAATAACAATCAAAGTCGGTTTTAAAAATATAGTAATAGCAGTAACTAAAAAATCAAATATCTTTCTAGCTTGGCCAGTTGTTACTGCAAAAGCTACCATAAAAGGAGAGATAAAAGAAAATATTATAAGCTCATACAAATACATCACTATAATAACTCCAATAGCTATAAAAGAGGTGATAAAAGGCAAAAACTCTATTATATATCTTATTAAAGATGATGTTAGATTTAGGGCTTTTACTTCTGTTGATACTTCTGCTGATTTACTAGTATTTTCTCCTAAGGGTAGCTTTTGAGCTAAGGCTTCAGTGTTTGTTTCTCCTAAGTTTTTTATAAAAGTTGATATTTGAGAGAAACCAGGTAGAAATCTATAGGCATTTTGCGATAAAAGCTTAGCTATTTCTTTTTCTGTTTTATTATCTTTTGAGCCTTGGGCATTTGGATTTAAAATATTTGCTAGCCAGTCTCCTGACTCTTCTACTTTCCCTCCTTCTTGTTTTATTGCTTGGGCATTTGCTTGGTTTATATTTGCTCTTGTTATCATATTTCCTGGTACAAAATTTTCATCATACTTAGCTAAAGAGCTACTTTTATCAACTCCTTGCATAAATGAGATTTTTGTAAGAACTTGTACTGTTGGGGCTAAGATAGCACTATACCAGCCTAGCTCTTTTACTCTTTTATCTAGATGGTCTGTCATATTATCTATTCTATCTTGTATGATATTTGTTTCATAGGCTGCTTTTATTCTGTTTAAGTTGTGGTTTGTTTGCTCATACAAGGTTGTAGCTAGTTTATGTCTTTTTTCTATGTTTCTACAGCCAATTAGAGTTAAAGTATACTTTCCATTTGAGCTTTTTATCTCTTCTTTTTGTGCTATTTGTTCTTTGTTTATATGTTGAAAAGTTATTAGGTCTTTATATCTATCTTTACACTCATCTAATGTAGGTTCCGTTTGTTTTTGTATAAATTCTTGCTGGTCTTTTGTTAAAAGAAGATTTGCTTCTGTTTTAACTCCACTTATTCCTACAGTGTTGTAGACTTTTTCCATGTATGTACTCATTGCAGTATTATTAGCTCTATCTGCTATTGATGAGCTTTCTGATACAAAGTATTTCCAGATATTTTGAAATAGGGTTGAAGAGTAGCTATCATCTAATCTCATAGGAATAAAAAATATAACAGCAGCTAGAGTAATAACTGCGATTTTAGATTGCCAAGGCTCTTCAAATGCCAAAGTCTTTTTTGCCATTTTTTTAAAGGCAATCCTAGATATATAAACTAACATAAAAAATAAAGATATAAATACAAAGATATAAGAAACTATATAGTCATAGATATTATCCATACTATAAAATAAATCAATATAATAAGATAAATTATCTTGGGATAAAGTATCAATAGAGTTTAAAAGAGAACTATCTAATTCTAATCCACCTTCTGATGTTAGTTTATATATTGCATTTGGGTCTTTTTTTACCACTGTTCCATCTATTGATTGGGCTATGTCTATTATTTCATTATCCAAGGTTGCAAGACCACCTAAAAACCTACTTAGTGTAATAGTACTGTTGTCATAAGGCTGTAATGTCACCTTTGATATAGAATTATTTTTACTATATTTTTGGCTTATTAGGTTTTCATTATTATAATCTAACTTTATAGTATTGTAATTATCTGCACAAGTTTGGTTTAGTGTGTTTGCATTTATAGAAAGGGTATTTTCAATGTTATTTAAAGCTGTTGATGCAAATACTTCACAAGTAGTGATTCCTGTTGAAGGGTCAAAGTCCATAATTTTTGTTGTAAATTGAGATTTATATTTATCATTTATCATTCTACAAATAGGAATACATTCTGTTTCCTCAGTTACAATATATGCCTCACTAAAGAAATCTTCTAAAAAATCCCCTTGTTTTTGGCTAAGGGTTGTTGCTGAAAATAGTATATTTTGACAGCTAGTTAAAATTAAGAAAATTGAGAATATTGATTTAAAAAAATATTTCATATTTAGTTTTCCTCTTTTGTTGGATGAATTATTATTGGTTGTGGAGTTGTGGAGTTTTTTGCGTCAATAGAGTTTGATGTAAGCTCGTTGATTTTTTTTACTAAAAAAAGATACTCTTTGTTTGTAACATAATCAATTTTAGAAATTTTTCTTAACCTTTGTGTATTCTCTTTTTTTATTATGATTTCATCTTTGATGTCTTTTATTACACCTTTTTCAATAGAATCTAACTTTTGCTTTACTTTGTTTGTTCTTTGATCAACAACTTTTTTGAATTGTTCAAAAGAACTTTTTATATCAGGTTCAATTAAACTATAAGTAATAGCATTCAAATTTAAAAAAAATACTGGCATTAAAAAAAATATTTTTAACATATTTAATCCTTTAGAGTATTAAAAATATTTAAGTAAGTAGTTGAGTCATTTAGAGACTTTGTATCTACTAATATATTTTCAAGTTGAATTTTTTTGTTTATTAAAAAGGTATGATTCCTTGATTTTAAGTTACGATATTTACCAATTTTTAATGTGACATTTAAATCTTCTAGTTCATTTGTATATATATTATTTGCTGTTGATAGTATATTTTTTGTTGGAGATATAATATCTTTCATTTTTGATGCAGAAGCATTTGGTATTTGGGTTACTGTATAATTTTGTATAATAATAGGCATAGAAAATAGACTACTTGTAATTGTAGTCAATACAAAGAGTTTTTTCATTTTATATTACTTAGAGAGTTTTTTATTGTTTTAGTTGAACTTGAGTCTATTTCTATCTCTTTTAGTTTATTCCCTTTTTTTAGTTCAAAAACTATTTCAGAAGATATAACATCTTCCAAATATTGTATTTTTGCTCCATCTTCAATTAATTTTGCAGAATTATTTTCAAAGTTTTGATAATAACTTTGCATTTTATTTGCTATATCCATAAATTCATTTAACATTTTTTGATCATTATTATTATAATTCATTTTTCCATCATTTATATAGTTTGGTACACTCGTAGCTGCATCAATACAACCACATGAAGCGTATAGGTTTTGTACGATTAAGAAGTTTAATGAAATAAAAGAAGCAAATTTAATTAACATAATTATCAATCTCATTCATGGCAGATGATTCATCAAAAGATGATTTCATAATTACAGCTTTTTTAGCAGATAAATCAATAATATCTTGTCTGATTTTTACTTCGGTGTCTATTATAGAATTTATATATGATTCTCTGGCTTGTTGTTTTCTTATTATCATTGCATATTTAGGTTTTACAGCATCTTTGTATAAATTAAGTGTTTGTTGTGTTGGTACTGCTAAATCGCTACTTTCAGCAAGTAGTTGCTTGTATATACCTTTTTTTGTTCTGCTAGTTTTTTCTACAATTTCTTTAAGATCACTTGCGTATTGACTTGCCGTATTATTTGCATTATCTTGATTCTGTTCATCTGTATATGATGTTAATTGTGATGATAAAACGGATGATATAGTATTTGAAGAGCTTACTAAAATATCACTACTAATAGAAGATGATAGTTCATTAACTTGCTGCTCATAGGCAATCATATCTTCTGCTACTTTTATGTCACTAGGCTTTATTTCTGTAACTTTTGTAACTTTTTTTACTTTTGCTAAATCTATTAAGTATTTAGCTGTTTGTTGATGAAATTTTTCTTTTGATGATAGGTACATTGCTGTTATACTTTCATTTTTTTTATTATCTAAGTCGGTTAAGTCTAGAATCGGCTCATCCCCTCTATAGAAATCTTCTTTTGTATAACCATTTGGATACGTAATTGAATCTTCTAATTCATTTTCAACTGACCATATTTCAGCATTTGAAGTAACACTTTCAAGTTTTTGATTAATAGTTTTTTTACAGTAATCTTGTAATGATTCAGTACCAAAGCCTATTGTTTCAGTTTGTGATTTTTTATTTAAAAAAGGGATATTTGGCATTTTTTGACAAATATCTAGACTTTCACTAATTTGAAAATTTAAAGCATCACACATTCCACCTAAATTTGGAGTTGAAATGTTAGGTTCGTAACACATTTGTGCAGCTTTTGTGACAGGACTTTCTCCCAAAAGTGAGTTGATTGTATTTGAAAAAAGACTATTAAAGTCAAATGCAAATAATGATTTTGTTAGCAATAAAGATAATATTAGTTTTTTCATTTATTTTCCTGTTTTAAAATAGATTTATTTAATCTTTGAATTGATTTTAATGTATCAACATCTATAGTGATATTTTTATTATTAATGATTTTTGATAGTAGAAAGTTGACCTTTTTCATACTCATATTATTATATTTTCTTAGTTTAATAATTTTTTCTAATAGCTCATTTTGTTTATTTAATGATTCTTCATATTTTTGATAATTTTTTTCAGATTCATTAATACTATTGTCTAGTTTATTGTATGTAGTATTTATTTTTTGTTGATTTGCATTTGATTGTAAAATCCCTTCGTTTACACATGGAATTTTATATATACAATATGCTGAAATATTTTGTGAGAAAATTACTAAAATAAAAAAACTTAATATAAATTTCATTCGAAAATAACCTTTTGAAGACCAGAAAAGAGAGGGGATTAATCCTCTCCTCCAGATCCTTGACCAAATATTCCTGTCCAAAATTCAGTTAAAACATTAAATGAATAAGTTGATTCGCCCATTAATCCAGCTCCAATAGCAGAAATAAATAGCATTGATACAACTAGACCTAGGAATGCTCCTGCCCCACCATATCCAAGCTCTTTTGCAAAGTTTTCTTCTTGACCATTTGAATGTTTTCTAAGGTATTTCATACCCCCAAAAATTCCTACTGTTAAACCTATAATTGGTAACATCCCTATAATCCATGTACCAACTGTTCCTAATGCATTTTTAGCAGATGTATCTGCTTGACCAATTACATCGTTAAATTCTTGAAAGTTTTTTGCCTCTGTTGCTTCTGCTCCTAGTAATGCAGAAATACCTAGTACTGATAGTAGTAATAATAACCTCATTTTTTTCCTTTTTAATTTTTATATATACCTATTGATCATATTCCAAATATGTTTTTCCAAAAGTTATTTTTTAGCTCATTAAGTGTCATTCCACTTTGTACGTGCATCCCAATATTTGCGATAGTTTCCCAAGCTGTATATACAAACAATCCAATTAGTGTATACATTGATAAACTATACAAAATATCAAAGATACTTGCATCTTTAGATTTTTTTGCAACCTTATACCCTATGAAAACTGATAATATAAATACCAGTAAGGGTAAAATTCCATAAAAATGTCTAAATATTAAATATACAGTTAGTAGTAAACTATAAGCACCTTCGCTTTGGTATTCACCAATTGTTGCATTTGCATTTGTCATTAGTGTAGATTTATCTTCTGCATTCCAGAATATTTTTTCTAGACATTTTTCTTTGATAAAGTTTTCCTCAATATTGTTTAGAAATATATCGATTGTTGCAAGTAAAAGTATCAGTACGATTACTGATACTAAGTGCCAACTAAATGCTTTTACAAATATTTCCATAATACTTTTGTCATTATTTCCTTGTTTATCTTTATAAATACCAGAAATTATTCCACTAGCAAAAGGAATAGTTGTAAAAGCAAATGATACAAGGGCTACAAATGTACTAAATACAATTAGTTTACTACCGTCCACTTTTCTCCTTTGAAAAAACTTTTAAATTATATCATAATTTTATTAATTAATAACAAAATAATACTTTAATTTATTAATTACTAACTTGTTTTTTTATTTTATTTGGATTTGTTGTGAAGTATTCAATTTCTTTGTTCTTATAAATTAGACTCATGTTTATTACTCCTTTGTTATACCAAATAACTAAATTATATTGTTTTACTTTCTGCATAGTTGTTAATACTTTTTTAGGGGCTTTAAATTCTGTTCCAATATAAGAAATTAAATCTTCTTTTTGATCTGGAGGAAATAGAAATATTCTTGTATTTATATTTTTAAAGATTGTATATGGCACTTCTTCAATATTTTGAATAATAAACATCATGTGAATATTGTATTTTCTCGCTTCATAAACTAATTTTTCAAACATAACTTGAAATGTTTTAAATCTAAAGTAGTTTGAAGCTTCTTCAATAACATAAATTAGTTTTGGCAAAACTCTTCCTTGTTTTTTGAAGTTCAATGCTCTTTCTCTATCTTTAATATAAGATTTCCAAAATATACCAAAGAACATTGGTACAAAGAGACTACTTTCTTTTATGTTGTTAAGTTCTGCATAAATATATGCAGTCTCAGATATCTTTAGGTTGTCATATTCACTAAAGTATTCTAGGCTTTCTACATCTGATAGTTTTTCATATAAATTACTGTATCCTTCCCTTTCCTTATTACTAATTTGCTGATTGGTTTTTCTGATATTTGCAATTTTTATTACATCATTTAACAATGGTACTTTTAAATGATTATATTTTTCTTCTTTTATATCAATCAGTTTATCACCATCTTGATATCCTAAGTTTAATAATTCATTATATAAAGGTAAAAATTTGTGTCTAAGTTTTCTAATTTTGAACTGTTGGAATTCTTTTGTTTTATAAATATACTTTACTATCTCTTTAAATTTACCAACCTCTTGAATAGTTAGTCCTGCACTTTGACCTAAAGTGTCTTTATTTTGACTTTCAAGAATCATTGATATTAAGTCTGATGAGAATTGTATATCTTCTACAATTGGTTCTCCATTTAAATCTGTTTCAAAATTTAATAAGTTGAAAGAAAAATCTTTTAGTTTACCTTTAATTTCACCTATATTATTTTTTTCACATTTAGAAATTAAATTAAATATCGGCCTATCACTTTCTCCTATATCAAAATTCCTTATTCCATATTTATGACTTTCTAAACCTAGTTTAGGTGCATATCCTGAATCAAAATCAATTTCAATCATTTGGGATAATATTTTTTGTTTAGCAACTGACTTACCACTACCTGTAGGGGCAATAATTAAAGAGTGAGGGTTGTCATTATCAGAAGCAAAAGAAAAGTTAACGTGAGATTTTTTTGTATCTTCACCAAAGAAGTCAGGATCTTTTGATGCTTTTTTATGAACCGAAGTTATTCTTTCATTTAAATAGGATATATTTGCTGGCATATCAAATCGTGTGTCTCTAAATTTTAAAGGGGTTTTTAATATTGAAGTATTAATTCTATTTTTCTTTTTTGTGAAACTTACTGAAAGAATTTCAGATATTTTATTTAATGTACTGTTTGATAAGTCTTTTGCAGCAATTTCAAAATTAACTGTGATTACTTTTTCTGTAACTTTTTCAATATTGTCTAGATATTGTACAAAAGGATCTTTACCCCCATATAATTTAGTTGTTTCAAGTAAGTTTTGAGCCATAAATAATGATCTGTCTTTATTAAAATCGTAATATGCCCAGATTACTCCATTAAAATCTAGTTCATATAGTGCATTATAATTTATTTTTTGTTTAGATTGTTTGATTTTATATCCATTATAAATATCAATTGATGATAGGTTTTGATACATATTATTTTTAATGACTTTATTAAATGTTTGTTCTACTGGGAGGTAAGATACTGTAGTGTCTTCTCCAATATTTAATTGTCTGTGTATCTGCTTATTTTTTATATAAAATGAATTATCTAGAAATAAATCAAATAAAACATCAACTATCTCTTTTCCTTTTAGTAACTTTATATCTAAACTTTTTGATATTATTTCTAATAAGTCTTTCGAGTAAGAAAATAAATATTGTTTTTGATAATTTTTATCTTTTAGTATAGCTTGATAGAAGTATCCCTTAGGAGTTTTTGATGCAAATTCATATAAAGTATCAAGCATGTTTTCTGATAAAGGTTGTTCTATAGTATCATTTCCACTTAATTCTATAGCATAAAGTGTTTTATGAAGAGTATTTACTTCTATATAATCATGATTAATTGCAAGAACTTTTAATGAGTCTTTTATATTTTGTTTGTTTAAAAACATATTGCTTGGAACTAATAGTTTATCATAAATACAAGAAGAAAAATTAAGGTTTTTATTCTTTCTTTTTATTCCATAGTATCCTGCTGCGGCTACTCCCGAACCAAGTAAAAATGTTAGAAAGCTCATAGTGATTCCTTTTTAGAAATATATTGATTACTTAAGTAATCTAAGTTTACTAATAAATCCCAGTCTACATCCCTATATTTTAGAGGCGTTTTAAGTAAGATGTCTTTGTTGTCTATAGACTTTTTCACTAAAGATAAATTGTATATATCTGATATTTCATTTAGTTCATTTTTTGTAATATCTTTTGATATTAGAATATGGTTTGTTAGGATTAAGTCTTGATGCTCTTTGTCAATATCATAGTTATAAAGTTTTTTTGAGATGTATCCATCTACTCTACCTTCATAAAAATCATAATAGCTCCAAACTGTACATTGGATATTTGTTTTTAATAGTTTATTATATATGTCTTTTACCGCTCCCTCTTTTGCTTTGTACCCTTGGTAGATTTCATAGTTTGATACAATGTTTTGTTTTTTATCTTCTAGATTATTTTTTGATAGTTTGTTTATTTCGTAAGGAGTAATAAATATTAAATTATTTAAAATAGTATTTGATTCTTGACCAGTTTTTAGCTCACTATCTGTCTCTTTTTGAATGTCATTAATTAAGTCAAGAGAATAAGATAAAATGAAATGCTGTTGCTTAGTCTTATTTTTTAATATAGTTTGAAAGAAAGCTCCATTTGTATTTGTAGAGTGTGTTTTAAATAAATTAATAAAAAAAGCTTCATTTATACTTTTGGAATCAAAAATTTCTAAAATAAAAATCTCTTTTTTTTGAGTGTTTATTATTAAACTATTTTTTTTAATAAAATCTATAATTAATATATCGTTTGGATTCCAAAGTTTTCTTAATGAAGTAAAAGGTAGTAGAAGTTTCTCAATAATACAATTTGATTCAGGCAATAGTATTTTTTTATATTTAATTAAATATAAACCTCTAAAAATAATTATAGATAAGACTAGAGTAATAATAATTGTTCCAATATACATGTTTATATCCCAAAACTTTTAGAAAATGCTTTTTTAAATTTTGTATAGTAAGGATAACTATTTCTATGTTTTGTACCATAGTTATAACATTCAATTGTTTTTTTTATATCTTTTTTCATTTTTAAGCAAGACTTTAGAACTTTAGAACTTTTTAGTAAGTTATATTTAGGATCAAATATATAATCAATCTCTTCTAATTTAAAATTAGTTGTGTTAATTTGAGTTAGTCCAACATCAAAGCTAAAGTTTTGTTTTTTAAATGCTGTAGCAAGTGCTTTTGCATACAAAAGGTTTTTGGGATAAAAACTTATAATCCATTTATTTTTATTGTATTTGTATTCACTTGCTATAATCTTTATATTTGGATTTTGTATTTGTTTAAATTGAAGAGCATTTTCTTTTGATGTTGTCATACAAATAGCAAAAGGTTTAAAGTTACTTTCTATTTTTGCTATTGTATAAAGAATTCTTTGATCTATATTTTCTCTTAATGCAATTTCCTTTATTGCCTTTGCAATATCAGTATTATCAAAAGCAAAAAGAAAATTATGCATTAGTAAGATAGTTAAAATGTTTTTTTTCATTATTTAACTACTACGCCAATTTTAAAGTTTTTGATTATTAATCCATAAGGATTTAATTCAGTAGATTCTGCAAGATCAACATATCCTTTAACTTCTATAGGAACAACACCCCTTTTTTCATATTTTGAATCTTTTGATAAATCATAGTTTACTGTTCCAACTGAAACATTTACTTTTATCGAGAAACTATTTTGGTTAAACTTGAAGTACTCAACTTTATAATTATTAATAGTTATAAATTCTGGCATTTTGTCTTCACCTAACATTGATTGAAGTTTAAATAAATATGTTCTTAAGTCTTTTTGTGACTCTTTATTCTTTTTAGACATTAAATCTTGATAAATAAATTGTAATTTATAAGAGTTTGCAATTACATCGCTTGGTGAAGTAAATTTATTAACTTTAAAATTATCAGTAATTTCTGATCTACTAACTATAAAGTTCTCAACTAAAGTTTTTGCTAACCATTTTTCAATAAATTTAGCTTCTAATTTAGTCTTTTTTACTTTGATACTTCTTCCATCTACTGTTGTCATTATTGTATATAGATTATTGGTATATACTGTATCTTTTAAATCTTCTATTGCAGAGGCTGTTTTTTCTAGTACATAAAGGGCATAGAATGTTATTCCTATACTAACTATTGCGATTACAAACCAATTTTTAGCAAAAATTCTTTCTGCTTTAAATGCTAGTGTTTCATCTTCAGTGAATTCTTTTTTTATTGTTTTTTTATTATCTGATTGACTTTCAGTACTCATGATTTCCTCTATCTACAAAAACTAGTAAACTGTACACAAAAGTTTTTTTTCTCTTGTTTTGTAAAGAAAATTACTTCATAGTTATATTTATTTTCCACATACGCAATATTTGCATTGTTTAAAAGATTTCTATTCTTACTAGATTTTTTTACTTTTAAAGTGGATTTTTTAAAATTTTTATCAACTTTATCTGGAAGAATTTCAGAATAAGTATCTCTATTACTTAAATAAACCGAGTTCTTTTCATTTAAATCAGATTCTTTAGTAGTTGAATTTACTTGTTTATGGTATAAAGTAGGTAAAGAATCAAATTCTTTAAAAATATCTTCTATATTTAGTTCTCTCTGTATTTTTGAGGGAACTACTACAATTTTCATTGAACCATCAGAATCTAGTTGTTGATATACTTGAGGTGCAGTTAACTTTTTTTCGTGAATTAAATATTTTCCAATTTCATATGCCTTAATTCTATCTTTATACGCAGATAATATTTTTTTGGCATCTTTAAATGCTTCTTCTTGTCCTTTTAATAAGCCTTTTTGATAGCCATTTTCATATCCTCTATCATAATAAAAATCTTCACTATCTCCTGCGAATAGAATACTTGAAGAAACTATAAGGCTACTTAATAAAATTTTTTTCATCTCTATTTTCCTTTTGTAGTATTAGATATTTTGTTGTGTCTAATATTGTTGTTACTTGTGTCTTTTGTTGTGTAGTTTTTTATATTTACATTGTTTTCTGTAGTATTATCTAAGGACATTTCTTTAGGATTAACATACAAGTCTATATATAGTTTACTACCCTTTATAATTTGATATAAATAGGGTAAATCGGCTTTATACACATCTGCAAATGCTTTTACTGTTCCAGCAATAATATCTATAGCTCCTTTAACAATATAGTCTTTTGCCTCGGGTCTTTCTGTATTTGTAGTTACGACAGGTTGTGTTATAACAGTACCAGATCCTGAGTTTACAGTATTACTATCTCCAGTTGAAGCTTTTTGTTCTACTTTACTCGCTTCAAGTTGATCTAAATAGTCATTAGACCCATCTTTTACTGCAATTGCAGTATTCCCTGTCGCTTCAAGTGCAAGTTTTTCTAGTTTTCTATTATTTACGTAAGTTGCTACATTATAAGAACTTCTAGATTCGTTTAGAATTTTTGCATTTTCAATTTTATATTTTTTATTGTTTTTTTCAATATGTAGCCCTGTTACAAATAGTGTTTCAAGTTGATTGTGTGGAACATAATTACCAAAGAATTTAATGGATCCAATATTTGTTGTACAAATTAAATTTGCAGACATAGGTTGTTTCCCAATATCAACAGTATCTTCGACAATACAATAACCTTTTACGCTTACATAATTTGTTACTGTATCTCCATCATCATTATTATTAATTTCTTCTTCTTTTTCAGTAACAATAAGTCTTTTTTCTCCATCTATTGCTGCAAAACTTGCATGGCTTCTTATATAATGGTAGTTTAAAAGTATTTCTTTTTCATAATTATATATTTTTTCTTTTTCTCTTTGGGGAAAAGCTCCATCTAATTCTATAACATTAGATTTTCCCTCTCCTGATGTTTTAATAATATTTTGTTGTATCGAATTCTGAGAATATAGATAAATAGGAGTAATTATTAAACTAATAAAAATAGATATATTTTTCATATTAATACCTTTTCTTATCTAATTCGTAACCTATATTCCATAAGTTATTTGTTTTTTTTATTACTTTATTTGTTTTATTAGTATGAACTCTTTTTTCTATTCCATTATTAAACTCTTTTACAATATATTTTTCAAACTCTTTTTTAATATCATTATTTAAATAATATCTCTTCTCTTCAATCTTTTCAGGAATTACAATCTTTTCTTCTTCTGGAATTTTATTTGTTTGGTATTTACTTGTACATCCAGTGAAAGATATAATTGAAAAAGAGATTATCAAAAGTAAATTTTTTTTATTCATTTTTTACCTTTCTTTATTTTGCTACATCAGCTAAGTCTATAAATAAATTTGTGTTATAAACTTTTTGGAATAATTCACCTTCATTTGTTTTGTATACCCCACCTTTTTTAAAGATTGTCCCTTTAGAATAAGTGTTATATTCCATAAATAAATCAGATTGAAAACATTTTCCTGAAATATTCTTACACTTATTTATTGAATCTTTTTTATAATCATATTTGTAAATCATTGCTTTATTTTTTAGTTTAAAATATTTAAAAGTTTTTTTGATCTTCTTTGTATTTGATGATTTTTCTTTTTCAAGTCTTATTTGTAACGGAGTTTCATATTTTTTTACATAAGTTATGTCTAAATTACTAGTAACATCAGTAATTACATTATCAAATGTTTTTGAGAATAAAATTGGATATGTTTCTATCTTCCCATTTGTTAGTTCTTCAACTTTTAAACTTACTGGGTATTTAGACTCTAGTATTCTTTTTAATTCTATTGCATCAGGTTTTCGATCAAAAGAATCAATTAATAAAAATTCTTTTGTAATTAAGCTATTTATATTTTCTTTAGCTAGTAAATGTTGAAAATATAGAATATCACTTGTTGGGATATTATTAATATTCATTGTAACAATATATGGGCTATCAAGTTGTATGACTTTAGGTTGATATCCCTCATTTTTTAATTGGTAGTCAACAGTTTCTAGACCTATTGAAAACCCTTTTTTAAAACTTTCTAGTTCATTTGCAAAAATATTACTCGCTAGTCCTAAACTAATTAATAGCATATATGCTTTATTCATTTTATTTCCTTTTTTGTGTTATTTATAAAATCTTAAATTATAATAATAATTATTGTTTATCTTAAATCTAATTTTTTTATTGTAAATATTAATAACTTTAAAATCTCCAAATTTATCATTTTCTTCAAAGTTGTTTTTTTTATATGAAAATGATTTTTGTTTAGGATCAATTGATATTTGACTTTTTATGTTTTTAAGATCTGCAATTGTTTTAATTGTTATTTGTTCATTAACTGTTTTTACAATTTCTACAGCAGGTTCGTTTTTTTTATCAGTTATTTTTTTTATTACTTTATCTATTTCTTTTTCACTTATATTATCTTCTCTTGATATATCTTCTAATTCTATCTCTGTTACAATAGGCTCTTTTATCTTTTCTATTGGTGTATTTGAGAGATTTTTTACTGGTGAAACTATATTTTGTTTTTTCTTTTCTATAGTTTCTTTTAAAGGTATTATTTCCTCATTAGTTGTTGATGTGGTATCGCTTAGTTTTGTTTGTATTGCAAGATTTGTTTTTTTTTCCTTAATGATTTTTGGTGTTTCTTCTTTTTTCTTCTCTTGAATTTGCTCTAAATTTTTATCTATATTTATTTTTCTTGCAATAACAAAAATAATAAATAAAATAAAAATTGAAACAAAACCTATTTTTAAGTATTTTTTTTTATTCATGTTTCATCCTATTTATATACTATACCGTTATCAATTCGGTATTTATTTCCATTAACAAAAATATTTCCATAGTCATTATCTTTAACTATTCTGTATACTGTGTCTGCAATATATAAATAATTGTACTTTTCAGTTGGATATTTTTTATATTCTTTAACATATGCTTGAATTACTTCTATATCACTCATTGGTTTAATATCTTGATATGAATATACTGTATTTAAAACTTCACTTCTTATTTCATTTTTATCAAATCTCTTAACCATTAAATTTAAAATCTTATTTTGCTCTTTCTGTGAATAAACAATTACTAAATTTCCTCTATCAAAATTATTAGCTACATCAATAGTTAGCATATTCTGATCGAATAATATTTTTTCAAACATTTTTCCTCTAGCAAATGAAATCACACTTCCTTTGGGCAATAATATTGTAGTAGTATAGTAAGGGTGAATAGCTATACTTTCTTGTGAAGAGATACTTTTAACTACAGGTTTTTGATTTACACTTATATTGTCAAACTTATCTAACAGATGGGTATTTGATTTGTCTTTTTTTTGCACCTGTTTCATTTTATTTGGATTAATATCTAAATAGAATTTGTTTATTTTCAAATCATCAATATTTTCTTTTGATTTAGTTCTTGCTGACTTCTCTTCTGGTAAACTAAAGTTACTTGGGCTTAGTGGACTGGTCTGTGAGCCCTTTTCTAAAGCGAATAAAGAGATAGATAGTAAACAAAATATTAATATTTTTTTCATTTTTCCTCCTTGGTTTTTGTGATAGCATATGCTACGAGTTTATTGTCTTCGTATACTTCAAATTGTTTTCTAAAAAATAGATCCATTATCAATTCAATTACAAAAAAACTGATTAAACAGTATTTTATGAAAAGGGGAAATAATAATATATTGTAAAAGAAAAAGATCAGTATTGATGACAGAATTGTAATTGGTACTATAATTTTGTAGTTATTAAATATATAAAATATTAAGATATATAATGGTGATAATAATATTATAACTTCAAGATTTAGTATTTCTTTTATTGATATAATTAAAGATAAAAGTAGTATAGAGGGGAAATATTTAATTATAAAGAAGTTAATTCTGATTTTTTTATTTGAAACGAGCTTTAATTCTTTTAATTTTGTTTTTATTTTAATAGTATCATTTTTATGTGATAGAACTTCTACATTTCTTCTAAAGAAGAACCATAAAAAAAAGATATATTTAGAAAAATTTATTATCAAAAGAGCCCTCGTATAGTTTATATTAAAATAATTTTTTGGATTATAACAAAGTAAATATTTAATGAAGCTAAAATATAATAAAAAAACATATAATATTATATTTCAAGGAATAACTCTCTTTGTCCGATCATAGCATTGATACCATCTTTTGCTGTTTTTATTATAGGTATTACCGAATCCACAACATCTATAATTATTTCTTCTGTAATTTGACCTCTGGCCATTTGCTTAAATTCTAATAGTTTGAAAAATGTTTCAATTTCACTTGGAGAGTATGGAAATCGATTTGCCTGAGCATTTTCTTTTAGATACTTGTCTTCAATGATATTAATGATATCATCAACATTACATATATTAAATATAGATTCTAAGTTGAATTTTTTAGCATATAGCTTAATAATATCTTTTGCTGCATTTATATTGGGAATATTTATAAAAAACAACTCATCAAATCTTCCTCTTCTAAGAAATTCAGGATTGTTGTCAAGTATACTGCTAAGATTGTTAGCAGTTGCTATGTATAAAATATCTAAGTCTTTATATTTTGATGTTTCTGTATGCATTTCATTTAATAAGGTTAAAAAAGCACCCAAGATTTGTTTTTCTGCTGGAGATTGATTTCCTATCATCTTTTCAATTTCATCTAGTAAGATTATAAACTTATCATTTTTAAAATTATTGAGATAAGTATGTATTTTATCTAGTTCGGCAATAGGTTCATTTTTTGTGAGAATATCACTTAAATTTAAAAATACTAGTTTTCTTTCTGTCTCTCCAGCAAAGCATTTTGCAAAAAATGTTTTTCCTGTACCTGGTATTCCGGCAAGTAATATTGCTTTTACTTTATACCCTTTTTTTGAAGCAATAAGGTAGTCTTTTGTCCATTGTTTTAATCCAAATGCTCCACCAATGTCATTTATTGAATAACTAGAATTAACAATAGTAATCCCTAGTCTTTTTTCTAGGGCTTGAGAGCTTGTAATACCTAGTTGATGCTCTTGAGTTGTAAGGGCCCCATAAACACTATTAATTTTTACTTGAGGAATAATAGATTCATATTTTTTTGGTACATCATAAGGTGCAATAAATATTGTATGAGAGTTTATGTTTTTTTTTATATCTTCTTCTGCTGGAAATAAAATGATTTCTTTTTTTTGATAAATTGATAAAAACTCATTGTATTTTTCATTATTGTAGTAGGTTACTTCTTCTACTTGTAGCCAAATCATTTTTATTTTCCTTAGTTGATGGATTCAATTTTATAAAGCTTTTCTAGTAGAAATATCAGTTCCTTAGTTTCTAATGCTTTTAACTTTTCTGATTTCAATATTTTTTCCAACTCTTCATTTTGTGTATTTATGCTTTGATTATTTACTTGTATTTGAGGTATTAATTCATTCTGAATATTTTGAACAGTAGGTATTATATTAGTCTTTGAAATATATTGTTCGACTTGGGTATATATTTTTTGAATTTCCCCTGCACATAAACATGTAGCAGATAAATTCTCAAGATACAATAGACTAAAAAACATCAGTAAATGTTTTATTTTCTTCATGCGTTTAAATCCTGAGTTTTCTTTTTTATATTTAAAATAAGTTTCCCAAATAAATCAATTATCCAAATATTAAATTCATCTCCTCTATAGGATTTAAAAAATTTTTTATATCCTATCATTAATGCAAAAACAGTTATTGTTAAATAAAAGTTAATAGATTTCTCAAGTAATTCTATTATTATAAAATATGTAACAATAGACATAATTAGAGCATTTTTTGAAAACAAATAATATATAAAAGGTAGTTTTATTCTATAAAATTCATTATATATTACTTCATCAACACTGTATTTCTTTTCATCCATTTTTTTCCTTTATTAACCTATAGCCTGAATACTAGAGTTAGAATTGTTAGTTTCATTATTTTGTGAAGATTGAGCAAAAGAGGGCTTGTATTCTTCTTGGGAGTTAAAAGAGTCTAAATTAAAATTAGGATTAATTTGAATACTAAATATCTCAGTAGAAGATAAAGAATTGCCTTCGTTAGAAATAACCTTATCTTGATACTGAGAAATAAATTGTTTGCAATAGTTATTTTCAAAAGAACTAGACAAATCAGTACTAGATAATAAAGTAAGCTTGTCTTGTGTAGTATCTAAAGAATTGATTTGAGTAAAAAGATTATTTATATTTTCTAATTTTTCTTCTTTGTTAGATTCAAAATCATTGATGTACTCATTAACTATAGTTTCAAAATCTTCTAACCCTTTCATATCTAAAGAGGCTCTAATGCTATTTAGATCTAGTTGTCTAGCAGCCTCATATGTAGCATCAACTCTTATTCCTTGAGTTGTAGGATTATCTATATAATATTTGGTTTCTTCAAAGAATCCTTTTAAATCTTCTTTTGTTATATCACCATTTGCTGTAAGGGTATCTGACATTTTATTTATTAGTGCTGCTGATGATGAACTATTTAAAGATAATCCATATTGATTATGATAATCTGCAAGCATCAACTTTTCTCCATCTGATAGTTCAGTATTTAGCCTTGTCTCAACATTATCTATATGCTCTGTTATTTCATTAACAGCTTTTATAAAATCTTCATTTATTTTTTCTTTTCCATAGTCTGAACTTAGTGCTTGATTAATTTCATTTATTGTCTCAGAAGATAAAGAAGTTGAATCTCTAGCTACAGTTAAGTCATCCTCAATATTTAAATAATATTGTGTTCCATATTCATTATCTAAAATATCTTTTATTAAAGCTCTTCCATCACTATTAACTGATAAATCATATTGATGTGCTCCAAAAGACCATCCTGAGTTTCCTGTTCCTGCATGAGATAGCATATACCCATCTGAAACACCTCCTAACTCATTTTTTACTAAATTCTCTGCAACAGCATATTTATAATCATCTGTTATATTGTCTAATCCTTCAAAGTTTTGCCATGTAGCCATAATTAACCTCCATAACAATATTTTGATGTAAATTCAGCCAACGAGTTTAAACTAACTTCTTCGTTGTCCCTTAGCTGGCCTATTTTATATGCATATGCTTGGTTCTCACATACTTTTATAGATATTTGTTTGTCATTTTTTGTAGCTTGGCATATTGCCCCATATCCGTAATTTATTTTACCTGCTAAGTTTCTGATGAGTTTAGAGCAAGAAGTAATATTATAATCTGCATATCCATTTTTAATTTTTTGAGGATTTTCATTAAAACTTTTTGTTTGTTTTATTGTTTTATCTTCAATAGTATACGAGATATTCTCTCCAGTATTGCTTTTGAAGTTAAATGAACCTTCTTTATTTAGATCATTTGTATTTGTACAACCAGTAAAAATAGTTAAAAAAATAGCTAATGAAACAATTTTTTTCATGATTTCCCCTTTTAAATAATATAGAAAGATTTTATCTTATTAAATATTTATTTATTATTAAAAAATCAGAAAAAAAATTATTTTAGTTCATGCTTTGGGTACTATTATTTTGAATTGTATTTGATTGTAAATACATGTAAGAATTTTCATATTCTGTATTTTTAACTGAATTTAATGATTCGTAATGATTCTCAATTATGTCATTCTTCTTATTATTTAATATATCTTTTGCATATTCATTGGAAATAATAGTATTTAAATCTAAATTATTTAAGGCTTTAATTTTATCATCTAAGTTTTTTATTTCTTTGATATTCTCTAATGTTTTTTTGAACTCTTTTACCTCTTCTTCTTTATTTGTGTTTTCTATAAATTTAATTCCAAAGCTTTCAAAGTTATCAAGTTTTTCGTCAAAACTGTTTTCTTGTTTTTGTAGTACCTCTTTGACATCATTTATATTATATTCAATAGATTTATTATCATTAGTATTAAATACAAAGTTTTCTATTTGAGTTCTTTCATTGTCCCAATCTTTTATAATTATATTACCATTGTTTTGTAAATTACTCGTATCTTGGATATTTATTATTAAATCATTGTCTTTTTTAGTAAAAGTAAGCATATCTGGTGTTATATTATTGTGAAATTCTATTGTGTCATTACCACTTCCATATTTGTTTATTGGACTTGCTCCTTCATATATTATATCTTTGCCATCTCCTAATTTATAATAATATATATCATCTCCTCTACCACCATTTAGATAATCATTTCCTTTGTTTCCTTCTAAATAATCGTTTTGATTTCCAGTAGTTATAATGTCATTTTTTAGAGATCCATATATTGTATCTTCACTTATTTTTCCAAAGCTTGAGATAAATTTACCTTTGTCTTCTTCATAATATTTTGCATCATCAATTTTGATATGTCTATTATCATCACTTATATCTTCTGCAAAGTTTATATTTGAACTTTGTATAGAAGGGTACATATCATATTTCACTAGAGTATTAAATCTTTCAAGTTTATCTTCTAGAAACTTTTGTGAATAGTTTTCTGGATTTAATAATCCATTATCAGAAGCTTTTTGAATAGAACTTTCATCTTTATCTGTTAAAAAAGCAATATTATTTAGAACTGCATACATAGTATATTTATCTTCTGAATTTTTTAGATAGTCCAATGAAATAGCTTTATTCTCTTTATTTAGATAATTTTCAATTAATTGATATTTTTCTCCATTGATGTTAAAAAATAATTTTTCATTTTCTTTTAAAGGAACATACTTTAAAAACTCTTTTATATTTTCTTCTGTGGCACCTTGTGTAAAAGTGTATGCGTTTTCAGATCTTTCATAATTATACTCAATCATTCCAGTATCACTTTGAGCAATAACTGTATAAGAATCATTAGTCTCTTTTAATTCACTTATTGATTGATTTTTATCTTCATTTGTAAAGTGATGTTTTAAAACACTATCAACTTTTCCACTTGATAAAAAAACAGCATCGTTTGTAATTGGATTTTTCATGATACAAATATTTGGACCAACTGTATTATCCCAAATTCCATCTACTTTTGAAGAGACTTTATTTCCCACAAAAAAATCTACAGTCACAGCTCCTGCTGGACCAGATATAACAGCAGCACCACTTCCTGCTATGGCACCTGATATATGTGCTGAAAAGAATTTTGTTACTTCTTTTGAACTTTGTTGTAACTTACTAGTTTTAGATACAAGTTTATAGTCTTTATCTAAGTTTAGTTTTAAAGCTTGCTCTGAGCCTATTAAATTTGTAGATAAATCTAAAGCATTGTTTTTACCATCAGTATATTTTTGATAAATTTTTAAGCCATCATCTAAATCTATATTTTTATTTTTTGTAACCATACTTAAAGCTATATTAGAAGCTAAAATAGAGTAATCAGATATATTCGCATCTTCAATTCCACCATCAGGTAAAAACTCTTTTAATGTATTAGGATTAATAACTTCATTGTAGTTTACTGATTTACTTCCATTTAGTTGGCTCACTTATTATCCTTTTTATCCTTAATATATTTTACTCTTTCATTATAAAGCATGAATCTAGCTCCGTATTTTTCTAATAGCCTTATTGTTCTTTCCATGCTTTTTGGTATGTTCTTATATTTACCTGTTCCTAGTCTATCTATTTTAAAATTATCTGGATAATCTTTTTTATATTTATCTGCTAGACATAAAGTTAGATGTTCATATATATTAGTTATCCCAGTATACTCATTAACATCAACCTTAGGAGATTTAAGTAGTAGCTCTGTTATTTCATATCTTTCATTACATACACTACCCCATAATGCAGGTTTACCTTCTAATGCTTCTTCTGTTGGGTCAGTAAAAGTTGCTGCATAGTGATACCTTGCTACAAACCTAGTATTATTAGGATTAACACCCCTTTGAAGTAACATATCAACTACCTCAATTGAATTATTCTTTATTGCATAATATAAAGGTGTTTTTCTTTGTCTATCTA
>CAXHZO010000026.1:0-23826 GCA_964022095.1 uncultured Arcobacteraceae bacterium
GTAATGGTTCATGAACTGATTTTCTAGCCATGATTCCAGGAGCTTTTTCTTCAACAAATCTTGTTTCTGCTGCTTCAATTGCACCTTTACCATCAATTGGCTCACCAAGAGCATTTACAACTCTACCAACCATACCGTCACCAACTGGAGTTTCTAAAAGTTTACCAAGTCTCTTACAAGAAGAACCTTCTCTTAAACCTTCACCTTTTCCAAGAACAACGATACCTACAGCTGCTTCCTCTAAGTTTGACGCAAGACCTCTCTCACCATTTTCAAACTCTACTAGCTCACCAGCCATAACATTTTTAAGTCCGTAAACCTGAGCAATACCATCTGCAAAAGAGATGATCTTACCTGTTTCATTAACATCTACACTTAATTCAAAGTTATCAATTCTTTCTTTAATGATTGAACTGATTTCATCTGCTTGAATTTTTGCACCCATTCAATTTTCTCCTTTTTAAGTTCTAAACTGCTTTTAAAATATGATCAATCATTTGTGATTTTAATCTCTCTTTTGAGAAAGAGATTTCAACCCCAAGTCCATCAATATCTACTTTAATACCATCATAATCACAAACATTTTGAGATAATGATAACTTAACATCAAATTTTTTACTAAATTGTTGTTCAATCGAAGTGATGTAATCACCTGATAGTTCATTATTAGTATAAACAACACCAACATAAGTATTATTCATAGCTGCTAATTGAACTTCTAACTCTTTAGCTATTTCAGGAAGTAGTCCTAATCTTCTTTTTTCACCAAGTAATTTAACAAAGTTTGTAAAAGTATCATCTGATTTTTTTACAAATGATATAACTAATTCAACTTTTTTGCTATCACTTACTTCTGGAGAAGAAATAATAGAGTTAAATTTCTCATCAGCGAATGCTGAAGAAATCACATTTAAATTTTCACTTAATTTATTAATAGCTTTAGTTTCTCTTCCATCAACTAATGCTTTTACATATCTTTTCGCTACTAAATTACTCATTACGCTACCTTCTTAAGAACAATATTTGCTAACTCATCTTGAGTTAATTTAATATTATCTGATTTCAATAGCTCTTCAAGAACTTCAGCAACAATTTCTCTTTTTGCTTTTGATGTTTCAACTTTCATTGCTTCATCTAGATTTTTCTCTAAATTTGCAATATCAGAATCAACTCCATCTGCAACTTTTTGCTTGATAGAATCAATATCATCTTTAGCACCTTCAACAATCTCAGTTGCAAGTTTCTTTGCTTCTTCTAATTGTTTTTGAGCGTCAGACATCTTATCTTGAGAAGCT
Source organism: uncultured Arcobacteraceae bacterium (assembly GCA_964022095.1). Classification (GTDB taxonomy): domain Bacteria; phylum Campylobacterota; class Campylobacteria; order Campylobacterales; family Arcobacteraceae; genus Malaciobacter_A. The sequence continues at coordinate 1,296 of CAXHZO010000026.1, forward strand.
TTTAAAGTATCTTGTACTTTATCAAGTTCCGCTTGAATAGATAATGATCTTTCTGCAAAAAATGCTTTAATTTTATCAGCAAGTAAATACCATAAAATTCCAGCAAATATTATAAAGTTAACGGTTCTTTGAACAATATCAGTTTCCGCACCTTCACTACTAGCAAATACTGCCACAGGAGCTAATGCTAACCCAAGTAATAAAATTTTCTTCATCCAATTCCCCTTAAATCGAGCTAAGCTTAGCTTTTAAGCTCTCATCAAATTGAGGCATTGTAGACACTAAAGACTCTTTTAAAGCTTTAGTCTCATCTTGTAGATTCTTAGCAAATTCAGAAGATTTTGCTTCTAAATCAGCTTTTGCACTAGCTAGTTTAGCGTCTGCCGTATCTTTTGCTTCCTTATAAGCTTGTTCCCTAATACCAGCTGCATCTTTTTTAGCGTTAGAAATGATCTCATTTGCTTCAGCTAAGATACCTTCTACATCAGCACCATTTGATTTTGCATCTTCTAAATCTTTAGAAATAGATTCTGCTCTATCGTCCATGTGCTTAAGTAAAGGTTTGAATAGACAACTGTTAAGTCTAGCAACAACTAAAAGAAAGATGATACCAGAACTAAGTAACAATACAGGACTTATGTCTAACATTCATTCCTCCATATTTTTTACAGTTTAGTTTAACTAAAACTCATATATTGTACCAAAGCAAAATATAAATTTATATTAAAGGAAAAAATTACATTTTAAAATTTTAGGTTTTGTTACTATTGGATATTAAAATAGTGTGAAAGTTTCTCAATATCATCTTGAGAGTTGATTTCTATCTTTAGATAATTCTTTTCAGCTTTTACTTTTAAATCATTAGCTTTTAACGATTCTAAGACATTATCTAAGGGTTTGAAATCAAAATTTGTAGTTTTTATTGTTTTTTTAGGTGTTTTGGAATCTTTTTCTTTTAATTGTTTAACTAAAATTTCAGTTTCTCTAACAGAAAGTTTTTGTCCAACTATTGAATCAGCAACCATTTTTTGTTCTGTTTCACTAAGACCTAGCATAACTTTTGCATGTCCTGCACTAATTTTGTTCGTTGCAAGTAATTGTTGTACATATGAGTTTAATTGTAACAGTCTTAAAGTGTTTGTAATTGAACTTCTACTTTTGAAAACTTTTTTTGATAACTCTTCATGTGTAATATTGTGTTCATTGATTAATTGTGCATAACAAAATGCTAATTCAATTATATTTAAGTCATCTCTTTGAATATTTTCAATTAATGCAAGTTCTCTTAATTTTAATTCTTCGATATCTAAAATTATTGCACTAATTTCTTCAATATTTGCTAATTTATGAGCTCTTAGTCTTCTCTCACCAGAAACTAAAGTAAAAGAGTCTTCATCATCTTGAACTACAGTAACTGGCTGTAAAAGTCCATGTTCTTTTATTGATTCGCTAAGTTGTACTAGCTTATCTTCATCAAAGATTTTTCTTGGCTGATTAGGATTTACTTTTATATTATTAACATTGATTTTTTCAATTCCAGATCTGTTATTACTAGTTGAGCTTTCATAAGCACTTTCAACTTCCCCTAATAATTCTCCTAAACCTCTACCTAATGCCATTAGTATTTCCTATAATAAAATTTAACCAGCAATTGCTTTTGCTAGATTTGTGTAAGCTTTTGTTCCTGTTGCAGCTGCATCATATAACATGATTGGCTTTCCAAAACTAGGACTTTCTGCAAGTTTAATATTTCTTGGTATAACTACATATGAATCTGCATCTACTTTAAATAGTTTTGATTCAAAATGCTGTGCAAGATCTGCAAATACTTGCTTTGATAAGTTATTTTGAGAGCTGTACATTGTAGGTAAGAAACCTCTTATGTGTAATGACTTATTAATTGTTTGTTTAATAAGTTTAATTGTGTTTAATAACTGAGCTAAACCTTCTAATGCAAAGAATTCACATTGAATTGGTATTAATACAGAATTTGAAGCACTTAAAGTATTAATTGTAATTGGTCCAAGTGCTGGAGGTGAATCTATAATAATATAATCAAAATCTTTTTTTATTGGGTCAATTTTTCTCTTAAGAACTAACTCTCGCTCTTTAGTATTTTTATAGAATTCTTTTTCAATTCCTACTAATCCAATATTTGATGGAGCTACTTTTAAATTCTCAATTTCTGAGTCTAAAATTATTTCGTTTAATTCTTTAGTTCCTAGCATTACATGATAAATATTATATTCATATGTATCCCTTTGAAAACCTAAAGAAGTTGTTGCATTTGCTTGAGGATCAGCATCAATTAATAATACTTTCTTACCCTCTAGTGCTAATGCTGCACTTAAGTTAACTGCTGTAGTAGTTTTACCTACTCCACCTTTTTGATTAGCTATTGAAATTACTTCTGTCATCTTAAACTAAATACCTTTTTATTGTTTACTTGTATAGAGCCATCTTCATTTAACACTGAATTTTTTAATGAGATTTTCTCATTTTCAATGGTTGCTTTAAAATTTTGACTGAGAACATATTCTATCTTAAAATCACTAAAAATTTCCTTCCAAGAAATCTTTTTATTTATTTTGGAAAAATAACTTTCTAAAGTACCATCTACATCTATACTTATATCAAGCTTTCCATATTCATTACTTACATCTAATAAATTTAAACCTATCCCACAATAAATTAAATCTGAACTCATTGTAGTGATAGTTCCTCCAATTTTTTTGTCATTTATATAAAAATCATTTGGCCATTTTAGCCATATTTTTGAACCTAAATCTTTTAAGATAGTTTTTAATATAAATGAAAAGTATATAGATGAACTTTGAATTTGTAAATCTTTTGGTAAATCATCTTTTCTTAAAACAAAAGAGAAAAAAAGATTTCCTTTTTTTCCACTCCAAGAGTTTCCCCTACTTCCAATTCCATTAGTTTGGTAATTAGTTACTACACATAAGGGAGATTCATAAGCATTTGATTTAATATAATCTTTTAAGTATGTATGTGTTGAATTAACTTCATTTAATCTTATTATTTTCATTTTTGGATTATACATAATATATTTACAAGATTTTATTAATTATAATCCTTTTAAAAAGGTTATCATGCTAGATCCAGTTTTACCAATAGCTATGTATTTACTTCTTGGGTATTTATTTAAAATAATATACCAAGACAACTCTAAGCAATTAATAGAGTTTATAATCTATTTTTCTCTTCCAGCAATTGTATTTTCAAAAATCTATCCTTTGGTATTAGATGAAAAAATACTTGGGCTAATCTTAATGTTCATGGGATTTATCCTATTTAATCTAATACTTGCGTATTTTGTTGGTAAAGCTATGAAGCTTAACCGATTATTACTTGCTACATTTATGATTATGGCAACATTTGGTAATACTTCATTTATTGGGTTTTCATACATTGATGCATTTTATGGACAAGACTATATTGTATATGGTTTGATTTATGATTTATTTGGTTCATTTTTACTTTTAGTTTCTGTTGGTATGTTCATCATTACATGGGGAAGCGGAAGACAAAACAGTATTAAATCAATTTTTAAATCAATTTTTCTATTTCCACCAACAATTATGTTTTTTATTACTGTTATTGCAAAAAACTTTGAAGTACCAAATTTCTTGATTCTAACAAGTGATACACTTGGCGCTACACTTGTTCCTATTGCAATGATTGCAATTGGTATGAAACTAGAATTAAAACACATATTTGTAAAGTTTCATATTGTAACTATGGCAATGGTTTTAAAAATGGTAATTGTTCCAATAATAGTTTTAATAGGATTCCAGATATTTTACGGTATTGATCAAACTTGGGCAAAAGTAACTATTATAGAAGTTGCAATGCCACCTATGACTATGGCTACAGTTTTAGCAATAAAAGGTGGGCTTGACGAGAAAGTGGCTATTAACTCACTTGTGTTAGGTGTTTTATTAAGTCTTATTACTATTACAGCTTATGTTAATTATTTAGCTTAATTAACATAGTTGTATTAGTTTAATTCACTTCCAACTTCTAATCTTTGCCCTCTAATATAATCAGTTGATTTTATTGCTTTTTTTGATGGTGCTTGAATAGTAGAAATTTTTAAAGAGCCTTTTTTACAAGCTACAATTATATAATCATTTCCAATTTCTAAAATCTCACCTTGGCTATTTAAAGAGTTGGTTTCTACTAATTCAATATCTTTTAATTTAAGCCCTGATTGCAAAAATACACCTGGCCAAAAAGAGTATGCTTTATATTTTGAATACAATTTTTTTGCATCACTTAAATCAACTAAGCCATCATCTTTTTTTATTTTTTTACAAAAGCTAACTTCATTCTCATTTTGTTTTAAAGGATTTATATTTTCATAATTATCTAAAGTGGTAATTGTCAAATCTGCTGCAATTGTAGATAATTTATCAAAGGCTTCAACAACTTCCATTGTTGGAGTAATTTTTAAATACTGTAAACCTAAAATATCTCCACTATCTAGTCCTTCTTCCATTAACATTGAAGTAACTCCAGTGTATTTATCATCATTTAATAATGATTCTTGAATTGGACTTGCACCTCGATATTTTGGTAATAGTGACGCATGAAGATTGATACAAGGAGCAATATCTAAAATCTCTTTTGGAAGTATCTGCCCATAAGCAGCTACTATGATAAAATCAGGTTTTAAAGCTATAATATCTTTTGTGATTTGCTCATTTCCCCTTAGTTTTTCAGGTTGAAAAATAGGAATTTCAATATTTTGCTCAATACAGTATTGCTTAATATGAGGAGGAGTTAAAAGTTGTTTTCTTCCAACTTTTTTATCAGGCTGTGTAAATAATCCTATTAACTCATAATCACTTTCAACTAATTTTTTAAATATAGTTGTTGCATAATCAGGGGTACCCATAAATAGAATTCTTTTAGCCATATTTTATTTTCTCTCTTATTTTTTTGGTTTAAATATTGTTCCGTTGTTATGTTTTCCATCGCATAAAAATTCGTATGCATTTGATAAATCAAATCCTGATGACAGATACATTGGTATATCTTTTTTCATTAAAAAATCTGCTGCTTTTAATTTAGTTACAATTCCACCTGTTGCAAACTCAGAATTAGCTGTATGCTTCATCTCTAACTCTTCAGGTTTAACTTCATACACTTCACTTAAAAGCTGAGCATCTTCATGCTCTCTTGGGTTTTTATCATAATATCCATCAATATCAGTTAATATTGCTAACATATCTGCTTTGAAATGATATGCAACATGTGCAGCTAATTGGTCATTATCCCCAAATAATAGCTCATAATTTGCAATTACATCATTTTCATTTACTATAGGTAAAACTTTGTTTTCTAATAAAATTTCAACTACTTCTTGAGCATTTGATGTTCTTCTTCTAGAATCAAAATCATCTGCTATTAATAATATTTGAGCACATGTAATATCATGTTCTTTAAACATTTTTTTATAGTTCTTTAATAAAAGAGGTTGCCCTACTGCAGCTAATGCTTGCTTATTAGATAAAACTGTTTTGTCTAGTTTTAAGGAAGTAAATCCAGCACCAACAGCACCTGAACTTACCAATATAACTTCTAAATCTTTTTCATTTTTTAATTTAGCAATTAAATTTACTAAATTTTGCATTCTATCAATTGCTAATTTGCCATCTTGTGTTAAAACAGCTGTTCCTACTTTTATAACTAAACGTTTCATTTACCCTGTTCCAATAGATTATATAAAGCAAAACCTAATGGTTTTATATTTATTTTTGTTATTGATGAAATTGGTAATACAAAATATGGTTTTGTATTGTCAAATCTATTAAATGTTAAATCTTGAACATAATATGGGAACTCTTTTTCAAAAGCAAACTCATTTGATGTAGTTACTTCTAATCCAATATCTGAAATAAACTGCTTTACATCACCTTCTAAATCTTCACCATAATATCCATCAACCTTACTTAATACAATTGCAAAATTTCTAGTTGATAATTCACCTGAGAATTTTTTAACTTCTTCTTTTAAAACATTATATTGATCAATCATTGTTCTATAATTTGCAACATCAATAACAAATAATAAAGTTTTAGTTCTTTCAATATGTTTTAAAAACTCTAAACCTAATCCTCTACCTTCACTAGCCCCATCAATAATTCCTGGAATATCTGCCATTACAAATGAATTATAATCACCAACATTTACAACTCCAAGTTTTGGAGTTAATGTTGTAAATTCATAATTTGCAACTTCTGGACTTGCATTAGATGTAGATGAAATTAGTGTTGATTTTCCAACATTTGGGTAACCAACTAATCCTACATCTGCAATTAGTTTTAATTCTAATCTAATATTTTTTGTATGACCTGGAAGTCCTGGTTGAAAATATGTTGGTCTTTGATTTCTTGAGTTCTTAAAGTGAACATTTCCAAGTCCACCTTTTCCACCTTCTAAAATTTTAACTTTTTCACCAACTTCAATTAAGTCTAATAATACTTCATTTGTATCATCATCAATAACTTGAGTTCCTGGAGGTACAACTAATACTAAAGGTGCAGCTGATTTACCAGTCATGTTTGAACCCATACCCTGATTACCATTTTCTGCTTTAAATACTTTTCTACCTTTATAGTTTGATAATGTATCTGTGTTTGTATCTACTAAAAAGTAAACATCTCCACCTTTTCCACCATCTCCTCCGTCAGGTCCACCTTTAACAACAAATTTTTCTCTTCTAAATGAGGCACACCCTTGGCCACCTTTTCCTGATGACACTGAAAACCTAGCGCTGTCTATAAACATTTTGTGTTCCTTTTATAAATAATTAAAAATCAACATTATTAACTTTTAATTAGCTATATTTTAAATAAAAAAAGGGTGTAGGCAAATGCCATACACCCTTTTAGAAATCAAATAAAGTCAGAATTACGAAGCTGCGTAAACTGATACTTTTTTTCTTTGTTTGTCTTTAATCTCAAATTTAACTACACCGTCAATTAAAGAGTAGATTGTATGATCTTTACCAATACCAACGTTAGCACCACAGTGAACTTTAGTTCCTCTTTGTCTAACAATGATGTTTCCAGCTCTTACAACTTCACCACCATATTTCTTTACACCAAGTCTTTTTCCAGCTGAATCTCTATTATTTTGAGTAGATCCTTGACCTTTCTTATGAGCCATAGTTTATCTCCTTTTTAATTTTTAGCTTATGCAGCTATTTTAGTAATTCTAATTTTAGTGAAGCTTTTTCTGAAACCTCTTTTTAACTTAGAATCTTTTCTTCTTCTTTTTTTGTAAATGATAACTTTTCTATCTCTATTTACACCCGTACCGTCTAAAACTACTTCAGCTTCAACTTTTGCTGCAGAAACAGCTTCACCAGTTTTTAATTCACCATCGTTTAAAGCTAAAACGTCAGTGATTTCTAAAGTTTCTTTAGCAGTTTTACCAGTATAATCAATATCTAAGATATCACCTTCAGACACTTTATACTGTTTACCACCACACTTGATAATTGCGTACATTTTCTTTCCTCTATTTCAATTCTTAATACTCTAGGTTCATAATTAACTATGTAAACTCTAATTTTCGAACCGGAATAGTATCTTAAATTAGTTTAAACTTTCTTTAAGTCACTTATTAATGGTAATCATTTGCTAATGCAATTGCATCAATCATAATTAAAGCATCTTTTGGTAATCCCTTTGCAGAAATTGTTGAACGAGCTGGTTTATGCTCACCAAATGCTTCAGCGAATAATACATTAACTATACCAAAATCCTCAATATTTTCTAAATAAACAGAAACTTTAACAACATTTTCCATTCCACTTTCTGCATCTTCAAGTAATGTCCTTAAGTTTGATAAGACTTGTCTAGTTTGCACTTTTATATCTTTTTCTACCATTGTACCATCTAATGTAACTGGAACTTGTGCAGAAGTATAAATTACACCATGTACTTTAACTGCAGGTGAGTAAGGTCCAATTGCTTGTGGTAAGTTATCACTCTCTATAAATTTCATTATTTACCCTTAATTTTAGAAGTTTTTTGCATTCTACAAAAAGTTTTCTACTAAGAAAATAAAAATAAAAAATTAATTATAAATTATAACTTACTAGTTTGCCAAGTTTTAATTGATAAATATTATCTTTTAATTTTCTAATAATATTAGCTTTTTGCCTAAAATCCATCGTTTTATCGTATGAAATAGCTGTTAGTTTATTAGTATAGAATTTATATAATAACACTAATAATTCTTTTTTCAATCTTTCATCATCATAGTTTTCTAATTTTTCATTTAATGTAATTGCATTTAATGATAAACTTTCAGGATCACTCATAAGTAATTCAAACTCATCTTTATGTGTTTCAAACATTGTTGCATCTATCAAATCTAAAGCCATATCTAATCTTTTAGGGTTTTCTAGTATAGATTTGATAATGCACAATTCTTGAATATTTACTTTTGATAAATTAACCTCAAAGTTTCTGCTTTTATCAGTACTTGTTTTCACCAAATTTTCTCTGATGTTCAATTTTTGAGCAATATATCTTTTATATTCATCTTGATAAATTAAACTTAAAGACTTTAAGTAATCATTCGCTTCATTTAGTGCTTTTTGTTTTTGAGATGGCTCATTTATATTATATTTTGCAACAATATAATCAATTACATAAGTAATAAAATTTTGTGAAGTGTTAAACATTTTTTCTAACTCTTCTATTTTACTGTCATTTACCATATCAGCTGGATCTTTTCCATCTCCAAAAATTACAACACCACCTTCAAACTCACTTTGAGATAGCATAACTGAAGCTTTATAAGCAGCTGCAAGTCCAGCTTTATCTCCATCATAAGCTAAAATTACTTTTGGCTCACCTCTTCTTAAAAGAGGTAAATGATCAGCTGTTAAAGCAGTACCTAATGTTGCAACAGCAGTATTAAAACCTGCTTGATGAAGCATTATTACATCTAGATACCCTTCACAAACAATAAGTCTATTTTTTTTATAAATATTCTCTTTTGCTACATGATAACCATAAAGTAATCTTGATTTATTAAATATTTTAGTTTGAGGTGAATTAACATATTTTGCATTATGTCCTGTAATAGTTCTTCCACCAAAACCGACAAGTTTTCCATTTATTGAATAAATTGGAAAAGTAATTCTTTCTATAAACCTTGAATATAAGCCATTTTGCCCAGTATCAATTACACCAAGCTCTATTGCTTCACTTAAGTTATAGTGATTAGATTTCAAAAAATTTATTGTTTCATGGGACTTTGGAGCATAACCAATTTCAAACTTTTCAACAGAAAATTCTGATATCCCTCTATTGTGAATATACTCTTTTGCCGTATTATTTCCAACAAAAAGTTTTTGATAGTATTTATTTACATCTTCAATAATTTTTGTATCTTGTTTTTTTTGATTGTTGTTATCATACTCTAGCTGTACGTTATACATTGAAGCTAATTTTTCAATAGTTTCAGGGTATGAAAGTTTTTCATACTCCATTACAAATTTAATAGAATCTCCACCTACTCCACACCCAAAACAATGATATATTTGTTTTGAAGGACTTACTACAAAAGATGGTGTTGTTTCCCCATGAAATGGACAACAAGCTTTAAAATTTGCTCCACTTTTTTTTAGTTCTAAAAACTGTGAGACTACATCAACAACATCAAGGTGATTTTTTAAATTCTCTATGGACTCTTTTTTTATCATAAGTGATTATACTCTTTTATTATTTTATATGAACTTTTATGATAATATATATAAATTAAACAAACATATATTAAGGTACTTCTTGGACAATATAGCCTTAGAGTATAGAGACCCTTTATTTGGGGTAATAATACTTTTCACACTTATTTTTTTAATTTCATTTTTTACCTATTCTTACGGTATTTATAAAGAAAGACTTGCAAGAAAAGAGTATAGAAAACTTTATAAAAGATTTGAACTTGGGAAATTAAAAGAAGAAGATTATGTACATCTATACAAAACTTATAACCTACCATTTGATTCTATTTTACTTTTAGCATCAACTTTTTTACACAAAGGTGATTATAATAAAGCCATAAATGTATATTTGACTTTATTAGAACATGTAAACGATAGAGTAAAAAAAGAAGAATTATTAGAACACCTAGGTATGACATACTTTAAAGGTGGTTTCTTACAAAGATCAAAAGAGATATTTTTAAGAATTTTAAAATTCTCTCCAAGAAATAAAAAAGCATTAGATCACTTGCTAATAATATATGAAAAACTAAAAGATTTCAAAAAAGCTAAGGAAGTAGTTTCATCCCTAGAAGAATTAGATGTAGATAAGACAAAAGATAAAGTTTACTTAAAAAGTTTAATGGTTATAAATGATCCAATTTTATCGTATGAAAAGAAATCTCAAAAACTATTTGAAATATATGAAGAAGACAAAATTATAGAAAGAATTTTAATATCTTTTTTAATCCAGTTTAATAAACAATTCTTTTGGGAAAATGTTCATAAATTTGATTGTAAAAAAGCTATTGATTTAATGTGGTATTTAAACTTTGAAGATATTAATTTTGATAAAGTTATAGAAAATGAATTTTTAGTTGATTTATATAATGCAAAAGGCTATTTAAAGACTCAAGATCATTGTAATGATTTTGATTTAGATCTTTTAATATTAGTAAATAAGCATGACCATGACATAAATGCATCATTAAATTTTGAGTTTATTTGTAATTCATGTAAGCACTCACATCCTGTTTTTGATACAAGATGTCCACATTGTCACACAATTTTATCATTTGATGTAAAACATCATTTAAGCAAAGGTTATTATGAAGAAAATCAATCTTTACAGTGATGGTTCTAGTTTAGGTAATCCAGGACCTGGAGGCTGGGGAACTATACTTGAATACAATGGAAAAGAAAGAGAGCTTTGTGGTGGACAAGATAACACTACAAATAATCAAATGGAACTAAAAGGTGTAATTGAAGGTTTAAAAGCTTTAAAAGAACCTTGTGAAGTTCATATTACCTCTGATTCATCATATGTTGTTAAAGCAATAAATGAATGGCTTGTAGGTTGGGTTAGAAATAATTGGCGAAATGCCAGTAAAAAACCTGTAAAAAATGTAGAGTTATGGCAAGAGTACCTAGAGGCATCAAAGCAGCACAAGGTACATGCACAGTGGGTAAAGGGGCATGCAGGTCATGAGCATAATGAAAGATGTGATATACTTGCAAGAACATTTGCAGAAAATTTAAAAGAAGGGAAAAATAATGAGTGATTATTCACAATTAGAGAGGTGTTTGGATTATCAGTTTAAAGATAGAAATCTGATAATCGAAGCACTTACACATAAAAGTTTTAAAAAGCCATATAATAATGAGAGACTAGAGTTTTTAGGAGATGCTGTTTTAAACTTAATAGTTGGAGAGTATTTATATAAAAAATTTCCAAAGTCAAATGAAGGTGATCTTTCTAAGATAAGAGCTTCACTTGTAAATGAAACTGGTTTTACAAAACTTGCAAGAGATATTAAATTAGGCGATTATATTTATATTTCGAGTGCAGAAGAGAGAAATAAAGGTAGAACAAAAGCTTCAATTCTTTCAGATGCTTTTGAAGCAATTATGGGTGCAATATATTTAGAATCTGGACTTGAAGTTTTAAAACCTATTATTCTAAATTTACTTGAAAATTCATACGATAAAATTAATCTTGATGTATTATTTAGTGATTATAAAACTGCACTACAAGAAATAACTCAAGCTAAATTTGGTTCAATTCCTGAATATAAAATAGAAGGTTCATATGGACCTGACCATAAAAAAGAGTTTGAAGTATCTATATGGATAGATGGAAATACTTATGGTAAAGCAAAAGGGAAAAGTAAAAAACTAGCTCAACAAGCAGTTGCAAAAATCGCAATTGATATTTTAAAAGGTGAAAATTAATGAACACATTTGGTCATAGGTTTAGGTTTACAACTTTTGGAGAGTCTCATGGAAAAGCTCTTGGTTGTATAGTTGATGGAGTGCCAGCAGGAATTAAAATAGATGAAGAATTTATTCAAAATGAGATGGATAGAAGAAAACCTGGTAAAAATAAATATGCAACTGCTAGAAAAGAAGGTGATAAAGTAGAAATTCTTTCAGGAGTATTTGAAGGAATTACTACAGGAACTTCGCTTGCAATGGTAATTTTTAATGAAAATCAAAAGTCAAAAGATTACTCAAATATAAAAGATTTATTTAGACCAGGACATGCAGACTTTACATATTTTAATAAATATGGGACTAGAGATTATAGAGGTGGAGGAAGAAGTAGTGCAAGAGAAACAGCAGCAAGAGTTGCAGCTGGTGCTATTGCTAAGCTTATGTTAAAAGAGCTTGGAATTAAAATTCAAAGTGGTATTTATGAAATTGATGGAATTGAAGCTAAAGAGTTTGATTTTTCAAAGGTAGCTGATTCTGAGATTTTTGCCCTTGACAGAAATGTAGAACAAGCTCAAAAGGATGCAATACTTGCTGCTAAAAACAAGCACAATAGTGTTGGTGGAGTAGCCTTAATAAATGTATCAAATGTTCCAATAGGTCTAGGTGAACCACTTTACCATAAACTTGATTCACAAATTGCAAATGCAATGGTTAGTATTAATGCAGTTAAAGCAATTGAAATTGGTGATGGGATATTAGCTTCTAAAGTTAAAGGCTTAGATAATAATGACCAAATAAGATCCAATGGATTTAAAACTAATCATAGTGGTGGAATGCTTGGTGGTATTTCTAATGGTGAAGATATAAATGTAAAAGTATATTTTAAAGCAACTCCTTCTATATTTATAAAGCAAGACACAGTAGATATTTATAATCAAGAAGTGAATTGTGAACTAAAAGGAAGACATGACCCTTGTGTTGCTGTTAGAGGAAGTGTAGTTGCAGAATCTATGATGTCACTTGTTCTTGCAGATATGGTATTATTAAATATGTCATCAAAAATTGAAAATGTTAAGAAAGTATATAGCTAAGCTAATTTTTCTTTTTTTTATTTCTCATAATTTGTTTGCTAACACTACAGATTATGAGAAAGCTCACAAACTTATAGACGCCTATCCAAACCATCTTTTAGCATATAAAGATAACTACATAATCTGGAAAAATAAAGAGAAAATCTTATTTGATGACTTGAAAGAAAAAAACTCATATAAAGAGCTTTTAAATAATGCTTCATTAAAAAATCAACTTCATATTGAATATATAAAAGTAACTCATAAAGAGCACCATAAACCTTTAAAAAATGAAGATCCAGGAAGAGTAAGAAATGAAGAGTTTTTTAGAAAAATGTATGGAGCTACTAAAGATAAAATAAAAAAGAATTTAGTTCAAATTAAATGGATGCCAAAAACCACTAATAAAACTTTATATGTAACAACCGTAAATAATGTGCATAAAAAACTTCAAAATATTTCAAAAGAACTAGATCAATTACCAAAAAAGTTAAAAAAGTTTGTTCATCAGCCAGCTGGCACTTACAAGTATAGAAAAATAGCTGGAACAAATAGATTAAGCATGCATAGTTTTGGCATGGCAATTGATATAAATATTAAAAAATCACACTATTGGAAATGGGATAAAAACAGAAATAAATTTGAGTATAAAAATTTAATTCCAATGAAAATTGTAAAAATATTTGAAAAATATGGTTTTATTTGGGGTGGTAGATGGTATCACTATGATACTATGCATTTTGAATATAGACCTGAACTTTTAAATTAATAGTTATTTAAACTTTTTTGATTATAATTTCACCCAAGCAACTCTTTGGTCAAGGGTTGCTTTTTTTATGGCTATTTTTTTGGCATTTGAGCTAGGTAATCTTTGTATTTAATTTTTTCTAACTTTTCAATTTTTGTATTTACTTCTTCAAGCATCTCTTCTTTATATGCAGATACTTTTTTTCTAACTTTTTTAGACTTTACACCTATTATTTGTGCTGCTAGTATTCCTGCATTTTTTGCTCCATTAATAGCAACTGTAGCCACAGGAACACCACCAGGCATTTGCACGATTGATAATAAGGAATCCATTCCTTCTAAGTTTGAAGCTTTAACTGGAACTCCAATAACAGGAAGTGCACTCATAGATGCAACCATACCTGGTAAATGTGCAGCTCCTCCAGCACCTGCAATAATTACTCTTAATCCTCTTTTTTCAGCACCTTTTGCATACTTTACTAATCTATCAGGAGTTCTATGAGCTGATACCACAGTAACTTCATACTCTATTCCAAACTTCTCACATATTTGCGCTGCTGCACTCATTACTGGAAGATCTGAATCACTTCCCATAATAATTCCTACTAATGGTTTACTCATAATTTTTTGCTCCCTTTTATTTTTAATATACTTTTAGCTTCATTTGCTTTTTCTAAAGCCTTATTTATATCATCATCTAAAACTGTGATATGTCCCATTTTTCTAAATGGTTTAGTAAAACTTTTTCCATAAAAATGAAATGATAATTCTGGAATTTCTAAAGCATCATGAATTCCATCAATAAATGGTTCACCTTCATATCCTATTTCACCTAATAAATTAACCATTACTGCAGGTGAGATTAGCTTTGTAGACCCCAAAGGAAGGTTTGTAACTGCTCTTATTATTTGTTCAAATTGTGATGTTGCACAAGCTTCTACTGTATAATGTCCTGAGTTATGTGGTCTTGGCGCAATTTCATTTACTAAAACTTCACCTTTTTTATTTAAAAATAATTCAACTCCAAAAATACCAACACCATTTAAAGCTTCAATTGATTTTATTGAAACTTCAAAACATTTTTCTTCTATTTGTTTTGAAATTCTAGCTGGTGCCATAACACTGTCACAAATATTTACTCTTTCATCAAATAGCATTTCAACTACTGGATAGCACTTGATCTCACCTTCTATATTTCTTGCAACTATGATTGCTAATTCTTTATCAATATCAACAAGCTCTTCAATAAATGATTCAGCTTCAATTGCAATTGTATTAGCTTCTTCTTGAGATTTTAGCATTTGAACGCCCTTCCCATCATATCCACCAAGCTTCGCTTTTTGTATAACAGGAAAACCAAAAGCAGCTAAATCTTCTGTAGTTTCAATACTTTTATATGCAGGAACAGGAATTCCTTTTTCATCTAAAAGCTTTTTTTGTTCATATTTATTTTGAATTAATTCCATTACATATGGTGATGGATGAATCTTATGACCATGATCATATAACTCTTTTAAAATTGAAGTATCTACATGCTCTAATTCAAATGTTGTAACATCATTTTCTTGAACTAATTGTTCTAATTTATCTTTATCATAAAAACCACCCATGATATGTTTGTCAGAAACTTGAGCTGCTGGACAATTAAATGTTGGGTCAAGTATAGTTACATGAAAGCCCATTTTTTTTGCTTTTTGAGACATAATTTTACCAAGTTGTCCACCACCAATGATTCCTAATTTTAAATTAGAATAATTAAAATCTTTATCCATAAATTTTCTCTTTTTAATTTAATATATTATTGTAGTAACATTACATCTGTAATGATACATTTTCCGCCATACTTTTTAATAAAACTTCTTACATCTTCAATCATTGAATATAAAATCTCTTCTTCAAATACTGAAAAGATATAATTATTGCTAGATACATCAGTTACATTATCAGCAGTTTTTAAGCCATGCCCACCACAACCTTCAATATCTCTAATGATTGTATATCCAGTAATCTGTTTTTTTGAAAATAAATCAAGAAGTCTATTTGTATAAACAGACTCTATTATTATTTCTATTTTTTTCATATTTTTCATATTATCCCCACAATTGATTAATTAAAAAGTAGTAAAGCGGTATTCCAAGGGAAATATTAAATGGAAAAGTAATAGCCAAACTCAATGGCAAATATATCCCTGGATTTGCTTCTGGTACTGATAATCTCATAGCAGCTGGTACAGCTATATATGAAGCACTACCACTTAACAATGCTAATAAAAATGCATCCCCTTTTGATAATTCAAAGTAGTATCCAAGAGACATTGCAATAATTGCATTAAATATTGGCATAATAATAGCAAATCCTATTAAAAAAACACCAAGTTTTTTTAACTCATAGATTCTTTTTGCTGCAACTAAACCCATATCTAAAAGGAAGAATGCTAAGAACCCTTTAAATAAAACTCCGAAAAGTGGCTCCATAGAGTGCCAACCTTTTTCACCTGTTAAAATACCAATTAATAATGCACCCATTAGTAAAAATACAGATGGGTTTAAAAATGCTTCTTTAAAAATCTCTTTAAAACTTGTAGTACTATTCTCATCATTATTAGATTTTTTATTTATCATTGCAGCAAATACTAAACCAATAACAATAGCTGGCGATTCCATAAGAGTCATTGCAGCAACCATATAACCACCATACTCAACACCAATAGTTTGAAGATAAGTAATACCTGTTATAAAAGTAACTGCACTAATTGAACCATAGGTTGCAGCTAGTGCAACACTATTGTAGGAGTCTAATTTAGTTCTTAAAATAAAGAAACTATAAATTGGAACTAAAATAGCCATAAAAACTGCTAAGCCAAGTGCTTTGAAAACATCTAAACTTAATCCACTTTGTGATAATTCATATCCACCATGTAGTCCAATAGCAATTAAAAGGTATAAAGAAAAAAACTTTGGTAATGGTTGAGGAATAGACAAGTCTGATTTTAAAAAGACTGCTAACATTCCTAAGAAGAAGAATAAAATAGGTGGATTTAAAATATTTTGTAAAATCAAATCAATATTCATATTTGTATCTCTTATTTAAAATTTTGAAATCCTATCAAATTGATTATAAAGAGTTTATTAACTAGGATAATTAGTATCCTATTTATTCAACTCACTTTTTAACTCTTCAAGTCTAGCTATTCTATCTTCAGTTGTTGGATGAGTTCTAAATAAGCCACCTAAACTAGACTTTAAACCAGAAAAAGGATTTATTATAAACATATGTGCTGTTTGTTCTGTTGCATTATTTATTTGATGTCCATTTTTTGCATATCTATCAAGTTTTGATAAAGCTGCTTGAAGACCAGAAGGATTTCCCGTCATTCTAGCTGCACCCTCATCTGCCATAAACTCTCTACTTCTGCTTACTGTCATTTGAATAATTGAAGCTGCAAGAGGTAACAATAAAGCCATGACAATCATTACTATTGGATTTCCATTTTGCCTATTATTTCCAAACATTGCACCAAATTGCATCATATTTGCAATCATAGCTATTGCACCTGCAAAAACTGCAGCAATAGTACCTATTAAAATGTCATAATGTTTAATATGAGATAACTCATGAGCAATTACACCTTCAAGCTCATCTTCACTTAACATTTCATATAAGCCCATAGTAACTGCAACTGCAGCATTTTCATGGTTTCTTCCTGTTGCAAATGCATTTGGAGTATGATCTGCTATTAAATATACTTTTGGCATTGGCAAACCAGCTTTTTGTGTAAGCTTTTTAGTAATTTTATAAACTGGATGTCTTATATCTTCAATTGGTGTAGCATTATAATGTTTTAAAACTTGTTTATCTGAGTAGTAATATGCATAAAAATTCATTCCACCTGCAATTAAAAATGCAATTAGCATACCAGTGGTTCCACCAAATGAATATCCAATAAAAACAAATAATACTGTTAAGCTTGTTAATAAAAATACAGTTTTTACTTGTTCCATTTTTTCTCCTAAAATATTTTGTAAATTTAATGATACCAAAAATTAATACCTTTGTTAAATAAAAGAGTAAATATAAAGAACTTTTAAAATTAATAATTCAATTATAATAAAGATTTCTAAAATTTATAACTTAAAAGTATCTATATTATAGGTATAATTTTAAATTTATAATTTAATTGTTGTAAAAAATAATATATATGTGTTATTTTTAAAATATTTCTTGTATTTCTTACAATGAACTATTGATTATTTACAAATTTTTAATTTTTATTAAAAAAAAAGCTAACTTAATTTAAAATCACTTACTAAATTTATTTAAAGACGGGTAATGAAAAAACTTTATATTGTTAGACATACACAAAAAGAAGAAATTGATGGTAATACTGATGACTATGATAGAGAGCTTAGTTCAAAAGGTATAGAAGATGCTAACTTAATTGCACAAACGTTAGCAGATAAAAATGATAAAATTGACTTAATTGTTGCTAGTCCTTCATCAAGAACTAGAAGTACAGCTGAAATTATCTCAAAAAAAATTAATTATAGAAAAGCTGTTATGTACAATGAAGTGTTGTATATGGCTTTTGTAAATGAATTACTTGAAACAATTACTTATACCTATGATACAGTAAATACTATGGTATTAGTAGGGCATAATCCTTCACTGACTGCACTTGCCATTACATTAGTAGGATTTAAAGAGAAATTTGAGATGGGTGGAATAATGGAAATCCAATTTGATTGTGATTCTTGGATAGATATTAGTAAAGAAAATGCAAAACTAATATCTTATGAGTTACCAAATATTTAGGAAATAGTTAAACTATTTTCCTAAACAAAACTCTCCAAACATTACATCTAACATCTCATCATTTTCATATGGTCTAGTTATTGTAGAAATATTTTCCAATGCTTCAGTTATATAGTGAGCAAAGAACTCTAACTCTCCACCTTGAAGTGGCATTTTAGATTGTTTAATATTATGTAGTGTATCTTCAACAGCAAATACTTGTCTTTTAGAAATTAATGACATTTCATCACTGTGCGTATTGTTATCTAAAATAGTTTCTATTTGTTTTATTAAAGGATTAATATCCTCTTTAGTAGAAATCTCAATATAATTGCTTATTAAACTTTTATCAAATTTATTTTCTAAATCTGATTTATTTAAAACTTTTATTATCTCTTTATTTTCAGTTTGATTTATAAGTTTTATAATCTCATTATCTTCAGTATCACAAAGTTTACTATTATCAAATAAAGATATTACAATATCAGCTTCATCAATTGCTTTAATTGATTTTTCGATACCAATTTTTTCTATTACATCATCTGCATTTCTAATACCAGCAGTGTCAACAATTTTTATAATATGAGTTCCAATTTTAACTGACTCTTCAATTGTATCCCTAGTAGTTCCTGCAATATCAGAAATAATAGCTCTATCATAGTTTAGAAGCTTATTAAGAAGCGAAGACTTACCAACATTAGGCTTTCCTATTATTGCAACTTTAAAGCCTTCTATCATGCCCTCTCTTCTTTTACTAGCTTCTAGGGTATTTTCTAGTTTTATTATGATTTTATCCATCTTGTTTTGAATTTGTTCATAAATATCACTAGGAAGGTCTTCTTCTGCATAATCAATTGATACTTCTGTATAAGCTAACATAAATAACAGATCTTCTCTAATATCATTTACAAAATCAGTTAATTCACCTTTTAACTGTCTTGCAAGTAATTTAACTGCGTCTTCACTTCTAGCTTCAATTATTTTTGATATTGCTTCTGCTTTTGATAAATCAATTTTATTATTAAAAAATGCTCTTTTTGAAAACTCACCTGGATTTGCTAATCTAGCACCTAGTTTTAAAACTTCATTTACAACCATATTAGCAATTGCAACTCCACCATGACATTGAAACTCAACAACATCTTCACCAGTAAATGAAAAGGGAGCTTTAAAATATAAAACTAAAGCTTCATCAATAACTTCATTTTGTTTATCATGTAAAACACTAAGTGTTGCAAGTCTTGGTTGGAAATTTTCTTTTTTTGAGATTTTGCAAGCAATATCTAAAGCATTAGCTCCAGATATTCTAATAATTGAAATAGAACCTATTCCATTTGCAGTTGCAATTGCAACTATTGTACTATCATCAAACAATTTATACTTCTTTTGATCTGTACTCATTTACAAGTACATATTTATCACCTCTGACATTTGTTTTAACTGCTACATATTTATCAGGGAATTCATCTCTTAATCTTTTTAGTGCAATGTGAACTAATATACCATCTAAAGGTTTAGTCTTAAAAGTACCTTTTTCTTTGATAACTTCAATTACAGGCTCAAGATAAGTATGAATTGCATCTTCTTGATTCTTTAAAAATTCTGCAACTTCAAGTCTTAACATTAGCCCATATTTTTCATTTATCCAGTTAAATAAAATATATGATAAAGCTTTATATCTATAACCCTCTTTCCCTATTAAAAGTGCGCTATCACTACCTGTAAACTCTACATATACAGTCTCTTCATCATAAAATTCAACTTTTATATCATCAATTCCATAACATGATTCACTAAATAAAGAGTTTATTCCTGCTTTGATTTCAACTAAAATATCTTCTTTATCTTTTTTTACTACAATTTTTGACATTTGTGATTGAGTATCATCTTCATTATAAAAGTTGTCAAATATTTTGTCTTTTGGTTTTGGAGAGTCAAAACTTTTTTTCTGTTCTTTTACAGTTTGTGTTTGAGTTTGAGTTTTTTTATTGTTTGTTTCAATTCTTTGAGAAACTTCTTCAATATGAATATCTTTTTTCTCAAATGTTTTTACTTTTGTTTCACTTTTATATACTTTACAATTATCTTTATAACATACTTCAATAATTGCATTTTTTTTGCCAAAACCAAGAAAACCTTTACTTGGTTGTTGGATTATTTCAATTTGTAAGTCAGTAATTGAGCAAGTAAAATCTTTACTTGCTAATTCATATACTGTCTCTAAACAATCTGCTTCAAACTTTTTCATAATTGTTTCCTATTTTTTTAAAGCTCTTTGTCTCTCAAAAATTTTATTAATTGAGTATTGTTGAGCAATTGTAAATAAGTTATTTACGAACCAGTATAACGTTAATCCTGCTGGGAACCATAAGAAGAAGAATGTAAAGATAACTGGTAAGAACTGGAATATCTTTTTTTGCATTTCATCTTGCATAGTATTTGGTGTAATTTTTTGTTGAATAAACATAGTAGCACCCATTAAAATTGGTAATACAAACCATGGATCCATCTCTGCTAGGTCATTAATCCATAAAATCCACTCTGCACCTTTAAGCTCAATTGCATTTAATAAAACTCTATAGATTGCGAAGAAAACTGGAATTTGTAAAATCAGTGGTAAACATCCACCCATTGGGTTTGCACCATGTTTTTTGTATAATTCCATCATATGCATAGATTGTTTTTGTTTATCATCTTTATATTTAGTTTGAATCTCTTTCATTTTAGGAGCCAAATCTTTTAGCTTCTGCATAGAAACCATACCTTTATAAGATAATGGATATAAAACTAATTTAATTAAAATTGTTAAAATAACAATAGTCCAACCCCAGTTTCCAACATATGATTGAATAAACTGTAATAATAAGAACATTGGTTTTGCAATAAATGTAAACCATCCATACTCAATAACATCAGTTAATTCAGGATTTAAAGCTTCTAAATCTTTGAAGTTTTTTGGTCCCATGTATCCTGAAAAAGAGATATTATTTCCACCATGAATAAATGCTTGTGGATTACTTTCTGCATCTGGCATTAAAGATAATGCTAATGATTTTTCAAAGTTATAAATAACTGTTGCATAGTATCTATCAAAGTTAGATACAAATTTAATTCCAACATAGTTTTTAGTTTTATCTAAATCACCATCTGTTGTTAATTCCATGATTCCATCATTAAGTTTTAAATATAAACCATGGTCTGCATACATATCTGCTAATACATTTGGTCTAAATCCATTTGTAATAAAAAATTTCTTTTCATTAGTAGAACTAACGGCTAAGTCATAATGACCATTTGGGTAAATAGTGAATTTTTTAGTTAATACTGTTTCACCTAAATCTTGTGTTAATACAATTTCTTGCTTAGAAGATGTAGCATCTACATTTGAAGAAGTAGTACTAGAAGCCACCTGGAAAGCTTTTTTATTAATATTAGCATCAGCGAATCTAACCTCTAAAGGTCTTAATTGATTAGCTTCAAATAATTTAATTTGATTTCCATCTTCATCTTTATACTTTGGCTCTAATAGTGTAACTTGTGCTACTCTACCTAATGTATCAATCTCAATAATATTTCTTGCTGTTTTAATAACTGTTAATATTTCTGAAGATGCAATTGCTTTTGAAGATAAAGCATCAACTGACTTTGACATATCAATTGGATTGCCAGTAGGATCAGTTTGTACCATTCCATCAATATTTGCATCTGGTGTTGCTTTTTGAGTTTGCTCAGTTTTAGCTTGCGCTTCTTTTGCCTCTTTTTGAGGCTTTAATACTAAGAACTCATATGCTATAAAAAACACAAAAACAACTAATGTCATAATTAACATTCGTTTTTGCATACCATTATTTTGATTCAAATTGTTATTCATTATTCTTTTTCCACTCCCGGTTTTTTACTACTAAATACTTGCCATTTTCTAATGGAATATACCAATATTTTATTTTGATTTTTTCAAAAT
>CAXHZO010000027.1:0-21646 GCA_964022095.1 uncultured Arcobacteraceae bacterium
TAATTAGACCATTTAAATCAGAAACTGATAGATATGGTATGTATTCATTATCTGGAGAGTACGCATATGATAGACCATTTTTATGGGGATCAAAAAGAACTGGTCCAGATTTAATGAGAGTTGGAAATTATAGAACTACAGATTGGCATGAAAATCATATGATGGATCCTGCATCTGTTGTTCCAGGTTCAATTATGCCTGCATATCCACATCAGTTCACAAACATGGCTGATATAGAAACTGCTTATGCAGAAGCTGTAACGGTTAAAAATGTATTTAACACTCCATATGACCAAGAAGGTATGCCTAAACTTGGAACTTGGGAAGAAGCGAAAGCTTCAATGTTAGAAGAAGCAAAAGTAATTGCAGCTGATATGAAAAACCAAGCTGTTAAAGATGCTGTTGCAAAAGGTCAGATTCCTGAAATAGTTGCATTAATTGCATATTTAAATTCTTTAAAATAGAGGCCATAAATGGATTATGAAACACTTTTAACAGTACAAGGTTACACTAAATTCTTTTTGATTTTAGTTGTATTTATTGTTTTTTATTCTTACGCATACACTATTTACAAAAGGCAAAAAAGTGGAGAGCGAGATTATGAAAAGTATTCTAACTTAGTACATGATGATTCAAGTGTTTCAGAACCTCTTGAAGAAAGAAAAAAAGATAGTGATATAGATAATAAGGAGAAATAAGATGAAGTCTATGGTAGTAGGTGGAATAATTCTTATCATCGCATTATTAGCAGGAACTTGGTTTGCAGCAGGGGATGCTTTTAATAGCGATGATTATATTAGTAGTTTAACTTTATTAGGTGCAGTTGCAATTATTACAATTGTTGTATTTGTTGCACTTAAATATGTTAACCAAATGAAAAATGATACAGCTAGTGGTGAATTAGCTGAAGAGAAATGGGATGGCATTGGTGAGTATAGAAACCCAATTCCAACAGGATGGGGATTGGCATTCATTGGTACAATTATTTGGATGTTTTGGTACCTTACTATTGGTTACCCAATTAACGGTTTCTCTCAAATTGGACAATGGAATGAAGAAAACTTAGAATACAATGCAAAATTTGAGAAAAAATGGGAAAACCCATCTCAAGAAACATTAGAAGCTATGGGGCAATCTACATTCTTAGTACAGTGTGCACCTTGTCATGGTGTTGATGCTGAAGGTATTAATGGTAAAGCTCATAACTTAAACAAAAGAATTTCAAAAGAGCAAGTTGTTTATGTAATTAAAAACGGTGCTAATAGTTTAAAAACTGCATATCCAGCTGGAATGCCTCCAATGATGTTAACTGAAGAAAAAGACATTAATGAGGTAGCTGAATATGTTGCTAATGGTTTTAAAGGTGAACAACCAGCTTCTTATGGAGTTTGTGCAGGATGTCATGGTGCAGAAGGTAAAGGTATGCCTTATGTTGCTCCAAATATCAGAGAATATGATGATGCATTAGTATTAGCTGTATTAAAAGATGGTAAAAAAGGAAATATTGGTGCTATGCCAAGTTTTGCTGGAAGACTAAATGAAACACAAGAGAAAGCATTAGCTGCTTACTTAAGAAGTTTAGGAGAATAATCATGGCTGGAAATACACAAATGAATGATAATGAAAGAGGTATTTTTAAGTTAAGTGGTATCACAGGAATGCTAATTGCAACTGCATTATTACTAACTATTTTAGCTGTATTAACAGTTAATGGCATAAAAGTACAACAAAACGAAGCTACTAACTATTATAAAATTAACCAAGATTTAAATGGGTTAAAAATGAATAGTTCAGAAAATCATAAACAATACCAACTTGTTGGTAGTGGCAAATAAGGATAAACTATGGAAAGAATAATTGGAATTTTACTTCTAGTTAGTGCTCTAGTGACAATATACTATGCTTTCTTTGATTCTGCTAAGGTATATGTAGGTTAAATGAAAACTAATAATTTATTAAAAGTAGGAGTGATTTTTTCACTTCTATTTTTATTCTCACAAAATTTATTTGCTCAAAATTTTATCTTAAGTGATGATGGATTAATTGATGATAGAGCAAAAGAAAAAATCAATCAAATTGGTACTGAAAGTAAGTCTAAATTAGGTGTTAATATATACATATATACTAAATCTAATTTAGGTTTAGATGAAAATATTTCAACAAAAGAGAAAATAGAATATATAAAAAACTATGAATCTCAAATAATTGAAACTTTGGAAAAGCCTTATGTGTTGTTAACTAGTGCCGTTGAAGAAACTCATGTAAATTTATTATATAGTGATGAATTAAAATCAATTATAGATAAAGATGATATACTAGATGGATATGTTGTTCCACTTTTAGCTTCAAAAGATAAAAACACTCTTTTTGCTAAAGTTAGTGCAGCAATGTTAAATGGATATTCTGCAATAGCAGATGCTGTTTCTGAAGATAAAAATATAAAATTAGAGTCAAATATAGGTAATCAAGGTAAAGTATCTAGCACAATTTGGAGAGTATTTATGTACTTTTTAATTGTTAGTGGTTTACTTGTATATACTTATGCTGTACTAAAAAAGAGAAAATAGATGAAAAGAAATTATTGGCCACTATTTTTTATTGGGATATTTTCATTTGTGTTTGGAATGATTATATGGACAATTGTTAGTGCTACAAGTGTACCAATTAGTGAAGATAAAAGTTTTTTAAAAACTTATCAAGAAGTTGATGATAATTACAATAAAATTATGAATTCAAATACGGATTTTATTTCTAAGTATGATTTGACTTTTTTATTAAATGGTAAAAAATTCGAGCTATCAACAAAAGATATTATGTATTCGCAAAGAGTTTTAGAAAAGTTTTCAAAAAATAAGAATATGTTAAATGTTGGTAAAAATGATTTAGAAATTTTTGTAATTGAAAAAGAAACAAATAAAAAAATAGCTACAAAAATAAATCTTGTAGTGACAAAAAGTTCATCAAATGATAATGATGTAGTATTAATAAATGACAATTTTGAAGTTCATAATGACAACTACATAACAAAATTTGATATATCAGAAGAAAACAACTGGAATATTACAGGAACGTTTGAAGTAAATGGCAATTTAGGTTATATATTTATAAAAACTAATGCAATTTAAAAAAAAGCTAATAGTATTTCCTACACATAGGTCCATTAGGACCTATCTTTCAAAACAAAAAGATACAAATAAACTACTTCCCTTTTGTATTACTATTGATGAATTTCTAAAAAAAAGTATCACTTTAAATGGTAAAAAATATTGTGAAGAAGAACAAAGAGTTCTTTTTTTAAATGAAGCTATCAAAAATACTAATATTATAAAGTTAGGTATTTCTTCAGAGTTTTCAAAATTTTTAAAACAAAGTGATTATATATATAGATTTTTTTTAGAAATATCTAGTGAAAAAATAGATATAAATGAGATACAAAATGTAGATTCATATGAATTTTATGAAGAACATTTGAGTATTTTAAAAAATATAAAAACTAATTATGAAAATATTTTAGAAAGAGAAAACTTTGTAGATAGAGTAAATTTAGATAAATTTTATACTATAAATAAAAAATTTATTTCTAAATTTGATGATATTGAACTTGATTTCGAAGGATATTTTACAAAAGTAGAGTTTGAAATAGTTCAAGAAATTTCATTAATAAAAAAACTTCAAATCAATTTTCATAGCAATAATTATAATAAAAAATCTATTTCTTTATTTAATGAAATATTTGATTATGAGTTTAAAGAAAACTATGATTATAAAATAGATCTAACAAATAAAGTAGTAATTGAAGAATTAGAAGTTAGTTCAAAGTTACAAGATTGTGTTGTAAAAGGTTTCAGTTCAAGATTAAATCAAATAGCATTTATAAAACAAAGTGTAACAAAGGCAGTGGAATGTGGAATTGATCCATCTAATATCGCTGTAATATTGCCAGATGAAAATTTTGCCCAATCGATACAGTTGTTTGATAATGAAAAATATTTTAACTACGCAATGGGTAAAAGTATTAAAAACTACAAATTATATGAAGTGGCTTATGCAATTTATTCATATATCAGTGAAGATGAAATTAAGTATATTAAAAATTTAGAGTATTTGAAAATAGACAAAAATGCAATAGATGAAACTATTAAAAAAGTTTGGAAGTATAATTGTACAAAAGAAATTTTTGAAATAATTACAAATTATATTAAAAGTTTTGAATCTAATGAAGAGATTTTAGAAAAATATGATGAACTTCTTTACAAATTAAATATTTTAATCTTTTCAAGTCAAAATAAAATATTAGTTAAAGATGTTTATAAAATTTTTTTACAAAAAATCTCTACAATTACAATAGATGATGTTAATTCTGGAAAGATTACTGTTCTAGGGCTACTTGAAACAAGAGCTGTTGATTTTGAATGTGTAATTATTTGTGATTTTAATGAAGAGTTTATTCCAAAAAAATCTGTAAAAGATAAATTTTTATCAACAAATATAAAACAAAAAGTAGGTCTTCCTACTTCAAGTGATAGAGAGTCTTTACAAAAGTACTATTATAAAAGATTGATTAATAGTTCAAAAAAACTATTTGTATCATTTGTATTAAATGATGTTAGTCAAATTTCAAGATTTGCAAATGAGCTTTTTGATAAAAAAGTTCAAACAAAAACAGAAGACAATAGCTATAAACATATACTTTATAATAACCACTCAATAAGCTATTTTGATGAAAAGATAGAAGATAGTATTGATTTAAGTAAGTTTACGTGGTCAGCAAGCTCTTTGAAGACTTATTTACAGTGTAAAAGAAGGTTTTATTTAAATTATATCTTAAAAATCAAAGAACATGATATTTCTCTTTCTCCAAAACCTTATGAACTTGGTAATATTATTCATAATATTCTAGAAGAGTATTATAAAAGTGACTCTAGAGATTTTAAGAAAATTGAAGAATTATTCACAAAATATAAATCAACGAATGCTTTTTTAACTCTTGATTTAGAGATTTGGAAGAAAAAAATTTATGAGTTTTATATTAAAGATACTCAAAGATTAAAAAATGCTCAAATAATTGGAATAGAAAAATCATTTAATTGCACTTTTGAAGGTATTAATATTAAAGGTACAGTTGACAGAGTTGATAAAGTTGATGATAGACTAGAAGTTTTAGATTATAAAACATCGAGTTCATTAAAAGTAGATACAATTAAAACATACGAAAAAAGCACTGATTTTCAACTAGAATTCTATTATATAGCAATGAGTGAGATTTATAAAACTGATAAAATTGATTGTTTTTATTATGACTTATCAAATAATACTATAAAAGAAGAAATAGCTTTAGATAAAAAGCTTGAACTTTTAGTTACAAAATTTGATGAAATAAAAGAGTTATCAAAAGATAAAATATCTTTTGATAAATGTGAAGAGAAATCGACTTGTTTGTATTGCCCATATAAAATTATTTGTAATAGAGAATAAATTAAATAATATTAATCTTCATTATTTATTAAGGAATAAAAAACTATAATCTCTGCTTAATTTGTATTTGCTGTATATAAAGTATACAAAGATATATATATTTAATAGAGAAACTTAGTATATAATTATACTGTTCTTCTAAAATTTCGAAATATATTGCGCGAATATATTAAGAATAAAAAATAAAATTAGTAATTTAAGGAATTAAAATGAAAAAAATTAGCTTAGTAGCTTGTGGCTTATTATTATCTTCTTCTATGGCATTTGGTGCAGATTCAATTGATGATGCATTTAAATCAGGAACAGTATCTGGAGATATCACATTATATGGACTTCAGACTGACAGAAAAGGTGGAAAGAAAGATGTAGGTTTCTCTGCTGCAACTACTGGTTTAGCATATGAAACTGCATCATACATGGGTTTAAATGCAAAAATGGGATTCAGAGCAGGTCACGTATTTGGTAATTCAGCAGATTTTGAAAATGATGCATTAATGACTGAAGCATATGTTAAATATGCAACTGATGGAATTGCATTATCTGTTGGTAGACAAGAGATTGATTTAGAGTGGTTAGGTGATTACAATGAGTCTGTAGTTGCTGCAATTACTGCAATTCCAAATACAACTATTGTTTTAGGATATGTTGATAGACAAGCTGCTGCTGATGAAGATGAAATTGGTACTTTCGGTGAAATCACTGAAGATGGTGCATATGTTGCAGATATTAAATATTCAGGAATTGAAGGTGTTGAATTAAACCCTTACTTTTACTCTGCTGTTGATGTAGCTGATTTTTATGGTTTAAAAGCTGGTTTCTCAACTGATACATTTGGTGTAATTGCACAATATGCAGCTTCAAGTGAAGAGACAGGACCAGATGGTTCAATTGCTAACTTTGAAATTAGTACAGGTATTGCAGATCTTTCTCTAGCAGCTGGTTATATCACAACTGATTCAGAAGGTGGTGTTGGTTCAATTGCTGCATATGGTGATAATGTAACTCCATTTGATAATGGTGATGATAACTATGAAACTGATGCTGATACAGTATATGGTTCTGCTGAGTACTCTATTGGAAATGCAACTGCTGGTGTATTATATGGTGAAACTGAATTTGGTTCTTCTGAATCAAGTGAGTTAAATCTTTACTCTTCTTATGCATTAACAGATTCTTTATCTTTAGGATTATTATATGTTAATTATGATTTAGAAGGTTCAGATTCTTCAGATTACCAAGATTTTGCAGCTACATTAGCTTACGAATTTTAATTATAAATAATTTAGGAGATCTTCTCCTAAATTATTAAATAAAATATAAAACTTTTATTTAGTAGAAGTTGCTATTAACACATCTTCTATAACCTTTGTTATATCCCCATCTAAAATTGCATCTACATTTGAATACCCAATATTACTTCTAGTATCTTTAATTTGTTGATATGGCTGTAATACATAAGATCTAATTTGATGCCCCCAACCAATTTCACTTTTTTCAATACCGTCTTTATCTGCTTGTTGTTTTTCAAGTTCTAGTTCATATAGTCTAGATTTAAGCATTTTCATTGCACTTGCTTTATTTTTGTGTTGAGATCTATCATTTTGACACTGTACAACTATTCCACTTTCTATATGTGTAATTCTAATTGCACTTTCTGTTTTATTTACATGTTGTCCCCCAGCACCACTAGCTCTGTATGTATCAATTCTAATATCTTTATCTTCTATCTCAATATCAATATTATCATCAATTTCTGGACTTGCCATAACTGAAGCAAATGATGTGTGTCTTTTTGCATTTGAATCAAAAGGTGAAATTCTTACAAGTCTATGAATTCCATTTTCAGCTTTCATATATCCATAGGCATTTTCACCTTTAATCATAAATGATACATCTTTAATTCCTGCTTCTTCTCCTGGCTGATAATCTAGTAGTTCTACTTTAAAATTATTTCTTTCTGCCCATCTTAAATACATTCTGTAAAGCATGCTTGCCCAGTCTTGAGATTCTGTACCACCTGCACCTGGATGAATAGAGATTATCGCATTTGAACTATCATCAGGATTACTAAGCATTACAGATATTTCAGTAGATTTGATTAAATCTTCAAGCTCGTTGGCTTCTTCATAAAGTAGTTCAAAAGTATCTTCATCTTTCTCTTCAGTTGCTAATTCATAAAGATCATTTGTTCCACTTAATGCTTCATTTGCTTTGTTGAATTTTGAGAGTTTTGATAAAATTCTATTTTTTTCAATTCCTATTTTTGTAGCATTTTCTACATCATTCCAAAAATCTTGGTCTGACTCTAACTCTTCAATCTCTTTTAGTCTAGTATTTAACCCCTCAGGTTTTAAAATACCTTCAATATTTTTTAATTTAGTATTTAATAGTTTAATTAATTCGCTATATTCGTATGCATCCATGTAAGTAAAATCCTTTTAAAAAAGTAATTATACTTTAAATTTGTATAAGAAGTGGTTAGTTTAAAATAAACATAAAAAAAGGTCTAAAGAAAACTCTTTAGACCTTAATAGTAGGAAAGTATGTCAAAAAATTAGAATTTGTAAGATAAGTAAACTCTTGATCTATAATCATAAGAGTAGTCACCACCAAATGTTGAATACATGATTTTTGTAGATAAGTTTTTATTAAATTTATATTTTGCAGTAATATTTGTTTCAGAAGAATCATCACCTCCATCTGTTTCCCAATCTGTATAAGAAGCAGATAATCCTAAACCATTACCAAATTTATATCCTAAATCAAGTTTATATGCATCAGTTTGCGCATCATAGTTTCCAGAAGAAATTGGAGCTGCCGTAAAGATCTCATCTGCCCCAGAACCTATTCCAGATTCAATCTCTGCACCAGAATCAATTGTAGTATATGCAGCTGCTGCTGAGAAACCTCCAAATTTACCAGATAATTTTACACCGTATTCTTTATTTTTTGTTTCTACATTACCAGCTGCACCATTGTCAGATTGGTAAGTTTGTACTTCTAATGTAATTGGAGATAATTTATATGCTGCTTGTGCATAAAAAATCTTTGCATCATCATCTAAAGAACCATTTTCTGGTTTAGCTTGTAAATATTGAGCTTCTAATGTTAAGTTATCAATAGATTTATTTTTTGCATAGATTGTATATGCACCATCTCCTGCTTGATCAAATTTAGGTACATTACCGTTAAGGTCTGTTCTATTTTGATATTTATCAACATATGCTACAACTAAAGTAGTTTGAGGTAAATCAGTATTAGCTAAAACTATACCTTCAAAAGATTGTTTTAAAATTCTTGAACCAGAACCTGCTACTAATCTAGTTTTAATATATTGTCTACCAACTTTAACTGTAGTATTTTCAATGCCATATGATAAAAATGCTTGAGACATAACTGAACCTGATACGTCCATATCTTTTGCATAGTTACCAGCTTCATCATCAATATTTCCTACATGCGCAGTTTGAAATGTAACTCCAGCTTTTAATCCATAGTATGAACCAGTTGTTAATGATAAGTTTCCACCATTTGACCAAATTGAAGATTTTGCATCTGCACCTGACTCTTTTTCTTTTTGAAAGTATAAAGATTTGATTTCACCTTTAACTTTAGCGTCTGCGAAAGCTTGCGCTAAAGAATCAGCTGATACGGTTGTTGTTAATCCAGCAACTGCTAAAGAAGCTACTAAACTTAATTTTGCGATTTTTTTCATTTTTAATTGTTCTCCTAAAATTATATATCAAATATGAGTTGGTATTTTAATGTGTTAAAGTTACTAATTGATTACAATAATTTAAGTTAAACATAAAAAGGGGAAGTATAAAAATACTTCCCCTTTTAAGATTTCGAATTTTTAAGACACCAAAATTTGATGTAGCGAAATTATAGATAGATTTTATTACAGTTAAGTTACAAATAAATCAAAGAAATTTGATTTATTTTAAAGACTGCAGATAGTTATATGTATCTTTCATATCTTGTTCTGATATGGCATAAGCATAAGAAGACATCTGAACCGCACTACCTAAATCATAAGTACCATTTCTATATCCTTTTATAGAACCTTCATACTCTTCAAAAGTTTGATTAGCAATTTTGCTTGACATTCCTGGTTCTTTTAAACCTTTTTCTCCATGGCATACTTGACATTTGTTTATATAAATATTTTTACCATTTTCTGAGCTAGCAATTTTTTCTTCTATCTTTTTTTCTTTTTTTTCTTTTTCTTTTTTAGCTTCAAGCCTTGCTAAAACTCTTTTTTCTAAGTCTTCTTGAGATATGTTAGCGTTTGTATTTACAAATGCTGTAGAAGTTGTTCCTTTTTTAAGAATATAGATATAGTTGTTATTATTTATTTTTATGTCATCAACTCTCCAACCGTCATTTTTCATATCTTTTAGTGAGTATTGTGATTTACACTCCCCACCATCTAGTGCAACTTTTTCTAAAGTTGTAAGATCTGTGTGATTTTCTTTGAAACACATAGTTGTTTGTGAAAAAGCTAGAGTTGATAGAACGATTGTTGAAAGTGATATTTTTATTAGACTATTCATTATTATCCTTTTATTTGATAAAAGATTTTATCATAAATAAAACTAAAATGAAATAAAAAAAGGTAAAGAGTTAAAACTCTTTACCTTTTGACGAGTTAGTAGTTTAAGTATACTTATTAGAAAGTATATTGAACGTGGATTCTTCCTCTTTCTCCGTCATTAGAACCTTCATAATCAACTTGACCATATCTTAAGTAAGCCATGAAGTTTTTAGCTGGTTTCCAAGTTAATTGACCATATACTTCATCAGTATCATTGTCTAAACCAGTATTAGTGTTTTCAAATGTTAAAGTATTGTAGTTTAATGCTACGTTAACACCAGACATTACATCTACATTTAAGTTAGTTTTGATTGTACTTCCGTCTTTAGTACCATTAAGTTGAGTTGCCCAACCTTGGAATGCTGCTTCTGCATCTGTATCAACAGCTACAAAACCACCTTTTTTACCAGTTTGACCATAACCAATGTTACCACCAACGATACCAGCTTTAAATTTAGAACCAACAAACCATAATTTGTTGTCTCCACTTGCACCATCAAATTCTAATTGAGTATATCTAGCATATGGAGATAGTTTTGCAACACCTGCATCAATTGAAGCT
The DNA here is from genome assembly GCA_964022095.1 of uncultured Arcobacteraceae bacterium. Classification (GTDB taxonomy): domain Bacteria; phylum Campylobacterota; class Campylobacteria; order Campylobacterales; family Arcobacteraceae; genus Malaciobacter_A. Next base: position 10,635 of record CAXHZO010000027.1, read on the forward strand.
TTTGCTCCTACTGAATAAGAGTCAAATGTATCATTTACATCAATGTAAGTTGCATCTAAAGCAACACCTGCAAACTTACTCATAGCTTGTAATACAATTAAGTTTTCTTTATTAATTTCATTAGCTGTAGCAGTAGCTAAACCTAATTTAGAAACTTGATCTCCACCCATTAAGTTAGTTTCATTCATGTATGCTCCAACTAATGTTACAGGACCTAATGTAGTAACTGCAGCAATACCTGTACCTTCTTGAGTACCAGAAATTGTATCATAAACATCAGTTTGTGGTACATTTAAACCTTGAGTACCTAAGATAATTGAAGTATTTGCAAATCCTGTATATGTAAAGTTGTTATATACAGTATAAATGTCTCCACCAAAATAGTTAGTAACACCATTGTTACTTGTACCATCAGAAGTGTCAGAACCACCAAGGATAGCTCCAACGTAAGTATATGATAAGTCTTCAGTTATTTTAGAGATTAAACCTAAAGCAATTTTTGTATTGTTTTGAGTGTACTCATTTGAACCAGTGTTATTATCTCTATTTCTATCATCATATCTCATAGTTGCGTAACCTAAGATAGATGTATTTTTAATTGCATCTTCTAATGCACCTGCAGATGCAGTTGTAGTGAATCCAGCTACAGCTACTGCTGCTACTAAACTTAATTTTGCGATTTTTTTCATTTGTTCTCCTAAAATTTCGAAATCTTTATCAGTTTACCGGAGCGCGCGAACTTGTTTAAAACCATTGTTTCAAAACTCTACCGGTTTACCGTTGCGTCCATTCTACATCACTAAATTTTAAAGTTTTCTTAAAATTGTGCTTTTGAGTGTTAATTAACTGTTAATTTAAGTTAACTTTTAATTAATTGATTATTAATGCTGTGTTAATGCTATTATAGGAGTTTTTTAGTCTTATTTATAATTTGATAAAGATACTTTGCAGTTTTTCAAAATATCTGGTTTCGTGATTTTTAGTTTTAAGTTATTTATTTTATACAGTTTGTATAATAGGGATTGTACATAAATTATTGCATCTTCAAGAAGTTCAAATTTTTTCTTTTTTAACTCTTTTTTTATAAGAGTAGAAACTTCAGAATAATCAATAAAATAATCAGCAGAATAATCATAATCAAAAGATAGATTTATAATTATTCTTTGTTTACTTATTCTTTCAAAAGGAAGTAATCCAATAATACATTTAAATGTTAATTCTTCAACATGTACTCTCATTTAGATAACTTTTTTTTCCTCACCTTTAATTATTCTTACAATATTAGGTATATGTTTATAATAAATGATAAATGCAATTAAATACATAGGAATATTTGAACCTACATGTAATCCATCATTTATAAAACTAGCACTTACAATAACTGCTGTTAATCCAAGAAGTGAAGATAGTGAAGATATTTTTAAAACTTTAGCGCATATTATCCATGTAAGTGCACCAATTAAAGTTGCAATTGGAACAAGTGCTATATATACACCAAGTCCTGTAGCAACTCCTTTTCCACCTTCTAATCCTAAATATATAGAGTAACAGTGTCCAAGAACAGCTAAAACTGCTATTCCCCAAAGTGTTGCATCACTAATTCCATAAGCCATTGCAATTAGTAAAACTATAGTTCCTTTTAGGGCATCTAGTATAACTGTTGCAATACCTAGCTTTTTTGCTAAACTTGGATTAGTTTCTTTTACAACTCTTAATACATTTGTTGCTCCAATACTTTTGCTTCCTGCACTTTTAATATCAACACCTGCAAAAGTTTTAGCTAAAATAAGTCCAAATGGAATAGAACCTATTAAATATGCAGCAACTAAAAACAGTACGTTAGTATTTGTTAAAAAATCCATTTATTACCTTTAGTAATTCATATATTAAATGAGATTGTAACTAAAATTTTGTTATATTCTCATTTAATTAAAACTTAGAAGGTCTGTTTTGAATTTAAAAGAAGAGATTATAAAATTAAAAGAAGAGTTAGATGTTACGCTAGTAGCACACTTTTATCAAAGAGATGAAGTATTTGACTTAGCCGATATTACAGGTGATTCCTTAGAACTTGCTAAAAAAGCAATTGCAACTCCATCAAAATTTATAGTATTTTGTGGTGTTGGTTTTATGGGAGAGAGTGTAAAAGTAATGGATACATCAAAAAGAGTTCTTATGCCTAAAATTGCATGTTGTGCAATGGCAAGAATGATTGATGAAGGTTACTATGAACAAAACTTAGAGCAAATGAATAAAGCTGGAATATCAAATGATGATATCTTACCAATCACATATATAAACTCAAGTGCAGCAGTAAAAGCAAGAGTTGGAGAGATGGGTGGATTAGTTTGTACTTCTTCAAATGCATATAAAATCATTGAAAAAGGTTTAGAGTCTGGTAAGAAAATTTTCTTTGTACCAGATAGATGTTTAGGTCAAAATTTTGCTAAACAAATGAATCTAAAATCAGCAGTTGTTGGAATAGATAAAGATTTAAGCGATGCTGATATTATTTGTTATAATGGATTTTGTTCAGTTCACCAGCAGTTTACAGTTGATGATGTAGAGTTTTATAGAGAAAAATATCCTGATATTTTAGTGGCAGTTCATCCAGAGTGTGATCCAAGTGTTTGTGATGCAGCAGATTTTGTAGGTTCAACTTCTCAATTAATTACATATATTAAAGAGTTACCAGTTGAACAAAAAGTTGTTGTAGGAACAGAATTTAATATGGTAAATAGATTAAGAGAGAAAAATACTTATATTTTAAGCTCAACTAAACCTGAGTGTCCAACTATGAATGAAACAACACTTGAAGATGTTTATAAGACACTAAAATCAATTAAAGATGATAATATATCAAAAGAGAATGAAATATTTGTTTCAGAAGATACTGCTAAATGGGCAAAAATTGCTTTACAAAGGATGTTTGAAGTATGATTAATATTAAGAAGTTTGTTAAAAATGCTATTATAGAAGATAATGGTAGAGGAGATTTATTCTTTGATGTTGCTCCTAAAGGAAGATTTACAGCTAAAGCAATTTCAAAAAGTGATGGAGTTTTAGCAGGTGTACAGTACGCAAAAGTATTAGCTAGAACTGAAAAATTTGATTGTAAATTTTTAAAACATGATGGCGATGAAATTAAAAAAGGTGATGTAATTGCTGAACTTGAAGGTAAAGCATCTGTTTTATTATCGTCTGAAAGAACTTTTTTAAATATGCTTCAACATGCAAGTGGTATTGCAACTAGTGCAAATAAATATGCAAGACTTATTGAAAATACAGGGGTAGTTTTATTAGATACTAGAAAAACAAGACCTCAATTAAGAGATTTCGAAAAATATGCTTCAAGAATTGGTGGAGCAATTAATCATAGACTTGGACTAGATGATTGTTTAATGCTTAAAGATACTCACTTAAGAACAATAAAAGACTTACCTGCCTTTGTAAAAAAAGCAAGAAAAAGAATTTCTTGGGTTACAAAAATTGAGATTGAGTGTGAAACATTTGATCAAGTAAAAGAAGCTATGAGTGCAGGGGGAGATATTATCATGTGTGATAATATGCAACCAGAACAAATAGTAGAAGTTGTTAAATTCAGAGATGAAAATTTCCCTCATGTTTTATTAGAAGCTAGTGGAAATATTGATACAACAACAATTCAATCATATGCTGCAACTGGCGTTGATGCTATTAGTAGTGGTAGTATTATTCACCAAGCAGTATGGCTAGACTTTTCAATGAAGTTTGATTAATAGCGGTTAACTTTTTGTTAGTTTTGTCATAGTAATATGATTTTTAAAGGTTTTATATGAAGAAGGATTTTATAGTTAATAATAAAATAGATACGAGTGAATACTCAAAAGCACTTAATCTAATTGAAAAAAGTAGATATATACTTATTGTTACTCATGTAAATCCTGATCCAGACTCAATTGGTTCAGCATTAGCTTTATCAAATCTATTTCATGAAAATAAGATAAAACACAAAGTATTTAATGTCAGTTCAGATCTACCTCAAAACTTAGATTTTATTCCTAAGTTTGATAAGATTACTGATCAATTACCAAAATTTTTTGATTTAGTTATAAGCGTTGATTGTGGTACAAAAAGAAGGTTAGGAATAGAAGTTGATCCTAGTATTCCTTTAATTAATTTTGATCATCACAAATCAAATGATAGCTTTGGAACTGTAAATATAGTTGACCCTATGAAAAGTTCAACTGCAGAGTTAGTTTTTGAATTTTTTAAACATAATGGTTTATACATAACAAAAAATTCAGCAACTGCACTTTATGTTGGAATATATGATGATACTTTAGCTTTTTCATTAGGTAGATGTGATGAGATTACTTTTGAAAAGGTAAACTTTTTGGTTGAGTGTGGAGCAAATCCATCTGATATAGCAAATAAACTATTAAGAAGAGACTCATTAGCAAAATATAGAATGATTCCGAAAGTATTAAATAGTTTAGAATTATATAAAGAAGGTGAAGTTGCAACTATAATTGCCTTACCTCAATGGTTTGAAGAAACAGGAGCTCACAATAGAGATTGTGAAGATGCATTAGATATGATTATGAGTATGGCAATAGTTAGAGTTGCTTTTTTCATAAGAATTGTAAATGGTGTATCTAGAGTTTCATTACGTTCAAAGGGCAAAATTGATGTTTCTTCAGTTGCACAAAACTTTGGTGGTGGTGGTCACTTAAATGCTGCAGGTTGTAGTATAGATATATTAGATGTTAAAAAAGCAAAAGAGATTGTATTAAAGGAAGTTCTTGAGATTTAATAATAGAAGAGAAAATAAAGCAAAAAAGTTTTTACTTTTTTTATTAGTTATATTAGTAATAGGTAGTGGGGCATTTGTATTTTTCTCACCAATGTTTGAAAAAAACTCTCCAAAGATATCAATAAATGATGAAATTTATTGGAATTTAAAAACACCATTGAAAATTAATTTTAGTGATGATAATGAAATTAAAGCATATGAAATTGTATATCAAGATGAGAAAAATGAAATTAGACTTGATACACAAGTTATAAATAAATCAAAAGGTTCAATTGATTTAAATATTATTGCTCCTAAAATGCTTGAAAAATATAAGCCAGAACAAGCAGTATTAAAAATAAATGTTAGTGATACAAGTAAATGGAATTTCTTTATGGGTAATGAACTTAAAAAAGAAGTTAAATTAAAAGTTGATAAAAAAAGTCCTGTTGCAAATGTAATATCAAATACATATTTAATAAAACAAGGTGGTAGTGCAGTTGTAGTTGTTGAAGTAAAAGATGAAAATTTAAAAGATATGTATATTTCATTTAACAATGAAGAGAGATTTGAATTAATTCCTTTTTACAAAGAAAACTTTTATGTATCAGTTATTGCTTGGCCTATTTATATAAAAGAGTTCCAACAAGTTAATCTAATTGCAATTGATGAAGCAAAAAATAAAACAGCAACAAAAGTTCCATTATATATCAAATCTTTAGAACCTAAAATAGATACATTGAAAATATCAGATAATTTTATTGATAAAGTTAGTAAAAATGTTTTACAAAAAAGTAGTTTAGATATTCCAGTAGATCAAGCAGAAGTATTTGTAAAAGCAAATAAAGAATTAAGAAGAATCAATGTCGATGTAATCAAAAATGAAACTAGAAAAAAGATGGATAAAACAAAAGTTTCAAAATTTGATTTAAGTATATTTAAGAGATTACCTTCTTCTATGACTTTTGCATCATATGGAGAAAGAAGACACTATATGTACAAAGGTAAAAAAATAGATGAAGCTTGGCATTTAGGAAATGACTGGGCTAGTGTAAAAAAAGCTAAGATTTATACATCAAATTCTGGTAAAGTAATTTATAATGATTATTTAGGAATTTACGGAAATACTATAATTATTGATCATGGTTTTGGTATATCTACACTTTATGCACATACAAGTAGAGCAAATGTGTCATTAAACCAAGAAGTAAGTGCAGGTGATTATATTGCTAATACTGGCTCTACTGGGGCTGTATTTGGAGATCATTTACACTTTGGAGTTTTAGTTCAAGGTATTGAAGTAAATCCAGCAGAGTGGTTGAGTAAATATTGGGTAAGAGAAAATATTACAAAAATCATAAATAATGCAATGGAAGTGATAAAAAGCAAATGAAACAAAGAACAATAGCAAAAAGCGTAGAAATAGTAGGTATTGGACTGCATAAAGGAGTTCCTGTAAAAATGAAACTTGAGCCACTTGATAGTGACATGGGTATTATTTTTTACAGATCTGATGCTGGTGTTACTATTCCAGTAAAAAGAGAGTATGTAGTTGATACAAAAATGGCAACAGTAATTGGAAAAGATGATGTTGTTGTTTCTACTATTGAGCACTTATTATCTGCTGTTTACGCATATGGTATTGATAATCTTAGAATCATAATTGATAATGATGAGGTTCCTGTACTTGATGGAAGTTCATCTGGATATTGTATGTTAATTGAAGAAGCTGGAATAAAAGAGCTTGATAAAAGTAAAAAAGCAATTAAGATTAAAAAAGAAGTTGAAGTTACAACTCCTGAGGGTAAAAGAGTTTGTTTAAAACCATCAAATAGAATTGTTTATGATTTTAAAATCAAATTTGATCACCCTGCAATTGGTGAGCAAGAGTTTCATTTTGATTATTCAATTGATGAATATAAAGAGAATATTAGCCGAGCTAGAACATTTGGGTTTTTACATGAAGTACAATATTTAAGAAGTATTGGACTTGCTCAAGGTGGATCAATGGAAAATGCAATTGTACTAGACCAATCAAAAGTTTTAAATCCTGAAGGATTAAGATTTGATGATGAGTTTGTAAGACACAAAATTCTTGATGCAGTTGGAGATATGGCACTATTAGAATATACTTTAGTTGGTGAGTATGATGCAATCGCAGGAAGCCATCACTTAAATCACTTACTAACAAAAAAACTTTATGAAGATGAAGCAAATTATGAAATAATAGATCTAGAAGAAGCTAATAGTGAAGCTAAAGTATTCCAAATGGCATATTCAAAAGTTGAAGCATAGGAATATACTTGGTAGAAGTTTTAGTTATAACAATTTCAAATCCTTTATTAATTGGAGTTTATGAAAATAATGAATTAATAAAAGAGTATAAACTTGAAGGTAAAACTTCTGATTTATTGCCTACATTATTTGATAAATTATTAGAAAAATATGATATAAAAAGATTAAACTATGTAAACACTCCAGGCTCTTTTATGGCTATAAAAGTAGCTTATGTATTTTTAAAAACAATTTCAATTACAAAAAAATTAGAGTTTAGAGCATGTGAAGGCTTTGAATTTAATGAGAATTCACCCATAAAAGCATTGGGAAAGAAATACTTCATAAAAGATGAAAATGAAATTAAAGTAGATTTTTTAGAAAAAGATAGTATAATACGCGATTTTAAATTACCTTTAAATATAGAAAATATAAATTTTAATAATCAAACACTGCCAATATATAATTTACCAGCTGTGTAAGAAGGAAATAAATGAGAGTAAGCGTTCCAGCTACTAGTGCAAACTTAGGCCCAGGCTTTGATAGTTTAGGTTTAGCAATTGCAATGAAAAATCAAGTGGTAATAAAACCATCAAAATTTCATAGTGTATCTTTAAGAGGAGAGGGGTCAAATAACCCAGCTTTAAAAGATAACAATATGTTCATATCAATCTTTAATGATTTTTATCATAATTTAACTCATAAAAAAAGAAACTTTAGATTTGAATTTCAAAATGAAGTTCCATTATCAAGAGGATTAGGTAGTTCTTCTGCAGTAATTGTTTCTGCAATTGCTAGTGCTTATGCAATTGAAGGAATAAAACTTGAAAAACAAAAACTTTTAAATTTAGCACTTGCTTATGAAAATCATCCAGATAATATTACACCTGCAGTTATGGGTGGATTTAATGTTGCGACTGTTCAAGATAATGAAGTTAAGTTTATTAATAAATCAATTCCAAAGGTATTAAAAGCCGTTGTTGTAATTCCTAATAGACCAATTTCTACTCAACTGTCTAGAAAAACACTACCATATAAATATTCAAAAGAGGATGTAATTTATAATATTTCTCACTCTTCTTTATTAACTGCAGCATTTATGGGTGAAAACTGGGATATGTTAAGAGTAGCTTCTAAAGATAAAATACATCAAAAATTTAGAATGAAACATATGCCTGAACTATTCGATGTTCAAAAAACTGCTTTAGCAAATGGCTCAATTATGAGTACACTATCAGGTTCTGGTTCAACACTATTTTCTATTGCTTATAACGATGATGCAAAGAGATTAGAAAAAGCTTTAAAACAAAAATTCCCACACTTCAAAGTGTTTACAACTGACTTTGATAATGCTGGTGTGAGAATAGAATTATAAAGTTTTTGGAAATTAAGAACATTTTAGGTATAATATTTGGCTAATTTGAAAAACATCTTAAGAACTTGTATTGTTTGTAGAACAAAATACGAGCAAAAAGAGTTATTAAGATTGAAATGCGAAAATAAAAAACTTGTGCGATATAATAATTATGGTAGAAGTTTTTATATTTGTGAGACTTGTTCAAAAAAAATTCTAACGGATTTAAAAGTCAAAGAATTAAAACGATTAGAAAAAATACTAAACAAAGAGTGTAAAAGTCAAGATAACTTCGTTACACAACTTAAGGAGATACTAACAGATGTCAGATAAAGTAAGAGTTTATGAAATTGCAGAAGAAGCGGGAGCTAGTAGTCAAGATGTGATTGCTAAAGCAAAAGATTTAGGTGTAGAGCTTAAATCACCTCAAAGCGCTGTATCAGTTGAAGATGCTGAAGAGATTGCAAATTACATAATCACTGGAAAAAGTGCTAAGCTTGCAAAAAAAGCTGCACCAAAGCCAAAAAAAGAAGTAAAAAAAGTAGTTGAAGAAACTAAAGAAGTAAAAGCTGAAGAAAAAACTGAAAAAAAGATTGAAGAGAAAGCTGAAGAGAAAAAGGCTGAACCTGAAGTTAAAAAAGTTAAAGAAGTAGAAAAACCTGTAATTTCAAAACCAAAACCTGTTACAACTGCTAAACCTGAACAAAAAGAAGAAAATAAACCAGCTGTTAATCCTGAAAACAGAAATAAAATTGTTCCAAAAAGAAGAGGTTTAAAAATTGTTAAGAAAAACAATCCTAAACCTGCTAAGCCAACTCCTGAAGAATTAAATGCTATGGATTCATCTGGTAAAAAACAGATGAAATCTTTAAGTGAAATTCTTGGTGGAAGTGATCAAAAAGATGAGATTAAAACTAAAGATATAAAAATTCCACCTGCAAGTGCAGATGCTAGAAAAGCTAAATCTAGAAAAGAAAAGAAAAAACCAACACAAAAATCACAAGATCATGGTAAAAAACTAAATGTTGATTATGCTGGTGATTTTAAAAGTTCTGATGACTCATTATTAGGTGAAGAGGTTGTTTTACTTGATATGGATTTAGGTGATAACATCAAAATCTTAGAAGAGCAAAAACCTCAAAATAATAACAACAAGAATAAACAAACTAGAAGTTCTAGACCTGCTGCTTTTGGTAATGCACCAAGAGGATTAAAAAGAGGTAAGAGAAAGAAAAGAATTAGAAGAGAAGTTGAACAAGTTGATATTACTGAAGTAACAATACCTGAAGATATTAGAGTTTACGAATTTGCAGAAGCTTGTGGAAAATCAGCTTCTGAAGTAATTACAGTTCTATTTGGGTTAGGAATGATGGTTACTAAAAATGACTTCTTAAAACAAGATGAATTAGAGATTCTTGGAGAAGAGTTTGAAATTGAAGTAACTGTTAAAGATGCTTTAGAAGATGCTAATTATGTAGATGAGTATTTAGAAGAAGAGATTGATGATTCAAACTTTGTAACTAGACCTCCAGTGGTTACTATAATGGGACATGTTGATCATGGTAAAACTTCATTATTAGACAAAATTAGATCTGCAAAGGTAGCTTCAGGTGAAGCTGGTGGAATTACACAACATATCTCAGCATATACAGTTGATCAAAATGGTGAAAAAATTACATTTGTAGATACACCAGGACATGCTGCTTTCTCTGCAATGAGATCAAGAGGTGCTGATGTTACTGATATTATTATAATTGTTGTTGCTGCTGATGATGGTGTTAAGCCACAAACTGAAGAAGTGATTTCACATGCAAAAGCATCTGGGTGTCCAATTATTGTAGCAGTTAATAAAATTGATAAAGAAGCAGCAAATATGGATATGGTTAAAGCACAAATGGCAGAGAGAGAAATGACTCCTGTTGATTGGGGTGGAGATGTTGAATTTATTGGTGTTTCTGCATTAACTGGTCAAGGTATTGATGATTTATTAGAAAATATTTTAATTCAATCTGAAATGTTAGAACTTAAAGCTGATCCTACTGCAAAAGTAAAAGGTGCTGTTGTTGAGTCATTACTTGAAAAAGGTAGAGGTCCAGTTGCAACTATTATTGTTCAAAATGGTACATTAAAAGTTGGTGATAATATTGTTTGTGATACTACATATGGTAGAGTTAAAGCAATTACTAATGATCAAGGTAAACCAGTTAAAGAACTTGGTCTTTCTGAAACAGGTAATGTTTTAGGTTTAAATGACGTTCCTGTTTCTGGTGCTATTATGGTTGCTCAAGATTCTGAAAAAGAGGCTAGAGAAATTGCAACAACTAGAGCTGAACACGCAAGAGCAAAAGAATTATCTAAATCTACTAAAGTTACTTTAGAAGAGATGAGTGGATTAATTGCAGAAGGTAAAATTAAACAACTTCCAGTAATTATTAAAGCTGATGTTGGTGGTTCTTTAGAAGCTATTAAAGGTTCATTAGAAAAAATTGCTAATGAAGAAGTAAAAGTTAAAGTTATTCATGCTGCTGTTGGTGGTATTACTGAATCAGATTTAGTTCTTGCAGGTGCATCTGAGGGTTGTATTATCTTAGGATTTAATGTAAGACCTAC
>CAXHZO010000028.1:0-17458 GCA_964022095.1 uncultured Arcobacteraceae bacterium
TGATAATACTGCAGGTTTCACTTGTGGAAACGTAGGCCGCTGCCAGCTCTTGAGTTTTTTTATACACAAAGCTTAGCTATTTATACTTACTCAAGTATTTATTGCTAAGCTTTTTTTTTAGCCCCTCTTTTTTTTAATTGATTAAAAACTATTCAGCTTTGCAACCTTTTTGTAATAAATATCATATATAATATTATTAATAAATTCAAAAAGGATATAAAATGGAATTATTAAATAGTTATATCGAAGATAAATATAGCTCATTTGATGTGAGTGTAGTTAAAGATAAAAAAGATCAATATAAATCTTATATAATGTTAGATGGATATGTAATAGGTGTTAGAATAGATGTAGGAAGTGATGACTAAGACAAGTTTAATAACTTGCCTTAATCTCTATTTTCTAAAATTTTAATCGAAACGATTTTACTTCCTTGAGTAACTTTATCTAAGTTAGCAAAACTTTCAGAGTCATTATCTTCAATTCCTCCAAATACTGTATGGCCACCGTCTAAATGAGGACAAGGTACAAAACATATAAAAAACTGGCTACCACCTGTATTTTTACCTGCATGTGCCATTGATAAAGTACCTCTTTTATGTACTTGCTTATCTGCATTAGTTTCACATTCTATTGCCCAACCTGGACCTCCCATACCTGAACCTTCAGGACAACCACCTTGTGCCATAAATCCTGGAATTACCCTATGAAAACTTAAATTATCATAGAACCCATCATTTGCTAGTGTAGCAAAGTTAGAAACAGCTATTGGAGTCTCTTCATTAAATAGTTTTAACCAAATATCCCCATTTTCTGTTGTTACTTTTGCGTAATTGTATTTTGATAATTCTTCTTTTGGAAGATTATACTCTTTTAGTTCTTTGTTAAATCCAAACATATTTCTCCTTTTTTATTTTGAAATTATATCTTTTTTAGGTGTAAGATAATTTAATTTAATTAGATTTTGAATAATTTCTTTAAATACTGGAACTGCTGACCATGATGCATAATAGTAATACCAATTTTTCCCTGTAGATATTGGATCAATAACAGTTACTCCTATTGTGTATGAATTCTCGCCATCATTAACAAATCCAAAGAATGATGATATATATTTTTTTAGATATTTACCACCCCTTGCAATTTGAGCTGTACCTGTTTTACCACCAATTGTTAATCCATCCATTTTTGCAGCTCTTCCCGTACCTTCTTCTACAGTTTTAATTAGCATTCTTCTAATTTCATTAGCTGTTTTTTTACTTATAATTTGCTCTTGTGTTTCATCATATGCTTTATATTTACTATTGTTGTGTTCTAAATGAGAAACAATTTGTGGTGTTGATATATATCCATTATTCTCAAATACTGAGTATGATTTAAGTACTTGCATAAAAGTTGATGTCATACCTTGTCCATATGAAACTGTAGCTTTAAATACATTATCTTCACCCTCTTTATCTCCAGCAGAAAACTGCCATACTTTAGGCATAATTCCTTTTCTTTCATAGGGTAAATCTATTCCACTTTTTCTTGTATACCCAAATCTTTTTAAGCCTTCATAAAATTCTGGGCCTGTTAATCTTTGAGCAATTTGTAAAGTCCCTATATTTGATGAAAATATAACTATATCATCTAATGTTAAATAATGCTTTTTAAATCTATGGTCATCTTTTATTGTATATTTCCCAAGTTTATATCTACCCTTTGGAAATTCACCCTCTTTATTTGGTTTTCCTTTTGTGTTATATGCGAAAAATAGTTCATTTTCTTTAATTCTATTTTTATCCATTGCAAGTGCAATTGAAATTGGTTTTAAAACAGATCCTGGCTCAAAAGGGTACTCAATAGCTCTTACATTTAAAGATGGAATATCTTCTTGTTTAATTTTTTGAGGATTGAATCTATTTGATGATGCAAGTGTAATTACTTTACCAGTTTTACTTTCCATAACAGAAACTATGATTTCTTCAGCCCCTAGTTTTTTCTTATATTTATCAAGTACTAATTCGTTGTTTTTTTGAAGTTTTAAAGGAATATTTAATTTTAGCGTTGCTCCGTCAGTTCTTTTTCTAATTGTGGAGTTTTTATCAAATGAGATATAAGATAATACATCTCTATTCCCTTCTAGTAATCCATCATTTGATTGATTTAGAACTTTATTGTAACTTTTTTCTAATCCTTTTATTCCTTTAACTCTTGTTTTTCCTTCTTTTGTTTCAAACTTTGAAATATAACCTACAACAGGAGTCAAAGTATCTTCATATGAAAATAATCGTTTTTCACCACTTTCTCTTATATTAAGACCTCTTAATATTTTTGTGCCATTGATTCTTTTTGATATAAACACGTCTAGTTTTATTAATTTAAATGCTAGTTGCTTTAGGTTTTTGGCACTTCTTGAATCAATATTATAAGATAACACTAAATACCCAGGAGATTTCTTTCCTTCATTTAGTTTCTTTTTTATTTTTTTATATTCAATATTACTGTATATGGAAAATAGATTTAAAAATAGTTCTTCTTTTTGTGGATCTAAATATCTACTATCAATAGATGCTGTGTAAAGTTTTTTTGATGTTGAAATCTTAAAGTTATCAGCACTAATTATATCACCTCTTACTGATAGCTCTTTTTTTTCACTTCTTAAAGAAGGCAAATGCCTTTTTTCACTAATTGTTCTAAATATTGAAATTACTAATATAAATAAGAAGAAAAAAATTATTAAGAACAGTATTGCAATTTTTTTGGTTTTATTAACCGTTTCGATTTTTTTTGAAGACATCTTTATCCATATTATTATATAATGAGAAATGTATTTTAACAAAAACAACATTAAAGCAATTTATAATAATACAAAACATGATGGTGCAGACTACACATTGTTTTTTTTAGTATCATTACTCATTACAATAAGCGTTATCTTTTCATACTCTTTAACTATTTATACTGTAGAGTATTTTGGATATAACCAATTTCATTTTTTCTTAAGACAGGCTTTTGTAGGAATGCTTTCAATACTGATTATGTGGTCTTTTTCTTTAATTGACCCTGACAAGTTAATTGGAAAAGTAGGTATGGGACTTTTTATTTTATTCTTTTTTATTATGGCTATTATGCCATTTTTACCCTCTTCTTTTGTTACAGCCTCAGGTGGAGCTAATAGGTGGATAAGACTTCCAGGTTTTTCACTTTCTCCTGTAGAGTTTTTTAAAATAGGATTTATATATTTTTTATCTTGGTCATTTCATAGGAAAGTTATTGATAAACCTAGAAAAATTGGCTTAAAGGATGAGGCTTTATTATTAGCTCCATATTTTTTCGCTTTTTTTGTAGTAGTATTTATAGTGGCATTCTTGCAAAAAGATTTAGGACAAGTTGTACTTTTAGGAGTAATTTTAGTTGTATTACTTATCTTTGCAAACAGATCTTTTAAATTATTTTTAGTTTTAGGAGCACTTGCTTTAGTTGGTCTTATTGGGTTAATTTTAGCTGCACCTCATAGAATAAAAAGAATTTATTCTTGGTGGGCTATGGTTCAAGATGGTATATTGTCAGTACTTCCTTCATGGGCAGAACCTTACTTAAGAATTGAAGAACTACCTGAACCCTACCAAGTATCCCATTCTTTAAATGCAATACACAATGGAGGTTTTTTTGGACAAGGTGTATCATTGGGAGATATTAAAGTTGGCTTTTTATCTGAAGTTCATACGGATTTTGTTTTAGCTGGAATTACTGAAGAAGTAGGACTAATAGGTTTTATTTGTTTAGTTTCAATTTTATTTATGATTGTTTGGAGAATTTTTAGAATAAGTAGAAGAGTGAAAAACCCAATTTATCATTTATTTACTTTAGGAATTGCTTTAATGATTATTGTTGCTTTCTTAATTAATTCCTATGGTATTTCTGGAATGATTCCAATTAAAGGTATAGCTGTGCCATTTTTGTCTTATGGTGGTTCATCAATGTTATCCATGGCAATAGCTATTGGTTTAGTTTTATCAATAAGTAGAAAAGTAAAATTTGAAGAAGAAAAACAGAAGGTAAAATTAGTAAATGAAAAAAAATAGAATAGTTATCACTGGTGGTGGAACTGGTGGACATTTAAAAGTTGCAGACTCTTTTATTGAAGAACTTCATAATAGAGGTCATCATATTATCTATATAGGCTCAACTAACGGCCAAGATAAATCATGGTTTGAGTTTGATGATAGAATTGATGAAAAAGTATTTTTAGATACGAAAGGTGTAGTTAATAAAAAATTTATTGGGAAAATATTTTCTTTATTAAATATATTTACTAAAACATTAAAATGTATTGGAATCTATAATAAATTTAATGTTAGAAAAGTTATTAGTGTTGGAGGTTACTCTGCTGCAGCTGCAACTTTTGCTTCAATTATTAAACCTAAATGTCAATTATATATACATGAACAAAACTCTAAAATGGGTACTTTAAATGAAATTACAAGTAAGTTTGCAACAGAATTATTTTCATCATTTGATGATAACTCTTTAGTAAAAGATTATCCAGTAAGTGATGTTTTCTTTAAAAGTGCAAGATTAAGAACCGAAGTTAAGTGCATAGCTTTTTTTGGTGGATCTCAAGGTGCTGTTGCTATTAATAATTTTGCTTTACAATTAGCAAGTCAATTAAATGATATGGGTATTAAAATTATTCATCAAGCAGGAAAAAAAGATTATGAAAGAGTTAAAAAAGAGTATGAAAAATTAAATATTGATGCTGATGTTTTTGACTTTACAAAAGATATTTTATCAAAGATGAATGAAGCTGATTTTGCAGTAAGTAGAGCAGGAGCATCAACTTTATGGGAAATGTGTGCTAATTGCTTACCATCATTTTTTATTCCTTATCCATATGCTGCAAAAGATCATCAATATTATAATGCAAAAGATTTACAGCAGAAAGGTTTATGTTTTTTACAAAGAGAAAAAGATTTAAAAGAAGTAGAGTTTTTTAAAGCTATTAATAGTGATATCAAAACTATTAGTGAAAACTTAAAAAACTCAATTAAACCTGATTCTGTAAATAAAATTTTAGATATTATTTTAGATAAGAGTAAGAAGTAATATTCCAAATAATATTCTATAAATACCAAATGCGACAAAAGTGAAGTTTTCTAAAAACTTTAAAAATACTTTTATTGCTAAGAATGCAACTATAAAAGATACGATAAATCCAACAATTAAATTTGTAAAATGAGCGCTTGTTAAAAGCTCTTCATGATGTTTTAATAAATCATATCCTGTTGTTGCACACATAACTGGAAATGCTAATAAAAAAGAGAATTCCGCACTAGCTTTTCTATTTAATCCAACAAGCATTGCTCCAATAATACTAGAACCAGCTCTTGATGTTCCCGGAATTAGCGCAAATATTTGTGCAAAACCTATCCATGCTGCTTGCTTATATGTAACATCTTCAACATCTAAAGTATGAGTGGCTTTTTCATCATAGAACTTTTCAACTATTAAAAATATAACTCCTCCAACAATAAACATCCATGCAACAATTTCAAAAGTGAAAAGTGATTTTACTACATCTGAAAATATGAATCCAATTATTGCAATTGGTAAAAATGCAATGAAAACTTTAGTCCATAAACTAATATGAGATAAAGTGAATTTTGAAGGATAGTTTAATACTACAGCTAAAATAGCTGCAAATTGAATAATTACTTCAAATGCTTTATTTATATTTGATTGCTCTAAACCTAAAAATTCACTAGCAACAATTAAGTGCCCAGTAGATGAGATAGGTAAAAACTCCGTAATACCTTCAATAATACCTAATATTATCGTATCAAATATTGTCATATAATTCCTTTTTCTTTTGATAATTTAAAAAATAGCTTTAATGCTTTTTTCTCTTTAGTCCCAATTTCATAATCTATTTTTGTTAAATAGTTTAAGATTTGATTTTTTGTAAGACCACTTCTTTTGGCATATTGTTGTAAAATGTATTGAGGTATCTTTATATGCCTTTTGTTGAAGTTTTTAACTGTTTTTTTTAATTGATACTCATTTTTGTTATAACAAAGTCTTGCAAAAACAAAAGGCAGACCATACTTTTCTTTCCATTTTAATGCTAAGTCGATTACATTTTCTGTATCATTATTGTGATAATACTTTAATGCTTTATCACCAATAAGAATTTTACCTTGGACATTTAATATTAAGGCTAATGCATTTGAAGTATCAGATTGATAATCTTTTTCATATTTCCCAGGTATTGCAAGAACGGATAAAACATCATTTTTTGCAATAATTCCTAAATCTAAAGATTTTTCATTTTTTGATTTAATTGAAGATATAAATGCACTATGAACATTTCTTTTTTTAAATCTCTTATTGATGTGAGAAGGGTATGATTTATTGTATTCAATAATTTGTTTTAATTGTGAAGATTTTATATTTTTCTTTAAATATATATGAAATGGTAAAAGGTTTATAAAATCTATTTTGGCGAAGATCATAAAAGGTATATCCCTTGAAAAAGTTAAAATTTTTTTCGCTATAATATTATAAACTTAAGAAAAAAAGGCTTAAAGTGATAACAATAGAATTTTTAGGACCAATTAATAAAGATGACCTATTCTTAGATATAAAGAACTTAGGTGAGTTAGCAAATTATTTAAAAGAAGATGCTGAAGTTTCACAGTGGTTAGAAACTTGTGCTGTTGCAGTTAATGATACTTTAGTATCATCAAAAGATATAGATTTAAATAGTGGAGATAAAGTTTCATTATTACCTCCTGTATGTGGTGGATAATTGATGAAAGAGATAAATTATTTAGAATTATATGATGGTAGTTTACCAGTTGAAACTATTACAAATAATTGGTATAGTGAATTTAAAAATTCAAATTATGGTGCAATAATTACATTTGTTGGTGTTGTTAGAGATGAAAATAATATAGAAGGTTTATCTTTTGATATTTATGAACCAATTTTAAAAAAATGGTTTAATGATTGGCAAGTTTATGCTAATGAAAAAAATGCAATTGTTTTAATGGCACATAGTAAAGGAGATGTTTTAAATCATGAAAGCTCTTATATCGCTGCTGTATGTTCTCCAAAAAGAAGAGTTGCTTTAGAATTAATTGATGAATTTGTTGAAGATTTTAAAGCAAAAGCTCCAATTTGGAAATATGATTTAATTAATAATAAAAGAGTTTATGCTGAAGATAGAAGTACTAAAATAGAGGGTTCTGGCATATTAAAATGAAAAAATATTCAGTTCTAATAATTGATGATAGTACATCAATAGTAAAAGCTTTGAAAAATTTTTTGGAAGATAATTTAGAAATCGAAGTATTTACAGCAAAGAGTATGAAAGAAACAGCAAATGTTTTATTAAAACAAAAAGGTAAGTTTGAAGTTGTATTAGCAGATTTAGGTTTACCTGATGCTCCAAAGGGAGAAATCGTAGATTTTTTGAATAAATTCTCTTTGCCTATTGTCGTATTAACTGGAAGTGATACTTTAGAAAACGAAGAAAAATTCAAGAATAAAAATATAGTTGATTATATTATTAAAGATGGAATCTCTGCTTTAAATTATGCTGCATCTATCGTAAAAAGAATTATCAATAATAAAAAAGTGAAAATTTTATTAGTTGATGATTCAAATACTTTTATTGCAAAAGCTATGGATTTACTTTTAAGATATAAATATGATGCAATGTATGCAACTAATGGAGTTGATGCTTATGAGTTATTGCAAAAAAATCAAGATATAAAAGTTGTTTTAACTGATTATTTAATGCCTAAAATGGATGGTTTAGAGTTAACTAAAAAGATAAGAACAAACTATTCAAAAGATGAATTAGCAATTATTGTAACTTCAAATGATAAAAGTAGAAAAATTCCTGCAAAGTTTTTAAAACTTGGTGCAAATGATTTTTTATATAAAGGATTTTCCGATGAAGAGTTCTTTGCAAGAGTAAATTCCACTGTAGAAACACTAGAGTTATTTGAAAAATTAAAAACAAAAGTTAATATAGATTATTTAACTGGACTATATAATAGAAGATATTTATTTGAAGTGGGAAAAGAGTTATATGATGAATTTAAAGAGCAAAATAAAGATTTTACAGTTGCAATTTTAGATATAGACTATTTCAAAAAAATAAACGATACTTATGGTCATGACATTGGAGATATAGCAATAAAAGAAGTTGCAAATATACTAAGAAGTAATATATTAAATAACTCCATAATAAGTAGAATGGGTGGTGAAGAGTTTTGTATTTTATTTTATAATAGAGATAAACAAGAAGTAATCAAACTGCTTGAACATATTAGAGAAAGTTTTCAAAATAATTATATTGAAAAAGATGATATAAAATTCAATTATACTGTATCCATAGGTTGTAGCTTTGACTTTTCGAATGATTTAGATTCTATGGTGCAAATTGCAGATAAAAATCTTTACAGAGCTAAAGATGATGGAAGAAATAAGGTAAGATATAGATGAGAGTAGATTTACACAATCACACAACATTATGTAATCATGCAGAAGGTAGTGTTGATGAATATATAAATAAGGCAATTGAAGTTGGAATTGATATTTATGGTTTTGCCGATCATGCTCCAATGAATTATGACCCAAAATATAGAATGACATTAGAAGAAAAGAAAATTTATGATAACTGGATAATTGAAGCTAAGCAGAAATATAAAAGCCAGATTAAAATTCTTCACGCATATGAAGTAGATTATTTAGATGGGTTTATATTAGACGAGGTAATTAATAGTGATATTGACTATTTAATTGGCTCAGTACATTTTTTAAAAAATAAAGATGATATGTGGGGGTTTGATAATCCAGAATTCATTGGAGTTTATAAATCAAAAGATATTGATACAATATGGAGTGAATATTTTGATGCTATAAAAGCAATGGCTAATACTAATTTATTTGATATAGTTGGGCATTTAGATTTAATCAAAGTATTTAAATTTCTACCAAAAAAAGATATTAGACTATTAGCTAGTGATGCATTAAAAGCGATAAAAAAAGCAAATTTAACTTTAGAAATAAATGCAGCAGGACTTAGAAAACCTATTAAAGAAACTTACCCTTCAAAAATACTTTTAGAAGAAGCATATTCTTTGGATATTCCAATTACATTCTCTTCTGATGCTCACAGCGTTGAGCAAATTGGATTTAAATATGATGAGTGTGTAGCTTTAGCAAAAGAAATAGGCTATACAAAATGTATGACTTTTGATAAAAGAGACAAAGAACTAGTTACTTTTTAAACAGTAGCTTATAGACAATTGTTACTTTTTTGATTAGTTGTATATTTTATATACAGGCATTATATTTCTTTTTATTTGATTTTTGATACAATGTATTCAAATAATTTCAAGGAGTCAAACCTATGGGTAAATTTGTTAATAATACTGATGAATTTTTTAAATTTTGTGAGGAAAATGAAGTAAAATTTGTAGATTTTAGATTTACAGATATGAAAGGAATGTGGCATCACATTTCATATATGATGAGTGCTGTTACTGAAGACCAATTAAAACTTGGTATGCCTTTTGATGGTTCATCTGTTGATGCATGGCAACCAATTAATAAATCAGATATGCTTTTAAAGCCAGATGTAGGAACAACTTTCTTAGATCCTTTTACTGCTGATTCAACAGTTATCATGTTTTGTGATGTTTATGACATCTATAAAGGTGAAATGTATGAAAAATGTCCAAGATCTATTGCTAAAAAAGCATTAACTCATTTATCTGAGTCTGGTGTTGGTGATGCTGCATACTTTGGACCTGAAAATGAATTCTTTATTTTTGATGATGTTAAGATTGTTGATGAAATCAATGAATCTTACTACAAAGTAGATTCAGATGAAGGTTGTTGGTCAGATGCTACTGATTATGAAGGTGGAAATATGGGTCATAGACCTAGAACTAAAGGTGGTTATTTCCCTGCACAACCAACAGACTCAATGGTTGACTTAAGAGCTGAAATGATGTTAGTTTTAGAACAAGTTGGATTAGAAGTAATTTTAGGACACCATGAAGTTGCACAAGCACAAGGTGAAATTGGTATTGTATTTGGAGATTTAATTGAAGCTGCAGATAACGTACAAAAATACAAATATGTATGTAAAATGGTTGCACACTTAAATGGTAAATCTTGTACATTTATTCCAAAACCATTATATGGTGATAATGGAAATGGTATGCACGTACACCAATCAATTTGGAAAGATGGTAAAAACTTATTCTACTCAGAAGGTGAATATGGAAACTTATCAGAAACTGCAAGACATTACATTGGTGGTGTATTTAAACATGCTAGATCAGTTGCAGCATTTACAAATGCATCAACTAACTCTTATAAAAGATTAGTTCCAGGATTTGAAGCACCTTCAATCTTAACATACTCTTCTCAAAATAGATCTGCATCTTGTAGAATCCCTTATGGTGCGGGTGAAAAAGCAACAAGAATTGAAATGAGATTCCCAGATTCAACTGCTTGTCCTTACTTAGCATTCGCTGCAATGTTAATGGCTGGATTAGATGGTATCAAAAATAAATATGAGCCTGTTGGTCCAATGGATGACGATTTATTCGAATTACCTTTAGATGAAATTAGAGAGAGAAAAATTCCTCAAATGCCTCATACTTTAAGAGGTTCATTAGAAGCATTAATTAGAGATAACGAATTCTTACAACCAGTATTCTCTGAAGATATGATTGATACATATCAACACTACAAATTTGAAACTCAAGTTTGGCCTTACGAAGCTAGACCAACTGCATTTGAATTTGCATCAACTTATTCTTGTTAATAACAAGAGTAAACAAATAAAAAAGGGGAAGATAATTATATCTTCCCCTTTTTTTATATCTATTAAAAAAATAATTTTAAAATTCCATTACTTCTTCACTTGGATTTTCAGGAACAATCTCAATCTCAATTTCAGGTAAAGGTGATTTCTCTGTATAGTATTCAGTTTTTCCATTAATATTAGATACAAAAACTTTTGAAGGTTTAGTAAATGTTCTTGGAATTTCAGGATGAATTGCTAAATACTCTTTAAAGAAATATGAGAATGCAGGAGCTGCAATTTTACCACCTGTTTCTGTTTTTCTCATTGGTCTATTATTATCTTTACCAAACCATATTATTGTTTGTATAGATGGAGAATATCCTGCAAACCATGCATCTACATTATTATTAGTAGTTCCTGTTTTACCAGCTAACTGAATTCCAGAAACTCTTGCTCTTCTTGCTGTTCCTTTTTCAACTACATCTTTTAATATAGATGTAATTAAATATGTTTGTTCAGGTTGATCTACTTCTTTATATTGAGGTTCAAAGATTACACTTTTCCCTTCATTATTTATGATTTGTTCTATTATATATGGCTTTACTTGAACTCCATTATTTGAAAATACACTAAAATATTCACTGAACTCTAATGGTGATACACTCATAGTTCCAAGTGTAATTGATAAATCATTAGGAATAGTCTCAAACCCATAGTTCTTTAAACTATCTCTTACTATATCTATCCCTGTATCAGTAACAAGGTTAATAGTAGAAAGGTTTCTAGAGAACATTAATGATTCTCTTAATGATAATAAGCCTTTAAAATTTCCACCATAGTTTTTAGGTTGCCATCTTTTATTTTTACCATTTACACTGTAGCTATAGGTTCTTGAAATATCAGCTAATTCACTTGCTGGATTTAAGCCTTCATTTAATCCAATTTGATATAAAAATGGTTTTATAGCACTACCTGGTTGTCTTTGTGATTGTACAGCTCTATTAAACATTGATTTTTTATAATCAATTCCCCCAACTAATGAAAGAATTTTTCCCGTACCACTTTCAATAGATACCAATGCACCATTTAAATCATTTACATATTTGTCATTTGAGTCTTTAAAAGATTTATCTCTTTTTAATGCTTGCTCATAAGAATGAAGTAATGCTTTTTTACCAATTTCTTGAGCATCTAAATCAATAGTTAAATGTATTTTATATCCACCATATTTTATATCAGGAATATCATCTTTTAAAAGTTTAGTCACATAATCAATAATATATGGGGCTTTATTTTGAGTTAAAGTTTGATTGAAAATCTCAGGAGTCTCTTTTATTGCAACTTCATATTGCTCTTTATTTATCCAACCTAATGTATTAAGTCTACTTACAACTTGATTTGCCCTAGCAAGTGAAATTTTTAAGTTTTTTGTAGGATCATAAAAACTTGGAGCTCTTGGAAGACCTACTAGTATTGCAATCTCTTTTAAAGATAGTTCATATAAGTCTTTATTAAAATAACCCCTTGCAGCAGTTTTTACACCATAGTATCCATGTCCAAAATAAACATGATTTAAATATCTTTCTAATATCTCTTCTTTTGTTAAAATTGTTTCTAGCCTAATTGCAAGTAGGGCTTCTTTTACTTTTCTCATTATCTTTTTTTCTCTAGTTAATACAATCATTTTAATTAACTGTTGAGTTAAAGTACTAGCCCCTTCAACAAATGCTCTAGCTTTAATATCTTTTATTATTGCTCTACTTATAGCATCTGGGTTTATTCCAAAGTGTTCAAAGTACTGTGTATCTTCAATTGCAACTAACCCTTCAATTATTCTTGCAGGAATATCATCATATTTAACGTAATCTCTATTTTCACCTTGAAATGTGTTAGCTATTAGTTTTCCTTTTTTATCAAAAAACTGAGTAGATTGTTTTGGTGCATAGTTTACAACTTTATCAACATCATGTTTAATTTGATCGTATAAGTCATAAAGCCATCCTGCAACTGCAAGACATATAATTATCATTAGTCCAATTAAATATTTCAACATTTTATTTCCTAAATTCTTTATTTTTAAAAGATGAATTTATTAATATATTTGTATATTCCTCTTTTGGATTACTTAATACATCTTTTGTTAATCCTGTTTCAATAATCTTACCTTTTTTAATGATAATTATATTTTTACAGATTTCTTTTATTGATTCAATATCATGGGTTACAAATAATATTAATATATTAAGAGTATTTTTTAAATGATTAATTAAATCAATAATATTGTTTTTATTCTCTATATCAAGTGCTGTGGTTGGTTCATCAAGTAATAATATTTTAACATCTTTACTAATTGCAATTGCAATAACAACTCTTTGAATTTGTCCACCACTTAATTGACTAGGAAATTTATTTAATACCGTTTCATCTAGATCAACAAGATTAAGTGCTTCAATTTTTCTTTTTTCATCACAGAAAAACTGTTTAGATATTTTTGTCATTGGTGATAGTGATGTAAATGGATTTTGAGGAATGAATCCAATTGTATTAGTATTTAATTCAAAATTAGAATTAAAACTTTTTTCTACTAATAAGTTATTAGGTAAAAGATTTAAAAGTGCTTTTAATGTTAAAGATTTACCACTTCCACTTTCACCTATTAAAGCAGTTGAATCTTTAATATTAAAAGATATATCTAATAAGTTATTCTCTTTTGTATCAATTTTTAATTTTTTAATATCAAGATTCAGCATAACTATTTATATTAAAGTTTCATCCATTTCTTTAGGAATTTCTAGTTCCATTAGTTTTAAAACAGTAGGAGCAATATTGTTTAAGCTTCCTGTTTTTACTTCATTAACTTTAGGTGACATAATAAAACAATAAACGTCTCCTACTGTGTGATTTGTTAAAGTATTTCCATCTTCATCTTTCATCATTTCACAATTACCATGATCTGATGTTAAAATTAAGTTATACCCTTTATCTTTTGCTTTTTGTATTATAAGGCCAAGTTCACTATCAACAGCTTCAACTGCTTTAACTGCAGCATCAAATACTCCTGTATGCCCAACCATATCTCCATTTGCAAAATTAACTACTATAAAGTCAGTTTCTTCATCCATAGCTTTTCTAACCGTCTCTCCAACTTCTGGAGCACTCATTTGAGGCTTCTCATCATATGTTGCAACATTTGGAGAAGGAATTAAAACTCTACTTTCATTTAATACAGGCTCTTCTACTCCTCCGTTAAAAAAGAATGTTACATGTGCATACTTTTCTGTTTCAGCAGTATGAAGTTGATTTAACCCAGCATTCGATATTATTTCAGCTAGAGTGTTTTTAGGTGTTTCTTTAGGAAAAATCACTGGTAAAGGAGTATTCTTATCATATTGTGTCATTGTTGCAATATTAATATTTTTGTTAATAGTTTCAAACTCACTAAAGTCTTTTTTTGCAAAAACTGAAGATATCTCTCTCATTCTATCACTTCTAAAGTTACAAAAAATTATTCCATCATTGTCTTCAATACCATTATAACCTTCAAAGGCAGTTGGCACAATAAACTCATCAAAAACATCTTCTTTGTATGAATCTTTAATATACTCAGTTGCAGATTTAGTTGTTTTAGGATTTGCAAATGCAATACAGTTGTAACCTTTTTCAACTCTATCCCATCTGTTATCTCTATCCATTGTGTAGTATCTTCCTGCTACTGTTGCAATTTTAATATCTTCATCACATATGTTTACTACTTGTTGTATATACTTATTAGCACAATCAGGAGCAACATCTCTACCATCTGTAATCATATGAATGAAAACTTTTTTATTGTTACTTTTAGCAATTTTAGCTAATCCAATAATATGATTAATATGAGAGTGCACTCCTCCATCACTTAATAGTCCAACTAAATGAATATTATTGGATTTTTTAAAAGTATCATTTATAATTTCATTTTTTTCTAAGCTATTATCTTCTAGTGCTAAATTAATTTTTACTAAATCTTGGTATAAAACTCTACCACTTCCAATTGTCATATGTCCTACTTCACTATTTCCCATTTGACCATTTGGTAAACCTACATAATTTCCATAAGTATGAATAAGTGAATAAGGAACATTTTGAAATAAATTATCATATGTTGGAGTATTTGCTGTAGCAAATGCATTAAAATTATCTGATTCGTTATGACCTATTCCATCAGTAATTACTAGTATTGTCTTATTTGACATAATTTAAACCTTTTTACAACTGTTTTATTATATAATCGCGGTGATTATATCAAAATGAAGGTTTAAGTTTGTTTTATTGGTTATATAGACATCTAGATATTAATATATTTCAATATATTTCAGTTAGAGCAGGGGTTAGTTTTTTTATTGCATTTGTATTGACAATGTATCTAATGCCAAAATTTGTAAAATGGGCTAAAGGGAAAAAAGCTTCTCAACCTATTTATGAACATGCGCCCCAATCACATCAAGAAAAAGTAGGAACACCAACTATGGGCGGAGTGGTATTTATATTTGCAACTATTGTAGCTACTATATTAACTGCAAAACTTAACAACTTTTATGTAGTCGGAGGATTACTTACTTTAGGATTGTTTTCACTTATTGGTATACAAGATGATTACTCTAAAATCTCAAAAGCAAAAAATTCAGCAGGATTAAGTGCTAGAGCTAAACTATTATTACAGTTTATTTGTGCAGCTGTAATTGCTGGCATTTTATATATGTATGGACATACAACAGATCTTTTTACACCATTTTATAAATTTCCATTATTTGAAATGGGAATTTATGGAATCGTATTTTGGATGTTGGTGATTGTAGCTACTTCAAATGCCGTTAATTTAACAGATGGTTTAGATGGATTAGCAACAGTTCCATCAATAATGGCATTTTTTACTTTATCTGCTTTAGTATATGTTACTGGCCATGCAGTATTTTCTTCATATTTACTATTACCTAATATTCAAATAGCAGGGGAACTTGTGATAATGGGTGCAGCAATAATAGGTGCTTTAATAGCCTTTTTATGGTTTAATTCTCATCCTGCAGAAGTTTTCATGGGTGACTCAGGCTCTTTACCTTTAGGAGCTTTTATGGGATATATGGCAATTGTTGCAAAATCTGAAATTTTATTAATTGCAATTGGATTTATTTTTGTACTTGAAACAGTATCTGTTATTTTACAAGTAGGTTCATATAAACTTAGACAAAAAAGAGTATTTTTAATGGCTCCAATTCATCATCACTTTGAACAAAAGGGATGGAAAGAAAATAAGATTATTGTTAGATTTTGGATTATTGCATTTATGACTAACTTATTCGCTTTATTAAGCTTAAAAATCAGATAAAGAATCCATAATGAATAGAGATGATAAACAAATAAGAATACTTGGCAAGGGAGTAACTGCACTTGCTTTAAAAGATAGATTTCCAAATGCATTGTTATATGATGATAGTGACTTTGATAAGTATGATTTAAATAGCAATGAACTAACAGTAGTAAGTCCTGGAATTCCACCTTTTAATAAGATGGTTAAAGAATCAAACAATTTAGTAAGTGATTATGATTTATTTTATGATGAAATGCCACTATCCGTTTGGATAACTGGAACAAATGGAAAAACTACTACAACTCAGATGTGTCAACACATATTACAAGAATATGATAGTGTATGTGGAGGTAATATAGGAACACCTTTAAGTCATTTAGATAATAAAAAGAAAATTTGGATTTTAGAAACATCATCTTTTACTTTACATTATACAAATAAAGCTAAACCTAATATATTTATTCTCTTGCCTATATCTGAAGATCATATTTCATGGCATGGTACTTTTGATGAGTATAAACAAGCTAAACTAAAACCATTAAAGTTAATGGAAGAGAATGACATTGCAATTATTCCAAAAGAGTTTGAAAATATTGATACTAATGCACATAAAATTGTTTATAAAAATAGTGATGATTTGTGTAAAGAGTTTAATATTAATAAAGAAGGTTTGGTATTTAAAGAACCATTTTTGCTAGATTCAATCTTAGCACTTGCAACTAAAAAGATATTATTTGATGAGGTTGATTATGAAATGATTAATAGTTTTGTAATTGATAAACATAAGGTAGAAGAGTTCTTCGATAGTAAAAAAAGATTATGGATAGATGATAGTAAAGCAACAAATATAGATGCTACTATTAATGCTTTAACTCCATATAGAAAAAAAGATATACATATAATATTAGGTGGCGATGATAAAGGTGCAAATCTAAGACCACTTTTTGAAAGTATAAAAGAGCTAAATATTTATGTTTATGCAATAGGTACAAATACAGATAAAATTTTTGACTATTGTAATGAGTATGAAATTGCAGTTAAAAAATGTAATATTTTAAAAAATGCAGTTGAATTAATTGATAAAAATCTTACAAATGATAGCCTTGGAATCCTGTCTCCAGCGGCTGCCTCACTTGATCAGTACAAGTCATATTCACATAGAGGTGAAGAATTTAAAAAATTGGTATCTTATTTAAGGTAGTATTAATAATCTTATAAGTATAATTCCAGTCCGTTTTAATTTGGTTCGATAGCTCAGTCGGTAGAGCAAAGGATTGAAAATCCTTGTGTCGGCA
>CAXHZO010000029.1:0-13337 GCA_964022095.1 uncultured Arcobacteraceae bacterium
TAGATAGACAAAGAAAAACACCTTTATATTATGCAATAAAGAATAATTCAATTGATGTAGTTGATATGTTACTTCAAAGGGGTGTTGATCCTAATAATACTAGGTTTGTAAATAGGCATGATTATGCAGCAACTTTTACCGATCCAACAGAAGAAGCATTAGAAGGTGATCCTGCCTTATGGGATAGTGTATGTAATGAGAAATATGAAATAACAGAGCTACTACTTAAATCGCCTAAGGTTGATGTTAATGAATACTATTATGCAAGAAATATATATCAACACTCGAAATCATGCTTATCAGATAAATATAAAAAAGATTATACAGATGATTTTGAGATAGATGATTATGGAACAAAAATGTATAAAAATATACCCCAAAGTATGGAAAGGACAATTAAACTTTTAGAGAGATATGGTGCTAAATATGAATTTCCTCAAGAAAGAGAAGGATATATTGAACATAGCAAAAAGGATAATAAGTGAGCCAACTAAAGGGAAGTAAATCAATAAACTATGTTGTTTTCAACATCCCCCTACTAATTCTAGTTCTCTTTATACAAATACCCCAACTATTTGCAAAAGAAAAAACAATAATATCACTTTATGGAAAAATAGATCCAAGGCTATATGTATCTGCAAGAACTTTATATAGATCAATGGATCCTAATGATATAAGAGAAAACTTTGAAGAGTGTACTCAGTATAACTCTAGTACAAATCAAAGAAGACGAACCTTAGATTATGATATAAAATTCATAAATCCAAATAAAGATGGTGAATATAAATTAGATATTCCAATAAACTATTATGAAGAAAAAAATCCTTGTGGTTATGAGTATGTAGCAACGGAATTGCGAATAAAAAGGCATAAAGATGATGATTCTTTTGTTGAAATATATATTTTAAGTACTAACAAAAGATTAGGGAATAGAAGATCAACAATATCAGATTCAGTAAGTATAAGTATAGAAAGATTTCAAACAAACAAAAAATATCTACAAGTAGCATCGGGGAGTAAGATTGATTGTTATACCGAACACTATATCAGTAAAAATAGAAGGACTAAACTTTTTGAAGAAAGTACCTCATTTATTTGTGAACCAGGAGATGAGAATAATGACAATGGAGTTGATGAGTTTAAAACTACTTCTATTAATCTAGATATTTTAATAAACAAAAATAAATCTACTATTTTAGATCAAAGAATACCTAAAATAGGGACGATTAGTCGTATTAAACCTTACCACTTTATAGAGTATAAAAGACCTCCTACTTTTTTTGAAAAAGTTAAACTATATATTAAAAACCTAGTAAACTAAAGAAGATAAAATGAATAAAAATATAATCCCCCTACTAATTCTAGTTCTCTTTATACAAATACCCCAACTATTTGCAAAAGAAAAAACAATAATATCACTTTATGGAAAAATAGATCCAAGGCTATATGTATCTGCAAGAACTTTATATAGATCAATGGATCCTAATGATATAAGAGAAAACTTTGAAGAGTGTACTCAGTATAACTCTAGTACAAATCAAAGAAGACGAACCTTAGATTATGATATAAAATTCATAAATCCAAATAAAGATGGTGAGTATAAATTAGATATTCCAATAGACTATTATGAAGAAAAAAATCCTTGTGGTTATAAGTATGTAGCAACGGAATTGCGAATAAAAAGGCATAAAGATGATGATTCTTATGTTGAAATGTATATTTTAAGTACTAACAAAATATTAACTAATAGAAGAGGGGAAATATCAGATTCGGGTTGGGCTGGTGTAAGAGGATTTAAAACAAATAAGAAATATCTACAAGTAGCTTCTGGTAGTAAGATTGATTGTTACACAAAATATTATATTATTAAAGATAGAAGGACTAAACTTTTTAAAGAAAGTACCTTATTTACTTGTGAACCAGGAGATGAGAATAATGACAATGGAGTTGATGAGTTTAAAACTGCTTCTATTAATCTAGATATTTTAATAAACAAAAATAAATCTACTATTTTAGATGAAAGAATACCTAAAATAGGGACGATTAGTCGTATTAAACCTTACCATTTCATAGAGTATAAAAGACCTCCTACTTTTTTTGAAAAAGTTAAACTATATATTAAAAACCTAATAAACTAAAGAAGATAAAATGAATAAAACAATAACAATGCTTATAGCCTTTGATGGAACAGGAAATCATAAAAAAAATGATGAAGCGATAGAAGATGATTCTCAAACAAATGTTGCAGAATTAGTTAACAGATACAATCTTCCAATAGAACATAAATTCTATAAAGAAGGTGTAGGAACAGTAGAATTAACAGAAGAACAAGTTCAACTAGTAAAAGATGGAAAAGCTAAAAAACAAGACTTCTATGACTCTAAAGATATGGCATTTGGTTTAAGTGTAAAAGATAAAGTAATATCTATGCTTAATAGAATAGAAGAGCCTATAAGAGATGCTTTAGAAGCAGCTGAAACAATCAACATAGACGTAACAGGATTTAGTAGAGGAGCAGCTAGTGCCAGAGATTTTGTAAATGAATTTAATAAAAGCTATTCTAAAGAGATACAAAGTGGCAAGATAAGTATAAACAATGTCATTTTATTTGATACTGTGGCAACTGTTTATTTAGCAAATAGTTACAATGAAGGTTTAAACCTAAACTTAAGTGAAAACTCTGCAAAAAATATTATTCAATTCACTGCAAAAGATGAAAAAAGAGAAAATTTTCCCTTGGAGTCTTTAAAAGATATAAATGGCAACTTACCATCAAATACAAAAGAGTTTGTACTTTTTGGAGTACATTCAAATATTGGGGCGGGATATAAAAAAGTTGTTGTTGAGAATACTATTGTAAAAAGTGGATTTATTTCTTATCTTTCAGAAAATGAACTAGAACTAAAAAAGACCCAATTTTTAAATGAAGGGGAAAAGTTAGGACTAAGTGTTGAGTTTAAGGAGTACTCAACTACACATAAAGGAATACAATACACCCAACACAAATATAACTTTATTGATACAAAAATTATTTCAAATGAATTATCAAATGTCAGTTTACAACTAGCAATTGATGAACTAGTAAAAAGTGGTGCAAATATAAATAATACATCAATCTTAAATAAACAAATTCCAAACGAACTTATACCTTATTATAATGCTATCAAAAATGGTCAAGATATTACCCCTTATGAATCAATTGTTCAAAAATATATACATAACTCAGCCCATGATAAAACTGAAATGTTTTCAAATCCCAAAGATAAATTTATTGACTGGTTATCAAATAGAGATTTAGATGAAAAAAGAGATATTTATTTAAATGAACCTTTAAAGGCAGTTAATCCAGAAAATCCACTTAGTTTTAATAATGAAGATAATCTAAAAGAAGATTTTATAGAATATGTAAAAGAAACCTACACTATAAATATAGCGGGAGTATATCATATTGATAATAACTCTATCAAAGCTATTGAGGATATAAAAGATTATTTAATAGAAAAACTCAACGTAAACAGTTTAAGTGATTTAAATAAAGACTCAATAGAAGAAAAAATCAATAATAACTCAACCATAAAACAAAAAGAGATATTCAATGAAAAGATTAATGATTTTAATGATTTTGTAAAAGCATTTATGGAAGGGACTGAACCCAAAGAAGATATAGAAAAGCTTCAAAAAGAAATAGAAACTATAAAACAAAAAGAAACATTTGATGAAAAAATCAATGATTTCAACAATATGAACTTCAAAGATTTTACATCAAATCTATACATCGAACATCAATTTTCAAAATGTCGAGATGAAATTATTGAAAAAACTACATTTTCTGATATTAACATAAATAACAAAGAAGAATACAAACCATCGTTTTTTCAAGCTTTTGAGAACAATAATTCTAATTCTTCAAATATTCAAACATTGAATTAAAATGGCAATTTCAAACAAACTATTATTTATAACTGTATTAGTAGAAGGATTTGTATCAATTGGAGTAGAAATATTTGCTATAAGGCAAATGATACCTTATGTAGGAAGTAATATTTTAAATACAAGTATTATAATAGGTGTGTTTTTATTATTTCTTTCTTTAGGATACTATAGAGGTGGACTGATAAAAAAAGACTTTAAACAATACTTATTAAATAATCTAATAAATAGTACTTTAATACTTAGTTTTGGATTATCATCTTTATTTTTATCATGGTATTATGATTTTTTCGAGAGAATTGGGAATATTTATGGATTAGTCATCTTTACTTTTATAATAATAGCTCCTATTATATATTTATTAGGGCAAACCATACCTATAGTTACTAATTTTATGAAGAATCTAACTTCTTCAAAAATAAATGGGACTTTATTGTTTTTATCAACTATTGGTTCATTCTTAGGTTCAATTATAACCTCAACGGTACTACTAAACTTTTTAGGTGTAGACAACACTTTAATTGTATATATCACAATTTTATTTATATTAATAGTTATCTTATCTAAATATATTAAACTTAATAAATTTTATTACTTTATCAGAATACTTTCAATTATATTAATAACAGTATTTTTCAATTCAAAAAGTCTTTATTTATATTCAAATACATATTCAAGTGTATCAATAAAAAAAGACAATAATAACACAAGATATTTACAAATAAACAATAGTTTTTCAAGTTCATATAATGAAAAAACAAATAGTTCTAACTTTAAGTATATTTTATTTTTAGAAAACCAAATAAAAGATATCATGAACATGAATAAAAAAGACATTTTAGTAATTGGTGCAGGAGGATTTACTTTATCATTAAAAGATAAAGTAAATAACTATACTTATATAGATATTGATGATGATCTAAAAAAATATAGCGAAAAATATTTTCTAAAAAAACAGATTAATGGAAAATTTATAAATAATGATATTAGATTTTACTTTTCAAATACAAAAAACAAATATGATATAATAATATTAGATGCCTTTAGTAATAAAAGAACTATTCCTTCTTTTTTATTAACACAAGATTTTTTTTCACAAATCAATCAACATTTAAATCAAACGGGTACTCTATTAATAAACTTTATTGGCTCTCCAAAATTTGAGAACAACTATTCTAGACACTTTAACCAAACTATAACTAGTTTATTTAACTGCACTGTTGAACCACTAAATAAAACTCATAAAATATCAAATATAATTTATACTTGCTACGCTAAAAATGATTCTATTATATACACAGACAATAAAATTAATTTATTTGAATTAATTCAATGATTGTTATTTACTTGTAATCAAACTCAATTAAAATGCTTCCATGAAATACAGAAGCATTTTTATATCAGATGTACACTTAGGAACACGCTTTTCAAAAGCAAAAAAATTAGTGAAATTTTTAAATCATCATGAATGTGAAAACCTCATCTTAGTGGGAGATATTATAGATGGGTGGGCCATTAAAAGAAAACTTATTTGGCCTCAAGCACATTCTGATGTAATACAAAAAGTTTTAAAAAAAGCAAGAAAAGGTACTGAAGTTACTTTTATTACAGGTAACCATGATGAGTTTTTAAGACCATTTGTACCCTTAGTTTTAGGAAACTCTCTTAATATTTCAAATGAATTAGAATACAGTTCATTAAATGGAAAAAAATATTATGTGACCCATGGTGATTTTTTTGACTCAATTACTATGACTAAAAAATGGTTAGCAATTCTTGGTGATTATGGATATGATTTACTATTACATCTAAATGCAGGATTAAACTTCATTAGAAGAAAGCTAGGAATTCAAAAATACTGGTCACTATCAAAATATGTAAAAGATAATGTAAAATCTTCAGTTTCATTTATTAGTGATTTTGAAAGTGTTTTATCTAATCATGCAAAAAATAAAGGATATGATGGTATCATTTGTGGTCATATTCACAAAGCTGAAATTAGAGATATTGATGGAATTGAATACCTCAATTGTGGTGACTGGGTAGAAAATTGTACAGCAGTTGTTGAAACGTATGACGGAGAATTCAAAATTATAAATTGGTTAGATAAAGAATGAACTTAGCTTTAGTTTTAGGTGGAGGTGCAGCTCGTGGTGCTTTTCACTTAGGTTTTTTACATTTTTGTGAAGAAAATAACATCCAAATAAATGCCTATAGTGGCTCTTCAATTGGAGCAATAATAAGTGCATCTCATGCAAGTGGAGTTAAAGCAAAAGAACTGCTAAAAATATTTGCAAGTAATGATGTAAAAAAAGCTTTGAAATTTAACTACTTTAAAAATGGATTACTAAGAATAGAACAAACACACAAAATCATTGATAAAATACTTCCCATAAAAAAACTTGAAGATATCCCAAAACCAGTTTGGGTAAATGCTTATGATATAAAAAAAAGAGAACTTCACTATTTTAATAGTGGAGACACTGTAACTTT
Source organism: uncultured Arcobacteraceae bacterium (assembly GCA_964022095.1). Lineage (GTDB taxonomy): Bacteria > Campylobacterota > Campylobacteria > Campylobacterales > Arcobacteraceae > Malaciobacter_A. Next base: position 6,424 of record CAXHZO010000029.1, read on the forward strand.
ATGTATGGCATCAAGTGCTTTAACACCAATTTTTAGACCAATTTCTTATGAAAATATGTATTTAATTGATGGTGGATTATTTGATAATTTACCAATAAAACCTTTAGAGAATAAAGGCTACAATATTTTGACAATTGACCTTTTTGCAAAGAAAAAAGGAAACAACTTTTTTTATAAATTAAATCCCATAAAACCTATCAAAAAAGCAATTTTCACTCAACTTCATGAAAACCATAAATACTCAGTAAAAACAACAAATCAATACCTTGGTAGTGAATTTATAACTGATTTTTCACTATTTACTTTTAGCCAATTAAATGATTGTTTTAATCTAGGTTTTAAAGAGGCTCAAAAACATTTTTTAGATATACTATAAATAAAAATTAAAAAGATTTATAATATGTCGCAAATACCGCAATTTACACATTTACATTTACATACTGAATACTCTTTACTTGATGGTGCGAATAAAATTAAACCTTTAGCAAAAAAAATTAAAGCTTTAGGAATGCAATCTGTTGCAATGACTGACCATGGAAATATGTTTGGTGCAATTGATTTTTATAATGCTATGAGAGCTGAGGGAATTAAGCCAATCATTGGAATGGAAGCTTATATTCACAACAGTGAAGAACTATCAGATAAAACAACTAGACAAAGATATCACTTATGCTTATATGCAAAAAATGATGTAGGTTATAAAAACCTAATGTACCTAAGTAGCCAAGCTTACATGCATGGCTTTTACTATTATCCAAGAATTAATAAAAAACTTTTAAGAGAAAATTCTGAAGGACTTGTTTGTTCTGCTGCATGTTTACAAGGGGAAATAAACTGGCACTTAAATTTACAAAATGAAAGAAATGTAAAAAATGGTGCAAAAGGTTATGAAAAAGCTAAAGAAATTGCACTTGAATACAAAGATATTTTTGGAGATGACTTTTATTTAGAGATTATGAGACATGGTATTGGTGACCAACATTTTGTTGATGATCAAATACTAAGAATCGCCCATGAAACAGGTATTAAAGTAGTTGCAACAAATGACACACACTATTTAGAGCCAAAAGATGCTGATGCCCATGAAGCATTTATGTGTATTGCAATGAATAAACTTTATGATGATCCAAATAGACTTAGACACTCAGTTCATGAGTTTTATTTAAAATCACCAGAACAAATTGCAAAACTATATGCAGATATTCCTGAAGCTATTGAAGCAACTCAAGAAATATCTGATAAATGTAATTTAGAAATAAAACTAGGAAACCCTACTCCTCCAAACTTCAAATTTACAAGAAATAAATTAGAAGAACAAAATGTACAAATACCTTTTCCCGAAGAAGAATACTCATTAGAAAATGATAAAGCTCTTTTTATTCATGAGTGTTGGAAAGGTTTAGAAGTAAGACTAAAAATTGTTGATGAATCAAAACATCAAGAATACAAAGATAGACTCCAAGTAGAGATTGATATTATCAATAACATGAAATTCCCAGGATATATGCTTATTGTTTGGGATTTCGTGATTGTTGCCAAACAAATGGGTATTCCAGTAGGTCCAGGAAGGGGTTCTGCTGCTGGAAGTTTAGTTGCTTTTTGTCTATTTATTACAGATATTGACCCTATGCCTTATGGTTTACTTTTTGAGAGATTCCTAAACCCTGAAAGAATATCGATGCCAGATATTGATATGGACTTTTGTCAAAGTAGAAGGGGTGAGATTATTGATTATGTTATTCAACAATATGGTCGAGCCAATGTTGCCCAAATTATTACCTTTGGTAAACTACTTGCAAAAGGGGTAATTAGAGATGTTGCCAGAGTTCTTGATATGCCTTACTCAAAAGCAGATGCAATGGCAAAACTTATTCCAGATGAACTTGGTATTAATCTTACTGATTCATGGGAAAAAGAACCAAAAATTAGAGAGCTATACGCAGCAGACCCCCAAGCAAAAAGAGTTTGGGATTATGCAATTTCACTTGAGGGACTAAATAGAAATGCAGGTACTCACGCAGCTGGTGTTGTTATTTCAAATGAACCTTTATGGAAAAAAACTCCATTATTTAAACCCTCTGGTCTTGATACACTTGCCACTCAATATAATGGTAAATATGTAGAAGATGTTGACTTAATTAAATTTGACTTCTTAGGTCTAAAGACCCTAACAGTTATTGAAGAAGCACTAAAATTAATTGAAAAAAGACATGGAAAAAGAGTTGATTTCTTAACAGTTGATGTAAATGACAAAGGGGTTTATGACCTAATTCAAACTGGTAATACAATAGGCTTATTCCAAATAGAATCTGATGGTATGCAAGATTTATGTAAAAGATTAAAACCATCAAACTTCGAAGATACTATTGCCGTACTTGCATTATACAGACCAGGTCCAATGGAATCAGGGATGCTTGATGATTTTATTGATAGAAAACATGGTCGAGCAAAAATTGATTACTTTTATGATGAACTTGAACCTGCATTAAAACCTATCCTTGAAACTACTTATGGTGTTATTGTTTACCAAGAGCAAGTTATGCAAATTGTGCAATCTGTTGGTGGATTTTCACTTGGTGGTGCGGACCTTGTTAGACGGGCTATGGGTAAAAAAATTAAAGAAGAGATGGATAGACTTAAAACTGAGTTTGCAGATGGTGCTCAGAAGAAAGGTTTTACTAGAGCTTATGCAGAAGAACTATTCGATCTAATTGTAAAATTTGCCGGTTATGGATTTAATAAATCTCACTCAGCAGCATATGCCTTAGTAACTTTTTATACTTCATATCTTAAATGTTACTATCCATCTGAGTTTATGGCAGCATTACTTACACTTGAAAAAGATAACACAGATAAAGTTGTTAAATATGTAGATGAAGTAAAAAGATTAGGATTTGATCTTTTCCCACCAGATGTAAATAAATCTGACCTTGTATTTTCTGCTAAAAAAATTGATGATAAAGAAGTAGTAATGTTTGGTATGGGTGCCATTAAAGGTGCTGGAGATGTTGCTATTAACTCTATTTTAAAAGAGAGAAAAGAAAATGGTGATTTTAAAGACTTTGCAGATTTTGTTTCAAGAATCGATGGAAGTAAAGTAAATAAAAGAGTAATTGAAGCCTTGACAAAATCTGGTGCATTTGATTGCTTTGGATATACAAGAAAATCATTACTTGATCAAATAGAAAAAATTGGTGAAACAGTACAAAAAGCAATGCAGGCTAAAAAATTAGCTACTGGTTCACTATTTGGAGATAGTGAAGAGTTAACAAGAATTGAGATTGAACTAGACCATCTTGAAGACTTCTCACCAAAAGAGCAATTAGAATTAGAAAAAGCATCTTTAGGTTTTTATGTATCGGGGCATCCACTTGATGAATATAGAGAAAAGATTGATAAAATCAACTATACATTATCATCACAAATTGATGAATTAGGAGATGGAAGTCAAGCACTATTTGTAGGAAAGATTGAGAACATTACTGAAAAGATTTCTAAAAAAGGAAATAAATTTGGTATTGCTACGATCATAGATTTCCATGGAAGTATTGAACTTATGCTTTTTGAAGATAGATTAAAAACTTTAAAAGAAGAGTATGATTTAGATGAGCCAATTGCATTTAAAGTAAGAATTTCAAAAGATGAAAACTTCACAAGAATGAATATTCTAAAAATCGAAAGTTTAGAAGATGCAAAAAAAGAAAAAATTAAAGTAAAACAACAAGAAAAACCTGAACCTCCTTTAAGCCTAGCAATTCCATTTAGTGATGATGAAAATATTATGTATAAACTTTTTGATATAGTTGCCCATAATCAAGGAAAAAGAGAATTGAAAGTTGTTATAAAATCAAAACTTGCAGATATTGAACTTGAAACAGGATTTAAAGTTACAAGTGCAGTTGAAAATCAAATAAGACAAATACAAGGAGCATATTTAATAGATGAAACAAATACTTCTAACAAATGATGATGGATTTGACGCAGTTGGATTAAAAGCTTTAATAGAAGCATTAAAAACAATTGCAAAAATTATAGTTGTAGCTCCTGCAAAAAATAAATCAGCTTGTGGACACTCATTAACACTAGATAGGCCACTAAGACTTGATAATATTGATGATGATTACTATAAAATAGATGATGGAACGCCAACTGATTGTGTTTTTATTTCATTAAACAATCTTTTTAAAGAAGAATTCAAACCTGATTTAGTAATAAGTGGAATAAACATTGGTGCAAATATGGGAGAAGATATTACTTATAGTGGAACAGCAGCTGGAGCTATGGAAGCAGTTCTACAAGGAATTCCTGCAATTTCAATTTCACAAGTTTGCAGAGATAAGTGTAATGATATAAAAAATGGCTGGGATTTTGCACTTGCAAAGGAAACTATAGCTAAAATTGCAAAAAAGATATTAGATGGAAATTTTCCCTTAGAAGAAAGAAAATTTCTAAATATAAATATCCCTCCAATACAAGCAAATGAGTGTAATGGTATAAAAATCACAAAAGCTGGATTTAGAGAGTATGGAAATGATACCCATAGACATTTAAACCCCCGAGGTGAAGAGTTTTATTGGATTGGATTACATCCATTAATATGGAAAGAATCACAAAATAAAGATTGTGATTTTGAAGCGATTAAAGCAAACTATATTTCAATAACACCCATCAAACTTGATATGACATCATATGATGATATTAAAAATCTAGAAAACTGGATAAATTAAAAAAAAGGAAATTAATGAATTTTACAGATTCACTATTAAAGCACATTGACAAACTTGTTGGAACACTAAAAGATGAAGACGGATTAAAAGAAGTTTTAAAAAGAAAATTTACAAAAAAAGAGTATAAAGTTTTTGTTTCTATTGAAGAAGGTAATTCATTCGAAGATGCAGCAAAAGAATTAAATGAAGAAACAGAAAGAATTGAAGAGCTATATAAAAAAGCGTGTAAGAAATTAAACCAAGAGTTATTTAAGCAAGAACTTGTAGATATATATAATTAATATATCTACAATACCATTTTGATATCTTTATGATCACCTAAAATTCTATGTAATTCAGTTCTATCATCATCACTATGAACAATAAGTTCTATATTATAACTTTTAAACTTACCTTTTTTACTAACTTTAGATTCTTTTACTTTGTGATCTCTATCACCAAAAATATCTTTTGATATATATTTAACATTTATTGTTTCTAATATTACAATTTTATATTTCCATGTACATGGATAAGTTAGTTCTAATTTGTGTTTATTTAAATCTATCATTTTTCACCTCTTTTAAAGTCACCACTTTTTCCACCAGATTTAGTTTCTAATTGTACATTTGAAATAACCATTGATTTATCAATAGCCTTTACCATATCATAAATAGTTAGTAATCCAATAGAAGTACCCGTTAAAGCTTCCATTTCAACTCCAGTTTGCCCATTTAGCTTAGCAGTTACAATTAATTTAAATCCTGGTAACTGTGGCAATTCTTCAACATCACAATTAATTCCACTTAACAAAAGGGGATGACACATAGGAATTAATTCACTTGTTTTCTTTACCCCCATAATAGCAGAAATAACTGCAGTTTGGATTACAGGACCTTTTTTTGTTGTATTATCAATAATAGCATCATATGCTTCTTGACTCATACTAATTTGACCTGATGCAACTGCAACTCTAGTAGTTTCTTTTTTATCACTTACATCTACCATTTTTGGCCTGTTATTACTATCTAAATGAGTTAATTCCAAAATATAGCCTTTTTTATTTTATAACTTATATTATACTTAAATCAATTTTAAGTAAAGTTTAAATATAATTCGCTTTCAAATTTAAAAAGAAAGTGGGTGATTTTAGTGCCAGGCATTAAAGTAAAAGAGAGCGAATCTTTTGACGAAGCATACAGAAGGTTTAAGAAGCAATGTGATAGAAATCTTATTGTAACTGAAACTAGAGCTAGAAGATTTTTTGAACCAATGACAGAGATCAGAAAAAAACAAAAAATTAACGCTAGAAAGAAAATGCTTAAGAGATTATACATGCTTAGAAGATACGAAAGTAGACTGTAAGCTTATTGTTCTTAACCAAACTAAAAAAGGGAAGAAGTTTTTACTTCTTCCCTTTTTTTATATCTAATAATTTGCAAATGTTGATCCTTTGTGTTATATTTATAAAAATATAAGGATATAACTATGCAATCATACTTAATAAAATCAATTCTATTTATATCACTAATTACAACAATCACTTACGCAAGAAGTGATAATGAAACAGATGCCGTACTTAATTTAAAAGCCTATGCAGTTTTTAAAATGGGTCAATATGATGAAGCAAAAAAAATGTGGGAAGAACTGGCTAAAAAAGGAAATACAACTGCATTGATTAATCTAGCAAATTTATTTGAACAAGGTAATGGAGTTAAAAAAGATAGAATTGAAGCATTAAAATATATTAAAAAAGCAGCAAAACTAAACGATGAGCGTGCACAATATGAATTAGGTATTGAATACGAAAAAGGTATATACTTAAAAAGAGATCTAAATAAAGCAGAATACTGGCTAAAAAAAGCAGCAAAAAATGATAGTAGCCAAGCACAATTAGCATATGGAATAATGTTAGCTACTTCAAAAGGAAAAGGAATAGAAAATATTTCTTCAACTGAAAAAAAAGAAGCTATAAAATGGTTAACCTTTGCATTAAAAAACGGGGAGGGAGAAGCGAAGGATTACATAGAATTACTAAAATAAGATTAAATTAGTTTAATATGCTCATAAAATGATTTTAAACATGCTGTAAGAGATTTGTAAACATTAAATGAGTAAAAGTATATTTTGACAATTATAAAAGATTATGAGAGATAAATAGAGGAATAAAAAAAAGGTAAAAAAAAAGCTTTTAGCTAAAAGAACAAA
>CAXHZO010000030.1:0-12928 GCA_964022095.1 uncultured Arcobacteraceae bacterium
ATAGTGTTAAGAAGTCATCTTCACTTAAGCTTGACAGTGTTGCTGTTGTATTTGCGATTACTGGTGCATCATTACTTCCTGCTACTGTTACACTTACTGTTCCTGTATTACTATTTTCTGTTCCATCATTTGCTACTACTTGGAAGCTTACTTCTGTATTATCTGTTGAGCTCATTGAGTCAAACTCTGTGCTATAGATAAAGAAGTCACCTACATTTACATTTGTTAATCCAAAGTTTGTAATATCTGTTTGTGTTAATTGAATTACTCCATTTACATTACTTGTTACATCTGTTCCATTTAACACAAAGTTTGAGCTATCTGTTATTAATGAAATACTTAATCCATCATTTACATCTACATCACTTACACCTAATGCTGCGTATACATCTGCTTCACTTACTACATAGTATGCATTTTCCATTCCTGATAGTGTTAAGAAGTCATCTTCACTTAAGCTTGACAGTGTTGCTGTTGTATTTGCGATTACTGGTGCATCATTTACAGGTGTTACATTAACATCAAAACTTTGAGTGAATGTTCCTCCATTTCCATCATCTGCCGTTATTGTAACTATATCGCTACCATTAAAATCTTTATTTGGAATATATGTAATTACATTATTCTCTACAGATACAGTCCCGTTAGAAGCTGAAGTTGTAAAAGATAATTCATCTCCATCTAAATCTTCTGAATTAAATGATACAGTTAATACTTCATCTTCATTTACTGTTTGTGTCTGGATTAAATCAATAGTTGGGGCATCATTTACGTTATTAAATGCTGATACAAGAGGTGAAGCTAAATTTTGCAATGGTGCAGGCGCACTATCAATGTCAGCATTAGCATAACTATTATTTTCTAAATTGATATCTCCATTGTCAAACCCAGTATTTCTTGAGTTATCAGAATTATCATTTCCACCTTGATTTCCACCAGCAGCAGCTGCTGCTAATGCACTATTTAAATCAGTAATAGAAGCTAGAGCTACTTCACTATTATCTCTAAAAACTTCTACAATCGCATCGCCATCATTAGTTGCTAAAATTACAGCAAGATCTTTTAATATTAATTCAAAGATATTTCCATCATTATCTCTAAATTCCATCTTTACGTCATTTTCATCTAACGCTGAAGTAAATTTTGTTCCTGCTGGAATATTTATTTTAAGTGTATTATTTACATCTATATTATCTATTGTAAACGATTTTTTACCATTTATAACTGGTATGTTTGACAGATCTACATTTTGACCGTATTTATTTATCGTAATCATTTGATGCCTTTTGATTAAATTAGATTTTTTATTATTAGATTATATATAAAAAGTAGTTGCAAATTGGTTTCATTGTGTATAAAATGTCACATATTTTTGATATAATTAGATATGACTTTGAATATAAAAAAAATACTAAAACAACTTGACGTTTTATTTATTAGTGAAAATGATGAATCTTTAAAAAAAATAAATAGTATTTTAAATATTTTTTTTAGAAAAACTATACACACTAACTCTTTAGAAAATGCAATGAAATATTACACTACATATTCACCTGCAGTTATAATAATAGATATAGACTTATCAGATGGAAATGGTATTGGTTTTATTAAAGAAATTAGAAAAAAAAATAAACAAATTCCAATATTAATAATAACTAAAAACAAAGATTTAGAAAATTTGCTAGAGGCTATAAAACTAAATCTTATTGATTATTTATTAAAACCTTTAGATATAAATAAGTTTATATTTAATCTAAATTTATGTACAAAACAAATTTTAAATAGTGGAGATATTGTTACTACGATAAATAAACAAACAAAATATAACTACTTAGAAAAAACCATATTATATAAAGACAAGAAAACTTCACTAACAAAAAATGAATCTAAGCTTTTAGAACTATTTATATCAAATAAAAATAGATTTATAAATAAAGAAAATATAAGAAAGCATGTGTGGAGAGAAAAGGATATATCTGAATCTGCTTTTAAGTCTTTAGTTAATAGACTCATTAAAAAGCTACCAGAAGATACTATAAACAACTCTTTTGGAGTTGGTTATGGTATCTTTGATAAAGAGATTTAAGCTTTTATCTCTTTAACAATTTTCATAATATACTCAGCAGAGTTTTTAGCACTTGATTTTAGAAATTCGTCAAAATCAAATCCTGCATCCATATCAGCACTATCAGAAATAGCTCTTAATATAAAAAATGGAACATCTAAGGCATCACAAACAACTGCAACACTTGCACCTTCCATCTCTAATGCATCTGCTTTAAAAGTAGACTCAATAAACTCTTTTCTTTGTGTAGAGTGAACAAATTGATCACCAGTAGCAATTGTTCCTTCAATAACTTTCATATCATTTGAAGAAGCAACTTTTTTTGCAATCTGTCTTAAGTGTTCAGAAGTTTCTACATATACTTTTCCTTCTGGCACATATCCATGAGGATGCCCAAAAGCTGTAATATCTAAATCATGTTGACATAATTTATCTGCAATAATTAAATCCCCAATTTTAAGTTCAGGATTAATAGCTCCTGCAACACCTGAGAACAATAAAGTATCACACCCAAATTTTTCAATCATAGTGCTTGCTGTTAAACTTGCAAATACTTTACCTATTTTTGAGTAAGCAATTACTATATCTAAACCATTGTAAGATACTTCATAGTACTTATTATTTGCATATTCTACTATATTTACATTTTCAAAGTGAGCTAATAGAGGTTCAATTTCCTCTTGCATAGCTCCCATAATTGCTAATTTTTTAGTCATTTAATTCGCCTAATACTTTTTCTAAACTTGCCATATCTGAAACATTTACAGTTGGAACTTTAGTAATTTTTCTATTTAAACCTTTTAACACAACACCATTTCCAAACTCTATAAACATATCAACATCATCAGCAACTTTTTTGATTGATTGTTTATATTTTACTGGGCTTGTTAATTGAGATGATAATAGCTCTATTGCTTCATCTTTTGTAGTATAGCTTTCTGTACTAACGTTTGAAATTACACTAATAAATTCGTCATTTAAGTACTCTTGTAAATATGGAGTTAAGTTACCAACTGCACTTTCAAGTAATTCACAGTGACTTGCAACACTCATATCAAGAACTAATGCTCTTTTAGCACCAGCATCTTTAAATGTATCAACAAGTGATTCTAAATCAGCTTTTAATCCTGCTAATACTAATTGTCCATCCATGTTATAATTTGCTGGCCAAACTTTTTTTCCAGCTTCTCTTTGCTCTTCACAAATTTTTTCAACAACTGAATCATCAAGTCCAACTAAAGCCATCATTCCAGCACCACCACCAGCACAAGCTTCAGTCATAAATAAACCTCTTCTATGAACTAATTCAATTGCATCTAAATAATCAATTGCACCAGCTGCAACTAATGCAGAAAATTCACCTAAAGAGTGTCCTAATACAAATTGTGGAGCGATATCACATTTTTCTTTGAAAAGTGCATTAGCAATTGAACTTACTAATAAAATTGCAGGTTGTGTGAATTCAGTTTTACCTAAATCTTCATTTTCTTCAAATAGTAACTTTTCAAAATCAATATTTAATCTCTTGCTTGCAGCTGAGATCATCTCTTTTGCTATATCACTATTTTCAAAAAAATCTTTTCCCATTCCAACTTTTTGACTTCCTTGTCCTGGAAAAATAAAAGCAATTTTTTTCATATTTAATACCTTTTAGTAAAATTTTTAATAAATTAGAGTTACTCTAAACCATTAATAAAAGCTAAAATATTAACTCTTATAAATAATTTTGCCCAAGTGTAAAAATACACTTGGGCAAAAAGTAATTAAATTAATTAATGTGTGTTGTAATCTTAAAAGATTAGTGACAACCACATCCACCATGGTTTTGTGGTTGTGCAGGCTCAGTTGAACAACATCCACCTTCATCAGCACCTTGTGATTGTGAACCACCACCACAACATCCGCCACCCATAGCAGCCATTCCACCAACAACACCAGTTTGTGCTTCTTCTTCAGTAGCTTCTCTAAAAGATAATACAGAAACAGAGAACATTAATGTTTTACCAGCCATTGGATGATTATAATCAATAGTTACTTCTTCATCAGTGAAAGATTTAACTACAACTTGTACAGTTTCACCTTGCTCACCAGTTCCATATAATGACATACCTTCTGTTAATTCAATACCTGCAAATTGCTCTTTTGGTAAAGTTTGCATTGCTTCTTCATTATACTCACCATAAGCATCTTTAGCTTCAACTAAAACATCTGCTTTGTCATTTTCACTCATATCTACTAATTTAGACTCTAAACCTGGAATAATTTGACCTTTTCCTGAAACAAACTCTAATGGAGCTTGACCAACGTTTGTATCTAATTGTTCACCTGTATTTGCGTCTTTTAATGTATATTCAATACCAATTACTTTGTTCATATTTTTTCCTTATAATTTATAAATTTTTTAAATTTTTCTTTGCAACCTTAGCTTCATTTGTACTAGGGTACAAGTCCACTAAAGTAGCATAAAAACTTTTAGCATTTTCTTTATCATTCAATTTTTCAAATGAAATTGCACTATGAAGTAACAATGTAGGCATCCAATCTGCTTTATCATATAAGATTGCAGATTTTTTGAAATAGCCAATTGCTTTTTCATAATCTTTTCTTACAAACCACATCTCACCTAAGTAATAATTACTCTCAGCTGGTTTGTATTTAGCCTCAGCTAGTTTTTCAAACTTTGGAATAGCTCCAGTAAAGTATCTTCTTCCATACTCTTCTTTTGCTTTTGCCATATAAGCTGCTCTTTTTGCACTAGTTGATAAATCATCTTCATCAACTGAAGAAGATGTCGTACTACTAGTACTTTGAGAAGGAGAACTTACATTAGCGCTTACTTTTTTAGTTGTTGCTCCAATGTTTTTTTTTAACTCTTCAAACTCTTTTCGAGTCACAAATTGACTCATATTTTTCTTTAATTCGTCAGATGAAACATATTCAGAATTAATTTTATTAACTAGCTTTGAAACTTTTGAAACGGCTCTTCTTAAAGTTGCAATACTATTTCTAACTTCTTTATCTGTTTCAGCTTTCATATTTAATAACTGTTCTGAAACTGATTTTATTTCATTTGTTTCTTCTTGGTTCTTAGTTGCCAAATCAGAAGACATATCAACTTTTTCCATGATTTTTTTCATCTTTAGAACTGTTTCATTTAATTTAGAAGAATCACCTTCATAAATTGATTCTAAACCTTCTAATCTTTTATTCAAAGTATTAATTAATGAATTTAAATCAGTAACTTGTGAAGATAAATTATTAATATTTTTTTGATTTTTTAGAATATGTTTTTCAGATGAATTTAAACCATATGGGTTTTTTGAGTCTAAATTACCAGCTCCAAAAACCGAAACCTCTTCGGCTACGGTTAATGAGCTAGCAAATAATAATGCTAGAATATATTTATTCATAGAAACTATTTGATTAGAGTGTGTTCAACTCTTCTATTTTTTTGCCAACAAGCAGAGTTTTTAGTAGTACATACTGGATTACTCTCACCTAATGAAACTAAAGAAATATTAGCAGTTACACCATTTGTACTTAATACATCTTTTACAGCTTTAGCTCTTTTAAGACCTAATGCATAATTGTATTCATCCGTACCCCATTCATCTGTGTTACCAGAAACTTTTACAGTAGCTGCAGAATTTACTGCTGATAATTTAGAAGCATTGTTCATTGCTTTTTCTTTTTCAGTACCAGCTAAGTTATATTTATCAAACCCGAAGTAAATATTATCAATAAATACTTTTTTACCATTGATCATATAATAAACACCTGCATCAGTTTTTTCACCCATAGAAAAGCTTCCATCAGTAATTTCGTTGATATTAGTATCTGGAATATTGTTTAAAGCAGTTTCAGATGTTTCTTCAACTACTTTATTATCAACATTCATGTCAACATTTTTTTCACTACAACCAGTAGTAAATAATACAGAAGCAACTAATAAAGAGTAAATGCTAAGTTTTCTCATAAAGATATCCTTGAAAATTAAAATTTGAATTCATTTTACTCAATCAAAACTTAATAAAAGATTATCTTTTAATCTATTATTACCAATCTATTGACTGTATTTTTCCACCTCTTAAAGGGAAAAGATGACTAGAATTAAAGTTAAGTCTAATAATACCAACTGAACTTACACCTTTGTAATTTTTAATGAATAATAAAGATTGACCATCAGGTGAAAACTTTGGAAATTGATTTATTCCACTTGCTGTAAGTCTAGTTAAGTCTTGTGATATTGTTGACATTAAATATAAATTAAAAGTTCTACCTCCTAATTCATTATCTTTATCTTTACTACTATAAACAATATTGTTTTCAAATGTAGTAACAGAAGAGTTATTCTTACTGTGATATACTAATTTTTCTACACCAGTACCATTAATACTTTTTGCAAAAATATTAGGATTGCCAAGTCTATTTGATACAAATACTATTCTATTATCATCTTCAATAAATTGTCCACCAACATCTATACCACTATATTTTGTTACTCTTTTTTTATTTTTTGATGCAACATCATATAAATAAATATCAGGTTGAGCATTTGGAGCTGCTGTAATTAATAGTTTTGAACCATCATTAGAAACATCACTACAAGCTATCATTCCATCTGATTGCATAATAATACTTCTTTTTCTATTGAAAATATTTAGTTTAACTAATGTTGGTTTATCATAATTATATGATGTGTAGTAAATCTCTTTTTTATCATTATTAGCCCATTTTGGGAATATATTTAAACCACCTGTTACAATAGTCTTTTTATAACTTAGAGTATAATCAGCTATCATAATATTTGCTTGCCCAGGTCCTACATATGAAGATAAAACTACAAATTTATCCATCCACTCAATACTTGGCGCTTGGAAAAAATCATTCACTGAAATTGCTGTTCTATGCGCTAAAAATGGATATCTATTAGATTGAGATGTTTTGAAATACTTCTCTTGAACCATTGATTTTGCATTTAAATCAAACAGTTTTGTATTTAATGTATACTCTCCACTTGCATCTGTTTTTGCATGTAAATTAATATATAAATCAATTCCCTCATTTGAAAGAGTTAATACATCTGGAATATCTTCATAGTTTATTTGAGAATCAACATTTTTTATTACTTCAAAATGCCCACTAACAGTTAAATCTTTTTCTAAAATATTTTTAATTTTAGCTAATGTAAGAGTCTCTGCACTATTTGTTGCAACTGATACTACTACTTTTGGTAATGTATTTGCTTTTTTTACAATTTCTAGTTTTGCATCAACTTCAGCAAATAAAAAACTTGTAAATATACTTATAATTATTAAAAATCTAAACATTTATTATCCTTCTGATTTAAAATCAACATTTATTTTTAAAGTTTTGTTCTTTTTTGGTTTAGGATATATTATACTTTTTTGTTCATCTAAAAAAGCTTTTAAAGACTCATCAAAATTTGTATTGTTTGAAGATGATACAATTCTATAATCAAACCTTCCCCTTGAATCAATAATTACTAAAACTACTGATTTCAAGTTTTCTTCTCTAGTTGTAGGTACAAACTTATCAAGTAATGCTCTAACTTTAGAATAGTACTCATTAGTTTCACCTTTTTTACTAGAACTTTTAGATGTAGTATTTGTAGTTGTTTTTGTATCTTTTAATAAGCTATCTAATTTTAGGTTTGTTGATTTTTTTTGTTTTTCAAATTTTGCTTTATATCTTTTTGGATCTGAAGATTTTTTGACATTGTTAACTTCTTTTTTGCTAACTTTTGTCTCTTTAATTTTTACTTTTCCAAATAATGATTTTAAATCTGGTTTCTTTTCGGCAGCTTGAGAAGTCTCTTTTACAACTTCTTGTTTCTTTTCGACAATTTTATCTACTTTTTTTTGTACTCTTTTTTTATCACTTTTTTCAACTATTACATCTAATTCTAAAACAGTGGCTTCACTTTTGATTGTGTAAGTTTTTGCTTTTGGACTTGCAACGTAATAAATAAATAAAAAACAAATAAGAATATAAAAAGAAATAGATAGTATTCCGGAGAATAAAAAAGATGATTTATTTTGCATCCACTATCCATCTGTTACTAATGCAACTTTAAAAAAGCCTGCTTCTTTAACTGATTTTAATACAAACATAATATCATCATAACGTAAATCTTTGTCCGCTCTAATATGAATTGGAGTTTTTTGATCTTTTCCTTTTGTAAATAGTAAAAAACTATCTGGAAAATTATCAATTTGAACATTTTTTTTATTTATCTTTACAACTCTATCTTTTGTAATAAATATATCAATTTTTTTGAAGTTTTGAACCTGTTGAGATTTACTTCCTTTTGGAAGATTAATTGGTTCTTCAAATTCAATTACAGGGGCAGTAACCATTAAAATTGCTAGTAGTACTAGCATAATATCAACTAATGGGGTAATGTTTAAATCTGGTTTTTGATTAAAATCGTACACAGATTAACCCTTAGCTATTAATATTTCAGATTGAGCCTTCAAATATGTGTTAAGTTCGTATACTTTTCTAGTAATAACTTGGTGGAATGTATATGCAAAAATTGCTACAAAGATTCCAGCTGCAGTTGCCACTAAAGCTTCTGAAATAGCAGGTGCTATAACTGAAAAACCAACTTTACTATGACTTGAAAATTTAGCAAATGACTCAAGTATTCCAACTACGGTACCAAATAAACCAATAAATGGTGATGTTGAAGAGATAATTGCTAACCATGAAATTCCGCTACTTGCATCTTTAATTATACTGATTTCGCATGCATTTAATAACTCTTTTGACTTAATCCCATTTGTACACTTGTTTAGTTGTGATAATGGTGAAAATGATGAATCTCTTGAAGTTAATGATTCTAAAGATTTTTCTTCATTTTTAAGCATTGAAGCTAGTGCGAAGTATCTATATAAAAAAATCCAGAAAGTAATAATAAGATAAAGCGACAATAGCGCTAAAACTATGTAAGTTATAGCACTACTGTTACTTAAGTAATTTAGTATTGTGTTTGTCATAAGCTTTCTTACGCGAATGAATTAATTTTTGCTTCAACTGATGCAACAGAAATGTTAGAATCTTGTACAGATTTAACTAAGTCTTTAGCAGCATCAATATTTTTAGCTATCTCAGAGTCAGACCCTGATGTTAATGCAATAGCACCATCTGCTAATACATCTACAGTTTTCTCATCTACTTTTACATGTCCCCAATTAATAGCAACAGCTTCAGTAGAGTTTTTTCCTTCAATTACAATTACACCAACAGTTAACGAAGAAACTAATGATGAGTGTCCTGGTAAAACCCCAAATTCACCCTCTTTTCCAGGTAAAGTTACAGTTTTCACTTCATCATTAAAAATCTCTCCATTTGGTGTAACAATTGATAATTTAATTGTATCCATGTTACGCCTTAATGGTTAATTATTTCATGTTTTCAGCTTTTGCTAAAGCCTCATCCATACCACCAACCATATAGAATGCCATTTCTGGAATGTCATCATATTTACCACTTAAGATTCCTTGGAATCCTTCAATAGTGTCTTTTAACTCAACGTATTTACCTGGACTTCCTGTAAATACTTCAGCAACGAAGAATGGTTGAGATAAGAATCTTTCGATCTTTCTTGCTCTAGAAACAACTAGTTTGTCAGCTTCAGATAATTCATCCATACCAAGAATTGCAATAATATCTTGTAAATCTTTGTATTTTTGTAATACTGATTGAACACCTCTAGCAGTGTCATAATGCTCTTGACCAATAATGTCTGCATTTAAGATTCTTGAAGTTGAATCTAATGGATCAACTGCTGGGTAAATACCTTTTTCAGCAATTTTTCTATTAAGTACTGTAGTTGCATCTAAGTGAGCAAAAACAGAAGCAGGAGCAGGGTCAGTTAAGTCATCCGCTGGTACATAAACTGCTTGAACAGAAGTAATAGAACCTTTATTAGTAGAAGTAATTCTCTCTTGTAAAGCTCCCATTTCTCTTGCTAATGTAGGTTGGTAACCAACAGCTGAAGGAATTCTTCCTAATAGTGCTGACATTTCAGAACCTGATTGTGCAAATCTGAAGATGTTATCAACGAACATTAATACATCAAGACCTTTTTCATCTCTGAAGTACTCTGCCATTGTAAGACCTGTTAATGCAATTCTATTTCTTGCACCTGGAGGCTCACTCATTTGACCATAACATAATGCAACTTTGTCAAGTACGTTAGAATCTTTCATTTCGTAGTAAAGGTCATTACCTTCTCTTGTTCTTTCACCAACACCTGCGAATACTGAGTATCCTGAGTGTTTGAATGCAACGTTATGGATTAACTCCATAATAATAACTGTTTTACCAACACCAGCACCACCGAATAGTCCAACTTTACCACCTTTTGAATATGGTGCTAATAAGTCAACTACTTTGATACCAGTTTCGAACATTTCAGTTTTTGTAGATTGCTCTTCAAATGAAGGTGCAGATCTGTGAATTGACCATCTTGGTGCATCTTCAGAAACTGGAGCACCTTCATCAACTGGATCTCCAATAACATTGAAAATTCTTCCTAATACTTCTTCACCAACTGGAACCTTGATAGGTCCTCCAGTAGCAACACACTCTTGTCCTCTTGTTAAACCTTCAGTCATATCCATAGCAATAGTTCTTACTCTACTATCACCAATGTGCGCAGCAACTTCTAAAACTAATCTGTCAGCATTAGCGTCAGCTAATGTAACTTCGATTGCTTCATTAATTTCTGGTAAATATCCGTCGAACTCTACGTCAACAACAGGACCCATTACCTGAATAACTTTACCTTTCATACGGGCAGCTCCTTTAAATTATTTTAATGCTTCAACACCACTGATAATTTCTATCAGCTCAGTTGTAATTGCAGCTTGTCTAGCTTTATTGTATTCTACAGTTAATGTATTAACTCTATCTTTTGCGTTGTTCGTAGCAGCTTCCATTGCTTGCATTCTTGCAGAATGTTCAGCAGCTAATGAATCAATTAGTGCAAAATACATATTAAAGTCAATATATTTTTCTGTTAACTCTTCTAATACTTCATTCTCATCATCAAGTGGTTCTATTTCTAACATAGATTCATTATCAGTTGACTCAACAGCAGATAAGCTAATTGGTAACAATTCTCTTATTCTAATCTCTTGTGTTAACATATTTAAGAATCCATTATGAACTAGAATTACTTTATCAGTTTCACCATCTTGGAAACTTTTTACAGCACTGTCAATAAAATCAGCAGCTTTGTCATAATCTGGTGCAGAAGATAAATCACTTACCTTTTGTTCTAACTCTTGACCTTGGAAAGAGAAGAAGTCAACTCCCTTTCTTCCTGCAGCTCTAAGTCTAACATTAGCACCTTTTGATGTGTACTCTTCAATTAATTTATTAACAGTTTTAATTGTTGCCATATTAAAACCACCACAAAGTCCCTTATCTGCAGTAACGAAAACGATATCTACAGTTTTTGGATTATCATTTTGTACAAATGCTCTTCCAATATTTCCTTCGTCTTGAACTTTGCTAACTTGATGTGCGATATCAGAAAGAACATCATTTATCTTACCTGCATAACTTCTAGCTTGCTCAGACAATTGTCTAGTTCTAGTAAGTTTTGCAGAAGATACAAGCTTCATAGCTTTAGTTGTCTTCTGAGTGTTTTTTACACTTCCAATTTTTAATTTAATCTCTTTTAAGTTAGCCATGTGAGCAATCCTTACTTAGCGTTAAAAACTGTTTTAAACTCTTCTAATGCTGCTTTTAACTCAGCTTCAGTCTCATCATCAATTTTTTGTTTTGACTTAATTGCATCTAAGATGTTTTGATGTTTTTGTTCAAAGTAAGCATGTAACTCACTTTCAAATTTAACTACATCAGAAACAGCTACATCATTTAAGTACCCTTTAGTACCAGCATAAATAATTACAACTTGCTT
The DNA here is from genome assembly GCA_964022095.1 of uncultured Arcobacteraceae bacterium. Classification (GTDB taxonomy): domain Bacteria; phylum Campylobacterota; class Campylobacteria; order Campylobacterales; family Arcobacteraceae; genus Malaciobacter_A. The sequence continues at coordinate 12,024 of CAXHZO010000030.1, forward strand.
TTCGATAACTAATGGTTTGTTTACACCTTGCTTTAATACTTCTACCATTCTTTGACCAAGCTCTAATTCTCTTCTAGTAGCTTCATCTAAGTCTGATGCGAATTGTGCAAATGCTTCAAGTTCTCTATATTGTGCTAATGATAATTTTAAAGTACCAGCAACTTGCTTAGTAGCTTTAATTTGTGCAGCACCACCAACTCTTGATACAGATAAACCTACGTTAATCGCTGGTCTAATACCTGAGTTGAAAAGATTAGTTTCTAAGAAAATTTGTCCATCTGTAATAGAAATTACATTTGTTGGAACGTAAGCTGCAACATCTCCCGCTTGAGTTTCAATGATTGGTAATGCAGTCATAGAACCAGCACCCTTCTCATCTGACATTTTAGCAGCTCTTTCTAATAATCTTGAGTGTAGATAGAATACATCCCCTGGGTAAGCTTCTCTACCTGGAGGTCTTCTTAATAATAAAGACATTTCTCTATATGCAACTGCATGTTTTGATAAATCATCATAGATAATTAATGCGTGTTTAGCGTTATCTCTGAAATACTCACCAATTGTAACACCAGTATATGGAGCTAAGAATTGTAATGCAGAAGAATCAGAAGCACCAGCGTTAACTACTACTGTATAATCCATTGCGCCTGCGTCTTCTAAAGTTCTAACAACAGAAGCTACTGAAGATGATTTTTGACCAATTGCAACATAAATACAAATTACATCTTCACCTTTTTGGTTAAGAATTGTATCAATAGCAACTGTAGTTTTACCAGTTTGTCTATCTCCAATAATAAGCTCTCTTTGCCCTCTTCCGATTGGAACTAGTGCATCAATTGCTTTAATACCTGTTTGTAATGGTTCATGAACTGATTTTCTAGCCATGATTCCAGGAGCTTTTTCTT
>CAXHZO010000031.1:0-11227 GCA_964022095.1 uncultured Arcobacteraceae bacterium
AGATGACTGTTAATCATTTGGTCCCTGGTTCGAATCCAGGTGCCGGAGCCACTAATTTAAATTAAAAACTAAAACTAATTCCGGCATAGCTCAGTGGTAGAGTAGATGACTGTTAATCATTTGGTCCCTGGTTCGAATCCAGGTGCCGGAGCCATTAAAAAGCTTTTAGATATTTGAACATTGGTTCTTTTATCTAGAAGCTTTTTTTTTGCCTTTTTTTTGCTGACAAATCTTATTAAATTTAAATTAGCTATAATAATTTATGTTAAAAAATTATTCTTTAAGTGAATACCCATTATCAATTGATTTAATTCCTGATGTAGTTTTTATAAAAGACATAAATGGAGTAATTATTCATGCAAATAAAAGATTTATAGAGTTTATCAATAAAAAAGAAGAAGACATTATAGGTAAAACAGATTTTGATTTTTTTGTAGAAGAAACTGCAAAAAGTGTCACACAAAAAGATAATCTTGTTATTGATAATAAAACTACAAATACATTTAATGAACTGATTAAAAAAAATGATGATGTTTATTATTTTGAAACTACAAAATCTCCTATTTTTAATGATAAAAATGAAGTTATAGCTATTTTTTGTATTGCAAAAGATATTACAAAACAAAAGAACTTAGAAATTATAAAAAATGATACTAAAATATTATTAGAGTATATTGCTAAAGAAGTAGATTTGAATAAGACTTTAAATAAAATAGTAACTCTTGCAGAATCAAAGAACTTAAATATCAAATGTTCTATTTTGTTACTTGATGATACTAAAAATAGGTTGTATAGTGCTTGTGCTCCTAGCTTACCGGAGTTTTATAATAAAGCAATTGATGGAATAGAAATTGGTGATAAAGTGGGTTCATGTGGTTCAGCAGCTTATAATAAAAAAAGAGTAATTATTGATAATATTGATACTCATGAAAATTGGTCTACTGTTTTAGATTTAACTACTAAGGCAAATTTGCACTCTTGTTGGTCAGAACCCATTTTAATCTCAAATAATGAAGTAGTTGGTACTTTTGCAATGTATTCAAATTATCATAAAAAACCATCAAGTTTTGAAATAACTTTAATTGAAACCTACGCATATATTTCATCAATTGCAATTGAAAAGAACAATAGTCTTAAAAAGTTTTTAAAACAAGAGAAAATCATTTATGAACAAACTAAACTTGTATCAATGGGAGAAATGATTGGAAATATTAGTCATCAATGGAGACAACCACTTTCTGTAATTTCATCAGGTGTTACTGGTATGCTTTTATTAAATAAATACAATAATCTTACTTCTGAAGAGTTTGAAAAAGTATGTAATACTATTAATGATAATGCACAATATTTATCTAAAACAATTGATGATTTTACAAATTTTATAAAGAATGATAGAAAATTAATTAAATTTGATATTAATAGTACTATTAATAGCTTTTTAAACTTGATAGAGCCATCGTTAAAAAAATATGAGATTAAACTTATAAGAAACAATAAAATTTTTATAGATTTAGAAGGATATCCAAACGAATTAATTCAATGTTTTATGAATATATTCAATAATACAAAAGATGCACTGAAAAATTCTCAATACAATGAAAAATATCTATTTATAGAACTTTTTAAAAGTGATAGTAACATTATCATTAAATTTAAAGATAATGCAGGTGGTATTAAAGAAGATATTCTACCTAAGATATTTGAACCTTACTTTACTACAAAATATCAATCTAAAGGCACTGGATTAGGCTTAAGTATAATTTATAATCTTATTACTAAAGGTATGCAAGGTTTCGTATCAGCTCAAAATGTTAACTTTGAATATAATGGATCTTTTTATAAAGGCGCAGAGTTTATAATTACTCTTCCCTTATCTTACTCACAAAAATAGATTTAAAGCTTATTTTCAAGAAGTTTGTAAAAATATATGTTAAAATCATTTTTTAAAATTATATATATTTAAAAGGTATCTTTTTGTCAATTTTTGCTTTACAATCATTAGCTGGTGGATTTCTAGATGAAGATTTAGAACATTTTAATAAAATTTTTGATGACTGGTGTATTCAGTTTGATAGTTATGAAGATGCTAATGATATAGTGCAAACGTTGGATAACCAAGAAGCTATAGATATTGTTGAAATAACACCTCTAACTTATCCTAAATATTTTTTCAATTCATTACAAGGTACTATTTATGCTACACGTCAAATTGAAGATAAAATAATTTGTGCAGTAGAGCCTTTTATGGGTTCTAGTTTTAAACTTGCTGTTTGTGATTTAAAAACAAAAAATGTAAGATTATCAAAAACTAGTTATAAAAATATTCCTAGTATAGAAACTGCTTTTGCGAATTTTGGTGATAACTAAAATCTATATTCAATATAAGTTAAAGAAGATATAATTTAATAAATTAAAAAATGGGATTATGACATGAACATAAAAAAATGGGTATTTATAGCAATATTATTAACTATACTTTATTACACATTTATAGTAAATACCTTTATTACTCTTGGAGTAATAGCATCACTAATTGTAGGATTTAAATTATATAAATACTATGCAAGAAAAAAGTTAAATAAACTATCAGGCTCAAAAGAATTATTTAGAGAAAGTCATTTAGGCCATTTTATTGCTTTAGTTGCAAAAGTTGCAAAGGCAGATGGAAGAGTAGATGAATTAGAAGCTCAGCTTATTGGAATGATGTTTGATGATATCTCAAAAGTTTTTGATGAAAAAGAAAAAACAAGAGCTTTTATGAAAGAAATTTTTAATGAAGAAAAAGAAAGACTTGATGATACAAAAGAAATTGCAAAATCATTAAATAATTTACTTGGAAAAAGTATTTTAAAAAGAAGACAGTTTATTACTTTTCTAATTCAACTTGCTATTATTGATAGTGGTATAAGTAGTGATGAAGAGAAGATTTTAAGAGAAATTGCAGGTGAATTAAATATCTCTTCACAAGTTTATGATTCTATTGTAAGTGGCTTACAACAAAAGATGCAAAATAATCAGCAATCTATGACACCAAATAAAGCTTATGAAATCTTAGGTGTAAAAGAAACTGATGATATGAACACTGTTAAAAAAGCATATAGAAAACTAATTCGAGAATACCATCCAGATATTATAAGTTCACAAGATAAAGATGAAAAATATATGGAAGAAGCAACTTCAAAAACTCAAGAAATAAATCAAGCTTACCAGGTGATTAAAGATTTAAAAAAAGATTAGTACTTAACTAATCTTTTTATGATGAACAACTAACATGGGATATCCCTGCAATTCCAAAAAAGTCTGAAGGCTTTTTATTATAATACTTATCTTCTATTTTCTCAGATTGTTCAGCATATGGATTTATCATGATTTCTTGTAACTCTCTTAGAACACTGTAATCCTTATTCTCTGCACTTTTATATGCAGAAACTAAATACCACTCTCTTAATGTATATTTTGGATTAACTTGTTTCATTTCATTTGATGTTGCAGTAACTTTCGTTTTCCAGTTTTTAAACCAACTCTTCCATCTTAATTTTATAGCTTCATTTTCAAATGATTCTTTATAAAAACTTTTTGTAAGAGGTGTAATATCATTTGGAATATTTGAAAGTTCTCTAAAAAATATTGTATAGTCAACAGAAGTTTCTAACATAAGATCAATAAGTTCATTAAACAATTTAGGCTCAAATTCACTAATTCCTAATTTACTACTCCACATTTTTTTCATTTTTGATTGCATAATATTAGGAAAATCATCATAAATCTCTTCAATTCTTTGAACAGTTTGACTTGATGAAATAACTAATGTTTTTAAAGCACTGCAAAACATTTTAAAGTTTTCTTGTGCTGCTTGAGGCTGATTTAAAAATGAAAAGTGTAATCCTCCTCCAGTCCAAGATTGATATTTAGGATCGAATACATCCATAAAACCAAATGGACCATAATCAAGTGTAAATCCACCTGCTGCACAATTATCACTATTAAAGTTACCTTGACAATAACCAACTCTAATCCAATTTGCAATTAGTGATGTTAAACGATCTTGAAACTCAAGTGCAAGTAAGATTACTTTATCCTCTAATGGTAATTTTTTATCAATTACTTCACTATACTCTCTATCTATTAGATGTAAAACAATTTTTTCTAACTCTTCATATGCTTTTTGATGTTCATTTTTTCTAGCGCGTCTTGCAAATAGTTCAATTTGTCCAACTCTAATAAATGAAGGTGCAACTCTAGTAGTTATTGCTACATCTTCTTCAATCATTAGTTCAGGATCCTTTGAGTAAGAACCATCTTTAAACCATGGTCTATTCACTTGCTCTTTTTGTGATGTAAACAGAGTTAATGATCTTGAAGTTGGTATTTTAAGAGCGTGCATATGCTCTTGTGCTAAAAACTCACGAACACTTGATCTTAAAACTGCACGTCCATCTGCACCTCTACAATATGGTGTTCTTCCTCCACCTTTTAGTTGAAATTCCCATCTTTTTTCATTTAAAACTGCTTCAAGTATAGAAATTGCTCTACCATCACCATAGCCATTTCCTGTATTAAATGGACATTGAGCATAATATTCTCTTCCATAAATAGATAGTGCATACCCAGTTGCCCAACCTTTGTCTCTCAAAGGTTTTGAAATATTAGATAAATCACCAGAAAACATTTTTATAAAATCATCTGATTTTATTAGCTCATTTGATAAACCTAACTCTTTAAAAAATTCTTCACTATGAGAAATATATATTGGGTCTTTTATTGGTGTTGATTCAACATTTACATAATGTCCACTAAAAACTTCTCTTGGCGATTTATTATCTCCATTATTTTGTGACTCAGGATCACAATTTAGTTCATTTACAAAAGAGTAATCATTTGCTTTTGCAAACTCATCAAATGTCTTTATATTTTGTTTTATTTTTTCATTCATAATCATTATATCCTTGATTTTATTCCCCAAAAAGAACGTTTTCTTTTTGGTGTATGATTTTAGATGTAAATAAATTTACTACTAAAATAGTCAAAATTGGTATTAATAAAAAGTAAAGAATCAAAATATCAGCTCTAAAATCCCAATAGGATTCAAAAAGTAAATCACTAATAAAATATGAACCTATACTTCCAAGTATAATTCCTAAACTACTAGCACTAAAAGATATAAGTCCAAACTCCAATAAAAATGAGTTTTTAATAGTTTTATTTTTTATTCCAATCATTTTAAGTCTTAAGATATTGTTTTTTTGTAAGTTCATTTGATATTGAATAATTATAAAACTCATAAGTAATCCAATAGTAATAGAGTATAAACTCATTTTATCAGTTATTGAAGTTACATCTTTAACAATATTTGCAAATGACTCAAACAGACTTTTTACATCAATAACTGTAAGTGAAGGAAAACTATCTGTTAAATTTAAAAGCATTTTAGAAGCATCATAATCTCCTGTAGAAATAGTTGCAAGCATAGTTTTAGGTGCATCATCTATTGCACCTTCTTGTAATATTAAAAAGAAGTTTGGAGTAAACTCCGTCCATTTAACAGTTCTTATATTTACTACTACTGCTTCAAGTTCTAATCCTAAGATATCAAATACTATTTTATCATCTAAATTTATACCTCTTCTTGATGCATATCTTTGCTCAACACTTAATTCAATTGGTTTTGAAAAATCTGGTGAATCATAATCTCCACTAAAGTCTCTTCCTTGAACTATTTGCTCACTTTTCTTCAATTTGCTTCTATATGATAAATTAACTGCTGCATTTCTTGCATTATTATCTTTAGAATCTAACTCTTCTTGATCTTTTCCATTTATTTTTATGATTCTTGCTCTAATCATTGGTGCAGTATTTTCTAATTTTGCACCCATATTTTCAACTTGCTTTGTAATATCACTTAGTTGTTCTTCTTTCGCATCGACAACAAAAAATCTTGGTCTATCTTGAACACTTTGACCTAATACATTTGAAAGTGAAGAGCCAACTTGTGGAATAAGACTGAAAAAGGCGCTACAAAGTAAAATTGCACTAAATAGTGTAATCGAAGTTCTTTTTTGTCTAGTAATATTTTTTAAAGCAAGTGATAATGCAAGATTATTTGTATGCCCAGAAAAATCAAACTTTTTTAATATAAACGAACCAATTAAAAATAAAACAACAATTAACACAAGAACCGCCAAGGCAAAAAATAATCCAATATTTCTTGCAGGTGTTACAAAATGAGATAATAAAAGTAATATAAGTACAAATGGAATAAACCCTAAAACTAGCTTTGTAAAACTTCTTTTCTCTGTTTGTAGCAATGGTAGTATTAGTGGAAGTCCAATACTTAAACTAAGTACAAAAAGGATAACTGCAGATTTTAAAAAGAATATATAATCAAGTGAAAAATCAAAATTAAAATCTATATATTTTTGAATAATAGGACCAATAAACTGAGAAGATAAAGCGATAAATGAAAATACAATTACGCTTGATATTGATATTAAAACAAATAAATGAAGCAAATAAGTATAAATAAGAGTCTTTTTATTAACTCCAATATCACTTAAAATAGTAATATCATTTTGGTGTTTTCTTAAAAATCCAGAATATAAATATATAAGTCCAACTAAACCTAAGAAAAATGATATCAATGAAACTAAAGATAAAAAGTTTGTAAGGAAGTTTAAAACTCGAAGAAGTCTATCCCTTCCATCATTTGGAGAAAGCACTCTTAGTGTTCTATCAAACTTTTTTTCTAAACTCTCTTCAAGTAACTCTAATTTCTCGTTACTAAGATTTTCTTCAAATAAAAAATTTAATTTATATCTTGCCGTTGAACCAAATTTTAAAAGTTCACTTCTTTTTAAACCTTCACTACTTAAATATACTTTTGGCATAAATCCACTAAAACTAACTGTTTTTAGTGAATCTTCTGATATGACTTTTTTAATGGTATAGGTTTTACTTCCTATTTTTAAGTCATTCCCTTTTTTTAAACCAAGCAAATCTAAAACTTCTTGATATACCCAAACTTCATTCTTTTTAGGTAGTTTTTCACCAAATGGATATTTTGACTTATCTTCAAACTCTAATCCACCATAAAAAGGAAAGCCTTCATTTATTTGTACAAGTTCCATAAGTCTAGCTCTATTTGATGAAGCAACCATACTTATAGTTGATATTCCTTCATCATAAGCTTTTATTTGTGGAACACTATTTTTTATATTTTCTTTTTGTTTATCACTTATTGGAAATCTCGAAGAGATTACAATATCAGCTCCAAGTAGACTTTTTGCTTTAGCATCAAGTGAAGTATCAATACTTCCTTTAAAAAATTGTAAATATGAAAGTGAAGCAATAGCTAAACAAAAATTTAAAATAAATATAAAACTAAAGGATTTTGAACGCTTTAATGCTTTTGAAACAAGTTCTACTATCAACATTTAGATAGATTCCCTGATATTAACTCATAAGTTTCTTCACATCTTGCTGCAACTTCTTTTGAGTGAGTAACTAAAATTAATGTTGTATTATTTTTTTTGATTAACTCAAAAAGCTTATCCATAACTGCAATACCAGTCTCTTCATCTAAGTTACCACTTGGTTCATCTGCTAATATAATTTTAGGATTATGAATAAGTGCTCTTGCAATTGCAACTCTTTGTTTTTCATCACCACTTAATTGTGAGGGTAAATGATCAATCCTATGCTCTAATCCAACACTTTTTAAAAGTTCAATTGCTTTTTCTTTAGGATTGGAAATATTACAAACCTTTGCAGGAAGCATTACATTTTCTAAAGCATTTAAATATGAAACCAAATGAAAATTTTGAAAAACAAAACCAATATTTGTTGCTCTAAAATCATTAATATCACTCTCTTTCATACTTTTATACGAAACATCATCAAGAAGTATATCTCCACTGTTTGGTTTAATAATTCCAGATATTAATGAAAGTAGGGTAGATTTACCACTACCAGATTTTCCCATAATAGCAACTCTTTGAGCTTTTTTTACATGAAAGTTCAAATTTTCAAATATCTCAACTGTCTGAGAACCTTGAATATAAGACTTTTTTAGTGAATCTATTTTTAACATTATAACTCTTCCTTTAAAAACTCAAATACTTCTTTTGCCATAATCTTATGACCTTTTTCATTTGGATGTATTCCATCTGCTTGATTTAAAGATTGCACTCCTGCAACTCCTTTTAATAAAAAAGGCATATATTTTAATTTATATTTATTTTTTATATTTATAAAAATATTTTTGAAATCCTTACTATAATCAGGACCGTAATTTGGAGGTATTAACATCCCTGCTAGTAATACTTTTGCACCTGATTTAAGTGCATAATCAACTATTAATTCAAGATTTTTTTGACTTTGATTTAAATTCAAACCTCTTAATCCATCATTTGCACCAAGTGCAATGAAAACTATCTCAGGCTTTTTCTTTAAATACCATTTAAGTCTTGATAAACCATCACTTGTCGTAGAACCACTTACTCCACCATTTATTATATTAACTTGTTTGTTTAATTTTGTGTTTATTAATTCTTGCACTAAATTAGGGTATGCATTTTTTTTAGATACTCCTAAACCTTCTGTTAATGAATCACCTAAAAATAGTATAGAATTGTTGTTTGCATATAATATATGAGATGTAAGTATAAATAGGATAAAAATTGTCTTCTTCATATTTTTATCTTATCAGAAGAAAAATATCATGTCAATTTATTTTGAAGTGTTTTTGCGTATAAACTAGACAAAAGTCTAGTTTATACTATAGATTAAGAGTTTAGTTTTTTGCCAACTAGTTCATTTACTACTTTTGGATTAGCTTTTCCATTTGTAGCTTTTAAAACTTGTCCTATAAAAAATCCAAATAGCTTTTGGTTTCCAGCTTTATATTTTTCTACATTATCAGGGTTTTTTTCAATAATTGTATCAATTATTGGAGATATTATTCCTGGATCACTTATTTGAATAAGTCCTTTATCTTCAACAATTTGCTTCGGTTTATCACCACTATTAGACATTTGTTCAAATACCTGTTTAGCAATTTTACTTGAAATAATCTCTTCATCTACCATTTTAATTAATTGTGCTATTTCAACTGCAGTAAATTTTAACTCAGCTTCATTTTTTTCTTTTAGTTCTTTAGCTACATCATTTGTAATAATATTAGCTAAACTAACAGGGCTATTAAGTTCATTTAATGCTTTTTCATAAAAAGAAGACAGTTTCTCATCTCTTGCTAAAATATTAGATACTTCACTGTTTAATTTTAATTCATTAGTGTATCTTTCAAAAAGAACTTTTTGTTCATTACTTAATGGTTCAGCTTCACCATGGATTAACTCTTTAGTCTCTTTTTTTAGTATTTTAGTAGTATCTTTTTTATTTTGTTTATTTGTTGTTTTCGCCCATGAATCTTTTAATCCAACAATCTTATTAAATACTGGTCTTTCATCACTATAATCAATAGGATCAGCGTAGAAATAACCTTGTCTTTCAAATTGGAAACGCTCATCAATTTTTTCATCAATTATTGCAGGTTCTAATAGAGCATCTTTAATAATAGTTAAAGAATTAGGATTTAAATCTTCTAATCCTTGTGGTGCTTCACAATTATAAAGTCTATCATATAGTCTAATTTCTGCTTTTTTTGCAGATTCTCCACTTACCCATTGAATTGCACTTTTTACTTTTATCCCACTAGTGTCACTTCCACTTTTTGAATTTGGATGATATTGTGCAATTATTTCAGTGATATTTCCTTCTTTATCTTTTATAACCTCTTTACATGAAATTATATAACCATGTCTTAGTCTAACAGGTTGGTCAGGAGTTAATCTATAATAACCTTTAGGAGGAGTTTCATTAAAGTCTTCTTTTTCTATATAAATCTCTTTTGAAAAAGGAATTTTTCTTGTCCCTTCTTTTGGCACGTCATGAGGATAGTATGAAGCATCAATCTCTTCATTACCTTCATAATTTTCTATTGTTACTTTAAGTGGATCAAGTACACACATAACTCTTGGTACTTTTGTATTTAAATCATCTCTAATACAAAACTCTAATTGAGAAACATCAACCATAGAGTTTGCTTTAGCAATTCCAATTTGATCACAAAAATTTAAAATTGATTCAGGTGTATAACCCCTTCTTTTATATCCAGCAATTGTAGGCATTCTAGGATCATCCCAACCACTTACATAACTTCCTTCAACTAATTCTAAAAGTTTTCTTTTACTCATAACAGTATAGTTGATTCCAAGTCTTGCAAACTCATGTTGATATGGTCTAGGAGGCTTTAATTCTAATGTATCTAACACCCAGTTATAAATATCCCTATTATTTTCAAACTCTAAAGTACATATAGAGTGAGTAACTCCTTCAATATAATCAGATAAACAATGAGCAAAATCATACATAGGATAAATACACCATTCATTACCAGCTCTAAAATGATGTGCATGTCTGATTCTATATAAAAGAGGATCTCTCATTTTCATATTTGCTGCACTCATATCAATTTTAGCTCTTAATACATGTTCTCCATCTTTAAATTCACCATTTTTCATTCTTTCAAAAAGTTCTAAGTTCTCTTTAATACTTCTATTAGCAAATTTACTTCTTCTTCCAGCTTCAGTTACAGTTCCTCTGTATTCTCTCATTTGTTCTTCATCTAAGCTATCTACATATGCTTTCCCCATTTTAATAAGTTGTATTGCATAATCATATATTTTAGAAAAGTAATCAGATGTAAAGTAAACATTCTCACCCCAATTAAAACCAAGCCATTGAACTGCATCTTTTAATGCTTCTACATATTTAGTATCTTCTTTTGTTGGATTAGTATCATCCATTCTAAGATTACAGTAACCATTATAATCACGTGCAATACCAAAATTTATACAAATAGACTTAGCATGACCAATATGTGGAAAACCATTTGGTTCTGGTGGAAATCTTGTAATAACGTTTTTATATTTTTCAGATTTTAAATCCTCTTCTACTATAACACGTAGAAAATCTTTGCTCTCGCTCATTATTATTAAACCTTTTGATTTTGTAACTATTTTAAGAAGTATATTTTATCAAATTTGAGCTTATATAATATGAATCACTAAAAACCCAATATAAGTATAGTAAAAAGGCAAGAAAGAGCCAAATTCTAAAACTTAAGCCAAATTTAAGCCAAAACCCCTTGACAAAGCGAAAAAAACCTATT